>NZ_CP049257.1:1280085-2560170 GCF_011046535.1 Nocardioides anomalus | reverse complement strand
GTCGCCGCGTCGTACGACGACGAGGCGGACGTGCGGTTCTCCGCGGCGCACCTGGAGGAGGAGTCGGGCTTCCTGGCCGACCTGGCCGGGGACGGCGGTCGTGCGCTGGAGCTGGCCATCGGCACCGGTCGGGTCGCGCTGCCGCTGGCCGCGCGCGGGGTCGAGGTGCACGGCATCGACCTGTCCGAGGCCATGGTCGCCCGCCTGCGGGCCAAGCCCCGCGGCGCAGAGATCCCGGTCGAGCTCGGCGACTTCAGCACCACCCAGGCCGGCGTGGGGCTGGTGGGGGAGTTCGACCTGGTCTACCTGGTCTTCAACACCATCGGGAACGTCGCCTCGCAGGAGGCCCAGGTCGCGACGTTCGCCAACGCCGCCCGGCACCTGCGCCCCGGCGGCTGCTTCGTGGTGGAGACGAGCGTGCCGGGGGTGCTCGGCGCCCAGGACGGCCGGCAGTTCCGGGTCTTCGACCACAGCGAGGAGCACGTCGGCGTCGACGAGTACGACCCCGTCACCCAGCTGATGTGGTCGCACCACTACACGCTGACCGAGGACGGGACCTACCGCCGCGCGTCGGTGCCGTTCCGCTACGCCTGGCCCGCCGAGCTGGACCTGATGGCCCGGCTGGCCGGGATGGAGCTGCGCGAGCGCTACGAGTGGTGGGACCGCACGCCGTTCACCGCCGAGAGCGAGTCGCACGTCTCGGTCTGGGAGAAGGGGTGAGGCTGCTGCCGCTCGCGGCGGCGGCCGTGCTGCTGGCCGGCTGCGGCAGCGCCTCCTCGGACGACGGCACCGCCGCACCGGAGCCCGCGTCCCCGAGCGCGTCGTCGGCCGCGCCGCCCACCGCACCGCCGGTGGACCCGCAGGTGCTCGAGCGGCACGAGTCCCTGGTCAAGCTGGCCGCCGCTGCCCAGGAGCAGGCGGCGCAGCTGAACGCCGAGGGCGCGTCGATCCCGCCGCGCGACGGCCCGGTGCTCGGCGCCGACATCAGCTGGCCGCAGTGCCCGCCCGGGATGGGCATCCCCTACAAGGAGACCTCGGGTCAGCCGATGCCCACCGCCCAGGCGGAGTACGTCGTCATCGGACTCACCAACGGCCCCGGCTTCCACGCCAACCCCTGCCTGGCCGACCAGGTGGCCTGGGCCGAGGGGCGGGGGCTGCTCGTCTCGGCGTACTCCGTGATCAGCTGGCCCGACGACGCCGCCCAGCAGCAGTACGGCGGGCTCCAGGAGGCCGGTCACGCCCAAGCGGAGTTCAACATCGCGTCGATGGAGGCGGCCGGCCTCGACTCGCCGGTGGTCTGGCTCGACGTCGAGCAGGTGCCGCACTACGAGTGGTCGACCAGCACGGCGGCCAACGCCGAGGTGGTGCTCGGCGCCGCGCAGGGCTACCTCGACGCGGGCTACCGGGTCGGGGTCTACTCCACGCCGGCCATCTGGTCCGGGCTGGTCGGCGACCTGAGCCTCGGCGTGCCCGAGTGGCGCGCCGCCGGCCAGACCTCGCGGTCCGAGGCCGAGAGCCGGTGCGGCGAGGACTGGTCGATCCAGGGCGGCGAGGCGGTGCTGGCCCAGTGGGTCGAGGACGCCCGCGACGTCAACGTCACCTGCCCGGGCGGGGAGCAGCGGCTGGGGGAGTTCTTCCGGAAAGTGTGACGCGGTGTCGCGCGTACCCCTTGACATCGCGACACCGTGTCGCAGTAATAGAGGCATGGCCTCCTCTCGACCCTCGGTGAGCTACCACGACACCCTGCGCACGCTGAGCGAGGCGTCGGTGCACCAGCACTTCGACGCCTTCGCCGACATCGCCTGGGACGACCCGGCGTACGCCGTGGACCCGCACGACCCGCGCTGGGTGCTGCCGGAGGCCGACGTCCTGGGCCGGACCGCGTGGTACCGCGGCCTGCCGCTCGAGGAGCAGGTCCGGGTCGGGCTCTACCGGCAGGCCAACGTGACCAAGGTCGGGCTGCAGTTCGAGCAGGTGCTCATCGCCGGGCTGATGAACTTCGCCTTCACCCTGCCCGAGGGCACGCCCGAGTTCCGCTACGCCACCCACGAGGCGACCGAGGAGTGCCACCACACGCAGATGTTCCAGGAGTTCGTGAACCGCTCGGGCCAGCGGGTGGCCGGCGCCCCACGGCTGTTCACGACCCTGGCGCCGCTGCTGCCGCTGTTCGCGAACCGGGTGCCGGTCGGCTTCTTCGTCGGCGTGCTGGCCGGCGAGGAGCCCATCGACCACGTCCAGAAGTCGATCCTGCGCAGCGGCGGGCCGCTGCACCCGCTGCTGGAGCGGATCATGCAGATCCACGTGGCCGAGGAGGCGCGGCACATCGGCTTCGCGCACACCTACGTCGAGCACCGCGCGGCCCGGCTCGGCCGGGGCCAGCGGTTCCTGCTGTCGCTGCTCGTCCCGGTGCTGATGCGCTGGCTGGCCGACGTGATCCTGGTCCCGAGCCGGCAGGCGCGGCGCGACATGGGCATCCCCGACGCGGTGCTGCGCGAGGTCTACTGGGACGCGCCGCAGTCGCGGTGGGTGCTGCGCGACATGTTCGGCGACGTGCGCATGCTGGCCGAGAACGCCGGCCTGGTGAACCCGGTCTCCCGCCGGCTGTGGAGGCGACTCGGCATCGACGGCCGGCCCTCGCGCTACCGCAGCCAGCCGGCGTCGGCGGCCGCCTGACCAGGGCCTCGCCGTGCCGTACGTCGTCACCCAGCCCTGCTGCGCCGACGCCTCGTGCGTGACGGCCTGCCCCGTCAACTGCATCCACCCGGCGCCGGGCGAGCCGGGGTTCGCGACGACCGAGATGGTCTTCATCGACGCGGCCACCTGCGTGGGCTGCGGCGCCTGCGTCACCGCCTGCCCGGTGGGTGCGATCGTCCCCGACCACGCGCTCCGGCCCGACCAGCGGCCCTTCGTCGAGCTGGCCGCGGAGTACTACGACGTCTTCCCGCACGCCGACCGCACCCCGGTCGCGCTGGTGCCGCCCCCGCGGCGCCCGGTCGCACGAGACCTGCGGGTCGCCGTCGTGGGCGCCGGCCCGGCCGGCCTCCACACCGCCGACGAGCTGCTGCGCCACCCCGGGGTGGGCGTCGACGTCTACGACCGGCGCCGCGAGCCGCACGGGCTCGCGCGGTACGGCGTCGCGCCCGACCACGTCGACACCCGCGGCATCGCCCGGCTCTTCGAGGTGATCGCGGCCCAGCCCGGCTTCCGCTACCGCCTCGGCGTCGAGGTCCGCTCGCGCGCCGACCTGCCGGAGGCCTACGACGCGGTGGTGTGGGCCACCGGCGCGAGCGCGGACCGTGCGCTCGGCGTACCGGGGGACGAGGGGGTGCTCGGCGCCACCACCCTCGCGCGCTGGGCCAACGGTGACCCGGAGGTCGCGCTCGCCCTGCCGGCCGTCGAGCGGGCCGTGGTCGTCGGTGCCGGCAACGTCGCCCTCGACACCGCGCGGCTCCTGGTCGGGCCGCGCGTCGGCGCCACCGAGGTGAGCGTGCTCGGGCGCCGCGGTGTCGAGCACGCGGCCCTCACCACCCCCGAGCTGGTGGGCCTGGCCGGGCTCGAGGGCGTCGACGTGCTGCTGCGCTCCGCCCCGCCCGAGGGCCGGGGTGTGCGGGAGCGGCTGCTGACGGACCTCGCCGCGCGGCGCCCCACGGGTCGGCCGCGGATCGTGCTGCGCTTCGACGCTCCGGTCACCGCGGTGCTGCCGTCCGGCGTACGGCTGGCCGACGGCGAGGAGCTCGCCGCCGACCTCGTCGTCGGCGCCGTCGGGCACGAGCACCAGCCGGTCGCGCACGAGCGCGGGCGCCTGCGCCCGGGGGAGTACGTCGCCGGCTGGGCCAAGCGCGGCCCGCGCGGATTCCTGGGCACGACCCGGGCCGACGCCCAGGAGAGCGTGGCCACCCTGCTCGACGACGTCGAAGCCGGCCGGCTCAGCCCCTCCCGCCCCCACCGGCCCCGGGCCTCGGCCTCTTCTTCTTGACCGTCACCCGGACCGACGCCGGCGCCGGGTCCGCGTTGCCCGCGGCGTCGACGGCGGTGACGGTGATCGTGTGCTGGCCCCGGCCGAGGCGGAAGGCCGCGCCGGACACGCACGGCTGAGCCGGCCCGCCGTCGACCCGGCAGGTGAACCGCGAGCCGGGCTCGGTCGAGGTGAAGCCCACGCTCACCGTGGCCTTGCGCTTCACCCTCACCCGCGCCGGCGGCGCCTGGGTGATGACCGTGTCGGGCGGGGTGGTGTCCGCCGGCGGGGCCGGCGGCGGCGGCACGGCGACGGCCACGGTGAAGGTGCGCGTGGCCGGGGTGGGGTCGGCGTTCGCGGCGGCGTCGCGGGCCCGGACCGCGAAGGTGTGAGACCCGTTCGCCAGGGTGCGCGTGTCCGAGCCGGACAGCCCCGGACTGGGCGTGCCGCACGCCGCGAAGCCGCCACCGTCGTAGGCGCACTCGAACGTCGAGCTCTCGGTGGCCGAGAAGCCGAACGACACCGAGGCGCCGGTGAGCGTCGAGCCCGCGGCCGGCCCGCTGGTGATCGTGGTGTCGGGCGCGGTGGTGTCGGGCGGGGTCGTCCCCACGGTGACGGTGGCCGCGAAGCCGTCCCGGTCACCGGCCCCCGCGGTCTGGAACGCGCCCGGAGTCGTGAGGAGGGAGCCGCTGCGGCTGGTGCCGCCGACGTGCACCGCCCCCGCGGTCTCGTCGTAGACCAGGCCGCCGAGCCCGTCGAGGTAGCTGGTGCCCTGGAGGGTCGTCGAGAAGCCCAGGCCGGCGTTCCCGCTGCCGCTCTGCACGACCTTGGTCACGAACGCCCGACCGCGGCCGGCGCCGCCGCCGAGCTCGTCCGGGGTGGTGTCGTACGGGTCGCCGGGCTGGCTCTCGCTGGCGACGACACCCCCGACGTAGGCCGCCCCGGTCGAGTCCACGTCGATCGCGGTCCCGCCCTCCGCGCCGCCGCCGCCGATGAGGGTGGAGTAGACGAGCGAGGCGTCGCCGCTCCGGGTGGTGTCGAACTCCGCGACGAAGAGGTCCTGCCCGTAGCAGCAGCTGCCGTTGCGTCCCTCGTACGGGTGCTTGAGCGGGAAGTCGCCGTTCGGTCCGCTGCCGGTGAGGCTCGTGCCCGTGATGTAGGCGGTCCCCTCGCTCGGGCCGACCGCGACGGCGTACCCGAAGTCGGACCCGTTGTTGGCGCTGCCGTTGCCGTCGGTGCCGATGCCGGTGGAGTACTCGAGGGTCGAGCCGTCGGCGGACAGCCGGCTCAGGTAGGCGTCGACGCCGTTGTCCTCGACGGGAGCGAAGCGCGTGGCGCTCGTCGTCGGGAAGGTGTCGGAGGTGCTGCCGTAGGCGAAGCCGGTGACGTAGGCGTGGCCCTGCGGGTCCACGTCGATGCCGTTCACCTCGTCCTGGCTCTGCCCGCCCAGGTAGGTCGCGTAGGCCCGCGCGCCCGAGGCGTCCAGCTTGACCACGAAGCCGTCGCGGCTCGTCCCTCTGGGGGTGAGCTGGTACGCGCCGGGCGAGGAGGGGAACGTCGTCGAGGCGTTGCCGGTCGACGCGGTGTAGCCGCCGGCGTAGGCGGCCCCGCTCGGGTCGAGTGCGATCGCCCGGACCTCCTCCTGGTCGCTGCCCCCGAAGACCGCGGAGTAGGTGAGGCCGTTGCCGGCGGGGTTGAGCCTGGTCACGAAGGCGTCGCCGAAGCCGGCGTCGCCGCTGGCGGTCGTGTAGGCGCCGGCCGTCGTCGGGAACCGCGACGGCGCCGAGCCGATCGACTGCGTCTGCCCGGCCACGTAGGCGCTCCCGGAGGAGTCGACCGCGACGGTGTCGGCGAAGTCCGTTCCGGAGCCGCCCAGCAGGGTCGAGTAGACGAGCGCCGTGCCCGCGGGGTTGAGCTTGGTGACGATCGCGTCGAGCCCGGACCGGCTCGTGTCGTAGGCCCCACCCGTCGTGGGGAAGGCGTCGGAGTCGGTCCAGCCCGACAGGTAGGCCGCGCCGGTGGCGTCGACCGCGATGTCGGCGACCCGGTCGTCGCCGGCGCCGCCCAGCAGCGTGGCGTAGCTCAGCACCAGCGGGTCGATGACCAGCGCCCGGGAGGGGTCGTGTGCGCCGAGGGAGAAACCCACCCGGTCGCCGTCCAGGGTGAACCGCGCCGGAACGGCGTCCCGGCCGTCCGGCGAGGGCTGGAAGGCGACGGGGGCGGCCTGCCGGATCCGGTCGGCCCCGGTGCCCACGACCAGCGCGCCGGTCCGGGTCAGCCGCAGCGCAGCGCCGTGGAAGTCGACGGCGATGCGATCGGGGTCGGCGCCGGGCGCGAGACGGAAGTCGTACTCGAGGGTTCCGGTCGTGCCGTGGTAGTCCAGGTCGACACCGGGGTAGACCTCGGCGTAGCGGACCCGGCCGAAGGTCGGCACGTCGGTGCGCCAGGCGCTCGGGTCGTCACCGCGCAGGTCGTTGAGCACGCCGGGCAGGCGCTGCTGGACCTGCGGCGCGACCTGCGCGGCGCCGGCCAGACCCATGACGACCGGCGTCCCGGTGCGCTCGCCGTGCTGGGGCACCACCACCGCCTCGCCGTGGCGCAGGGTGACCGTGCCGGCCGCCGTCCGAGCCGTGAAGGTGCCGCCGTCGCGCACGAAGGACAGCGGCAGCCGGGCGTAGGACTGCTCCGGTCCCGCCGAGGCGGTCGGCGGGTCGTCGTGGGGGAGCACCTGGGCCAGGGCGCCCTGGGCGCCGGGCCCCGCGGTGGCCGCGAGGGCCGGGGCGAGGAGCGCCACGGCGGCCGCGGCCAGGACCGCCCGCCAGGGGACGGTTCCTGCGAGACCTTCGGCGACAGCGACCACTGGACGACCTCCACTCGCGAACGGGCACACGACGCGCCCGTCCGCGGAGCATCGACGTGGCGAGCCCCGCGGCGCACCAGGGATAGCCCTGGACCTGCGCATCGGCCTCCAGGAGCCGCGGGGGTGCCGCCAGATACGTGCGCTCGCCACGAGACCGCGCGGCGCGGGCACCTATCCTCGTCCCATGGCAGCCAAGCGCGACGGCAGACAGCTGCGCTGGGACAGCCACAACGCCGCGCGACGCCAGCACATCCTGGACGCGGCGATCGCGGTCCTGGCCGAGTCCGCGCCGGGGGTGGAGGTCCACGTCCAGCAGATCGCCGAGCGGGCGGGGCTGAGCCGGACGGTCGTCTACCGGCACTTCGCCGACCGCGCCGACCTGGACCAGGCGGTGCAGGGGCGGGCGCTGGAGCTGCTGCGGGCCGAGCTGGTGCCGGCGCTGTCCTTCGAGGGCACCCCGGTCGACATCATCCGGCGCGTCGTGGCGGCGTACGTCGGGTGGGCGGCCGAGCACCCGGGCGTGCACGCCTTCGCACAGCAGGACCCGCCGGGCGGCGCGGGACAGATGGAGCAGGCGATCCAGCAGATCGCCGGGCAGATCGAGGACCTCATCAACGTCGGGGTCGAGGTGCTGCACGTCGAGCTCGACGCCGACGAGGTGGCGGCGCTGGACCCGCTGGTCTTCGGGCTGGTGGGGGCGGTGTTCACCTCGACCCGGCGGTGGCTCGCGCGGCCCGAGCTGCGTCCCGACCGCGAGCGGTTCGTGGAGCTGTTGACCGAGTCGGTCTGGGAGCAGATCGCGGGGCTGGCGCGGGCGCGCGGCGTGGACCTGGCGCCCGACGTACCCGTCGAGGCGCTGCTGGAGACCGCCCTGGACGGAGCGGCGGGGTGAGCGAGGAGCCGACCGAGGAGAGCGTCGTGCAGGACGGCGTGGGCGAGGCCGACGGCCTGGACCGGTTGTGGACGCCGCACCGGATGGCCTACATCCGCGGCGAGAACAAGCCCGCGGACGCCACCTCGGGGGAGTGCCCCTTCTGCCGGATCCCGTCCCTGCCCGACGAGGAGGGCCTGGTCGTGCACCGGGGCCGGACGGCCTACGCGGTCCTCAACCTCTACCCCTACTCGCCCGGCCACCTCATGGTCTGCCCCTACCGGCACATCGCGGACTACACCGAGACGACCGCCGAGGAGATGGTGGAGATCGGCGAGCTGACCAAGCGCGCGATGAGCGTCGTCCGCGCGGTGAGCGGCGCGGGCGGCTTCAACATCGGCATGAACCAGGGCCACGTCGCCGGCGCCGGGATCGCCGCCCACCTGCACCAGCACGTGGTCCCACGCTGGCCCGGCGACCAGAACTTCATGCCCATCATCGGCCGCACCAAGACCCTGCCCGAGCTGCTCTCGGACACCCGCGGGCTGCTGGCCCGGGCCTGGGCCGGCGAAGCGCCGTCCTAGCGCTTCTTCTTCGCGGTCAGCTCCTCCATCGAGCTGGTGGCCGCGCCGGCGGCCTTGTCCCGCTTGTCGGCGCGCTTCTCCTTGATCGACTTCGACGACTTGGCGGACTTGCTCTGGCGGGGTGACTTGTCGCTCATGGCGGTCCCAGCTTCGCGTCGCCCTGAGTGGCGCCGATGTCTCGACACTACGCCCGGCTGTCCAGCTCGGTCGGCGGTGCCGCTAGCGTCTAGCCACCATGCTCGACCGCTTCAAGGCCTTCTGGCAGGGCAAAGCCCTCGCCCCCTTCATCGACCTGTTCATCAGGCTGGGCATCAGCCCCGACGCCATCACGGTGATCGGCACGCTGGGCGTCTCGGCCGCTGCGCTGGTCTGCTTCCCGCAGGGCTGGCTGTGGCAGGGCGTGGTCGCGGTGACGGTGTTCGTCTTCAGCGACCTCGTGGACGGGGCGATGGCCCGCAAGGTCGGGCGCACCGACCTGTTCGGCGCGTTCCTCGACTCCACCCTCGACCGGATCGCCGACGCGGCGCTGTTCGGCGGCATGGCGCTGTTCTTCGCCTGGCAGGCCGAGGACCGGCTCTACCTCGTGCTGTCGCTGGTGTGCCTGGCCATGGGCTCGGTGACGTCGTACGCACGGAGCAAGGGCGAGCAGCTCGGCTTCAACGCCAAGACCGGGCTGGCGGAGCGGCCGGACCGGCTGGTGGGGCTGCTGGTGCCGACGTTCTTCGGCGACGTGCTCGGGATCCCGTGGCTCTACGAGATCGCGCTGTGGGTGATCGCCGCGCTCAGCACCATCACCGTGCTGCAGCGGATCCTGCTGGTGCGGCGCCAGGCGCTAGCGTCTGCTCCATGAGCGAGACACCGGAGACCGGCACCACCCGCGTGAAGCGCGGGATGGCCGAGATGCTCAAGGGCGGCGTGATCATGGACGTGGTCACCGCCGAGCAGGCGAAGATCGCCGAGGACGCCGGCGCCGTCGCGGTGATGGCGCTCGAGCGGGTCCCCGCCGACATCCGGGCCCAGGGCGGCGTGAGCCGGATGAGCGACCCGGACATGATCGACTCGATCATCGAGGCCGTCTCGATCCCGGTGATGGCCAAGGCGCGCATCGGCCACTTCACCGAGGCGCAGGTGCTGCAGTCGCTGGGCGTGGACTACGTCGACGAGTCCGAGGTGCTCACCCCGGCCGACTACGAGAACCACATCGACAAGTGGGCGTTCACGGTGCCGTTCGTGTGCGGTGCGACCAACCTGGGCGAGGCGCTGCGCCGCATCACCGAGGGCGCGGCCATGATCCGCTCCAAGGGCGAGGCCGGCACCGGCGACGTCTCCAACGCCGTCACCCACATGCGCACCATCCGCAAGCAGATCCGCCGGCTCACCGCGCTCGAGCCCGACGAGCTGTACGTCGCGGCGAAGGAGCTCCAGGCGCCCTACGACCTGGTCCGCGAGGTCGCCGCCAACGGCAAGCTGCCCGTCGTGCTGTTCACCGCCGGTGGCATCGCCACCCCGGCCGACGCCGCGATGATGATGCAGCTCGGCGCCGAGGGCGTCTTCGTCGGCTCGGGCATCTTCAAGGCCGGCAACCCGGCCCAGCGGGCCGAGGCCATCGTGCAGGCCACCACGTTCCACGACGACCCCGACGTGGTGGCCAAGGTCAGCCGCGGGCTGGGCGAGGCGATGGTCGGCATCAACGTCGAGGAGATCCCGCAGCCGCACCGCCTGGCCGAGCGCGGCTGGTAGCAGGGTCGGTCGACAGAGCCAGCCCGTCGGGCTGGTCCGACCGGGTGGTTGTCGTGCGGAGGCCGTGTCAGGCCCCCGGCGCACCGGGTAGTCATGCCGTGGGGGGTATGTCGTCCACAGACCCGGTTGGAGTCCCTCATGTCCCCTGCCCCGAAGCGTCGCCGCTTCATCCTCTTCGCCTGGGGCGCCAGCGCCCTGGCCGCTGTCGTGCTCGTGCTGGGCGTGAACGGCACCCTCTCGGCGTGGACCTCGGCGATCATCCAGAACACCAACAACACGGTCTCCACGGCCAACGCCGTCATCCTCAAGGAGACCGGCGGCGCCAACACCTGCTACAGCAACACCAACGCGAACAACACCTCGACCTGCGCGGCCATCAACAAGTACGGCGGCACGGCCACGCCCCTGACGCCCGGTGGCACGGCGACCACGGTCGACGTGACCTTCACCAACGTCGGCACCGGGGCAGCGTCGTCGTTCGTGCTCCAGCCCCAGAGCTGCTCGCAGACCCCGGCGACGTCGCCCGGTCCGCCGGCGATCAACAACCTGTGCACCAACGGTGACCTCACGGTCGCGGTCAGCTGCAAGGACGGCGCGACGTACGGCGCCGGCGCGGCCTGGACCGACCTCGTCTACGCCGCGGGCGCTCCCGGCGCCATGCCGGCCACGTTGACCCACACCGCCACTCTGGCGGTGAACGCGTCGTGGACCTGCCGGTTCACCCTGGCGCTCAGCTCGACCGCGAACCCGAGCAGCAGCGCCATCACGGTCAGCCAGGCGCTCTTCTGGGTCCTGAACGCCTGACGGTGAAGCGGCTCGTCGGGGTCGCCGTCGCGTCCCTGCTGCTGGTGGTCTGGGGGGCGACGGCGCCCACCCAGGGTGCGTGGAGCACCGCCCGCGTGGCCAACCAGCCCAACAGCAGCGCGACGGCGGCCCTGGCGGCCACGCACAGTGCCGGCACGTGCTCGGCCAGCCTCACCACGACCAGCACCGTCGCCTGCAGCGGCACGCCCGCGCCAGCAGGGGCGGCCACGGCGGGCGGCGTCACCGGCACCGACGCCCTGACCAACACCGGCACCGTGCCGGCGAGCCAGCTCACCCGGTCCGTCAGCGCGGCCTCCTGCGCCACGGTGAGGATGGACAACCGGGCCAGCGCCGGCAACGTGATGCTGCCGCGCTACGGCACCAGCTTCCGACAAGCCGACCCGTTCGGCACGACCAACGCCGTCGGGCTGGACGGGACGGGGTACGCCGCTGCGGTGAGCCAGCAGTCGCGCGCCGTCACCATCGGCGTGCGCTACGGCCTGGGCGTCTGGTTCCGCGCGTCCGCGGGGCAGTCCGGCCCCCTGCTCTCGCAGAGCGCCAACCCGGCCGGGGCCACGGGCACCGCCGACCGGACGCTCTACCTCAACGCCAACGGCACGGTCGGCTTCGCCTTCAACTCCCTCGGGACCGGTCGGGTCACGAGCGCTGCGTCGTACGCCAACGGCTCGTGGCACTTCGCCTACGCGACGATGACCGGGACCCTGCTCGGCCTGCTCGGCAACACGACCCTCTACGTCGACGGTGCGGCGGTCGACCAGAGCCTCGGTCTGATCCCGTACACCACGACCACCGGCTACTGGCGACTCGGCTCGGGTTCGACGGCGCTGACCGGCGGCAGCAACGCCACCTTCACCGGGTCGCTCAGCAACGCCGTGGTCTTCAACGACAACGCGCCGCAGTCGCAGACCGGCGCCGACCGCCTCTCCCAGGCGGCGTTCACCACCTGGGCCGGCACCGCCACCGACCACTGGCTGCTGGGCGACACCGGCACCACGACCTTCACCGGCGCGCAGCCGGTCATCGGCACCACCTCGCCGTGCACGATGCTCAACGTCGCCTGGACCTTCACCAGCCCGACCGCCACGGTCACGGGACCGGCCGCGCTGTCGGCCTTCGCCGACGGGACGGCCCGGACGGTGAGTGCCGCGCCCGGCCCGGGCGTCACGCAGGTCGGCTCGCTGACGATCACCCGCGGGTCGTCGTACAACGCCTACGTCTCGGGCCTGCGCCTCCACGTCCCCCTCACCGACACCCTGCGGGTCGGCACGACCAGCTGGGTGCTGACCTTCCAGTGGCAGTCCTCCGACGCGGTGGTGCTCGCGTGAGCGGCCGCCTGGTGGTCCGCGCGCTCGAGGTGGCGGTGCTGGCCGTGGTGCTCGCCGCCTTCGCCTACTGCGCGTGGTTCCGCTGGTCGGGCGGGCACTGGGAGCGGGTCGAGACGCCGTCCATGGGCACCACCGCTCCGGTGGGCACGCTGGTCTGGGTCCGGCCGGTCGACCCGGAAGCGCTGCGGTCCGGGCAGGTCGTCTCCTTCCGCCCGCCCGGTCGCCAGGACGTCTACACCCACCGCATCACCGCGGTGCACGCCGACGGCACGTTCTCCACCGCCGGGGACCTGAGCGGCCCGGACACGTGGACGATCCCGGCGGGCAACGTGATCGGGCGGGTGCAGTGGCTGTGGCCGGGGGCCGGGCGCGCCGTGGAGGCCGCGCCGATCCTCATCCTGGGCGGCGTGCTGACCTGGGGCGTCGCCCTGCTGTGGCGGCGCCAGACCGCCTCGGTCGTGCTGGTCGGCGCCGCGGCCACGCTCGCCGTCGCCGTCGTGGTCTTCCGACCGCTGACCGACGCCGAGCAGCTCGCGTTCGTGCAGGTGCCGGGCGGTGCCCGGGCGACGTACGTCGGGACCGGGCTGCTGCCCGTCCGCCTGGTCGCGCCGGGCGACGACTCGGTCGTGCTGCGCCCCGGGCAGGCCGGCTCGGTGGTGGCACGCCGGGCCGAGGACCGACGGCTCTCGGTGCGGCTCGAGCCGGACGTGCCGCGGTGGTTCTGGGTCGGCCTGGTCACCCTGTGCTTCCTGCCCGCGCTGGGGCGGACCGTCCTCGCGCTGCGCCGGCGACCCCAGGGTCCCCTGGCCCGGACGGACGGTGCGGTGACCGAGCGGCCAGACCCCGGCCGACGTTCGGTGGAACCGCCTCGCGTTCGCCGCACCCGCGGGCGGCGCGCGGTGTCTCATGGTCGCGTCGGGTGAGTCCGACGCAGACCACGGGGAGGTGGGCGGTGGACGGCTGGCTGGTGCCCGGAGCGCACCTCGAGCTCGCTCCGGTCTTCCTGCTCGTGGCGGTGGCCGCGGCCCTCGCCGTGCGGGCCGCCGTCGCGCGCCCGGAGCCCGACGAGCCCGGGTCCGACGACGAGGCCGCGCGCTCCTACGCTGGGCCGCGTGCCGCCCGTCCCGACCACCCCGACCGGCGGGGCGCTCCCCATCGGGGTGCTCGCCCTGCAGGGCGACGTCCGCGAGCACGTCGCGGCCCTGAGCTCGCTGGGTGTGGCTGCGCGCACCGTGCGCCGGGAGACCGAGCTGGCGAGCGTGGTCGGGCTGGTGCTGCCCGGCGGGGAGTCCACGACGATCGTCCGGCTGGCCCGGACCTTCGGGCTGCTCGAGCCGCTGCGCGCGCGGATCGCTGACGGGCTGCCGGTCCTCGGCACGTGCGCCGGGATGATCCTGCTGGCCGACCGGGTCCTGGACGGGGCGCCCGGCCAGGAGACCCTCGGCGGGCTCGACGTGACGGTGCGGCGCAACGCCTTCGGCCGCCAGGTCGACTCCTTCGAGGAGGACGTCGACGTCACCGGGCTCGACGCGCCGGTGCACGCCGTCTTCATCCGTGCGCCCTGGGTCGAGTCGACGGGTCCGGGGGTCGAGGTGCTCGCCACCGTCACGACGGGGCCGGCCGCGGGTAGGATCGTGATGGTCCGTCAGGGCCCGCTGATGGCGACGTCGTTCCACCCCGAAGTGGGTGGCGGCTCCGGGATCCACCGCATGTTCGTGGACCTGGTCGCCCAGCAGACGCAGTCGTAGGGAAGAGGTAGCCATGTCCGGCCACTCCAAGTGGGCGACCACCAAGCACAAGAAGGCCGTCATCGACGCCCGGCGCGGCAAGATGTTCGCCAAGCTGATCAAGAACATCGAGGTCGCCGCCCGGATGGGCGGGGGAGACCCCGGCGGCAACCCGACGCTCTACGACGCGATCCAGAAGGCCAAGAAGTCCTCGGTCCCCAACGACAACATCGACCGCGCGGTCAAGCGCGGCTCCGGGGCCGAGTCGGGCGGCGCCGACTACACCACGATCATGTACGAGGGCTACGGGCCGTCGGGCGTGGCGATGCTCATCGAGTGCCTCACCGACAACAAGAACCGCGCCGCCATGGAGGTCCGCACCGCCATGACGCGCAACGGCGGCTCGCTGGCCGACCCGGGCTCGGTGTCGTTCCTGTTCAACCGCAAGGGCGTCGTCGTCGTGCCGGTCGACCAGGAGGGCAAGCAGGTCTCCGAGGACGACGTGCTCGAGGTGGTGCTCGACGCCGGCGCCGAGGACGTCAACGACCTGGGCGGCGAGGCCTTCGAGGTCGTCTCCGAGCCCACCGACCTGGTCGGCGTGCGCACGGCGCTGCAGTCGGCCGGGATCGACTACGACTCCGCCGAGGCGCAGTTCGTGCCCGACATGCAGGTCGAGCTGGACCGTGACGCCGCCGGCAAGATGTTCCGGCTCGTGGAGGCCCTCGAGGACCTCGACGACGTGCAGAACGTCTTCGCCAACTACGACGTCCCCGACCAGGTGATGGCCGAGCTCGACGCCTGAGTCAGGCGGTCCGCGGCACCGCGGCCGAGCGGGCCGCGAAGGTCCAGGTCGACGTCGGGCCGTCCAGGTCGCGCAGGGCGTCCGGCGCCGCCGCCGAGACCATCCGCGCGACCGCGCGGTTGCTGGTCGTCGCGAACACCTCGACGTCGGTGACGCCGTGGGCCAGCAGGTCCTCGGTCAGCGCCCGGGCCAGCGCGGTGCCCACCCCCAGCCGGTGGAACCGGTCGGCCACCACGAGAGCCAGTTCGGCGGTCGTGGCGTCGAGTCGGGCCCAGAGCCCGTGCCCGGCCAGCTCGCTCCCGGCGAAGGCCAGCAGGGCCCGGCCCCGGGGCGGCTCCACGAGCAGCGCGTCCAGGACCCGGCGCGAGGGTGGGCTGGCCACCCCCGTCTGGAACCGTGCGTACGCCGACTCCGCGCTCAGCCCGCTGAGCAGCCCGGCCAGCCGGACCCGGTCGGCGGGGCCGCCGGGGCGCAGGCGGAGGTCGGCTGGCGTAGTTATACGAACGATCGTACTATTTGTCTCGTGATCGAGTCCACAGTGCGTGACGGTCGAATCCGACGCGGCGACGAGACCAGGCGGCGGCTGCTGCGGCGGGCCGTGGACCTGGCGTCGGTCGAGGGTCTGGACGGGCTGACCATCGGTCGCCTGGCCCAGGAGCTCGAGCTCAGCAAGAGTGGCCTGTTCGCGCACTTCGGCTCCAAGGAGGAGCTCCAGCTGGCGACCGTCCGCGCCGCGCGCGCGATCTTCGGCCAGACGGTCGTGACCCCGGCGCTGGAGCGGCCCCCGGGGCTGGACCGGTTGCGGGCGCTGCTGGACGGCTGGCTGGCCTACTCGCGCGGTCGCGCGTTCCCCGGCGGCTGCTTCTTCGTCCGCGCCACCCACGAGTACGCCGCCCGGCCCGGCGCCGTCCGCGACGCGCTGGCCGAGGTGGACCGCGAGTGGCTGGCCCTGCTGGGGGCGAGCGCCGTCGAAGCCGGCGAGACCGGCGAGCTCGCCGTCGACGGCGACGGGGCGCAGCTCGCCTACGAGCTGGCGGCCTACCTCGACGCCGCCAACGTGCGCTCGCTGCTCGACGGCGACCTGGCCGCCTACGACCGGGCCGAGGCCGCGATCGGCACCCGGCTGAGGGCCCTCAGCCGCTGAGCGGACCACCCGGCCCGAAGGCGAGCGCGGCGAAGCGCTCGCCGATGAGCTCGTGCGCCTCGGGCGAGGGGTGCAGCGCGTCGGGCAGCGGGAGACGCTCGTGGTCGGGCTCGCCGTACAGCTCCAGCCCGTCGAGGTGGGCCAGCGCCGGGTCGCCGCGCTGGGCCACCACCTCGGCGAGCACCTCCCGGATCACCCGCAGGGTCAGCCGGCCCGTGGCCACGTCGGCCGGGTCGCCGAGCGCGAGGAAGCGCACCAGTCCCTGACCGAGGGCCTCGACGTCGAAGGTGCCCGGGCCAGGAGTGTCCTCGTGGATCGGGCAGAAGAGGGGCGAGACCAGGACCAGCGGGGTGTCCGGGTGGCCGTCGCGGATCGTGTCGAGGAAGCCGTGCACGGCCGGCGCGAAGGCTCGGCGCCGCATCGCGTCGTGGTTGACCACGTTGATGCCGAGCTTGACGCTCAGCGCGTCGGCGGGGGTGTCGCGGATCGCGCGGGCCGTGAACGGGTCGACCACCGCGCTGCCGGCCAGCCCCAGGTTCACCAGCTCCACGTCGGCGCGCCGCGCCGCCACCGCGGGCCAGGTCGTGCTCGGGCTCGCGGCGTTGGAGCCCTGGCTGATCGAGCTGCCGTGGTGGACCCAGGTGCGCCGGGTGACGGGCGCGGGAGAGACCAGAGCGTCGGTGCGCAGCGCGATGAGGTGCACGGTCTCGTTCCAAGGCAGCCAGAGCTCGACGAGCTTGTCGCGAGCCGGGAGCCCGACGAACCGTGCCGTGCCCGGCTCGCCACGGGTCAGCGTCTCCCGGCCGGTGGCGAAGTCGCCCTCCACCACGTCGCCGGACGGCTGGGTCGTCTGCGCCACCAGCTCGCCGTCGACCCGCAGGTCGTAGAAGCAGTCCGGGCGGGCCGGGATCCCGGCGTACGTCGTGACCGAGCGCAGGGTGTCGAGCTCCACCACGCTCGCCGTCGTGCGGAAGACCAGGCGCACGCCCGAGGGCTGGGACTGCGCGGACAGCAGCTGGGCGTCGCCGCCGGCCTGGCGCCGGGCGCGCTCCGGGAGGCGGTGCGGCAGCAGCCCGCGCTCGGTCCGCTCCAGCTCGAGCGCCCCGCGGACGAGGTCCGGCGTGATCGGCGTGGTCTGCACGCAATCACCAAACCAGAGCGTTAGCGTTCGTGCGAACACCTGTTCGGACCGACCCGGGCCGGACCCCGACCCAGGAGGGCCCCATGCGCGTGCTCGGCATCGACCCCGGCCTCACCCGGTGCGGGGTCGGGGTGGTCGAGGGCGAGGTCGGGCGGCCGCTGCGGCTGGTCGACGTCGGCGTGATCCGCACCAGCGCGGACCTGCCCATCCCGGAGCGGCTGGTCAGCATCGAGCGCGGGCTCGAGGCCTGGATCGAGGAGCACCGGCCCGACGTGGTGGCGGTGGAGCGGGTCTTCGCCCGCTCCGACGTGAGCACGGTGATGGGCACGGCCCAGGCCAGCGGGATCGCGATGGTCTGCGCGGCCCGGCGGGGGCTGCGGGTCGCCATGCACACCCCGAGCGAGGTCAAGGCCGCGGTCTCCGGCAACGGACGCGCCGACAAGGCGCAGGTCGGGCTGATGGTCACCCGCATCCTGCGCCTGGACAGCACCCCCAAGCCGGCCGACGCGGCGGACGCGCTGGCCCTGGCCATCACCCAGATCTGGCGCGGCGGCGCCCAGTCCAGGATCGAGGCCGCGGCGGCCAAGGCCGGCGTGCAGGCAGGAGTGACCCGGTGATCGCGTTCGTCAAGGGCCCGGTGGCCCAGGTGACCCTGTCCACGGCCGTGCTGGAGGTGGGCGGCGTCGGCCTCGAGCTGCTGTGCACGCCGGGCACGCTGGCCACGCTGCGCACCGGCCAGGTGGCCACGCTGCCGACGAGCATGGTGGTCCGCGAGGACTCGCTCACGCTGTTCGGCTTCCTCGACGAGGACGAGAAGGCCTGCTTCGAGCTCGTGCAGACCGCGAGCGGCGTCGGGCCCAAGCTGGCCCAGGCCATGCTGGCGGTCCTGAGCCCCGACGCGCTGCGCACTGCCGTCGGCACCGAGGACGTCAAGGCGCTCACCCGGGTCCCGGGCATCGGCCAGAAGGTGGCCCAGCGGATCATCCTCGAGCTCAAGGACCGGCTCGGGCCGGCCCTCGGCACGACCAGCACCCGCGGCCCGGTCGCCGCTGCGCAGACCTGGCGCGACCAGGTGCACCAGGGGCTCACCGGCCTCGGCTGGCCCGGCAAGGAGGCCGAGCGCGCGGTCGACTCCGTGGCCGACCAGGCCGGCGACAGCCCCGACGTCGGCGCGCTGCTGCGCGCGGCCCTCCAGACCCTGTCGCGCGCGTGATCACCGTGCACAGTGACCTGACGGCGCCCGCCTGTGACGGGCGCGGACGCGATCGGAGGCACCCGTGAACGACCTGACGGCGCCGGACGCCGAGGTCGACGAGCGGGCCATCGAGGCCGCGCTCCGGCCGCGCTCGCTCGACGAGGTCGTGGGCCAGCAGCGGGTCCGCGACCAGCTCGGGCTGGTCCTCGAGGCGGCCCGGCTGCGCGAGCGGGCGCCCGACCACGTGCTGCTCTCCGGCCCGCCCGGGCTGGGCAAGACCACGCTGGCCATGATCATCGCCGCCGAGGTCGGCGCGCCGCTGCGGCTCACCAGCGGCCCGGCGCTCACCCACGCCGGCGACCTGGCCGCGATCCTCTCGGGGATGAACGACGGCGACGTGCTCTTCGTCGACGAGATCCACCGGATGTCGCGGGCCGCGGAGGAGATGCTCTACCTGGCCATGGAGGACTTCCGGGTCGACGTGGTCATCGGCAAGGGGCCGGGCGCGACCGCGATCCCGCTCGAGCTGCCGCCGTTCACCCTGGTCGGCGCCACCACCCGGGCCGGGCTGCTGCCCGGGCCGCTGCGCGACCGGTTCGGCTTCACCGGCCACCTGGAGTTCTACGCCCCGCACGAGCTCGAGCGGATCGTGCACCGCTCGGCCGGGCTGCTCGACGTACCCACCACCGGTGAGGGCGCCGCCGAGATCGCCTCGCGCTCGCGGGGGACGCCGCGCATCGCCAACCGGCTGCTGCGCCGGGTCCGGGACTACGCCCAGGTGCGCGGCGACGGCACCGTGGGCCTGGAGGTGGCCCGCAAGGCGCTGGACCTCTACGAGGTCGACGAGCTGGGGCTGGACCGGCTCGACCGCGGGGTGCTCGACGTGCTGTGCCGCCGCTTCGGCGGCGGCCCCGTGGGCCTGTCCACCCTCGCGGTCGCCGTGGGCGAGGAGCGGGAGACCGTGGAGGAGGTGGCCGAGCCGTTCCTGGTCCGGCTGGGCTTCCTGGCCCGCACCCCGCGCGGGCGTGTCGCCACCCCGGCCGCCTGGGCCCACCTGGGCCTCACGCCCCCCAGCGCACCGGAGCCCGTGCTCTTCGAGGAGTGAGCGGGCGCGCCCCCGACGAATCGGCGTTGGGGGGCCTCCGCCGTACACTTCCCCCTCGTGCAAGACGTGACTCCGCTGCTGTTCCTCGTGGGGATAGCGCTCCTCTTCTGGCTGCTGCTCGTGCGGCCGCAGAGTCGACGCCAGCGGGAACTCGCGCACATGCAGTCCACGTTGGAGGTGGGGGACGAGGTGATGCTCACCTCGGGCGTCTACGGCACCGTCCGCGACCTCGACGACACGGTGGTGCACGTGGAGATCGCCACCGGCGTGACCATCAAGGTCGCCCGCGGTGCGGTCGGGCAGGTGGTCCGCGAGGACGGCCCCGCCCCGGACGCGACCCCTGAGGTCTCGGAGGAGAACTGAGATGGCACGCAAGACCGCTCGGCCCGGCCGCACCCTGGTGGTGTTCTTCCTCGGGCTGGCGATCGCCTTCGGCCTGGTGGCCCTGGCCGGCAGCTGGAAGCCCGAGCTCGGCCTCGACCTCCAGGGCGGCACGAGCATCCGGCTGACCCCCAAGGGCAGCCCGAGCACCGAGTCGCTCAACGAGGCCCGCAAGATCATCGACCAGCGCGTCAACGGCTCCGGCGTCGCCGAGGCCGAGGTGACGGTGCAGGGCAACCGCTTCATCGTCGTCGAGATCCCCGGCTCCAGCCGGCGCGACCTGGTCGACACCGTGAAGCGCCAGGCCCAGCTGCGCTTCCGCGTCGTGGCCTGCTCCGACTTCAACCCCGGCGCCTGTGGCGCCAGCGCGCCCGGGACCGGCGTCCAGGACCCGACCGCGCCCGAGACCAACGCCCCGGGCACCGGCGTGACCGCGCCGGGCTCGCCCACCCCGGGTGACAGCGCGGCCCCGAGCGGCGCCCCCTCCGACGCCGTTCCCTCCGACGGCGCGCCGTCCGAGGCGCCCACCCCGTCGGGCACCGCACAGCGCGCCCCGGCCCACTACGCCGCGGCCGACACCACCGACTCGCCCTCGGCCGACCCGAGCGACAGCGCCTCGCCCAGTGACAGCGCGTCCGCGGACCCCTCGAGCGGCCCCTCCTCCGGAGCCAGCCCGAGCGACAGCGCGACCGCGCCCAGCGACGGCCCCACGCCGACCGGCACGCCGGCCACGCCGGCGCCGACCGGTGGCGACACCGTCGACGACCCGCTGACCTGGATCGACGCGCCCAACCAGGAGGCGGTCGACGCCTACAACGCGTTCACCTGCCCCCAGGACGGCACCCCGGCCAACGTCGAGGACGACCCGAAGAAGCCGCTGGTCACCTGTGAGTGGGACGCCGACACCGGCGTCGCCACCAAATACCTCCTCTCCGCGGCCATGATCGAGGGCACCGAGCTCGACGGGGCCGACGCCGTGATCCCGCAGAACGAGGTCAACTACGTCGTCAGCCTCGACTTCAACGGCAGCGGCACCAAGAAGTTCACCGAGATCTCCAAGGCCCTGGTCGGCACCGAGAAGCAGTTCGCGATCGTCCTCGACGGTCAGGTCATCTCCGCGCCGACCATGGACGGGCTCATCACCAACGGCCAGGCGCAGATCTCCGGCAACTTCACCCAGGCCAGCGCCCAGTCGCTGGCCACCAGCCTGAAGTTCGGCGCCCTGCCGGTCTCGTTCTCCGACTTCAGCGTCGAGACCGTGGGCCCGTCGCTGGCCGGCGACCAGCTGAGCGCGGGCATCACCGCGGGCATCGTCGGGCTGATCCTGGTGATGATCTACTGCCTGATCTACTACCGCGGGTTGGGCATCGTGGTGGTCTCCTCGCTGCTCGTGGCCGGTGCGGCGACGTACGCCCTGGTCCTGCTGCTGTCCAAGACCGCGAACTTCACGCTCACGCTGCCCGGCATCGCCGGTCTGATCGTGGCGGTCGGCATCACCGCGGACTCCTTCATCGTCTACTTCGAGCGCATCCGCGACGAGATGCGCGACGGCAAGTCGATGCGGGTGGCGGTGGAGGCCGGCTGGATCCGCGCCCGGGCCACGGCCCTGGCCGCCGACGCGGTGTCGCTGCTGGCCGCGGTGGTGCTCTACATCTTCGCGGCCGGCGTGGTCCGGGGCTTCGCGTTCGCCCTCGGACTCTCGACCATCATCGACCTCGCGGTGTTCTTCTGGTTCACCAAGCCGCTGGTCTCGGTGCTGGCGCGCTACCGGTTCTTCAACGGCGGCGGCAAGCTGTCCGGGCTCAGCGCCGAGACGCTGGGCGTGGACCAGATCGCCGCCGACCGACCCAAGGTGGCGCCCGCCACCCGCTCGACGACCCGCCGGGTCGAGGGAGGCACGCTCTGATGGGCAAGGTCAGCCGGCTCGGCAACAGCCTCTACACCGGGGAGCGCTCGATCGACTTCGTCGGTCGCAAGTGGCTCTGGTACGCCATCTCCGGGCTCATCGTCGCCCTGGCCGTCCTCGGCCTCGGGGTCAAGGGCCTCAACTACGGCATCGAGTTCACCGGCGGCACGCAGTACAAGGTGACCATCGACTCCGGTGCGACCCAGAAGGACGCCGACGACGTGCGCGAGGCGGTCGGCAACCTCGGCATCCAGAACGCCGACGCGCCGGTGGTGTCGACCTCGGGCAACAACTCGGTGCTCATCCAGACCGAGGAGCTCACCGACGAGGAGAGCACCGAGGTCAACCAGGCCATCATCGACACCCTCGGGGTGACCCAGCAGGACATCTCCCAGGACCAGATCGGCGCCAGCTGGGGCGACGAGGTCAAGAACCGCGCCATCCTCGGCCTGGTCGTCTTCCTGGTCCTGGTGATGCTGTTCATCTGGGCCTACTTCCGCGAGTGGAAGATGTCGGTGGCCGGCATCGTCGCGCTGGCCCACGACGTGATCATCACCGTCGGGGTCTACGCGCTGTCCGGTTTCGAGGTGACACCGGCGACCGTCACCGGTCTGCTCACCATCCTCGGCTTCTCGCTCTACGACACCGTCGTGGTCTTCGACAAGATCCGCGAGAACACCAAGAACCTGCGCTCCAGCCGCACGACGTACGCCCGGGCGGCCAACCTCGCGGTCAACCAGACCCTGGTCCGCTCGATCAACACCTCGGTGGTCGCACTGATCCCGGTCGGGGCGATCCTCTACGTCTCCGCCGTCCAGCTGGGTGCGAGCTCGCTCAAGGACCTCGCGCTGGCGCTGTTCGTCGGCATGGCGGCCGGTGCCTACTCCTCGATCTTCATCGCCACCCCGCTGCTGGTGCACCTGAAGTCCGGTGAGTCCGAGGTGCTGCTGGCCGAGCGTCGCCAGAAGGCCCGCGACAAGCGGACCGTCGACCCGTACGCCGCGGTGCCGGTCTTCACCGACGACATGGCCGTCGAGGACGACCCGGACGCCCGGCGCGAGCGCGGCGGCGTGCTGGTCGACGACGACGACTACGACGAGGACGACCGTGCGACGCGGCCGTCCGCCGACCCGGAGGCGATGGGTCGCGGACGCACCGTCCCGACCTCCCAGCGTCCCGTCGGCCGCAGCTCGTCGTCGGGGCGGCAGCAGCCGACCCGGGCGCCGAAGTCCAAGCGCAAGTAGCCGCCCGGTGACCCGTCCGGAGACCGAGGCCGCGGCGCGCGAGGCGCTGGAGCGGTTCATCGTCGACGTGCCGGACTTCCCCGAGCCGGGCGTCGTCTTCAAGGACATCACGCCGCTGCTGGCCGACCACACGGCGTTCGCGACCGTCGTCGAGGCGCTGGCCGACGCCGGCCGCGACGCCTCGGGCGCGACGGTCGTGGACAAGGTCGTCGGCATGGAGGCCCGTGGCTTCATCCTGGCCGCACCGGTGGCGCTCGCGCTGGGCGCCGGGTTCGTGCCGGTGCGCAAGGCCGGCAAGCTCCCGCGCGCGGCGTACGCGGTCTCCTACGCGTTGGAGTACGCCGAGGCGACGCTCGAGCTGCACGAGGACGCCGTCGCGCCGGGGGAGCGCGTGCTGCTCGTCGACGACGTGCTGGCCACCGGCGGCACCGTCGCGGCCACCCGGGAGCTGGTCGAGCGCGGGGGCGGGACCGCCGTGGCCGTGGCCGTGCTCATGGAGCTGAGCTTCCTGCCCGGGCGCGAGGCGATCGGCGACCTGCCGCTGCACAGCCTGCTCACGGTCTAGCGCGCGTAGGCTGGACCGGTGACCGAGGAGCGCACCGAGGAGCGCGTGGCCGCCGACGAGCAGCCCGCCCCGCCCGCGCCCCCCGGCGCCACCTGCGGAGCCGGCCAAGCCCGCCGAGCGGGTCCGGGTGCGCCGCAACGCCGCGCGCGCCGAGGAGCGCGGGGCCGGCGCCGCCGCCAGCCCGGGCCCGGCGACGACCCGGTCGATGCGTGCGCGCCTGGCCCGCGTGGCCACCCGCAGCCAGCCCGGGAACCCGGTCCTCGAGCCGCTGTTCCGCTCAGTGCGGGCCACCCACCCCAAGGCCGACCTGGCCCTGCTGGAGCGCGCGTACACCACCGCCGCCGAGATGCACGGCACCCAGATGCGCAAGAGTGGCGACCCCTACATCACCCACCCGCTCGCGGTGACCACCATCCTGGCCGACATCGGCATGACCGAGCCGACCCTCGTGGCCGCGCTGCTGCACGACACGGTCGAGGACACGCCGTACACCCTCGAGCAGGTCAAGGCCGACTTCGGCGACGAGGTCGCCCAGCTCGTCGACGGCGTGACCAAGCTCGACAAGGTCAAGTACGGCGACTCGGCGCAGGCCGAGACCATCCGCAAGATGATCGTCGCGATGTCGCGCGACATCCGCGTGCTGGTCATCAAGCTGGCCGACCGGCTGCACAACATGCGGACCCTGCGCTACGTGCGGCAGGAGACCCAGGAGCGGGTCGCCCGCGAGACCCTCGACATCTACGCCCCGCTGGCCCACCGGCTCGGCATGAACACCATCAAGTGGGAGCTCGAGGACCTCGCGTTCGCGACCCTGCACCCCAAGATCTACGACGAGATCGTGCGGATGGTGGCCGAGCGCGCGCCCTCGCGCGACCAGTTCCTGGCCGAGGTGATCACCGGGGTCGAGAAGGACCTGCGCGAGGCCAAGATCAAGGCCACCGTCACCGGCCGGCCCAAGCACTACTACTCGATCTACCAGAAGATGATCGTCGGCGGGCGCGAGTTCTCCGACATCTACGACCTGGTCGGCATCCGCATCCTGGTCGCGGACGACCGCGACTGCTACTCGGTCCTCGGCGTGCTGCACTCGCGCTGGAACCCGGTGCTCAACCGGTTCAAGGACTACGTCGCGATGCCGAAGTTCAACATGTACCAGTCGCTGCACACCACGGTGATCGGCCCGCAGGGCAAGCCGGTGGAGATGCAGATCCGCACCTTCGCGATGCACCGCCGCGCGGAGTACGGCGTCGCGGCGCACTGGAAGTACAAGGAGGACGGCCGCGCCGGCCTCGACACCGAGAAGCTCGGCGACCTCGACGACATCAACTGGGTCCGCCAGCTCATGGACTGGCAGAGCGAGGTCGAGGACCCGGGCGAGTTCCTGGAGTCGCTGCGCTTCGAGATCAACCGGGCCGAGGTCTACGTCTTCACCCCGCGCGGCGACGTGCAGGCGCTGCCGATGGGCTCGACGCCCGTCGACTTCGCCTACGCCGTGCACACCGAGGTCGGCCACCACACCATCGGCGCGCGCGTGAACGGCCGGCTCGTCCCGCTGGAGTCCACGCTCGAGAACGGCGACGTGGTCGAGGTCTTCACCTCCAAGGCGGCCAACGCCGGGCCTTCGCGCGACTGGCTGACCTTCGTCAAGTCCCCGCGGGCGCGCTCCAAGATCCGCCAGTGGTTCACCAAGGAGCGCCGCGAGGAGGCCATCGAGCGCGGCAAGGAGCAGATCGCCAAGCTGATGCGCAAGGAGGGGCTGCCCCTCAAGCGGCTGATGTCGCACGAGTCGCTCACCCTGGCCGCGGCGCACTTCAACATCGCCGACGTCACCGCGCTGTACGCCGCCGTCGGTGAGGGCAACCTCTCCGCACAGGCGGTCGTGCGCCGGGTCATCGAGGAGCACGGCGGCACGGACGCGGCCGCCGAGGACCTCGCCGAGGCCGTCACGATCACCGGCCGCCGCGGCCGCGGCAAGACCACCAGCGGCGGCGGCGACGCCGGCGTCATCGTCAAGGGCGCGCCCGACGTCTGGGTCAAGCTGGCCAAGTGCTGCACCCCGGTGCCGCCCGACGACATCCTCGGCTTCGTCACCAAGGGCGGCGGTGTCTCGGTCCACCGCACCGACTGCACCAACGCCGGCGAGCTGCGCACCC
Organism: Nocardioides anomalus; assembly: GCF_011046535.1. Classification (NCBI taxonomy): domain Bacteria; kingdom Bacillati; phylum Actinomycetota; class Actinomycetes; order Propionibacteriales; family Nocardioidaceae; genus Nocardioides; species Nocardioides anomalus. The sequence continues at coordinate 2,534,647 of NZ_CP049257.1, read as the reverse complement.
ACCCCGAGAAGCTCCTCGAGGTCGAGTGGGCGCCCACCGGCCAGTCGACGTTCCTGGTCAACATCCAGGTCGAGGCCCTGGACCGGGCCCGCCTGCTCGCCGACATCACCATGGTGCTGTCCGACGCGCACGTGAACATCCTCAGCGCCAACCTCTCCACCACCCGCAACCGCGTGGCCAAGAGCCGCTTCACCTTCGAGATGGCCGAGGCCAAGCACCTCGACAACGTGATCAAGGCGGTCAGGGGAGTCCCGGGCGTCTTCGACGCCTATCGCGTCACGGGCTGATCGGCCCGAGCTCCGCTCCGCCGAGCGGGGTGGTCCAGACTGTGCCGGTGCGTGATCGGTGGGCCGTGCTGGCGATCGCCATCGTCACCGAGGTCACCGGCACGCTGGCGTTGCGGGGCGCGGTCGACCGCCCGTGGCTGTACGCCGTGACCGCGGTCGGGTACGTCGTGTCGTTCGCCGCGCTGGTCCGGCTGCTCAAGGCGGGGGCGGCGCTGGGCGTGGTCTACGGGATCTGGAGCGGGCTGGGGGTGGCGCTGACGGCGGGGTTGTCGGCGTGGCTGTTCGACGAGGCGTTCAGTGGGCTCATGGTGCTCGGCCTGGTGCTGATCGTCGGCGGGGTGCTGCTCATCGAGGCCGGGTCGCACCCGCCCGAGGAGCTCTCGTGAGCTGGGTCTACCTCATCGGCGCGATCCTCACCGAGGTCGCGGGCACGCTCTCGCTGCGGGTCGCGGCGGGCGGTCGCCGGGGGTGGTACGTCGTGGTGGTGGGCGGGTACGTCGTGTCCTTCGTCCTGCTCGCGGCGGCGCTGCAGGAGGGCCTCGGGATCGGGGTGGCCTACGGCATCTGGACCGCGCTGGGCGTCGCGCTCACCGCGGTGCTGAGCAACGCGCTGTTCGGCGAGCCGCTGACCCGGACGATGGTGCTGGGGATGGGCCTCGTCGTGGTCGGCGTGGCCCTGCTGGAGTTGGGCTAGGGCGTCGAGCCCGGCTTCACGCACAGCACCGGGCAGTCGGCGTGCAGGAGCACGCGCTGGGCCACCGAGCCCATGAGCAGCTTGCCGACCGGGGTGCGGCGGCGCAGGCCGAGCACGACGAGGGAGGCGGGGAGCTCGGCGGCCACGTCCACGAGCTGCTCGGCCACGTCGGGGGCGACGCCCTGGCGGACCTCGTGCTCCAGGCCGGAGGCGGTCAGCCGCTCCTCGAGGGCGGCGATCGCGTCGCTGCCGGCGTAGCGGTCGTCGACGTAGGAGTCGCCCTTGGTGCCGTTGACCACGACCACGCCGTGCCCGTGGTCGCGGGCCTCGGCCAGCGCGAAGTCGAGGGCGACGTCGCCGTACTCGTCGGGCGTCCAGCCCACCACCACCCAGCCCACTCAGACCAGCTCCTTCTCTCGCTCGACGGCACCCGGGGTCCCGGGGCCGCGGGGACCGCGCAGCCGGCGCAGCAGCGGCGGCCCGACCAGGGCCAGGACGATGACGACGTAGACCACGACCGCGAGCGGCTCGCTCCACAGTGCGGACGGCGAGCCGTCGGAGATGGTCAGCGCCTCGCGCAGCTTGGTCTCCATGAGCGGGCCGAGGATGACGCCGAGGATGAGCGGCAGCACGGGGAGCCCGAAGCGGCGCATGGCCAGCCCGAGCAGGCCGAAGACCAGCAGCAGGAAGACGTCGAAGGCGTCCTGGTTGGTGGCGTAGGCGCCGAGGGTGGCGAAGAACAGGATCCCGGCGTACAGCTGGGGCCGCGGGATCCGCAGCAGCCGTGCCCACACCGGCGCCAGCGGCAGGTTGATGACCAGCAGGAGCGTGTTGCCGATGAGCAGGCTGGCCAGCAGCGTCCACACCAGGTCCGGCTGGTCCTCCATCAGCTGCGGGCCGGGCGTGATGCCGTAGCCCTGGAGCGCGGCCAGCATGACCGCGGCCGTGGCGGTGACGGGCAGGCCGAGCGCGAGCAGCGGGACCATGGTGCCCGCGGCCGATGCGTTGTTGGCCGCCTCCGGGCCGGCCACGCCCTCGATCGCGCCCTCGCCGAACTCCTCGGGGTGCTTGGTCAGCTTCTTCTCGGCCAGGTAGGACAGGAACGTCGGGGTCTCCGCGCCGCCGGCCGGGATCGCGCCGAACGGGAAGCCCAGCGCGGTGCCGCGCAGCCACGGGCCCCACGAGCGCCGCCAGTCCTCGCGACCCAGGAACGGCTGGCCGACCGGGGTGATCCGCAGCGGCGCCCGGCGCAGGTGGGCCGCGACCCACAGCGTCTCGCCGAGGGCGAAGATGCCGACCGCGACGACGACCACGCTGAGCGGGTCGGCCAGCTGGGTGGTGCCGAAGGCCAGGCGCGGCTGGCCGGTGTTGAGGTCCAGGCCGACCAGCCCGATGAGCAGGCCGAGGAAGAGCGAGATGAAGCCGCGCAGCTTGCTCGAGCCGAGCACGGCGGTGACCAGGACCAGCGACATCACGGTGATCGCGACGTACGACGGGGCGCCGATGTCGACCGCGACCGAGGCCAGCGCCGGGGCGAAGAGCACCACGCCGAGCGTGCCGATGGTGCCGGCGATGAAGGAGCCGATGGCCGCGGTGGCCAGCGCCTGCGCTGCTCTGCCCTTCTTGGCCATCTTGTTGCCCTCGATGGCCGTCATCACCGAGGCGGACTCGCCCGGTGTGTTGAGCAGGATCGAGGTCGTCGAGCCGCCGTACATGCCGCCGTAGTAGATGCCGGCGAACATGATGAAGGCCTGGGTCGGCTCGAGTCCCGCGGTGACCGGCAGCAGCAGCGCCACGGCCATGGCGGGGCCGATGCCCGGCAGGACCCCGACGAAGGTGCCGAGCAGGACGCCGAGCGCGGCGTAGAGCAGGTTCTCCGGCGAGAGGGCGTGCAGCAGGCCGTCGCCGAGCAGGGAGAGGTTGTCCATCAGAGGATCCCGTCCAGGATGCCGGGGGAGAGCGGGATGCCGAGGCCGACGAAGAAGCCGTACCAGCTCAGCACCGAGAGGACCGTGCCGACCAGGACGTCACGCACCAGCGTGGTGGAGCCGAGCGACCACGCGGCGCCGGCGAAGAGCAGCGCCCCGGAGACGGCCCAGCCGAGCAGGCCCAGGGTGGCGATGGTGAAGACCAGGACGCCGACCAGCTTGGCCACGGTGACCCAGTCGGACGGCTGGTCGAGGTCGACGTCCTCGCCGGCCTCGGCCTCGGGCCGGTCGCCGCGGAGGGCGGCCAGGGCCAGCAGGACCGAGAGGACGACCAGGACGCTGCCGACGACGTAGGGGAAGACGCGCGGCCCGACCGGGTCGGCGAACCCGACGTTGAGGGTGGTCGCGTCGTGGACGGTGTAGGCGCCGGCCAGCAGCAGCACCGCGGCCAGGCCGAGCTGGGCGCGGTCCGGTCTGCGCTCGGCGGGTGCGGTGGTGCGGCCGGTGTCAGGGGTGGGTGTCCGGGTCTCGGTCACAGCAGACCGACCTCCTTGAGGGTGTTCTCCACGCGGGCGTCCTGCTCCTCGAGGAACTGGCCGTACTCGTCGCCGGTGACGAAGGCGTCGATCCAGCCGTTGGTCTCCAGGGCCTTCTTCCACTGCTCGCTGTCGTGCATCTCGGTGAGGAACTCCACGAGTTGCGCGCGGCGCTCGTCGGAGAGGTCCGGCGGGGCCAGGACGCCGCGCCAGTTGGCGAAGGTCAGGTCGACACCCGCCTCGGTCAGGGTCGGCACGTCGGCCGCGGTGCCGGTCATCCGCTCGGCGCCGGAGACCGCGAGCACGCGCAGGTCGCCGGCCTCGATCTGGCCCTCGAACTCGCCGAGGCCGGAGAAGCCGACCTGGATCTTGCGGCCGAGCAGCGCGCTGGTCAGCGGCCCACCGCCGTCGTAGGGCACGTAGAGGACGTCGGTCGGGTCGACGCCGACGGTGGAGGCGAGCTGCATCGGGAATAGGTGGTCCGGGCCGCCCGGGCTGGAGCCGCCGCCGACGACGACCTTGCGCGGGTCGGCCTTCCAGGCGGTGACCAGCTGGTCGATGTCCTGGAACGGCGAGTCCGCCGGGACCAGCACGCCCTCCTGGTCCTCGATGAGCTGGGCGATGGGGGTGGTGTCGGTGACCTTGTAGCGCAGCCCGAAGGAGTACGCCGAGCCGACCACGCCGAGGCCCATCGTCATCATCGTGTGGGTGTCGCCCGAGGCGCCCATGAGCCGGGTCAGGGCGACCGAGCCGCCCGCGCCGAGGATGTTGGTGACCTCGAAGGAGCCACCGGTGATGTCGCGGGCCTCCATCACGCCGACCGCGGCCCGCCCGGTCTGGTCGTAGCCTCCACCGGGGGAGTTCGGGATCCACATGGAGAGGTCCTTGTTGCGGTCGGCGTCCCGCGTCACGCCGCAGCCGGAGGCCGCGGTGGCCACGCCGAGCCCCAGGACGCCCGCGAGGAGCGAGCGCCGGGAGAGATCGGTGATCATGTGGTGACCGTCTCAGGGCGGTGTGGTGCCCGTCACTGTTGCGGAGGCAAGGGAGGTTGTGGACATTGCGGTCACGCAAGCGCGCCCGGCTCTCCCTCGCCTCGCAGTTCCTGGTCCTCCAGGTGGCGGTGCTCTGCGTCGTCGTGGCCGTCACCGGCGTGGTGTCCTTCCGCCAGAGCGAGGCCGACTTCAGCCAGAGCCGGGGCGCCCGACTGCGGGCCGCGGCCGAGGCGCTGGCCGGGACCGAGGCGGTCCAGGACGAGCTGGCCGCGCCGCGCTCGCGCACGGCGCTGTCCTTCTACGCCCAGCAGCGCGCGGACACCGTGGGCGCGACCGCGGTCTACCTGGCCGACGCCGAGGGGGTGGTCTTCGCCTCGACCGACCCCTCGACGTACGACCAGCGGGTGGACCTCGGGCCGGGGACGGTCCTGGACGGGCGGAGCTGGACCGGTGACATCAGCGACCGGGGCGACCGGGCCATCGCGGCCGAGGTGCCGGTCTACAGCAACGACGCGCCGGTGCGGCTGGTCGGGGTCGCGGTGGTGACCGAGGACTACCCCCCGTTCACCGACCGGCTCCGGCAGGCGCTGGACGACATGGCGGTCTTCCTCGGCCTCGGCCTGCTGCTCGGCGTCGTCGGCTCGTGGCTGCTGGCCCGGCTGATCAAGCGGCGCACCCGCGGGCTCGAGCCGGCCGAGATCGCCGCGCTGGCCGACCAGCGCGAGGCGCTGCTCACCTCGATCCGCGAGGGCGTGGTCGCCGTCGACGGCGCCGGCACGGTCACGGTCAGCAGCGCCACCGCCCAGGACCTGCTCGGGCTGCCGGCCGACGCGGTGGGTCGCCGCCTCGACGACCTCGGGCTGCCGGAGCCGGTGCACGGTCTGCTCGCCGGCACCGACGAGGTGCACGACGCGGTGGTCGTCGTGGGCGGCCGGGCCGTGGTGGTCAACCGCAACCCCGTGGCGGGCGCCGGCGGGACCGTCACCACCCTGCGCGACCGCACCGAGCTGCTGGCCCTGGAGAGCGAGCTCCAGGTCCGCCGCAGCGTCACCGACACCCTGCGGGCGCAGACCCACGAGTTCAGCAACCAGCTGCACACGATCTCCGGGCTGGTGCAGCTCGAGGAGTACGACGAGGTCGGCCGGCTCATCGGCACCCTGAGCCGGCGCCGCGCGGCGATCAGTGACGAGGTGACCGCGAAGGTGGAGGATCCGGCCGTGGCCGCGCTGCTCATCGCCAAGACCAGCCTCGCCGCCGAGCGCCGGGTCGACCTCGACCTGGCCCCGGACACCGCCCTGCCGCGCGTCGACGCCGACCTGTCCGCCGACCTGGTCACCGTGGTCGGCAACCTGGTCGACAACGCCGTCGACGCGGCCGGCGCCGACGGCCGCGTGGTGCTCGGGCTGCGCCTGGTCGGCGACGAGGTGGTCCTCGACGTGGCGGACTCCGGTCCCGGCGTACCCCCCGAGCGTGAGGCGGAGATCTTCCACCGCGGCTTCAGCACCAAGCCGGCCGACGCCGCCGGCCGCGGCGTGGGGCTGGCCCTGGTGCAGGTGGTCTGCGCGCGGCGCGGCGGCTCGGTCGCTGTCGGTCGCGCCCCGGACGGGGGCGCGGTGTTCACCGCGGTGCTGCGCTCGTGAACGCGCCCGACGCCTCCGCCGAAGCCTCCGGCGACGAGGAGCTCACCGTCCTCGTCGTCGACGACGACTTCATGGTCGCCTCCATCCACACCCGCTTCGTGGACCGGATCGACGGCTTCCGGGTCGTGGGCCAGGCCGCCACGGGGGAGGCCGCGCTGGCCGAGGTGGCCCGCCTCGACCCCGACCTGGTGCTGCTCGACGTGCACCTGCCCGACCTCTCGGGCATCGACGTGCTGCGCCGGCTGCGCGCCGACGGCCACGACGTGGGCGTGGTCATGGTCACCGCCGCCCGCGAGGCCGACACGGTCCGCGCCGCCGCGGCCGCCGGCGCCGCGCAGTACCTCGTCAAGCCCTTCGAGTTCGACGACCTGGCCCAGCGGCTCGCGGCGTACCGCCAGGCCGAGCTGGCCCTGCGCCGGCTCGACACCCCCGACCAGGAGGGCATCGACGCGGTCTTCGCCCCTCGGGCCCGCGTCCGCCAGCCCCTGCCCAAGGGACTCTCGGCCGAGACGGCCCGCCTGGTCGAGGACGCCCTGCGTGCCGCCGACGGCGACCTGTCGGCCGCCGAGGCCGCCGAGCGCGTCGGCCTGTCCCGGGTCTCCGCGCGGCGCTACCTCGAGCACTTCGTGGACCGGGGCAGCGCCACCGTGCGCCTGCGCTACGGCAGCGCCGGTCGGCCCGAGCGCCGCTACGCGCCCGTCTGAGGCAGCGAAGCCTCAGCTGTAGTCGGCGGAGACCTTGCGGGCCATGTCCAGGAAGGACTGGCGCGAGGCGAGGTTCTCCTCGAGCTCGCGCACCTTCTTGTCGTTGCCGGCCGCGCGGGCCTTGTCCAGGTCGGCCTGCACCTGGGCGATGGCGGACTCGAGCTGGGCCACCATGCCGTCGGCGCGGGCGGACTTCTCCGGGTCGGACTTGCGCCACTGCTCGTCCTCGAGCTGGCGCACGGCCTGCTCGACGGCGCGCATCCGGCCCTCGAGCTCCTTGATCCGGTCGCGCGGGACCTTGCCGGCGGCCTCCCACTTCTCGCCGAGGTCGCGCAGCGCCTTCTTGGCGGCCTCGAGGTCGGTGACCGGGACCAGGGCCTCGGCCTCGACCAGGAGGCGCTCCTTGACCTCGGCGTTGGCGGCGTACTCCGCGTCGAGGGCGGCGTTGGTCTCGTCGCGGGCGCCGAAGAAGTGGTCCTGGGCGGCCCGGAACCGGCGCCAGAGCTCCTCGTCGACGTCGCGCGGGGCGGGGCCGGCGGCCTTCCACTGGCGCATCAGGTCGCGGTAGCGCCCGGCGGTCGGACCCCACTCGGTGGAGCCGGAGATCGCCTCGGCCTCCTTGACCAGCCGCTCCTTGACCGAGCGGGCGGCGTCGCGCTTCTCGCTCTGCTCGGAGAAGTGCGCCTTGCGCCGGCGGGTGTAGGCCGTGCGCGCGCTGCTGAAGCGCCGCCACAGGGCGTCGTCCGAGGCGCGGTCGATGCGGGGGAGCGCCTTCCACTCGTCGAGCAGCGACCGCAGCCGGTTGGCGCCGGCGCGCCAGTCGCTGCCCTCGGCGATCTTCTCGGCCTCGCCGACGAGCCTCTCCTTGGCCTGCTTGGCCTCGGCCGACTTCTGGGCGCGCTCGGCCTTGCGGCTCTCGCGCTGCTCCTCGATGACCGGGGCCAGCGCGTCGAGGCGGGCCGACAGCGAGGCCAGGTCGCCGACCGCGTTGGCGTCGGTCACCTGGGCGCGCACCGTCTTGACCGACTCGGTGGCCTCCTCGGGCGACATCACGCCGGTGCGCACGCGGCGCTCGAGCAGCTCGACCTCGAAGGCGAGGGCCGCGAAGCGCTCGGTGAAGAAGGCCAACGCCTCGTCCGGGGTGCCCGCGGGGTACTGCCCGACCGAGCGCTCGCCGTCGGCGGTGCGGACGAAGACGTTGCCGTCCTCGTCGACGCGACCCCACTCGTGGACCGACCCCTGGCTCATCACTGCCGCATGGTAGTCAACGCCGTCGACGTGACCACCGCCCGGCCGCGAACCGATGCCAACCTGTTGCCTGCCCACCGATAGGGTTGACCGGTGCTGATCGCCGCCTTCCCCGCGGGTCCGTGGGGGACCAACTGCTACGTCGTGGCGACGGCTCCCGGCTCGGAGTGCGTGGTCATCGACCCGGGCATGGAGGCCACCGACGGCGTCGCGCGGGTGGTCGAGGAGCACCGGCTCAAGCCGGTCAGCGTGCTGGTCACCCACGGCCACGTCGACCACATGTTCTGCGTCGCGCCGGTCGCCGGCGGCTACGACGCGACCGCCTGGGTCCACCCCGACGACCGGCACCTGCTCTCCGACCCGCTCTCGGGCATGTCGCCGGAGACCGCTCGGATGATGCTGGGCGGCGACTACTCGTGGGAGGAGCCCGACGACGTCCGCGAGCTCGACGACCTCCAGGAGCTCGAGCTGGCCGGGGTGCGCTTCGTGGTCGACCACACGCCGGGCCACACCCGCGGGTCGGTGACCTTCCGCTCGCCGTACCCCGACCTGGACGACGTCTCCGAGGTCATGTTCGCGGGCGACCTGCTCTTCGCCGGCTCGATCGGGCGCACCGACCTGCCCGGTGGCGACCACCCGGCCATGCTGCGCAGCCTGGCCACCAAGGTGCTGCCGCTGGCCGACGACGTGGTGGTCCTGCCCGGACACGGCGAGCAGACCACCATCGGGCGCGAGCGGGCCACCAACCCCTTCCTGCAGGACCTCTGAGCAGATGAGCGACAAGCCGACCCCGCTGAGCGGGTTCCCCGAGCTGCTGCCCGAGCAGCGCGCCGTCGAGCGGCGGGTCATCGCGAGCCTGTCGCGCAGCTTCGAGCTGCACGGCTTCACCAACATCGAGACCCGCGCCGTCGAGCCGCTGGACCGGCTGGCCAAGGGCGGGGAGGTCGACAAGGAGATCTACGCCCTGCGCCGGCTCCAGGCCGACGAGGGCGCTGGCGACGCGGGCATCGGCCTGCACTTCGACCTCACCGTGCCGTTCGCCCGCTACGTCCTCGAGCACAGCGGCAAGCTGGAGTTCCCGTTCCGCCGCTTCCAGATCCAGCCGGCCTGGCGCGGTGAGCGACCCCAGGAGGGCCGCTACCGCCAGTTCACGCAGGCCGACATCGACGTGGTCGGCCGCGACGAGCTGCCCTTCCACCACGACGTCGAGGTGGTCCGGGTGATGCTCGAGGCGCTCGACGCGCTGCCGCTGCCGGACCTCTCCTTCCAGGTCAACAACCGCAAGCTGATCCAAGGGTTCTACCGCGGCCTGGGCATCCCCGACGTCACCGCGGCCATCCGCCAGATCGACAAGCTGGACAAGCAGCCGGCCGACGCGGTCAAGGCGCTCCTGGTCAGCGAGGCCGGCGCCACCGAGGCGCAGGCCGACCGCTGCCTCGAGCTGGCCACCATCCGGGTCCCCGACACCTCCTTCGTGGAGCGGGTCCGCGCGCTCGGCGTCGAGGACGAGTTGCTCGAGACGGGCCTGGCCGAGCTGGCCGCGGTGGTCGCGGGCTGCCAGGACGCCGTCAACGGCCACGTGAGGCTCGAGGCCAACCTGCGCATCGCCCGCGGCCTGGACTACTACACCGGCACCGTGCTCGAGGTCTTCATGGCCGGCTACGAGCGGCTCAAGTCGGTCGGCGGCGGCGGGCGCTACGACGCGCTGGCCAGCGACGGGCGCACGACGTACCCCGGCGTGGGTGTGAGCTTCGGCGTCTCCCGCGCCCTCATCCCGCTCTTCGCCGACGGCGTCCTGGCCCCGGGCCCCAAGGTGCCCAGCCAGGTGCTCGTCGCGCTCGTCGACGAGGAGTCGCGCCCGGCCAGCGACGCGGTCGCGACCGCCCTGCGCCGTCGCGGCATCGCCACCGAGGTGGCCGCGTCGGCGCAGAGGTTCGGCAAGCAGATCCGGTACGCCGAGCGGCGGGGCATCCCGTACGTCTGGTTCCCGGACAGCCACGAGGTCAAGGACATCCGCAGCGGCGACCAGGTCGCCGCGGACGCAGACAGCTGGACGCCAGCCACAGAGGAGATAGTGCAGTGATCCGCACCCATGACGCCGGCTCGTTGCGTGCCGAGGACGCGGGGCAGACCGTCACGCTCGCCGGGTGGGTGGCCCACCGGCGCGACCACGGCGGCGTGGCCTTCATCGACCTGCGCGAGGCCAGCGGCGTCGTGCAGGTGGTGATCCGCGACGAGGCCGTCGCGCACCAGCTCCGTGCCGAGTTCTGCCTCAAGGTCGTGGGCGAGGTGACGCTGCGCCGCGAGGGCAACCAGAACCCCAACCTCGCCACCGGCGACGTCGAGGTCGTGGCCACCGAGGTCGAGGTGCTCAGCACCGCGGCGCCGCTGCCGTTCCCGATCTCCGACCACATCGAGGTGGGGGAGGAGGCGCGGCTGAAGTACCGCTACCTCGACCTGCGGCGCTCCGGGCCCAACCACGCGCTGCGGTTGCGCAGCCAGGTCAACAAGGCCGCCCGCGACGTGCTCGACGACCACGGCTTCGTCGAGGTCGAGACGCCGACGCTGACCCGCTCGACGCCCGAGGGGGCCCGCGACTTCCTGGTGCCGGCGCGGCTGAAGCCCGGCAGCTGGTACGCCCTGCCGCAGAGCCCGCAGCTGTTCAAGCAGCTGCTCATGGTCGCGGGCATGGAGCGCTACTTCCAGATCGCGCGCTGCTACCGCGACGAGGACTTCCGCGCCGACCGCCAGCCGGAGTTCACCCAGCTCGACATCGAGATGAGCTTCGTCGAGCAGGACGACGTGCTCGCGGTGGCCGAGGACGTGCTGACGGCGCTCTGGGCCCTCGTGGGCCACGACGTGCCCACGCCGCTGCCGCGGATGACCTACGCCGAGGCGATGGCGCGCTACGGCACCGACAAGCCCGACCTGCGCATGGGTCTGGAGCTCGTCGAGTGCACCGAGTACTTCCAGGACACGCCCTTCCGGGTATTCCAGGCGCCGTACGTCGGCGCGGTGGTCATGCCCGGCGGCGCGAGCCAGCCGCGCAAGCAGCTCGACGCCTGGCAGGAGTGGGCCAAGCAGCGCGGGGCGCGCGGCCTGGCCTACGTGCTGGTCCAGGACGACGGCGAGCTCGGCGGCCCGGTGGCCAAGAACCTGTCCGACGAGGAGAAGGCCGGCCTGGCCGCGCACGTCGGCGCCCAGCCCGGGGACTGCGTGTTCTTCGCTGCGGGCCTGCCCAAGCCCAGCCGGGCCCTGCTCGGCGCGGCCCGCCTGGAGATCGGCCGGCGCGGCGGGCTCATCGACGAGGACGCCTGGAGCTTCTTGTGGGTCGTCGACGCGCCGCTGTTCGAGCCGGCCGACGACGCCACCGCCGCCGGTGACGTGGCCGTGGGACGCGGCGCCTGGACCGCGGTGCACCACGCCTTCACCTCGCCGCAGGACCTCGAGACCTTCGACACCGACCCCGGCAACGCCCTGGCCTGGGCCTACGACATCGTCTGCAACGGCAACGAGATCGGCGGCGGCTCCATCCGCATCCACCGCCAGGACGTGCAGAAGCGCGTCTTCGCGGTGATGGGCCTCGAGGAGGCGGAGGCGCAGGAGAAGTTCGGCTTCCTGCTCGACGCCTTCACCTACGGCGCGCCGCCGCACGGCGGCATCGCCTTCGGCTGGGACCGCATCACCGCGCTCCTGGCCGGGGTGGACTCCATCCGCGAGGTGATCGCCTTCCCCAAGTCCGGCGGCGGCGTCGACCCGCTCACCGCAGCCCCGGCGCCGATCACCCCGGAGCAGCGCAAGGAAGCCGGTGTGGACGCCGTTGCGGAGGAAGACGTCCAGGAGACCCCGACGCCCGCCTGAGGTCGTCCCGCGGGCCGAGACGAGATTGTTACCTGCTCGAGGCGCCGGATCTGTTGTCAAGTGGATTATCGTCGCCCGGGTTGTTCACCCGCGTGACCGGCGCTCGGGAGCGTCTCGACTGGAGGTGGCTGTGACTCTTGACCCTGGAGAGATGGTCGGGCAGCAGACAGCGCTCGCCCACGACGACGCGGTCGAGGACACCGCCACTCCCGGCAAGGAGATCGCCGGCAAGTCGCCCACGCAGATCGCCTTCGCGCGGCTGCGCAAGGACAAGGTCGCGGTGGTCTGCGGGATCGTCCTGGTCTTCCTGATCGTGGTCGCGGTGTGCGCGCCGCTCATCACCCGCGCGTTCCACATCTACTGGGACATCAGCGACCCCAACGCCCCCAACGTCAGCGAGGTCGTCGACTTCGACGGCTTCCCGAGCGTCGGCCCGCCGTTCCACCCCTTCACCTGGAGCCACCCCCTCGGCGTGGCGCCCAAGGTGGGCTACGACAACCTCGCCTACCTCGTCTACGGGCTGCGCACCTCGCTGCTCGTGGCCTTCTCGGCGACGATCATCTCGACCTTCGTGGGCGTCGTCCTCGGCCTGATGGCCGGCTTCTCGCGCGGCTGGCTGGACCGGGTCATCTCGTTCGTGACCGACCTGTTCCTGGCCTTCCCCTACCTGCTGGGGATGCTCGCCCTGGCGCCGATCATCGTCTCGCGCTTCACCCGCGACCTCGACAAGCTGGCCCGGGCGCAGCTGATCACCCTCATCAGCATCCTGGTGATCTTCGGCTGGATGGGTCTGGCCCGGCTGATCCGCGGTCAGGTCCTCTCGCTGCGCGAGCGCGAGTTCATCCTGGCCGCCGAGGTCATCGGCGTGCCGACCCGGCAGATCCTGTTCAAGGAGCTGCTGCCCAACCTGGTCGCGCCGATCGTGGTCTCGATCTCGCTCGGCCTGCCCGGCTTCGTGGCCGCCGAGGCCGGCCTGTCCTTCCTCGGGCTGGGGCTCACCGGGACACCCTCGCTGGGCAAGATGGTCTCCGACGCCACCCCGTACTACGCGGACTACGGGCTCTACCTGTGGCTGCCGGTCGGCGCGATCACGCTGCTGACCCTCTCCTTGAACCTCCTCGGTGACAGCGTGCGCGACGCGTTCGACCCGAGGACCCGCCGCTGAACGCCCCAGCGCCCGCGGCACAGATGCACCATCTACGAAAGGGAACCAAGGCGATGCGCCTGAAGAGATCGGCGGTGGCGCTGGCCACAGCCAGCCTGCTCGTCCTCGCCGCCTGTGGCGGCGGTGGCGACGACGACAACGGCGGCGGCGGTGACGCCAAGGGCTCGGTCGACACCGAGAACCTCGGCAACACCGGTGACGGCCAGGACCCGACCCGCGAGGGCCCGGCCACCATCGACGGCGCCAAGGAGGGCGGCACGGTCACCGTGCTGTCCACGGCCGGCCTGACCACGCCGATCGACCCGTCGGACCTCTACTACACCGACACCAACTCGATCATGACGTCGCTGGTCACGCGCTCCCTCACGCAGTACGACTACGACGACAAGACCGGTCAGATGGTCCTGGTCCCCGACCTCGCCACCGACCTGGGCACGCCGAACGACGACTTCACCGAGTGGAAGTTCACGCTGCGCGACGGCATCAAGTGGGAGACCGGCGACCCGGTCACCGCCGACGAGGTCGCCTTCGGCATCGAGCGCTCGATGGACAACAAGACCTTCCCGAACGGCCCGGGGCTCTACTACAGCAACCCCTACTTCCTGGGTGGCGACACCTACAAGGGCCCCTACACCGGCAAGGGCGCCAAGTCCGACGCGATCTCGGTGGACGGCAACACCGTCACCATCAAGATGAGCAAGCCGTTCCCGGACTTCCCCTACTACGCCTCGTTCCCGGCGATGGGCCCGATCCCGACGGACCCGGCGGTCAGCGACCCGGCGAAGTACGCCCAGCACCCGCTGTCGACCGGCCCGTACAAGATCTCGCAGTACACCGTCGGCAAGTCGATGACCCTGGTCCGCAACGACCAGTGGGACGCCAACACCGACCCGGCGCGCACGGCCTACCCGGACAGCTACGTCTTCAAGGTCGGCGGCCAGGACACCCAGATCGACCAGATCATGCTGGCCGACTCCGGTGACGGCAAGAGCACCATCAGCTACAACGACGTGCTCGCGCAGAACTACCGCAAGGCCACCGACACCAACCGCCTGGTCATCGGCGGTCAGCCCTGCACGTACTTCTACGCCGTCGACCAGCGCAAGGTGCAGGACAAGTCGGTCGCCGAGGCGCTGACCTGGGCGATCCCCTACGAGGACCAGATCCGCGCCAGCGGCCTGATCCCCGACGTGACCGCGGTCGCGACCCAGAACCTCATGCCCCCGGGCGTCCCCGGCCGTGAGGCCTACGACCCGGTCGAGGGTCACGGTGCGTTCGAGACCGACGCCGCCAAGGCCAAGCAGATCCTGACGGACAGCGGCAATTTGGGCTACGAGGTCAAGTTCCTGTTCTCGACCGACTCCGACAGCTCGGTCTCGAGCAAGGACACCCTGGTCAAGGGTCTCGAGGCGGCCGGCTTCAAGGCCACGCCCGTGGCGACCACGCTGGCCAAGTCGGTCGCGGACCGCGACGACGTGAACGGCGACATCAACCTGCGCAGCTACGGCTGGTGCTCGGACTGGCCGTCGGGCGCGACCTGGATCCCGCCGATCTTCCAGTCCACCGACCTCAACGAGGTGGGCTTCGGCACCAACGAGGCGGCCTTCAACAACCCGGACGTCGACGCCAAGATCAACGCGGTGTTCGAGCTGCCGGCCGAGGAGCAGCCGAAGGCGTGGAACGACCTCGAGCAGGAGATCATGTCGACCTACCTGCCAGTCGTCCCCCGCTACTACGGCGGTGTGGCGCAGATGCACGGCTCGCAGATCGAGGGCATGAACATCGACAACACGCTGGGCATGCCGACCTTCCGCGACATCTGGGTGAACACCGCGGGCTGATGCCCGTGCGCTGACACCCACACGGCTCGGCGCCGGGGCGGACCTCCGCGGTCCGCCCCGGCACCGGGTCCCCAGCCCACCAGACGGAGGCTCCCGGTTTGTTCGGCTACATCGTGCGCCGGCTCATGTCGGCGGCTCTGGTCGTCGTGCTGACGTCCATGATCGTCTTCCTGCTCTTCTTCAAGGGCCCCAGCAACCCGGCCCAGCCGCTGTGCGACCTCAACGGCAAGTGCACCCAGGAGAAGCTCGCGCTGCTCACCGAGCAGCTCGGGCTCAACGACTCGGTCGTGCACCAGTACGGCATCTGGGCCGGCGGCATCTTCCACTCGCGCGAGATCGACTTCGGCGCCACCTACACCTGCGACGCGCCCTGCCTGGGGATCTCCTACCGCAGCCGCGGACAGGTCACCGACGAGCTGTTCGAGAAGTTCCCCGCCACGATCTCCATCGCCGTCGGCGGCGCCTCGATCTACCTCGTCCTCGGCGTGCTGCTCGGCACCATCGCCGCGCGCAGACGCGGGACCTGGGTGGACCGGGGGCTGGTGGGCTTCAGCGTGTTCGTCTCCGCGGTGCCCTACTACGTCATCGCGCTGCTGGTGTGGATCTACGTGTCCCTGCAGTGGAAGCTGATCCAGGACACCTCCTACCACCCGCTGACCTCGGACCCGGTGCACTGGTTCACCGGACTGTCCCTGCCCTGGCTGGTCATCGGGCTGACCTCCTCCACGGCGTACGCGCGGTACTCCCGCGGCCAGATGATCGAGACGATGGGGGAGGACTACGTGCGGACCGCGGTCGCCAAGGGCGTCTCCCAGAGGGGGGTGGTCGTGCGCCACGCGCTGCGCGCTGCGATCGTGCCCATCGTGACGATCTTCGGCCTCGACTTCGCGTTCCTGCTGACGGGCACGGTCTTCACCGAGCAGATCTTCGGCATCGACGGGATCGGCCGGTGGGGGATCAACGCGCTCCGCTCACCCACGGACTTCCCGGTGGTCTCGGCCACCGTGCTGGTGGCCGCGGTCATCATCGTGATCGCCAACCTGATCGTCGATCTCCTCTACGCCGTCATCGACCCCCGGGTGAGGCTGGCATGAGCGCGACCTCCTCGCCGGGCTCCCTGGAGTCCGGCCGCGACACCTCGGGCACCGACGAGCCCTACCTCGTCGTCGAGAACCTCACCGTGCAGTTCCCGACCCACGACGGCCTGGTCCAGGCGGTCAGCGACCTGAGCTACTCGGTCCGCAAGGGCAAGACCCTCGGCATCGTCGGGGAGTCCGGCTCGGGCAAGTCGGTCTCGTCCATGGCCGTGCTCGGACTGCACGAGCCCCGCTCGACGCGGCTGTCCGGCTCGATCAAGGTCGGCGGCACCGAGGTGATCGGCGCGGACGCGACGACCATGCGGCAGATGCGTGGCAAGGACGTCGCGATGATCTTCCAGGACCCGCTCACCGCCCTGCACCCCTTCTACTCGATCGGCAAGCAGATCTCGGAGGCCGTGCGCCTGCACAACGACGTCTCCAAGCGCGAGGCGCGCTCGCGCGCCATCGACATGCTGGAGCGCGTGGGCATCCCGCAGCCCTCGCGCCGGGTCGACGACTTCCCGCACCAGTTCTCGGGCGGCATGCGCCAGCGCGCGATGATCGCGATGGCGCTGGCCAACAACCCGCAGCTGCTCATCGCCGACGAGCCGACCACCGCGCTGGACGTCACCGTCCAGGCCCAGATCCTGGACCTGCTCCAGGACCTGCAGCAGGAGTTCGGCTCGGCCATCGTGATGATCACCCACGACCTGGGCGTCATCGCCGAGATCGCCGACGACGTGCTCGTGATGTACGGCGGGCGGGCGGTGGAGAGCGGACCGACCAAGTCGATCCTCACGCTGCCCGAGATGCCCTACACCTGGGGCCTGCTCTCCAGCGTGCCGGACCTGTCCGGCGACACGGGCCTGAGGCTGATCCCCATCCCGGGCACCCCGCCGAGCCTGCTCAACCCGCCGGACGGCTGCGCCTTCCACCCGCGCTGCCCGCACGTGGACAAGGTGCCGGGCGACCTGTGCCGCACCACGCTGCCCGAGCTGGCCACGGCGTCGCAGCCGGGCCACCTCAAGCGCTGCCACCTGGTCAACCCCGACGAGATCTACCTCAAGGAGGTCCTGCCCGAGACCGCGCCCGACCTGATCGACCCGGAGACGGGGGAGCTCGTGCCCGAGCTCCGCGAGCAGGTGGACGGTCTGCAGGGAGACACGCCATGACCACGCCTCCCATCGACCGACCGGCCCTGCCGCTGCCCGAGAACGGGACGGGCGAGCCGCTCCTCGAGGTCCGCAACCTGACCAAGTGGTTCCCGGTGAACTCCTCGGGTGTCATCCGCCGCACCATCGGTCAGGTCCAGGCCGTCGACGGCGTCTCGTTCACCGTCCCCAAGGGCGGCGCCCTGGGCCTGGTCGGTGAGTCCGGGTGCGGCAAGTCGACGACCGGGCGCGTCATCACCCGCCTCTACGACCCGACCGCGGGGGAGATGTTCTTCGAGGGCCAGGACATGGCCAAGCTGTCGAAGAAGCAGATGCTGCCGCTGCGCCGCGAGGTGCAGATGATCTTCCAGGACCCCTACAGCTCGCTCAACCCGCGCCACACGGTCGGCACGATCGTCGGGGTGCCGCTGCGGGTGCACAAGGTGGTCCCGGACAACAAGGTGCTGTCCCGGGTGCAGGAGCTGCTCGAGGTCGTCGGCCTCAACCCCGAGCACTACAACCGCTACCCCAACGAGTTCTCCGGCGGCCAGCGCCAGCGCATCGGCATCGCCCGGGCCCTGGCCCTGCAGCCCAAGCTGCTGGTGGCCGACGAGCCGGTCTCGGCCCTGGACGTGTCCATCCAGGCGCAGGTGGTCAACCTGCTCCAGGACGTCCAGCGCGAGTTCGGCATCGCCTTCCTCTTCATCGCCCACGACCTGTCGATCGTGCGGCACTTCTGCCCCGAGGTCGCGGTGATGTACCTCGGCAAGATCGTCGAGATCGCCGACCGTGAGTCGCTCTACCACCGCGCGATGCACCCCTACACCCAGGCGCTGCTGTCCGCCGTACCGGACGTCAAGCAGGCCGCCATCGGGGGCCGCCGCGAGCGGATCCGGCTCACCGGTGACGTGCCGAGCCCGGTCGACCCGCCCTCGGGCTGCCGGTTCCGCACGCGGTGCCAGCTGGCCCAGGAGATCTGCGCGCGCCACGAGCCGCCGCTGATGCAGATCGGGCCGCGCCAGAAGGTCGCCTGCCACTTCGCCGGCGAGATCGGCCACCACCCGGCTCAGCCGGTGACGGCGCCGCTCTACCCCGAGGAGCCCGGAGCGAGCGCCTCGGCGCAGACGCAGGAGAGCGCCGACCGGATCAGGGAGGTCTCCTCCGACCCCGGGTGGGGCCCGCGCTGGCTGGACCTCGGCTCGGGCTCGGTGGTGGAGCGCTGAGCAGCGCTCGGCGTCCACATCCCGAGACCAGATCGTTACCGCGCCGCGACTTGCGGTGCGACCCGGAGCACATAGAGTCTCCGGAGCCGGTGGGGCCTACGGCTCCTTGACGCAGCCCAGGAGGAGACCAGGTGTCGCTCACTTCGGACCTCGAGACGACTGGCAGCGACGACGCGGTCGTCACCGCCGAGGACGAAGGCACCAGCGCGATCGCCGGCCGCTCGCCGATGCAGCTGGCCATGGCCCGCTTCCGGTCCGACCGGCTCTCGATGGTCTCGTTCTGGGTCTCGGTGCTCATCGTGCTGTGCGCGATCGCCGCGCCGATCCTGGTGGCCGTCGACGTGCTCAACCCCAACCAGTTCCACCAGGACCTGCTGGGCGACACCGGCGTCAACCCGGCCGGCCGCTTCGGCGGCGTCAGCTGGGACCACCCGCTCGGCATCGAGCCCTCGACCGGGCGCGACCTGCTCTCGCGGCTGATGCTGGCCATGACCTGGTCGCTCGGGATCGCGCTGACCGGGACCCTGCTCACCGTCATCATCGGCGTGGCGCTCGGCATCATGTCCGGCTTCTCCAAGGGGCTGCTGGACGCCACCATCGGCCGGTTCATCGACCTGACGCTGTCGTTCCCGCAGACGATGATGCTGCTGGCCCTCTCGGCGCCCGCGGTGTTCCTGCTGCGCGACACGGTCGCGGACTGGCCCGGGTTCGGGCTGCTGCACGACCGCGACCGCGCCAACGGTCTCTACGTGATCCTCATCCTCGCCGCGTTCGGCTGGCCGCCCGTGGCCCGCGTGGTCCGCGGCCAGGTGCTCTCGATCCGGGAGCGGGAGTACATCGAGGCGGCCAAGCTGATGGGCGCGTCGCGCAGCCGGATGTACTTCAAGGAGGTGCTGCCCAACGTCTGGGCGCCGATCCTGGTCTACATCACGCTGCTCGTGCCGGCCTACATCTCCGCCGAGGCCGCCTTCAGCTACCTCGGCGTGGGCATCAAGCCACCGACCCCGACGCTGGGCAACATCCTGGCCTACTCGGTCAGCTTCACCAGCGCGGACCCGACCTTCTTCTTCCTGCCCGGCTTCGTGCTGGCGCTGACCGTCGTCGTGTTCAACCTCGTCGGCGACGGCGCCCGTGACGCCCTCGACCCCAAGACCCACCGCTAGCACCACCCACCCGGGCCCCGCCCGACCACAGACTCAGCGCCGCCGTGACCCGGAGGCCGCTGCAGGTGCCGGACCACCGGCGCGACCAACAGATAGGAGAAGTTCGAATGGAGATGAGCAAGAAGCCGTTCGCCGTGCTCGCGGCGGCAGCGCTTGCGGTCTCGCTGGCCGCGTGCGGCAGTGACGACGACAGTGGATCCGGCGGTTCCGGCGGCTCTGGAGGCTCGGGCGGCAGCAGCGCCGAGGGCACCAAGGGCGGCACCGCGATCTTCTTCAACGGTGTCCGCAACACCGAGCACTGGGACCCCCAGCGCATGTACATCGGCCGCGACCTGAACAACTCCGGCCGACTGTTCTACCGCAGCCTCGTCGCTCTGCCCGCCAACGACGACCCGACGCCGGTCGCCGACCTGGCCACCGACACCGGCACGCCCAACGCGGACGCCACCCAGTGGTCGTTCACGGTCAAGGACGGCGTGAAGTGGGAGGACGGCAAGCAGATCACCTGCGAGGACTTCAAGTACGGCGCGTCCCGCAACTTCGCCACCGACGTGATCATCGGTGGCCCGGCGAACTACCTCTTCACCTACCTCGACATCCCGACCGACAAGGACGGGCTGTCGCAGTACAAGGGCCCCTACACCGGTGAGGGCCAGGAGCTGTTCGACAAGGCCGTCACCTGCGACGGCAACACGATCACCTACCACATGAAGAAGCCGTGGCCGGACTTCCCGCTGTCGATCGCGCAGCTGCGCTACCTGGACCCCTACCGCCAGGACCTCGACAAGGGCGACGCCAACAACTTCACGATCATCTCCAACGGTCCCTACAAGCTCGAGGGCGACTGGACCGAGGGCACGGGCGGCACGTTCGTCCGCAACGAGAACTGGGACCAGTCGACCGACACCATCCGCAAGGCGCTCCCCGACAAGTGGGACTTCCGCGAGGGTGACGAGGACGAGGCGATCTACGAGCAGATGTTCGCCGACTCCGGCGACGCGCAGTACGGCGTCACCGAGCGGCGCATCCCGCCGACGTTCTACGACCGGATCCCGGAGGCGGGCGACCGCTACACGCAGTACGAGTCGCCCTACGTCGACTACGTCCTGCCGAACTTCAACTCGCCGGTCTTCTCCGACCCGAAGTGCCGCGAGGCGCTGAAGCTCGCGACCGACAAGGCGGCCTGGATCCAGGCCGGTGGTGGCGACAAGGCCTTCAAGCCGGCCTACTCCGTGGTCAACCCCGCGGTCGACGGCTACACCGAGAACCCGGCCTTCGCCGACGTCCCCGACGAGGGTGACGCCGACGCGGCCAAGGCGGCCCTGGACGAGTGCTCGGCGCCCAAGCCGGTGGCGATCAAGTTCACCTACTCCGGTGGCACGCCGACCTCGGACAACCAGGCCTCGGCCCTGAAGGAGGCCTGGGACGCCGCCGGCTTCCAGACCGAGCTCGACCCGCTGGAGGACACCTACTACGACGTCATCCAGAAGCCGGACGCCGACTTCGACGTCACGTGGGCCGGCTGGGGTGCTGACTGGAACTCCATCGGCACCGTCATCCCGCCGCTGTTCGACAGCCGGATCAACATCACCGGCTCGTCCAACGGCAACGACTACGGCAACTACAAGGGTGGTCCGGAGGTGGACCAGATGATCGACGACGCCTACGCGCAGTCGGACCTCGACGCCGCCGCCGAGAAGTGGGCCGCCCTCGACGCCAAGCTCGGCGAGGACGTCGCCTACATCCCGCTGGAGATCACGCTGTTCAACTTCCTGCACGGCTCGAAGGTGACCGGCTACGTCAACGACTCCAACGTGAACGGCTACGCCGACCTCGCCCTCATCGGCGTGGAGAGCTGAGCACCAGCACCACCACGCACCACCAGCAGTGAACGCATCGACGGTCGGGGACCGCGAGGTCCCCGACCGTCGGTGCACGTGGAGTACATTCCGAGACGCACAGGAAGGCCCGCCGTGATCGCCTACATCATTCGGCGCCTCATCGCAGGGGCGGTGCTCATCGTGGTGATGAGCCTGGTCACCTTCGCGTTGTTCTTCGCCTCGCCGGTCGACCCGGCCAACTTCGCCTGCGGCAAGAACTGCTCCGAGGCCCAGAAGAAGGTCACCGCCGCGGCGTTGGGCTACGACGACAACTTCTTCGAGCAGTGGGGCAAGTTCGCCAAGGGCGTCTTCGCCGGCCGCGACTTCCCCGACGACCCCAAGGTCCGGGAGCAGGCACCCGAGACCATCGCCCACTGCGACGCGCCCTGCCTGGGCTACTCGCGTGAGCGCACCGCGACCGTCACCTCGCTGATCAAGCAGACCATGCCGGTCTCGCTGTCGATCGCGATGGTCGCCTTCATCTTCTGGATCGTCGGCGGCGTGCTGCTCGGCGTCATCGCCGCGCTCAGACGCGGGACGGTGATCGACCGCGGTCTGGTCGGGCTGTCCCTGGTCCTCTACGCCTTCCCGACGTTCTTCATCGGGCTGCTGCTCTACAAGTTCGTGGCCATCAAGTGGGGCTGGACCGACATCCCGCAGTACACGACCATCGCGGACGGCGGCGTCGCCGGCTGGCTGAGCAGCCTGCTCCTGCCGGCCATCACGCTGGCGGTCTTCTTCATGGCCGGCTACGTCCGCATGACCCGGGCCTACGTCCTGGAGTCGCTCTCGGAGGACTACGTCCGCACGGCGCGCGCCAAGGGGCTGCCCAAGCGGACCGTGACGTTCAAGCACGCGCTGCGAGCGGCGCTCACCCCGATCGTGACCATGGCCGGCCTGGACTTCGCCGGGCTGATGGGCGGCGCGATCATCACCGAGTCGGTCTTCAACTACCCCGGCATGGGCAAGCTCGCCGTGGCCGCCAACTCCGACTTCGACCTGCCCACGCTGGTGGGCCTGGTCCTGCTGCTCGCCTTCTTCGTCATCGTCGCCAACATCATCGTCGACCTGCTGTACGCCGTCATCGACCCGCGGGTGCGGCTGAACTGACCGCACGCAGACCAGCAGCGACCCAGGAGCGAAGGAACCCCGTGGCGGACACGAACAACACCGACAACAGCCTGAGCACCCCGAGGACCGGGAGGGCGGACGACTTCCTGGTCGTCGACGACCTCAAGGTGCACTTCCCGACCTCCGACGGCGTGGTCAAGGCCACCGACGGGCTGAGCTTCGTCCTGCCCCGCGGCAAGACGCTGGGCATCGTGGGCGAGTCGGGCTCGGGCAAGTCGGTGTCGAGCTCGGCCATCCTCGGGCTGCACCGCGGCTCCAGCGCGCTGGTCAGCGGCCGGATCGTCCTCGACGGCACCGACCTGCTCGCGCTCAGCGACGAGGAGATGCGCAAGCGGCGCGGCAAGGAGGTGTCGATGATCTTCCAGGACCCGCTCTCCGCGATGCACCCCTACTTCACGGTGGGCAACCAGATCGCCGAGGCCTACACCGTCCACAACGACGTCAGCAAGCGCGCCGCCCGCTCGCGCGCCATCGAGATGCTCGACCGCGTCGGCATCCCGCAGCCCGACCGGCGCGTCGACGACTACCCGCACCAGTTCTCCGGCGGCATGCGCCAGCGCGCCATGATCGCGATGGGGCTGATCAACAACCCCGGGCTGCTCATCGCCGACGAGCCGACCACGGCGCTCGACGTGACCGTGCAGGCGCAGATCCTCGACCTGCTCCAGGACCTGCAGCGGGAGTTCGACTCCGCGATCATCATCATCACCCACGACCTCGGGGTGGTCGCCGAGATGGCCGACGACGTGCTGGTGATGTACGCCGGGCGCGCGGTCGAGTACGGCCGGTGCAAGGAGCTCCTCACCCACCCCGAGATGCCTTACACCTGGGGCCTGCTCTCCAGCGTCCCGGACGTCACCGGCGACACCGACGCGCGACTGATCCCGATCCCGGGCAACCCGCCCAGCCTGCTCAACCCGCCCAGCGGCTGCCCGTTCCACCCCCGCTGCGCCCACCGCGACAAGGTGCCCGGCGACCTGTGCCGGACCGCGCGGCCCGAGCTGCTGCCCGGCAACCGCGGCGAGGGCCACCTCAAGGCGTGCCACCTGGCGAACCCCAACGAGGTCTGGGAGAAGGAAGTCCTCGTGGAGATCGCCCCCGACCTGGCTCAGGGGAGCTGACCCGTGACCGAGACCAACCAGACGCCGACCGCGAGCGGCGCCCACGCCGCCGGCACCGGCGGCACCGACGGCACCGACGAGCCGCTCGGCATCGACCCCGGCGCGGTCTTCGAGCCGCACGCCATGACCCAGAACCCGGTCGGCGCCAAGCCGATCCTGCGGGTCGAGGAGCTGCGCAAGTACTTCCCCGTGAAGTCCGGCGGCGTCGTCCGGCGCACCATCGGCCAGGTCCAGGCCGTCGACGGCGTGTCCTTCGAGGTCGTCGAGGGCGGCTCTCTGGGGCTCGTCGGCGAGTCCGGCTGCGGCAAGTCCACGACCGGTCGCCTGGTCACCCGCCTGCTGGAGCCCACGGCCGGGAGCATCGACTTCGACGGCCAGGACATCGCCAAGCTGTCGAGCTCCGGGCTCAAGCCGCTGCGCCGGGAGATCCAGATGATCTTCCAGGATCCCTACACCTCGCTGAACCCACGGCACACGGTCGGCTCGATCGTCGGGGCGCCCCTGGAGATCCACAAGGTCGTCCCCAAGAAGCAGGTGCTCTCCCGGGTCCAGGAGCTGCTCGAGATCGTGGGGCTCAACCCCGAGCACTACAACCGCTACCCGCACGAATTCTCCGGTGGTCAGCGCCAGCGCATCGGCATCGCCCGCGCGCTCACCCTGCAGCCGAAGCTGCTGGTGGCCGACGAGCCGGTCTCGGCGCTCGACGTCTCCATCCAGGCCCAGGTGGTCAACCTCCTGCAGGACCTGCAGAAGGAGTTCGGGATCGCCTTCCTCTTCATCGCCCACGACCTGGCCATCGTGCGGCACTTCTGTCCCGAGGTCGCGGTGATGTACCTCGGCAAGATCGTGGAGATCGGCGACCGCGACAGCATCTACAGCCACGCGCACCACCCGTACACGCAGGCGCTGCTGTCCGCCGTCCCCGACGTCAAGCAGGCCGAGGTCGGCGGCCGCCGGGAGCGGATCCGCCTCACCGGCGACGTGCCGAGCCCGATCAACCCGCCCTCGGGCTGCCGGTTCCGCACCCGCTGCCCGATCGCGCAGGAGATCTGCGCCAAGGTCGAGCCGCCGCTGCTCCAGATCGGGCCGCGCCACAAGGTGGCCTGCCACTTCGCCGGCGAGATCGGCCACCACCCGGCCGAGCCGGTGACCGCGCCGCTGCTGGCCGTCGACGGCCAGGGCAACGCCGACACCAGCGCCACCACGGACCCGACGGTCCTGGGTGGTCCCGGTTTCAGCGACCAGTGGTACGACCTGCAGACCAAGAGCCTGACCGGCCGCTGACCCGAGGCGGTCCGTAGGCTGCCGGACGTGGACGACGGGCTGTTCGACGTGCGGGCGCCCGCGGCCACGGGTGGCGGGTCGCTCAGCTCGGTCACGCACGCCGCGGCGCCCCTGGCCGTGCGGATGCGGCCGCGCACCCTGGAGGAGCTGGTCGGACAGGAGCAGCTGCGGTCCCCGGGCTCGCCGCTGCGGCAGCTGGTCGAGGGCGACCGCTCGATGTCCCTGCTGCTGTGGGGGCCGCCGGGCACCGGCAAGACCACGATCGCGGCGATCCTGAGCCAGCAGACCGACCGCCGCTTCGTCGAGGTCTCGGCGGTCTCGGCCGGGGTCAAGGAGGTGCGGGCCGCGATCGACGCCGCCCGCGCCGAGCTGGTGGCGACCGGCCACGAGACCGTGCTGTTCGTCGACGAGGTGCACCGCTTCTCCAAGGCCCAGCAGGACGCGCTGCTGCCCGGCGTGGAGAACCGCTGGGTCACCCTGGTCGCGGCGACCACGGAGAACCCGTTCTTCTCGGTCATCTCCCCGCTGCTCTCGCGCAGCCTGCTGCTGCGCCTGGAGTCGCTGACCGACGACGACGTCCGGGCGGTGCTCGACCACGCGCTGGCGGACGAGCGCGGGCTGGCGGGGGAGTACGTCGCGGAGCCGGAGGCGCTCGACCACCTGGTCCGGCTGGCCGGAGGTGACGCGCGGCGGTCGCTGACCTACCTGGAGGCGGCCGCCGGCGCCGCGGCCGCTCGCGGCAGCACGACCATCGACCTGGCCACCGCCGAGACCGCGGTGGACCAGGCCGCGGTCCGCTACGACCGGCAGGGCGACCAGCACTACGACGTGACCAGCGCCTTCATCAAGTCGGTGCGCGGCTCCGACGCCGACGCGGCCCTGCACTACCTGGCCCGGATGATGGAGGCGGGAGAGGACCCGCGCTTCATCGCCCGCCGCCTGGTCATCCTGGCCAGCGAGGACATCGGGCTGGCCGACCCGACCGCCCTGACCACGGCCGTGGCCGCCGCCCAGGCCGTGCAGCTCATCGGCATGCCCGAGGCGCGGCTCAACCTGGCCCAGGCCACCATCGCACTGGCCGTCGCCCCCAAGTCCAATGCCGTCACCACCGCGATCGGTGCGGCCCAGGCCGACGTGCGCGCGGGCCGGATCGGCTCGGTCCCGCCGCACCTGCGCGACGCGCACTACGACGGCGCCAAGAAGGTCGGCCACGGCACGAGCTACACCTACAGCCACGACGCGCCGTACGGCATCGCCGAGCAGCAGTACCTCCCCGACGTGGTCGCCGACGCGGAGTACTACCGGCCCACCGAGCTCGGCGCCGAGGCGGCGATCAAGGAGCGCTGGGCGCGGGTCCGCCGCATCATCCGCGGCAGGTAGGGTCGGTTCCCATGGTCTGGGTGCTGCTCGTCGCGACCGGCCTGCTGGCCGTGCTCGTCGGTGCGCTCGCCTGGCGGGTGCGCGGGCTCGAGCGGACCCTGAGGAGCACCCTGGAGCGGTCCCTGGCCGAGCCGGCGGCCCCGGCGGCGCCGGCCGAGCCGGTCCCCGCGCCCCAGCCGCAGTTCGTGATCACCCGGGTCGGCGAGCCCGAGGAGCCGGTCGCGCCGGCGCCCACGGTGCCGGCCCCGGTCTTCGCCGACCTGCTGCTCAAGGAGACCGTCGTGCAGACGGCGTCGCTGCTGCACGGCGTACGCCGCGCGCTCGCGCCCGAGACCCGCAACCGGATCCGCTTCCACGTGCGCCAGGAGGTCAAGCGCTCGCGCAAGCAGCGCCGCGCGGACCTGCGCGACTTCCGCCGCGAGTGGGCCGCTCGCCAGCGGGAGGGCACCGCCGCATGAACCGGGGGCTCTGGTTCGTCGCCGGAGCCGGGGCGGCGGTCTACGCGATGGTCCGTGGCCGCCGGGTGGCCGAGGCGTTCACCGTCGACGGCGTCCAGGACCGGCTCAACGGCCTGGCCGTGGGCGCGCGCATGTTCCGCGACGAGGTGGCCCAGGGCAAGGCCGAGGCCGAAACGCAGTTGCGCGAGCGCCTCTCGCTCACGCCTCATGGAAGACCAGAGCTGACCGCAGGACCGACACCAGAACAGGAGGGCAGGGGCTGATGGACTCCACCACGAGCGACGCGAGCAACGTGAGCGACGTGAGCAGCGCGAGCATCCGGCGGGACTTCATCGCGCACTTCGAGCGGGGAGGGCAGGTGGGCGCCCACACGGCCGTGCCCTCGGCCTCGCTCCTGCTCGACGACCCGACCCTGCTGTTCGTCAACGCGGGGATGGTGCCGTTCAAGCCGTTCTTCCTCGGCCAGGAGACGCCGCCGTACCCGCGCGCGACCAGCGTGCAGAAGTGCATCCGCACCCCGGACATCGAGGACGTCGGCAAGACCACGCGGCACGGCACGTTCTTCGAGATGTGCGGCAACTTCTCGTTCGGCGACTACTTCAAGCAGGGCGCCATCGAGCTGGCCTGGGACCTGGTCACCAAGCCGCGCGAGCAGGGCGGCTGGGGCCTCGAGGAGAGCCGGCTCTACCCGAGCGTCTACGTCGACGACGCCGAGGCGCTGCAGCTGTGGATGAAGGTCACGGGGCTGCCCCAGGACCGGATCCTCAAGCTCGGGAAGAAGGAGAACTACTGGTCGATGGGGATCCCGGGGCCGGGTGGCCCCTGCTCGGAGATCCTCTACGACCGCGGCCCCGAGCACGGCCCGGACTTCGAGGTCTCCGACCTCGGTCCGGACATGCCGACCAAGCTCGAGGACCGGCTGCTGGAGATCTGGAACCTCGTCTTCATGCAGGACGAGCTCAGCGCGGTGCGCTCCAAGGACGACTTCGACATCGCGGGCTCGCTGCCCAAGCAGAACATCGACACCGGCATGGGGCTGGAGCGCGTCGCGTTCCTGCTCCAGGGCGTCGACAACATGTACGAGATCGACGTGATGTTCCCGGTCATCGAGAAGGCCCAGGAGATCACCGGCCGCCGCTACGGCGCCGACCACGGCGACGACGTCCGCTTCCGGGTCGTGGCCGACCACGTGCGCAGCACGCTCATGCTCATCGGTGACGGCGTCACGCCCGGCAACGAGGGCCGCGGCTACGTCCTGCGCCGCCTGATGCGCCGCGCGATCCGCTCGATGCGGCTGCTGGGCTGCGAGGACCCGGTGCTGCCCGAGCTGCTGCCGGTCAGCCGGGACAAGATGGGCGAGACCTACGACGCGCTGCACCACGACTGGGACCGGATCGCCACCGTGGCCTACGCCGAGGAGGAGGCGTTCCGCTCCACCCTGCGCGCTGGCACGGCGATCTTCGACACCGCGACCGCGCAGGTGAAGCAGTCCGGCGGCCACGAGCTGTCCGCGGACCGCGCGTTCGCGCTGCACGACACCTACGGCTTCCCCATCGACCTGACCCTGGAGATGGCCTCCGAGCAGGGCCTCGACGTCGACGAGGTCGGCTTCCGCCGGCTCATGCAGGAGCAGCGCGAACGGGCCAAGGCCGACGCGCGCGCCAAGAAGGGCGCCTACCGCGACGGTACGGCGTACCGCACGGTCGCGGACGCGATGGGTGCGCCGGTCGACTTCACCGGCTACTCCGAGACCGTCACCGACGGCCGGGTGGCCGGGATCGTGACCGCGGACGGGGTGGTCGAGAGCGCCGCCGAGGGCGACGAGGTGGAGCTGGTCCTCGACCGCACCCCGTTCTACGCCGAGGGCGGCGGCCAGCTCGCCGACCAGGGCGTCATCGAGCTGTCCAACGGCGCGCGGCTGCGGGTCGAGGACGTCCAGTCGCCGATCACCGGGCTGATCGTGCACAAGGCGACCGTGCTCAATGGCGAGGTCACGCCCGGCCTCGAGGCGCACTCACTGGTCGACCTGCAGCGCCGCCTGTCCATCTCGCGCGCGCACACCGCGACGCACATGGTGCACAAGGCCTTCCGCGAGGCGCTCGGCGAGACCGCGACCCAGGCCGGCTCGGAGAACGCGCCCGGCCGCTTCCGCTTCGACTTCTCCGCCGCGGGCTCGGTCCCGGCGTCGGTGATGGCCGATGTCGAGGCGCGGGTCAACGACGTGATCCTGGACGACCTCCAGGTCCACGCCGAGATCATGAGCCAGGCCGAGGCCGTGCGCTCCGGCGCGATGGCGCTGTTCGGTGAGAAGTACGGCGACCAGGTGCGCGTCGTGTCCGTCGGCGACTGGGCGCGTGAGCTGTGCGGCGGCACCCACGCGGGCAGCTCCGGCAAGCTCGGCGTGGTCAAGCTGCTGGGCGAGTCCTCCATCGGCTCCGGCGTGCGCCGGGTCGAGGCCCTGGTGGGCTCCGACGCCTACCGCTTCCTGGCCCGCGAGCACGTGCTGGTCAACCAGCTCTCCGAGACGCTCAAGGCGCGTCCCGAGGAGCTGCCCGAGCGGGTCCACGACATCGTCGAGAAGCTGCGCGCGGCCGAGAAGGAGCTCGAGAAGGTCCGCGTCGGCCAGCTGCTCGCGCGCGCCGGTGAGCTCGCGGCCGGTGCCGAGCAGGTCGGCGGCGTGGCCCTGGTCGCCACGTCGGCGCCCGGCGCGTCCGGCGGCGACACCCGCACGCTCGCGCTCGACGTGCGCGGGCGGCTGCCCCAGGGCCAGCCCGGCGTGGTCGTGGTCATCGGTGAGGCCGACGGCAAGGTCTCCGTCGTCGCGGCCACCAACGACGAGGCGCGCGCCCGCGGGCTGAGCGCCAACGCGCTGGTCCGGGTGGTCGGTCCGCTGGTCGGCGGCAAGGGCGGCGGCAAGGACGACGTCGCGCAGGGCGGCGGCACCGACGTGTCCCGCATCGACGAGGCGCTGGCCGCGGTCCGCGCCGAGGTCGGGACGGTTGCGTAGCGGCGTCCGCATCGGCCTCGACCCGGGTGACGCCAGGATCGGGGTGGCCCGCAGCGACCCGTCCGGCCTGCTCGCCACCCCGGTGGAGACCGTCAAGCGTGGTCGCGGCGACCTGGACCGGCTCGTCGAGCTGCTGCGCGAGGAGCAGGACGGCGACCCCGAGCGGGTGCTGGAGGTCGTCGTCGGGCTCCCGCGCTCGCTGGCCGGCGGCGAGGGCCCGGCGGCCGCCAAGGTGCGCGCGTGGGCCGCGCAGCTGGCCCGACGCGTGGCGCCGGTGCCCGTGCGGCTGGCCGACGAGCGGCTCACCACGGTGAGCGCGGAGGCTATGCTGCGCGACCGAGGGCGCTCGGGGGCCAAGCGCCGCGCGGTGGTCGACCAGGCCGCCGCCGTCGTGATCCTCCAGCACGTGCTGGACACCGAACGCGCCAGCGGCAGCCCGCCGGGCGAGACCATCGAGGAGACCTGACCACCATGACCGACATGGACAGCCTCCTCGGCGACCAGGAGCCGCGGCCCGCGGGCAGCCGTCGCGCACCGCGCCAGCGCCGTCGCGGACCGGGCTGCCTCATCGCGCTGGTCGTGCTGGCCCTGCTGGCCGGCGCGGCGTACTGGGGCGTCACGACCGGGATCGACAAGATCAAGGACCAGTTCAGCTCGGCCGAGGACTACCCCGGCCCGGGCGGCGAGGACGTCACCTTCGAGGTCAAGCCCGGCGACACCGTCTCGGTGATGGCCCGCAACCTCAAGGCCCAGGACATCGTGGCCTCGGTCGACGCCTTCCTGGACGCCGCGGCCGGCGCGCCGGGCACCGACGCCATCCAGGCCGGCGCCTACCCGCTGCAGAAGCAGATGAAGGCCTCCGACGTCGTCGACGTGCTGGTCGACCCGAGCAACATCGTCACCAACGCCGTGACCATCCCCGAGGGGCTGCAGGTCGGCCAGATCATCGACGTGCTGACCGACAAGACCGACTTCAAGAAGGCGCAGTTCGAGAAGGCGCTCAAGGACCCGTCGCTGGGCCTGCCCGACTACGCCGGCGGCAGCGCCGAGGGCTACCTGTTCCCGGCGACCTACTCCTTCGGCCCCGACGAGCAGCCCGTCGACATGCTGCGCGACATGGTCGACCGGTGGAAGCAGGCGGCGGCCGACACCGACCTGGAGGCCAAGGCGCAGGAGCTCGGCTACAGCCCGCAGCAGATGATGACCATCGCCTCGATGCTGGAGGCGGAGGGCCGCGGGGACTACACGGCCAAGATCGCCCGGGTCATCTACAACCGGCTCGAGATCGACCCCAACCCGTCGGCCGGCTTCCTGCAGATCGACGCCACCGTCAACTACGCCCTCGGCAAGCCCGGCATCGCCCGGCTCACCCAGGACGAGATCGACTCCGTGGCCGACTCGCCGTACAACACCTACAAGCACAAGGGGCTCCCGCCCGGGCCGATCGAGGCGCCCGGCCAGGCGGCCATCGAGGCGGCGCTCAACCCGGCCGACGGCCCGTGGTTCTACTACGTGACGGTCAACCTGGCTACCGGGGAGACGAAGTTCGCCACCACCCCGGAGGAGTTCGCGGCGCTGCGGGCCGAGCTCGACGAGTACTGCGACACCCAGTCCGACCGCTGCTAGACCCACCACCAGGAGGAGCCCCATGAGGTGTGCGGTCCTCGGGGACCCGATCCAGCACTCGCTGTCCCCGGTCATCCACAACACGGCCTACGACGCGCTCGGGCTGGAGGGCTGGGAGTACGACGCCGTCCTCGTCGCCGCCGGCCACCTGGCCGGGTTCGTCGACGACCTCGACCCGGGCCGGTGGCGCGGGCTCTCGCTCACCGCGCCGCTCAAGCGCGAGGCGGTGCCGCTGCTGACCTCGCACGACCCGTGGGTGGACGCCACCGGCGTCTGCAACACCCTGCTCCTGGAGGAGGACGGCACCCGGCGCGGGCTCAACACCGACGTGACCGGCGCGATGGCGGTGCTGGAGGCGCACGACGGTGCGGTCGAGCGCGCGGTCGTCCTCGGCGGCGGCGCGACCGCCACCTCGGTCCTGCTGGCCCTCGCCGAGCGCGGGATGCGCCACGCCACGCTCGCGGTCCGCGACCCGGCCCGCGCCGGTGAGACCGTGCACGCCGTGGTCGGGCACCCGTCCCGGCCGCAGGTGGAGGTGGTCGAGCTGGCCGGGGTGACCGGGCTGTCCGGCGACGTGCTGGTCTCCACGGTGCCGGCCTCGGTGCAGACCCCCGACCTGCTCGCCGCGACGGCCGACCTGCCGCTGGTCTTCGAGGTCATCTACGAGCCGTGGCCCTCGCCGCTGGCGGCGGCCGCGCAGCGCGGCGGCCGCACTGTCATCAACGGGCTCGACCTGCTGCTGGCCCAGGCCGCCGACCAGCTCCGGGCCATGACGGGTCGCGACGACGTCCCCGTCGACGCGATGCGCGAGGCCGCCGAGGGCGAGCTGTCCGCACGGTCCGGGCGGTGACGCCCGAGCCCGTCACCGCGCTGGTCACCGGCCTGGCCGGCGTGGCCGCGGGCGGGTTCGTGCCGACCCTCATCGCCCGCGTGCCCGAGCCCGAGCTGGGCGAGCCGGAGGAGCCCGACAAGGGCGAGGACGACACCACGCCCCTGGACGAGGGGCCGCCCGAGGAGCCCAAGGAGGCCTACGCCGCGATCGCGGCCCGCCCCGGGCTGGCCTGGCAGGCCGCGGTGGCCTCGGGCGTCGCCGCGGCCGCGATCGGCCTGGTCACCGGGTGGGACGCCGACCTGGTCGTGCTGCTGCCGCTGGTGCCGGTCGGCGTGGCGCTGGCGGTCATCGACTGGCGCACCCGGCTGCTGCCCACCCGGCTGATCGCGCCGGCGTACGCCGTGACCCTGGTGGCCGTGGTCGTGGCCTTCTTCGCCTCGGGCGCGGACGTGGGCGACCTGGAGCGCACCGGCCTCGGCTGGCTGGCCTACGGGGGCGGGTTCTTCCTGCTGTGGTTCATCTACCCCAGCGGGCTGGGGTACGGCGACGTGCGGCTCGCCGGGGTGCTCGGGCTGGCCCTGGGCTGGGTCGGCTGGGCGGAGCTGGTCGTGGCCATCTGGGCCGGGGTCCTG
This sequence comes from Nocardioides anomalus, assembly GCF_011046535.1. Lineage (NCBI taxonomy): Bacteria > Bacillati > Actinomycetota > Actinomycetes > Propionibacteriales > Nocardioidaceae > Nocardioides > Nocardioides anomalus. The sequence continues at coordinate 2,501,784 of NZ_CP049257.1, read as the reverse complement.
CTCGGCGGGCTCCTCGGCGGGCTGCTGTCGGTGGTGCGCCGCCGGCGCGACTACCCGTTCGGTCCCTTCATGCTGCTGGGGGCCCTGCTGGGGGTCGTCCTCGGACAGCCTGTGCTGGACGCGCTGTACGGCTGAGAGACTTCCTCCCGTGACGTTGCGCTGGCTGACCGCGGGTGAGTCCCACGGCCCGTCCCTGGTGGCCATCCTCGAGGGGCTCCCGGCCCACGTCCGGCTGACCTCCGACGACGTGCGCGAGGCGCTGGCCCGTCGCCGGCTGGGCTACGGCCGCGGCGCCCGGATGAAGTTCGAGCAGGACGAGGTCACCCTCGTCGGCGGCGTGCGCCACGGCGAGACCCAGGGCGGCCCGGTCGCGATCGAGGTCGGCAACACCGAGTGGCCCAAGTGGCAGACCGTGATGTCGGCCGACCCGGTGGCCCCGGAGCTCCTCGAGGGCTCCGCGCGCAACGCCCCGCTGACCCGGCCGCGGCCCGGGCACGCGGACCTGGCCGGCATGCAGAAGTACGCCTTCGACGAGGCCCGACCGGTCCTCGAGCGCGCGTCGGCCCGCGAGACCGCGGCCCGCGTCGCGCTGGGCCGGGTGGCCTCGAACTTCCTGGAGCAGTCCGTCGGCGCCCGGATCGTGTCCCACGTCATCGAGCTGGGCGGCGTCCGTGCCCCCGACGGCCTCTGGCCGGCGCCCGAGGACGTCGAGCGGCTGGACGCCGACCCGGTCCGCTGCCTGGACGCCGACACGAGCAAGCAGATGGTCGAGCGGATCGACCAGGCCCACGAGGACGGTGACACCCTCGGTGGCGTGGTCGAGGTCGTGGTGCACGGGCTCCCGCCGGGGCTGGGCTCCCACGTGCACTGGGACCGCCGGCTCGACTCGCGCCTGGCGGGCGCGCTCATGGGCATCCAGGCCATCAAGGGCGTCGAGGTCGGCGACGGCTTCGCGCTGGCCGCGACGCCGGGCTCGCTGGCTCATGACGAGATCGTCCCGACCGAGGACGGCATCCGCCGGGTCTCGGGCCGCTCCGGCGGCACCGAGGGCGGCATGACCACCGGTGAGGTGCTGCGGGTCCGCGCGGCGATGAAGCCGATCGCCACCGTCCCGCGGGCGCTGCGCACCGTGGACGTGGCCACCGGTGAGGAGGCGACCGCGCACCACCAGCGCTCCGACGTGTGCGCCGTGCCCGCCGCCGGCATCGTGGCCGAGGCCATGGTCGCGCTGGTCCTGGCCGACGCCGTGCTGGAGAAGTTCGGCGGCGACTCGGTCGGCGAGACCCGGCGCAACGCCCAGTCCTACCTCGACACGCTGCGGTTCAAGTGAGGCCCCGGCTCGTCCTGGTCGGCCCGATGGGCGCCGGCAAGACCACCGTCGGCGCGCTCCTGGCCGAGCGCTGGGCCGTCACGGCCCGCGACACCGACGCCGACGTCGAGGCGCTCGAGGGCCGCTCGATCTCCGACATCTTCGTCGACTCCGGCGAGGGCCACTTCCGGGCGCTGGAGCGCCGGGCCGTGGCCGACGCGCTGGCCTCGCACGACGGAGTGCTGGCCCTGGGCGGGGGAGCGGTGCTCGACCCGTCCACCCGCGACCTGCTGGCCGGCCACACCGTGGTCTTCCTGCGCGTCGGGCTGTCCGACGCGGTCAAGCGGGTCGGCCTCGGCAGCACCCGCCCGCTGCTGCTCGGCAACGTGCGCGGCCAGGTCAAGGCGCTGCTGGACGAGCGGGCGCCGGTCTACGAGTCGGTGGCCACGCTGGTCGTCGACACCGACGGCCGCACGCCCGACGAGGTCGCCGACGAGATCGCGGCGGCCATCGGGGAGGCCCCGGCGTGACCACCATCCCCGTGGCCACGGCCGCGCCGTACGACGTCGAGGTCGGCCGCGGCGTGCGCGACCGGCTGCCGGCGCTGCTGGAGGGCGCCCAGCGGGTCGCGCTGGTGCACGCGCCGGGCCTCACGGTCCCGCTGGACGGCTTCGAGGTCCTCGACCTCGAGCTGCCGGACGGGGAGGCGGCCAAGACCGCCGACGTGCTGACCTCGTGCTGGGAGCGGCTCGGCGCGGCCGGCTTCACCCGCTCCGACGTCGTGGTGACCGTCGGGGGAGGCGCCACCACCGACCTGGGCGGCTTCGTGGCCGCGACCTGGCTGCGTGGCGTCCGGGTCGTCCACCTGCCCACGTCCCTGCTCGGCATGGTCGACGCCGCCGTGGGCGGCAAGACCGGCATCGACACCGGCGCCGGGAAGAACCTCGTCGGCGCCTTCCACGAGCCCGCCGGCGTGCTGTGCGACCTGGGCTTCCTCGACACCCTGCCCGAGGCCGAGCTGGTCAGCGGTCTGGGCGAGGTCGTCAAGTGCGGCTTCGTCGCCGACCCCGAGATCCTCGCCCTCGTCGAGAAAAACCCGAGCGCGGCGCTCGACCCCGCCTCCGACGTGCTGGCCGAGCTCGTCGAGCGCGCCGTGCGCGTCAAGGCCGAGGTCGTCGCCGGCGACCTGCGCGAGACCGGCGGCGCCGGCGGCTCGGTTGGCCGCGAGGTCCTCAACTACGGCCACACCCTGGCCCACGCCGTCGAGAAGGTCACCGGCTACACCGTGCGGCACGGGGAGGCCGTGGCCCTGGGCATGGTGTACGTCGCGGAGCTGGCCCGCCTCGCCGGGAGCCTCGACGACGAGACCGCCGCCCGGCACGCCGCCGTGCTGGCCTCGCTCGGCCTGCCCACCCGCTGGCACGAGGCGCCGTTCGACGACCTGCTCGCCGTGATGCGCGTGGACAAGAAGGCCCGCGGCAGCACCCTGCGCTTCGTCGTCCTCGAGGCCCTGGCCGAGCCGCGGATCCTGACCGGGCCGTCCGAGGAGCACCTGCGCGCGGCGTACGAGGTCCTGGCGTGAGCACCCGCGTCCTGGTCCTCAACGGACCCAACCTCGGCCGTCTCGGGCGCCGCCAGCCCGAGATCTACGGCACCACCACCTTCGGCGAGCTGGCTGGCCAGTGCGTGGAGTGGGGTCACGCCGTCGGCCTGGACGTCGAGGTCCGCCAGACCAACCACGAGGGCGAGCTGCTCGACTGGCTCAACACCGCGGCCGACGAGCAGACGCCCGTCGTGCTCAACGCCGCCGCCTGGACCCACTACTCCTACGCGCTGCTCGACGCCTGCGCGCAGCTCACCGCCCCGCTCGTCGAGGTGCACATCAGCGACCCGAAGCAGCGCCCTGAGGAGTTCCGGCACCGCTCCGTGGTCACGGCGTACGCCGTCGACGTCGTCGCCGGCCACGGCACCGACGGCTACCGGCTGGCCCTGGAGCGGCTGGCCGCCGCCCTGTAGTCAGAGCGCCTCGCAGGCGATCCCGTCCTTGTCGCGGTCGCTGCCCGCGTTGGCGACGTACAGCGGGACGCTCCGCTTGAACGTCGTCACCGGCGTGCCCGACGTCTGGTCGACCGCACCCGGCTTGCCCACGCCGTGCGGGTAGACCCGGTGCATGGCGTCGCAGTTGGCGAACTTCTTGGCCGGCTTGGCCTCCGCGGCCGGGCCGGCCAGCGCGAGAGCCGCGGCGGCGAGCGTGGCGGCGACCAGCGTGGTGAAGCGCTTCATGGGTGTCCCTCCCCGTCGTTCCCCCGTCGTACCGATCCGGAGCAGTGTGCACCCGCGCCGGGCCGCGCGCCCACGGTTTCGGCCCGGACCACCCCTGCTCGCTAGACTCGCCTGCTGCTGCCCAGGCGGCCCACGGACCCGGACCCTCCCCTCGACCACGAAGGCTGATCCACGCGCATGGCGACGACGAACGACCTGAAGAACGGCATGGTGCTCAACCTCGACGGCCAGCTCTGGCAGGTCATCTGGTTCCAGCACCACAAGCCCGGCAAGGGCGGCGCGGTCGTGCGCTCGAAGCTGAAGAACGTCGAGTCCGGCAAGACCGTCGACCGCACCTTCAACGCCGACGTGAAGGTCGACGTCGCGAACGTCGACAAGCGCACCATGCAGTACCTCTACAACGACGGCACGTCGTACGTCTTCATGGACACCGGCACCTACGACCAGGTCGAGATCAGCCCCGACGTCGTCGGTGACGCCAGCAACTACCTCCTGGAGAACCAGGAGGCCATCGTGGCCAGCAACGACGGCCGCGTGCTCTACATCGAGCTCCCCGCCTCGGTCGAGCTCGAGGTCACCTACACCGAGCCCGGCCTGCAGGGCGACCGCTCCACCGGCGGCACCAAGCCCGCCACCGTCGAGACCGGCGCGACCGTCAACGTCCCGCTGTTCATCACCACCGGCGAGCGCATCAAGGTCGACACCCGCGACGGGTCCTACCTGGGCCGCGTCAGCTCCTAGTGGCGGCCCGCAGCAAGGCGCGCAAGCGCGCACTCGACGTCCTCTACGCCTCCGACCTCCGCGGCGAGTCGGCCACCGACGCCCTCGCCCGGGCGGCCACCGACGGCGACGGGCCGACGAACCCCTACACGACCACCCTCGTCGAGGGCGTCGTCGCCCACCAGGCCCGCATCGACGAGGTCCTCGCGGAGTACGCCGAGGGCTGGACGCTCGACCGGATGCCCGCCGTGGACCGCAACGTGCTGAGGCTCGGGGTCTACGAGCTGCTGTACGTCGACGACGTCCCCGATGCGGTCGCCGTGTCCGAGGCGATGGCGCTCGTGCGGGACCTGTCCACCGACGAGTCCCCGCAGTTCGTGAACGGGATCCTCGGGGCGGTCCTGCGGAACAAGTCGTCGTTGGTGTAGCTGGGTGCTGGGTCTCGTGGTGCGGCTCTCGTGTTTCCGGCCGCCTGTGGGCTGACCCGGCCCCCGCCTGACCGCAGCCCCCTCACCGAACGCAACCGACGCCGTGTTGCACGCGACTGCTCCCAGCCCTCTTGCGTCCGGCATGCGTGCCCCACGCCGCGGGTCTAGCGTTCGGCGAGGGGGCTGCGGTCCGGCGGGGGCCGGGTCAGCCCACAGGCGGCCTGGTCGGCGGCGGCACCGTCTCGTCTCCGCCTTCACGGGTGGGGGAGCGGTGCGGTGCGGGTCATCGCACATCGGGACGCAAGCGTGGCCGCCACAGGCGGCCGCGCATTGCGGGCGGGGCTTGCCCCGCCCTTGAGCGCGTCTTACCGCCCCGACCGGGTCCCGCTGTCAAGGACGAACCACTCGGGCCGAAGGCCCCGCCGTTCGCCGCTTGCGGCGCCGAAGGCGTCCTTGACAGCGGGAGTCGGGGTGGTAAGCGCGCGGCCGCTACGCAATTGATCACCCCAAGAAGCAGAACCCGCACGGGCAAGCGAGAGCCCAGCGCGAAGGACCTGGCACGCTTGAGCGCATGGCGGATGCGCGTGAGGTGGACCTGGTCGTCGTCGGGCTCGGGCCGGGGGGGAGGCGTTGGCCACCGCGGCCGCGAAGGCCGGGCTCGAGGTCGTGGCCGTGGACAAGCACCTGGTGGGTGGTGAGTGCCCGTACTACGGGTGCATCCCGACCAAGATGATGGTGCGGGCCTCCGACCTGGTGGCCGAGTCGCGGCGGGCCGGCGAGCTCAGTGGTGACGTCCGGGTCACGACGAGCTGGAGCCCGGTGGCCGAGCGGGTGTCCACGCAGGCGACCGACCACTGGAACGACCAGGTGGCGGTGGACCGGCTGGCGGACGCTGGCGCGACCGTGCTGCACGGCGTGGGGCGGCTGGACGGGACCAAGCGGGTCGTGGTGACCATGCCCAACGGTGAGGAGCAGGCGTTCACCGCCCGGAGGGGCGTGGTGCTCAACCCCGGGACCCGGCCGGCGGCGCCGCCGGTGGAGGGGCTGGCGGACACGCCGTACTGGACCAACCGCGACGCCGTGCAGCAGACCGAGGTGCCGGGGTCGCTGGTGGTGCTGGGTGGCGGGCCGATCGGGTGCGAGTTCGCGCAGGTCTTCGCGCGCTTCGGGGTGCAGGTGACCGTGGTCCAGCACGGCGACCGGCTGCTCGAGCAGGACGAGCCCGAGGCGTCGGCGCTGCTGCAGGAGGTGTTCGCGCAGGAGGGGATCCGGGTGCTGACCGGCGCGCGGCTGAGGCGGGCGGCGTACGCCGACGGGGCGTTCACGCTGTCCCTCGAGGACGGCCAGGAGCTGCGGGCCGACAAGCTGCTGGTGGCCGCGGGTCGGACACCCAACCTCGACGACATCGGGCTGGAGACGGTCGGGCTGGACCCGTCGGCGCGGACCGTGGAGGTCGACGACCGGATGCGGGCCCAGGGTCCCGACGGCGGCGTCGACGGGCTGTGGGTGGTCGGCGACGTGACCGGGAAGGGCGCGTTCACGCACGTGTCGATGTACCAGAACGCCATCGCCGGGCGCGACGTGCTGGGCGAGGACGGTCCGCCGGCCGCGTACCACGCGCTGCCGCACACGACGTTCTGCGACCCGGAGGTCGCAGGGGTCGGGATGACCGAGAAGCAGGCGCGGGACGAGGGGCTGAGCGTCCGGACGGGCAGCACGAAGCTGGAGGAGTCCTCACGCGGCTTCACGCACGGTCCGGGCGCCAAGGGGCTCATCAAGGTGGTCGAGGACGCCGACCGCGGGGTGCTCGTCGGCGCCACCGTGGTGGGTCCGGCCGGCGGGGAGATCATCGGCTTCCTGGCCGTCGCGGTGCACGCCGCGGTGCCCGTGGACACGCTGCGGTCGATGATCTTCGCCTACCCGACGTTCCACCGGGCCATCGAGACGGCTCTTGCCGATCTGGGGGCGTGACCGCGCACCCCGCGGGGTATCGCCAGGGGTGGGTCGAGGGAAGGACCACCACTCATGAGCAGCATCGCGACCGACGCCAAGAACGCCGGGCAGCAGGCCCACGACAGCCACTGGATCGACACGGCGGCCCGGGTCGGGCTGGTCGCCTACGGGCTCGTGCACATCGTCATCGCGTGGCTGGCGGTGCAGCTGGCCTTCGGCGACCGTGAGGGCTCGGCCGACTCCACCGGTGCGGTCCAGCAGCTCTCCGAGCAGCCGTTCGGCCAGGCCCTGGTCTGGGCCGTCGCGGTCGGGATGTTCCTGCTGGCCGTCTGGCAGGCGCTCGAGGCGATCTTCGGCTACCGCGACGAGGAGGGCTTCACCCGCGTCCGCAAGCGCGCCACCTCGGCCGGCAAGGTCGTCATCTACATCGTCATCGGCGTCAGCGCGGTGAAGGCGGCCACCGGCTCCAGCAGCTCGTCCAAGAAGGGCGGCGGCACCGACTCCACCACCGCGACGGTCATGAACTGGCCGGCCGGGCAGCTCCTCGTCGGCGCCGTGGGCCTGGCCATCATGGGCATCGGCGGCTACCTGGTCTTCCGCGCCTACACCGAGAAGTTCGCCAAGCACATCAACGCCGAGGGCAAGAGCGGCACCAGCGGCCAGGCCTACCTGTGGGCCGGCAAGGCGGGCTACACCGCCAAGGGCGTCTCGTTCGGCATCGTCGGCGCGCTGTTCCTGTACGCCGCGCTCACCCACAACGCCAAGAAGTCGGGCGGGCTCGACCAGGCGCTGCACAAGGTGCTGCAGCAGCCGTTCGGCCCGTTCCTGCTGGTGCTCATCGCCATCGGGATCGCCGGCTACGGCGTCTTCTGCTTCGCGCGGGCCAAGCACTTCAACGACTGACCCGCACCCCTAGCGCGGCGGGCCGTCCGGGGCCGGCACCGACTCCAGCACCTCGACCGCATCGCCCACCCGCAGGGTCGCGCCCGGGGTGAGCGGGACCAGGTTCATCCCGAACCACACCGCGCCGTCCCAGCGCCGGTGCTGGGCCAGGGTGTACGTCGGCTCCTTGCGCCGCACCGCGGTCTGCTCGTCGGTCGTCGGGATGGCGCAGCGGTCGCAGCCCTTGACGAGCCGGAACTCCGCCTCGCCCACCCGCAGCCGTCGCCAGCCGTCCTCGACCCACGGCTCGGAGCCGGCCACGACCAGGTTGGGCCGGTAGCGGACCACCGGCACCGGTCCGTCCGCGGCGCGGGGTCCCGCGGCGATGAGCTCGTTCACCGCCGCGACCGACGCCTCGGTCACCAGCAGCAGCGGGTAGCCGTCGCCGAAGTGCATCGGCACCCCGGGACCGGCGTACGCCGGGTTGGCCGGGCGGCGCTCGGGGTCGTCGGCGTACACCAGCCGGACCGGCTCGCCGAGCACCGCGCTGAACCACGCGTCGGCCGCGGGGCCGGCGGGAGTGGCGCCGAACGGGGCCCGGCCGAAGACCGTGACCTGGACCAGGTCCCCGGGTGTCGGGAGGTCGACCTCGAGGTCCTTCGCCGACGGCGCGGCGACGCTCAGCCCGCCGTCCGGGCGCAGCCGCGGGTGCACGAGCAGGAGCTCGCGGTGCTCGCGTGCGGTGACGGTCTCGCCGGTCTCGTCGACCAGCATCCAGCGCCGGTCACCGGCCAGCCCCCAGGGCTCGACCACCGCGGCCTCGAGCTGCTCGCCGCGGCAGGACTTGACCGGGAAGCGGCGCAGCTCGCTCAGGGTGGGCACACCGGCATCGTCTCAGCATCGTCTCCGCCGGGGCGGGCCGGCGGTGGGACCGTCTTGGCGCCGGTGGTTGGGTGGGCGCCATGGCTGAGCCGGACGCGGGATCGACGCGCGACTGCGACGTGGTGGTGCTCGGGCTCGGCCCGGGCGGTGAGCACGCCGCGCTCAAGCTCGCCGAGGCGGGGCTGGACGTGGTCGGCGTCGACGAGGCGCTGGTCGGCGGCGAGTGCCCGTTCTGGGGCTGCACGCCGTCCAAGCTCATGGTCCGCCCCGCCGACCTGCTGGCCGAGGTGCACCGGGCCGACCGGCTGGCCGGCGCGAGCCGGGTGACCCCGGACTGGTCGCTGGTCGCGGCCCGGATCCGCGAGGCCAACCACGACTGGACCGACTCACAGCACGTCGAGCCGCTGGAGCACGCCGGGGTGAGGATCGTGCGCGGCCACGGGCGCCTGGCCGGCCCGGGCGTGGTCCGCGTCGAGCGGGAGGGCCTCGCCACGGTCCTGCGCGCGCGGCGCGGGGTGGTGCTCAACACCGGGACGTCGCCGGCGCGGCTGCCGATCCCCGGGCTGGCCGAGACGCCGTACTGGACCAACCGGGAGGTCATGACGATCACCGAGGTGCCCCAGCGCCTCGTCGTGGTCGGCGGCGGGCCCAACGGGCTGGAGCTGGCCCAGGTCTTCGCGCGCTACGGCGCCCAGGTGACCCTGCTCGAGGCCGCGTCGCGGATCGCGCCGCACGACGAGCCCGAGGCCTCGCAGGCGCTCACCGCGGTCCTGAGCGACGAGGGCGTCGACGTCCGCGCCGGGGTGGAGGTCGAGCGCGTCGACCACGACGGCACCTTCCACGTGGTGGTCGACGGCGAGACCCTCCACGCCGACGAGCTGCTGGTCGTGGCCGGACGGTCCACCAACCTCGCCGACGTGGGGCTGGAGACCGTGGGCCTGGACCCCGGGGCCGCGACCGTCGAGATCGACGAGCACATGCGGGCCGCCGACCGGCTGTGGGCCATCGGCGACATCACCGGCAAGGGCGCCTACACCCACGTCTCGCGCTACCAGGCGGCCGGCGCGGTCGCCGACCTCCTCGGCCGGGACGGGCCGGGCGCGGACTACCGCGCGGTCTCCCGGGTCACCTTCACCGACCCCGAGCTGGCCTCGGTCGGGATGAGCGAGGACCAGGCGCGCGCGGCCGGCCTCGATGTCAGGGTCGGGCTGGCGCACGTCGAGAGGTCCGCCCGCGGCTGGCTGCACGGCCCGGGCACCACGGGGATCATCAAGGTCGTCGAGGACGCCGACCGCGGCGTCCTGGTCGGCGCGACCGTCCTGGCGCCGTACGGCGGGGAGGTGATCGGCATGCTCGTCACCGCCGTGCACGCCGAGGTGCCCGTCGAGCGGCTGCGCACGATGCACTACGCCTACCCCACGTTCCACCGCGGGATCGAGGCCGCGCTCAAGCGATTGGGCTAGACCGGGCCCGGGGACGTTAGACGGCCCCCGATCCCGGGTATGGCTGCGGCAGCGGCCGGTACCCCTAGCCTGCCGCGGGAGGAGCCACCATGTCGCAGTCGAGCCACCCGTCGGACGACACCAGCGACCGGCTCTACACCCCGGAGGAGCTCGCGGCCTACGCCGCCGCGGAGGAGGCCAAGGAGGCCGCGGCCCGGGTGCGGCAGCCGGACCCGCTGACCGACCCGCTGAGTGACGCCGAGGCCACCGTGATCCGGCCGCGTCCGACGCTGGTCCCTCCGCAGGGCCAGTCCGTCCCGCCCAGCGGCCCGCCGTCGGGTCCGCCCACCGGCCCGCCCAGCGGCCCGCCCCGCTCCGGCCCGACCGGCCCGCCGCCCCCGCCGCCCGTCCTGCGGCCCGCGGGCGGTCCGCCCAGCGGCCCGCCGCCCCCGCCGCCGACCCGTCCGCCGGTGACCACCGCGCCGGTGCAGGCGCCGGCCCAGCCGGCGCAGCCCGCGGGTGACGCCGAGCCCCGGCGGTTCATGACGGCCACCGACTTCCTCGACCGGCGCGCCGAGGAGCAGGAGACCGGACCGGCCACCTGGGGCTGGCGCGGCCGCGTCCGCCGCTGGAGCGGCGGGATGATCAAGCCCAAGATGGGGACCGCCGAGCGGGCCTACACCCAGGACCGGGCCCTGATCCAGAAGGACTTCGACGGCCCCAAGACGATCGCCTTCATCAACCCCAAGGGCGGCGCGGCCAAGACCACCGGCGTGCTGGCGGCCGGCTACACCTTCGGCACCGTGCGCGGCGGCGGCGTGGTGGCGTGGGACAACAACGAGACCCGCGGCACCCTCGGCATCCGCGGCTCGCGCAGCGCGCACAACAAGACCACCAAGGAGCTCCTGGCCGACCTGCACAAGTTCAACGACGTCACCCAGTCGCGCATCGGCGACCTGGGCGCCTACGTCCGCTCGCAGGGCGACGCGCACTTCGACGTCCTGGCCTCCGACGAGAGCGCCAACGTCACCGGCCAGATCCACGCCGACGACTTCAACCGGCTGCACCAGCTGCTCACGCGCTTCTACAAGATCATCCTGGTCGACACCGGCAACAACATGCGCGCCGAGAACTGGCTGGCCGCGGCCGACGCCGCCGACCTCCTCGTGGTCACCTCGACCGTGCGCGAGGACACCGGCTACAGCGGCCTGTGGATGCTCGACGCGCTCCAGGACGCGGGCTACCAGAACCTGAAGTACAAGACCGTGACCGTGCTGTCCGACCCCTCGACCACCGTCGACGCCAAGCTGGCCGCCGACCTGGTCGACGTCTACCAGCAGCGCACCCGCGGGGTCTACCGCGTGCCCTACGACCCCGCCCTGGTCGCCGGCTCGGTGCTGCCGTACGCCGACCTGTCCGAGAGCACCCGGATGTCCTGGCTGCGGGCCTGCGCGGGGATGGCCTCGGCCCTCTGACCCGACGAGGGCCGGGCCGGAGCGTGGGTACCGGCGCGGTGTGCGCGCGATCGTCTACAGCGAGACCGGTCCCTCCTCCGTCCTGAGCCTGGCCGACCGGGAGGTCCCGGAGCCCGGCCCGGGTGAGGTCCGGGTGCGGCTGGTCCGCGCCGGGGTGAACCCCACTGACTGGAAGTTCCGGGCCGGCAACCTGCGCGGCTTCGACGAGGTCGTGCCCGGCCAGGACGGCGCCGGCGTGGTCGACGCGCTCGGCGACGGCGTGGCCGGGCTGGCCTCGGGCGACCGGGTCTGGCTGGTCCTGGCCCAGCACGAGCGGGCCCACGGCACCGCGGCGGAGTACACCGTCCAGGACGCCGCGCGCGTCGTCCCGCTGCCCGAGGGTGCGTCGTTCGACCTGGGCGCCTCGCTCGGCGTGCCGGCCGTGACCGCGCACCGGGCGCTGACCTGCGGGGAGTTCGGTCCGAGCCGGCTCGAGCCTGGCGCCATGGACCACATGACCGTGCTGGTGGCCGGGGGCGCGGGTGCGGTCGGCAACGCCGCCATCCAGCTGGCCCGCTGGGCGGGCGCGACCGTGGTGACCACGGTCAGCTCGCCGGAGAAGGCCGCGCTGGCCGCGGCGGCCGGCGCGCACCACGTCGTCAACTACAAGGACGACGACGCCGAGGCCGCCATCAAGCAGGCGGCGCCGGACGGCGTGGACCTGGTCGTCGAGGTGGCGCCGGCGCAGAACAACGACCTGGACCTCGCGGTGACCAGGACCCACGCGACGATCGCGATCTACGCCAACAACGGCGGCGACGAGTACACCGTGCCGCTGCGCCCGACGTTCTCCAAGAACCTGCGCTACCAGTACCTCATCCTCTACACCCTCGACGAGCGGCTGCGGCAGGCCGCGCTCGAGGACGTCTCCGCCGCGGTCGCCGCCGGGGCGCTGCGGGTCGGTGAGGACGCCGGCGTCCCGCTGCACCACTTTTCGCTGGAGCAGACGGCCGAGGCGCACGACGCCGTGCAGGGCGGAGCGGTCGGCAAGGTCCTGGTGGACATCGCCGAGGACTGACGCACACTGGTCCCGTGACCGTCCGGACGCCGACGATCGGCGAGTACCGCTGGCACCGGCGCTCCTGGCGGCGCTGGTCGGGCCGGGACTGGGCGCCGGCGACCTACTCGGCGTTCCCGCAGCGGCTCGGCCGCCCGCGCGAGTGGGCGACGTACCCCGAGCTGCCCGAGCTCCGGCGCGAGCGGCTGCTCGAGATCGCCGTGGACCTCGAGGTGCTCAGCGGCGCCACGGTGGTCCACCGCAGTGAGCGCGGCGTCACCCTCGCCCAGCGGCGACGGGTGACCCACGTCGGGCACTTCATCCTCACCGTCGTCACCGGCGGGCTGTGGGGCGTGGTCTGGGTCGCCGTCCTGCTGGACCGGCGCGAGGACCGGACCCGCTACGAGGTCGACGCCTGGGGCAACATCTGGCCGGTCGCGCTGTGACCGCGCCGTGACGGGTGCCCTCCGGGTCGTGCAGTGGGCGACCGGAGGCGTGGGCCGGGCCGCCATCGAGGGCGTGGTCAGCCACCCCGATCTCGAGCTGGTCGGGTGCTGGGTGCACGCGGCCGACAAGCACGGGCAGGACGCCGGCACCCTGGCCGGGCTGGACCCGCTCGGCGTCGCGGCGACGACCAGCGCCGAGGAGATCCTCGCGCTGGACGCCGACTGCGTGGTCTACAGCCCGCTGGTGCCCGACGAGGCCCAGGTCGCCGCGCTGCTGCGCTCCGGCAAGGACGTGGTGACGCCGGTCGGGTGGATCTACCCGGACCCGGCGCGCACCACCGAGCTCGAGGCGGCCTGCCGCGAGGGCGGCACGACGCTGCACGGCACCGGCATCCACCCCGGCGGCATCACCGAGCGGTTCCCGCTCATGGTCTCGGCGGTCAGCGCCCGGGTCACCCACGTGCGCGCCGAGGAGTTCAGCGACCTGCGCACCTACGGCGCCCCCGACGTGATCCGGCACGTGATGGCCTTCGGCGGCACGCCCGAGGAGGCCCTGGCCAGCCCGATGGCGGCGCTGCTCGGCGGCGGCTTCCGCTCGTCGGTGCGCATGGTCGTGGCCGAGATGGGCTTCGCCGCCGACCCGCGGATCGAGACCGTGCAGGAGGTCGCGGTCGCCACCGCCCCGATCGACTCGCCGATCGGCGTCATCGAGCCCGGTCTGGTGGCCGCCCGCCGCTTCCACTGGCGGGCGCTCGTGGACGGCGTACCGGTCGTCACCGCCACCGTGAACTGGCTGATGGGCCAGGAGCACCTCGACCCCGCGTGGTCGTTCGGCCCCGAGGGCGAGCGGTTCGAGGTCGAGGTCACCGGCGACCCGAGCGTGAAGCTGACCGTCCACGGGCTGCAGCCGGAGACCGTGGAGTCCGGGCTGGTCCGCAACCCGGGCGTCGTGGCCACGGCCAACCACTGCGTCAACGCGATCCCGTACGTCGTGGCGGCGGAGCCGGGCGTGCGGACCTACCTGGACCTGCCGCTGCTGGCCGGACGCGCGGCGCCGCACCTGTCCCGCGCGAGGGGGTAGGGTCGGCGGCGATCGAGATCCCCTTCAACGGGCCGTCCAGAGAGGCGGACAAGGAGGTCTGAGCACCGATGTGTGCACAGCAGCAGCCCGACCCACCCGCCGACCCCACCTCCGGACCACCGACCGAGGCCGGTGGCCGGACCGTCCTGGACGACCGGGACGTCGCGCGGGCCCTGACCCGCATCAGCCACGAGATCCTCGAGCGCAACAAGGGCGCGCACGACCTGGTGCTGCTCGGCATCCCGTCGCGCGGCGTGCCCCTGGCCCGTCGGGTCGCCGAGCGGATCGCCGCCGTCGAGGGCTACGACGTCCCGGTCGGCTCGCTCGACGTGACCATGTACCGCGACGACCTGCGCCTCAAGCCGGCCCGGGCGCTGCTGCCCACCGAGATCCCGCCCGGCGGGGTGGACGGCAAGGTCGTGGTGCTCGTCGACGACGTGCTGTTCAGCGGCCGGACCATCCGGGCGGCCCTCGACGCGCTCAACGACGTGGGCCGGCCCAGCGCGGTGCGGCTGGCGGTGCTGGTCGACCGCGGCCACCGCGAGCTGCCGATCCGCGCCGACTTCGTGGGCAAGAACCTCCCGACCTCGCTGGTCGAGCGGGTGCGGCTGCGGATCGCAGAGATCGACGGCGTGGACGACGTCGTCATCCAGGGTGAGGGGAGCGACGGGTGAAGCGGCACCTGCTGAGCGCGGGCGACCTGACCCGCGACGACGCCGAGCTGATCCTCAGCACCGCGGCGGAGATGCGCGAGCTGGCCGACCGGCCCATCAAGAAGCTGCCGGCGCTGCGCGGGCGGACCGTGGTCAACCTGTTCTTCGAGGACTCCACGCGCACCCGGATCTCCTTCGAGGCCGCGGCCAAGCGGCTCAGCGCCGACGTCATCAACTTCGCGGCCAAGGGCTCGAGCCTGAGCAAGGGCGAGAGCCTCAAGGACACCGCGCTGACCCTGGAGGCCATGGGCGCCGACGCGGTCGTGGTGCGCCACGGCGCGAGCGGCGCCCCGCACCGGCTCGCGCACTCCGGCTGGGTCCGCTCCAGCGTGGTCAACGCCGGTGACGGCACCCACGAGCACCCGACCCAGGCCCTGCTCGACGCCTTCACGCTCTACCGGCACCTGGGGGGCGGCCCCCTGGGCGAGTTCAGGTCCGGCAGCCTCGAGGGCCGCCGGGTCGCCATCGTCGGCGACGTCCTCCACTCGCGGGTGGCGCGCTCCAACGCGCTGCTGCTGCGCACCCTCGGCGCCGAGGTCACGCTGGTGGCCCCGCCCACGCTGTTCCCGGTCGGGGTGGAGACGTGGCCGGTCGAGACGTCCTACGACCTCGACGGCGTGCTGCCCAAGGTCGACGCGGTGATGATGCTGCGGGTCCAGCGTGAGCGGATGAGCGGCGGGTTCTTCCCGACCGCGCGGGAGTACAGCCGGCGCTACGGCCTCGACGCGCGCCGGATGGCCACGCTCCAGGACCACACGATCGTCATGCACCCCGGGCCGATGGTCCGCGGCATGGAGATCACCGCCGACGTGGCCGACTCGGCGCGCTCGGTGATCGTCGAGCAGGTCACCAACGGCGTCGCCGTGCGGATGGCCGTGCTCTACCTGCTGCTGGGAGGCAACGAGTCCGATGGCTGACTTCATCATCAGGGGCGCGCGCGTCCTGGGCGGCGACCCGAGCGACCTGCACGTCTCGGACGGCGTCCTCGTCGCCTCCGCGCCCGACGGGGCCGAGGTCGTGGAGGCCGACGGGCTGATCGCGCTCCCGGGTCTGGTCGACCTGCACACCCACCTGCGCGAGCCGGGCCGCGAGGACGCCGAGACCGTCGAGTCCGGCACCCAGGCGGCCGCCCGGGGCGGCTTCACCGCCGTGCACGCGATGGCCAACACCGAGCCGGTGGCCGACACCGCCGGCGTGGTGGAGCAGGTCTGGCGGCTCGGTCGCGAGGCCGGGCACTGCGACGTCCGCCCGGTGGGCGCGGTCACCGTCGGGCTGGCCGGGCAGCAGCTGGCCGAGCTCGGCGCCATGGCCGACTCCGCCGCGCAGGTCCGCGTCTTCTCCGACGACGGCAAGTGCGTGAGCGACGCGGTGCTGATGCGGCGCGCGCTGGAGTACGTCAAGGCCTTCGACGGCGTCATCGCCCAGCACGCCCAGGAGCCGCGCCTCACCGAGGGCGCGCAGATGAACGAGGGCGAGCTCTCCGGCCGGCTCGGCCTGGCCGGGTGGCCGGCCGTGGCCGAGGAGGCGATCATCGCCCGCGACGTGCTGCTCGCCGAGCACGTCGGCTCCCGCCTGCACGTCTGCCACGTCTCGACGGCCGGCTCGGTCGAGCTGATCCGCTGGGCCAAGGCCAAGGGCGTCGCGGTGACCGCCGAGGCCTGCCCGCACCACCTGCTCCTCACCGACGAGCTCGCGGCGACCTACGACCCGATCTACAAGGTCAACCCGCCGCTGCGCACCGGCGCCGACGTCGAGGCCCTGCGGGCCGGGCTGGCCGACGGCACCATCGACATCGTGGCCACCGACCACGCCCCGCACCCGCACGAGGACAAGGACTGCGAGTGGGCCGCGGCCGCCTTCGGGATGCTGGGCCTGGAGACCGCGCTCTCGGTGGTGCAGGAGAGCATGGTCGACACCGGGCTCCTGGACTGGGCCGGCGTGGCCGACCGGATGTCCTACGCGCCCGCTCGCATCGGCCGGGTCGCCGACCACGGCCGCCCGCTCGAGGTGGGCCAGCCCGCCCACCTCGTCCTCTACGACCCCTCGGTGCGCCGCACCGTCGACCCGACCGAGTCCGCCTCGCTGAGCCGCAACACGCCGTACGCCGGCCTGGAGCTGCCCGGACGGGTCGTCGCGACGTTCCTGCGCGGCCGGCCCACCGTGCTCGACGGCAAGCTCCAGTGAGCGAGCGCCGGATCCCCGTCCGGACGCCGTCGGGGACCTTCGAGGTCTGGACCCGCCGGGTCGGCGACGCCCCGGACCGGCAGGTCCTGCTCCTGCACGGCGGGCCCGGCGCGACCCACGAGTACCTCCTGCCGCTGGAGGAGCCGCTCGTCGGTGCGGGCTACGAGGTCTACTTCTACGACCAGCTCGGCTCGCACCGCTCCGACCAGCCCGACGACGTGTCGTTGTGGCAGATCCCGCGCTTCGTCGACGAGGTCGAGCAGGTCCGCGCCGCGCTCGGGCTGGACGACGTCGTGCTGTACGGCCAGTCCTGGGGCGGGATGCTCGGCATCGAGTACGCCCTGGCCCACCCCGAGCACCTGCGTGGGCTGGTCGTGTCGAACATGATGGCCAGCATCCCGGCGTACAACGCCTACGCCGAGCAGGTGCTGATGCCCGCCATGGACCAGGACGCGCTGGCCGAGATCAAGCGGATGGAGGCCGCCGGGGAGACCGGCGACCCGGCGTACGAGGCGCTGCTCATGGAGCACTACTACGTCGACCACCTCTGCCGGCTGCCGCTGGGGGAGTGGCCGCAGGTCGTCGTGGACTCCTTCGAGCACATCAACCACCAGGTCTACGACCTGCTCAACGGCCCCAGCGAGCTCGGCGCCACCGGCACCTTCCGCGACTGGGACCGCTTCGGGGACCTGGCCCGCATCGAGGTGCCGACCCTGGTGATGGGCGCCGAGCACGACACCATGGACCCCGCCCACCTGGCCACGATGGCCGAGCGCCTGCCGCGGGGCACCTACCACCACAGTCCGCACGGCAGCCACCTGGCGCTGGTCGACGACCACGACGCCTACGTCGCCGGCCTGCTGGCCTGGCTGGCCGAGCGGACCTGACCCACCCGTGGGCGCGGTCCCGACAGGTGGCCGCCCGCTGGTAGGGTCGCGGCTGACCGACATCCTTTAACTGGCCGTCCCGTGAGGCGGAGAAGGAGAACGGCTAGACCATGCCTGCCCCCACGAACGGCTCTGCGGTCCTCGTCCTCGAGGACGGACGCACCTTCCACGGCGAGGCGTACGGCGCCGAGGGCGAGACCTTCGGCGAAGCGGTCTTCAACACCGGCATGACCGGCTACCAGGAGACGCTGACCGACCCCTCCTACCACCGCCAGGTGGTCGTGATGACCGCCCCGCACGTCGGCAACACCGGCATCAACGACGAGGACGCGGAGTCCCGCCGGATCTGGGTGGCCGGGTACGTCGTGCGCGACCCCGCCCGGGTGCCCTCCAGCTGGCGCTCGCGGCGCAGCCTGGACGACGAGCTGCGCGCGCAGGGCGTGGTCGGCATCTCCGGCATCGACACCCGCGCCCTGACCCGGCACCTGCGCGAGCGGGGCGCCATGCGCGTCGGCATCTCCTCGACCGGCACCGACCCGGCCGCGCTGCTCGAGCGGGTCCGCGGCCAGGCCGAGATGGCCGGCGCCGAGCTGGCCGGCGAGGTGTCCACGCCCGAGACCTACGTCGTCGCGGCGGTGGGGGAGAAGCGGCTGACCGTCGCGGCCCTCGACCTGGGGATCAAGTCGATGACCCCGCACCGGCTGGCCGAGCGCGGCGTCGAGGTGCACGTGCTGCCGGCGACGGCGAGCGTCGAGGACGTGCTGGCCGTGGCGCCGGACGGGCTCTTCTACTCCAACGGGCCCGGCGACCCGGCCGCCACGGTCGGTCAGGTCGAGCTGCTGCAGGAGCTGCTGGCCCGCGACACCGCCTACTTCGGCATCTGCTTCGGCAACCAGCTCTTCGGCCGGGCCCTCGGCTTCGGCACCTACAAGCTGAAGTACGGCCACCGCGGCATCAACCAGCCCGTGATGGACCGGACCACGGGCAAGGTCGAGGTCACCGCCCACAACCACGGCTTCGCCGTCGACGCGCCGCTCGACCGGCCCGCCGACACGGCGTACGGCGTGGCCACGGTCAGCCACGTCTGCCTCAACGACGACGTGGTCGAGGGCCTCGAGCTGCGCGATCCCGGCGGTCGGCTGAAGGGCTTCAGCGTGCAGTACCACCCGGAGGCCGCGGCCGGACCGCACGACGCGGCGTACCTCTTCGACCGCTTCGTCCAGCTCATGGAGGCGAGCCGCTGATGCCCAAGCGCGAGGACATCAAGAGCGTCCTGGTCATCGGCTCGGGGCCGATCATCATCGGCCAGGCCTGCGAGTTCGACTACTCCGGCACCCAGGCCTGCCGCGTGCTGCGCGCCGAGGGGATCCGTGTGGTGCTGGTCAACTCCAACCCGGCCACGATCATGACCGACCCGGAGTTCGCCGACGCGACCTACGTCGAGCCGATCACCCCGGAGTTCGTGGAGAAGGTCATCGAGAAGGAGCGCCCGGACGCCCTCCTCGCCACCCTCGGCGGCCAGACCGCGCTCAACACGGCGATGGCGCTGGACGCCGCCGGCGTGCTCGAGAAGTACGGCGTGGAGCTGATCGGCGCCTCCATCGAGGCCATCGACCGCGGCGAGAACCGGCAGATCTTCAAGAAGATCGTCGAGGACCTCGGCGGCGAGGTGGCCCGCAGCGCGATCTGCCACACCATGGAGGACTGCCTGCAGGCGGTCGAGCAGCTGGGCTACCCGGTGGTCGTCCGCCCGAGCTTCACCATGGGCGGCACCGGTTCGGGCATGGCCCACGACGAGACCGACCTGCGCCGCATCGCCGGCGCCGGGCTCCAGGCCAGCCCGACCACCGAGGTGCTCCTCGAGGAGTCGATCCTCGGCTGGAAGGAGTACGAGCTCGAGGTCATGCGGGACACCAAGGACAACGTGGTGATCGTGTGCTCCATCGAGAACCTCGACCCGATGGGCGTGCACACCGGCGACTCGATCACCGTCGCGCCGGCGATGACGCTCACCGACCGCGAGTACCAGCACCTGCGCGACCTCTCCATCGGCATCATCCGCTCGGTCGGCGTGGACACCGGGGGCTGCAACATCCAGTTCGCGGTCAACCCGAGCGACGGCCGGGTCGTGGTCATCGAGATGAACCCGCGGGTCTCGCGCTCCAGCGCGCTGGCCTCCAAGGCCACCGGCTTCCCGATCGCCAAGATCGCGGCCAAGGTCGCCATCGGCTACACCCTCGACGAGATCCCCAACGACATCACCACGCGCGCGGACGGCTCGAGCACGCCGGCGGCGTTCGAGCCCACGCTGGACTACGTCGTGGTCAAGGTGCCGCGCTTCGCCTTCGAGAAGTTCCCCGGCGCCGACCCCGTGCTCACCACGCACATGAAGTCGGTCGGCGAGGCCATGGCCATCGGCCGCAACTTCACCGAGGCCCTGCAGAAGGCGCTGCGCAGCCTGGAGAGCAAGGGCGCGGTCTTCGACTGGACCCAGGAGTGGGTCGAGCTCGACAAGGACGCGCTGCTCGAGGAGATCCGCACCCCGCACGACGGCCGGCTCAAGAAGGTCATGGACACGCTGCGGGCCGGGGCCACCGCGGAGGAGGTCCACGCGGCGACGTTCATCGACCCGTGGTTCGTCGACCAGCTCGAGCTCATCAACGAGGTCGCCGCCGAGGTGACCGCGGCGCCCGAGCTGACGCCCGGGATCTTGCGCCGGGCCAAGCGCCACGGCTTCTCCGACGCCCAGATCGGCAAGATCCGGGGGATGAGCGCCGACGTGGTCCGCGGCGTGCGGCACGCGCTGGGCATCCGGCCGGTCTACAAGACCGTCGACACCTGCGCGGCGGAGTTCGCCGCGGCCACGCCGTACCACTACTCCTCCTACGACGAGGAGAGCGAGGTGCAGCCCCGCGAGCGCCCGGCCGTGATCATCCTGGGCTCGGGGCCGAACCGGATCGGGCAGGGCATCGAGTTCGACTACTCCTGCGTGCACGCCTCGCTCGCGCTCAGCGAGGCCGGCTACGAGACGGTGATGGTCAACTGCAACCCCGAGACCGTCTCGACCGACTACGACACCTCCGACCGGCTCTACTTCGAGCCGCTCACGCTCGAGGACGTGCTCGAGGTGGTGCACGCCGAGCAGCAGGCCGGCGAGGTGGCCGGCGTGATCTGCCAGCTCGGCGGCCAGACCCCGCTCGGGCTCGCCCAGGGACTGGAGGACAACGGCGTGCCGATCGTCGGCACCTCGCCGCGCGCCATCCACCTGGCCGAGGAGCGCGGCGCCTTCGGCCGGGTGCTGGCCGAGGCCGGGCTGCCGGCGCCCAAGCACGGCCTGGCCACGTCCTTCGCCGAGGCGCAGGCGATCGCGGCGGAGATCGGCTACCCGGTGCTGGTGCGGCCGTCGTACGTCCTCGGCGGGCGCGGCATGGAGATCGTGTACGGCGACGAGGCGCTCGAGGGCTACATCACCCGGGCCACCGAGGTCAGCCCCGAGCACCCGGTGCTGGTCGACCGGTTCATCGACGACGCGGTCGAGATCGACGTCGACGCGCTGTTCGACGGCGAGGAGCTCTTCCTCGGCGGCGTGATGGAGCACATCGAGGAGGCCGGCATCCACTCCGGCGACTCGTCCTGCGCGCTGCCCCCGATCACCCTGGGCGACTCCGAGATCGCCCGGATCCGGGAGGCCACCGAGGCCATCGCGCGTGGCGTCGGGGTGCGCGGGCTGCTCAACATCCAGTACGCCCTCGGCGCCGACATCCTCTACGTCCTCGAGGCCAACCCGCGCGCGTCGCGCACCGTGCCGTTCGTCTCCAAGGCCACCGCCACGCCGCTGGCCAAGGCCGCGGCCCGGATCATGCTGGGCGAGACCGTGGCCGGGCTGCGCGCGGCCGGCGTGCTGCCCGCCGAGGGCGACGGGGGGACGCTGCCCCCGGACCAGCCGATCGCGGTCAAGGAGGCGGTGATGCCGTTCAACCGGTTCCGCACGCCCGACGGCCAGCAGGTCGACACCGTGCTCGGCCCGGAGATGAAGTCGACCGGCGAGGTGATGGGGCTCGACGCCAACTTCGGCCAGGCCTTCGCCAAGTCCCAGGCCGCGGCGTACGGCTCGCTGCCGACCTCGGGCAAGGTCTTCGTCTCCATGGCCAACCGCGACAAGCGCACGATGATCTTCCCCATCAAGGTGCTGGCCGACATGGGCTTCGAGATCCTCGCCACCCAGGGCACGGCGGAGGCGCTGCGGCGCAACGGCGTCGAGGCCACGGTCGTGCGCAAGCACTTCGAGGGCGCCGGCGAGGGCGACGAGCGGACCACGGTGCAGCGGATCCTGGACGGCGACATCGACCTGGTCGTCAACACGCCGTACGGCTCGGCGGGTGGGGGAGCCGGAGGTGGGTCCGCGCGGGTGGACGGCTACGAGATCCGCACCGCCGCGGTGATGGCCAACATCCCGTGCATCACCACCGTCCAGGGTCTCGGCGCCGCCGTGCAGGGCATCGAGGCGGCCAAGCGCGGCTCGATCGGCGTGCGGTCCCTGCAGGACTGGTTCGCTTGATCTACTCCGCCCTGTTCGACCACGGCTTCACCCGGGTCGACCCGGAGCGGGCGCACCACCTCGGGTTCCGCGCGCTCCGGGCCGCGCGCCCGGTCCTGGCCAGTCGGCGCACGCCGGGCCGACCGGTCGAGGCGATGGGGCTGCGCTTCCCCAACGTGCTGGGGCTGGCCGCCGGCTTCGACAAGAACGCCGTGGGCATCGACGCCCTGGGCGCGCTGGGCTTCGGCCACGTCGAGGTCGGCACGGTCACCGGCGAGCCGCAGCCGGGCAACCCCAGGCCGCGGCTGTTCCGGCTCACCGCCGACCGCGCGGTGGTCAACCGGATGGGCTTCAACAACGACGGCGCCGAGGCGGTCGCCGCCCGGCTGGCCGCCCGCGGCCGCCGGGGTGCCGGCGCCGGCGGCCCGGTCCTCGGCATCAACATCGGCAAGTCCAAGGTCGTGCCCGAGGCGGAGGCGGTCGGCGACTACGAGAAGTCCGCGCGGCTGCTGGCCCCGCACGCGGACTACCTCGTGGTCAACGTGTCCTCGCCCAACACGCCGGGGCTCCGCGACCTGCAGGCGGTGGAGAAGCTCGAGCCGATCCTGCTCGCCGTGCGGGCGGTGGCGGGCGG
Organism: Nocardioides anomalus; assembly: GCF_011046535.1. Classification (NCBI taxonomy): domain Bacteria; kingdom Bacillati; phylum Actinomycetota; class Actinomycetes; order Propionibacteriales; family Nocardioidaceae; genus Nocardioides; species Nocardioides anomalus. Next base: position 2,478,892 of record NZ_CP049257.1, on the reverse strand, counting down.
CGTACCGCTGCTGGTGAAGATCGCCCCCGACCTGGCCGACGACGACGTGCTCGCCGTGGCCGACCTCGCGGTGGCGGTCGGGCTGGACGGCGTCATCGCCACCAACACCACGATCTCCCGCGCCGGCCTGCGCACCCCGGTCGACCGCATCGAGGCCGTGGGCGCCGGCGGCCTGTCCGGGCGCCCGCTCACCGAGCGCTCCCTCGAGGTGGTCCGGCTGCTGCGCGGGCGGGTCGGCGACCAGCTCACGCTCATCGGCGTCGGCGGCATCACCACCGCCGACGACGCCCGGGCCCGGCTCGAGGCCGGGGCCGACCTGCTGCAGGGCTACACCGCGTTCGTCTACGAGGGGCCGGGCTGGCCCCGTCGGATCATCCAGGGAGTCGCATGAGCTTCGGCCACCGCCTGCACACCGCCCTCGCCGAGCGCGGCCCGCTCTGCGCCGGAGTCGACCCGCACAGCGCGCTGCTCCAGGAGTGGGGGCTGTCCGACGACGTGGCGGGGCTGGAGCGGTTCGCGCTCACCGCCGTCGAGGCGCTCGCGCCGGTGGTCTCGGTGGTCAAGCCCCAGTCGGCGTTCTTCGAGCGGTTCGGCAGCCGCGGGGTCGCGGTCCTCGAGCGCGTGGTGGCCGAGGCCAAGGCGGCGGGCGCGCTCGTCCTCCTCGACGTCAAGCGCGGCGACATCGGCTCGACCAGCGCGGCGTACGCCGACGCCTACCTCGACCCCGCCTCCCCGCTCGGCTCGGACGCGGTGACGGTCAGCCCGTTCCTCGGCTTCGGCTCCCTCGACCCGTTCGTCGACGCGGCCCGCCGCCACGGGGGCGGGCTGTTCGTGCTGGCGCTGACGTCCAACAAGGAGGGGCCCGAGGTCCAGGCCGCGGTGAGCGCGGACGGCGACACCGTCGCCGGCACCGTCCTCGGCCACCTGCGCCGGCTCAACGCCGACACCGACCCGCTCGGCTCCTTCGGCGCGGTGGTCGGCGCGACCATCGGCGCCACCGAGGAGGACCTCGCCTTCGGCGGCCCGGTGCTGGCGCCGGGCTTCGGCGCCCAGGGCGGCACGGTGGCCGACCTGCGCCGCCTCTTCGGGAGCGCGGCCGCCGTCCTGCCCAGCTCCTCGCGCGAGGTGCTGCGCCGCGGCCCGTCGGTCGAGGCGATGCGGGCCGAGGCCCACCGGCTCAACGACGAGCTGCGGGCGTGACCCGGGCCGCGGTGCTGGTCCTGGCCGCCGTCGTGTCCCTCCTGCTCGGCGGGTGCGGCGACCAGAAGGACCAGTACTGCGACGCGGTGAAGTCGCACCAGCGGGAGCTCGGTGACCTGCTGGGCGGGGGTGGCGCGGACGCGCTGCTCGAGGCGCTGCCGGTCTTCCGCGACCTGGCCGGCGATGCGCCGGACGACATCCGCGACGACTGGCGCACGGTCGTCGACGCGCTCGAGGGGCTGCGCGACGCGCTCGACGACGCCGGGGTCGACCCCACGACGTACGACCGCGACCAGCCGCCCGCGGGGCTCACGGCGAAGCAGAAGGACGCCATCGACGCCGCGGCCCGCCGGCTGACCAGCCCGGGCACGGTGGCGGCCTTCAACGCGGTCGACCAGCAGGCCAAGGACGTGTGCGGCACGCCGCTGCAGGCATGAGGAGGCGAGGCTCACCCGGATCGGGTAGCGGGCGGGCGGTAGGCGGGGGTCGATTGCCGCGCGCCGTCCGACGTGGCTATGTTGAACGGCACGCTGACCGACACGCCTCCCTCCCCGTCGAACACCGAGAAGGACCTCGCACCCGTGGCTCTGCCCCCGCTCACACCCGAACAGCGACAGGCGGCCCTCGAGAAGGCCGCCGCATCACGGCGTGAACGCGCCGAGGTCAAGAACCGGCTCAAGAACGCCGGTGCGTCCATCTCCGAGGTCCTGGCCGAGGGGCAGCGCAACGAGGTCATCGGCAAGATGCGGGTCGTCGACCTGCTGCAGTCGATGCCCGGGCTCGGCAAGGTGCGGGCCAAGCAGACCATGGAGCGCCTCGGCATCGCCGAGAGCCGCCGGGTGCGCGGGCTGGGGACCAAGCAGGTCGCGGCGCTCGAGCGCGAGTTCGGTGCCTGAGCCGGGGTCCAGCCCCGAGCGCAAGCGCCGCCTCGTCGTCCTGGCCGGCCCGACCGCGGTCGGCAAGGGCACGGTCGCGGCCGACATCCGCGCCCACCACCCGGAGGTCTGGATCTCGGTCTCCGCGACCACCCGGGAGCCGCGGCCGGGGGAGCAGAACGGTGTGCACTACTGGTTCGTCTCCACCGAGGAGTTCGACCGGATGGTGGCCGACGGCGAGCTGCTGGAGTGGGCGGTCGTGCACGGGCGCAACCGCTACGGCACCCCGCGGCAGCCGGTGGACCTCGCGCTGGCCTCCGGCCAGCCCGCCCTGCTGGAGATCGACCTGCAGGGCGCGCGGCAGGTGCGCGAGACCATGCCCGAGGCGCTCTTCGTCTTCCTCGAGCCGCCGAGCTGGGAGGAGCTGGTCCGCCGGCTGGTCGGGCGCGGCACGGAGGGCGAGGCCGAGCGGGAGCGCCGGCTGGCCACGGCCCGCGAGGAGCTGGCGGCGCAGGCGGAGTTCGACGTGAGCATCGTCAACCGCGAAGTTCACGCCGCTGCGGAGGAGTTGGTAGCCTTGATGGAGTTGGACGCCGGCACTGCCGCGCCCTGAGCACGCCCTCCAGGGCGTCGCCCGACTCCCACCGTTGAGAGGCTCACGCGTGTCTGCCCCCAAGATCGATGCCGAAGGTGTCACCAACCCCTCCATCGACGACCTGCTGACCAAGACCGACAGCAAGTACAAGCTCGTCCTCTACAGCGCCAAGCGCGCCCGGCAGATCAACGCCTACTACTCCCAGCTCGGCGAGGGCCTGCTCGAGTACGTCGGTCCGCTCGTCGACACCCACGTGCAGGAGAAGCCGCTCTCGATCGCGCTGCGCGAGATCGGTGAGGACATGCTGACCTGCGAGGACGTCGACCCGGCCGAGCTGGCCGCCGAGGAGGCCGCGGCCAAGGCCGGCGCCTCCGACGCCGCCGCCGACGCCTGAGCCACCGGAGCACCCGCTGAGCCGCGTGGTCCTCGGCGTCGCCGGGGGCATCGCGGCGTACAAGGCCGCGGAGCTGCTGCGCCGCTTCACCGAGGCCGGTCACGACGTGACCGTCGTGCCGACCGCCGCGGCGCTGCGGTTCGTGGGCGCGCCCACCTGGGCCGCGCTGTCGCACCACCCGGTCGCCACCGAGGTGTGGGACTCGGTGCACGAGGTCCCGCACGTGCGCATCGGCCAGTCGGCCGACCTGGTCGTGGTCGCGCCGGCCACCGCCGACCTGCTGGCCAAGGCCGCGCACGGCCTGGCCGACGACCTGCTGACCAGCACGCTGCTCACCGCGCGCTGCCCGGTCGTCTTCGCGCCGGCCATGCACACCGAGATGTGGGAGCACCCGGCCACCCAGGAGAACGTCACCACCCTGCGTCGCCGCGGCAGCCTGGTCATCGAGCCCGCCGAGGGCCGGCTGACCGGCACCGACTCCGGCAAGGGTCGGCTGCCGGACCCGGACGAGATCTACGACGTGTGCGTCGACGTGCTGACCCGCGGAGCCGTCGTACCCGACCTGGCCGGCCGCTCGGTGGTGGTGAGCGCCGGCGGCACGCGGGAGTACCTCGACCCGGTCCGCTTCCTCGGCAACCGCTCCTCGGGCCTCCAGGGCTATGCGCTCGCCCGGGCGGCGGCGTCCCGCGGCGCCCAGGTCACCCTGGTGGCCGCCAACACCGCGCTGCCGGACCCGGCGGGCGTCAAGGTGGTCCGGGTCGAGACGACCGAGCAGCTGCGCACCGAGGTGCTGGCCGCCGCCTCCTCCGCCGACGCGGTGGTGATGGCCGCGGCCCCCGCCGACTTCCGGCCCACCTCGACCAGCGAGGCCAAGATCAAGAAGGCCGACGACGGCTCCGCGCCGGCCCTGGAGCTGACCCAGAACCCCGACATCCTGCGCGAGCTCAGCACCACCCGGCCGCGCGCCGGTGCGGTGGTCGTGGGCTTCGCGGCCGAGACCGGCGACGCCACCGGCTCGGTGCTCGAGCTCGGCCGGGCCAAGCTGGCCCGCAAGGGCTGCGACCTGCTGGTGGTCAACGACGTCAGCGGGGGAGCGGTCTTCGGCAGCCCGGACAACGAGGCGGTCATCCTGGCCGCCGACGGTGGTGCCACCGAGGTGCCCCGCGGCAGCAAGACCGCGCTCGCGCACGCCATCTGGGACCAGGTGGCGCCCCGGCTGCCCTGAGCTGCCCTGAGGCCGCCGGACGACTCGGACGGGTCCCGTTCCGGCGTACGTCCGCGATTCGGGACGGGCGTCTCGGGCTGGTTAGGCTTCCGGCCGTGACTGGACGCCTCTTCACCTCCGAGTCCGTGACCGAGGGTCACCCGGACAAGATCGCCGACGCCATCAGCGACACCGTGCTCGACGCGCTGCTGTCCGACGACCCGCACAGCCGGGTCGCCGTCGAGACGCTGCTGACCACCGGGCTGGTCGTCGTGGCCGGCGAGGTCACCACCTCGAGCTACGCGCCCATCGCCAAGCTGGTCCGCGACAAGATCGTCGAGATCGGCTACGACGACGGCGCCAAGGGCTTCGACGGCCGCGGCTGCGGCGTGCAGATCGCCATCGGCGCCCAGTCGCCCGACATCGCCCAGGGCGTCGACACGGCGTTCGAGTCGCGCACCGGCTCGGTGGACGCGATGGAGAAGCAGGGCGCCGGCGACCAGGGCCTGATGTTCGGCTACGCCTGCGACGACACCCCCGAGCTCATGCCGCTGCCGATCACCATCGCGCACCGCCTGGCCGAGCGGCTCACCGAGGTCCGCAAGGACGGCACGCTGCCCTACCTGCGCCCGGACGGGAAGACCCAGGTCACCATCGAGTACGACGCCGACGACCGCCCGGTCCGCATCGACACCGTCGTGCTCTCCTCGCAGCACTCCGAGGACGTCACCCTCGACACCCTCGAGGCCGACGTGAAGAAGCACGTCATCGACCCGATCCTGGCCGGCTTCGACCTGCCCTCCGAGGGCTACCGGCTCCTGGTCAACCCGACCGGCAAGTTCGTGATTGGCGGCCCCATGGGCGACGCCGGTCTCACCGGCCGCAAGATCATCGTCGACACCTACGGCGGCATGGCCCGCCACGGCGGCGGCGCCTTCTCCGGCAAGGACCCGTCGAAGGTCGACCGCTCCGCGGCGTACGCCATGCGCTGGGTGGCCAAGAACGTCGTCGCGGCCGGCCTCGCCCGCCGGTGCGAGGCGCAGGTCGCCTACGCCATCGGCAAGGCCCAGCCCGTCGGCGTCTTCATCCAGACCTTCGGCACCGGCACGGTCCCCGACGAGGACATCCAACAGGCCGTCCTGCAGGTCTTCGACCTCCGCCCCGCCGCGATCATCCAGGACCTCGACCTGCTCCGCCCGATCTACGCCAAGACCTCGGCGTACGGCCACTTCGGCCGCGAGCTGCCCGAGTTCACCTGGGAGCGCACCGACCGCGCCGACGCGCTCAAGGCCGCCGTCGCCGGCTGACCGGTCGCGGGACGGATCCGGAACTATCCGGGTCCGTCCCACCTCCTGCGGGGTGCCCGCCGTCGGTGGCAGGGGTTAGGTTGCTCCGACCAACCCACCACCCTCGGGAGCACCCTTTGCCTCGTCATGTCCGTCTGCTGGTCTCAGTCGCGGCGACCGCCGCCCTGGCCGGCTCCGCCCTGGCCGTCACGGGAGCCCCTGGCTCCGCGGCGCCGGCCGACGCCGCCTCGGCGGCGGTCAGCCGCCTCAAGTCCGACGCGTCGGGGCGGCTCACGCTGCGCAGCGACGCCTCCGGTCGCGTCACCTTCGTCGGCGTGCCCGCCGGCTCGGAGCTGACCACCCCCGGCGTCACCCGCGCCACCAGCGTCGCCGACGCCGCCGGTGCGGCGCTCCAGCGCTACGGCGCGGCGCTCGGCATCACGCAGGCGGGCACCTCGCTGAGCCCGCTCAGCAGCTCGGCCACCTCGACCGGTGACGTCGCGCGCTACCAGCAGGAGGTCGGCGGACTGCCGGTCCTCGGCGGTGAGGTCGTCGTCAGCCTGGGCCAGGACCGCCAGCCGACCTCGATCCTCGGCGAGACCTCCTGGGCCACCTCGGTCAAGGCCGCCCGGGTCTCGGGCGACGCCGCGCGCGCCACCGCCGTGCAGGCCTTCGAGAAGGTCGCCGGTGCGGGAGCCGCGCCGTCGGTCACCGACCAGGGCCGCTGGGTCCTCGACCCGACTCTCGTCGAGCTGTCGCCGAGCCTGGGCACGCGCACCGTCCACCGCTTCGAGCTGACCCGCGGTGCCGACGAGCGCCGGATGGTCCTCGTGGACGACCAGACCGGGGGCGTGCTGCTCGACGCGGACATGATCGCGAACGCGCTGAACCGGGTGGTCTGCGACAACGCCAACAGCACGGCCAACGACCCGGACGCCGAGGACCCGAAGCCGTGCGTCACCTCCTCGCCGCCGGCGAGGGTCGAGGGCCAGGCTCCGGTCGGCCAGGCCGACGTCGACACCGCCTACGACCTGGCGGGCGCGGTCTCGCAGACCTACGCCGGCCTCGGCGTCGACCTCACCGCCCTGATCGGGCGCGACATCGGCGGCGGCACCAAGGCGCTGGCGCAGACCGTCCGGATGTGCTTCACCGACCCCGACCCCTCGGTGCCGGGCAACCCCTACTGCCCCTACGGCAACGCGTTCTGGAACGGCCAGCAGATGTACTACGGCACGGGCTTCGCCGGTGCCGACGACGTGGTGGGCCACGAGATGACCCACGGGGTCACCGAGCGCAGCTCCAACCTCGTCTACTGGGGTCAGTCGGGTGCGATGAACGAGTCGATCTCGGACATCATGGGCGAGATCGTCGACCACCAGCACGTCACGGCCTCCGACACCCCGGCCACCGCGTGGGCCATCGGCGAGGACGTCCCGGGCTTCCCGGAGGGACTGCGCGACATGCAGGACCCGACGAAGTACGGCAACGCCGACAAGACGTCGAGCCCGCTGTGGGTCCGCGAGGACATCTACACCGACGGCACCGGCTACCCCGACCAGGACGGCGTGCACTCCAACTCCGGCGTCGGCAACAAGACGTTCTACCTGATCTCCCAGGGTGGGACGTTCAACGGCCAGACCATCTCCGGTATCGATGCCGGCGATCCCAACCTGACCAGGTCCGCCAAGCTCTGGCTGCTCACCGACCAGTCCCTGTCCTCGGGCAGCGACTACGCCGACGAGGCGGCGGTGCTCGAGCAGTCGTGCGCCACGCTCCAGGCCGCGGGTCAGATGACCGCCGCCAACTGTGAGGCGGTGCACCAGGCCACCCTGGCCACCGAGCTGCGCCAGACCCCGCTGAACGCCGCCCAGCCGGCCGACGCGCAGGCGACCTGCCCCACCGGCAGCGTGGCCCGCACCCTGTTCGACAGCGAGTCCGGTGACCCCGCCTCGAAGTTCGTGGCGGGCGCGACCTGGGACCGCGCGGGCGTCGACGGCTTCGGCCCGGTGGCCAAGAGCGGGACGTCGTCGTGGTCCAGCGAGGAGCCGGCCACGGCCGGTCGGTCGTCGCTGGTCGCGGCCAACGGCATCTCGCTCCCGGCGGGCCGGACGTCCTACCTGTACTTCCAGCACTGGCGCCTGCTCGACTACGACTACGGCGGCGTCGCCTACGACGCCGGCACCGTCGAGGTCGACGACGTCGCCACGCCGGACGGTCCCGTGGACGCTGCGGGGCTCCCGTGGGTCAACGGCCCCGAGCAGACGATCCTCAGCTCGACCAACCCGGCCAACAAGCGCAAGGGCTTCGGCGGGGACAGCCGCGGCTACACGGCCAGCCGGCTCGACCTGTCGTCGTTCGCCGGCAAGACGGTCAAGCCGCAGTTCACGATGAACACCGACGCCTCGGTGTCCTTCATCGGCTGGTACGTCGACGACATCACCGTCTACACCTGCGACCCGAAGGTCGTCGTCGGCAAGGTCAAGGCCAAGGGCAAGGCCGTCGTCGGCAAGAAGCTCAAGGCCAAGGTCACCGGGCTGCCGTCGGGTGCCACGATCAGTGGCTACCAGTGGCTGCGCGACGGCAAGGCCATCCAGGGCGCGGACGGCAAGAAGTACAAGCTCAAGCGCAAGGACAAGGGCGACAAGATCAGCGTCATCGTGACCGCGACCGCGCCGACCTACGCTCCCGGCACCCAGGAGTCGGGGACGCGCAAGGTGCACGGCAAGCCGAAGCGGCACCACCGCTGACGCTCGCGTGACCTGAGCTGAGCCCGAGGGCTCCCGGAGCGGCTGCGGCCGTCCGGGAGCCCTCGGTCCGTTCCGGGACGCGGCGCGGGCCGGGGGCGGCGGCTGGTAGTCATGTCGTCGTGCCCGAGCCCACCGCCACGCGCGCCGAGCGCCCCGAGCCCCGGGAGCAGGACGAGCTGCTGCCAGGGCTCGTGCGCGCCCGGGTGCGGCCGACGCGGCGCGCGGCGAGCGAGCCGGAGCCGGCCGCGGAGGTCGACCCGGTGGCGCGGGTGCTGGTCGACGTGCCGCTGGCGCACCTGGACCGGCCCTTCGACTACGAGGTGCCGGCGTCGATGGCGGCGGACGCGCAGCCGGGGGTGCGGGTCAAGGTGCGGTTCGCCGGGCGGGAAGTCGACGGCTTCGTGCTGGGCCGGGCGGCGCAGACCGAGCGCGGCGGGTCGCTGACGCCGCTGCGGCGGGTGGTCAGCGCGGAGCCGGTGCTGTCGCCCGCCGTGGCCGCGCTCGCGGGCGAGCTGGCCGAGCGGTACGCCGGCACGCGCTCGGACGTGCTGCGCCTGGCCGTGCCCAGCCGGCACGCGGCCACCGAGAAGAAGGACTCCGTGGAGCCGGCGCCGCCGCCGGCGCACGACGCGGCGGCCGGCGAGCAGGCGTGGGCCGACCACCCGCCGGGGCCGGCGTTCCTGGCCCACCTGGCCGACGGGGGAGCGCCCCGGGCGGTGTGGGCGGCGGCGCCGGGCACCGACTGGCCACGGCTGCTGGCGCACGCCGCCGCGGCGGCCCTGGCCGGGGACCGCGGGGCGCTGCTGGTCGTGCCCGACCGCAAGGACGTGGCCCGGGTGGACGCCGCGCTGACCGCGGTGCTCGGCCCCGACCAGCACGTCGTGCTCACCGCCGACGCCGGGCCGGCCAAGCGCTACCGCGACTTCCTCGCGGTCTCGCGCGGGCGACGCCGGGTCGTGGTCGGCACCCGCGCGGCGGCGTTCGCGCCGGTCGCCGGCCTCGGGCTGGTGGCGATCTGGGACGACGGCGACGACCTGCACGCCGAGCCCCGCGCGCCCTACCCCCCACGCCCGCGAGACCCTCCTGCTCCGCGCCGAGCGCGAGGGCGCGGCGGCCCTGGTGGGTGGGTTCGCGACCAGCGTGGAGGCCGACCAGCTCGCGCGCTCCGGGTGGGCGCACCGGCTCGCCCCGCCGCGGGAGGTGCTGCGGCAGCGGGTCACGGTCAGCGTGGCCGGCGCCGACGAGTTCGCCCTGGCCCGCGACCCGCTGGCCGGCGTCACCCGCGTGCCCACCGAGGCGCACCGGGCGATCCGCGACGCGCTGGCCGACGGCCCGGTGCTGGTGCAGACGCCGCGCAGCGGGTACGCCGCCGCCCTGGCCTGTGAGCGCTGCCGCACCCCGGCGCGCTGCCGGACGTGCTCGGGCCCCCTCCACCTGACCAGCGCCACGGCGCCGCCGGTCTGCCGCTGGTGCGGCACCGTCGACGAGGCCTGGGCGTGCCCCGAGTGCGGTCACCGCGGCCTCCGGGCGCCGGTGGTGGGGGAGACGCGCACCGCCGAGGAGCTCGGCCGGTCCTTCGCCGGCACCGTCGTGCGCACCTCGGGTGGCGACAAGGTGCTGGCCGAGGTCGGGCCGGAGCCGGCCGTCGTGGTGGCCACGCCGGGCGCGGAGCCGGTGGCCGAGGGCGGGTACGCCGCGGTCGTGCTCCTCGACACCTGGCTGCTGCTCGGCCTGGCCCACCTGCGCACGGCCGAGGAGGCGCTGCGCCGCTGGTCCAACGCCGTCGCCCTGGTGCGCCCCGGCGGCCGCGCCGTCGTCGTCGGCGACCCGGGCCACCCGGCCGTGCAGGCGCTGGTGCGGTGGGACCCGGCGGGGTTCGCGGCCCGCGAGGCCGCCGAGCGCCGCGAGGCCCACCTGCCGCCGGCCTCCCGGCTGGCCACGATCACCGGCGAGCCGGGCGCGGTCGACGACGCGCTCACCCTCCTGGACCGGCCCACGGGCTTCGAGCTGCTCGGCCCGGTGCCGGCCGGCGAGGAGTCGCGGGCCGTGGTGCGGGTGCCGAAGGCCTACGGCCGCGCGTTGTCGCACGCGCTCGGCGACGTCCAGCGGGTCCGCTCGGCCCGCAAGCTCGACGCGGTCCGCATCCAGGTCGACCCGCCCACGCTGTAGTCCCCTCCCGACCGCACGGAGCCAGCCACCCGGGCCCGGCGTCGGACCCCCGTGCGGATCCTCCTGCTCGCGGGCCTCTGCGGCCTCCTCACCGTGCTCACCGGCTGCCAGCGGGCCGACGTCGACCACCCCGGTGGCGACGCCGTCGTCCTGCAGATCGTCCGCACGGCGGGCATGGGTCCCGGGACCAACGGCGACGACCCGCCGCCCCTGCTGGAGGTGCTCGGCGACGGCACGGTCAGCGGCTACCGCGACGACGGCACGACGTACTCCTTCCGCGCCACCGAGGCCGACGTCCAGCGGCTGCTGCACCGCGGCGACGACGCCGGGCTGCTCGACGACCCGCCGGACTACGAGCCGCCGACGGCGATCTGGGACGCCGGCAACACCGAGGTCCTGGTGGTGGCCGACGGCCACACCCGCGAGCACGTGGCCAACGGGCTGGGGGCCGTCGACGAGAGCGGGGCCCGCGCCCGCCTCGAGGTGTTCGTGGACGACACCGTCGCCTGGGCCCGCTCGCACGCCGCCTGAGCCGGGCTCAGGCGCGCAGCCCGGCCACCAGGACGTCGAGCAGCCGCGGCACCCGCTCGTCCCACTCCGCGTCCTCCACGTGGGCGAGGAACCACGACAGCAGCACCACGTCGCGCGGGTCGACGTCCGCGCGCAGGCTCTCGTCGGCCGAGCCGGCGGTCAACAGCGTGGTCAGGGCCGCGCCGAGCTTGCCCGGGGTCTGGGCGTGCAGGTCGGTCCACACGCTGTCCTCGACCGCCGCCACCACGCCCAGCTTGACCCGGGCGTACGCCGCGAGGCGGTCGAACCAGCGCCGCAGCGCCTCCGGGGGCGGGTGGGCCGCGACCAGGGTGGTCGCCTCGGCGACCAGCTCGTCGATCTCGCCGGTGTAGAGCGCCCGCAGCAGGTCCTCCTGGGTGGGGAAGTGCCGGTAGAGCGTCCCCTGGCCCACCCCGGCGGCCCTGGCCACGGCGCTGAGCCGGAGCTCACCACTGCGGTCGGCCACCAGCTCCGCCGCCGCTCGGAGGATGGCCGCCCGGCTGCGCGCGGCGTCGGCGCGTGCCACCACCGACACCTCCCGGACTTGAAAACGGACACGTTGTCCGGTTGAGTGGAAGAAGTGGACAGTGTGTCCGCTTCACCGAGGAGGCTAGGCGTGACGGACGTGCAGGACAAGGTCGTGGTCATCACCGGGGCGAGTGGCGGGATCGGGGAGGCGACCGCGCGGCGTCTGGCCGCCCGCGGCGCGCGACTCGTGCTGGGGGCGCGGCGCACCGACCGGATCGAGGCACTGGCCGAGGAGCTGGGCGCCACCGCGGTGACCGCCGACGTCACCCGCCGCGAGGACCTCGACCGGCTGGTGGCCGCCGCCCGCGAGGAGCACGGCCGGCTCGACGTGCTGGTGGGCAACGCCGGGATCGGGCCGATCTCGCGGCTCGACGCCGGCCGGGAGGACGACTGGGCGGCGATGATCGACGTCAACCTGCGCGGTGTGCTGCACGGCCTCGGCGCGGCGCTGCCGGTCTTCCGCGAGCAGGGTCGCGGGCACTTCGTCACCATCGTCTCGACCGCGGGGCTCAAGATCGTCCCGACGATGGCGGTCTACGCCGCCACCAAGAACGCCGTCCGCACCCTCCTCGAGGGGCTGCGCCAGGAGTCGACCGACGGCGTGGTCAAGACGACGGCGATCTCGCCCGGCTACGTGCGCACCGACTTCGCCGACTCCATCACCGACCCGGACGTGCGGGCGGGGATCCAGGCGAACGCCGCCACCACCGCGATCAGCCCCGACGCGGTCGCGCGGGCGGTGGAGTTCTGCGTGGACCAGCCGTGGGACGTCGAGATCGGCGAGCTGGTGATTCGCCCCACCGTCCAGGGCTGAGCTCACCGCGACGGGAGCCCGAGCGCCCGCAGCGCCGCGCGCAGCCGCGGCCCCGCGCCGGCCGTCGCTCACGCCGCCCGGAGCGAACCGGCGCACCGAGCGGCGGCGCAGCTGGAGCTCGAGCACCTCCGAGGTGACCGCGACGCCGGCTCCCTAGACTTGTCCGGTGATCCAGCCCATCCGCCTGTTCGGCGACCCGGTGCTGCGCCAGCGCGCGGTCGAGGTGGTCGACTTCGACAAGGAGCTGCGCAAGCTCGTCGAGGACCTTACCGAGACCATGCTCGACGCTCCCGGCGCGGGGCTGGCCGCGCCGCAGATCGGCGTCGGGCTGCGGGTCTTCACCTGGAACGTCGACGGCGAGGTCGGCCACCTGGTCAACCCGGTGCTGGACCTGTCCGAGGAGGAGCAGTTCGGTCCCGAGGGGTGCCTGTCGATCCCCGGGCTGGCCTTCGACTGCCACCGGGCGCTGCACGTGGTGGCCAAGGGCTTCGACGTGCACGGCGAGCCCGTGACGGTCGAGGGCACCGAGCTGCTGGCCCGGGCCCTGCAGCACGAGACCGACCACCTCGACGGCGTGCTGTTCGTGGACCGCCTCGACGACGAGACCAAGCGGGCGGCCAAGAAGGCGATCCGCGAGGCCGAGTGGTTCGGCGCCACCGCGCCGACGGTCAAGGTCTCGCCGCACCCCATGGGCGGGCTGGGCCGCTGATGCGGCTGGTCTTCGCCGGGACGCCCGAGGTGGCGTTGCCCAGCCTCCAGGCGATCGCCGACTCCGCCCACGAGCTCGTCGGGGTGGTCACCCGCCCCGACGCGCCCGCCGGGCGTGGTCGCAGGCTGACGCCCAGCCCGGTCGCCCAGCTGGCCGAGGAGCTCGGGGTCCCGGTGCTCAAGCCCGAGCACCCGCGCGACCCCGACTTCCAGGAGGCGCTCCGCGCGCTCGAGCCGGACTGCTGCCCGGTCGTCGCGTACGGCGCGCTGCTGCCCCAGAGCGCCCTCGACCTCGCGCCGCTCGGCTGGGTCAACCTGCACTTCTCGTGCCTGCCCGCGTGGCGCGGCGCCGCACCGGTGCAGCACGCCATCTGGGCCGGTGACGAGGTGACCGGTGCGACGACGTTCCGCATCGTCAAGGAGATGGACGCGGGCCCGGCCTTCGGCGTGATGACCGAGCGGATCCGGCCCACCGACACCGCGGGTGACCTGCTGGCCCGGCTGGCCGACGGCGGCGCCGGCCTCCTCGTGGCCACCCTCGACGGCCTGGCCGACGGCAGCATCGAGGCCCGGCCGCAGCAGCCCGAGGGCCTGTCCTACGCCCCCAAGATCACCGTCGAGGACGCCCAGGTCGACTGGACCGAGCCGGCGGTCGGGGTCGACCGGCGGATCCGCGCCTGCACGCCCGCGCCCGGCGCCTGGACGACGTACGCCGGCACGCGGGTCAAGCTCGGACCGGTCACCCTGAGCAGCGAGCGGCTCGAGCCCGGCGCCCTGCGCGTGGGCAAGGCCGAGGTCCTGGTCGGCACCGCCACGGAGGCCGTCCGGCTCGGTGAGGTCAAGGCCTTCGGGGCCCGGCAGGTGGCGGCCGCGGACTGGGCCCGCGGGCTGCGCCTTCCGCCTGAGGGCGAGCGCTTTGGCGAGTAGCGTGACCGGCGTGACCGCAGCGCGCACCCGCGCGGCGACGCCCGAGGACGTCGCCGAGATCTGCCTGGGGCTGCCCGAGGTCGAGCTGGGCACGTCGTGGGGCGACAACCCGACCTACAAGGTGCGTGGCAAGGGGTTCGTCATGCACCGCCCCCCGGGGAGGACGGCGCTCGACCCGGCCACCGGCGAGCCGTTCACCGACCTGCTGGTCATCCAGGTCCCCGACGAGTCCGACAAGCAGGCGCTGGTCGACGACCCGACCCTGCCGTTCTTCACCATCGACCACTTCCACGGCTACGCCGCGGTCCTGGTCCAGCAGTCCCGCCTCGGCGAGGTCAGTCGCGACGAGCTGGCCGAGATCCTCACCGACGCGTGGCTGACCAAGGCCCCGCCGGCCCTGCGCAAGGCGTTCCTGGCCGATGGCTGAGCCCCGTCAGGCCGGGCGCAAGGTCGTGCTCGACCCGGCGCGCGCGGCCGCGCTCGACGTGCTGAAGGCCGTCCGGGTCGACCGCGCGTACACCAACCTGGTCCTGCCGGCCGCCCTGCGCCACTACGGGCTCGAGGGCCGCGACGCGGCCTTCGCCACCGAGCTCGCGTCCGGCACCATCCGCCGGCGCGGTACCTACGACGCCGTGCTGGCCGCCTGCATCGACCGGCCGCTGTCCAAGGTGGAGTCCAAGGTCCTCGACGCGCTGCGGCTCGGCACCCACCAGCTGCTGTCCATGCGCGTGCCCGACCACGCCGCGATCAGCACCACCGTCGACCTGGTGCGCGCCCGGGTCAGCTCCGGCGCCGCGAACTTCGCCAACGCCGTGCTGCGCAAGGTCAGCCAGCAGGACCTGGCCGGCTGGATCGAGACGATCACGCCCGATCCGCGCACGTCGCCGAGCCGGTATGCCGCCCTGGCGTTCAGCCACCCGGAGTGGGTCGTCGACGAGCTGCGCGAGGCGCTCGGCGCGACCGGGCGCGACGAGCTCGACGCCCTGCTCGAGGCCGACAACGAGAACCCGCGCGTGACCCTGGTCGCCCGCCCCGGCCGCGCCAGCCGCGAGGAGCTGCCGGGGGAGCCGACGCCCTACTCGCCGTACGGCACGGTGCTCGAGGGCGGCGACCCGCGCTCGGTGCCCGCCGTGGCCGAGGGCCGCGCCGCCGTGCAGGACGAGGGCTCCCAGCTGGTCGCGGTCGCGACGGCCGAGGCGCCGCTGGAGGGCCGCGACGAGCTGTGGCTGGACCTGTGCGCGGGCCCGGGCGGCAAGTCCGGGCTGCTGGCCGCGCTGGCCGCCCAGCGCGGGGCGCGGCTGGTGGCCAGCGAGCGGCTCCCCGCCCGGGCCGGCCTGGTGCGGCGCACGCTGCTGGACGGCGGCGCCTACGCCCCGGGGGTGGCCGGGGTCGTGGCCGCGGACGGCACCCTCGCGCCGTACCGCCCCGGCGTCTTCGACCGCGTCCTCGTCGACGCCCCCTGCACCGGGCTGGGCGCGCTCCGCCGCCGCCCGGAGGCCCGCTGGCGCCGCAAGCCCGACGACCTGGTGCAGCTGGTCCTGCTCCAGCGCCAGCTGCTGCGCTCGGCGCTGGACCTGGTCCGGCCCGGCGGCGTGGTCCTCTACGCCACGTGCTCGCCGGTGCTGAGCGAGACCTCCAACGTCGTCACCTCGGTGAACGGCGCCCGGGCCGACGTCGACCTGGCCGACCTGACCCCGCTGTTCGCGGGCGTGCCGCGCTCGGACGGTCCGGTGCCGGGCACGGTCCAGCTCTGGCCGCACCGGCACGGGACGGACGCGATGTTCCTCGCCCTGTTCCGCAAGCTGGTGTAGTCCGGTCTCAGTCGAGCACGTGGCGCAGGTAGCGCTGCGGCGCCTCGAGGTAGGCCTTCCAGTGCCGGACCAGCTCGAGCTCGTCCCAGGTGGTGCGCCGCAGCCCCCAGTCGCCGACCTCGAGGATCGTCGCCCCCGGCATCGCGGCCAGCACGGGTGAGTGCGTGGCGCACAGGACCTGCCCGCCGGCGCTGGTCACGTCGTGCAGCACGCCGATGAGCCCGAGGGTCGAGCTGAAGGACAGCGCCGCCTCCGGCTCGTCGAGGCAGTAGAAGCCGGGGGAGGAGAACCGTGCCCGGAGGAGCTCGAGGAACGACTCACCGTGGCTCAGCTCGTGGAAGACCGGGTCCGGCCGGGCCGGATCGGGGTGCTCCTCGAGGTAGGTGTACCAGCCGTGCATGGTCTCGGCGCGCAGGAAGAAGCCCCACCGCGGCGCGCCGAGCCCGCGCTGCATCCGCAGCCACTCGGCCAGTCCCGACTCGCTCGGACGGGTCGAGTGCAGCCCCTGCCGGCTGCCGCCCTCGGGGGACAGGCCGAACATCATCGCCACCGCCTCGACGATCGTGGACTTGCCCGAGCCGTTCTCGCCCACCAGGAAGGTGACGCCGGGGTCGAGGGTGAGCCCCTCGCGCAGCAGCTGCGCGACGGCCGGCACGGTGGCCGGCCACTCGTCGTACGACGGCTGCGCGTGCGGCGACCGGTCGACACGCACCACCGGCGGCTGGTCGAACATGCTCACGCGCTCACGCTACGGTCCACGGCATGGCCGCGAAGCCCCCTGCCGTCGAGGTCGAGGTGGACGGCCGCATCGTGCGCGTGAGCAACCCCGACCGGGTGTACTTCCCGGAGAGCGGGGCGACCAAGCTGGACCTCGTCGAGTACTACCGCTCCGTGGGCCCCGGCATCGTCAACGCGCTGCGCGAGCGGCCGTGCATGCTGCACCGCTTCCCCAAGGGCCTGGCCGAGGCGAAGGTGCACCAGAAGCGGTTGCCGGCCGGCGCCCCGGACTGGGTCGAGACCGTGCAGCTCTTCTTCCCGCGCTGGGGCCGCACCGCCGACGAGCTCTGCGTGACCGAGCTCGGCGCGGTGATCTGGGCGGTGCAGATGTCGACGGTGGAGTTCCACCCCTGGAACAGCCGCCGCGCCGACACCGAGAAGCCCGACGAGTGGCGCATCGACCTCGACCCCGGCGACGACTGCGACTTCGCGTGCGCGCAGCGGGTGGCCGGCGTGGTCCACGAGGTCCTCGACGAGCTCGGCGCCGTCGGCTTCCCCAAGACCTCGGGCGGCAAGGGGCTGCACGTCTACGTGCGCATCCACCCCGACCACGGGTTCAAGGACGTGCGCCGCGCCGCCCTCGCCTTCGCCCGGGAGATCGAGCGCCGGGCGCCCGACGACGTGACGACGACCTGGTGGCGCAAGGACCGCGACCCGACCAAGCTGTTCGTGGACTACAACCAGAACGCCCGCGACCACACCATCGCCGCGGCGTACTCCGTGCGCGGCCTGCCCGACGCCCGCGTCTCCACGCCCATCACCTGGGACGAGGTGCCCGACGTCGACCCGCACGACTTCACGATCTTCACGGTGCCGCAGCGCTTCGCCGAGGTGGGCGACCTGCACGCCGACATCGACGCCCACGTCTTCGACCTGCGCCCGCTCCTGGAGTGGGCCGAGCGGGACGAGGCCGAGGGTGCGGAGACGCCCGAGGAGTCGGAGGAGTCCTAGTCCTCGACGTGCGCCCTGAGCGCGTCGAGCATGTGCTGCCAGTTCTGGCTGAACTGCTCGGCCTGCTCGGCGGAGTCGTTGCCGTCCTGGGTCAGCGCCAGCCGGGTGCCGTCGTCGGTGGCGCGCAGCGTGTAGACGAGCGTGTGGTAGCTCTCCGGCTCGTCCGGCTGGCCCATCATCGGGCTGTAGTGCGTCACCGAGAGCTCGTGGGGCTCGTCGTAGGTCAGCACCTCGCCCTTGTCCTGGTAGGTCGTGCCGTCGTGCTCGCCGTCCCACGTGATGGGGGAGCCGACCTCCCAGGTCGTGGTGACCCGCGAGCCCAGCATCCAGGCGGCGATCTGCTCGGGCTCGGTCAGCGCTGCCCACACCCGCTCCGGCTCGGCGGCGATGTCGGTCTGGGCCTCGGCCACGAAGTCGGACATGTCGCATCTCCTCCTCGGAAACTGTATGACTCTCTCATACAATCCCTCCGTGGACCGGCTGTCAAACCTCCTGGGCGCGGCCGCCCTCGGCGTCGCCGACGACGCGGAGCGGGCGGCGCGCGCGGCCGGCGGCCTGAGCGCGAGCGGTACGACGGCGTTGCTGGCCCTGGCGGAGTTCCTCGGCGGCGCGCCGGTCGGCCGGGTGGCCGACGTGCTCGGCCTGACGCACTCGGGCGCTGTGCGCCTGGTCGCGCTGCTGGAGCGCGAGGGGCTGGTCGAGCGCCGAGCGGGCACGCAGGACCGACGCCAGGTCGAGGTGCAGCTCACCGCGACCGGCCGTGAGCGGGCCGCGGCCGCCCGGGCCGCCCGCGAGGCCGTGCTGGCCGAGACCGTGGCCGGGCTCGACGAGGACGAGCGGGTGCAGCTGGAGGCGCTCCTGGGCGCCGTGGTCGAGGCGCGCGTGCGGGCCCGGGTGGCGGACCGTCGGGCCGGGGGCGAGGGCGGGGCGTGGTGGTGCCGGACCTGCGACTTCGGTGCGTGCGGCCGCCCGGAGGGGCGCTGTCCGGCCCAGCAGGCGGCCGCCGCGGCGGCACCGGCTCAGTAGGCCGCCGAGAACCCGCCGTCGGCGTGCAGCAGCTGGCCGCTGACCCAGCGCCCGCCCGGGGACACCAGGAAGGCCACGACCTCGGCGATGTCCGCCGGCGTCCCGAGCCGGCCCAGCGGTGTCCGCTCGACCACCGCCGCACGGATCTGCTCGTCCATCCACCCGGTGTCGACCGGCCCCGGGTTGAGCACGTTGGCCGAGACGCCGAGCGGCCCCAGCTCGCGCGCGGCCGCGATGACCAGCCGGTCGAGCGCGCCCTTCGACGCGCCGTACGGCAGGTTGCCGCTGGTCGCGTCGCTGGTCAGCGCGACGACCGCGCCCCCGCCCTCGGGGACCTGGCGGGCGAACGCCGCCACGAGCAGCAGTGCGGCGCGGGCATTGACCGCGACGTGCTCGTCGAAGGCCGTCGCCGTGGTGTCGAGCACACCGGTCTCCACGTCGTGCGCGTGGCTGAGCACCAGCGCGGAGACCGGGCCGTGGGTGTCGGCGACCGTCGCCAGCAGGGCCTCGGGGCCGTCGGGCGCGGCCAGGTCGCACGGCACGTCGCCGGCGTCGAGATCGGAGGTCACGACCTGCCAGCCGTCGGCGGCGAGCCGCGGCACGACGCCCGCGGCGATGCTGTCGGCGCGGCCCGCGCCGGTCACGAGGGCGATGGGCACCCGATCAGCCTAGGGTTCTCCCGTGGGCATCCAGATCACGCCGAGCATCCTCAACGCCGACTTCGCGCGGCTGGGCGAGGAGGTGGCGCGGATCGGGAGCGCGGACTGGGTGCACGTCGACGTGATGGACAACCACTTCGTGCCCAACCTGACCTTCGGGCCGACGATGGTCGAGGCCCTGAGTCGCGCGACCGACGTGCCCCTCGACGCGCACCTGATGATCGAGGACCCCGACGCGCACGCGGTGGAGTACGTCGAGGCCGGGTGCGGCTCGGTCACCTTCCACGTCGAGGCCGCGCGGGCACCGGTCCGCCTGGCCCGCGAGATCCGCGCGCACGGCGCCCGCGCCTCGATGGCGCTCAAGCCGGCCACGCCGGTCGAGCCCTACGAGGAGCTGCTCGGCGAGCTGGACATGCTGCTGCTCATGACCGTCGAGCCGGGCTTCGGCGGCCAGCAGTTCCTGGACCTGGTCCTGCCCAAGATCCGCACCGCCCGCCAGCTGGTCGAGAAGCACGGCACCGAGACCTGGCTCCAGGTCGACGGCGGCGTCAGCCTGGAGACCATCGAGCGCTGCGCCGAGGCCGGCGCGGACGTGTTCGTGGCCGGCAGCGCGGTCTACCGCGCCGACGACCCGGACGACATGGTCCGGCAGCTGCGGGCCGCCGCCGAGGGCGCGGCCGGCTGACGCCACCGCGCGCCGCAGGGCCGGCTACGCGGGCTGCGTGACCTGGGCCCGCCGCACCGTCCGGGAGCGGCGCTGGGCCACCAGCACCCCGGCGACCAGCAGCACCCCGCCGGCCAGCTCGGCCGGCCCCGGTCGCTCGCCCAGGCAGACCCAGGCGCTGACGATCCCGACCGGCGGCACCAGGAGCACCCAGGGCACGACCAGGCTGGAGGGGTAGCGGGCCAGCAGCGAGTTCCACACGCCGTAGCCGAGGAGGCTGGCCAGCGCTGCGGTGTAGAGCGTGGAGACCACGGCCTTCCAGCCGAAGGCCGCCAGCCCGTCGCCCACGCCGGAGGGGCCGTCGACGAGCAGGGCGAGCAGCAGCATCGGCACGGGTACGACCAGCGCGGACCAGATCGTCAGCCCGAGGCCGCCCGGCACCTTGAGCGCCCGGACCACCACGTTGCCCACCGCCCAGGAGCACGCCGCGCCCAGGCAGAGCAGCAGCGCGGCCAGCGGCACGTGGCCGTCGCGGCCGAGGCCGACCACGACCAGTCCCACCGAGCCGAGCACCACGCCCGCGGTCTGCGGCCCGGTCGGGCGCTCGCGCAGCACGGCGGCCGCCGCCACGATGGTGAGCACGACCTGGGACTGCAGGACCAGCGACGCGAGGCCGGCCGGCATCCCGGCGTCGATGGAGACGTAGAGGAACGCGAACTGCCCGAGGCTGAGGAACGTCCCGACCACGGCGACCTTCCAGAACGGCACCTGCGGTCGCGGGACGAGGAACAGCACCCCGGGCAAGGCGACGAGCACGAACCGGACCGCCACGAACAGCAGCGGCGGCACGCCGGCCATGCCCCACTCGATGACCACGAAGTTGAAGCCCCACACGCAGGCCGTCAGCACGGCGAGGGCGGTGTGGCGCGGCGTCACCGGACCAGCCTCGCCGACCCGGCGCGCGGGCACGACCACCGACCCTGCCCCTGGACGTCGAGATCCGGTCAGAGGTCCGGCACCGGTCCTGTGGGCGGGATCACGCGCGCCCGCGCGCTGGCCCTGTGGCAAACTGGCCAGGACGAGTAGAGATTGCTCGCGTGCACTGGGGGCGGTGGAATTCCGCACCGGCGGTAACAGTCCGCGACCCGGCCACAGCCAGTAGCCGGTTGACCAGGTGGAACTCCTGGACCGACGGTCAGAGTCCGGATGGGAAGCGCACGCAGGCGACGACCACGCGAGCCGTGTGCCGTCGTCGCTCCCCAGGGTCGTGAGCGCACCGACCGGAGAGCGACATGAGCACCAGCCCAGCCGAGACCGCCGCGATGACGCGCGCGCTCGCGCTGGCCGCGTCGCCCGGCGTACCGCTCGGACCCAACCCGCGGGTGGGCTGCGTCCTGCTCGACGACTCCGGCGCGACGGTCGCGGAGGGCTTCCACCGCGGCGCCGGTACGCCGCACGCCGAGGCCGACGCGCTGGCCCGCGCCGGCGGCCGGGCCCGGGGGCGACCGCCGTGGTCACCCTCGAGCCCTGCGCCCACACCGGGCGGACCGGGCCGTGCGCGGTGGCGCTGCGCGAGGCGGGCGTGCGCCGCGTGGTCTTCGCGCAGTCCGACCCCAACCCGGTGGCCGCGGGCGGCGCCGCGCTGCTGCGCGAGGCGGGCGTCGAGGTGGAGTCGGGACTGCTGGTCGACGAGGCGCGGGCGCTCAACCTGGTCTGGACCTTCGCGGTCGAGCACGGCCGGCCCTTCGTGACCTGGAAGTTCGCCACCACCCTCGACGGCCGCAGCGCGGCGGCCGACGGCACCAGCCGCTGGGTCTCCTCGCGGGCGGCGCGGCTGGACACCCACCGGCTGCGCGCCCTGTGCGACGTGATGATGGTGGGCGCCGGCACCGTCGCGGTGGACGACCCGCAGCTGAGCGTCCGCGACGCCGACGACCGCCCCCTGCCGCGCGAGCGGCAGCCGCTGCGGGTGGTGGTGGGGGAGCGCGACCTGCCCCCGACCAGGCGGGTCTTCGACGACCAGGCCGAGACCGTGCAGCTGCGCACCCACGACCCCCGCACCGTCCTGGACGCGCTGTCCGCCCAGGACCGGCAGCACGTGTTCCTCGAGGGCGGGCCGACCCTCGCCGCGGCGTTCCTCCGGGCCGGGCTGGTCGACGAGATCGTCACCTACGTCGCACCGGTCCTGCTCGGCGCCGGGCTGCCCGCCGTCGGGGACCTCGGAATCACCACCATCGCCGACGCGTTGCGCCCCGTGGTCACCGACGTGACCGTGCTGGACGGCCTGGACGGCGAGCCGCCCAACGTGCGTCTGACCATGACCCCCCAGCCACCGCAGGAGACCCACTGATGTTCACCGGGATCGTCGAGGAGCTCGGCACCGTCGCCGGCGTCGAGGACCAGGGCGATGCGATCCGCCTGTCCATCCACGCCCAGCACGTCCTGAGCGACGTCGGGCTGGGCGACTCGATCGCCGTCAACGGCTGCTGCCTGACCGTGGCCGAGCGCGACGGTGACACCTGGACCGCCGACGTCATGCAGGAGACCCTGGACAAGACCTCGCTCGCCGGCGTCCAGCCCGGTGACCGGGTCAACCTCGAGCGCGCGGTCACCCCGACCACCCGCCTCGGCGGCCACATCGTCCAGGGCCACGTGGACGCCGTGGGCACCGTCGTGGGCCGCACGCCCAGCGAGCACTGGGAGGTGGTCGAGGTCTCGCTGCCCGCGGGTCTGGACCGCTACCTGGTGGACAAGGGCTCGATCACCGTCGACGGCGTCAGCCTGACCGTGGTCGAGGCCAAGGGCGGCTCGTTCACCGTCAGCCTCATCCCCGAGACCCTGGCCCGCACCACGCTGGGCAGCCGCCAGCCGGGCGACCGGGTCAACCTCGAGGTCGACGTCCTGGCCAAGCACGTGGAGAAGCTGCTGGCCTCCCGAGAGGAGAACGCCTGATGCTGCACTGGCTCCTGGACGGCTCCGTCCCCGTCCCCGGCGGCGAACTGCGGGCCAACGAGGTGGTCGGCAACCTGTTCGGCCTGGCCTCGGCCATCTTCGGCATGCGCCGGCTGATGTGGGCCTGGCCGGTCGGCATGGTCGGCAACGTGCTGCTCTTCACCGTCTTCGTCGGCGCGGCCGACGAGCCGCTGTGGGGCCAGGCCGGCCGGCAGATCATGTTCTTCCTGGCCTCGGCCTACGGCTTCTGGCGCTGGCACCGCATCGGCGACGCCCCCGACGGCGGCGCGGTCAGCCCGCGGTGGGCGACCTGGCGCGAGCGCGGGCTGCTGGTCGCCTCCGCCGCGGTCCTGTACGCCGCGGCGTGGGTCGTGCTGCTCCGGATCGGCTCCTACAGCCCACCGACCGAGGCCTGGATCCTGGCCGGCTCGCTGCTGGCCACGGTCGGCATGGCCCGCGGCTGGGTGGAGTTCTGGCTGGTCTGGGTGGCCGTCGACGCGGTCGGCGTGACCACGCTGGTGCACGCCGGCTACTACCCCACGGCGTTCATGTACCTCTTCTACGCCTGCTTCGTGCTGTGGGGCTTCGTCACCTGGACCCGGATCGCCCGGCAGCCGGCCATCGCGGCCCAGGCCGCCCGTGAGCAGGAAGGAGCGGTGGCATGACCCAGTCCCCGTCCCAGCCCCAGCCCCAGCACGGGGGCGTCCGCCTGGACACCGTGGAGCGCGCGATCGCCGACATCGCGGCCGGCAAGGCGGTCGTGGTCGTCGACGACGAGGGCCGCGAGAACGAGGGCGACCTCATCTTCGCGGCCAGCAAGGCCACCCCGGAGCTGATGGCCTTCACCATCCGCCACTCCAGCGGCGTGATCTGCTGCCCGATGCCCGGCGCCATGCTCGACCGGCTCGAGATCCCGCTCATGACGCCGCACAACAAGGACCGGATGCGCACGGCGTACACCATCTCCGTCGACGCCCGCGACGGCGTGACGACCGGCATCTCCGCGGCCGACCGCGCCCACACCGTCAAGGTCCTGGCCGACTCCGCCACCGAGTCGTGGGAGATCACCCGACCCGGTCACGTCTTCCCGCTGCGCTACCGCGAGGGCGGCGTGCTGGCCCGCCGCGGCCACACCGAGGCCGCCGTCGACCTGGCCCGGCTGGCCGGGCTGACCCCGGCCGGCGTACTCGTCGAGGTGGTCAACGACGACGGGACCATGAAGCGGGCCCCCGAGCTGCGCGCGTTCGCCGACGAGCACGGCCTGGCCATGATCTCGATCGAGGACCTGGTCCGCTGGCGGCGCCGCAACGAGGTCCTGGTGAAGCGCGTGGCCGAGACCCGGCTGCCGACCCGGCACGGCGACTTCACGGCCTACGGCTACCGGATCACCGTCGACGACTCCGAGCACGTCGCGCTGGTCTACGGCGACGTGAGCGGCCCGGAGCCGGTCCTCACCCGGGTGCACTCCGAGTGCCTGACCGGCGACGTCTTCGGCTCCTCGCGCTGCGACTGCGGCCCGCAGCTGGACGAGGCGATGGACCGGATCGTGGCCGAGGGCCGCGGCGTCGTGGTCTACCTGCGGGGGCACGAGGGCCGGGGGATCGGCCTGGTCGCGAAGCTGCAGGCCTACCAGCTCCAGGACGGCGGCCGCGACACCGTGGACGCCAACCTCGACCTCGGCCTGCCCGCCGACGCCCGCCACTACGGGGCGGCCACCCAGGTCCTCAAGGACCTCGGGGTCACCAGCGTCCGCCTGCTCACCAACAACCCCGACAAGGTCACCAACCTCGAAGAGTACGGCGTCACCGTGGCCGAGCGCGTCCCCCTGACCCCGCACCCCAACGACCACAACCTGGCCTACCTGCTGACCAAGCGCGACCGGATGGGTCACGTGCTCCCCGGTCTCGAGGCCCTCGAAGGGGTCCACCAGTGAGCGGCGAGGGCGCGGCCGCCGTCGAGCCGTTCGACGCCTCGGGCCTGCGGGTCGCGGTGGTGGCCGCCTCCTGGCACACCGTGGTCATGGACGGGCTCCTGGCCGGCTCCGCGCGCGCCTGCGCCGAGCACTCCGTCGAGGCCGAGGTGGTCCGGGTGCCCGGCACCTTCGAGCTGCCCGTGGTCGCCTCCGCGCTGGCCCAGCAGGGCTACGACGCGGTGGTCGCGCTCGGCGTGGTCATCCGCGGCGGGACCCCGCACTTCGAGTACGTCTGCTCGGCCGCCACCGACGGGCTCACCCGGGTCGCCCTCGACCACACCGTGGCCGTCGGCTTCGGCGTGCTCACCTGCGACACCGAGCAGCAGGCGCTGGACCGGGCCGGGCTGGAGGGCTCGGCCGAGGACAAGGGGCACGAGGCCACCGCCGCCGCGCTGGCCACGGCCCGCACGATCCGCGCCGTCGGCGGGCGCTGACCCACTCCTCGCGCAGCAGCACGTAGCCGTACCCGTCCAGCCGCTCGGCGCACACCGGCCGGCTCAGGTCGGACAGGGCCACGGACCCGCGACCACCACGAACTAGGCTGGCCCGTCGTGAAGACGTTCGAGGACCTGTGGAGCGAGCTCTCCGAGAAGGCCCGGACCCGTCCCGACGGCTCGGGCACCGTGCGGCAGCTCGACGCCGGGGTGCACGCGATCGGCAAGAAGCTGGTCGAGGAGGCCGCGGAGTCCTGGATGGCCGCCGAGCACGAGGGCAAGGAGCGGGCGGCCGAGGAGCTGAGCCAGCTGCTCTACCACGCGCAGGTGCTCATGCTGGCCACGGGCCTCGAGCTCGACGACGTCTACGCCCACCTCTGAGGACGCCGTGAGCCTCCTGCGCATCGCCGTCCCCAACAAGGGGTCCCTGTCCCAGTCCGCGTCCGAGATCCTGCGCGAGTCCGGCTACCGCCAGCGCGACGACGCCAAGCAGCTGGCGCTGACCGACACCGAGAACGGCGTCGAGTTCTTCTACCTGCGCCCCCGCGACATCGCGCTGTACGTCGGCGAGGGCACCCTCGACGTCGGCATCACCGGGCGCGACCTGCTGCTCGACTCCGGCGCCAAGGCCGACGAGGTGCTGAGCCTCGGCTTCGGCCGCAGCCGGTTCCGCTTCGCCGGCCCGGTGGGGCGGTTCGGCGCGCTCGAGGAGCTGGCCGGCACCCGCATCGCCACGTCGTACGTCGGGGTGGTGCGCGCGTTCCTGGAGGAGCGCGGGATCGCCGCCGAGGTGGTCCGGCTCGACGGCGCGGTGGAGACCAGCATCCAGCTCGGCGTGGCCGACGTCGTCGCCGACGTGGTGGAGACCGGCAGCACCCTGCGTGCGGCCGGGCTCGAGGTCTTCGGCGAGACGATCCTGGAGTCCGAGGCGGTCCTGGTGACGCGCGGTGGCGCCGTGCCGGACGGCTTCGAGGTCTTCCGTCGCCGCGTCGAGGGCGTCCTGGTGGCCCGGACCTACGTGATGATGGACTACGACATCGAGCAGGCCCACGTCTCACGCGCGGTCGAGATCACCCCCGGCATCGAGGGCCCGACCATCGCCCCGCTGCACCGCGAGGGCTGGGTCGCGGTGCGCGCCATGGTCCCGCGCGACGGCGCCCAGCGGCTGATGGACGAGCTCTACGAGCTCGGCGCCCGCGGCATCCTGCTCACCGACATCCATGCCTGCCGGCTCTGAGGGGGCCGGGCTCACCGTGCCGCCCCTGCCGCGCACCTGGCGCCCGCTCGGTCCCCGCGTCGTCGGGGTGATGGTGACCATCGCCCTCATCGTCGTGGTCGCGGTCGGCTGGTTGAGCTTCGACGACGAGACCCGCGGCAAGTTCACGGCGTTCCAGATCGGCACGCTGATCTTCTTCGGGCTGCTCTACCTCGCGCTGATGTACGGCATCACCCGCTCCCGCGCGGTGGCCTACGACGACCGGCTGGTCGTGGTCAACGGCTACCGCCGCCACGAGTACGCCTGGCCCCAGATCGTCGCCGCCCGCCTGCCACCGGGGGCCCCGTGGGTGACCCTGGACCTGGCCGACGGGGAGACCGCCGCCGTCCTCGGCATCCAGGGCTCCGACGGCCAGCGCGCCCGCACCGCCGTGCGCGAGCTCAAGGCACTCGTCGCCGCCGCCTCGGCCTAGAGCCGGCGGATCCCCCAGGCGGCCTCGAAGGCCTCCCCGGGCTCGAGCACGCGCAGGCCCTCCCCGGAGTTGAAGGCGTCGGCCGGCGCGGTCATCGGCTCGAGGGCCACCGAGCGGCGCCGGGTGCCCTCGGCGTTGTCGTCGCCGGTGTAGACCATGACCCAGCCCCACGCCTCGTCGGCCCACAGCTCGACCGCCGCCTCGGGGCCGCGCAGCACGGCCGAGCCGCCCCACCCGCCGAAGGCGTGGTCGAGGACCAGGTCGCCGATGACCCGGCCGTCGGCGAAGTCGTACGCCGTCCCGGCCACCGGCTCGGTGCCGGTCGGCAGCTTGCGCTCCGGGTCGGCGAGCACGCGCGTGCCGGCCGTCAGCGTGAGCGACCACGCGTCGCACGGTCCCGCGCCCGCGGTGAGGTAGGGGTGGTGGCCCGCCGCGAACGGCGCGGGGGAGCCGGACTGGTTGAGCGCCCGGGTCGTCACGGTGAGCCCGTCCGGCCCCACGGCGTACCGCACCGAGACGTCGAGGGTCCACGGGTAGCCGCTCTGCGCCGGCACCCGGTAGCCCAGCCTCACCGCGTCGTCGGCCTGCTCCAGGACCGCGAACGACGCCCACCGCACCAGGCCGTGCGAGGCGTTGTGCCGCGCGGGCTCGGTGAGCGGCAGCTGCAGGTCGCGGCCGGCGAAGGAGTACTGCCCGTCGCGGATCCGGTTCGGCCACGGCGCGAGCACCTGACCGCGGCCGCCGGCCGACATCTCGTCCGCACCGAAGCCGTCGACCAGGTCGCGGCCCTCGTGGGTCAGCGAGCGCAGCGCCGCGCCGCTCTGGGTGACCACCGCCCGGTAGTCGCCGGAGGAGATCTCGTGCTGCTCGCCGCTGGGTGCCACCACCCGGGCCACGCTACGGCTCAGCGCACCACCGGCGGGCGGGACCCGGTGCCGTCCACCAGCACGTCGGCCCGCACGCGCGTGCGGTCGCGGGCGGCCAGCGCCCGCTCGTCGACCATGAACGTCTCCCAGGGCGCCCGCATCCGCTCGCCGTCGCGGGCCATCCCGCGCGCCAGCCGCAGCGCGTCGTCCACCTCGACCCAGACCAGGACGGTCACGTGCGCGGCGATGGCGGGCGCCCCGGAGCCGACGCCCTCGACCACCAGCCACGGCCCGGGAGGTACGTCGACCCGGCGCGCGGCGTACCGGTCGTGCAGCCAGTCGTAGCGCCGGTGGGAGCCGGGTCGGCCCGCGTCCAGGTCGGCGACCAGGGCGCCGAGCTCGCGGCCCACGGCGTCCAGGCCGCGCCAGCCCTCCATGAGGTCGTCGGTGTGGACCAGCGGTGCGCCGGTGGCGGCGGCCAGCTCGCGGCCCAGCGTGGTCTTGCCGGAGCCGGCCGGGCCGTCGACGCAGACCAGCCGGCCGGCGCCGAGCGTCGGCGGGCGGGAGGCGGCGAGCTCGAGGACCAGACCGGCGACGTCAGAAGGCGAGGCCGTGGCCACGGTAGCTGCGGACCTCCTCGACGAACCGCGGCCCGGACAGCAGCTGCACCGTGCTCACGTGCTCGAACGGCTCGCCGGACTTGGCGTGCCGGAACCACACCAGGTCGCCTACCGCGAGCAGCCCGGCCGGGTGACCGGTGAGCGGCGTCTGCACCTCGCCGGCGCCCTCGAGCCCGGTCAGGTGCAGCCCGGCCGGCGCCCAGGGGGTGGGCGCGCGGTCCTTGCCCGACGGGCCGGAGGCGATGAGCCCGCCGCCGTGGACCGTCGCCACCTCGGGCGAGGGGCGCCGGGTCACCGGCAGGCCGTAGAACGCCGCCGGGCGCGGGTCGAAAGAGCGGTAGTGGTCGAACAGGGTCGGGGCCAGGAGACCGGAGCCGGCGGCGACCTCGGTGACCACGTCGTCGGCCACGGTGGCCTCGACCGAGCCCGATCCGCCGGCGTTCCAGAACTCCAGCTCGGCTCCGGTCGCGGCCAGCGCGTCGCGGATCTCGCGGCGGCGCACCTCGAGCTGGGTCAGGGACAGCGCCTTGATCCGCCGGACCACCGCCGACTTGGCCCGCTGGGTCGGCACCGCGTCCTGGACGCCGGCCACCTGGCCCTCGTAGGTCATCGCGCCGACCAGCCGGAAGCCGTGCCGGCGCCGGATCGCCTCGGCCAGGCCGACCACGTCCGCGGCATCGTGGAGCGGGGAGCGCTTGGGGCCGACGTGCTGCCCGCCCATCCGCAGCCCGGCGTCGACGTCGATGGCCACGCGCACCGGCACGGCGTGCGAGGCGCGCACCGAGTCGACCACGTCGAGGTGCGCCACGTCGTCGACCATGAGCGTGATCCGCCCGGCCGCGGCGGGGGAGGCGACGAGCCGGGCCAGCGCCCCGCGGTCGACGGTCGGGTAGGCCACCACGACGTCGTCGCTGACGCCCTGCTCCTCCAGCCAGAGCGCCTCGGCCAGCGTGTAGGCCAGGATCCCGTGGAAGCCCGGCCGCTCCAGCACGCGCCGCAGCAGGGCCGGCACCCGCACCGACTTGGAGGCGACCCGGATCGGCGTACCGCCCGCGCGGCGGACCAGGTCGTCGGCGTTGGCGTCGAAGGCGTCGAGGTCGACGACCATGAGCGGCGTCGGCAGCGGCTCGCCGTGCGCCCGCACGGCGTCGCTGAGCCGCGTCCAGAGCCGGTTGCGCTCGACGCTGGAGTCGTGGGAGGTCACGAGATGCCGCGCTTGCGCAGCAGTGCCTCGATCTCGGCCATCTCAGGGTCGACCGCCGGTGCGGCCTTCTGGCCCCGCGCCTTCGGGAGCTCGCGCCGCTGGTCCGCAGCACGGGCGGGTGCGCCACCGACCCCGCGGTCGGTCAGGAAGCCGGAGACGACCCAGCACACCACCGCGAGCCCGGCCAGCACGATCCCGAGCCACGCGGCCGGGCTGAAGGCGAAGTCGCCGACCCAGTGCGCCACCGACGACCCGATGTCGCCGACCAGCTCGAGGGTGTCGGTGAGCCACAGCGCCGGCGGCAGCAGGGTCAGCCCCGCACCGCGCAGCCCGGCGGCCAGGCCGCGTCGCCGGAAGGCGAACCAGGTGTAGATCCCGGCGACGAGCGTCAGCGCCGCCGCCAGTGCGCCCCAGCTCACGTCGTCCATGCCGTCAGCCTAGTGAGGACGAGGTCGGCTCAGGCCGAGACCGCCACCCGGTGCGGTGCCGGCGCAGACTCGTCGGCCAGCAGGCCACGGGCGCGCAGGCGGGGCACGACGCCCTCGCCGAACCACCAGGCCTCCTCGACGTGCGGGTAGCCGGAGAGGATGAACTCGTCGATGCCGAGGGCGTGGTACTCCGCGATCTTCTCGGCCACCTCGTCGTGGCTGCCGACCAGCGAGGTGCCCGCGCCGCCGCGGACCAGGCCGACACCGGACCACAGCCCGGGGGAGACCTCGAGGTCGTGGGCGTCGGCGTAGGAGGTGCGGCCCTCGTGCAGCGCGAGCATCCGGGCCTGTCCGGTCGACTCGCTGCTGCGCAGCTGCTCCTGGGCGGCCGCGACCTTCGCCGGGTCCAGCCCGTCGAGCAGCCACTGCGCGTGCCGCCACGCCTCCTCGCTGGTGTCGCGGGAGATCGTGTGCACCCGCAGCCCGAAGCGCAGCGTGCGCCCGCGCTCGGCGGCCAGGCCGCGCACCCAGTCGAGCTTCTCGGCCACCAACTCCGGCGGCTCGCCCCAGGTCAGGTAGACGTCCGCGTGCTCGGCCGCGACGGGACCGGCCGGCCCCGATGAGCCGCCGAAGTAGATCGCCGGCTGGGGCGAGACCCCGCCCTTGACCAGCGCGCCCCGGACGTCGAAGAACCGGCCGCGGAAATCGTACGGCGGCTGCTCCCACGTGCCGCGCACGACACGGAGGAACTCCTCGGTCCGCGCGTACCGCTCCTCCTTGGGCTCGTGGTCGCCGAAGCGCGCCTGCTCCTCCGGGCTGCCGCCGGTGACCACGTTGAGCATCAGCCGGCCCCCCGAGATCCGCTGGTACGCCGCGGCCATCTGCGCCGCGAGCACCGGGTTGATGACCCCGGGGCGGAAGGCGACCAGGAACTTCAGGCGCTCGGTCTCGCGCAGCAGCGCCGCCGTGACCAGCCACGCGTCCTCGCAGAACGTGCCGGTCGGCGTGAGCACCCCCTCGAAGCCGAGCTGCTCGGCGGTCCGGGCGACCTCGGCCAGGTAGTCGATGGTCGGCGCGCGGAACCCGGCGGTGTCCGAGCCGAGCACGCCGTCGGCCACGCCGCCCGCCGCGGTCCGCCCGGGCGACCCCTGGCCGGCACCGACCAGGGAGCGCGAGTCGCCGGAGGTGGGCAGGAACCAGTGCAGCGTGGCCGCCACGCTCAGCCCTTCGCCGCGGTCACGGTCGTCGTGACGTCGTCGAACTCGTCGGTGAAGAAGTCCTCGAGGTCGACCTTCTCCGGGATCAGCCCGTTGTCGTAGAACGCGTCGGCCATCTCCTGCTCGGAGGAGACCACGTCGTCGTCCACGGGCAGGATCGTGACCGGCCGCTTGACCGAGGCCGCCTGGGTGATGGCGGCGTCCAGACCGGTGCCGGTCGACCAGACCTGGGCCCAGTCGTCCGGGTGCTCGGAGGCCCAGAGCTGGGCCTGGGTGATGCGCCCGAGGTAGTCGGAGAGCGCGGCCTTGGTGGCCGGGTCCTCGATCGCGTCGTCGGAGGCGACCTGGAAGCCGTAGCCGTTGACCACGCCGTCACCGGTGGCGATCACCTTGCCGCCCTCGGCGACCTCGGCCTGGGAGGTGTAGGGCTCCCAGATGGCCCACGCGTCGACCGCACCGGTGGTGAACGCGGCCAGCGCGTCCGCGGGCTGGAGGTTCTGCACCGAGATGTCGGAGTACTTCACGCCGGCCTTCTGCAGCTGGGCCAGCAGGTTGTAGTTGGCCGAGCTGCCCTGGGCCACCGCGACCTTCTTGCCCTCGAGCTGGGAGACGTCGGTGATGGGCGAGTCCTTCGGCACGACGATGGCATCGCCCTCGCCGGTGTAGGTCATCGCCTGGACGACCTTGAACTCGCTGCCCGAGGCCGCGGCGAAGATCGGCGGGGTGTTGCCGACCTGGCCCACGTGGATGGCGTTCGCGCCCAGCGCCTCGAGCATCGGCGGGCCGGAGGTGAACTCCTTCCACTCGATCTTGTACGGCGTGTCCTCGAGCCCGGCGGCGGTGAGGATGTCCTTCGCGCTGGTGCCCTTCTGGTCGCCCACGATGAGGGTCACCTGCGACAGGTCGACCTTGCCGTTGTCGCCGACGGCGTCCTCGTTGCCGGTGCCCCCGTCGTCGCCGCAACCGGCGAGGGCGACGGAGAGCGCCAGGAGGGCGGCGGGGACGGCGGCCAGACGGCGGCGGGAGAGCTTCGCCTGGGGGAGGTTGGTCATGCGGCACCTTCTTCGGAGAGCGACGTGCGGTTCGGGTTGGGCGGGGTGGGCTTGACGCCGAGCGCCTTGAGGATCTCGGCGCGGGTGCCGGCGATCTCCGGCTTGGACGGCGCGCGGTCCGAGCGCGGGGAGGTGATCTCCCAGGTGCGCGCGACCTTGCCCTCGTCCATCACCACGAGCCGGTCGGCGAGGGCCAGGGCCTCGTCGACGTCGTGGGTGACGATGAGCACGGCCATGTGGTGGTGGCGCCACAGCTCGATCACCAGCTGGTGCATCTCGATGCGGGTCAGCGCGTCGAGGGCGCTGAAGGGCTCGTCGAGCAGCAGCAGGGCCGGGTTGCTGACCAGGGCCCGGGCCAGCGAGACGCGCTGGGCCTGACCGCCGGAGAGCTGGAGCGGCCAGGCGTGCTGCTTGTCGCTCAGCCCCACCTCGGCGAGGGTCTGCTCGGCCCGCGCGTACCGCTCCTTGCGCTCGGGGGTGTTGAGCAGCGCCAGGGCGACGTTCTCGCGCACGTCGCGCCACGGCAGCAGCCGCGGCTCCTGGAACGCCACGCCGGTGCGGCCGCTGATCTCGACCTCGCCGGCCGGGACCGGGTCGAGGCGGGCCAGGCTGCGCAGGAGCGTGGACTTGCCGCAGCCGGAGCGGCCGAGCAGGGCCACGAACTCGCCGGGCCGGATGTCCAGGTCGATGCCGCGCAGCACCTGGTTGCGCCCGAACGCGCGGTGGTGCCCGCGCACCCGCACGACGACGTCGGCCTGATCACCGGTCGGGGCCGGGACGGGGTCGGACCTCAGGAACGCCATGCCAGCGCCCTCCCCTCGACGAAGCGGACGACGCCGTCGGTCGCCAGCCCGAGGAGGGCGTAGACGGCCAGGCCGACGACGATGATGTCGGTCTGCAGGAACTCGCGGGCGTCGTTGATCATGTGGCCGAGCCCGGCGCCGGCCGAGATGGTCTCGGCCACGATGAGCGAGAGCCAGGCGATGCCCAGGCTCTGCCGCAGCCCGGTGAGGGTCTGGGGGAGCGCGCCGGGGATCACCACGTGGCGCAGTCGCTGACCCCAGGACAGGTGCATGGACCGGGCGGCCTCCATCACCTTGCGGTCGATGCCCCGGATGCCCGCGAAGGTGTTGAGGTAGAGCGGGAAGGCCACGCCCATCGCGATGAGGGTGATCTTGGGCTGCTCGCCGATCCCGAACCACAAGATGAACAGCGGGATCAGTCCGAAGTGCGGGAGCGTGCGCAGCATCTGCAGCGGCGGGTCGATGGCGTCCTCGCCGATGCGCCACAGGCCGGCGACGACGGCCAGGGCCATGCCGATGACGCCGCCGATGACGAAGCCGAGGGCTACGCGGCGCAGCGAGACCAGCGTGGCCTCCTGCAGGGTGCCGTCCTTGATGAGGTCGAGGGCGGTCTGGGCGATGTGGACCGGGGACTCCAGCGTCCGGGGGTCGAGCACACCGGCACTGCTGAGCGCCTGCCAGACCACCAGGAGGGCGATCGGCGAGACGCTGCGGCGCAGGAAGCTCCACGGGGAGCGGCGGGTCCGCTCCCGGTTCCGGCCACCGGCACCCACGGGCGGGGTCTGGAGCGGCGTGGAGAACGCCGCCGCGACGGGTGTCGTGGTCATGGGACCCATGTCTACGCGAACTAAACGTGCTAAATCAACTGAGACACTCGACAATAGGACGGTGATCACAGGGCCCGGGTGTCCCGGGCGGCCGCCTACCCTGGGAGCGTGGACGGCACCCGACTGATCGCCGGCGCCGGCGCGCCCGACGACGCGGGGCTGGCCGACCCCGCCCTGGTCGCCGCCCTCGCGGCGTACGACGCGGACCCGGCGCGTGAGCCCGAGGTGCTGGCCGCGCTGGGCGAGGCGCGCCTGCTGGTCCCGGTCGTGGCGCAGCTCGGCGAGGCCGAGACCGGCCCGGACGGACTCGTCCGCGACAAGTCCGCCGACATGGCCACCGTCTCGATGCGCAGCGCCGACGGCCGGCTCGCCCTGCTGGCCTTCACCAGTCTGGAGACCCTGCACCGCTGGGACCCGCAGGCCCGCCCGGTGCCCGTGCCCGCGCGCACCGCGGCCCTGGCCGCGCTCCAGGACGGCGCCGAGGCGCTGCTCCTCGACACCGCGGGCCCGGTCCGCTACGTCGCCGCGGTTGGCGTCCCGGGGGAACATCCGGTTACCATCGAGCGTTGACCGATCAGTGCCCCTCGTGGGCACCGATCACAAGCGGAGAACAGCTCGACCTTCTCCCACCCGCACCGGCCGCCCAGCTCCACAGGCCGTCGGGTCCGGTCTGGTGGCTCGTCCTGCACCCCAGGGCGTGCCGTGTGCCTGGCCTCCGCTTGCGACGCGGAGGCCTTTCTGTTTGCTCAGGCGGCCTCCGAGCCCAGTCACCCAGCAAGCAGGAGGACACATCAGCACCGAGCTTCGTATCAACGACCGGATCCGGGTACCCGAGGTCCGCCTCGTGGGTCCCAATGGCGAGACCGTCGGCATCGTGCCGACGGACCAGGCGCTCAAGCTCGCCCAGGAGGCCGACCTCGACCTCGTCGAGATCGCGCCCCAGGGCAAGCCACCGGTCTGCAAGCTCATGGACTACGGGAAGTTCAAGTACGAGAACGCCCAGAAGGCCCGTGAGGCCCGACGGAACCAGACCAACGTCGTCATCAAGGAGATGAAGCTCCGTCCCAAGATCGACGCGCACGACTACGAGACCAAGAAGGGTCACGTGGTCCGGTTCCTCAAGGCCGGCGACAAGGTCAAGATCACGATCATGTTCCGCGGTCGCGAGCAGCACCGTCCCGAGCTCGGGTTCCGGCTGCTCCAGCGCCTCGCCGAGGACGTCACCGACCTCGGCTTCGTGGAGTCCGCGCCCAAGCAGGACGGCCGCAACATGATCATGGTGCTCGGCCCGCACAAGAAGAAGGCCGAGGCCAAGGTCGAGCAGCGCGTCGCTCGCCAGCAGCGCATGGACGACCGCGCCGCGAGCGCAGCCGAGGAGGCTGCGGAGCGCGCCGAGGCCCGCGCCGCGGGCCCGGTGGCGCAGAAGAAGGAGCGCGGCCGCTCGGAGAACCTCGACCCGGAGATCGAGGCCTGAGCCCGGCTCAGCGCCAGCCCCACCCAGACCAGCACGCCGTACCGACGGCCAGCACGACGTACGACGTCAGAGGAGAGACACATGCCCAAGAACAAGTCGCACTCGGGAACGAGCAAGCGCATCAAGGTGACCGGCAGCGGCAAGCTCATGCGCCTGCAGGCCGGCCGCAAGTCCGGCGCTGCGTTCGCGTCCGCGCCGACCACCGGCAGCCGCAAGAAGCACCGCCGCAACGCGGGTGTGGTCGAGCTGGAGAAGGCCGACTACAAGCGCGTGAAGAAGCTGCTGGGCCGCTGAGCCTGCCCTGACCCGAGACAACTGAGGAGCACCGAACAATGGCACGCGTCAAGCGGGCAGTGAACGCCCAGAAGAAGCGCCGGACCACCCTCGAGCGCGCCAGCGGCTACCGCGGCCAGCGCTCGCGCCTGTACCGCAAGGCCAAGGAGCAGGTCACCCACTCGCTGGTCTACAGCTACAACGACCGGCGCAAGAACAAGGGCAACTTCCGTCGCCTGTGGATCCAGCGGATCAACGCCGGGGCCCGCGCCCAGGGCCTCACCTACAACCGGTTCATCCAGGGCCTCGGCCTGGCCGGTGTGGAGGTGGACCGCAAGATCCTGGCCGACCTGGCCGTCAACGACATCGCGGCGTTCAACGCCCTCGTCGAGGTGGCCAAGGCCGCGCTGCCCGAGGACGTCAACGCTCCTCGCGCCGAGGCCTCGGCCTGAGCGAGCCCCTCAAGGCGAGCAACGCCCGCCTCAAGGACCTGCGACGGCTCAGCCGCCGCTCGGAGCGATCCGAGCGGCGGCTGTTCCTCGCTGACGGCCCCAAGGCCGTCGAGGCCGCGCTCGAGGCCGGCTGCGTCGAGGAGGTGTTCGCCGTCCCCGGCGCGCCGGTGCCCGGCGGCGTCCCCACCACGCTCGTCGACGAGCGCGCGCTCGCCGCCCTGTCGGACTCGGTGAGCCCGGCCGGCGTGGTCGCCCTGTGCCGCTACGTCGACGTGCCCCTCGCCGACGCCCTCGCGGGCGCCCGGCTGGTGGCACTCTGCGCCGACGTCCGCGACCCCGGCAACGCCGGCACCGTCATCCGCTGCGCCGACGCCGCGGGCGCCGACGCCGTGGTCCTGGCCGGGCAGTCCGTCGACCTCTACAACCCCAAGACCATCCGCGCCTCGGTGGGCAGCGCCTTCCACCTGCCGGTCGCGGTCGAGCCCACCGCGGCCGACGCCGTCCGGGCCGCGCGGGAGGCGGGCCTGACCTTGCTCGCCGCCGACGGCGCCGGCGAGCTCGGGCTCTACGACGCCGCGCTGGCCGAGGTGCTGCGCGGCCCGACGGCGTGGCTGTTCGGCAACGAGGCCTGGGGGCTGCCCGAGGAGCTGGCCGCGCTGGCCGACCACCGGGTCGCCATCCCGATCCACGGGCGCGCCGAGAGCCTCAACCTGTCGACCGCCGCCGCGCTGTGCCTCTACGAGTCGGCGCGCGGTCGTGAGAGTCGCTGAGAGTCGCTGACACCCGGGTCGCGTCGCTCAAGACCGGTCTTGTCAGGTCCGTCAGGTTTGTCCCGTTTCCCCGTGCGGGCCTGCTGGGACGTGTGAGACTTCCCGAGTCGTCGATCGCCCCCACGTCGACGGCGCCGGGAGGGATTGATGAGTGAGGCACTGGCGACGCGTGGCGCCGTCGAGGTCATCGTCGCGCGTCAGCAGGTCGTGGACGCGCGGCAGAAGGTGGTCGGCTTCGAGCTGCTCTACCGCTCCGGAGCGTCCGCGGACAGCGCCGGCACGGAGACCAGCGGCGAGCTGATGACCGTCTCGGTCGTGCTCGGTGCGCTGACCTTCGGCGTGCACGAGCTGGTCGGCGACAAGCTGCTGTTCTGCAACGTCGAGCGGGGCGCGATCGTCGGCGAGACGCCGCTGACGCTCCCTCCGGCCCGGACCGTCCTGGAGATCCGCGAGGCCGTCGAGCTCGACGAGGAGCTGCTGGCCGGCGTGCGTGCACGCAAGCAGGAGGGCTACACGATCGCGCTGGACGGCTTCAGCGGACGACCCGAGGCCGCGGCGCTGCTGGAGCTGGCCGACCTGGTCAAGGTCGACCTCATGAGCACCGACCGCGACCACGCGGCCGCGCTGGTGGAGCAGTGCCGCGAGCGCGGCGTCCGCGCCGTCGCCGAGCGGTGCGAGACCCGCGCCGACGTGGCCTGGGCCCGCGAGGCCGGCTTCGAGCTCTTCCAGGGCTACGGCGTGCAGCGCCCGGAGATCGTGCGGGGCACGACCATCGCGCCGAGCGCGCTGGCCCAGGTCCGGCTGGCCACCGAGCTGCTCGACGAGGACCTCAGCTTCGACCGGATCGAGGCCATCCTGCGCGGCGAGCCCGGCCTCGTGGTCCAGGTCCTCAACCTGGCCTCGGCCGGGGCCGCGCACGGGCTGCGTCGCCAGGTCAGCAGCCTGCGCGAGGCGCTGGTGCTCATGGGCACGGTCCGGCTGCGCCAGTGGGCCGCGCTGACCATCCTCGGGCGGCACGGTCGCCTGGACGGCGACTCGCTGCTCACCGGCCTGGTCCGGGCGCGCATGTGCGAGCTGCTCGGCCAGCAGCGCGGCTTCGACCGCGCCGAGGCCTTCACCGCCGGCCTGCTCTCCGCGCTCGACATCGTGCTCGGCGTGGACCTGGCCGAGGTCGAGAACCAGCTCGAGCTGGACGGCGAGCTCGCCGCCGCCGCGTTCCACGGCACCACGCCGCTGGGCGTGCTGGTCCGGCAGGTCAGCGCCTACCAGGAGGCCGTCGACGAGGGCCGCCCGCCCTCCGGCGACCTGCCCAACGCCGACATGGTCTCGGCCATGGCGTTCTGCTGGGCCATGACCTACGTCGGCGCGCTCAACCAGGACAAGGCCCTCAGCGCCTGACGGTCAGTGCCTGAGCGTCAACGCCGGACGGTCCAGGTGACCCCGTCGGGGCTGCGCAGCGTCACCGTCCGGCGCCCGCACTCGAGGCGGTCGGCGTACTGCCCCGGGCGTGCCTGCGGCTCCTCGTAGCCGACCTGGCACGGTCGCCCCGAGGTGTAGGCGAGCGTCTGCGCGCCCCAGGTGCGGGTGGTCGGGTCGTAGACCTGCGCGAGCACCCGGAGGCGGTCCGGGCTGCCCAGCGCGACCACGGGCGCACCCGGCGTGGGGGAGTAGACGTAGTGCGTGGGGACGCGCTTGCGGCCGTAGCCGTAGACCACCAGCCCCGGCTGGTCGGCCGGCGCCGGTGCGGTGATCGCCCAGGTCCCGCCGGGCCCGGTGCGCGAGACCGTGACCTGGGTGGCGGGCTCGTAGCCGCCGGCCAGCACCGTGTTCGCGTCCACGTGGGTGACGTTGCCGTCGCCGCAGCCGGTCCCCAGCGGCACCCGGCTCTGCGCCGTCGCGCCGGACAGGTCCCGGCTGTGCACGCCGAGGAAGCAGTGGCGCCGGGTCTGCTCGGTGCCCAGGACCGTCACCGTGCCGGCGTCGTCGACCACGACCGTGCGGTCGCCGACGTCGCTGCGGTACGTCGTGGTGGCGGGCTCACCGAAGCCCGTCGCGGCCGACCACTCCAGGTAGGAGCCGATCCCGCCGAGCGGCCAGGCGGCGTACGTCGCGGACGGCGAGAGCGCCGGCGCGCCGTACGCCTCCCCGGGCAGGCGGTGCCGCGCCCAGGCGTAGCCGTCGCGGGAGACCAGCGCGACGCTGCGGACCGGGGCCTGGTCCTCGTAGTACGGCGTGTCGCACTCGACGAGCACGGCCACGCCGCCACCGGCCGCGCGGGCGTCGAGGTCGCCGCAGGTCACCGCGCCGCGGGTGCGCAGCACGGTGGTCGGCGCGTCCCACTGCCCGGTGGTCCGGTCGAGGTGCTGGACCTGCACGGTCCGCTCGTTCGGCATGCCCACGGCCAGGTCGCCGACGAGGACCGCGGGCACGTGCCGGTAGCGCACCAGGCCCTGGGCCTGTGCTGACCCGCCGGGCAGGAGCAGCAGGAGCGGGGCCAGCAGAGCGAGCACGACGGGGGGAGCGGAACGGCGCATGCCTGAGGTGATGCCCCGTCGGGCCGCCCGGTTCACCCGCGCCGGCCATCGTCATCGCTTCGTGACCTGACCCGGGCACGACGTGGCAGGGTGGCCCCATGCCGGACCGGGGAGCGCAGGCCGTCGTCGACGCCCTGCCCGACGGGGTCGTCCTGGCCGGCCCGGACAGCCGGGTCACCGTCATCTCGCAGGTCGCGGCCCGCATGCTCGGCGTACCCCTGGACGTGGTCGGTCGCCCGCTCGACGAGGTGCTGGCCCTGCGCGACCAGGACGACAACGCCTGGTGCGCGCACAACCGGCCCTACGACGGGCTGCCTACGCGCACCGCCGTTCCTGAGCAGTCCTGGCTGCTGCCCAGCGGGGAGGAGGTGCTGGTCGCGGCCAAGATCCACCGGCCCGCGCTGCACCAGCCCGTCGCGGAGGTGGCCATCACCATCCGCTCCGGCCGGGGCCGGGCCCGCCTGGACCGGGAGCGCTCGGACCTGGTGGCGACCGTCGCCCACGAGCTCCGCTCGCCGCTGACCGGCGTCAAGGGCTTCGTCCAGGCCCTGCTGAACCGCTGGGACCGGCTCAACGACGAGCAGAAGAAGCTGATGCTCACCACCGTCTCGGCCGACTCCGACCGGCTGAGCCGCCTCATCGCCGAGCTCCTCGACGTGGCGCGCATCGACACCGGCCGGCTCCAGCTGCACCCGCGCCCCACCGACGCCGGAGCGCTGACCCGGCGGATCGTGGAGTCCGTCGCGGCCGGCACCGCCCGCCCCATCGACCTCACCGTCGAGGTCGACCTGCCCGACATCCACGCCGACCCCGACAAGTTCACCCAGGTCGTCACCAACCTGGTCGAGAACGCCGTGCGGCACGGCGAGGGCACCGTGCGGGTCCACCTCGAGCCGCTGCGCCCCGGCGAGCTGGCCGATCCCAGCGGCGTGCGCATCACCGTGGACGACGAGGGCGAGGGCATCCCCAAGGAGCTGCGCCGCCGGGTCTTCACCAAGTTCTGGAAGGGCGGCAAGCGCGGTGGCTCGGGGCTCGGCCTCTACATCGTCGGCGGCCTGACCAAGGTGCACGGCGGCACCGTCACCATCGACGACAGCCCCGCCGGCGGCGCCCGCATCGTCATCGCCTGGCCGAGCGGCTTCCCGGACCTCTGAGCGCGGACGTCGCGGGGCAGCAGATCTGCACAGGACCTTCACGAGTCACGCGCACCTCCTGCGCGCCCGCGCTCCTACCGTGAGGTCATGGCGCTGCGCGAGGTCCCACGGGTGCTGGTCGTCGAGGACGAGCCGGTCATCAACGACGCCGTCGCGGACCGGCTGCGGGCCGAGGGGTTCGCCGTCGACCAGGCCTTCGACGGACCCGGCGCGGTCGCCCTCTGCGAGCAGGTCCGGCCCGACGCGGTGGTCCTGGACGTCATGCTCCCCGGGTACGACGGCCACGAGGTCTGCCGGCGGATCCAGGCATCCCGGCCGGTGCCGGTGCTCATGCTCACCGCCCGCGACGACGAGGCCGACGTGCTGGTCGGGCTGGCGGTCGGCGCGGACGACTACCTCACCAAGCCGTTCCGGATGCGCGAGGTAGTGGCCCGGGTCCGGGCCCTGCTGCGCCGCGTGGACCGGGCCGCCGAGCTGGCCGCCGCGCCGTCGGCCCGGCTCGTCGCGGGCGACCTGGTCGTGGACACCGGCAGCCGCCGGGTCACCGTCGGCGGGTCGGAGGTGCACCTGACCCCGACCGAGTTCGACCTGCTGGCCCGCCTGGCCGGCTCGCCCGGCGAGGTGCTGACCCGCGAGCACCTGCTCGCCGAGGTCTGGGACTGGCCGGACGCCTCCGGCACCCGCACCGTGGACAGCCACGTCCGGGCCCTGCGGGCCAAGGTCGGCCCCGAGCGGATCCGCACCGTGCACGGCGTCGGCTACGCCCTGGAGTCCGGGGAGGTCGCACCGTGACCTCGCCGCTGCAGCCGGTCACCTCGATCAAGGTCAAGCTCGGGCTGTTGGTGACCGCCTCCGTGCTGGTGGCCGCGCTGGTCGGCGTGCTGGCGGCCGGGGCCGGCGTACCGGCCCTGCTGGCCGTCCCGGTCACCGTGGCCCTGGCCCTCGGCGTGACCCAGCTGCTGGCCGTCGGCATGACCTCGCCTCTGCGCGAGATGACCGGGGCGACGCGCCGGATGATGCGCGGGGACTACGCCGTGCGGGTGCGCGCCGAGACCTCCGACGAGGTCGGCGAGCTGGCCCGGGCCTTCAACCAGATGGCGGCCGAGCTGGCCGCCGTCGACCGTGAGCAGCGCGACCTGGTGGCCACCGTCTCCCACGAGCTGCGCACCCCGCTGGCCGCGCTCACGGCCACGCTCGAGAACCTGGCCGACGGCGTGCGCCCCGCCGACGCCGAGCACCTCGGCCAGGCGGTGGACCAGGCCCAGCGGGTCGGCGCGCTCCTCGGCGACCTGCTGGACCTCTCCCGGGTCGACGCCGGTGTCAGCCCGCTTCGCCTCGGCCCGGTGCCGCTCGGGCCGCTGCTCGACGAGGTGGTCGCGGACCTGGTGCCGACCGGTCGCCGGGTCGCCTTCGACGTCGAGGCCGGTGACCTGGTCGTCACCGCCGACCGTGCCCGGCTGCGCCAGCTGCTCGCCAACGCGCTGGAGAACGCCGTGCGCCACGGCCCCGAGGGCGGACGGGTCACCGTGCGCGCGGCCGTCGACGCCGGGCGCTGGACCCTCGACGTCGCCGACGAGGGGCCGGGCGTCGCGCCGGGCGAC
Source organism: Nocardioides anomalus (assembly GCF_011046535.1). Taxonomy (NCBI): domain Bacteria; kingdom Bacillati; phylum Actinomycetota; class Actinomycetes; order Propionibacteriales; family Nocardioidaceae; genus Nocardioides; species Nocardioides anomalus. The sequence continues at coordinate 2,436,687 of NZ_CP049257.1, read as the reverse complement.
CGGGAGCGCGCGTTCGAGCGGTTCGGCACCCTCACCGGGCCCGACCAGCCGACCGGCGGCACCGGCCTCGGCCTGGCCATCGCCCGGTGGGTCGCCGGGCTCCACGGCGGGACCGTCCGCTTCGGCGACCCGCCGCCCGGCACCCGCGGTGCCGTCCTCCGTCTCGACCTGCCCCTCGACCCCGTCCGACCCCAGGAGGCTCCCGTGTCGGCACCTGCCGCCCCACCCACCACGCCACCGCCGCCGGTCATCGACCCGCTCTTCGGCCGGTTCTGGCCGGACACGCCGGGCACCCACCGCGGCGTGCTGCTGGCCTCGGTGGCCACCGGGCTGCTGGCCGGGCTGGTGCTGGTCGACCACACCGCCGGGCTCGCGCTGTTCCTGGTCGCGGCCGCCGCCGGCCTCACCGTGGCGTACGCCGCCGCACCGCGCCGCGACGCGTTCACCCCGACCTGCCTGGGCCTCGCCGCCCTGTGCACGCTGCCGGTCGTGCTGCTCGACGCCGACTGGATCGGCGCCCTGTGCCTGCTGGCCGGGGCCAGCGCCACGGTCGCAGGCGTGACCAGGGTGCGCCGGTTCCACGAGTTCCTGCTGGCGGGGCTGTCCTGGCCGCTGGCCGGGCTGCGCGACCTGCCCTGGCTGGGCCGGACCGTGCGCACCCTGACCGGGCACGGCAGTGCGCCGCGGGTGCTGGTCACCGCGTTCTGGTCGGCGCTGGCCGTGCTCGTCTTCGGCCTGCTCTTCGTCTCCGCCGACGCCGTCGTGGCCAGCTGGGTCGACGCGGTGCTGCCCGACCTGACCCTCGACAGCGTGGTGCTGCGGGTCTTCGTGGCCGTCGCCGTGGCCGGCCCGACCCTCGCCGCGGCGTACCTCGCGCTGAACCCGCCGAACGTCCAGGTCCTGGCCAGCGGCCGCACCCGCCAGGTCGCGCACCGCTTCGAGTGGCTGGTGCCCGTCCTGCTGGTCGACGCGGTCTTCCTGCTCTTCGTGGCCGCCCAGCTCAGCGTGCTGTTCGGGGGGCACGACTACGTGCAGCGGACCACCGGGCTGACCTACGCCGACTACGTCCACCAGGGCTTCGGCCAGCTCACCGTGGCCACCCTGCTCACCCTGCTCGTCGTCTGGGCCGCATCCCACTGGGCCGGCGACGGCCCGGCCGACCGGGTCTGGCTGCGCGGCTCGCTGGGGTTGCTGTGCGCGCTCACCCTGGTCGTCGTGGGCTCGGCGCTCTACCGGATGCACCTCTACCAGGAGGCCTACGGCTTCACCCGGCTGCGGCTGTTCGTCGACGTCTTCGAGGGCTGGCTGGGCCTGGTCGTGCTGGCCGTGGCCCTCGCGGGCGTGGTCCGCTGGGGCGTCTGGGTGCCGCGCTTCGCCCTGGTGACCGGCGTGGCCGGACTGCTCGGCATCGCCGCGCTCAACCCCGACGCCTGGATCGCCGAGCACAGCCTCGACCGGTACGCCGCCACCGGACGCGTCGACTGGACCTACCTCCAGGGCCTGTCGGCCGACGCGGTGCCCGTCTTCGAGGGCCGCGCTGAGCTCGAGGTGGCTTGCGGGCTGCCGCGCAGCTGGACCGCCGGGGGCGACGACTGGCTGGACTGGAACCTCGGCCGGCACCGGGCCAGAGCCGCCGACCTGCCCGACCCGAGCGGGTTCGACGGCACCCTCTGTCCCGCAGCGCGGTGACAACCGGTTCGCGGCCGCGGGGCGGGCGTTCCTAGACTTCAGCGTGTGTCCGGACCCAACACCGACTTCGACCCCGTGGAGGTGGCCGCGCTGAGCCCCGAGGAGGTCGAGGCCGCGCGCGACGCGGCACTGGCCGCGATCGCCGCCGCCGCCGACCTCGAGGCGCTCAAGCAGGTCCGGACCGCCCACACCGGCGACCGCTCGCCGCTGGCCCTGGCCAACCGCGAGATCGGCGCGCTGCCGCCCCAGGCCCGCAAGGAGGCCGGCCAGCGCGTCGGCCAGGCCCGCGGTGCCGTGCAGCAGGCGCTGGCCGCCCGGCAGGCCGAGCTCGAGGTCGAGCACGAGGCGCGGATGCTGGTCGAGGAGACCGTCGACGTCACGCTGCCCTACGACCGCGTGCCCGAGGGCGCCCGCCACCCCGTGACCACCGGCTCGGAGCTGATCGCCGACATCTTCGTGGCCATGGGCTGGGAGGTCGCCGAGGGTCCGGTCCTCGAGGCCGAGTGGCTCAACTTCGACGCCCTCAACCTGGGCCCGGACCACCCGGCGCGCACCATGCAGGACACCTTCTGGACCGACCCGGCCGAGGACCACCTGGTGCTGCGCACCCACACCTCGCCGGTCCAGGCGCGGACCATGCTGTCGCGCACGCCGCCGATCTACGTCGTCTGCCCCGGTCGCGTGTTCCGCACCGACGAGTACGACGCCACCCACAGCCCGGTCTTCCACCAGGTCGAGGGCTTGGCCGTCGACCGCGGCATCAGCATGGCCCACCTCAAGGGCACCCTCGACCACTTCGCCAGCCAGATGTTCGGCGACGGGATCAGCACGCGCTTCCGGCCGTCGTACTTCCCGTTCACCGAGCCCAGCGCCGAGGTCGACCTGATCTGCTTCGTCTGCCGCGGCTCCGGCGTGCTCGACGGCCAGGAGTGCCGCACCTGCCGCGGCGAGGGCTGGATCGAGTGGGGCGGCTGCGGCATCGTCAACCCGCGCGTGCTCCGCGCCTGCGGGATCGACCCCGACGTCTACTCCGGCTTCGCCTTCGGCATGGGCATCGACCGGACCCTGATGTTCCGCCACGGCATCGAGGACCTGCGCGCGCTGTTCGAGGGCGACGTCCGGTTCACGAGCGCGTTCGGGGCCGAGCTGTGAAGGCGCCCGTCTCCTGGATCCGCGAGTACGTCGACCTCCCCGGCGAGGTCGGCACCGACGAGCTCGCCGCGCGGCTGACCGCACTCGGGCTCAAGCTCGAGGCCATCGAGAGGCCCGGTGAGCAGATCCGCGGCCCGCTGGTCGTCGGCCGCGTGCTCTCCGCCGAGCCCGAGCCTCAGAAGAACGGCAAGACCATCAACTGGTGCTCGGTCGACGTCGGCGACGCCAACGGCACCGGCGAGCCCCAGGGCATCGTGTGCGGCGCGCACAACTTCGGCCCGGGCGACCTGGTCGTGGTGATCCTGCCCGGCGGGGTGCTGCCAGGCGACTTCGAGATCAGTGCCCGCAAGACCTACGGCCACCTCTCGGCCGGGATGATCTGCTCCGCGCGCGAGCTCGGCATCGGCGAGGACCACGACGGGATCATCGTGCTGCCCGAGGGCGCCGGCGAGCCCGGCCAGGACGCCCGCCCGGTGCTCGGCCTCGACCAGGAGGTCATCGAGTTCGAGATCAACCCCGACCGCGCCTACGCGCTCTCCCTGCGCGGCGTGGCCCGGGAGGCGGCGCTGGCCTACGACGCGCCGTACACCGACCCGGCCGAGCGCACCGTCCCGGAGCCGGACGACCAGGGCCACCCGGTCGTCGTCGACGACCCGCGGGGCTGCCCGGTCTTCGTGGCGCGCACCGTCACCGGTCTCGACCCGGCCGCGCAGACCCCGGACTGGATGGCCCAGCGGCTCACGCTGTGCGGCATGCGGCCGATCTCGCTGGCCGTCGACGTCACCAACTACGTGATGCTCGAGCTCGGCCGGCCCATCCACGGCTACGACGCCGACAAGCTCCAGGGCCCGATCCGGGTCCGCCGGGCGACGGCGGGGGAGCGGCTCACCACCCTCGACGGCACCGACCGCGAGCTGTCCCCGGAGGACCTGGTCGTGACCGACGACTCCGGGATCATCGGGCTCGGCGGCGTCATGGGCGGCGAGACCACCGAGATGTCGGAGACCACCACGCACGTCCTCGTCGAGTCCGCGCACTGGGACGCGACCTCGATGTTCCGCACGGGCAAGCGACACAAGCTCACCTCCGAGGCCGGCAAGCGCAACGAGCGCGGCGTCGACCCCACCATCTGCGAGGCCGCCGCCGACCGGGTCGTCGAGCTGCTCGTGCAGTACGGCGGCGGCACGGCCGCGCCGGGCGTGACCGTCGTCGGGACGCCGCCGGAGCAGCCCGCCATCGCGACCGCCTACGACCTCCCCGCCCGCATCAGCGGCATCGACATCGACTCCGAGACCGTGGTCGACGTGCTCGCCGCGATCGGGTGCCGGACGCTGCCCAATCCAACCGAGCTCGAGGTCGTGCCGCCGCCGTGGCGCCCCGACCTCACCGACCCCTACGACCTGGTCGAGGAGGTCGTCCGCGTCGTCGGCTACGACCGGGTGCCGTCGGTGCTGCCGCGCGAGGCCGCCGGGCGGGGCCTGACCCGCGAGCAGCGCCTGCGCCGGCGGATCGGGCGCACCCTGGCCGGCGCCGGGTGCGTCGAGGTCATCAGCTTCCCGTTCGTGGGCGAGGCGACCTTCGACCAGCTCGGGCTGCCCGCCGACGACCCGCTGCGCCACACCGTCCGGCTGGCCAACCCGCTCTCGGCCGAGGAGCCGTCGTACACCACGACGCTGCTGCCCGGCCTGATGAAGGCGGCCGCCCGCAACCTCAGCCGCGGCGCGTCCGGCGTGGCGCTGTTCGAGACCGGCACCGTCGCCTTCCCGGCCGACCGAGGACCCGCGCCGATCTACGGCGTCGACTGGCGCCCGAGCGACGCCGAGCTGGAGAAGCTCTTCGCGGCCGTCCCCGACCAGCCGCTGCACCTGGGCGTGGTCCTGGCCGGAGAGCGGGAGCGCGCGGGCTGGTGGGGCCCGGGCCGGGCGGCCGGCTGGGCGGACGCCATCGAGCTGCTGCGCCGACTGGCCCACGAGCTGGGCGTCGCGGTCGCGGTGGCCTCGACGACGCGGATGCCGTGGCACCCGGGCCGCTGCGCGGTCCTCACCGCCGGCTCCGGCGACGCCACCGTGGTCCTGGGCCACGCCGGCGAGCTCCACCCGCAGGTGTGCCGGGCCTTCGGGCTGCCGGCGCGCTCGGCGGCGGTCGAGGTCGACCTGGACCGGCTGATGGCGCAGGCCGTCGACGTGGTGCCGGGGCCGGAGTTCTCGACGTACCCCGTGGCCAAGGAGGACGTCGCGCTGGTCGTGCCCGACGGCGTCACCGCCGCGGAGGTCGAGGCCGCGCTGCGCGAGGGGGGCGGGGGAGCACCTCGAGTCGATCCGGCTCTTCGACGTCTACACCGGCGACCAGGTCGGGGCCGGGCACCGCTCGCTGGCCTTCGCGCTGCGCTTCCGCGCGCCCGACCGCACGCTGACCGAGCAGGAGACCGGCGCCGCCCGCGACGCCGCCGTCGCACTGGCCGCCGAGCGGTGCGGTGCCGTCCAGCGTTGAGCTGAGGCTCCTCGACGAGGTCTCCTGGCGGGGCGCGGCTCTGCCAGGTGGTCGCACCCACGCGCTGCTGGCCGCCCTGGTCACCGGTCGCGGTCCAGTCTCCGAGGAGCGGCTGGTCGCCGAGGTCTGGGGGCTCGACGACGAGCCGGCCAACCCCGGCAAGGCGCTGCAGGTCGTGGTCTCCCGCACCCGCTCGCAGACCGCGCCCGAGGTGGTGGTCCGCACCGAGCACGGCTATCGGCTGGGCCTCGGCCCGGACGCCGTCGACGCCCTCGCGCTGCGCGACGCGGTGGTCGAGGCCCGCGAGGCGGAGGGGCGCGGCGACCCGGTCCGCGCCCGCGATCTGGCCCGCCGCGCCCTGGCCCAGCCCGAGCCCGGCACCGCCGCCGACGGACCCCTGGCCGAGCTCCGCACCGACGCCCGCCGACAGCGCCGGATCGCCGCCGGCGTCCTGGGCCGGGCGCTGTCGGTCCTCGGCGACCACCGCGAGGCCCTGACCCTGCTGACCGAGTCGGGCGCCGACGACGAGGCGTCCCTGGTGGCGGTGCTGCGCTCCACCGCCGCCGAGCACGGCGCACCCCAGGCCCTCGACGCCTACGAGCGGATCCGGGCCGACCTCGGCGACCGGCTCGGCGTCGACCCCGGCCCGGCCCTCAAGTCCGTGCACCGCGAGCTGCTCGCCTCCGACCGGCCGGTCCGCGAGGGGCTGCGCTTCGAGGCCAGCTCGCTGGTCGGGCGCGAGGACGACATCCGCGCGCTGCGGGCGCTGGTCCGCGAGGCCCGCGTGGTCTCCATCCTCGGACCGGGCGGGCTCGGCAAGACCCGCCTCGCGCACCTGATGGGCCGGGAGGCCGAGCAGCCGGTCGTCCACTTCGTCGAGCTGGTCGGCGTGGCCTCGCCCGCAGACGTCGTCTCCGAGGTCGGCTCCGCGCTGGGCGTCCGCGACTCGCTGAGCGGGCGCCGCGTGCTCACGCCCGAGCAGCGCCAGGATGTCCGCGCCCGCATCGCCCAGCTCCTGGACGCCGCGCCGACCCTGCTCATCCTCGACAACTGCGAGCACGTGGTCGAGGCCGTGGCCGACCTGGTCGCCTTCCTGGTGGCCGCGTGCCGCGACCTGCGCGTCGTCACGACCACCCGGGCGCCGCTGGCCATCGCGGCCGAGCGCGTCTTCCCGCTCGCCCAGCTGGGCGAGGACGCCGCCGCCGACCTGTTCCGCCAGCGCGGCCGCGCGGCCCGGCCCGGCGTGGCGCTCCCCGACGACGTCGTACGCCGCGTCGTGCGCCGCCTGGACGGTCTCCCGCTGGCCATCGAGCTGGCCGCCGCCAAGCTGCGGGTGATGTCGGCCGAGGACGTCGACCGCCGCCTCGACGACCGCTTCGCCCTGCTGCGCGGCGGCGACCGCAGCGCCCCGGACCGGCACCAGACCCTGCTGGCCGTCATCGACTGGTCCTGGAACCTGCTGCGCGAGGACGAGCGGCGCGCGCTGCGCTGGCTGTCGGTGTTCCACGACGGCTTCACCCTCGACGGCGCCGAGGCGCTGCTCGCCCACGACGCCCTCGACGTGGTGCAGACCCTGGTCGACCAGTCCCTCATCACCGTGGTCGACAGTGGCGCCGCGGTCCGCTACCGGATGCTCGAGACGGTGCGGGAGTTCGGCCGGATGCAGCTGGTCGGCGCCGGCGAGGACCAGGCGGCGCACGACGCCCTCATGGCCTGGGCCCGGGCCTTCGCCGTGACCCAGGCCGAGCGGATGTGGTCGCCGGAACAGGTGGCCGCCGTCCGCGCCCTGGAGGCGGAGGAGAACAACCTCGCCGACGCCCTGCGCGACGCCCTGGGCGACGCCGACGCGGGCGCGACCGTCGACCTCACCGCCGCCCTCGCCGGCTTCTGGACCATGCGCGGGGAGAACGTCCGCGTCATCGCCATGGTCCGCGCCATCGATGACGTCCTGGAGGGCTACCACCCGCCCGCCGACCGCATCGACCTCACCGTCGTGGCGGCCGCCACCACCGCGATGAACAGCCTGATGGCCGAGATCTCCGACGCCCCGGCCTCGCGTGCGCTCCTCGCGGAGTACGGCGAGGCCGCGACCCACCCCCGGGCGCGCGGCCTGGCCGCGGTCCTGCTCGCCCAGGAGCCGGGCGACCCCGCGGCCACCATGGCCCGGCTCCGGGCCATCGACGTGGACCACGGCTTCGACCGCGAGGCCGCGGCGATGGCTCGACTGATGGTCGGCCACGCCATGGAGAACTCCAGCGACACCGAGGGCGCGCTGGCCGAGCTGCTCGAGGCGCTCGACCTGGTCGACGAGTCCCACGGCCCGTGGCTGACCGCGATGGTGCACACGCTCACCGGCAGCCTCTACGCCCAGCTCGGGCGCCGGGCCGAGGCCGCCGAGCACGCACTCGCCGCCATCCCGGTCCTCGACGCGCTGCACGCCCACGACGACTCGATCCAGACCCGCTCGCTGGTCGCGGGACAGGCCATCGCCGAACGCCGGTTCGACGACGCCGAGGCGGTCATCGCCGAGATCGAGCGGTTCAGCAGCGACGGCTCCCAGTTCGGCGGTGCCTTCGCCACCGGCACGGTCCGCGCCGAGCTGGCCCTGGCCCGCGGCGACGTGGCCGAGGGGCTGCGGCTCTACCGCCAGGCCCTGGCCGGCCTGGCCGACATCAAGATCCCCGGCATGGGGGTGCGCAGCGGGCTCGAGCCGTGGTCGCTCTTCGGCGAGGCCGCCGCCACCACGGCGTACGCCCTGTTCGGCGAGGGCGACGACGGCCGCGACCTCTACGAGTCGCTGCGCGGCAAGGCGCCCGAGGTGCTCGACGAGCACCGCCCGCACATGGACTTCCCGGTCGCCGGGCTGGTCCTGCACGGGCTGGGGGCCTGGGGGCTGCTGCGCGGCGCGGCCGACCCGGCCGACGCCGTACGCCTGCTGGTGCTGGCCGAGCAGTTCTCCTACCCGCGCTACGCCGAGACCATGGACCCCGCCCGCACCGAGCCGGCCGCCGAGGCCGCGGTCCCCGGGCTGACGGCCCGGCTGCGCGAGGAGTACGCCGGACGCCGCGGCCCGGACCTCCTGCCGGAGGCCCGGGCCGTGGTGGCGCGGCTGTGACTCAGGCGGGGCTCACATCTTGCGGCTGTAGCTGCGCACCGAGAGCGGCAGGAACACCGCGACCACGACCACGCAGCCGACCAGCGCCCAGCCGACGTGCGCGGTGACCTGGCCCTCGTTGATGAGGTCGCGGACCGCGGTGACGACCTGGCTGACCGGGTTGACGTTGACGAACGCCTCGAGCCAGCCCGGCAGCGTGCGGGTGGGCACGAAGGCGTTGGACAGGAAGGTCAGCGGGAACATGATCATCATCGAGATGCCCTGCACGGCCTGCGCGGAGCGCGCCACCGTGCCGAGGTAGGTGAAGATCCAGGCCAGCGACCAGCCCGCGACGATGGTGAGCAGCCACCCGAGGAAGACGCCGGTGAAGCCGCCGCCGGGCCGGTAGCCCATGGCCAGCCCGGTCAGGATGGTCAGCGTGGCGGCGGTGCCGTAGCGCAGCAGGTCGGCCAGCGCCGGCCCGACCAGCGGCGCGATCCGCGCGATCGGCAGGGACTTGAAGCGGTCGAAGACCCCCTTGTCCATGTCCTCGCGCAGCTGGATGCCGGTGGCCATGCACGCGGTCAGCGCGGTCTGGGCCAGGATGCCCGGGATGATGATCGGCAGGTAGTCCTCCACGCTGCCGGAGATCGCGCCGCCGAAGATGTAGGCGAACATCGCGGTGAACAGCAGCGGCTGGATGGTGACGTCGAAGAACTGCTCCGGGTTGCGGCGCATCTTCTTGGTGGCGCGCCAGGCCATGGCGAAGCTCTGGCTGACGGTCTCGGCGATGCTCGGCCGCACCGCCAGGTCCTGCGCGCCGGTCTGGGTGAGGGCGGTGACGGTCTCGTCCACCGGGGTCTGCTGGGACAGCAGCGTCATCGCGCGGCCTCCATCTGGCTCAGGTCGGGGTCCTCGTCCTCGGTGCCGTGGCCGGTCAGGGCCATGAACACCTCGTCGAGGGTGGGCTTCTGCACGGTCGCCGAGGTGATCAGCAGCTCCTGCTCGCGCAGGCCGATGAGCACGTCGGCGGCGCGGTTGGCGTCGGGCAGCGGCACGTTGATCCCGCCCGCCTCCGGGGTGAGGACCGGCTCGTCGCCCACCACGCGGCGTACGACGGCGACGGCCTGGGCGGTCTGCGCCGGGTCGAGCAGCCGCAGCTGCAGCGTCGAGGACCCGACCTGCGACTTGAGCTGGTCCGAGGTGCCCTCGGCGACCTTCTGACCGCGGTCGATGACCGCGATCCGGTCGGCGAGCTGGTCGGCCTCGTCGAGGTACTGCGTGGTCAGCAGCACCGTGCAGCCGCCGGCCACCAGCTCGCGGATGGTGTCCCACATCTGGCCGCGGGTGCGCGGGTCCAGGCCCGTGGTCGGCTCGTCGAGGAAGATCAGCGGCGGCCGGTGGATCAGGCTGGCCGCGAGGTCGAGCCGGCGCCGCATCCCGCCGGAGAACTGCGAGATCTGCTTGTCCCCGGCCTCCTCGAGACCGAACCGGCCGAGCAGGTCCTCGCCGGTCGACCGGGCCTTCTTCTTGTCCAGGCCCAGCAACCGCCCGAAGAGGAAGAGGTTCTCGCGGGCGGTGAGGTTCTCGTCGACCGAGGCGTACTGCCCCGTCACGCCCACGAGCTGCCGCACCACGTGCGGGTGCCGCTGGACGTCCACGCCGAAGATCTCCGCGTGCCCGCCGTCCATCGGCAGCAGCGTCGCGAGCATCTGGAGCATGGTCGTCTTGCCGGCCCCGTTGGGGCCGAGCACGCCGAAGACCTCGCCGCGGCGCACCTCGAGGTCGACACCGTCGACGGCCCGCAGGTCGCCGAAGGTCTTCACGAGGCCGTGGGCGGAGACCGCCAGCTCGCTCGTGGTGGAGGAGTCGTTGTCCATGTGACCACAGTGGGGCCCGCCGGTTTCAGTGCGCCTTCACCGTGGTTTCACGGCGCCCCGGTGCTCCCGGACCCGCCACACCGCTCGAAGTGCTGCGTCGCGGTGCGCGTCAGGCCTATCTTGCTGGCTACCACGGGAGGCGAGATGAGCGAAGCGTCCTGGCACGAGGCCCGGTTGATACCGACATCCGGGATCTCGGGCGCGGACGAGCAGGAGCGGCGGGCGACCTCGGCCCTCTTGGCCGTCATGGGCGTCGTGCGCGAGTTCAGCCGCGCGCTCCTGTCGCCGCTGGGCGCACCGGCGGGGACGGTCGAGACCTTCATCGAGGTCCCGTTCGACCTCGGCGACAAGCGCGTCTACCCCGACGGTCTCATCCGCGTGAGCCGGGGGAGCCGGTCCTGGACGGCGCTGGTCGAGGTCAAGACGGGTAAGAACGACCTGGCGACCGAGCAGGTGGAGAACTACCTCGACGTCGCGCGGGAGCGTGGTTTCGACGCACTCGTCACCATCAGCAACGAGATCCCTCCGGTGGCCGGCCAGCACCCGACGAAGGTCGACAAGCGCAAGGTGCGCAAGGTGGCTCTGCACCACTGGTCCTGGACCTACCTGCTCTCGACCGCGGTCATGCAGAAGGAGCACCGCGGTGTCTCCGACCCGGAGCAGGCGTGGATCCTCGGCGAGCTGATCCGCTACCTCGAGCACCCGCGTTCCGGTGCTCTCGAGCTCGACGACACGGGCGCCCAGTGGGTCCCCGTCCGGGAGGCCGTCACCGCCGGGACGCTGCGGGCGTCGGACCGGGCGGCGGTCGAGGTCGCCAGTCGCTTCGATGCGCTGATGCGGTACGCGAGCCTCCGGCTGGGTCGCCAGCTCGGCACCGAGGTGCTCCCGGCCCTGTCCCGCAAGGAGCAGGCCGACCCCGCGGCGCGCGCCCAGGCCCAGCTGAGCGGGCTCGTTGCGGACGGGTTGCTGCGCGGCGGCATACGGATCCCGCACGCGGTCGCGCCGATCCTCGTGGTCGCCGACCTGCGCGCGAGTCGGATCACGGCCAGCATCGACATCGACGCACCGCGCGAGGGACGGGCGACGACGAGGGTCAACTGGCTGGTGCGGCAGCTGCGTGGCGCGCCGGACGCCGTGCGGGTGGAGGCCTTCGTGGCCAACCAGCGTGGCGCCGGGGCCACCGAGCTCCTCGGCAAGGTCCGCGAGGACCCGAGCCGGCTCATCCTCGACCCCAAGAAGGACCTGCGCTCGTTCCAGGTGGCCTTGTCCGCGCCGATGGGCAGCAAGCGCGGGCGCGGGCGCGGCGGGTTCATCGACTCGGTCCTGGACCTGGTCGACGCCTTCTACGGCGACGTGGTCCAGCACCTCAAGGCGTGGTCGGCGGCACCGCCGCGGATGCGTGACCCCGTCCAGGTGGTGGAGGTGCCGCCGTCCCTCGTGTCGACGTCGCACTCGTCCCAGGACGGCCCCGAGGACCCGGGCGCGCCGACTCAGCCCTGAGCCGCCTCAGCTGTCGCTGGAGCGCTGCCACAGGTTGATGCCGGAGTCGACGGCGTCGGACTCGATGGCGCTGAGCTCGTCGTCGGAGAGCTCGAGGTGGTCGAGCGCCGCGAGGTTGTCGTCCAGCTGCTGGACGCTCGAGGCGCCGATGAGCACCGAGGTGACCCGTTGGTCGCGCAGCACCCAGCTCAGCGCGAGCTGGGCCAGCGACTGGCCACGGCCGCGGGCGATCTCGTTCAAGCGGCGCACGTGGGCGAGCGCCTCGTCGGTGAGCAGGTCGGGGTCCAGCGACTTGCCCTGGGCGGCGCGCGAGTCCTCGGGGATGCCGTCGAGGTAGCGGTCGGTGAGCATGCCCTGGGCCAGCGGCGAGAACGCGATGCAGCCGACGCCCTCCTCCTCGAGCACGTCGAGCAGGGACGGCGAACCGTCCTCGACCCACCGGTTCAGCATCGAGTACGACGGCTGGTGGATCAGCAGCGGGACGCCCATCTCGCGCAGCAGGCCGGCGGCCTCGCGGGTCCGCTCGGCGGAGTACGACGAGATCCCGGCGTACGTCGCGCGCCCGGACTGCACGGCGGTGGCCAGCGCACCCATGGTCTCCTCGAGCGGCGTCTCGGGGTCGAAGCGGTGGCTGTAGAAGATGTCGACGTGGTCCAGCCCCATCCGGGCCAGCGACTGGTCGAGCGAGGCGAGGAGGTACTTGCGCGACCCCCACTCGCCGTACGGCCCCGGCCACATGTCGTAGCCGGCCTTGGTGGAGATGACCAGCTCGTCGCGGTAGGGCCGGAAGTCCTGGGCGAAGATCGTCTCGAAGTTCTGCTCCGCCGAGCCGTACGGCGGCCCGTAGTTGTTGGCCAGATCGAAGTGCGTCACGCCCCGGTCGAAGGCCCGGCGCAGGATCGCGCGTTGGGTCTCCAGCGGCTTGTCGTCGCCGAAGTTGTGCCAAAGCCCCAGCGAGACGAGGGGCAGCTTGAGCCCGGACCGGCCGCAGCGGCGGTAGTCGTGGGCCTCGTAGCGGTCGTCGGCGGCGCGGTACGGCGGGGGAGTCATGGCCCCAGCCTCTCCTACCCGCCGCTCACTCGCCCACGTGCCCGTCGAGCAGCTCGCGGACCACGTCGAGGTGACCCACGTGGCGGGCGTACTCCTGGACCAGGTGGAGCAGGACCCGCTCCAACGTGGCCGGCGGCGCGCCCTCCCAGCGTTCGCTCGGGGCGCCCACCGCGTCGAGCGCGTGCGCTCGCACCACCCGCTCGCTGACCACCGCCTGCGCGGCCAGCGCGCCGGTGAGGTCGCCGAGCGACAGCGAGGCCGGCACGTGCCAGCGGTCGTCGACGGTGTCGCCCCACGGCTCGGGCACCTCGTCGCCCGAGAACCCCCAGACCAGCCAGCGCCGCTCCACGTGGGTCAGGTGGTGCAGCAGCTCCAGCGGCGTCCACCCCGAGGGCAGCAACGAGCGGCGCAGGTCCGCCTCGGGCAGCCCGTCGAGCTTGTCCAGCAGCGCCGAGCGGAAGTAGGCCAGGTAGCCGAGCAGCACCTCGCGCCGGTCGCCCTGCGGCGTCGTGGGCGACGGGAAGGGGAGTGCGGCCATCAGTTCAGCGGCGCGGCCAGGATGCCGGCCAGCTTCTCGTGGCTGATCCGGTCGCCCTCGACCTCGAGCGCGTCGGCCGGCCCGCGCTTCCACAGCCACAGGTCGAGGTCCGCGGCGGTCCCGCTCACCGTGGCCGACGGCTCCGGGCCCGTGTCGACCAGGCCGAGGTCGTCCTCGTCGTACGTCGTCCCGCTGTCCGGGTCGGTGCCGGTGAAGCGCCGGAAGGCCACCAGCAGCTCGCGCCCGGTGTCGGTCGTGCGCACCGCGACGGTCTCGCCGGTCGGCGTGGCCGTGCCCCACGGCGGCACGCCCCCGAACATCACGCCGATCACCTCGGCCACGCCGTCCTCGGCCAGCGCCGGGTCCAGCGGCGAGAGCGCGAGGCCGGCCGCCTGCTCGGCGTCCACGCGGTGGATGAGCGCCTCGTGGGCCTGGCGGCGGTAGGTCGTGCCGACCCGGTGGTCGCCGGACCAGTGCCAGGCCTCCTCCTCGGGGTCGGCCGCGGCGAGCGCCTCGACCAGCCCGGCCGACTCCTCGTCGAAGTGCGCCAGCAGCTCGGCGTACGACGCCGGCCGCTCGCCGGAGCCCTCGCTCACGATCCGCTCGTCGTCGGGTCCGGCGGGCCGGTGCTGGACCACGCCGGCCCAGAACCGCTGCACCCCGATCAGGTGCCACAGCAGGTCGGCGGCGTCCCACTCCGGGCAGCCGGGCACCCGGGCGGACGGGTCGCAGTCGGCGAGCACCGCGCGGAAGCGCGCGGACTCGCGGCGGATGGCGTCGAGGAAGTCGGGGTACTCCACGACCAGCAACCTAGGGCGGTCCGCCGACACCGGCACCCGATTAGCATGCATATGCACAGATGTGTATGGTCATGCAGGTGACGACCAGAGTGGCGGTGGCCGGCGCCAGCGGGTACGCCGGCGGCGAGCTGCTGCGCCTGCTCCTCCAGCACCCCGACGTCGAGATCGGCGCCCTCACCGCCGGCAGCAACGCCGGCGAGCGCCTGGGCGGGCTCCAGCCCCACCTGACGCCGCTGGCCGACCGGGTCCTCGAGGAGACCAGCGCGACGACGCTGCAGGGTCACGACGTCGTCTTCCTCGCCCTCCCGCACGGTCAGTCGGGCCCGATCGCCGCCGAGCTCGGCGAGGACGTCCTGGTCGTCGACTGCGGTGCCGACTACCGCCTGCAGGACGCGGGGGAGTGGGAGCGGTTCTACGGCGGCACCCACGCCGGCACCTGGCCCTACGGCCTGCCCGAGCTCCCCGGCCAGCGCGAGCTGCTGCGCGGGACCCGGCGGGTCGCGGTCCCCGGCTGCTACCCCACCATCGCCACGCTCAGCCTGGCCCCGGCGGTCCAGCAGGGCCTGGTCGAGAGCGACGTGGTGGTCGTCGCCGCGTCCGGCACCAGCGGCGCCGGCAAGGCCGCGAAGGCGCACCTGCTCGGCAGCGAGACCATGGGCAACGTCAGCGCGTACGGCGTCGGGGGAGTCCACCGGCACACCCCGGAGATCACCCAGAACCTCAGCGCGCTCACCGACGAGCCGGTCACCGTGAGCTTCACCCCGCTCCTGGTCCCGATGCCCCGCGGCATCCTGGCCACCTGCAGCGCCAGGGTCCGCGACGGCGTCACGACCGACGACGCGCGCGCGGCGTACGAGAAGGCCTGCGCCGACGAGCCGTTCCTCCACCTGCTCCCCGAGGGCCAGTGGCCGCAGACCAAGTCCGTGCTCGGCAGCAACGCGGTGCACCTGCAGGTCACTGTCGACGAGACCGCGGGGAGGCTGGTGGCCGTCGGCGTCGTCGACAACCTGGCCAAGGGCACCGCCGGTGCGGCCGTGCAGTGCATGAACCTCGCCCTCGGCCTCGACGAGACCACCGGCCTGTCCGCCGTGGGGCTGGCGCCGTGAGCATCGAGAAGTACCCCGAGACCCTGGCCGTCGTCCGCCTCGGACCGGGCGCCGAGGTGCCGGGCTGGGCCGAGTCCAGCAGCGTCTTCGCGATCCTGGCCACCGCGACCGAGACCACCCTGGTCTGCGCGGCCCGCAGCGTGCCCACCAAGAGCCGCCACGAGCGGCCGTTCACCGCCTACCGCGTCGAGCGCGGCACGCCGGTGCCCGAGGGCGCGCGGGTGCTGTCGGCCTTCGACCGCGACTGGGTCCTGGTGCCGGGAGCCGACGTCGAGCGGGCCGAGGAGGAGTGGCGACGATCCGGGCAGAGCGTCGAGCCCGCCGTCCCCACCACCCCAGGAGAGAAGCAGAAGTGAGCGTCACGCAGCCCCAGGGCTTCCGCGCCGCCGGCGTCAGCGCCGGACTCAAGAGCAGCGGCGGCAAGGACGTCGCCCTCGTCGTCAACGACGGGCCGACCCACGACTCCGCCACCGTCTTCACCGCCAACCGCTGCAAGGCCAACCCCGTGCTGTGGAGCCAGGAGGTCGTCAAGGACGGCACCGTCCGCGCGGTCGTGCTCAACTCCGGTGGCGCCAACTGCTACACCGGCCCCGAGGGGTTCCAGACCACGCACGCCGTGGCCGAGCAGGTCGCCGGCCACCTCGGCATCGGCGCGATCGACGTCGTCGTGTGCTCCACCGGGCTCATCGGCCTGGCCAACGACCGCAGCGACCTGCTGGCGGGTGTCGACGCGGCGTACGCCGAGCTCAGTGCGGACGGCGGGACGAGCGCGGCCGAGGCCATCATGACCACCGACTCGGTCAGCAAGCAGGCCGTCGTCGAGGGCGCCGGCTGGTCCATCGGCGGCATGGCCAAGGGCGCGGGCATGCTCGCCCCGCAGCTGGCCACCATGCTCGTGGTCATCACCACCGACGCGGTCGTCGCGGCCGGCGAGCTGGACCAGGCGCTGCGGGCCGCGACCCGGGTCTCCTTCGACCGGCTCGACTCCGACGGCTGCATGTCCACCAACGACACCGTCACGGTGATGGCCAGCGGCGCCAGCGGCATCACCCCGTCGCTGCCGGACTTCACCGAGGCGCTCACCCAGCTGTGCGCCGACCTGGCCATGCAGCTGCTGCGCGACGCCGAGGGCGCCGACCACGAGATCACCATCACCACGCTCAACGCCGCGTCGGAGGACGAGGCGGTCGAGGTCGGCCGCAGCGTGGCGCGCAGCAACCTGTTCAAGGCCGCGGTGTTCGGCCAGGACCCCAACTGGGGTCGCGTCCTGGCCTCCATCGGCACGACGAGCGCGCAGTTCGACCCGGCCGACCTCGACGTGGCGATGAACGGCGTGTGGGTCTGCAAGGGCAGCGAGCCGCACGCCGACCGCTCCGAGGTCGACCTGTCCGGCCGCGAGCTGAGCGTGACCATCGACCTCAAGGCCGGCACCGAGCGGGCCACGGTGTGGACCAACGACCTCACCCACGCCTACGTCCACGAGAACAGCGCGTACAGCTCATGACCAGCCAGCAGCAGGTGAAGGCCGCCGTCCTGGCCGCGGCGCTGCCGTGGCTCAAGGCCTACAACGGCAAGGTCGTCGTCATCAAGTACGGCGGCAACGCGATGACCGACGACACCCTCAAGAAGGCCTTCGCCGAGGACATCGCGTTCCTGCGGCTGGCCGGCTTCAAGCCCGTCGTGGTGCACGGCGGCGGCCCGCAGATCTCCACGATGCTCGACCGGCTCGGCATCGAGTCGGAGTTCCGCGGCGGGCTGCGCGTCACCACGCCCGAGGCCATGGACGTCGTCCGGATGGTGCTCGTCGGCCAGGTCCAGCGCGAGCTGGTCGGGCTCATCAACGAGCACGGCCCGCTGGCCGTCGGCCTGTCGGGGGAGGACGCCGGGCTGTTCACGGCCAAGCAGACCAACACCGTGGTCGACGGCGAGGAGGTCGACCTCGGGCTGGTGGGCGAGGTGGTCGACGTCCGCCCCGAGGCCGTGCTCGACATCATCGAGGCCGGCCGGATCCCGGTCGTCTCCAGCGTCGCCCCGGACCTCGGCGGCACCGTGCACAACGTCAACGCCGACTCCGCGGCGGCCGCGCTGGCCGTGGCGCTGGAGGCCGAGAAGCTGCTCGTGCTCACCGACGTCGAGGGCCTGTTCCTGGACTGGCCGCACTCGCAGGACGTGATCGGCGAGATCAGCCCGGAGTCGTTGGCCGAGATCCTGCCCACGCTGTCCAGCGGCATGATCCCCAAGATGAAGGCCTGCATGGACGCCGTCGCCTCCGGCGTCGCGCGGGCCACGGTGGTCGACGGCCGCGAGCCGCACGCCGTGCTCCTCGAGCTGTTCACCCAGGAGGGCGTCGGCACCCAGGTCCTGCCCGACGTCGAGACCAAGACCCGGAAGGCGAGGGACGCGGCCCGGTGAGCACCCACACCGAGCGCTACCAGGCCGCGCTCATGAACACCTTCGGCCCGCCCAAGCTGACCCTGGTCAGGGGCGAGGGCGCGCACGTCTGGGACGCCGACGGCCGGGAGTACGTCGACCTGCTCGGCGGCATCGCGGTCAACGCCCTGGGCCACGGCCACCCGGCGCTGGTCGCGGCGGTGACCGAGCAGCTGCAGACCCTCGGCCACATCTCGAACTTCTTCGCCAGCGAGCCCCAGCTGGCCCTGGCCGAGCGGTTGCTCGAGCTCCTCGACGCCGGCCCCGGCAAGGTCTTCTTCACCAACTCCGGTGCCGAGGCCAACGAGGCGGCGTTCAAGCTCAGCCGCCGCACCGGCCGCACCCACGTGGTCGCGGCCCAGGAGGGGTTCCACGGCCGCACGATGGGCGCGCTGGCCCTGACCTCCAAGGCGGCGTACCGCGAGCCGTTCGAGCCGCTGCCGGGCGAGGTGACCTTCGTGCCGTTCGGTGACGAGGCGGCGCTCGCCGCGGCCGTCACCGACCAGACCGCGGCCATCCTGCTCGAGCCGCTCCAGGGCGAGGCCGGGGTGAACGTCGCGCCCGAGGGCTACCTGGCCGCCGCCCGGCGGGTCGCCGACGAGCACGGCGCGCTGCTCTGGCTCGACGAGATCCAGAGCGGCATGGGCCGCACCGGCCGCTGGTTCGCGCACGTGGGCGTCCGCCCCGACGTGGTCACCGTGGCCAAGGGCCTCGGTGGCGGCTTCCCGATCGGCGCCTGCGTCGGCCTCGGCGCGGCCGCGGACCTGCTGCAGCCCGGCAACCACGGCACGACCTTCGGCGGCAACCCGGTCGCCTGTGCCGCCGCGCTCGCCGTCATCGACACCATCGAGCGCGAGGGGCTGCTGGAGCACGTCACCGTCCTGGGCCAGAAGGTCCGCGACGGCCTGGCCGCCGACCCGCGCGTGACCGAGGTCCGTGGCGAGGGGCTCCTGATCGGCCTCACGCTGAGCGAGCCGCGCAGCGCCGAGGTCTTCGCCGCCGCCCTCGCGGCCGGCTTCATCGTCAACAACCCGACCCCCGACCGGGTCCGCCTGGCCCCGCCGCTCGTCCTCACCGAGGCCGACGCCGCGGCGTTCCTGCAGGCGTGGCCCCAGATCCTGGACGAGGCGCTGGCATGACGTCGACCCACATCAGGCACTTCCTGGCCGACGACGACCTGACCCCGGCCGAGCAGGCCGAGGTCCTGGACCTGGCCGCCAAGCTCAAGGCCTCGCCGTACGACGCGCGCCCCTACGAGGGCCCGCGGTCGGTGGCGATGATCTTCGACAAGCCCACGCTGCGCACGCAGGTCTCCTTCGGCGCCGGCATCGCCGAGCTCGGCGGCAACCCGATGCTGGTCGAGGGCAAGCTGGCCGGCATCGGCATCCGCGAGTCCGTCGAGGACGTCGCCCGCGTGCTCGGCCGCCAGGTCGCCACCATCGTGTGGCGCACCTTCGCCCAGAGCGACCTCGAGACCATGGCGCAGTACGCCGGCGTGCCGGTGGTCAACGCGCTCACCGACGAGTTCCACCCCTGCCAGCTCATCGCGGACCTGCTCACCGTGCGCGAGCACAAGGGCGACCTGGCCGGCCTGACCGTCACCTTCGTCGGCGACGCGGCCAACAACATGGGCAACTCCTGGCTGCTGGCGGGCGTGACCGCGGGCATGCACGTGCGGGTGGCCGGCCCGCTCGGCTACTGGCCCAGCGAGGAGATGTTCGCCCGGGCCAACGCCATCGGCGAGCAGACCGGCGGCTCGGCCACCGGCTTCTCCGACCCGGGCCCGGCGGTCCAGGGCGCCGACGTGGTCGTCACCGACACCTGGGTCAGCATGGGCAAGGAGGCCGAGGAGGCCGCCCGGGCCACCATCTTCGCGCCGTACTCCCTGACCAGCGAGCTGCTGGCCCAGGCCAAGAGCGACGCGATCGTGCTGCACTGCCTGCCGGCGTACCGCGGCAAGGAGATCGCCGAGGAGGTCCTCGAGGGCCCGCAGAGCGTGGTCTGGGACGAGGCCGAGAACCGCCGCCACGCCCAGAAGGCCGTGCTCGCGTTCCTCATGGAGCAGGTGGACACCGCGTGACCGAGACCCTCCGCCCCGGCACCAAGAGCTCGCGCCACCAGCAGATCGTCGACCTGGTCACCCACCACGAGGTCCGCTCCCAGCCCGAGCTGGCCACGATGCTGGCCGAGCAGGGCGTGCACGTCACCCAGGCCACGCTCTCGCGCGACCTGGTCGAGCTCGACGCGGTCAAGATCCGCGCGGCCTCCGGCGCCCTGGTGTACGCCGTCCCGGCCGAGGGCGGCGACCGACGACCCGCGGCGCCGGGGGAGACCGCGGCCGGACAGGCCCGCCTCACCAAGCTGCTCGGCGAGCTGCTGGTGAGCGCCGAGGCCAGCGCCAACCTGGTCGTCCTGCGCACCCCTCCCGGCGCCGCCCAGTACCTCGCCTCGGGGTTCGACAAGGCCGAGCTGCACGAGATCCTCGGCACCATCGCCGGCGACGACACCGTGCTGGTCATCGGCCGCGACCCCAGCGGCGGCGACGAGCTCGCCCGCCGCCTCCTCGAGCTCGCCCGAACGACGAACGGACACCACTCATGAGCAAGGTCCTCACCACGCTGCCCAAGGGCGAGCGCGTCGGCATCGCCTTCTCCGGCGGCCTCGACACCTCCGTCGCCGTAGCCTGGATGCGCGACAAGGGCGCCATCCCCTGCACCTACACCGCCGACATCGGCCAGTACGACGAGCCCGACATCGAGGGCGTCCCCGCCCGCGCCCTGGAGTACGGCGCCGAGCTGGCCCGCCACGTCGACTGCAAGGGCCCGCTCGTCGAGGAGGGGCTGGCCGCGCTCGCGTGCGGCGCCTTCCACGTGCGCTCCGGCGGCCGCGCGTACTTCAACACCACGCCGCTCGGCCGGGCCGTGACCGGCACCATGCTCGTGCGCGCCATGCACGAGGACGGCGTCGACATCTGGGGCGACGGCTCGACGTTCAAGGGCAACGACATCGAGCGCTTCTACCGCTACGGGCTGCTGGCCAACCCCGAGCTGCGCATCTACAAGCCCTGGCTGGACGCCGACTTCGTGCACGAGCTCGGCGGGCGCGCCGAGATGAGCCAGTGGCTGACCGAGCACGACCTGCCCTACCGCGACGCCAAGGAGAAGGCGTACTCCACCGACGCCAACATCTGGGGCGCCACCCACGAGGCCAAGACGCTGGAGCACCTCGACGTCTCGCTGGAGACCGTGGAGCCGATCATGGGCGTCCGGTTCTGGGACCCGGCGCTCGACATCGCGACCGAGGACGTCACCATCGGCTTCGCCCAGGGCCGGCCGGTCTCGGTCAACGGCACGACGTACGCCGACCCGGTGGCGCTGGTCCAGGAGGCCAACGCCATCGGCGGGCGGCACGGGCTCGGCATGTCGGACCAGATCGAGAACCGCATCATCGAGGCCAAGTCCCGCGGCATCTACGAGGCGCCGGGCATGGCCCTGCTCTGGATCGCCTACGAGCGGCTGCTCAACGCGATCCACAACGAGGACACCATCGCCAGCTACCACGCCGAGGGCCGCCGGCTCGGCCGGCTGCTCTACGAGGGCCGTTGGCTCGACCCGCAGGCGCTCATGCTGCGCGAGTCCCTGCAGCGCTGGGTGGCCTCGGTCGTCACCGGCGAGGTGACGGTCCGGCTGCGCCGCGGCGAGGACTACACCGTGCTCGACACCCGCGGCCCCAACTTCTCCTACCACCCCGAGAAGCTCTCCATGGAGCGCACCGAGAACGCCGCCTTCGGCCCCACCGACCGCATCGGCCAGCTCACCATGCGCAACCTCGACATCGCCGACTCGCGCGCCATGCTCGAGCTGTACGCCGCCCAGCCGCTCGACCAGGGCCAGGTCCTGGTCGAGCACGGCGTCCTGCTGGGCGAGCTGCCCGCCGGCGGCGCGGACCGGATCACAGCCAACCCGGCGGCCGAGGGCGTCGAGGACGACGCCCTCGACGCCGCGGCCATGGAGGCCGGCACCGACTGATGGCCACCGACCGCGTGACGGCCCGGGTCCTCCCGGTCAGCCCCGACGGCCGCGTCCTGCTGCTCCAGGACCGGGACCCGGCCGTGCCCGAAGTCCTGCGGTGGGGGACCGTCGGCGGTGGCGTCGACCCGGGCGAGAGCCTGCTCGAGGCGGCCGTGCGCGAGCTGTTCGAGGAGACCGGGGTCGTCGCCGCGCCCGACCAGCTCGTCGGCCCGGTCCACCAGGACAGCCGGGCCTTCTCCTGCGACGGCGTGGACCACTCGGGCCACTCGACGTTCTTCGCCGTCGTCGCGGCGCGGTGGTGGGCGCCCGACGAGCTCGCGGAGGCGGGCGGGATGATCGCTGCGGACCTGCCCGACGTGGTGCGGGCCGGGATCGCCGCCGTCGGAGGAGGGACACCGTGAGCACCAACCAGGGCAAGCTCTGGGGCGGCCGGTTCGCCTCCGGGCCCTCGCCCGAGCTCGAGGCGCTCTCCCGCTCCACGCACTTCGACTGGCGGCTGACGCGCTACGACCTGGCCGGCTCCCACGCCCACGCCCGGGCCCTGGGCGCCGCGGGGCTCCTGACGAGCGATGACGAGGCCGCACTGCACGCGGGCCTCGATGCCCTGGCCCGGCGCCACGAGGCCGGCGAGCTGCACCCGGACCCGAGCGACGAGGACGTCCACGGCGCGCTGGAGCGGCTGCTGCTCGAGGAGGTGGGTCCCGAGCTCGGCGGCCGGCTGCGGGCCGGCCGGTCGCGCAACGACCAGATCGCGACCCTGCTGCGCAGCTACCTGCTCGACCACTCGCTGGTCCTCTCGCGGCTGCTCCTGGACCTGGTCACCGCCCTCGCCGAGCAGGCCCGGGCGCACCTGGGCGCGGTGATGCCCGGTCGCACCCACCTCCAGCACGCCCAGCCCGTGCTGCTGAGCCACCACCTGCTGGCCCACGCCTGGCCGCTGCTGCGCGACGTGGACCGGCTGGCCGACTGGCGGCGCCGGACCGCCGCCGAGGCGCCGTACGGCGGGGGAGCGCTGGCGGGCAACAGCCTGGGCCTCGACGCCGACCTCGTGGCCCGCGAGCTCGGGTTCGCGCACGGCCCGACCAACTCCATCGACGCCACGTCCTCGCGCGACAGCGCCGCGGAGTTCGCCTACGTCTGCGCCCAGGCCGGGGTCGACCTCAGCCGCCTGGCCGAGGACGTCATCCTCTGGTCCACGCACGAGTTCGGCTTCGTCCGCCTGCACGACTCGTGGTCGACGGGGTCGAGCATCATGCCGCAGAAGAAGAACCCCGACATCGCCGAGCTGGCCCGCGGCAAGGCCGGCCGGGTGGTGGGCAACCTCACAGGGCTGCTCACCACGCTCAAGGCGCTGCCCCTGGCCTACAACCGCGACCTCCAGGAGGACAAGGAGCCGGTGTTCGACTCCGTGGACACCCTCGAGGTGCTCCTGCCGGCGGTGACCGGGCTCGTCGCGACCCTGGAGTTCGACACCGCGCGGATGGCCGCGCTGGCCCCGCAGGGCTTCTCGCTGGCCACCGACGTCGCGGAGTGGCTGGTGCGCGAGGGCACGCCGTTCCGGGTCGCCCACGAGCTCGCCGGCGCGTGCGTACGCCGCTGCGAGGAGCTCGGCTGCGGGCTCGACGAGCTCACCGACGAGCAGCTCGCGGAGATCTCGCCGGCCCTGACGCCACGAGTGCGCGAGGTCCTCACCGTGGAGGGCTCGGTCGCCTCCCGCGACGGTCGCGGCGGCACCGCACCGGTCCGCGTCGCCGAGCAGCTCGAGGAATTGAGCGTGGCCGTCGAGCGGGCGCGTGCCGGGCTCTGACCTCCGAGCGCTGCTCGCCGGGCCCGTCCTGGAGGTGGCGCCCCGGCTCCTGGGCGCGACCCTGAGCCACCGGTCCGCGGAGGGGACCGTGGCCCTGCGGCTCACCGAGGTCGAGGCCTACGCCGGCGCCGACGACGCGGGCTCGCACGCCTACCGCGGACCCACCCCGCGCACCGCGGTGATGTTCGGGCCACCCGGGTTCCTCTACTGCTACTTCACCTACGGCATGCACGTCTGCGCCAACGTCGTCACCGGCCCCGAGGGCGCCGCCAGCGCCGTGCTGCTGCGTGCGGGGGAGGTGGTCGAGGGCCTCGAGCTCGCGCGCGCCCGCCGGCCCGGCCTTACCGACCGCGACCTGGCCCGGGGCCCGGCCCGACTGTGCAGGGCCCTCGGGATCGCCCTGACCGACAACGGCGCGGACCTGGTCCACGGCCCGATCACCCTCGAGCCCGGTCCGCCGCCGCCCGAGGTCAGCACCGGACCGCGGGTGGGGCTGCGCGGAGCGGCCGAGAACCCCTGGCGGTTCTGGCTCCCGGGTGAACCCACGGTGTCCTCCTACCGACCGGCCGCACCGCTGCGCCGTCGCCGACAGGCGCTCTGACCTGCGGTTTTGCGCGAAAGGGCACCCCGATTTGTGCGTCGCCCAGGCGTCGTCTAATGTTTCATCTCGCCGCAGGGATGCGGCGGAAGACCTCGGAGGCCAAGGGCCTCGAAAGCGGGGCTCCGCCACGTCCGCGGCCGGGTCCACCAGGGCCGAAGCAGCGATGACAGCGGCACGGAGCCGCCGAGTTGACTCGGACCAGCCGGACCGGTAAGTTTTACCAGGTTGCCCCGGGCCCGACCGAAAGGTCGGAGATGGTGCGCGTCTGATCTTTGAGAACTCAACAGTGTGTCATAGTCGACGAATTAGTTTGTAATGCCCTGTCGGCTGACGACTTCGGTCATCGGCCACAGATTTCTTTGGTAGGACAATGATTCTGACAATAGTCAGAGTTTGATCCCTGCTAGGCATCTCTTTTTCCTCGGCACTCGCAGCTCGCTGCGGAGGTCGAGGGCGTAGTTTTCTACGGAGAGTTTGATCCTGGCTCAGGACGAACGCTGGCGGCGTGCTTAACACATGCAAGTCGAGCGGTAAGGCTCCTTCGGGAGTACACGAGCGGCGAACGGGTGAGTAACACGTGAGTAATCTGCCCTTCACTTCGGGATAACCGCCGGAAACGGTGGCTAATACCGGATACGACACAGTCCCGCATGGGATCTGAGTGGAAAGTTTTCTCGGTGAAGGATGTGCTCGCGGCCTATCAGCTTGTTGGTGAGGTAACGGCTCACCAAGGCTTCGACGGGTAGCCGGCCTGAGAGGGTGACCGGCCACACTGGGACTGAGACACGGCCCAGACTCCTACGGGAGGCAGCAGTGGGGAATATTGGACAATGGGCGAAAGCCTGATCCAGCAACGCCGCGTGAGGGATGACGGCCTTCGGGTTGTAAACCTCTTTCAGTACCGACGAAGCGCCAACAACGGTGGTGACGGTAGGTACAGAAGAAGGACCGGCCAACTACGTGCCAGCAGCCGCGGTAATACGTAGGGTCCGAGCGTTGTCCGGAATTATTGGGCGTAAAGGGCTCGTAGGCGGTCTGTTGCGTCGGGAGTGAAAAACTTACAGCTTAACTGTGAGCGTGCTTCCGATACGGGCAGACTTGAGGCATTCAGGGGAGAACGGAATTCCTGGTGTAGCGGTGAAATGCGCAGATATCAGGAGGAACACCGGTGGCGAAGGCGGTTCTCTGGGAATGTCCTGACGCTGAGGAGCGAAAGTGTGGGGAGCGAACAGGATTAGATACCCTGGTAGTCCACACCGTAAACGTTGGGCGCTAGGTGTGGGGTCCATTCCACGGATTCCGTGCCGCAGCTAACGCATTAAGCGCCCCGCCTGGGGAGTACGGCCGCAAGGCTAAAACTCAAAGGAATTGACGGGGGCCCGCACAAGCGGCGGAGCATGCGGATTAATTCGATGCAACGCGAAGAACCTTACCTGGGTTTGACATATGCCGGAAAGCTCTAGAGATAGAGCCCCTTTTGTCGGTATACAGGTGGTGCATGGCTGTCGTCAGCTCGTGTCGTGAGATGTTGGGTTAAGTCCCGCAACGAGCGCAACCCTCGTCCTATGTTGCCAGCGGGTAATGCCGGGGACTCATAGGAGACTGCCGGGGTCAACTCGGAGGAAGGTGGGGATGACGTCAAGTCATCATGCCCCTTATGTCCAGGGCTTCACGCATGCTACAATGGCCGGTACAAAGGGCTGCGATACCGCAAGGTGGAGCGAATCCCAAAAAGCCGGTCTCAGTTCGGATTGGGGTCTGCAACTCGACCCCATGAAGTCGGAGTCGCTAGTAATCGCAGATCAGCAACGCTGCGGTGAATACGTTCCCGGGCCTTGTACACACCGCCCGTCACGTCACGAAAGTCGGCAACACCCGAAGCCGGTGGCCCAACCCTTGTGGAGGGAGCCGTCGAAGGTGGGGCTGGCGATTGGGACGAAGTCGTAACAAGGTAGCCGTACCGGAAGGTGCGGCTGGATCACCTCCTTTCTAAGGAGTACGCGGCCATGAATGCTTCCGACACTCAGTCGGAGCTGATGGTGCTGCTCACTAGTGGAATCGTCGATGAATGACCTCGAGCATCGCGCTCGTGTCCTCAGTACTGCCGGCTTGCCGGCGTGGAACCTGGAACCGAGTGCGGTGAGCGTGGTCCTGGCACACTGTTGGGCTCCGAGAGATCAGGCAACTGACTCTGGCGCCCCTGGCAGGTTCCCGACGCGGATGCGTCGGGCGATCACCAGGCGGACACGGACATTGAATCCTTCATAGTGGACGCGAGCATCTTCGCGACGTCTCCTCACCATGAGACGTCGCGTTTTCGGTCGCTCTCATACAACTCTTCTGCGGGCTTCGCTGGCCGGCGGTGGGGGAGAGTGACCGGTCTTTGTAGCAGCAAGTTTTGAACGAGTGTTCGCAACCTCGACGCAGACGTTGTCTTCGTTGAGTGTTTGTGGGCGACAAGCTACGAAGGGCACATGGTGGATGCCTTGGCATCGAGAGCCGAAGAAGGACGTAGGAGCCTGCGATAAGCCCTGGGGAGTTGGCAACCGAGCTGTGATCCGGGGATTTCCGAATGGGGAAACCCAGCTGGAGTCATGTCCAGTTACCCACGCCTGAATATATAGGGCGTGCGGAGGGAACGTGGGGAAGTGAAACATCTCAGTACCCACAGGAAGAGAAAACAAAAGTGATTCCGAGAGTAGTGGCGAGCGAAATCGGAAGAGGCCAAACCGTATCTGTGTGATAGCCGGCAGGCGTTGCAGGTACGGGGTTGTGGGACCTTTCAGGTCGATCTGCCGGTCGACCACGAAGTCAAAAAATCTGTGCGAAGTTGAATCCGGTTGGAAAGCCGCGCCATAGAGGGTGATAGCCCCGTAAGCGTAACCACAGATCTTCGGAGAGGTATCCCAAGTAACACGGCACCCCTGAAATGCCGTGTGAATCTGGCGGGACCACCCGTTAAGCCTAAATACTCCTCGATGACCGATAGCGGACAAGTACCGTGAGGGAAAGGTGAAAAGTACCCCTGGCGGGGAGTGAAATAGTACCTGAAACCGTGTGCCTACAATCCGTTGGAGCCTTCACTTGTGGGGGTGACAGCGTGCCTTTTGAAGAATGAGCCTGCGAGTTTGCGTTGTGTTGCGAGGTTAACCCGTGTGGGGAAGCCGTAGCGAAAGCGAGTCCGAACAGGGCGCCGTAGTAGCACGATCAAGACCCGAAGCGAAGTGATCTATCCATGGGCAGGTTGAAGCGCGGGTAAGACCGCGTGGAGGACCGAACCCACTTAGGTTGAAAACTGAGGGGATGACCTGTGGATAGGGGTGAAAGGCCAATCAAACTTCGTGATAGCTGGTTCTCCCCGAAATGCATTTAGGTGCAGCGTTGCGTGTTTCTTGCCGGAGGTAGAGCACTGGATAGCCGATGGGCCCGACCAGGTTACTGACGTTAGCCAAACTCCGAATGCCGGTAAGTGAGAGCGCAGCAGTGAGACTGCGGGGGATAAGCTCCGTAGTCGAAAGGGAAACAGCCCAGACCATCAGCTAAGGCCCCTAAGCGGTGACTAAGTGGAAAAGGATGTGGAGTTGCAGTGACAACCAGGAGGTTGGCTTGGAAGCAGCCACCCTTGAAAGAGTGCGTAATAGCTCACTGGTCAAGTGATTCCGCGCCGACAATGTAGCGGGGCTCAAGTCATCCGCCGAAGCTATGGCATTCAGATAAGACAAGCCTTCGTGGTTCAGTTGTCTGGATGGGTAGGGGAGCGTCGTGTCGCGAGTGAAGCCTCGGAGTGATCCAGGGGTGGACGCGACACGAGTGAGAATGCAGGCATGAGTAGCGAATGAGGAGTGAGAAACTCCTCCGCCGAATGATCAAGGGTTCCAGGGTCAAGCTAATCTGCCCTGGGTAAGTCGGGACCTAAGGCGAGGCCGACAGGCGTAGTCGATGGACAACGGGTTGATATTCCCGTACCGGCAAAACAGCGCCCATGACGAACCTGGTGATGCTAACTGCCCGAATTCAGCACTACCGAACCCTTCGGGGGGAGGAGAGCTGAGCTAGCGCAGGACCCGAACCAGTAGTAGTCAAGCGATGGGGTGACGCAGGAAGGTAGCCCAACCGTGGCGATGGTTGTCCACGGGCAAGAGTGTAGGGAGTGACCTAGGCAAATCCGGGTCGCATGATCCTGAGACTTGACGCGGAGTCCGCATGGACGAAGTGGGTGATCCTATGCTGTCGAGAAAAACCTCTAGCGAGCTGTGCGCCGCCCGTACCCCAAACCGACTCAGGTGATCAGGTAGAGAATACCAAGGCGATCGAGTGAACCATGGTTAAGGAACTCGGCAAAATGCCCCCGTAACTTCGGGAGAAGGGGGGCCGGATCCGTCAATGCCCTAGCGGCAGGCAGCGGTGATGGCCGCAGAGACCAGGCCCAAGCGACTGTTTACTAAAACACAGGTCCGTGCGAAGTTGTAAGACGATGTATACGGACTGACTCCTGCCCGGTGCTGGAAGGTTAAGGGGACGGGTTAGCTTCACGGCGAAGCCCAGAACTTAAGCCCCAGTAAACGGCGGTGGTAACTATAACCATCCTAAGGTAGCGAAATTCCTTGTCGGGTAAGTTCCGACCTGCACGAATGGAGTAACGACTTGGGCGCTGTCTCAACCGTGGACTCGGCGAAATTGCACTACGAGTAAAGATGCTCGTTACGCGCGGCAGGACGGAAAGACCCCGGGACCTTTACTATAGTTTGGTATTGGTGTTTGGTTCGGCTTGTGTAGGATAGGTGGGAGACTGTGAAGCACGGACGCCAGTTCGTGTGGAGTCAACGTTGAAATACCACTCTGGTCGTACTAGATGTCTAACCTAGGTCCGTAATCCGGATCAGGGACAGTGCCTGATGGGTAGTTTAACTGGGGCGGTTGCCTCCTAAAATGTAACGGAGGCGCTCAAAGGTTCCCTCAGCCTGGTTGGCAATCAGGTGGCGAGTGTAAGTGCACAAGGGAGCTTGACTGTGAGACAGACATGTCGAGCAGGGACGAAAGTCGGAACTAGTGATCTGGCCACGGCATGTGGAAGCGTGGTCACTCAACGGATAAAAGGTACCCCGGGGATAACAGGCTGATCTTCCCCAAGAGTCCATATCGACGGGATGGTTTGGCACCTCGATGTCGGCTCGTCGCATCCTGGGGCTGGAGTAGGTCCCAAGGGTTGGGCTGTTCGCCCATTAAAGCGGCACGCGAGCTGGGTTTAGAACGTCGTGAGACAGTTCGGTCCCTATCCGCCGCGCGCGCAGGAAACTTGAGAAAGGCTGTCCCTAGTACGAGAGGACCGGGATGGACGAACCTCTGGTGTGCCAGTTGTTCTGCCAAGAGCACGGCTGGTTGGCTACGTTCGGAAGTGATAACCGCTGAATGCATCTAAGCGGGAAGCACGTTTCAAGATGAGGTTTCCCACTACGTAAGTAGGTAAGGTCCCCAGCAGAACACTGGGTTGATAGGCCGGAGGTGTACAGCAGCAATGCCCAGCCGACCGGTACTAATAGACCGAGGGCTTGTCCCACAAACACTCAACCAAGACAACGGTTGACCTGCTGCTAGCAATTGACTGCTCGCGTCCACGAAGGATTCAGTGAAAACTGAACACACTGTAGCTTCGGCTGCTCCCGCGCTCGTGCGCGGTGGAGCGGTCGGCCAGAGTTACGGCGGCCTTAGCGAGGGGGAAATACCCGGTCCCATCCCGAACCCGGAAGTCAAGCCCCTCAGCGCCGATGGTACTGCAACCGAGAGGTTGTGGGAGAGTAGGACGTCGCCGGACATTCATTCAGAAAGGGCCACCCGCCTTGCGGGTGGCCCTTTCTGCATTTCGTGCTGCGCCGCTGTCGTCGATCCTTCGGCCGCCGGCTCGTCCTGCACGTCTCCACAGGGCGCTTCGCACCTCGGTTCTGCACAGGTGCCCTGCGACCCCGTCCCGCCTGTCGGCACGAGTCAGCAGGGTGGGTCGCGAGGAGGTGGTGTCAGATGACAGCACAGAAGGTGGAGAGATCCGAGGTGGCCGCCGACAAGGGAGCGGCCGTCAACGAGGTGCGACTGGTCGGCGTGCTGGGCAGGGAGCCGGCGACTCGTGAGCTGCCCAGTGGCGATCGGCTGATGACGGTGCAGGTCAACGTCCAGCGACCTCCGCTGCCGGCCGGCCAGGAGCAGCCCAAGCAGCGGGTCGACCCGATCGACTGCGCGGTGTGGACCGCCCGGCTGCAGAGGTCGGTCGAGAAGTGGCACGAGGGCGACCTGGTGGAGGTGAGCGGCGCGGTCCGTCGGCGCTTCTTCCAGGCCGGCGGCACGCTGGCGTCGAGGGTGGAGGTCGAGGTGGACAGGGTCCGGCTCATCCGTCGCGCAAGGAGCGGATGAGCACCCCCACGCTGGGCTTCGGCTGGAAGGAGGTCGCCTTCTCGGGTAGGAGCCGGTCATCGGCGGCGATCTGGTGCACCAGGTCCACGTCGGGGGCGGGCATCAGCACCGCGATGCTGTCCCGGCGGAGCCGGTCGAGGGTGGTCTCGACCGAGTGGTGGTACTCGATGCGCTGGGGGCCGCGCGGCAGGGCGGGGACCAGGTCCTCGTGCAGCTGCTCCACCGCGGCGCGCTCCTCGGGCAGGTGCAGCTTGAGCACGGCCCAGCGCCTGCCGTCGGTGGCGGCCAGGGTCGTGGGTCCGAGCGCGTGGACGGCCGCGGTGCGGTCCACGACGTCGAAGCCGGCGCCCACGACCTCGGCCGCGGCGGCGAGGTCGTCGAGTCCGACGCCGGTGAGCACCCGGTGGATCGGCCCGAGGAAGAGAGGGGTGTCCTCCTGGTCCACGAGCATGGCCAGGCCGCGGTCGTTCGCGCCGCCGGGGTGGCGCCGCTGCATGCGCAAGTAGGCCGCGTAGCGGTGGTGGCCGTCGGCGATGAGCGCCTGGGAGGTCGCGAGGCCGTCGTCCAGGGTGGCCAGCAGGTCGGGGTCGCGGATGGCCCAGACCCGGTGCCGCTGCTCGTTGCGGTCGACGAAGTCGTCCTCCGGCTCGGTGGCCAGCACCTGGTGCACCACCGCCCGCACACTGGCGGGGGCGCGGTGCACGAGGAGGATCGGCGCCGGGTTGAGGGCCAGCTCGGTCATCCGGTCCGCGAGCTCGTCGGCCTGCACGGGGTGGATGCCCTCGTGCGGCAGGACGGCGCGGTCCTCGGGTCCGGAGGCGCGGTGGGAGATGTCCAAGGCGCCGACCAGGCCCCGGACGGTGAGGCCGGCGGCGGTGTACTCGTGGAGGTAGACCGCGGGCTCGCCGTCGTGGCGCAGCTGTCCGCGTTCCTGCCACTGCGCGAGCCGACCGGGGACGGCCCGGTACGGTCGGGCGAAGAGGCGTCCGGACGCCGGGTCGCCCACGCGGCGCGGGGTCAGCCGGAGGCCGCGGAAGGGCGCGAGACGCAGTGGCCGGCCGACGTACGGCGGGATGACCACGGCGCCGGTGTCCATCGACAAATCCTACTGAGGACCGCGCGAGGAGGACGGGCTTTGGCGCTGGGGAGCTCGCAGGGGCCACTGACCGACGGCTACGACCTGGCCATGCTGGACCTGGACGGCGTGGTCTACGTCGGCCAGGACGCCGTGCCGGGCGCGCCGGAGCACCTCGAGGCGGCGCGGGGCGCGGGGATGCGGATCGCGTTCATCACCAACAACGCCTCGCGGCCGCCGGAGGCGGTCGCCGAGCACCTGCGCGACCTGGGGGTGACGGCGGACGCGGACGACGTGGTGACCTCGGCCCAGGCGGCGGCGCGGGTGCTGCTCGACCGGCTGGGCGAGGGTGCGTCGGTGGCGGTGCTCGGGGCCGGTGGGCTGACCGAGGCGGTGACCGCGGCCGGGCTGCGGCCGGTGGGGGTGCGGGACGAGGCCGGGGCGGTGGTGACCGGGTACGGCCCGGACGTGCCGTGGCGCGACATCATGCGCGCGGCGGTGCGGATCCGCGACGGGCTGTGGTGGGTGGCCAGCAACACCGACATGACCATCCCCACCCCCTTCGGGTTGGCGCCCGGGCACGGGGTGCAGGTGGAGCTGCTGCGCCGGTTCGCCGGGGTCGACCCGGTGGTCGCGGGCAAGCCCGCGCGGCCGCTGCTGGACGAGACCGTGCGCCGCTGCGGCGGGGAGCGGCCCCTCATGGTGGGCGACCGGCTCGACACCGACATCGCGGGTGCCCGCGCCGCGAGCCTGGACTCACTGCTGGTGCTCACCGGGGTGACCGGCCTGCCCGAGCTGGTGGCGGCGCGGGCGGAGGAGCGACCGACGTACGTCGCCGCCGACCTGGGCGGGCTGACGAGCGCGCACGCGGCGCCCGAGACGAAGGACGGCGAGGTGGGCCTGGGCGGCTGGACGGCCCGGGTCGCCGACGGCGCGCTGGCGGTGGCCGGGGACGGCGGCGCCGACGACTGGTGGCGGGTCGTGGCCGAGGCGGCGTGGGCCCACCTCGACGAGACCGGCGAGCCCGTCCGGACCGAGGGGCTGACCCCGCCGGAGTAGCGTGCCGCCCATGACCGAGCAGCCGCAGCACGAGCCGGACGTGGTCGAGGGCGGACTCGAGGACCAGACCCTGGACCAGCCCGAGGACGGGTTCGACGGCGAGATCGACGGCGAGATCGACGGCGAGATCGACGGCCAGATCGACGGCCAGATCGACGGCCAGATCGACGGCCAGATCGACGGCCAGATCGACGGCCAGATCGACGGCCAGATCGACGGCCAGATCGACGGCCAGATCGACGGCCAGATCGACGGCCAGATCGACGGCCAGGTCGACGGCCAGGTCGACGGCCAGGTCGACGGCCAGGTCGACGGCCAGGTCGACGGCCAGGTCGACGGCCAGGTCGACGGCCAGGTCGACGGCCAGGTCGACGGCCAGGTCGACGGCCAGGTCGACGGCCAGGTCGACGGCCAGGTCGACGGCCAGGTCGACGGCCAGGTCGACGGTCAGGACGACGGTCAGGACGACGGCGAGCCGCTGGAGCCCGTGACCGGCGAGCCCGGCTGGGCCGACGCGGAGCCCGAGCCGGCGGACCTCGGCGAGCCGGGTGAGCCGACCGAGCGCGTGCGCACGGGTGTGGACCGGGTCGACGAGGTGCTCCGGGCGGTCGAGGAGCTCGACGAGCGACCGCTGGAGGAGCACGTGGGCGTGTTCGAGAGCGCCCAGGTGCAGCTGCGCCAGGCGCTGGACGACTCCGGTGACGACCACACCGGACCCGCCTGAGAAGGGGCCCGGGAGTGCCACCGAGGCGGCTCCGGCTGGATGCGGAGCTGGTCCGGCGCGGGCTGGCGCGCTCGCGCGAGCACGCGGCCGAGCTGGTCGCGGCGGGTCGGGTCGGCGTGTCGGGGGCGACGGCGGGCAAGCCGGCCACCCAGGTGACCACGGACGTGGCCATCGTGGTGGTCGAGGACCCGGATCGGCCGGACTACGTGTCGCGCGGCGGGCACAAGCTGGCCGGGGCGCTGGCGGTCTTCGAGCCGCTGGGTCTGCTGGTCGAGGGCCGGCGCTGCCTGGACGCGGGGGCGTCGACGGGCGGGTTCACCGACGTGCTGCTGCGGGCGGGGGCGCGGGAGGTGGTGGCGGTCGACGTGGGGTACGGGCAGCTGGCCTGGTCGCTGCGTTCGGACGAGCGGGTGCGGGTGCACGACCGGACCAACATCCGCGAGATCACCCCCGAGCTGGTGGGCGGGCCGGTGGACCTGGTGGTGGGGGACCTGTCCTTCATCTCGCTGGCCCTGGTGCTGGCGCCGCTCGTCGGGGTGACCCGGGAGGACGGCGACCTGGCGCTCATGGTCAAGCCGCAGTTCGAGGTGGGCAAGGACCGGGTCGGCAAGGGTGGGGTGGTCCGCGACCCGGCGCTGCGGGCCGAGGCGGTGGCGGCGGTGGCCGCACGGGCCGCGGAGCTCGGGTGGGGCGCGCGGGCGGTGGCCCGCAGCCCGCTGCCGGGGCCGTCGGGGAACGTCGAGTTCTTCCTGTGGCTGCGGCGGGGGCCGGCCGAGCTGGACGAGGCGGACATCCACAGCGCCGTGCGAGGCTGACCGGTCGCAGGGGGTGCCGTCTGAGAGGCTGGACGCGTGACCACGACGGACGCCGCTGACCACGCCGGCGACGACGCAGCCGCCGCCCCGGACGGGGCGCAGCCGCGGCGCGTCCTGATCCTGTCGCACACCGGTCGCGAAGCCGCGCGCGACGTCTCGACGCGGCTGTGCAAAGCGCTCACCGAGCACGGGATCGTGGTCCGGCTGCTCGCCGAGGAGGCCGCGGACCTGGGGATCGGGCCGTCGTCGTACTCCCTCATCGAGCTGCGCGACGACGACACCGAGCTGGCCTGTGACTGCGAGCTGGCCGTGGTGGTCGGCGGGGACGGGTCGATCCTGCGCGCCGCGGAGGTGACGTGGGGGACCGGGACGCCGGTGCTGGGGGTCAACCTGGGCCACGTCGGGTTCCTGGCCGAGGCCGAGGTGGACGACGTCGAGAACGTCATCGACGCGATCGTCGAGCGGCGGTGGGCGCCGGAGGACCGGCTGGCGCTCGACGTGCGGGCGTTCCGGGACGGCGAGCTGATCCGGCACACCTTCGCGCTCAACGAGGCGTCGGTGGAGAAGGCCTCGCGCGAGCGGATGATCGAGGTCGTCGTCGAGGTCGACAACCGGCCGCTGTCGCGGTGGGGCTGCGATGGGGTGGTGCTGTCCACGCCGACGGGGTCGACCGCCTACAACTTCAGTGCGGGCGGGCCGATCGTCTGGCCGCGGGTCGAGGCGCTGCTGGTGGTGCCGCTGAGCGCGCACGCGCTCTTCGCGCGGCCGCTGGTGGTGGCGCCGGACTCGGTGCTGGCCGTCGAGGTCATGTCGCGCACCGATGGGGTCGGCGTGCTGTGGTGCGACGGCCGGCGCACGGTGGACCTGCCGCCGGGGGCGCGCATCGAGGTGCGGCGGGCCGAGCAGCCGGTGCGCCTGGCCCGGCTCCACGACTCGCCGTTCACCGACCGGCTGGTGGCCAAGTTCGACCTGCCGGTCGAAGGGTGGCGTGGCTCGGCCGAGCGCCGCCGCCGGGCCGAGGACCGCGCCGACCGGGCCGAGGACCGGGGCGATCGGGCTGAGGAGCGGCTCGACCGGGTCGAGCACCGGGCCGAGCACCGGGCCGAGCACCGGGCCGCGGACGGGGAGGACTGAGACGTGCTCGAGGAGATCCGGATCGGCCAGCTGGGCGTCATCGACTCCTCGCGGCTCGAGCTCGGGCCGGGGCTGACGGTGATCACCGGCGAGACCGGCGCCGGCAAGACGATGGTGGTGACCGCGCTCGGGCTGCTGCTGGGCGGGCGGGCCGACAGCGGGATGGTCCGCACCGGCGCGGCGCACGCGCGGGTCGAGGGCGTGGTGGACGCGAGCGGGTTGGCCGGGTTCGCGAGCGCGGTGGACGAGGCGGGCGGCGAGGTCGAGGACGGCCACGTGGTGCTGGCCCGCAACGTGGCCAGCGAGGGCCGGTCCCGGGCCTGGGTCGGCGGCGCGTCGGTGCCGGTGTCCCGGCTGGCCGAGGTGGCCGAGCCGCTGGTGGCGGTGCACGGGCAGTCCGACCAGCACCGGCTCCTGCGGCACCGGGCGCAGCGGGAGGCGCTGGACCGGTTCGGGGGCGAGCCGGTGCTGGCGCTGGTCTCGGCGTACGCCGCCCTGCACGCCCGGCTCGAGGCCACCGAGCGCGAGCTCGACGAGGTCGTGGCCAGCGCGCGGGAGCGGGCCCGGGAGGCGGACCTGCTGCGGTTCGGGCTGGGCGAGATCGAGGCGGTCGACCCCAAGCCGGGCGAGGACGCGCAGCTGGCGGCGGACGAGGCGCGGCTGGGCTACGCCGAGGAGCTGCGCACCGCGGCCGAGGGCGCCCGCGAGGCGCTGTCGAGCGAGAGCGGCGACCCGGACGCGCTGGCGGCGGCGTCGGCGGCGCGGACCCTGCTCGAGAGCGTGCGCGCGCACGACGCCGACGCGGGGGCGCTGGCGGACCGGCTGGCCGAGATCACCTACCTGCTCAGCGACCTGGCCGCGGACGTGGCGTCCTACGCCGCGGGCGTGGACGCCGACCCGGCGCGACTGGCCGCCACCTCCGAGCGGCGGGCGGCGCTGACCGCGCTGACCCGCAAGTACGGCGAGACCGCCGAGGACGTCCTGGCCTGGGCCGAGACGTCGGCGGCCCGGCTGCTGGACCTCGACGGCACCGACGAGCGGATCGAGACCCTGCGCGAGCAGCAGCGCTCACTGCGCGCCGAGCTGGGCGAGGTCGCCCTCAGCCTGTCCGCGGCGCGGTCCGAGGCGGCGACGCGGCTCGCCACCGAGGTCACCGCCGAGCTGAGCCTCCTGGCCATGCCGCACGCCCGCCTCGAGGTCACCGTGAGCCAGCACGAGGTCGACGCGCCGGCCGGCGAGCCGTCGGGGAGCCCGCTCGAGGTGGGCCGGCGCTGGCTGCGGCACAACGCGAGCGGCGTGGACGAGGTCGAGCTGCTGCTGGCCGCCAACACCGGCTCCGAGCCGCGGCCGCTGCACAAGGGCGCGTCCGGCGGTGAGCTGTCGCGGGTGATGCTGGCCCTCGAGGTGGCGCTGGCCGGGACCAGCCCGGTGCCGACGTTCGTCTTCGACGAGGTCGACGCCGGCGTGGGCGGCAGCGCCGCGGTCGAGATCGGCCGGCGCCTGGCCCAGCTGGCCCGCACCGCCCAGGTGCTGGTGGTGACGCACCTGCCCCAGGTCGCGGCGTACGCCGATCGCCACGTCCTGGTCGAGAAGGCCAGCGACGGCTCGGTCACCAGCTCCGGGCTGACCGTGCTGGACGAGGCGGCCCGCGAGCGGGAGCTGTCGCGCATGCTGGCGGGGCTGGCCGAGTCCGACACGGCGCTGGCCCACGCCCGCGAGCTGCTCGAGGTGGCCGCGCCCGCCCGGGCCCTGGCCTGACGGCCCGGGAGCGGGGCGGCCTGACACACTGACCTCCATGGACCGGGGGGTCGGCTGCTGCGGGGTGCGTCACACGAGACGTCACCCGCCCGCGGTCGTTGTCTCCTCGTGAAGGCCAACGCGCGCAGGACCACGCTGACCGCGTCCGGCGGCACCGGCCCCGGCGGTGTGCTGGGCACCGCCCGCGTCGGGGTGGACCCCGCGAGCCTGCTGCCCTCCCTCCAGCCGGGAGACGTCGCCGTCCTCGACCACGCCGACCTGGACCGGCAGACCGCGACCGCGCTGGTGGACGCCGGTGTCGTGGCCGTGGTCAACGCCCAGCGGATGGGGTCGGGCCGCTACGCCAGCCTGGGCCCGGAGGTGCTGGCCGAGGCCGCGCTCCCGGTGGTCGACCAGATCGGCGCCGAGGGGCTGAGCAACATCCTCGACGCCCAGCAGGTCCGCGTGCACCAAGGCGTGGTGTACGCCGTCCGGCCCGACGGCGGCGTCGACGAGCTGGCCGTCGGCCGCGACGTCGACCTGGACCTCGTGCACCGGGACACCGAGCGGGCCCAGTCGGCGGCGCGCGGGCCGGTGGACCTGCTGGCCCCGGACCCGGGCGAGGCGCTCGAGCAGGAGTGGCGGCTGCTGCTCCAGGGCCAGGGCCTGCCGCACGTGCGCACCGCGCTCCGGGACCGGCCCGTGGTGGTCGTGGCCCGCGCCGACCACGCCGACCTCCAGGCCGTCGCGTCCTTCGTGCGCGAGCAGGCGCCGGTGGTCGTCGCCGTGGGCCGCGCCGCCGACGACCTGATCGGGCTCACCTGGGCGCCGGACATCGTGCTGGTCACGGCGGGCGACCCGGACACGGTGCCCTCCGGCGACGCGCTGCGGGTGGCGACCGACGTGGTCCTGATGACGCCACCGGGCTCGGGGCTGGACGAGCAGGCCACGATCGAGACGGTGGCCACCAACGCCCCGCTGCTGGTGGACTCCACGGCCAGCGCCGAGGACGTCGCCCTGCTGCTGGCCGAGCACCACGGTGCCTCGGTCGTGGTCGGGGTGGGCCTGCACGCGCGGCTCGAGGACTACCTCGACCGGCCCGGCGAGGCGCCGACCAGCGGCTTCGTGACCCGGCTCAAGCTGGGGGAGCGGCTGGTCACGCCGACGGCCGTCCGGGCGCTGTACTCCGGCCGGCCCGGCTCGGGCCAGCTCGCCTTCGTCGTCGTCGCTGGGCTGCTCGCGCTGCTCGCGGCCATCGCGGTGACCCCGGTCGGCCGCGACTGGGTCCAGAGCGTCGTCGACCAACTCCAGGGGCTCACATGATCACGCTGCGCCAGCACGTCGCCTCCCTCGTCGCGGTCTTCTTGGCCCTCGCCGTGGGCATCGTCCTCGGCGGCGGGCCGCTGGCCGGTGACGACGACGACACGGACAGCGCCCGCGGGAGCGCCGCCGCCAGCGGCGCTGACCGGCCGGAGTCGAGCGCGGCCGACACGACGTACGCCGAGGCGTTCGCCGCCGCCGGGGCCGCTCGGCTCTACGCCAACGGCCTGGACACCCACGCCACCGCGATCCTGGCGCTGCCGGGCGCCGACGACAGCCAGGTCGAGGCGCTCAACGCCCAGG
Source organism: Nocardioides anomalus (assembly GCF_011046535.1). Taxonomy (NCBI): domain Bacteria; kingdom Bacillati; phylum Actinomycetota; class Actinomycetes; order Propionibacteriales; family Nocardioidaceae; genus Nocardioides; species Nocardioides anomalus. The sequence continues at coordinate 2,397,950 of NZ_CP049257.1, read as the reverse complement.
TCCTGGCCGCGGGCGGGTCGGTCACCGGCACCTACACGGTGAGCGACACCCTGCTCGACCCCGAGCAGCGCGACGACGTCGAGGACACCACCAGCCAGCTGGCCACCAGCCTGGGCGACCCGCGCGTGCCGACCGACACCTGGGGCTACGACACCGTCGGGACGCTGCTGGCCCTGGCCATGTCCACGACCCAGCCGTCCTCGGTGCGCGCCGACCTCGCGGCCGTCACCGTCCGCACCGCGCTGGCCGACGCCGGGCTGCTCCAGTCACCGACCGACGTGCGCAACGCCCCGCTGGTGCTCGTCGTGCTGCCCCCGGGCCAGGACGACGGCGGTGCGAGCCTGGCCGCACGCACCGTGCTGGCCGGCGTGGTCAACGGCGTCGGCGCCCAGAGCGCGGGCGTCGTGGTGGTCGGCGACACCGACTCCGCCGACGACGGCGAGCTCGCCGCGCTGCGCGAGTCCGACCTCGGCGAGCGGATCTCGACCGTGGACGGGACGGACACGGCCCTGGGTCAGGTGACCGCCGTGCTGGCCCTGATCGCGGTGATCAACGGCACGAGCGGCGCGTTCGGTGCGTCGGGTGCGGATGGTGCCGTGCCCTTGGCATAGCATGGAGGTCCATGAGGTCCTCCGTGACAAAGCACGTGTTCGTCACCGGAGGCGTCGCCTCCTCGCTCGGCAAGGGGCTCACCGCTTCGAGCCTCGGTCGGCTGCTGCGCTCGCGCGGTCTGCACGTGACGATGCAGAAGCTCGACCCCTACCTCAACGTCGACCCGGGCACGATGAACCCGTTCCAGCACGGCGAGGTCTTCGTGACCAACGACGGCGCGGAGACCGACCTCGACATCGGCCACTACGAACGGTTCCTGGACACCGACCTCGGCCAGATCGCCAACGTGACGACCGGCCAGGTCTACTCCGAGGTGATCGCCAAGGAGCGGCGCGGGGACTACCTCGGCGACACGGTCCAGGTGATCCCGCACATCACCAACGAGATCAAGGAGCGGATCCTCGCCATGGGCGGGTCCGGCGCCGACGGTGAGCACGTCGACGTGGTGATCACCGAGATCGGCGGCACGGTCGGCGACATCGAGTCGCTGCCCTTCCTCGAGGCGGCCCGGCAGGTGCGCCACGACATCGGGCGCGACAACTGCTTCTTCCTGCACATCTCGCTGGTCCCCTACATCGGCCCGTCGGGTGAGCTGAAGACCAAGCCGACCCAGCACTCGGTGGCCGCGCTGCGCCAGGTCGGCATCCAGCCCGACGCCGTGGTCTGCCGCGCCGACCGCGAGCTGCCGGACTCGATCAAGAAGAAGATCTCGCTCATGTGCGACGTGGACCAGGAGGCCGTGGTCACGGCCCCGGACGCGCCGTCGATCTACGACATCCCCAAGGTGCTGCACCGCCAGGGCCTGGACGCCTACGTCGTGCGCCGGCTCGACCTGCCCTTCCGCGACGTGGACTGGACGGTCTGGGACGACCTGCTGCGCCGGGTGCACCACCCGTCCGAGGAGGTCACCGTGGCGCTCGTCGGCAAGTACGTCGACCTGCACGACGCCTACCTCTCGGTGGCCGAGGCCCTCAAGGCGGGCGGCTTCGCGCACGAGGCCGAGGTCAAGATCCGCTGGATCCCCTCCGACGAGTGCCAGACCCCGTCCGGCGCGGCCCGCCACCTGTCCGACGTGGACGCGGTCTGCGTCCCGGGCGGCTTCGGCGTCCGCGGTCTCGAGGGCAAGATCGGCGCGCTGACCTTCGCCCGCACCCACGGCATCCCGACCCTGGGTCTGTGCCTGGGGCTGCAGTGCATGGTCATCGAGTACGCCCGCAACGTGGCCGGGCTGGAGAAGGCCGACTCCACCGAGTTCGACCCCGAGAGCCCGGAGCCGGTCATCGCCACGATGGAGGAGCAGCTCGCCTACGTCGAGGGCGCCGGCGACCTTGGCGGGACCATGCGGCTCGGGCTCTACCCGGCGCTGCTCAAACCGGGCTCGATCGCGCGCGAGGTGTACGCCGCCGAGCTCATCGACGAGCGGCACCGGCACCGCTACGAGGTCAACAACGCCTACCGCGACACCCTCGAGGAGGCCGGCCTGGTCTTCTCCGGCACCTCGCCGGACAACAACCTGGTCGAGTTCGTCGAGCTGGCCCGCGACGAGCACCCCTACTACATCGCGACCCAGGCCCACCCCGAGCTGCGCTCGCGCCCGACCCGGCCGCACCCGCTGTTCAAGGGGCTGGTCGGGGCCGCCATCGCGCGCCAGCGCGAGCTGCGCTTCCCGATCGACGAGACCGGGCTGCGCCGGGAGCCGGCCACCGTCGAGTGACGGCCGGCGTCCCGACCCGGGGCCCGGTCAGGAGCGCGCGCCGAGCACCCGGGTGAGCGTGTCGACGGTGGCCACCAGCGAGGTCCGGACCACCGGTGTCAGCTCCTCGGACCGGGTCAGCTCCTCGGCCCGGGCCAGCCACTCCTCGTCGCAGGTGCGCGGGCGCATGATGCGCACCTGGCTCAGCACCGACAGCAGGCCGCCGGACAGGTCGGTCAGCTCGTCGAGGTAGCGGTGGGCCCACGGCAGCAGCAGCTCGTGCTGCGCCGGTCGCCAGAACGCGCGGGCGAAGCCGATCTGCGGCAGCCCGGCCGGTACGGCGCGCTCGCGCCACACCCGCTCCCACGCCTCGGCCTTGGCCTCCTCGGTCGGTCGCGCTGCCTCGACGCCCCAGGCCCGGACCTGCGCGTCCGGGTCGGGGTCGCGCTCGAGCAGGTCGGCGACCGCCGCGGCGTCGTAGCGACCCAGGGACGCGCGCCGGACCTGGACCCGCCAGGCCAGGTCGTGGTCGTCGGCCGCCGCGGCGTCGAGCAGCTCGAAGTGCTCCGCGGACGACGCCGCCGCGGCCAGGGTCTGCAGCGCCGCGGTGCGGTGGTCGGGCTCCTGGGCTCGGGCCGCGGCCACGTCGGCGAGCCGCGCCAGCCGGCGGGGGACCAGCACGGCCGGGCTCCACTGCTCGGCCGCGTCGAGGGCCAGCTCGAAGAACGGCTGCACGACGCCCGGGCTCGGCTCGGTCGCCAGCACCGCGAGCACGCAGTCCAGGAAGTCGCCGGTGGACAGCTCACCGCGATAGAGCAGGTCCCACGCGGTGCACACCGCGAGCGCGCGGTCGACCGGATCGGGCAGGGACGCGGCGGTGGAGAGCAGCACCTCCAGCGAGCGCTCGTCGGTGCGCACCGAGGCGAAGGTCAGGTCGCCGTCGTTGACCAGGTGCAGGTCGGCGACCGGCAGGTCGAGCCGGGTGGTCGTCCCGCTCGTCTCCACGTCGGTGAGCGCCACCTGGCGCAGCCCGTCGTCGGTGCGTTCGTAGGACCCGATGCGCAGCGCGTGCGGACGCGGCTCACCGCCGTCCGGGCTGGAGGCCAGCAGCGTGCCGCCGATCAGGCTGAGGGTGTCGGTGCCCGCCTGGTCCAGCCACGCCGTCGTCCAGCCGGTCAGGTCGCGACCGCTCGCCGCGCCGACCGCACCCATCAGGTCGTCCAGCGTGGCGTTGGCCCACGCGTGGTCGGCGAAGTAGTGCCGCAGCGCCTCGACGAACGTCTCCTCGCCCACCAGGGCCATCAGCTGGCGCAGCACCGCCTGGCCCTTGTAGTAGGTGATGGCGTCGAAGCTGGCGAAGGCGTGGGACTCGTCGCTGACCTGGCCGCGGATCGGGTGCGTGGCGGGACCGGCGTCGAGCTGGTAGGCCGGCAGCTCCTCCTGGGCCAGGAAGGCCGCCCACGCGTCGGTGAACTCGGTGGCCCCGACCGAGGCCCACGCGGAGGCGAAGGACGCGAAGGCCTCGTTGAGCCAGACGTCGTCCCACCAGCGCATGGTGACCAGGTCGCCGAACCACTGGTGGGCCATCTCGTGCAGGATCAGCAGCGCCCGCCACGCGCGCTCGGCGTACGTCGGAGGAGAGCGGTAGAGCTCGCTGTCGCTGCACGTCACGCAGCCCCAGTTCTCCATCGCACCGCCGAAGTCGGGGACGAAGACGTGGTCGTAGCGCCGCTGCGGGAACGGCCGGGCGAACTGCTCACCGAAGAAGGCCAGCCCCTGCGCGGTGATGCGGAAGATCTCCTCGGCGTCGCGCTCGAGGTAGGTCCGCAGGGACTGGCGGCAGTAGAGGCCGAGGTCGTGGTCCCCGTGCTCCTCGCGCTGCTCGTGGAACGGGCCGGCGTTGACCACCACGACGTACGTCGAGAGCCGCGGCGTGTCCTCGAAGTTCCACAGCCGCCCGCCGTCCTCGCGGTCGAGCACGACGTCGGGCGAGGTGTTGCTGAGCACGGTCCACGCCGACGGGGCGCTGACCTGGAAGCCGTGCACGGCCTTGAGGTCGGGCTGGTCGAAGCAGGCCCACGCCCGGCGGGCGCCGTCGGGCTCGAAGGAGCTCCACACGTAGACCAGGCCGTCCTGCGGGTCGACGCTGCGCAGGATCGCGTTGCCCGAGCCGGTGTCGGCCTGGACCGAGTCGACGACCAGGACGTTGTCCGCGGCCAGGTCGGGCAGCGGCAGCCGACCGCGCCCGTGGGTGGAGAGGTCCAGTTCGACGTCGTTGAGCCGGGCCGCGGTCACCTCGCCGACGACGTCGACGAAGCTCGAGGCGCCCGGCGTGCGGCAGGTGAAGGTGATGGTCGAGGACGCCTGCCACCGCTCGCCCTCGAGCAGGTCGCGCAGGTCCACGCGCACGTCGTACCGCTCCACCTCGAGCAGCGCCGCCCGCTCCCGCGCCTCCTGCTCGGTCAGGCTGGCCGGCTCGCCGCTGTCGGCAGGGTCGCTCATGAGCCGAACGGTAGCCTCCACCGGGTGCCCAGCCAGGTAGCCGACGTCCCCGAGGAGTGGCCGGTCGAGGGGACCGAGGACCTCTACCGGAGCCGGATCCCGTTCGCTCTGCGCGCCGACACCGTGCGCCGCCCGGGCGCGGACGACGAGGACCCGTTCACCCGCGTGGTGCTGGAGCACCCGGGCGCCGTGGTGATCCTGGCCGTCGACGACGAGGAGCGGGTGCTCTGCCTTCGCCAGTACCGCCACCCCGTCGGGCGCCGGATGCTGGAGCTGCCAGCCGGCCTGCTCGACCAGGAGGGCGAGGACCCCCGTGCGGCCGCCGTGCGCGAGCTGCGGGAGGAGGCCGGGCTGGAGGCGACCGACTGGACCCCGCTGACCTCGGTCTACAGCTCGCCCGGCATCAGCAGCGAGCTCATCCACCACTTCGTCGCCCGTGGTCTGAGCGACGTGGGCCGCGGCGACTTCGAGCCCGCCCACGAGGAGGCGGACATGCAGACCCTCTGGGTGCCGTTCGCCGACCTCGAGGCCGCCTGCCTGGACGGCTCGGTGCAGGACGCGCCGGTGCTCATCGCCGTGCTGACCGCGCGTCGCCGAGGGCTAGTGTCGGCTCCGTGAAGGTCGGAGTGCCGAAGGAAGTCAAGAACCACGAGTACCGCGTGGCGATCACGCCGATCGGGGTGCACGAGCTGGTGGCCCACGGCCACGAGGTCGTCGTCCAGAAGGACGCCGGCGTCGGCTCGCAGATCACCGACGAGGAGTACGTCGCCGCGGGCGCGCGGATCGTGGACACGGCCGAGGAGGCGTGGGGCACCGACGGTGGGGTGGACCTGGTGCTGAAGGTCAAGGAGCCGGTCGCGGAGGAGTACGACCGGATGCGGGAGGGGCTGACGCTGTTCACCTACCTGCACCTGGCCGCGGACAAGCCGCTGACCGAGGAGCTGCTGGCGCGCAAGGTCACCGCGATCGCCTACGAGACCGTCCAGCTGCCCTCCGGTGGGCTGCCCCTGCTCTACCCGATGTCCGAGGTCGCCGGCTGCCTGGCGCCCCAGGTGGGCGCCTACAGCCTGATGAAGGCCCAGGGCGGCCGCGGCGTCCTGATGGGCGGTGTCGGTGGGGTCGCCAACGCGAAGGTCGTCATCATCGGCGCCGGGGTGAGCGGTCAGAACGCCGCGAACATCGCGTTGGGGATGGGCGCGGACGTGACGCTGCTGGACACCGATCTGGACAAGCTGCGGATGTCGTTCTGGCGCTACGACAACCGGGTCCACGGCCTGGCCAGCTCGAAGCTCGCGCTGGAGCAGCAGGTGCTCGAGGCGGACCTGGTGATCGGGGCCGTGCTGATCCCCGGAGCGGCGGCGCCGAAGCTGGTGTCGAACGAGCTGGTCTCGCGGATGAAGCCGGGCTCGGTGCTGGTGGACATCGCGATCGACCAGGGCGGCTGCTTCGAGGACTCCCACGCGACCACGCACGCGGACCCGACCTACGAGGTCCACGGCTCGACGTTCTACTGCGTGGCGAACATGCCCGGCGCGGTGCCGAACACCTCGACGTACGCGTTGACCAACGCGACGCTGCCCTACGCGGTCGCGCTGGCCAACCGGGGGTGGACCGAGGCGTGCCGGTCGGACCGTTCCCTGGCCCTCGGGCTCAACACCCACGCCGGGCAGCTGACCAACAAGCCCGTCGGCGAGGCCGTCGGCATCGACGCCGTGGACCCGGACGAGGTGCTGGCGTAGGCGTGGTCGAGCGCGCGGTCCGGACCTACCTCGACCACCTGGCGGTCGAGCGGGGCCTGGCCGCGAACACGCTGACGTCGTACCGCCGGGACCTGCGGCGCTACCTGGAGCACCTGGACAAGGCCGGCGTCGACAGCCTGGACCAGGTGAGCGAGGCGACGGTGACGGGCTTCCTGGTCGCGCTGCGCGAGGGCGACGCCGACCACCCGCCGCTGAGCTCGACGTCCGCGGCCCGCACGGTGGTCGCGGTGCGCGGCTTCCACAAGTTCGCGCTGGCCGACGGGCTGGCCCAGGCCGACCCGGCCAGCGCGGTCAAGCCGCCCACGCCGGCCAAGCGGCTGCCCAAGGCGCTGCCGCTGGCCGACGTCGAGGCGATCCTCGAGGCGGCCGGCGCGCCGGGCACCACCCTGGCGCTGCGCGACCGGGCCCTGCTCGAGGTGCTCTACGGCACCGGCGCGCGGATCTCCGAGGCCGTCGGCCTGGACGTCGACGACCTCGACCCGGTCGACCACACCGTGCTGCTGCGGGGCAAGGGCGGCAAGGAGCGGATCGTGCCGGTCGGCTCGTTCGCGCTCGAGGCGGTCGACGCCTACCGGGTGCGCGGCCGGCCCGAGCTGGTCGCGACGGGGAAGGGCACACCCGCCCTGTTCCTCAACGCCCGCGGCGGTCGGCTCTCGCGCCAGTCGGCCTGGGCGGTGCTGGTCAAGGCGGCCGAGCGTGCCGGGGTGACCCGCGACGTCTCGCCGCACACCCTGCGCCACTCCTTCGCCACCCACCTGCTCGACGGCGGCGCCGACGTCCGCGTGGTCCAGGAGCTCCTGGGCCACGCCTCGGTCACGACCACCCAGGTCTACACCCTGGTCACCGTGGACAGCCTCCGCGAGGTCTTCGCCAGCGCTCACCCCCGGGCTCGGGAGTGACGCCCCGGCTCGACGTGCGCACCGGCGCGTCCGAGGACGACGTGTACGCCGCGGTCGTGGACTGGGCCGCCGCGCAGGGTCTCGAGCTCTACCCGCACCAGGACGAGGCCGTCCTGGAGCTGCTGGCCGGCTCGAACGTCGTGCTGGCCACGCCGACCGGCTCTGGCAAGTCACTGGTCGCGGTGGCCGCCCACGCCGCGGCCCTGGCCCGCGACCAGGTCACCTACTACACCGCGCCGATCAAGGCGCTGGTCAGCGAGAAGTTCTTCGACCTCTGCGCGGTCTTCGGCACCGACGACGTCGGGATGCTGACCGGCGACGCCTCGGTCAACGCCGACGCCCCGGTCATCTGCTGCACCGCGGAGATCCTGGCCAACATCGCGCTGCGCGAGGGCTCGGCCGCCGACGTCGGCCTGGTGGTGATGGACGAATTCCACTACTACGCCGAGCCCGACCGCGGCTGGGCCTGGCAGGTGCCGCTGCTGGAGCTCACCCGGGCGCAGTTCCTGCTCATGTCGGCCACGCTGGGCGACACCAGCGAGGTCGAGGCCGACCTCACCCGGCGCACCGGCCGGGACACGGCGTCGGTCAAGGACGCCGAGCGGCCGGTGCCGCTGACCTTCACCTGGGCGCTGACGCCGCTGCCGGACACGCTGGAGGAGCTGGTCTCCACCCACCAGGCGCCGGCGTACGTCGTGCACTTCACCCAGAAGGACGCCGTCGAGCACGCCACGTCGCTGCTCACCGCGCCGTACCTGCCGAAGCCGGGGCCGGAGCTGGCCGAGCGGCTGGCCGGGGTGCGGTTCGCGGCCGGCTTCGGCAAGACGCTGAGCAAGCTGCTCAAGAAGGGCATCGGGGTCCACCACGCCGGGATGCTGCCGCGCTACCGGCGGCTGGTGGAGCAGCTGGCCCAGGCCGGGCTGCTCACCGTCATCTGCGGCACCGACACCCTCGGCGTCGGCATCAACGTGCCCATCCGGACCGTGCTGTTCACCGGGCTGGCCAAGTACGACGGGCGCCGGCAGCGCATCCTGCGCACCCGGGAGTTCCTGCAGATCGCCGGACGCGCGGGCCGGGCCGGCTACGACACCGCGGGCTACGTCGTGGTCCAGGCCCCCGAGCACGTCATCGAGAACGAGAAGGCGAAGGCGAAGTCCGAGGCCAAGAACGCGGACAACCCGAAGAAGAAGTCCAAGCCCCACCTCCGCAAGCCGCCCGACGGCACGGTGGTGTGGACCGAGCAGACCTTCGACAAGCTGGTGGCCGGCGAGCCCGAGCCGCTGGTCTCCCGCATGCGCGTGGACGACTCGATGCTGGTCAACGTGCTCTCCCGCGAGGAGGACGCGTTCCCCGTCATGCGCCGGCTCCTCACCGACAACCACTCCGGCCGGCGCGAGCAGCTGCGGCTGGCCCGCCGCGCCCTGCGACTGGCCCGGTCGCTGGCCCGCTCCGGGATCCTGACCCGGCTGGACGAGCCGGACGGGTTCGGCCGGCGCTACGTCCTCACCGTGGACCTGCCCGAGGACTTCGCGCTCAACCAGGAGCTGGCCCACTTCGCGCTGGCCGCCCTCGACGTGCTGGACCCGGAGGCCGCGACGTACCCCATGGACGTCGTCTCGGTCGTCGAGGCCGTCCTCGAGCCGCCGCGGCAGGTGCTGTGGGCGCAGCAGCACGAGGCGCGCGGCGAGGCGGTCGCGGCCATGAAGGCCGACGGCATCGAGTACGACGAGCGGATGGTGCTGCTCGAGGAGGTCACCTGGCCGCGGCCGCTGGCCGAGCTGCTGGAGGCGACGTTCGAGGTCTACCGCGAGACCCACCCGTGGCTGGACCCCGAGGCGCTGGACCCCAAGGCCGTGGTCCGCGAGATGTGGGAGCAGGGGATGGGGTTCACCGACCTCGTCGGGCGCTACCAGCTGGCCCGCTCGGAGGGGCTGGTGCTGCGCTACCTCACCGACGCCTACCGCACCCTGCGCCAGACCGTGCCCGAGCGGCACCGGACCCCGGAGGTCGAGGAGCTGCTGGAGTGGCTGCGCGAGACCATCCGACAGACCGACTCCTCGCTGCTCGACGAGTGGGAGGCGCTGTCGGACCCCGACCACGTCCGCCCGGACGTCGCCGGCCACGCGCCACCGCCCCCGCCCCGACCGCTGTCGGCTCAGGAGCGGCCGTTCCGGGTCATGGTCCGCAACGCGCTGTGGCGCCGGGTCGAGCTGGCCGCGCGCGACGACGTCGACGCCCTGGCCGCGCTGGAGACCGCGACGGCCGAGCTGGCCGACCCGCCGCTCGAGGTGGTGATGACGCGGGCCGACTGGGACGACGCGCTCGCGGCGTACTGGGAGGACCACGACGAGATCCGACTGGACGCCGACGCCCGCGGTCCGGCCCTGCTCGCGGTGGAGAGGACCGGTCGCGCCTGGAGCGCGCGGCAGACCCTGCACGACCCGGCGGGCGACCACGACTGGGTCCTCGAGGCGCAGGTGCACCTCGACGCCTCGGACGCCGTGGGTGAGGCGGTCGTGCTGGCCACCGCGCTGCGGCGGCTGGACGGCTAGCGCGGCCGGTTGACCCGGACCACGTTGTTGGCGCCGCTCACGCTGACCTTGGTCTTCCCCTGGCGGACCGTCGCCCGGTTGTTCGCGCCCCTGATGACCAGCCGCTCGAGCTTGTCGTAGCGCAGGGTGTTGTTGGCGCCCTTGATCGTGGCCGCACCGCCTCGGGGCGCGCGGACGGTGTTGTTGGCCTCGCGCACGGTCACGACGTCCAGGCTCCCGGCGGAGACCACGGTGACGTTGGCGCCGGTGATCTCCACCCGGCTCGCGCCGGGCAACGTCACGTCGACGTTGCTGGCGCTGATGCGCACCGTGCTGCACGCGCCGGTGAGCACGTAGCTCTCGGTGCTGGAGGTGATCGCCACCGGCCCGCCGGCGCAGTCGAGGGTGACCTCGGCGTGCGCAGGGGAGGCGGAGCCGATCGCGAGGGCGGAGACGGCCAGCGCGAGCGCGCCGGCCACGGACGGGACCCGAGACGTCATGCCGGCCATCATGCCGGGAGCCTAGAGTCAGCCGGGTGAGCGACGTCGAGGTGACTAACAACCAGGCCGAGCAGCGCTACGAGGCGCGCATCGACGGCGAGCTGGCCGGGGCGGCGTACTACGACGCCGCCGACGACCTCATCGTCTTCACCCACACCGAGGTGGACGAGGCCTTCGAGGGCCACGGCGTCGGGTCGGCGCTGGCCCGCGGCGCCCTCGACGACGTGCGCGCCGACGGCCGCCGCCGGGTGGTGGCGCGGTGCCCGTTCATCAAGGGCTGGATCGAGCGCCACGAGGACTACCAGGACCTGCTCGACTGAGCCCCAAGCGGGCCCGGGAGGGACCGCGCCCTCTCCACAGATTGCTGCACAGGCGGGGACGCGGTTGTGCACCGCGAGCGTACGGAACCCCCCACTCCTCCACAGATTCCGGCGCGGCCTGGGGATGGCGCCTGGTCGGGTTGTGGCCGCCGGGAAACCGCGCCTAGAGTCCCGGGCGCGTCGGCCACATGTCGCCGTGTCGACAAATTAGGTTCGCTGCGACAGCAGGCCGACAGTGGAGGAGAAACGGGATGACTCAGGGCGCAGGGTTCGACCCAGGACCCAGCGGAGGGTACGGCCACGGAGCAGCCGCTCCGGAGGTCCCGCCGCGCTTCGTCCCCCCGGTCCCGCCCCCGTCGGCCCCCGCCCCCGAGCCTGGACCGAGCGACGCGATGCCTTCCCCCACCCCTGAGCCGATCACCGAGCCCCTGCCCTTCACGCCGCGGGCCCCGGAGCCGGTGGCGAGCGCCGACGAGAAGGTCGCGCTCGGCCCCACCGGCCGGCCGATGCCGGTCATCCCCGAGCCCGGGCCGGTGGCCACGCACGGCCGCGCCCGCGTGGTCTCGATGTGCAACCAGAAGGGCGGCGTCGGCAAGACCACGACGACGATCAACCTGGGCGCGGCGCTGGCCGAGTTCGGCCGCAAGGTCCTCCTGGTCGACTTCGACCCGCAGGGCTCGCTCTCGGTCGGGCTGGGGCTCAACCCGCACGAGATGGACCTCACGATCTACAACCTGCTGATGCAGAAGGACGTGACGCTCGACGAGGTCGTGGTCCCGACCGGGGTGCCCGGGATGGACCTGCTGCCCTCCAACATCGACCTGTCGGCCGCCGAGGTGCAGCTGGTCCACGAGGTCGGCCGCGAGCAGACCCTCATGCGCGTCCTGGCGCCGGCGCTCTCGGAGTACGACGTCGTCCTCATCGACTGCCAGCCCTCGCTCGGCCTGCTCACGGTCAACGCGCTGACGGCGTCGCAGGGCGTCATCGTGCCGCTGGAGTGCGAGTACTTCGCGCTGCGCGGCGTGGCGCTGCTCAAGAACACCATCGACAAGGTCCGCGAGCGGCTCAACCCCGTGCTGCAGATCGACGGCGTGCTCGGCACCATGTTCGACGGTCGGACCCTGCACAGCCGCGAGGTCATGGAGCGGCTGGTCGAGGCGTGGGGCGACACCGTCTTCCACACCGTGATCCGCCGGACCGTGAAGTTCTCCGACTCCACCGTGGCCGGCGAGCCGATCACCAGCTACGCGAGTGCCTCGGCCGGGGCCGAGGCCTACCGCCAGCTCGCCAAGGAGGTGCTCAGCCGGTGGCCCGACGAGTGAGCGTGCCGTCGTCGGACGAGCTGTTCCGGCCGACGAGCGACGGTGCGCCTGCCGACCCGGGGAAGGTCGGCAAGCGCCCCGTCCACGCCGTACCGGACGAGCCCGAGGTGCCGCGCAAGCCCAGCGGCCGGGTCAAGCACGACGAGAAGGTGACGGTCTACCTCACCGCCGCCGAGCTGCTCGAGCTCGAGCACGCCCGGCTCTCGCTGCGCGCCGCCCACGGCCTCGCCGTCGACCGCGGCCGCGTGGTCCGCGAGGCCCTGCACCTGGTGCTCGCCGACCTGGAGCAGAACGGCGAGGACAGCGCGCTCGTGCGCCGCCTCCACGAGGGATGACCGTCATCGACGAGCCCGTCGAGGTCGCCGAGGCGGCCGAGGCCGGCGGCTTCGAGCTGCACCTCGACAACTTCGAGGGCCCCTTCGACCTGCTGCTCAGCCTGATCTCCAAGCACAAGCTGGACATCACCGAGGTGGCGCTGTCGCAGGTCACCGACGAGTTCATCGCCCACGTCAAGGCCGGCGGCGCCGAGTGGGACCTCGAGCAGACCTCGTCGTTCCTGCTGGTCGCGGCCACCCTGCTGGACCTCAAGGCGGCGCGCCTGCTGCCCCAGGGCGACGTGGAGGACGAGGAGGACCTCGCGCTCCTCGAGGCGCGCGACCTGCTCTTCGCGCGGCTGCTGCAGTACCGCGCGTTCAAGGGCATCGCCTCCGTGCTCGAGGGGCGGCTGGCCGGGGAGTCCCGGCGCCACCCGCGGGCGGTCGGCCTGGAGGAGCGGTTCGCCACCCTGCTGCCCGAGGTGCTCATCGGCATCGGGCTCGACCAGTTCGCGGCCCTCGCGGCCAAGGCCCTCGAGCCCAAGGTCGCGCCCGAGGTCACCCTCGCCCACATCCACGCCGCCCGGGTCTCGGTGCGCGAGCAGGCCGCGATCGTGGTCGAGCGGCTCCGGCGGGCCGGGGCGATGACCTTCCGCGCGCTGTGCGGCGACTCCCCGGACACCCTCACCACGGTGGCGCGGTTCCTGTCGCTGCTCGAGCTGTTCCGCGAGGGCGCGGTCGGCTTCGACCAGGTCACCCCGCTCGGCGAGCTCACCGTGCGCTGGACCGGCGACGACGACGTCGACGCCGAGGACCTCGTCACCGACGAGTTCGACGGTGCCCCCGAGCCGACCCCCGAGCCCGCCGCTCCCACCACCGACGCCGCGGAGGCAGAATGACCACCGTGACCGAGAGCCCGACGAGCCCCGCAGGCTCCGAGCAGGACGCCCTGGTCGGCGTACCGCTCGCGCCGCTGCGGCCCTCGCTCGAGGCGGTCCTCATGGTCGCCGACCAGCCGCTGGACGCCGTGGCCCTGGCCACCGCGGTCGGCTACCCGGTCGAGGAGGTCGTGGCCGAGCTCCAGCTCCTGGCCGAGGAGTACGCCGAGCAGGGCCGCGGCTTCGAGCTGCGCAACGTGGCCGGCGGGTGGCGCTACTACACCCGCGAGGAGTACGCCGGCGTCGTGGAGTCCTTCGTCCTCGAGGGCCAGCAGGCGCGGCTGACCCAGGCGGCGCTGGAGACCCTGGCCGTGGTGGCCTACAAGCAGCCGGTCTCGCGGGCCCGCGTCTCGGCCATCCGCGGGGTCAACGTGGACGGGGTGATGCGCACCCTGCTGGCCCGCGGCCTCGTGGAGGAGGCGGGTCAGGACGAGATGACCGGCGCCCACCTCTACCGGACCACCGGCTACTTCCTGGAGCGGATCGGGGTCGAGTCCATCGACGAGCTGCCCGAGCTCGCGCCGTACCTCCCGGACCTCGCCGACATGGAGGACGAGCTGGAGGCCGTGGCCGCCCAGGGCTCGCCCGAGCCCACGCCCGAGCCCACGCCCGAGCCCACGCCCGAGCCCACGCCCGAGCACCCCGACACCCCTCACGAGGGGCCGAGCACGGAACCCGATGGCGGAACCGAGCCCACCTGAGGCCGGCCCGGACGGCACGGGAGACCACGAGGTCCGCCTCCAGAAGCTGCTCGCGCAGTCCGGCGTCGCGTCCCGGCGCCGCTGCGAGGAGCTGATGCTGGACGGCAAGGTCACCGTCGACGGCGAGGTGGTGACCCGGCTCGGCACCAAGGTCGACCCGCGCACCGCGCTGATCCGCGTCGAGGGCCGGCGGCTGCCGCCGGTCTCTCCGAACGTCTACCTCGCCCTCAACAAGCCCCGCGGCGTGGTCTCCACGATGTCGGACCCGCAGGGCCGGCGCACCCTGAGCGACCTGGTCGCCGAGCGCCCCGAGCGGCTCTTCCACGTCGGCCGGCTCGACACCGACACCTCCGGGCTCCTCGTCCTCACCAACGACGGCGACTTCGCCCAGCGGCTGGCCCACCCGTCGTACGAGGTGGACAAGACCTACGTCGCCGAGGTCCGCGGTGACGTGGCCAAGGCGACGCTCGCCCAGCTGCGCGAGGGCGTCACGCTCGAGGACGGGCCGGTCACGGTGTCCGCGGTGCGGATCGTGCAGCGCGGCTCCGGCAAGACCATCGTCGAGCTGGTCATCCACGAGGGGCGCAACCGGATCGTGCGCCGGCTGCTCGACCACGTCGGCCACCCGGTCACCCAGCTCACCCGGACCCGGATCGGGCCGGTCGCGCTGGGCCAGCTCAAGGCGGGGGAGCTGCGCGAGCTCACCAACGACGAGCTCGGCGAGCTGCTGGACACCACGCAGCTGTGAGCGTCCTCGCACCGTACGTCACCTCGCTGCAGGCCTACGACGTGCCGGCCGGCGCGCCCGCCGTGCACCGCGGGCTGCCCGACACCAGCCTCACGCTCGTGCTGGGTCTCGGCCGCCCGGTCGACGTCGGCTGGGCCGACGGCACCGGCCGCGCCGCGCGGTGGTCCACGGTGAGCGGCCTGCACGCCGGCCCGGCCGCGATCCACCAGGACGGGCCGCAGCGCGGGGTCTCGGTCGGGCTCACGCCCGCGGGGGCGCGAGCGCTGCTCGGCGTACCGGCTGCGGCCCTCGCCGGTGAGCTGCTCGAGCTGGCCGACGTGGCACCCGACCTTGCCGACCTGCCCGAGCGGGTCCAGGGCGGCTCGCCCGTGGCCGTGGTCGTGCAGGCGCTGAGCGCCGCGCTGGCCCGCCGCGGGGCCGTGGGACCGCGCGCCGAGGTGGGCCGCGCCCTGGCCCGGCTGGCCCGGGGTGGGCGTGTCGAGGAGGCGGCCGCCGAGGTCGGCCTGAGCCGGCGCCGGCTCGGCACGCTGGTGCGCGACGAGACCGGCCTGACGCCCAAGGCCTACCAGCGGGTGGCGCGCTTCTCGGCCAGCCGGGTGCTGCTGGGCCGGCGGTCGCTGGCGGAGGTGGCCGCGACCTGCGGGTACGCCGACCAGGGCCACCTGGCCCGCGAGTGGTCCGCGCTGGCCGGGTGCCCGCCCAGCACATGGCTGCGCGAAGAGTTCCCGTTCCTGCAAGACCTCGGCGGTCCGGGCGACCCAGACTGAGCGGGTGACCGCAGCAGACACCCGGCTCTGGCCCGCCCTGACCTTCCGCGACGCCGACCGCATGATCGGCTGGCTCTCGGCCGTCGGCTTCGCCGAGCACGCGACGTACCGCTCCGAGACCGACCCCGGCGTCGTCGAGCACGCCGAGTGGCTCTGGCCGCCCGGGGGTGGGGTGATGTTCGGGAGCCGGCGCGACGCCGGTGCGCTGGACAACGTCGGCGGCAGCGCCGTGTACCTGGTCACCGACGACGTCGAGGGGGTCTTCACGCGGGCTGTCGAGGCGGGGGCCACCGTCGAGCGCGAGCCGGCCGAGCAGCCCTACGGTGGGCGCGGCGCGTCGGTCCGCGATCCAGAGGGCAACCACTGGTCCTTCGGGGGCTACCAGCCGCAGTAGCCTTGCCCGCTGTGGCGGTGAGGGCGGTGCGAGGCGCGACCCAGCTGGACGCGGACGACCGCGACCACATGCTGGAGCGGGTCGCGGAGATGGTGCTGGACGCGATGGAGGCCAACGGGCTGGACGTCGACGACTTCATCTCGGTGATCTTCACCGCCACCTCCGACCTGGTCTCGGAGTTCCCGGCGTACGCCGCCCGCCAGCTCGGGTTCGGCGAGGTGCCGCTGCTGTGCGCGCGCGAGCTGGAGATCGACCGGTCCATGCCGCGGGTGGTCCGGATGATGGCGCACGTCGAGACCGACCTGCCGCGTGCCGACATCACGCACGTCTACCTGCACGGCGCCGCGGCGCTGCGCAGCGACCTCTCCCGGGTGCGGACGAGCCCCGATGAGTGAGCTCACCGGGCCGGTCGAGGTCGTCGGCGCGGGGCTGGTGGGCACCTCGATCGCGCTGGCCCTGACCCGCGCCGGGATCGAGGTGCTGCTCTCCGACCGCTCCGACGACCACCTGCGCACGGCCAGCGGGCTGGGCGCGGGACGCCCGGTCGCGGCGGGGGACCGGCCTCAGCTGGTCGTCGTCGCGGTGCCGCCCGACGCCCTCGGGGCGGTCATCCGCGACGCCCTGGAGCGCACCGACGCGGTCGTCACCGACGTGGGCAGCGTGAAGTCACGGCCCCTGGCCGCGGTGGCGGAGCTGCCCGGCGTCGAGCGGTACGTCGGCAGCCACCCGATGGCCGGCAGCGAGCGCTCCGGTCCGCTCGCGGCCAGCGCCGCGCTCTTCGACGGCCGGCCGTGGGCGATCACCCCGCACGGGTCCTCCGACCCGGACGCCGTGGCGCTCGTCGAGGAGCTGGCCACCCGGTGCGGCGCGACCCCCGTGCGGCTCAGCCCTGCCGACCACGACCGCGCGGTGGCGCACACCTCGCACGTGCCGCACCTGCTGGCGTCGCTGGCGGCCGGACAGCTCCTCGGGGCCCCGCGCGACCACCTCGACCTGAGCGGTCAGGGCGTGCGTGACGTGACCCGGGTGGCCGCCGGCGACCCGGGGCTCTACGGCCAGATCGTGTCGTCGAACGCCGAGCAGGTGCTGACCCTGCTCATCGACGTGCGCGAGCGGCTCGACGGCGTCATCGTGGCCCTGGACCGCGGTGACCGGGACCGCCTGGACGAGGTGCTGCGCGACGGCGTGGCCGGGACCCGGGCCATCCCGGGCAAGCACGGCGGGCCGGCCCGACCGTCGACGTCGGTCTGGGTCTCGGTGCCCGACCACCCCGGGGAGCTGGCGCGGCTGTTCGCCGACGCCGGCGCGAGCGGCGTCAACATCGAGGACGTCCACATCGACCACGACCCGGGCCGGGAGACCGGCCTGGTCGAGCTGGTCGTGGAGGCCGACCGGGCCGAGCACCTGCTCACGTCTCTGGAATCCAGGAGCTGGGTGACCCACCGGTAGGGTGGTCGGTCGTGAGCAGTGGCGCCCCTGGCATCGTCGTGGCGCTCGACGGCACCTCCGGATCGGGCAAGTCGAGCACGTCGCGCGGTGTCGCCGAGCGGCTGGGGCTGCGCTACCTCGACACCGGCGCGATGTACCGCGCGGTCACGTGCTGGATGCTGCGCCACGGGGTGGACGTCCACGACGCGGCCGCGGTGGCCGCCCGCGCCGACGAGCCGCGCCTGGAGTCCGGGCTCGACCCGAGCGCGCCGACCATCACCGTCGACGGCCAGGACGTCGCCGTGGCCATCCGCCAGGCCGACGTGAACGCCGCGGTCTCGCCGGTGAGCGCCGTGCCCGAGGTGCGGGCCCGGCTGGTCGCCCTGCAGCGCGCCCTCATCGACGAGGCGCTGGCCGACGGCTCGGGCATCGTCGTCGAGGGTCGTGACATCGGCTCGGTGGTCTGGCCCGACGCCCAGGTCAAGGTCTACCTCTCCGCCGACGCCTCGGCCCGCGCCTCGCGGCGCGCCGCGGAGGAGGGCGGCTCCGACGTGGCCGCGACCGAGCAGTCGCTGCTGGCCCGCGACCAGATCGACTCCGGCCGCGCCGTCGCCCCGCTCGTGATGGCCGACGGCGCGGTGCACGTCGACACCACGGCGTACACCCTCGACGAGGTGATCGCGCAGGTGGTCGACCTGGTGGCGGTGGTCGGGAGCCAGGCGTGAGGCGCGGCCACGACCTGCCGCCGAGCGCGCGGCTGCACCCGGCCCGCTACCTGCTGCACCCGCTGCGGCCGCTGGCCCGCACGGTCATCCGGCGGCGGGTCAAGGTGCGCATCGTCGACGGCCACAAGCTGCCCCGCAAGGGCGGCGTGATCATCGCCTGCAACCACGTCGGGGTGGCCGACGGGCCGCTGCTCGCGATCTTCGCGCCGCGGCCGGTGCACGCGCTGACCAAGGAGGAGATGTTCAAGGGGTTCATGAACCGCTTCCTCCTCAGCTCCGGCCAGATCCCCCTGGACCGGTTCCACCCCGACCCGCTCGCGGTGAAGCGGTGCCTGAGGGTGCTGCGCAGCGGCGGCGTGATCGGGATCTTCCCCGAGGGCGCGCGGGGGGGCGGGGGAGTTCGAGCGCTTCCACACCGGCGCGGCGTACCTCGCGATGGTGACGGGCGCGCCCATCGTCCCCGTCGTGCAGTTCGGCACCCGGGAGCCCGGGGCCGGGCAGAGCTCGCTGCCCGCGCGGGGGACCACCGTGGACATGGTGTTCGGCGACCCGATCACCCTCGCGCGGGTGCCGTGGCCGCGGCGCAAGCGTGACGTCGCCGCCCGCTCCGTCGAGCTGCGCCACCAGCTGCTGCGCAACCTCGAGCACGCCAAGGCCATCACCCGCCGCGAGCTGCCGGGACCACTCCCGGCCCGCGACGCCGACCCCGACCCGGCGACGGGCGTGACCGATGCGGAGGCGTCGTGACATCTGCTGAGACCGAAGAGCCCACCGGACCCGTCCCGGTCCTCGCCGTCGTCGGCCGGCCCAACGTCGGCAAGTCGACGCTGGTGAACCGGATGATCGGGCGCCGCGAGGCCGTGGTCGAGGACGTGCCCGGCGTGACCCGCGACCGGGTGTCGTACGACGCCACCTGGTCCGGGCGCGCGTTCACCGTCGTCGACACCGGCGGCTGGGACCCCGACGCCCGCGGCCTGGCCGCCTCGATCGCCGCCCAGGCCGAGATGGCGGTGTCGCTGGCCGACGCCGTGCTGTTCGTGGTCGACGCCACCGTCGGCATCACCGACGACGACGAGGCCGTCGTGCGGATCCTGCGCAAGAGCGGCAAGCCGGTCGTGCTGGCGGCCAACAAGGTCGACGACCAGCGCACCGAGGCCGAGGCCTACGGGCTGTGGAACCTCGGCCTCGGCGAGCCCTTCCCGGTCTCGGCGCTGCACGGGCGAGGCTCCGGCGACCTGCTCGACGCCATCCTGGCCGCCCTCCCGGAGCCGCCGCCCGAGCGCATCGGCGAGCAGCTCGGCGGGCCGCGCCGCATCGCCATCGTCGGCAAGCCGAACGTCGGCAAGTCCTCGCTGCTCAACCGGCTCGCCGGCGAGGAGCGCGTCGTCGTGGACAACGTGGCTGGCACCACCGTCGACCCCGTCGACGAGCTGGTCGAGCTGGGCGGCCGGGTGTGGCGCTTCATCGACACCGCCGGCATCCGCAAGCGGGTCAAGGAGGCCTCGGGGCACGAGTACTACGCCTCGCTGCGCACCACCACCGCCATCGACCGCGCCGAGGTCGCCGTCCTCGTCCTCGACGGCTCGCAGGCGATCTCCGAGCAGGACCAGCGCATCATCCAGACCGTCCGCGAGGCAGGTCGTGCCCTGGTCATCGCCTTCAACAAGTGGGACCTGGTCGACGAGGAGCGCCGCTACTACCTCGACCGCGAGATCGAGCGCGAGCTCGTGCAGGTCCAGTGGGCGCCCCGCATCAACATCACCGCCCGCACCGGCTGGCACGTCGACCGCCTGGTCCCCGCCCTGGACCGCGCCCTCGAGGGGTGGGAGACCCGCGTCGGCACCGGCGCCCTCAACGGCTTCCTCGGCCGGCTCGTCGCCGAGCACCCGCACCCCGTGCGCGGCGGCAAGCAGCCCCGCATCATGTTCGGCACCCAGGCCTCGACCGCGCCCCCGACGTTCGTGCTCTTCACCAGCGGCAAGCTCGAGGCGTCGTACGAGCGGTTCATCGAGCGGCGCCTGCGCGAGGAGTTCGGCTTCGTCGGCACGCCCATCGTGCTGCAGCAGCGGGTCCGCGAGAAGCGCAAGCGCTGAGGCTCAGCGCTCCGGCTCGACCTCGCGGCGCCCCCGGCCGCGCGCACCTCGTCGGCGTGCGTGGCTCGGGCACGCCGGGTTGGGGCAGGTCATCACGGCCGGCTTGCGGGTGCCGCAGAGGGGGCACGGCACCTTCACCGCGGCCCGGTAACCGCCGGGGCCCCCACGCTCACCATCCCGGCGGGTGACGCCGCGACCTCGCCCTCCGAGGCCAGGCCGTGGCGCATCGTCCACAGCACGGCCTGCGACCGGGAGTGCACGCCGATCTTGCGGTAGGCCGTGCGGACGTAGGTCTTGACGGTGTTGACGCTCACGAACATCCGGTCCGCGACCTCCTGGTTGCTCAGGCCGCCTCCCACCAGGACGAGCACGGTGCGCTCCCGCGACGAGAGGCCACAGTCGTCGTGGGCCGCGGTGCCCTCCGTCACGGCCAGCCGCAGGGTCCGCAGGAGCGTCTCGGGGTCCACGTCCTCACAGACCACGTGCCGCACGCCGAGCGCCCGGGCGCCGTCCTCGAGGTCGGGGCGACCGGCGCGGACCAGTCCGACCACCGCGGCCGTCCCGGTGAGGCGCCCGAGGTCGCGCCGGCTGTCGTGCGCGGCCCGCCCCGCCAGGTCGTAGAGGACGACCTCCGCCTCGCCGGTGTCGACCACCGTGGCGTGCCCGGTGCCGGCGCGGAGCATGGTGGTCAGCCCGGCCCGCACCAGCGCGTAGTCGCTCAGCACCGCCACGCGGACGGGCTCGTCAGGGGGCACCACGCGCACTCCTCTCCGCGGCCGCCAGGTGGACCAGGTGCACCTGGTGGACCGCCGGGCCTGCGTCTGGGTCGCCGGCCCGGCGGCCTCGGGGGTACCTGTCACGGCCCGGTCCTCGCGTTACACCGGCCGCGGCCCTTGACGTGCCTACTTGTGTTTTGCAAGTGTGCGGGCCATGAGCCTGTTCATCACCTGCCCGGTCCACGACGTCGAGCGCGCGACGGCCTTCTACACCGCCCTCGGCTGGACCCTCAACCCGGAGATGTCGGACCACAACGTCTCGTGCTTCTCCATCGCGGCCGAGCAGTACGTCATGCTCGGCAGTCGCGAGATGTACGCCGGCGTCGGTGGCACGGAGGACCTGGTCGGCGGCCCGGGCACCCCCTCGAAGGTCACCGTGTCCTTCGACCTCGACAGCCGCGAGGCGGTGGACGAGCTGGTGGCCCGCGCGGCGGCGGCCGGTGGCCGGGTCGGGGACACCGACGACTACCCGTTCATGTACCAGCGGCAGTTCGACGACCTCGACGGCTACCACTACTCGCCGTTCTGGATGAAGCCGGACGCCGATCCGACCGCGTGAGCGACCTGGCCGCGGCCCTCGACGTCGTGGGGGCGCGCTGGGCCCTCCTCGTCGTGGAGCAGCTGCTCGACGGCCCGCAGCGCTACGGCGACCTGCACCGCACCCTCGGGGTCCCGACGAACATGCTCGCCACCCGCCTGCGCGAGCTCGAGGCCGCCGGCGTCCTCACCCGACTGCCCCTGCGGCACAACACGCGCGCCTACGCCCTCACCGACCGCGGGCTCGCCCTGCGGGAGGCGATCACTGCGCTGGGTCGCTGGGGCGCCGAGGGACCTGGGGGCCGTTCGGCGCACGCCTGACGGGTCCCGGGCTAGGGGAGGTCGATCCCGGCGACCAGGTCGGCGGCCAGGTCGCGGATCTTGCGGTTCGTCGCCTGGGACAGCTGGTTGAGGTGGGCGAACGCCGCGTCCTGCGACAGGGAGCGCCGCTCCATCAAGATGCCGAGCGCGATCCCGATGGTGGTGCGCGAGGCCAGCGCGGCGCGGAGCTGCTCGGTGTCTGCCGGTGCCGTCGAGTCTGTCACGCGTGGACCTTCCGCCGCCCCGGTGGTTTACGGCGTAAGCCTATCCTGGTGGTGGAAAACGGCGTCTCTCGTGACGCGGAGGGACCACGCAGGTCTCGAGGGCGGGGAAGCGGACACTGGGGAACGACGACCGAGGAGCGGGGGAGTGCTGTGGTGGACGAAGCGGTGGACGCGGACGCCGAGGTGGTCGCCGGGCGCGAGCCTCCGTCCGCGCGGCAGCCGTTGAGCCGCGACCGGATCGTGGCGGCGGCCCTGGACTTCATCGACAGCCAGGGGCTGGCCGGGCTGACCATGCGCAGGCTGGGTCAGGCGCTGGGCGTCGAGGCGATGTCGCTGTACCGCTACGTGCCCGGGCGAGAGGACCTCCTGGACGCTGTCGTGGAGGCGATCATCGCCGACATGCAGTCCGACGAGGACGTGCTGCGCACCCCCGACCACGGGTGGCAGGACTTCCTCCAGCGGCTGGCGCACGGGGTGCGCCGCGTCGCGCTGGCGCACCCGGCGGCGTTCCCCCTGGTCGCCTCGCGACCGGTCGAGGCGCCGTGGCTGCGACCGCCGCTGCGGAGCCTGGAGTGGGTCGAGGCCTTCCTCGCGGGTCTGCACGACGAGGGCTTCGACGACGCGAGCGCGGTGGGTGCCTACCGGGCCTTCACCAGCTTCCTGCTCGGACACCTGCTGCTGGAGGTCTCGGCCCTGGGTGCCGACGTCGGGCCCCTGGACGTGCTCGAGGAGGACGCGGAGCCCGAGCGGGACGACCTGACCGAGTATCCGCTCGTGGTGCGGCTCCGAGCCGCCCTGTCGGAGGACCACTCGGCGGTGGAGTTCGAGGAGGCGCTGGAGGAGCTGCTCGGCCGCATCGCCTCGATGAGGTCTGCCAAGACTCCCTGAGCGCCTGGTGGGTACCTGCTCCTCGGACCCACCACCCCCTGACCCCGGTGGTCCCCGTACCTGCACGTCCGTCCGGCCCGAGGGAGATGCGTGGAGCGCTCGACCAGTGGTGCCTGGGCGGACGGCGCGGCGCTGATGGACCGGTGCGCGGCCCGGGACGTCCGGGCGCTGGGCGAGCTCTACGACCGCACCAGCGCACCGGTCTACCGGCTGTGTCTCTGCGTGGTGGGCACGGGCGCCCTGGCCGAGGAGGCCACGACCGAGACCTACCGCACCGCGTGGCGCGAGGCGGGATCCTTCGTGAGCCAGAGGCTCAGCCTGGACGCGTGGCTGCTGACCATCGCCCGGCGCGCCGCCCTCGCCGTCGCAGCCACGGAGGGTGGCTCGGCGTGAGCGGCGGCCGGGCGGCGCCGAGCCTCAGCGGGTGCCGGCGGTGGCCTCGCCGGCCATCTCGCGGGTCCGGGCCCGGCCAGTCTCCAGGTCCTGCGACGCCTGCTCCTTCGCGTCCTGGCTCTTGGTGTAGGCGTCCTCGAGCAGGCGACGGGCGACGTCGCGGCCACCGAGGCCGAAGGCGAGGGCGAGGCCGAGGGCGAGCGCACCCATGGTGGCGGCGAACGCGATGGTGACGATCGACTCCGCGATGCGCAGCTGGTCGAGGATCATGAAGAGGGCGATGACCATGACCAGCGCCGGCACCACGGTGGCGACGACCTTGCCGGTCGGGGTGTCGCCCATGACCTTGGCGACCGCGGCCGCGATCGCGGCGGCCACCAGTCCGGCGAGCACGAAGATCACGATGGCCACGATCACGTTGGGCAGGTAGGCCAGCACCTGGTTCATGAACGTCGTGACGGCCGGGATCTTGAGGGCGCCGATCGCGCTGGTCAGGAAGAACACGAAGACGAGCCAGAACACGACTCGGGAGATGCCGTTGGTCGGGCTGGCGCCGGGCACCATCCGCTCGACGTAGGTGTGCGCGTCGGACTCGTGCAGGTGCTCGTCCAGGCCGAAGCCGTCCAGCGCCTTGCGGACGACCGCGGCCACGAGCTTGGCCACGATGAAGCCGATGGCCAGCAGCACCAGGCAGCCGAGGAGGTTGGGGAGGAATCCGAACAGGCCGTCGAGGGCGGTCTGGAGGCTCTGCTTGATCTTCACGGGGCTCGTTTCTGCGTCGCGGCGACGGCGTGGTGCCGAGGCCAGAGGACCGCAGGTAACCGCCACCGACGGCAGCAAACTTACAACGTAAACTCTCGGTCCTCGCCACCAGGGAGACGTTCGTCCCGCTCGGCGCCGCGGTGGTCGACGGCGAGGACCTCGTCATCCCGTTCACCGAGGAGAAGGTGATGGGCGCGGCGCCCCCTCGACCGAGCTCGACGGGGACCACCTCGACGAGTCCGGCGAGCGAGAGCTGTTCGAGTACTACGGCCTCGGCGAGTCGTACTCGGCCCAGTGCGCCGACACGGCGGTGGACGCCAGCGCGGACTTCTCCGACGGCCACGACACCTCCGGCCCCACCACCGACGAGGCGATGACCCGCTCCGAGGAGCAGCTGCGGGTCGGCACCACCTCGCAGGAGTCCGGCCGGGCCCGGCTGCGGAAGTACGTCACCACCGAGATGGAGACGCGGACCGTTCCGGTCCGCAAGGAGCGTGCGGTCCTGGAGACCGAGCCCATCAACGACGAGGACGTCGACCAGGCGCACGGCGGTCCGGCCATCTCCGAGGAGGAGCACGAGGTCGTGCTCCACGAGGAGGTGCCGGTCGTGGAGAAGAGCGTCCAGGCCGTCGAGCGCGTCAGGCTCGGTACCGAGACGGTCACCGAGGACGAGACCCTCTCGGAGGAGGTGCGCACCGAGCACATCGAGGCCGAGGGCGACGTCGACGGCACCCGCCGCTGACGGTCCCTGACCGTGCCTGACCGCGCCGGTGCCCTCGCTCCACGTGAGGGCGCCGGCCGCTCGACCGGACGCCGGGTGACCGAGCAGCTCCCGTCGAGCCGCGACCAGATCCTGGAGCTCGACCACCGCTCCACGCTCCGAGGAGACCTCATCGGCGAGCTCGTCATCGCGAACCACTGAGCTGCCGTCGTCCGAGAGCCTCGGGGTCGTCGCCGGCGCGCCGGAGCCGCAGCCCGAGCCAGAGGTAGGACAGGCTCCAGACGGTCAGGGCGGCGATGCCCCAGCCGTCGCTGGCCAGGAGGCGCACCGGTACGGCGAGGAGCAGCAGCGCGCCGTTGAGCAGGAGCGGCGCCGCGAGCGCCGAACCCGTGGCCCGCAGGAGCAGGCCGGCGCCGAGGGTGCCGACGAGGACCAGGACCGAAGCCACCGCGTAGCAGGTGTCGAGAGCGGTGAGGACGCCGGCGTCCAGGTCGGTGCGGGCCTCGAGGCCGGACCAGATCTCGCAGCCCACCAGCCCGGCGGTGCCGAGGGCGGCGACCGCGGCGGGCCGTGCGACCGCGCCGACGCGCCGGCGCACCTCGACGTACCCGAGGAGGACCAGCAGGTGGCTGAGCGCGAGTCCCAGCGAGAGCAGGAGGAACGCCACCGACGGCATGGGGTAGGCCCAGGTGCCGTCGCCGGCGTCGGTGGTGAGGCTGCCGAGGGAGGCTCCGAGCAGGAGCGGCAGCACCGCACCCGTGGTCACCGACGTCGCTGTGCGCACCTGAGGATCCCCCTGTCCGGCCGGTCCGGTCCGTGTCGGACGGGACGCTAGCCGCGTCCGCGGAGGCGGGCCGTTCCGTTTCCCGAGGGGCAACGGGACGACGGGTTCACGGGGCGAGTGCCGCGCGGGTGATGGACTCGGAGAAGTCGGTCATCAGCTCGACGGCCGTGAGCAGCTCGGGCCGGGCGTCGTCGCTTCGCCGGTGGGCGTGGTACCACGTCGGGGGTACGCCGCGCAGCCCGATCCGGCGCAGCTCGGCAGGCAGGTTGGCGGTCAGGGCCAGCGGGACGACGGTGACCTCGCGGCCCTGGAGCACGCGCTGGGCCACGTGCGCGGTGCTGGTCGCCTCGATCGGGACGAGCACCGCTTCGTCGAGCGGGCGGACGTCGGCCAGCACGAACGGGTGCATGTACTCCTCCGGCAGGTCCCGGCCGTAGATCATCGGGAGCCGGGCGAACTCGCCCACCTCGACCGACCCGGCGTAGGCCAGCGGATGGGACGAGCCGACGAGGCCGACGCGGTGGATCTGCGAGAGGCGGGTGGCGAGGACGTCGGGCTCCGGCGACCCCCGAACGTCAGGACGACGTCCACGTCGCCGGAGAGGAGGTCCGGAGTCAGCCGCGGGAACGGCGTGGGCACCGGCTCCACCGCCACCCCCGGATGGGCGTGGCGCAGGGCGAGCTCCAAGGTGGCCAGGGCGGCGGGGAGCAGCGGCGCGACGACGCCGACACCGGCCGGGACGCCCAGCCGCAGGGTCGTCGTGCTGGCCCCGGCCGCCGCGAGCCGTGCCGTCTGGGCGGTCCGCGGGAGCTCGGGCGCCACCTCCACGAACCGGCGGCCCGCCGCGGTGAGCCCGCCGTACCCACCGGAGTCCCGCTCCACCAGGGGTACGCCGAGAGCCGCCTCAAGCCGCTGGATCCGCTTGGTCAGGGCCGAGACCGTGACGCCCAGGCCGGCCGCCGCCCGCCCGAAGTGCCGCTGCTGGCTGAGGACGACGAAGCTCTGCACGGCCGTGAGGTCGAGATCGGCCAGGTGGTGGTCCTGCACGCCACCAGTCTCGCGTCCGGACCGCCCCGGTGTCGCGGCCCGCCCGCCGTGCGTCAGCGGCCGGCGTCAGCGGCCGCGCCGCTCACCGCCCCAGGACCTGGGCGGCGGTCGCGCGACCGGAGCGCACGGCTCCCTCCATGTAGCCGTTCCACTCGATCGCGTACTCGGCGCCGGCCCAGTGGATGCGGCCGACCGGCTCGCGCAGGACCGAGCCGTAGCTCGTCCACACGCCGGGCGCGAAGTGCGCGCCGTAGCAGCCGCGGGTGAACTCCTCGGCGCTCCAGTCCTTCTCGACGTACGCCGCCGGCTCGCCCGCCGCGGCGCCGAAGTAGCGCACGAAGCAGTCCAGGACCTGCCGGCGGCGCTGGTCGTCGGGGAGACGCTGCCACCGGCGGGCCTCCCCTCCCTCGACGAAGCCCATCAGGACGCCGACCTCGGCGCCGGGGGGCGAGACGTCGAAGGTCACCTTGACCGGTCCGGTGTCGGAGATCGCCTGCCCGTTCCAGCCGGCGTCGCGCCAGAACGGCGTCGTGAAGGCGGCGAAGCACTTGATGACGGTGCCTGCGGGCACCCGTTGGGTCAGCTGGTCGCGCCAGGCGGGGAGGATGGGCTGGTAGTCGATGCGGCCGGCCAGGGTCGGGGGTACCGCGACCACGACGTGCCCGGCCGAGAGCTCCTGCCCGTCCCTCGTCGTCACGGTGACGCCGGAGTCGTCCTGGGTGATGCGGACGACGGGGGAGCCCAGGCGGACGTCGAGGGTCTCGGCCAGGCGCTTGGAGACCAGCACCGACCCGCCGACGACCCGGTCCTTCTGGGCCCCCTTGTCGGTCGAGACCAGGGTCTCCAGGTCGCCGTTGCTGACGGTGTAGAAGAGCGTGTGCAGCAGCGACATGTCCGAGCCGTCGGCGGAGTACAGCGCCTCGGCCTGGGTGCGGAAGTAGCTGCGGCCGGTGGGCGTCCGCAGGTTGCGGCGCACCCACGACTCGTAGGTCATCCCGTCCAGGTGCTCGGCGCGCGGGTGGGCCCAGGGCCTGGCCGGGTCGACGGTCTTGGCCAGCCTCTCGTAGCGCGCGAGACCCTGCGCGAGGTCGAGCAGGGCGATCGGGTTCAGCTTCGGCGTCGCGCCCTTGTGGCTCGCCAGCGCCGACTGCTTCCCCCCAGGTCCACGAGGATCGAGCCGGCGTCGTTCCACGTCGGGAACGTGGCCAGCCCGAGCTCCTCGGTGAGGGCATACATCTCGTCGTGGCCCTCCCCGATCCAGGTCCCGCCGAGCTCGACGGGTGCGCCGTGCAGCTCCCCGCCCTGGGTGCGCCCGCCGACCCGGTCGCGGGCCTCGACGACGACGACGCTCCGGCCCGCTGCGACCAGGCTGCGTGCGGCGCTCAGGCCGGCCAGACCGGCTCCGACCACGAGGACGTCTGCGGTGGTCATGGCTGCTCCTGCGTCGGGGTCTGGGAGGGGGCGGGTCCGAAGAGGGCCTCCGGGTCGTGCACAGCCTGGCCGCCCACCAGGGTCGCCCGCACCCCGATGTCCGCGATGGCCGTCGTGGCCACGGCCGTCGGGTCCGCGTCGAGCACGACGAGGTCGGCGAGCCGGCGCGACGCGAGGGTGCCGACCTCGTGCTCGACGCCGGCGGCGTACGCCGCGTCGCGGGTCCAGCAGCGCAGCGCGGTCAGGACGTCGAGTCGCTCCTCCGCGCCGTACGTCGACGCGGAGGCGGTCCGGCGCTCGAGCATCGCCTGCACGCCGAGCAGGGGGGCTCCCGGGGCGACCGGGCGGTCGGAGCTCCCGGCCACGACGACGCCGGCGTCGATGAGGCTGGCGGCACGGATCGACCAGTCGACGCGCTCGGCTCCGAAGTGCTCGGCGAGCGCGTCGCCGAACTCGCCGATGAAGACCGGCTGGATCGCCACCACGACGCCGAGGCGGCGCAGCCGCGGGACCTGGTCGGGCCGGATCAGCCCGCCGTGCTCGACACGGTGCCGGCGCCGGCGCACCTCCTCGGTCGGACCGGCGGCCTCGAGGGCGTCGAGGAGGACGTCGACGGCGCGGTCGCCCATGGCGTGCGCCGCGACCTGCCAGCCCGAGCGGTGCGCCTCGACGACGTGCCGGTGGAGCCGGACCGGGTCGTCGACGAGCTCGGAGTCGTCGTCGCCGGTCGCGGCGTGCCCCGCCGTACCGGCGCCGTCCAACCACACCTTCATCGCCGAGACCCGCACCCGGTCGTCACCCATCCCGGTGTGCAGGCCGAGGTCGAGCCCGAAGCGGCCCGGGTCGTCGGGGTGGTGCGGCAGGTCGTGGAACAGCTCGTTGTACACCATCAGGTGCGCCCGGGTGCGGGCCTGACCGGAGCGTGCGGCCGCCTGCCACGCCGCGATCTCGAGCGGGCTGTGGTCGACGCCGGGACAACCGATGCCGGCCTCGGTGATGCTGGTCGTCCCCTCGGTGACGTACTGCGCGGTGGCGACGTCGATGGCCGCGACCATCTGGGCCACCGACCCGGGACCGACGACCTCCTTCACCAGCTCCATCGCCGCCTCCTCCAGGAGGCCGGTCGGCGCGCCGGCGTCGTCGCGGTGCACGTAGCCGACGGCGCCCGCGGGCAGGGGGTCGGGCAGGAGCCGCAGCACGGCCGAGGACACCGCGCACATGTGACCGGAGCGGTGGGTCAGCCACACCGGGCGACCACCGCCCGCCCGGTCCAGCTCAGCGCAGGTCGGGTGCCTCCCCGGCGCCGAGCGGTCCAGGTAGCCCACACCGATCACCCAGGCTCCGTCGGACAGGCCCTCGGCGTGCCGCGCGACCCGCTCCAGGATCTCGGCGGTGGAGCCCGCGTCGCTCAGCTCGAGCTGCGTCGCCGCCACGCCGTACGACGTGGTGTGGACGTGGGCGTCGTGGAAGCCCGGCAGCACCGTGGCGCCGGTCAGGTCGACCGTCCGGGCCGCCTCGAGCCCGGCGACCTGCTCGTCGAGGCCGACCACCCGGCCGTGCCAGACGCCCAGGGTCCGGGCGCGCGGACGCGAGGGGTCCATCGTGTAGACGTCCGCTCCGCGCAGGAGCAGGTCGAGCTCGAAGCTCACCGGCGCACCCCCAGCTCGGTCTGGGTCACCTTGCGCAGCCCCCTCGGGCTGTCCGGGTCCAGCCCGAGGCGACGGGCGAGCCCCTCGACGACGAGCTGACCGGCGACCACCAGACCGATCGGCGCAAGGACCTCCGGGAGGTCCGGGCCGGCGACGGCGACGTCGGCGCGGCCGGCGAGGGCCGCGTCGCCGCCGATCGCCACGACCGCTGCGCCGCGCGCCTGCAGGTCCGGCACCAGGCGCGTGAGTCCGTCGAGGACCGGCCCGTCCCGGGGAGCGACCACCACCGCGGTGGTCTGGTCGTCGACGACCGCGATGGGGCCGTGGCGCAGGTCGGCGTACGACAGCCCCGGGACCACCCGCAGGCACGTCTCCTCCAGCTTGAGGGCGAGCTCGGCCGCGACCGCGTGGCCGAGCCCGCGACCCGTGACGATCGTGCGAGGACGGGCGAGCAGCCCCTCGATCGCCGCGTCGACGCCTGTGCGGTGCTCGAGCAGGTCGGAGACGGCACCGGGGACCTGTTCGAGCCCGGCCAGGGGCGCGCCCGCCAGGGCACCGGCCAGCACCGCCATGGCGGCGAGCTGGGTGGTGAAGGTCTTGGTGGCCGGCACCGCGTGCTCCGGTCCCGCCTCGGTGACCAGCACCAGGTCGGCGTGGCGCGCCAGGCTGCTGTCGCCGACGTTCGTCACCGCCACCGTGGCGGCGCCGCAGCCTCGCGCCCACGTCAGGGTCTCGACCAGCTCGGCGGTCTCGCCCGACTGCGAGAGGACGACCACCAGGGCGTGCTCGAGCCGCACCGGGCTCCGGTAGGCCGTGGCCACGCTCGGCGCCACGAGGGCCGCCGCCCGGCCGGCCACCACCTCGGTCAGGTAGCGGCCGTACGTCGCGGCGTTGTCCGAGGAGCCGCGGGCGGCGAAGAGGACCTGCGGCCTCCCGGTGCCGAGTCGGGCGAGGTCGTCTCCGAGAGGCTCCAGCCGGCGCAGGGTGCGCCGGAGCGCTTCGGGCTGCTCCAGGATCTCGGCGAGCATCACGGTGCTCACGGTGCTCACGTCGCGCCGGCCTCGTGCAGGACGCCGCCGACCATCGTCCACAGCAGCCGGTGGTCGGCGTCGAAGGCAGCGAGGTCGGCGTCGCGGCCGACGGAGATCGCGCCACGCTCGGCCGACAGGCCGAGCAGCCGCGCGGGCACGTCGGTGGCCGAGCGGACGGCCTGCGTCCACGGCAGGTCCGCCCACCGGGCCAGGTTCGCCACCGCACGGTCGAGCGTCAGGGTGCTGCCCGCGAGGGTGCCGTCGGCCAGCCGCACCTCGTCGCCCGCGACCGTCACGTGCTGCTCCTCGAGCTCGTACTCGCCGTCCGGCAGGCCGGTCGCGGAGATCGAGTCACTGATGAGCACGAGGTTCTCCACCCCCTTCGCCCGCGCCGCGAGGGCGACGGCGAGCGGGTGCACGTGCACGCCGTCGGCGATGACCTCGCACACCAGCCGCGGGTCCGCGAGCGCGGCGCCCACCACCCCCGGCTCCCGGTGGTGGAACGAGACCATGCCGTTGAAGAGGTGGCTGACGCTGCGGAAGCCGGTGCCGACGGCCCGGTCCATCTCGGCGGCGGTGGCCACGGTGTGGCCGATCGAGCAGACCACGCCGTGCCGCAGGGCGAGGGCGACGACGTCGTCGGCGCCGTCGAGCTCGGGGGCCAGGGTGATCAGCCGCAGGTGTCCGCCGGCTGCCTCGAGCACCTCGGTGAGGAACCCGGCGTCGGCCGGCACCGCGGACTCCGGCAGGAACGCCCCGAGGGCGTCCGGGCTGATGAACGGACCCTCCAGGTGCACGCCGAGGCAGCGCGCCCCCCGCGCCGGCGGGCCGGCGAGGTGGGCGCGCACGGCCGCGAGACCGGCGAGGATGTGCTCCCGGCTGCCCCCGATCGTGGCGAGGAAGCCGGTGACGCCGTGGGCGGCGTAGAACGACGCGAGCCGGTCGAGGTCGGCGTCCGCGCCGTCGATCACCTGCACCCCGGCGCCACCGTGCGTGTGGACGTCGATCAGCCCCGGGACCACGGTCGCCGCGGAGGCGTCGAGCACGCCCTCGGTGCGCGGGGGGGTCCACCGAGGCGATCCGGCCGTCGGCGATGCGCAACGTGACGGGGCCGGTGAGGGCGCCGTCGACGAGGGCCTGCCCCGCCAGCACCGCGAGGTCAGTCACGTCGGTCCGCAGCGGTGCTGACGAACGCCTGCGTGGCCACCGAGGCGTACGCCGCGCACGCGACCTCGACCGCGCGCAGGCCGTCCTCGCCGGTGGCACACGGGTCGAGGACCCGGCCCTGGCCGATGGAGCTCAGGAACGCCTCGACCATGGCCTGGTCGATGTCGGGCTCGAACGGCGCGAGCGCGTGGGTGCGTCCGCGGTCGGTCCCGGACACCTGGAGCGCCTCGCGCCCGGTGGTGATGGTGAGCGAGCCGTCCGTGCCGAGCACGCGCAGCTGGAAGTCGTAGTCCCACACGTTCGTCGGCGTCACCGACCAGCTGGGGTCGACGCTCGCCGGCACGTCGTCCTCGAACAGGACGGACACCAGGGCGCTGTCCTCGACCTCGAGGTCGGTGAACAGCGTGGCGGTCTCGGCCAGCACGTCCCGGGGCTCGAGCCCCGACACGAACCGCATGGCGTCGACGACGTGCACCGAGTGGTCGATGAGCGCTCCTCCGCCCGCAGCGACGGGGTCGGTGATCCAGGAGGGGTAGCGCGGTGGCAGCGGCGGCCGGCCGCGGTTGCTCCCCACCATGCCGCGCAGCCGTCCGAGCTCCCCGCGCGCCACCAGCGCGCGGGCCTCGAGCAGGGCCGGGTAGAACCTCGACACGAACGCCGTGTGCAGCTGGACCCCGTGCTCGCGGCAGGCGTCCACCGCGGCCTCGGCGTCGGCCACCGTGGTCGCCAGGGGCTTCTCGCTCAGCACGTGCACGCCCCGTCGGGCGGCCAGCTCGACGAGCTCCCGGTGCCGGTCGGTCGCGCTGCAGACGACGGCGGCCGCGGGGTGGGTCCGGTCGAGCAGCGCGTCGGCGTCCGCCTCGAACGCCACCCCGAGCTCCTCGGCCAGCGCGCCACCCAGCTCCGGGTCGCGGTCGTGCACGCCGACCAGCCGCCCGTCGCGGCTCCGGCCGAGGGCGGCGGCGTAGGACCGCGCGTGGGGTCCGTGCTCGACCCCGAGCAGCACCACGTCGATCATGCGGTCTCCTCGCTCCGGTCGGACAGGTGGACGACGCGGCGGGTCCGCAGCGACTCGACCGCGGCCAGGGCGACCTCGAGGGCGAGCCGCCCGTCCTCCGCCTGGACCGGACTCGGACCGCCGTCCTCGACGGCGTCGAGGAAGGCGGCGACCTCGGCGACGAACCCGCGGTTCCCCAGCTGGCTGATCGTGCGGGGCGCGGCGCCCGCGAGCTTGACGCTGCCGACCGCCGTGCTGTCGTAGTCCCAGGTGATGCGCCCGTCGCTGCCCGTCAGCTCGGTCGTCAGCTCCAGCCCGTGCCCCGCCGGGTGCGCCCAGCTCGTCTCGACCACCGCCAGGGCCCCCGTGTCGTAGCGCACCGTCGCGACGGCGTAGTCGACGACACCGTCCGCGCCGGCGGACCCCACCGCGTGGACCCTGACCGGTCGGGCCCCACTGACCCAGGTCAGGTAGTCGAAGGAGTGGATCGCGAGGTCCACCAGCGGCCCCCCGGACCGGTCGGGGTCGCGCAGCCAGTCGTCCTCGCTCCACGTCGGGCGCTCGCCCACCAGGGACTGCGCCATCATGCGGACCTCGCCGATCCGACCGTCCCGGACGGCGTCGTACGCCGCGCGGTGGTCGGGCTCGAAGCGCGAGACGTGGCCGATCATCAGCAACCCGGGACCCGTCCGGCCCGCGGCCACGATGCGGTCGGCGTCGGCCAGCGTGCGCGCGACGGGCTTCTCGCAGAGCACGTGCTTGCCGGCCCCGAGCGCGGCGACCACCAGGTCCGCGTGGGTGGGGGAGGGAGTGCAGACGCTGATGACCTCGACGTCGGAGGCGAGGAGCTCGTCCAGGCTCCCCAGCACCTGCGCGCCGGAGGTCCGCGCCAGCGCGTCCGCCTTCTCCGCCACCGGCTCGACGACGTAGGCGAGGTGCGCGCGGCGGTCGGCGGCGTACGCGCGGGCGTGGGAGTGCGCGATGTAGCCCGCCCCGACGAGCCCGACCTCCAGCACGTCGCTCACCACCGGCTGGCCCGACGGTCGTCGCGGAGCAGCCGGGAGCGGTGTGCCGCACCGAGCACGCCGGACTCGGCTCCGAGCGCGGCCGGGACCACCCGCACCGAGTTGGCCACGTCGGCCAACCGCTCGTCCATCACCGCCTGCAGACGGTCCAGGAGCAGCGGGCCGACCTCGGAGACGCCGCCGCCGACCATGAGCAGGTGCAGGTCCAGCACCGTGAGGTAGTCGGCCAGGACCCGGCCCAGGTGCCCGGCGGCGTCCTGGATCGCGCGGGTGGCTCGCTCGTCGCCGGCCGCGGCGGCGGCCGCGACCGCCTCCACGCCACCGGTCGTGATGCCGGCCGCCCGGGCGATGGCCGGCCCGGACGCCACGGTCTCGAGGCACCCCCGGCGACCGCAGTTGCAGAGCTCCCCGTCCGGAACCGCCGGCACGTGGCCGATCTCACCGGCCAGTCCGCTCACGCCGCCGTGGACCTGCCAGTCGAACACGAAGGACATCGAGACCCCCGTGCCGAGGTTGAGGTAGGCCACGTCGGCCTGACCGATGCCGGCCCCGGCCATCAGCTCGCCGAAGGCGGCGGCCTTGACGTCGTGGATCACCGTCGTCGGGTGCCCCACCGCGCTCTGCACCTCCGACACGACCTCGCAGTCGACCATGCTGAGGACGGGGGAGTCGCGGACCAGCCCGCGCACCGAGTCGATGGTGCCCGGCATGCCGATCACGAGCGGTCCCACGGCCAGGCCGCCGGACCGGGCCACCCCGAGGAGCTCGGAGGCCACCTCGACGCAGGCCGCGACGACAGCCGCCCCGCCCTCGGGCGGTGTGGGCATCCGCTTCCTGGCCACCACCGACCCCGACGCGTCGATCACCACACCGGCGATCTTCGAACCGCCCACGTCGATGCCGATGCCTCCGGAGCGCACTCCAGCCTCCGACATGCCCACCTCCTCGTCCCTCTGTCGTGCTGGCACCGCCAGGCTCCGCTGCCGCTGCGTCCTCACTTCATGCCTGTCGTGGCCAGGCCCTCGATGAACCGCTTCTGCATGAACAGGAAGGCGATCAGCAGCGGCAGGACGGTCATCGTGGCCGCCGCCATCTGCAGGTCGGTGCGGTTGAGGAAGCGGCCGGCGAACTGGGCCAGGCCCAGCGGCAGGGTGTACATGTCGGGCGAGGAGGCCACCAGGAGCGGCCACAGGAACGACTCCCAGCTCATCACCAGCGTGAAGATGGTGAGGGCCGAGAGCGCCGGCTTCGCCAGCGGCAGCACGATCTGCACGAAGATCCGGAGCTCACCGGCTCCGTCGACCCGGGCGCTCTCGATCAGCTCGTTGGGGATCGACAGCATGTACTGCCGCATCAAGAAGATGCCGAAGGCGTCGACCAGGGTGGGCAGCACCATCCCGGCGTAGGTGTTCAGCAGGTGCAGGTCGCTGGCCAGGACGTACAGCGGGATCACCCGCACCTGGAACGGGATCATCAGGGTCGCGAGCACCACGATGAACAGGACGTCGCGGCCGGGGAAGGTGAACTTGGCGAAGGCGTAACCCGCCATCGAGCTGGTCACCAGCACGCTCACCACGCTGATGGCCGCGATGACCACACTGTTGACGAAGTAGCGGACGAAGTCCGCGGTCTCGAAGACCCCTCGGTAGTTGTCCAGGTTGACGTGGTCGGGCAGGAACGTGGGCGGGAAGGTGAGGATCTCGGGCAGCGTCTTGAACGACGCCAGCACCATCCAGATGAGCGGGGTCAGCATGACCACCGCGCCCATGAGGAGCAGCAGGTACTTGGTGACGTCGAGCGTCCGGGTCGCGGCCCTCATCAGTACTCGAACTTCCGCTGGATGATCCGGAACTGCACGAGCGTGACGACCATGATCATCACGAAGAGCAGGAACGCCGCGGCCGAGCCGTAGCCCATCTCCAGCGGCCGGAACGTCTGCTCCACCACGTAGATGACCACCGAGCGGGTGCTGCTAAGCGGCCCGCCGGGCAGCTGCTGGGCCGAACCCGTCATCACGTAGGTCTGGGTGAACAGCTGCAGCCCGTTGATGACGCCGATGACCGCGGCCAGCACGATGCTCGGGTTCAGCAGCGGGAAGGTGACGTGCCAGAAGCGGCGCCACGCACTGGCGCCGTCGATGCGGGCCGCGTCCACGACCTCCTTGGGGATCGCCTGCAGTCCGGCCAGGAAGATCACCATGTAGAAGCCCAGGTCACGCCAGATCGTCATCAGCGCGATGCCCTGCAGGGCCCAGTCGGGCGAGGCGAGCCACCCCGGACCGCTGATGCCCACCCAGCCGAGCGCGGTGTTGACCAGGCCGAACGACGGTTCGAGCAGCGCCCGCCACACGTACCCGACCGCCACCAGGGAGGTGACCACCGGGACGAAGTAGACGGTGCGGAACAGGCCGCGGAACCGCAACCTCGCGTCGTTCAGCAGCACCGCGGCGAACAGCGCGAGCAGCAGCGTCGGCAGCACGCTGAGCAGCGTGAAGTACAAGGTGACCTGCACCGACTTGTGGAAGTCGCCGTCGTCGAGGAGCAGCCGGCGGTAGTTGTCCAGCCCGACGAAGGTCTTCGGCGCACCGAGCGGCCACTTGTAGAGGCTGTACTGCAGGGCCCGGGCCATCGGGTAGAAGACGGTGAGCCCGAAGAGGACGAGGGCAGGGCTCAGGAAGACGAGTGCCCAGCGCGTCTGTTGACGGCGCAGCGCCCCGCTCGACCCGGGCCCCCGCCCTCGTCGCAGGACCTGAGAGGTCACTCGAGCAGGCCCTTGCTGCGGTACAGGTCCCGCTCCGCGTCGGCGCCCTGCTCGACGGCGGTCGCGACGTCGGTGCCGTTGAGCACGATCTCGTCCCAGATCTTCTGCTGCACGGCGTACGCGTCGTCCCACCCGTTCGAGTCGTACGGCTCCGCCTCGGCCAGCGCGGCGAAGCCGGCGGCGACGTTCGGGTCGTCCTGGAGCGACTCGTCGGTCAGCAGCGCGGTGCGCGACGGCAGCTCGCCACCGCCCTCGATCCACTTCCGCTGGGCGTCCTCGGAGGTGAGGTAGGCGACCCACTTCCAGGCGGCGTCCTTGTCGTCGCAGTCCGCCGAGACCGCGTAGGACCACGACGTGCTGGCCACCGGCGCCGCGGCGTCGTCGGTCACGGGCGGGGCGGGGTGCACGCTGAAATGCACGTCCGGGGCGGTGAGCTTGTAGACGCCGTCGAAGGTGAACTCCTTGAACGTCATCCCCGCCTTCCCGAGCCCGAACTTGCTCTGCTCGGCGAGGAACTCCGGGTCGTCCACGTGGTCCTCGGTGATCAGGCTGGTGATCCGCTCCCAGGCCTGCTGGCCGGGCTCGGAGTCGTACTGCACGTCGCCGGTCTGGTCGTTGACCAGGCCGTCGGGGTAGGCCAGGGTCGGCGCGGCGTAGAACAGCTGGTACGGCGACGCCGAGAGGTCCATCCCGGCCTGGGTCATCTTGTCGCCAGAGGTCTTGGTCAGCTTCTTGGCCGCCTCGACCAGGTCGTCCCAGGTGGCGAAGTCCTGGGTCGGGTCGAGCCCGGCCTCCTTGAACAGGTCGTCGTTGTAGAACAGCATCATCGTCTGCACGTCGGTGGGCAGCGCGTAGTACTGACCCTCGATCTTGAGCAGTCGGATCGAGGCCGGCGTGAACGCCGACTCGATGTCCGCGGCGGACATGATGGAGTCCGGCACAGGGGCCAGCTCACCGCGCCCGTAGAACTCCTGCAGGATGTTCGCGGGCAGCTGGAAGACGCACGGGCCGTTGCCGGCCTCGAGAGCGGCGCCCAGCTTCTGGAAGTAGGACTCGTAGGGGATCGACTGGAAGTCGATGTTCGCGTCGTCGTAGCTGTCGACGAACCCCTCGACGAGCTTGGCGCGCGCGTCGCTCTGGTGCTGCCAGTGGCTGATGGTGACCTTGC
This sequence comes from Nocardioides anomalus, assembly GCF_011046535.1. Lineage (NCBI taxonomy): Bacteria > Bacillati > Actinomycetota > Actinomycetes > Propionibacteriales > Nocardioidaceae > Nocardioides > Nocardioides anomalus. The sequence continues at coordinate 2,360,022 of NZ_CP049257.1, read as the reverse complement.
CGTCACCGCCTCCGCCGCCACCGCCGCTCTTCTGCTCGGTGGCGCTCTCCCCGGAGCACGCCACCGCGGTGAGACAGAGGACGAGGCTCCCGAGCAGTGCTGCTGACCTGACGGTGTTCCGGCGCATCGGACCCTCCCGGGTGACCTGATTGGTGTCTGTCACACAGACAACGTGTCTGTCTGACAGACGATGTTCACCGAAAGGTAGGGAGCCGGCCGCGACCTGTCAAGGGTGGGTCCGGCCGCCCACGGCCTTGCTGATCGAGGCCGCCGAGGCCACCAGGGCGGGCAGGAACTCCTCCACCCGCTCCCGGGTGAGCCTGCTGGCCGGGCCGGCGACGGTCAGCGCGGCCAGCACGTGGTCGTCCGGTCCGTGCACCGGGACCGAGGCGCTCGACAGGTCGGGGTCGAGGTCCTGGACGGAGACGGCGACTCCCGTCGCCAGGATGGTGGCGACGCGCTGCGTCAGCCCGGACCGGGAGTCCTGCTGCTCGAGGTAGCGGTCCCGCAGCGTCGTGCCGGCGTGGGCGAGCAGCACCAGCCCCGTCGCGGACTCGTGCAGGGGCAGTCGCCGGCCCGGCGCCTCGACCATGCGGATCGAGCGCCGGCTCTCGGCCTTCTCGACGTAGATCACCGAGCCCTGGTCGAGCACCCCCAGCAGCACGGTCTCGCCGGTGCTCTCGGCGAGGTCCTCCACGACCGGCCGCGCGACGTCGGTGAGGTCGGAGCGCGAGCGGGCCCGCTCGCCGAGCTCGAAGAGGCCCCAGCCGAGCTCGTAGCGGCCCTGGTCGTCGCGGCGCACCAGGCCGCGCAGCTCGTAGGTCGCGAGGACGTTGTACGCCGCCGTGCGCGAGAAGTCGGTCTGCTCGACGATCTCGCCGAGCGTGAGCGGTCGCTCGCTGCGGGCCAGGGCGGTGAGGACGTCGAGGGCGCGGAGGAGGGACTTCACCGGCCGCAGCCGACGGCCGTCGTCGCTCACGACCACGTCGTCCTCGGACTCGCCCACGGGCCCTCGCTCCTTCTCACCCGCCCTCGCCGGGTGTGAGAGGTGATGATGCCCCGCCGAGCACGATCCTGGAAGCACCAGGTGTCCGGGCTCGCGTGTCACGCGCCGGCCGCTGTCGCGACCGGCCCGGTCACAGCTCGTCGCTGACGGCCTCGCCCTGGACGTCTCCGTGGGTCGTCGTCGCGTCCGACAGCCCCTGGAGCGACCTCTCGATCGCTTCGCGCATCGGTGTGAAGTGGTGGTCGGGGACCAGCTGCTGGGCCGAGTCCTGGGTCACGACGAGATCGTGCGACAGGCTCTCGACCAGCGCGTTGACCGTGGGGCGGGGCATGCCGGCGACCAGGGCCACGATCTCGCTCACCACGCGCTCGGGCACCCACGGCACGACGAACTGCGGGCGGTGCAGGCCGGCGACGTCGGCGAAGAGCCTGAGCAGCTCGCGGTAGCTGAGGACCTCGTCCCCCGCCAGGTCGAAGTGCTGGTTGCGCGGTGTACCCCTGAGCGCCGCCGCGATGACCGCGGTGACGTCCTCGACCGCCACCGGCTGCAGGTCTCGCCGCATCCAGGACGGGATCGGGACGATCGGCACGCGCTCGCTCATGCGCCGCATCAGCTCGAAGGAGGTGGAGCCGGCGCCGATGACCATCGCCGCTCGGAGCACCGTGGCTGGGGTCGGCCCCTCGAGGAACACCTGCTCGACCTGCAGGCGCGAGGCGAGGTGGTCCGAGAGGTCGCCCGGCGGCTCGGGCGGGATGAGGCCGGACAGGTAGACGATCCGCTGGACCCCCGCGGCGGCGCAGGCGGTGGACACGTCCTGAGCGGCCTTCCGGTCCCGCTCCACGAAGTCCTCGCCGTCCATGGAGTGGATGAGGTAGACCACCGCGTCGACGTCGCGGACGGCCCGGGCGATGGACTGCTCGTCGCCCACGTCGAGCTCGACCTTGTCGACGTCCGCGGCCCAGGCGAACTCGCCCAGTCGCTCGACGCTCCGGCCACCGGCACTCACCTCGTGACCGTCCGCCAGCAGCTCCGGGATCAGCCTGGATCCGATGTAGCCGGTCGCCCCGGTCACGAGTGTGCGCACGGCTCGGCCGGTCACCGCTCCCGAGCGTGATCAATCCCGGACCGGCGGTGATCTTGACGACACGTCGCGCGCCCGACCTCGCTGCTCCAGCGCGGAGCAGGTGCGCCGATGGGGGTGCCGCAGTCCCCGGAGGCGGCAGCCTGGACCATCTCGACGCGGCCGGTCGACCAGTCGCTGGTGGAGATCGCGCCCGCGAGGCTGCCCGCAGCCGTGCCCAGCGCGGCCACGCGCGAGCCGACGATCGCCTGCCTCTCGACCACCGAGACCGTGACGGTGGGTCCGACCGCCCCAGGATGGCCCCTGCGAGCGAGTTCGCGCGTCAGCATGCCCGTCGACGGGGTCAAGGGGTCTCCGCGGCGGAGAGAACTGCAGAACTGGTCCGACGCCTCGTCCTCAACCCGTCAACGGCATGGTCAAGCGGAGTCCCATCTGCGGCATGGTCGGGCTCCGCCCCGACAGCGGCATGGTCTGGCGGAGCCGACAGCGGCATGGTCGGGGCTCGCCCGCACGGCGGCTCTTCGGATGGTCAGTCGAGGGTGACCGCCGAGGCTACGTCGACTTCTTCAGGCCGAACCCCGCTGACAGCCACGACGCGCCAGGACGAGTCGACGAATCGAACAAGTGGGAATCCGACGACAGTGGCCAGCCTCCTGGCCCCGTCTTTCAGGGGGACCGACAGGTGCGCACCCACAGCGAAGCTGTCTTCCTCGATCGGTACACCGATGAGCCAGGTCGCCTCCGGCTCACCGTCGAGCGATCCCTGGGAATCCCGCAGGGAGAGCGCGAATGAGGGCATGGACAGATGCTGCCACTCACACACCTGAGCGCACGCTCATCGGCACGATCGTGCGGGTCCGAACGGCCGAGCGCCGGCCAGCGGTCTGTCCGAACGTGTTGAGGGTCGCGAAGGCGACGAGCAGGCCGAGCGGGAACAGCCCGCAGTAGGAGCTACCGGCACCAAGGGCGGCCATCATCCGGCCCCGCGGCATGACGAGCGCCATACCCGACGTGTGAGCAGCGGGCACTGCGCAGACAGCGAGCACCTGAACACCGAACAACCGTCCTCGACCACCATGTCGACCACGGGTGCCGGCTTGCCCCTCGCGAGCCGGTCCACGCGGCGCACCTGTCCCGTCTCTCAGGGGCCGGACACCTGGTGGTCCTCTCCTCTGCGGCGGTGCACGTCGCGGACCAGGACGGCGACCGCGTCGGCGCCCTGAGACGCGGCGCCGTTGACCTCCAACGCCAGGGCGGAGACCCTGTGATTGGTGTGGGAGGACCAGCGGACGAGCACCTGGAACGCCGTCTCGGCGTCGACCCCGAAATGGCGCATCAGCACGCCCTTGGCCTGGTCGATGACGGCGCGGCCGGTGAGGGCACTCTTGAGATGACGGATCTCGTTCTCGAGTTCATCGACGCTGGCACGAGTGGGCGCAGCGGACGGTCCCGACCGGTTGAAGCGTGTGGACATCGCGCGGGCCCCTAGTCGTCGCTGATGGAGGCGACGTCGGGGTCTGGGACGTCCTGAGCACTCGCAGAGTACACGCGGACACACGCGAGGTCGCGGCTGTGCCGATCGTGCGGCGCCGTCCGTCGGACCTCAGATCAGCGCGAAGTTTCATGGTCGAGGGCGCGGCCGGCACCGCTCGGGCCGCCGGTTGAGCGCGCGGCTCGCCGACGGAGCAAACCTCCGTCGGCGGATGAGCCGTCAGCTCGATCCCTGCGATGTACTCGTCGTGGGAGGGAGCTGCCCAGTCCCGCAGGTAGAGGATCGGCCGGTCCCGCTCCGGCACGCGCGGCCCGCCGCAACCCGGCTGGCGCCTCGCTGCAGCTCGCCGAGCAGCTCTCCGTGTCCGTGAGCGATCTCGCTGCGCTGGTCTGTGCTGCAGAGCCCCGACAGGCGGTGAGCAGCCAGGCGAGGCGGCTCACGAGCGTCACCGAGCCAGGCCTCGAGGCGCGCCTCGTGTCGCCGGGCGCATCATGATCATCGGCGGACGTCAGCGTCGTCGTCGACCGGTCGACATCCGTGCCTAGGCCACTCACGTCATGGTTCCCCGCGTACCAGCGAACAGGTCGTGCCTGGAGTGCCAAGCAGTTCACGGTTCATCCGAGGTGTGGCCGTGCCTCCCGGTCCGGGTTGCCGAGGCCTACGTGGAGGTGCCTGAGCCGACAGCGGCGTGGTCGGGCAGAGCCCAGTCGGCGGCATGGTCGGATGGCGGGCCGAGCGGGCCGAGCGGGCCGAGCGGGCAGTCACAGACATTCTGAGGCTGGCTGACTGATGGCCTCCGACAACATCTCCGGGGCAACACGTCCCTTGACGTACGCTGGGGCGCGGTCAGAGCGCGGCCTGTGAGACTCCCGTGTCCGAAGGCGGTTCCTGAGTGTGGCTGAGTTCCCTGTGCGCGTCGCCGTCGTCAGTCGCAGCCACGTGGTGCGAGCGGGCTTGGTGAGCCTCATCGCGCAGCTTCAGGCGCGCGCGGTGGTGACCGAGGCGGTGTCCCTGGACGGGTTCCTGGCCGACTACGACGTCGCCATCTACGACCTCGAGCCGGCCGATCACGACTTGGCCTCGCGGCGCGACGTGCGCGGCATGGTGGCCGGCCACACGCAGGTGGTGGGCCTGGTGTACGACGAGGCGCGGCACGGGGGCGAACTGTCGATCGGAGAGGCGACGATCCCGCTCATCAGTCTGGCCGTGACCCCGGCGCAGCTGCTGGCGCTGCTCGCCGCGGTGATGGCGAGGGGGCGGCACGCCGACCGGCGCAACCGGCGGTTGCCGGGTGAGCTCACCGAGCGGGAGTTCCGGGTGCTGGAGCTGATCGGCGCCGGGCTCACGAACGAGGCGATCGCCAAGGAGCTCTACCTCAGCGTCAACACCGTGAAGACCTACGTGCGCACGGCCTACCGCAAGCTCGACGTGCCCGACCGCGCCCAGGCGATGCTCTGGGCGCTCGAGCACGGGCTTGCAGGAGGCCCCGAGCGCAGTTGAAACGGGGTGGCGGCGACATGACCTGTGGCGCCGGTCATGCCGCGCCTCATCCCCTGGGATGAAAGTTCAACTTCTTCTTGGTTTCGTCCTGCACGCCCTGCACAGTCGAGGTACACGCAAGACGAGCGTGTCTTCATGCATGACGAGCGCGGCCGACCGGGGGGTCAGTCGCCCATCTCCCACGCACCATCTGGTCGCGTGCTCTCCGTGGTGTCACGGAGCGGGGGCGTTCTCCAACGGGGGGGAATGACGCTCTGGGCTGCGCTTCCCCCTTGCTGGAGCACAGATGACCCTTGCCCGCCGCCCTGCGGACCCCTTGATCACGATCGTGGTACCGGCTCGCAACGAGGCCCGCAACCTCGAGCTGGTCCTGCCGACCCTGCCCGAGGTGCACGAGGTCATCGTCGTGGACGGGCACTCCCACGACGACACCGAGGACGTCGTACGACGCGTGTTGCCGTCGGCCCGCTTCGTCCAGCAGACCCGCAAGGGCAAGGGCAACGCCCTGGCCTGTGGGTTCGAGGCCGCCACCGGCGACATCATCGTGATGTTCGACGCTGACGGTTCGGCCGACCCGGCCGAGATCTCTGCGTTCGTCTCCACGCTGGTCGCAGGAGCCGACTTCGCGAAGGGCAGCCGGGTCCTCGGCGACGGCGGCAGCGAGGACATCACCCGCCTCCGGGACTTCGGGAACCGCGCGCTGACCGCCGTGACCAACGTGCTGTTCCGCACCCAGTACACCGATCTCTGCTACGGCTACAACGCCTTCTGGCGCGACGTCCTCCCGGCGCTGGCGGTGCCGGCCGCCGACGCGCACGGACCGCGCTGGGGTGATGGCTTCGAGATCGAGACGTTGATCAACATCAGGATCGCCACGGCCAACCTGCAGATCCACGAGGTCGCCAGCGTCGAGCTGGCCCGCATCCACGGCGAGAGCAACCTCAACACGTTCAGGGACGGGACACGTGTGCTGCGGACCATCCTCAGCGAGCGGGTGAGCGGCCCGGCGACGGCGTTCGCGGCACCGGCGGCCGGCACCATCCGGCACACCGACGACGCGAAGCGCCTGCACCTCGAGGCGCACGGCGCAGCCAGCTCGCGCACGCTCGCGCCGATCCCAGCGGCGGACGCAGCGCCCCGCGCCCTCGTGGTCGGCCCGGGGTGGCGGTTCACCTCCGGCATCAGCTACTACACCTGCGCGCTGACCAACGCGCTGGCTGGTTCCCTGCCGACCGACGCCCTGTTGATGCGACAGCTGATCCCCACCAGCCTCTACCCGGGCAAGAACCGGGTGGGCCGGAAGGTGAACGCAGTCGAGTACGCCGAGGACGTCAACGTCTACGACGGCGTCGACTGGTATTGGGGCTCCTCGATGGCCGGCGGTACCCGCTTCCTCGAGGAGCACAAGCCGCGGGTCGTGGTCCTGCAGTGGTGGACCGGTGCGGTGCTGCACAGCTACCTCCGCCTGGCGCGACAGGCCAAGCGCCAGGGTGCCAAGGTCGTCATGGAGTGGCACGAGGTCCAGGACACCGGCGAAGCCCGCATCCCTGGCGTGAGGCGCTACGTCCAGAAGCTGATGCAGCGCTTGCTGAGCCGGGTCGATGCGCACGTCGTGCACTCGCACTACGACTTGGACCTGCTCACCGAGGTCTACGGCATCACGGCGTCCGGCGCGCCGGTCACCGTCATCCCGCACGGTCCTTACGAGCACGTCCGCGGCGACGCCCAGGACCTGCAGGAGCCGAGCGAGAAGGTCGGCACTGGCAGCGACCCGTACAACCTGCTGTTCTTCGGCGTCATCCGTCCGTACAAGGGGCTCGAGGATCTCGTCGAGGCGTTTGGCACCCTTCCGCGCGAGACCCGGGACGGGCTGCACCTGACCATCGTGGGGGAGACGTGGGAGGGCTGGGACGAGCCGCTGTCGGCGGTCGCCACCAGCCCGGCTCGCGACCAGATCACCGTGGTCAACCGCTACGTCACCGACGCGGAGGCGCAGCAGCACTTCGCGCAGGCTGACGCGGTCGTGTTGCCCTACCGGCGTTCCTCGTCGTCCGGCCCGCTGCACATGGCGATGAGTGCCGGGCTCCCCGTCGTCGTGTCGTCGGTGGGTGGGTTGGTGGAGGCTGCCGCCGGCTACGAGGGCGTGCGCTTCGTGCCGGTGGCCGACGTCCCGGCCCTCGCGGAGGCGATCGCGCTCCTGCCTTCCCAGGGCGCGCGGCGCTTCCGCGACGTCCGCAGCTGGAAAGACACCGTCTCTTCCTACCGCACGGTCTTCGACCAGCTCGGCATCGATCTCGACGTCCACGTCGATGCCGCCGCCACGCTGTCGACCGACGACTCGCTGAGCGCCGTCTCGTGAGCGCCCTGCGTCGAGTCGTCGTCTCGCTCCTCGTGCCGATCGCGCTCCTGGCCTCGGCTCCGGGCACGGCCCGGGCCGAGGAGATCACTACTGCCGTCCCGCCGGGCCAGTCGTGGGTCCGGGTCGGCCACTTCGTCCCTGGCATGGGCGCGACCAGCATCGAGTTCCAGTCTCTCGACGACGCCGGTGCGGCACCCGTGACGCTCGCCGCCGACGCGACGTACGGCGACGTCTCGGCCTACGAGAAGCTCACTCCTGGCCGCTACACCGCCACGGTCTACGACTCCGGTGCGGCGGAGGGCTCGGCTCCGCTGCTGTCGCGGTCGCTCGACGTCGCGGCCAACGACGCCCGGACCGTCGCCGTGGTCGGCGCCGCTGCGGCGCCGCGCCTGGTCGTGCTGACCGACGACCTCACGCCCCCGCAGTCGGGCACTGCGCGGATCCGGTTGCTCTCGGCGGCCTCTGCGGCTGACGCCGTGACGGTCACGGCCGTCGGTGGGCCCACGATCGCCGAGGACGCCGTGCTGGGCCAGGCGACCGGCTACGCCACGGTGCCGGCCGGCTCGTGGACCCTGCAGCTGAAGGCAGCCACCGCCGAGGCGCGGCAGCAGAACGTGCCTGTGGTGAGCGGCAGCATCTACACCGTCGTCGTGCTCGACGCCGGCGACGAGAAGGTCCGGCTCGACCTCGTGACCGACGCGGCGGGGGCGGTCGTGGCTCCCGTGGGCGGCGCCAAGACCGGCCTCGGCGGCACCGCGTCAGCCGTCGCGACCACGGCCACCCCGTCGCCGCTGCTGTGGGTCACGGTCGTCGCGCTCATCCTGGGCGTTGCGCTGTTCGGCCTCTGGGGGCGGCTGCGTCGCCAGCGGCGCTCCACGTGGAACCGGTAGCCGTGGCGCTGTCCTGGGCCATTCTCGCCGTGCGACGAGCACCCATCGCGGCGCTCGTCCTGCTGGCGACCGCTGCGTGTACGTCGTCCCGTGCATCGCCCGCGCCGCGAGCCGTGGAGTCCGAGCCCACCGCGAGTGCCGCTGTCTCAGGTGCGGCTCCGCCGGTGCGCGGCCCGGCCGGCGCAGCGGTGTCGTCGACCCCGAAGGGCGAGCGGCCCGCCCGCATCCGGATCCCGGCCATCGGCGTCGACGCCTCGATGACCGAGCTGTCCATCGCCAGCGGCGGCGCGATCGAGGTGCCGGGCGACCCCGACCAGGCTGGGTGGCTGGACACCACGCCGACACCCGGTGCGCAGGGCCCGTCGGTCGTGGCCGGCCACGTCGACTCCACGTCCGGTCCCGCGGTCTTCGCCCTGCTCGGCAGCCTGAGCGAGGGGGACGAGGTCCTGATCACCCGCCGCGACGGGACGACGGTCCGCTTCGCCGTAGACGGCGTCCGCACCTATCCCCAGGACCAGTTCCCGACCGAGCAGGTCTACGGCCCCGTGCCGGGTCCAGTGCTCCGGCTCATCACCTGCGGTGGTGCCTATGAGCGCGCCCACGGCGGTTACCAGTCCAACGTCGTGGTGTACGCGTCGTGACCAGGCCCCGCACGCCTCGGGTCCTGCTCGCCGATCGCGGGGATCCGCTGGTGCACGCCTTTTCGGCCGCCATGCGCGAGCGCTTCGACGTCGTCGGCCGCCTCGACACCGAGCTGTCGGCCGCTGAGAGGCTCCAGGTCGCGGCCGCCACGTACCGCCCCTCGCGAGCTCGCTGGACCGAGCGCTTCTACAAGAGCAACCGTGGAGTCGAGCTCCGCAGCCGCCACGCACGGGCCGGCCTCGCGACCGCCGACGCCGCCGACGTGGTCTTCCAGACCCATGCGCTGTTCGAGACCTCCGACGCCCGCACCGTGATGTACGTCGACTGCACGCACCAGCAGTCCATGGCGCAGTGGCCGGCCTGGAACCCGCTGCGCGGCCGGTCCCTGGAGCGCTGGCTGGCCCGCGAGCGCCGGCAGTACCACGCCGCCGCCCACCTCTTCGCCTTCTGCACCGAGACCGCGACCTCGCTCGCCACGGACTACGGCGTGCCTGCCGACCGGATCACCGTGGTCGGCGCCGGCCTCAACTTCGAGACCCTCCCCGAGCCGGACACCGACCGCGACGGCCGTGGCGACACAGCGCCGACCGTGCTCTTCGTCGGCAACGACTTCAAGCGCAAGGGCGGCCCCCAGCTGCTCGCCGCCTTCGCCGACGTACGACACCGCATCCCGACCGCCCGGCTGTGGGTCGTGGGCACGCCGCACCGGCTGCCGGCCGAGCCCGGAGTCACGCAGCTGGGCCGGATCGGGAGCCGTGAGGAGCTGTCCCGGCTCTACGCGCGGGCGGACGTGTTCTGCCTCCCGTCGCTCTTCGACCCCTTCCCCGGGGCGCTCCTCGAGGCGATGGCCTCGGGACTCCCGTCCGTGGTCACCGCGACCTGCGGCGTGCCGGAGATGGTCGTCGAGGGGACCACCGCCACCACCGTCGGCCGCGGGGACACCATGATCTCCGAGCTGACCGGCGCCCTCGTGCGGCTGCTGCTGGACGCGGACGAACGGTCCCGGATGGGCGCCGCCGCTCGGCGCCGCGTGGAGGAGCGGTTCCTCTGGTCCCACGTCGTCGACCGGATGGCTCCTGCCATCGAGCGGCTCGCCGCCCCGGTCGCGACGCAGGTGTCGCGATGACGGACACGCTCGCCCCCCGCGTCGGGGCACCACCTGAGCCCTCAGGCCTGCGCAAGGTCGCGGCGATCAGCGCGTCCCTCGTGGGCACCTATGCAGTCACCAGCGTCCTCGGGATGCTCTTCTGGCTGCTCGCGGCCCGGCAGTTCCCGATCGGTGCCGTGGGGGTCGCGGGCGCAGCGGTGGCCACGATGATGCTGCTCGCGGTGCTCGGGACCCTCGGTCTGGGCACCCTGCTGATCGCGCGGCTGCCGCAGACGGAGCGGGGCCACCGGCGCGCGTTCGTCCGCACCGCGCTCGCCGTCGCCGGCGTCGGTGGTGCCGCGCTGGGTGCGGTCGTCCCACTGGTCGCCATCGAGGTCTTCGGGGTCTCCCAGCTGCGTGCTGTCGCCGGCACCCCCGGCACCATGACGCTCTTCGCTGTCGGAACCGGCCTGATGGCCGTCTCCATGGTCGTCGACCAGGCGGTGCTCGTGATCGGCAACGGCAACCTCCAGCTCGAGCGCAACACTGCCGCCAGCGTCGTCAAGCTGATCGCGCTGCTCGGGCTGGTCGCCCTCGGCGAGTCCGGTGGCATGGCCATCTTCCTGGCCTGGACCATCGGAACCGGAGTGACCCTGCCGCTCGTCGCGTGGCGGACCAGGAACGGCCTGGAGCACGACACCAGCGACAAGCTCGTCGACCTGTCCATGGTCCGAGGGCTCGGGGGCCAGGCGCTGTCGCACCACTCGCTGAACATCGCGCTGCAGGTCCCGCTGCAGCTGTTCCCCCTGGTGGTCCTGATCGGGGTCTCCGCCGCGAGCAACGGCGTCTTCTCGACTGCCCTCCAGGTCACCGGGGCCATCTTCGCGTTGCCGTACGCGATCTCGATCGCGCTCTTCGCCTCGGCCCGCGGAAGTGAGCGGAACACCGTCGACCGGATGCGGCTCACGCTCCCGCTCAGCCTCGGCATCAGCGCGCTCGCCAACATCGTGCTCTTCCCCCTCGCGGGGTTCGTGCTGCTGCTCTTCGGTGCCCAGTACTCCGACCAAGGGGCCGAGGTGCTCCGGCTGCTCGCCCTGGCCGGCCTGCCGATCGTGGTCAAGGACCACTACGTCGCGTTGCGGCGGGTCCAGGGCCGGACCACCCAGGCCACGTTCGTGCTGCTCGCGCTGGCCGCCTTCGAGCTGCTCGCGGCCGGCGTGGGCGTGGTGACCAACGGCCTGGTCGGCATGTGCCTGTGGTGGCTGTGCGCGCTCGTGCTGGAAGCAGTGGTGCTGGCCTGGCCGCTGGGCCACGCGTTGCGCTCGCCCAGCACCACGACGGCGGAGCTGCCGGCCACGGCGGTCGCGCCCGCGGTGACGACGTCGCACCACGCGCCGACCGTGCCCCAGCCCGCCAGCGCGGTCCGCGAGCGGCGCCGACGGGCCGTGGCTCGCGTCGGCGCCGGTCCGTTGATCCTGGTCATGACCGCGGGGCTGCTGCTCATCAGCCGGGCCGTCATCTCGGCGCGCGACTCCGGGAGCGGCGCCGCGGGCTCGGCCCAGGCGCTCTACGTCGCCGGCCTCGCCCTCATCTTCGTACCGGCGGCGGTGGGGATCCTGCTCCCGCGGGTGACCGACGCGAGCCGCGCCGTGCTGGCGGTGGCCCTCATGGTGCTGCTGCAGCTGACCCGGCTGGTCGTGCAGCCGACGCGCTTCCTGCAGCACGACGAGCTCGTCCACCTCACCGGCCTGCGCACGATCGAGCAGACCGGACGGCTCTTCGGCGAGAACCCGCTGCTGCCCGTGACCTCGTACTACCCGGGCATCCAGGTGGCCGCCGACGCGGTGCACGACGTGACAGGCCTCGACGACCGCAGCAGCGTCGTCGTGGTCCTCGTGGCGGCCCGGGTCGTCCTGGCCCTCGCGGTGATGCTGTTGGTCGCGTGGGTGACGAGCTCGTCGCGCATCGGTGCCGTCGCCGTCGTCGTCTACGCCTGCAACCCGCAGATGCTGGTCTTCAACGCCAGCTTCAGCTACCAGACGCTGGCGCTCCCGCTGGCGATCTTCGCGGTCTACCTGGTGCTCAGCCGTCGTCGCGGCAGCTGGCTGGCCCTGGCGCCGGCGATCTTGGCCACCTTGGCGGTCGTCGCCACCCACCACCTGACCCAGGTGCTCCTCCTCGCCGGCCTGGGTGCGTGGGCAGTGCTCGAGGTCGTGCTGCACCGTCGTCGGGCGCGCGGCGCCTGGGCTCCGCTCATCGTCCTGGGCGCCGGCCTGATGGGACTGGGCGTGACGCTGCTCAACCCTGGCAACCCGCTGCTCGGCTACCTCGGCGAGATCGCGGAGAGCTCGATCGCCGCCGGCGAGCAGCTCGTCGGCGGCGGTGGCTCCCGCAAGCTGTTCCAGAACTCCGCCGGCGTCCAGTCGCCGCCGTGGGAGCGGTACGCCATCGTCGCGTCACTCGGGATCACGTCGGTCGTGCTGCTGGTGTCGCTCTGGAGCGCCTGGACCCACCTCCGGGCCCGCCGTGCGATCGTCGTACTCCTGCTCCTCGTCGCCACCCTCTTCCCGATCATCCCGCTCGGCCACCTGACGTCCGCGACCGCGGAGGTGGGGGACCGGTCGGCCGGCTTCGTGTACGTCGGCGTCGCGTTCGTCGTGGCCTGGTGGCTGTGGCGAAGGCCGTTGACCACCTTGCGATCGGTGCTGGTCGCGGCCTTGGCGTCGGTGGTGTTCATCGGCGGCGTCGTGCTCGGCGCGGGCAGCATCAGCAACCAGCTCCCCGGCCCCTACCGCGTCTCTGACGACGCCCGCAGCGTGGACGCCGACAGCCTCGCGGCCACCGCGTGGATGGCGGCCAACCTGCCGGCGGACAGCGTCGTGTACGGCGACCGCGTCGGCGGCCTGCTCGCCGGCGCCTACGGCGACCAGTTCTCGATCACCCATGCCGCGACGAGGGTGGACGCCTCGCGGCTGCTGCTGGACCCGGCTTTCACCGACGACGACCTCGCACTGATCCGGCAGGCCCACATCCGCTACCTGATCGCGGACCGCCGCGACGCCAACGGCTTGCCCAACCAGGGCGTCTACATCGAGTCCGGCGAGTTCGGCGAGGACGGTCGGACCACGCCGGTGCCGCTCGCGGCGCTGCGCAAGTTCTCGTCCGTGCCCGGGGTGGACGTCCTCTACGACAACGGCTCGATCGTCATCTACGACCTGGAGGCCCTCGATGCGGACTGACCTCGTCTGGCGCGCGAGCGTGCCGGTCGCGGCCGTCGTGGCCGAGATCGCCCGCGCTCCCCGACCGCTGACCGGTGCCCTGGTGGTCGTCGGCCTCGGGCTCGCCGCCGAGCGGCTGGCCGAGCGCCGCGGTACCGCCACCACCGACCGGGTGCTGGTCGGGCTGGGCGGGACGCTGGTCACGCTCGTCCTGACCGGAGTCGTGCTCGACGTCACCGGTGTCGGGCTGCGCCCGGCCTCGTGGACCGTCGCGCTGGCCCTGCTGGCGCTGGCCGGTCTCGGCCTGGCCGCTCGACTCAACCGGCGTGGGGACGCGCAACCGACGCGCGAGGTCCGGACCGGGCTGCACCTGCTCCCGTGGGTGGCCGCGAGCATCGGCGTCACGGTGCTGGCCGTCCACCTGTCCGCGACGTCGCTGTCCGCGGCCGATGCGCAGCCGCTGCAGCTGTCCCTCGGCAAGGTCTCCGCGAGCGCGGCCCAGGTCGTGGTCAGCTCCAGTGACGCGGTCGGCCCGCTCGAGCTGCGCACGACCTCTGAGGGCTCCGAGGTGAGCTACCCGCTCCTCGACGTGCCGGAGGACGGCTCACGCACGGTGACGGTCCCGATGCCGCGCTCCGGCCGGGTCGTCATCACCCTCGGCTACCCCGACCAGACCGAACCGCTCCGCACCCTCGTCCTGGACAGGTGACCCAGTGCTCGTTCCCACACCCTCACGCCCGCACGTCCTCATGGTCGTCCAACGGTTCTTCCCTGAGATGGGCGGCATCGAGACCCACGTCGCCGAGGTCGCGCGGCGCCTGGTCGAGCGCGGCGAGTTCGACGTCACCGTCCTGGCCACCGACCGCAGCGGTCGGCTGCCCCGCGACGAGGTGCGCGACGGCGTGCGTGTGCTGCGTCGCCGGTCGTGGCCCGCCGAGAAGGACTTCTACTTCGCTCCGGGCGTCGGCAGGGTGGTCGCCCGCGGCCCCTGGGACCTGGTCCACGTGCAGGGCGTCCACACCCTCGTCCCACCGCTGGCGATGGCCGCCGCGCGAGCGGCGCGCACGCCGTACGTGCTGACCTTCCACAGCGGTGGGCACTCCTCGGAGGCGCGGCGCAACGTCCGCAGCACGCAGTGGAGGGTCCTGGCACCTCTGCTGCGCCGGGCCGACCACCTCATCGCGGTGAGCCGCTTCGAGCGCGCCCACTTCTCGGCCGCGACCGGGATCGACCAGTCCCACTTCACCGTGGTGCCGAACGGCGGCGCGCTGCCGCCGGTGCCGCAGGACGTCGTACGCCGACCTGGCCGTCTCGTGTCGAGCGGTCGCCTCGAGCGTTACAAGGGCCACCACCGAGCCATCGAGGCGCTGCCTCTGATCCGGCAGCGCGTGCCCGGCGCGGACCTGGTGATCCTGGGCAGCGGTGGCTACGAGGAGCAGCTGCGCTCCCTGGCCGACCGGATGGGCGTCGGCCACGCGGTCGAGATCCGCAGCCTCCCGCCGACCGACCGCAGCGCCATGGCGCGCGAGCTCGGCAGGGCCAGCGTGATGGCCGCGCTGTCGACGTACGAGGCGCACCCGGTCGGCATCATGGAGGCGCTCACCCTGGGTCTGCCCGTCGTCGGGTTCGACGTCGCCGGCACCGGCGACCTCGTCGCCGACGGGCTCGTGACCGGGATCCCCGAGGACGCCCCCAACGTCGTCGTGGCCGACGTCCTCAGCGCGGCGCTGGAGGACGCGGACCGCGGCCTCGAGCCGCGGCAGCCGCAGGCTCTCGAGCTCCCGACGTGGGAGACCACGACCGACGGCGTGGCCGAGGTGTACCGCCGCGTGCTCGCGCAGCGGGGTCGACCATGAGTCTCACCGAGCACGCCCGCCACCCGTCGCGTCCGGCCGCGGCCGGGTCCCGGCTCGACGTCGTCCACGTGATCGCGACCCTCACGCCCGGGGGAGCGGAGCGGCAGCTGGAGATGCTCACCGCCCGCAGCCGGCACCGCACGCGGGTGATCGTGCTGTACGAGTCGGGTGGCATCGCGGAGAGCATGCGCGCCGCCGGCGAGCCGGTCGAGGAGCTGCAGTCGTCGGGGTGGCGCAAGGCCCTGCTCCCGTTGACGCTGGCCCGGCGGCTGCGTCGGCTGCGCCCGGACGTCGTGCACGTCCACCTGCTCTCCGCCCAGGTCATGGCCCTCCCGGCGGCGCGGCTGGCCCGTGTCCCGGTGGTCGTGTCCACCGAGCACTCGCTCATGGAGGACACCCTGGAGGGGCGGCCGCACACCTGGTGGCTGCGCCTGCTCTACCAGGTCCTCGAACGGCTGACGACGCACACCGTCGCGGTCTCGGCCGTCACTGCGCACCACCTCCGCCAGTGGGGCGTGCACCTCGACCGCATCTCCGTGGTCGACCTCGGCATCGACTTCGAGGCGGTGGCCTACGACGCGGTGGGCCGCCAGCGGGTGCGTCGAGAGCTGGCGATCGGCCCCGACACCCTGGTGGTGGGCGCCGTGGGTCGGCTCGAGGGCCAGAAGCGCATCGACATCGCTCTGCGTGCCTGCGCCCCGCTGCTCCGCGACGGGGCCGTCCTCGTCGTCGCCGGCGCTGGTCCGCTCCTGGCCGAGCTGCGATCCCTCGCGGGTGAGCTCGGCGTCGCGGACCAGGTGCACTGGCTCGGCTCCCGGCCCCGGATGGGCGAGGTCTACGGCGCCATGGACGTGCTGCTGAGCGCCTCGGCCGACGAGTCGTTCGGCATGGCCGTCGTGGAGGCGGTCGGCAGCGGCCTGCCCGTGGTGCACGCCGCCTGCCCGGCTCTCGAGGAGCTGCCCGAGCTGCCGCAGGTGAGCCACGTGCGCCCATCGGGCGACGCGACGGTCGACGCCGAGCGCCTCGGCGACGCACTGGCGGCGTCCTCGGCTGCGTTCGGACAGCGCCGGTGGCCCGCGCCCGCCGTACTGCTCGAGGCCTACGGTGCACAGGCCGCGGCGGACCGGGTCGACGCGGTCTACGACCGCCTACCCGCGCGGCACCGTGGCTGAGACCGGGCGAGCGCGGCTGGTCCTCGTCGGCGCCGCAGTGGTCGCGGTGGTCGGGGCCGGCCTCGTCGCGTGGTCAGCCACCGCCGAGTCATCGGCCGACGAGTACGTGACCCGCTCGGGCACCTCGTTGCGCGTGGGCGACGACGCGTTCCGCTTCGTCGGCTTCAACCTCTACGACGCCGCGGCGTCGGACTCCTACTCGTGCTCCCCGGCGACCCGCCTCGACGACGACGGGCTGGACGAGGCGATGGACACCGTCCGCGACGCCGGCGGCACGGTGGTGCGGTTCTGGGCCTACCAGACCTACACCGACGGGGGCCTCGACTTCTCCGGGACCGACCGGGTCATCGCCGCGGCCCGGTCGCACGGCCTGCGGGTCTTGCCCGTCCTCGAGGACGGGCCGGGCGACTGCTCGACCGGGAAGAGCGGCGAGCCGCTGTCCAGCGTCAACGACGGCACCTGGTACGTCGACGGCTACCGCGAGCCGTTGGGCAGCGCCGCGGTCTCCTACCGGGAGTACGTCGCCACCATCGCCCGCCACTACCGCGACGAGCCCGCCATCGTGGCGTGGTCGCTGGTCAACGAGGCCGAGACCGCGATGCGCGACGCGGGCGGCGCCAGCGTCCTGGTCGACTTCGCTCGCGACGTCTCCGCCGTCGTGCACCGCGTGGACCCCCACCACCTGGTCACCCTCGGCACCCAGGCCAACGGCGCCCCGGGAGCGAGCGGGTCCGACTTCCGCGAGGTCTACGCCCTGCCCGGCCTGGACCTCACCGAGGTGCACGACTGGGGCGACCACGGGTCGGACGAGGAGGCGATGCCGGGCGCGACCCGCGACGGTGCGCTTCCGAACCCAGCCGAGTGCCAGGCGACCGACGCGAGCATCGCCTGCTCCTTCGCGCTGGCGCGCAGCCTCGGCAAGCCGATCGTGGTCGGCGAGGCCGGGATCGCCGCCGAGGACGACAGCGAGCGAGCCACCCGCGCCACCCTGTTCGAGGCCAAGGTCGACGCCGCCTTCGAGGCGGGCGCCGCGGGCTACCTGGTGTGGCAGCTCAACACGGCCAACACCGACGGCTACGGCGTGCTCGTGGCCGGTGACGACCCGCTCCTCCGGGTGCTCCGAACTGCCGCCGAGGAGTGGGCTTCCGGCTCCTGATCCGTCCTCGGAAACGGCGCGACCACACCCCGACGGGGGTGGTGACCCGGGTGAGGGTCTAGACCACGGCCCGGACGGTCGGGTCGAGTCCCGGCGAACCGAGTACACCGGTCGCGGCCGCGTGTTCTGGTCGAACGCGTGCCCGACCTCCCCGTCGCCCCGACCCCCCGACCAGCCGTCGCGCTCAGTCGCCGGGGCCTCGCGCTGGGCAGCGGTCTCGCCGTGGCCGGTCTCGCCGCCCCTGCCGGCGCCGCTGGTCGCAGGCACCAGGGCAGCCGCTGGGCGCCGCACACACCGTCTCGGGGGGTGCGGCACCCGGCCCGCTCGCCGCGGCTGACCGTGACCTCCTCCGGCAGGGTCCAGCGCCACGGGTCCGACTTCCGAGTCGGTGGCGCGAACGCGTTCCAGCTGATCACCAACGACTACCCGAGCCCTCGACTGATGGCGCCCGAGGAGATCGACGCGCTCCTCGCCCGGTGCCAGGCGCTCGACGTCGGGGTGCTGCGTGCCCACACCTTGGCCGCTTCGGTGGGCAGCCCACACACCCTGGTCACGGGCGTCTCCGGGACCGGTCCCCACCCCACGATCGGCTACGACCCAGAAGTGTGGGCGACCATCGACTACGCCGTGACCCAGGCGGGCAAGCTCGGGATCTACCTCGTCGCGCCCTTCGTCGACGAGCTCGGCTACTACCACGGGGGCAAGCGCCACTGGGTGAACTTCCGCCGGCCCGGCTCGGTCTCGATGGACAGCAACGTCAAGGCCGCGAACTCCCCGACCCAGCGCGCCGCCGAGAACGCCTTCTACCAGGACCAGCAGATCGTCTGGGACTTCGAGCAGTTCATCCGGGACTGGCTCAACCACGTGAACAGCCGCACCGGGATCGCGTTCAAGGACGACCCCACCCTCTCGGTCGTGCAGGTCGGGAACGAGCTCTGGACGGCCGCCCAGGACGCGCGCGGTTGGGTGGCCGACAAGGCCGCGGTCATCAAGAGCGTCGCGCCGGACACCCTGGTCATGGACTCCGGCGCCGACGGCCTCCAGGTGGAGGACATGGCCTGGGCCTCGCCCCACGTCGACATCCTGGAGACCCACGTCTACTCCAGCTTCGGCGCCGGCGACGTGCGCCGGATGGCCGACTTCGCCAAGACCCACGGCAAGGCGTTCGCCGTGGGGGAGTACGCCTGGTCCACGGCCGGCGCGCCCGACGTCGAGGCGGCCGTCCGGAGGTCGCGCAACGTCTTCACCTCGGCCCTGTGGTCGCTGCAGAACGACGCCGACCTGCACAACCAGGGCGCGCCGTACGGTTCGGACGACGTGGCCTTCTACGTGCCCGGCAAGGACGACGTACAGCGCGCCGCGGTCGCGCGCGTGACCCGGCACCACCGCAAGCTGGCCCGCGGTGCATGAGCCGACCACGACTCGGACGTAGGGTGGAGCCACCTGCCCACCGATCCCCGGTGACGAGACGAGTGATGGTGCCCGACCGCCCACGGCCTGAGGAGCGTGCTCCGCAGCGCGTCCAGCGCCGTCGGCGCCGCGGCTGGCGGATGCCCAGCGGTGCCGTCTACGTCGGTCGTCCGACGGTCTGGGGGAACCCGTTCGCCGTCAGCCGGAGCAGCGACTTCCACGGACTGCCCGGCTCGTGGTTCGTGCGTCGTCCCGACGGCACGACCGCACACCCGGACGAGGACACGCAGGCCTCGGCCCGCAAGAAGGCGGTCGAGCTCTACGCCCGGCAGGTGCTGGAGCAGCAGGGCGGGGCGCCGAGCCTCGAGGCGATCCGCACCGAACTGGCCGGACACGACCTGGTGTGCTGGTGCCCGACCGACCAGTCGTGCCACGCCGACTTCCTGCTCGCCGCGGCCAACACCGCACCGGCCGGCACTCAGCCGGCCAGGACCGGGTCCACCCGGCCGTAGTCGTCCTCGAGCCGGACGATGTCGTCCTCGCCGGTGTACGACCCGCTCTGCACCTCGACCAGCACGAGCGGGGCCGTGCCCACGTTGGTGATCCGGTGCGCCTCGCCGACCGCGACGTCGATGCTCTGGCCCGCCTCCAACACCACGACCTCGTCGCTGATCACGCACGTCGCCGTACCGGACACCACGAACCAGTGCTCGGCCCGGAACTGGTGGGTCTGGTAGCTCAACCGCCGGTCCGGATCGACCTGGATCCGCTTGACCTTGTAGCCGTCGCCCTCGTCAAGGACGTGCCACGACCCCCACGGCCGGTCTCCCGACTGCGGCGCTGCCGGGCGCTCCTGCTCATCCCTACCTGTCACTGCGTACTCCCCGTGTCGTGTGAGCACACAGGTAACCGGTGGAGACCCCGGCTGAGCCACCCTGGAGGATGAAAAGCGAGCCCCGCACTGTGATGTCCACGCAACGGGTTACCGGACGGGACGTTCCCGACGGGGACCGGAACGTCTGGAGCACCATGGGCACGCGCCTTCGCGGCGACTCCGCACCACCCAGCAAGTGGCGCGCCCTGAAGGTGGTGGCGGCAGCGGCTTTCGCCGCGGCCACGCTGGCGCCGTCGTTGCTCGGCCTCACCACGGAGGCGGCGCCGGGGCCCGAGGCCGCCTTCGCCCAGGACGCCACAGCCGCCGCTCCAGACGGGTTCGTCGCCCGGTCCGGCGCGAGCCTGACCCTCGACGGGGCGCCGTTCCGATTCGTCGGCTTCAACCTGTACGACGCCGCAGCGTCCGACCTGTACTCCTGCGCGCCGGCCCAGCGGCTCGACGACGCGCAGCTGGCCGCGGCGATGCTGCAGGTCCGGGCCGCCGGCGGCACCGTGGTGCGGTTCTGGGCCTTCCAGTCCTACACGCGCGCCGGCACCGACTACTCCGGGGTCGACCGCGTCATCTCAGCCGCCCGGGAGCAGGGCCTCAAGGTGCTGCCGGTCCTCGAGAACCAGTGGGGCAACTGCTCCCGGCCCGGGACCGCGCCGCTGTCCGCAGTCCAGGGCGGCACGTGGTTCAGCGACGGCTACCGATCACCGCTCGCACCCGAGAGATTGTCGTTCCGGGAGTACGCGAGCCGGATCACCGCGCACTACCGCGACGAGCCAGTCGTCTTCGCCTGGTCACTCATGAACGAGGCCGAGACACACCAGCTCGACCCCGCCGGCCGCAGCGTGCTGGTCAACTTCGCCAGCGACATGGCGAGCGTCGTCCACGCGGCGGACCCGCACCACCTCCTCACCCTCGGCACCCAGTCCAACGGGGCTCCGGGCGCGAGCGGGGCCGACTTCAGCGCCGTCTACGGCGTCCCCGGCCTCGACCTCGCCGAGGTGCACGACTGGGCCAACCGCGGCTCGGACAGCGCGGCCATGCCTGGTGCGCCCTCCCCGGGCCAGCTGCCGTCGCCGGCGTCCTGCCAGGCGACCGCCGCGCCCCTCGCGTGCTCCTTCGCGCTCGTCAAGCAGCTCGGCAAGCCGATCATCGTGGCGGAGGCCGGCATCGCGGCGTACGACGGTCCGGGTCGCGCCCTGCGCGCCCGCCAGCTCGGCGCGAAGGTGGACGCGGCGTTCGAGGCCGGCGCCTCCGGCTACCTGGTCTGGCAGCTCAACCGGGCGAACACAGACGGCTACGCGGTGCTCCTCGGCGCCCACGACCCGCTCAGCAGGGTGCTCCGTGCCGCCGCGCTCCGCTGGGCGTCATCGGTGTGAGCGAGCCGTGCAACACCCACGCGACGTGGTGAGGCGTTGGCGCTCACCTGGA
Source organism: Nocardioides anomalus (assembly GCF_011046535.1). Lineage (NCBI taxonomy): Bacteria > Bacillati > Actinomycetota > Actinomycetes > Propionibacteriales > Nocardioidaceae > Nocardioides > Nocardioides anomalus. The sequence goes on along the minus strand of NZ_CP049257.1, from coordinate 2,338,839 downwards.
GCAGCGTGGACCTCCCGAGCCGCGTTCTCTGTGTGAACGGAACCCTGGTGCGGCTGGCTGGCGTGCTCAGATCCAGCCGCCGCAGTCGCGCCGTTCGCGACGTCACGTGCCGCTCTCGGACGCGGCGGTACGGGTGCTCGAGGAGGTGCAGGTTCGGACCGCGGCCGAGCAAGAGGTCGCCGGCGGGTCGTGGCTCGACACGGGGTTCGTGTTCACCACTGAGTCGGGCGAGCCCAGCGACCCCCGGAACGCGCTGCGCCCTCTCAAGGCGGCCGCCAAGGCGCCGGATCGGGCGGGCCGGGGCCAGGCGAGATCGGCCTGCACACGTTGTGCCACTCGGCGGCCACCGCGACGCTCGCCAACGGGGTGGGTCCGACGACGTGAAGGACGGCACGACTGCTCCGCCCGCCGCGGACTCCACAGCCGGAGCGTGGGGCGCGCCGGATCCCAGGGAGTCGGCTGGGACCGCCTCGGATGCTCTGCCTGGCGAAGACAAGCCTCCCGTCACCGGGGCAGGACGGCGCCGCCAAACCCCGGCACCCGTGGACACGCAGGAGGTCTCAGCGGTGCCTCAGGACGACGGCGTCGACACCTCGGGCGAGTCCGTACAGGTGGTCGTCATGGACGCTCTCAGACGGCGTCTGATCACATCTGACAGATCCGAGATGGGCCCGATGAACACCAGATGGAGACCAAGGCTCGGATTTTGATCGCATGAGGGGCGGTCTCCAGAGGACAACACCCGCCGTGCCTACGAAGAACTCGGTCGGGCTGACAGGATTTGAACCTGCGACCCCTTGACCCCCAGTCAAGTGCGCTACCAAACTGCGCCACAGCCCGATGGCCGCCGCGTGGACGACCGACGAGCAGGCTACCGGACCGGGGTGGCCGGTCCCGCATCGAGGTCGTCGATCAGCGGACCTGGGCGGAGTCCGGGCTCACCTGGAGCGGGGCGGTGTCGACGGCGACGAAGGCCGAGGCGGGGATGGTCTTGAGGTCCTCGACGAGGCGGTCGGGCCAGTGGGGGTCCTGCTCGCCCTGGAAGTACCACGCGGAGCCGTTGTCGGCGAGCACGAGCCCGTAGGTCTTCATGGCCGCCACGACGTGCTGGGCGTACGGCGAGAGGCCGGTGGCGTCGTACGACGCGGCGAGGCGGAAGCGGGCGCCCATGGGCGGGTAGTCCGGGTCGTCGGTGGAGCCGGCGTCGTGGCGGGCGGGCCAGAGGTGGGCGCGGGCGGTCTCGGGGACGGTGAAGCGGAGGGCGTGGTCGATGCGGTCCTTCTTGACCTCGTTCCAGCGCAGCAGGCCGGGCAGGATCGGCAGGCCGGCGGCGTCGGCGGAGGTCCAGCCGTCCGGGCGCAGGTGGTTCCGGCGCAGGCTCCAGACCGCGCCGGAGCCGGCGTGCCAGCGACCGCCGGACCGCTGGGCGGCGTAGAGCTCGTAGAGGCGGCAGCGGTCCCGGTCGACGACGACCGCGTGGCGGTCGCCGTCGGAGCCGGCGCCGCCCTCGATGCGGGTGTCGCGGCCGAGCGGGTAGCGGACCCGGTCGCTCTCGGAGGCGTAGTCGAAGCCGACGCGGACCTTCGGGTGCCTGGGGCCCACCACGGTGACGGGGATGCCGTAGTCGGGTCCGTCGCCGTACGACGGCCCGAAGTCCGGGTGCAGGGCGACGTCGGTCGACATGTGGGAGAGCCAGGCCGCCGAGCGCGGGTGCACGGGCAGGTGGGAGACGTCGGCGTGCCACCAGTTGTCGGCCGGGAAGACCGCGCAGCGGGTGCCGGCCACCGGCCTGGCCGGGTCCGGCGCGGGCCGGGCCTGCGCGCTCCCGGGGAGCGCCAGCGCCGCGGCCAGCGCGACGCCGCCGAGCCCGGCCCAGCGCCTCACGGGTGGGTGTAGGGGACGACCTCGTTCCCCTCGTAGCACTGGTCGATGCCGAGCTCGGCCGGGATGTCGAACCGCTCGAGTCGCGAGCAGTCCACGACCTCCTGGGTGCCGATGACCTGCTTCCAGGCGCCCTTGCGGATCGCCCAGATCGCGATGTAGCCGCCACCGGAGTTCGGGCAGCTCTTCAGCGGCTTGCTGAACACGTCGCCGAGCGCGAAGCCGTCGGTGCGCAGCGTGTCCACGGTGATCCGCGGCGAGGTCCGGCACGCCGGGAGGCCACCCAGCTCCTGCTTCCAGGTGCGGGTGAGCTCGCTCCGGACGAACCTGCGGAACGACGCCGGCGCCTTGGGCACGTCCTCGGAGGTGAAGGGCAGCACCGCCCTGCCGTCCTTGCGGTCGAAGTCGAGCAGCGTGCCGTCGCGGTGGTGCTCGGGTGCGGGCGCCGCCGACGAGGTGGCCAGCCGGGCGCCCGTCAGCACGAGCACCAGCGCGACGAGCAGCAGCACGGGGACGGTGACACGAGGGGAAGTGCTCACGCGCACGACCCTAACGGGAAGCAGCGCCCGGCTCGCCCTGACGCGGCCGGGTCGAGCGGCGGTGTCGCTCCCGGAGCAGGAGGGCGGCGCCGGCGAGGAGGAGACCGGCGGCCACCGGCGCGAGGAACCACGAGGGGCCGCCGGTGTCGGGCAGGGCGCTCGCACCGCCGTCCTGGTCGCCGGTGTTCCCGGTCCCGCCGGGGCCCCCCGAGCCTGGCGTCCCCGTCCCGGAGGGCTGGGGATGGGGTGTCCTGGTGGTCGGCGCCGCGGTCGGGGAGGCGCTCGGCGAGGCGGACGTCGTGGCGCTCGGCGTGGCGCTGGGCGAGGCGGGGGCAGCCAGGACGAAGTCGAGTCCGCCCCTGACCTCGCCCGCCGCGGTGATGGTGGTGGTGAGCACACCGGCGCCGGCCACGGTGGAGCCGGCGGGCGGGGTGACGGTGACGGTGTAGGCACCCGGGGCGAGGCCGTCGGCGAGGTACCCGCCGCCCGCGTCGGTCGTGAGGGACTGGGGCCCACCCGGGCCGTCGACGACCACGCTCACCCCACCGACGGGTCCGCCGGCGTCCGTGACCGTGCCGGTCACGGTCCCGGGCCTGGTCAGGGCGAAGTCCTGTTGGGTGACGTCGACGGCCCCGACCGGCGTGGTGCGGGTCGTGGCGCCGCCGTAGCCGGGCGGTGCGGTGATGGTGAGGGTCACGGTGCCGGGCGGCACGTGGGGGAAGGAGTAGGTCCCGTCACCGGCGGTGACGGTGGTGAGGCTCGGACCGCCGCCGGCCGGGGTCAGGGTGACGGTGATGCCGCCGAGGCCGTCGCCGCCCCCGGTCACCTGGCCGGAGACCGACGGCAGCGACTGCAGGACGAAGTCCCGGTCGACGAGCGGGACGCTGGCGACGGTGAGCCCGGTGATCGTGGTGCCGCCCGGTCCGGCGGCGTACCCCGGTGGGACCGTGACGGCCACGCTGTAGCCGGCTCCCATGGCGTTGTCGTCGAAGAGGTAGGTGCCGTCCGGCCCCGTGGTCTGGGTGACGGTGCCCCCACCGGGCCGGGTGAGCGTGACGGTCACGCCGGGGACGGGGTGGCCGCCGGTGTCGGTGACGGTGCCGCTGATGGGCTGCGGGATGACCTGGCGCACCTCGAAGTCACCGCGCGAGGCGGGGGAGCCGTCGCTGCCGCGGTTGTCGAGGGGGGCCGCCGAGGGGCCCACCACCGCGCAGGAGGCCGGGGCGGTGAGCCGGACCGTGTAGCCAGCCTGGGTGGCCCACTCCCCGAAGGAGTAGGCGCCGGTCGCGTCGGGGCTGGTCGTGGCCAACGTCTCGCCCCAGGGCGAGACCAGGGTGAGGACCAGGCTCTGCACGGGGCAGGCGCCGACCGTCGAGACGTCGTCGACCGTGCCGCCCAGCGGTCGGGCGCGGCTGACGAACCAGGTCTGGTAGACCGGGAAGCCGGCGCGTTGGGTGAAGACGAAGGTGAGCGCGCTGAGGCGGACGTCGGGCTCGAACCAGCCGCTCGCGCCGTCGGTGTCGGTCCGGGTCGGGTTGCCGACCAGGGTCGAGGACGCGGCGTCCCACGTGGGCTGGTCGGCGCCGCCGGCGTAGTTGAAGGGCCCCCGGAACCAGCTGTCGACCTCGGCAGCGGAGACGCGGGCCCCGGTCGCGTCGACGGCCCGGACCTCCACCTGGTCGGCGTCGACGTCGCCCAGGACGAAGGCCCAGCCGGTGTCCGGCGTCGGGTGGTCGAAGGTGTAGGTCGTGGTGGACGGCGACGTGGGCCGGTCGGCCAGGGGCCGCAGGTTGAGGTACGGCGAGTTGCGGCTCGTGCCGTACGTGGCTCCCGGAGGCGTCCCTGGTCCGAGGAACGTGCTGGCGCCCGAGACCAGCTGGGCACCGGCCCGCGAGTCGCTGGCCACGGAGGCACCGGGGAAGCCGGGCGAGGCCTGCTGCATGCGCAGCGCGTAGTCGTTCGCCGTGCCCGTGATCGGGGTCCACGTGGCCCAGAGGTTGCTCAAGGCCTGCGCGGGAAGCGCGGGAGGCAGGGCGAGCAGTGCGGTGGTCAGCGCGGCCAGTGCGGTCGCGCCGAGGAGGTGCCGGAGCCGAGTCATCAGGGACGTCCTTCGCCCGGATGGGGGAGGCCCGGGCGGTGGTCAGCCTAAGACCCCCGTTCGCCCGGCGCCACCGGTCAGGACGGGCGGGGTCCGTCGGACACCAGGTGGGCGAACGCGACCAGCCGCTCGTCGCTGTGGAACAGGTCCGCGCACGTGACGAGGGTCAGCAGTCGCGGGGCGCTCGCCGGGTCGGGTCCGCCGTCGGGGTTGCGGGGCGCGGCGTCGAGCACCCACGAGGCGCCGGCGTCCACCTCGAGCCCGTCGCCCGGGGTGTCCAGCTCGTAGACGAGTCGACGGTCGTGGGTGTCGACCACCACCGTGTCCCCGGGCTCGAGGGACGGCATGTCGCGCAGGGGCTCACCGTGGGTGACCCGGTGCCCGGCCAGCACGGCGTTGCCCTCCTCGCCGGGTGGCGCGGTCCCCGGGACGTGGCCGAACCCGGTGGCCAGCACGTCCTCGCTGTCGCCCTCCAGCAGCGGCACGGCGTACGACGGCCCGAACGCCGGGATGCGGACGATCGCCGTGACCTCGCCGGCCCCGACCCGGGCCGTCGCCCGCCCGTCGGCCCAGCCGTCCTCGAGCTGTCGGGTGGCCTCGGCCTGGTGGCGCTGGGCCACCCAGGTCGTGCCCCAGTACTCCCAGGCCACGAAAGCGCCGAGCGCGAGTCCCGCCAGCACCAGGAGCACGCCGACGAGCCGCGGCACGACCCGCCGCGGACCGGTGGTCCTCGCACTGCGTCCGATGGTGAGCCTCACGTCGTCGGGACGAGCCATCATCCCACTCCTTCCGCACCCTCGGGCCTGGGACGGTCGGTCGTCGTGCGGCAGTCGCGGGTACCGCGGGGAGGCGCCCGTCGCACCGACGCGCGGGCGCACGGACGGGGGAGACGTGAGCGACCACTACGACGTCGTGGTGCTGGGAGCCGGATCCGGCAACATGGTCATCGACGAGCGGTTCGCCACCCAGCGGGTGGCCATCGTGGAGTCGGGGGACTTCGGGGGCACCTGCCTCAACCGGGGCTGCATCCCGTCCAAGATGCTCGTGCACACCGCCGACCTGGTGCGAGCCGCGCAGCGCGGGCCGGCCCTCGGGGCCCGGACCAGCGCGGCCGGCGTGGACTGGCCGGCGGTCCGGGACCGGGTGCTGGCGCGGATCGGGTCCGAGCGCGACGAGGGCGAGCAGGGCCGCGACGAGGACGAGTACGTCGACCGGATCCGCGGGATCGCCCGGTTCGTGGGCGAGCGGCGCCTGGTGGTGACCGGCGCCGACGGTGAGCGGGAGATCAGCGCGGACCAGGTCGTGGTCGCGACGGGGAGCCGCCCGCAGCTGCCGCCGGTCGAGGGCCTCGAGCAGAGCCCGCACCACACCAGCGACACGGTGATGCACCTGGCGGCCCTGCCGCGGCGGATGGCGATCCTCGGCGGTGGCTACGTCGGGTGCGAGTTCGCGCACGTCTTCTCGGCGTTCGGGGTCGAGGTCACCCAGATCGAGTCCGGCCCGCGGCTGCTCAACGGCCAGGACGAGGAGCTGGCCGAGCGGTTCACGACCGCGGCGGGCGAGCAGTGGACGGTGCGGCTCGGCGTCGAGGCCGAGCGGGTCGTCACCGAGGCGGGCGGGGTCCGCATGGAGCTGTCCGACGGCAGCGCGGTGGAGACCGACCTGATCCTGGTCGCCACCGGGCGGGTGCCCAACGGCGACCTCCTCGACCTGGAGCGCGCCGGGATCGAGGTCGACGACGACGGGCTCGTCGTGGTGGACGCCGAGCAGCGCACGACGGCGGCGGGGGTCTGGGCCCTGGGCGACGTCTGCCAGGGCGCGCCGCTCAAGCACGTGGCCAACCACGAGGCGCGGGTGGTGCAGCACAACCTGCTGCACCCCGAGGGCCTGCGGCGCAGCGACCACCGCACGATCCCGAACGCCGTCTTCAGCCACCCGCCCCTGGCCGCGGTCGGCCTGACCGAGGAGCAGGCGCGGGAGGAGGGCGTGGAGGTCGCGGTCGGGCGCGCGGAGTACGCCGGCACGGCGTACGGCTGGGCCCTCCAGGCCGGCCCGGACGACCAGGGCCCCGATGCGGGCGGACTGGTCAAGGTGATCGCGGACCGCGCCACCGGACGGCTGGTCGGAGCGCACCTCCTCGGCGTCCAGGCGTCGACGCTCGTGCAGCCGCTCATCCAGGCCGTCGCCGCCGGCACCCCGGCGCGTGAGGTGGCCCGGGGCCAGTACTGGATCCACCCGGCCCTCACCGAGGTCGTCGAGGGCGCCCTGAACGACCTGGTCGACCGGCTCGACGAGGACTAGCGGGACCGGGAGGGCCGGCGAACGCCGGCCCCGGAGCGACCCCCATCGCTCCAGCCCCCCGAGAAGCCTGTGACGGGGCCGGCGTCGACGCGCCGGCAGGCGGCGCGTCCTGAGGGAGGTTCCCGACCGGCGCGGCGCGCACACGCCTGAGAGCCCTCCTCAACCCGGCCCCGCCGGGCCGGTGTCAGGAGGAGGCGTGCGTGTCCGACTCCGTGACCGGGTCCGAGGCGTCGGCCCGGGCCGCGTCGTCCTGGCCGCCGGGGCCGCCCAGGTCGGCGTCGACGCGGACCAGCTCCTCGATCTGCTTGCCGCAGTCGGCGTCGACGTGCTTCCAGTAGTCGAAGGCCCGCTCCAGCACGTCGCCGTGCACCCCGCCGAGCAGGTGGCCCGCGACGGTCTGCACGAACGCCGCGCGCTGGTCGTCGTCCCAGACCTCACGGACCAGCGCGCCGGCCTGGCTGAAGTCGTCGTCGTCCGGACGCAGCGTGTAGGCCTGGCGCACCATCGCGCCGTCGGCCTCCCACGACTCCTCGGCCTCGCCGACCTGGTCGGCGTACCCGCGACCGGCGCTGTTGGGCGCGTAGACCGGGTCGTCGCCGCGGTGCTCGTAGGTCATCGGCCCGTCCTGGGTGTAGGTGTTGACCTCCACGTGCGGACGGTTGACCGGGAGCTGCAGGTAGTTGGGACCGATGCGGTGCCGGTGGGTGTCGGCGTAGGCGAAGGCCCGGCCGAGCAGCATCTTGTCGGGGCTGAACCCGATGCCCGGGACCAGGGCGGAGGGCTCGAACGCCGCCTGCTCGATCTGGGCGAAGAAGTTCTCGGGGTTGCGGTCCAGCGTCATCGTCCCGACCGGGACCAGCGGGTAGTCGGCGTGCGGCCAGACCTTGGTGAGGTCGAAGGGGTTGAGGCGGTAGGTCTTCGCGTCGTCGTACGGCATCAGCTGGACCGACAGCGTCCACGACGGGAAGTTCCCCTCCTCGATCGCCTGGTGGAGGTCTCGGCGGTGGAAGTCGGCGTCCTTGCCCGCGATCTGGGTGGCGTCGTCGTCGGTGAGGCTCTCCACGCCCTGGTCGCTGTGGAAGTGGTACTTCACCCAGTGCTTCTCGCCGGCGGCGTTGATCCACAGGTAGGTGTGGGAGCCGTAGCCGTTCATGGTGCGGTAGGACCGCGGGATGCCGCGGTCGCCCATGAGGTAGGTGACCTGGTGGGCCGACTCCGGGTTGAGGGTCCAGAAGTCCCACTGCATGTGGTTGTCGCGCAGCCCCGAGCCGCCGCGGCGCTTCTGCGAGCGGATGAAGTGGGGGAACTTCATGGTGTCGCGGATGAAGAAGACCGGGGTGTTGTTGCCGACGAGGTCGTAGTTGCCCTCGGAGGTGTAGAACTTCAGCGCGAAGCCGCGCGGGTCGCGCCAGGTGTCGGGCGAGCCCTGCTCGCCGGCCACGGTGGAGAAGCGGGCCAGCATCTCGGTGGTCACGCCGGGCTGGAACAGCGCGGCCTTGGTGTATGCCGACACGTCGTGCGTGGTCTCGAAGCGGCCGAACGCGCCGCTGCCCTTGGCGTGCACGTTGCGCTCCGGGACCCGCTCGCGGTTGAAGTGGGCCATCTGGTTCAGGAAGTGCACGTCGTGCAGCAGGATCGGGCCGTCCGCGCCGATGGTCAGGCTGTTGCGGTCGCTCGGGGCGGGGGCACCGGTGTCGGTGGTCGAGCCGAGGCGGGCCTCGGCCGAGGGGGCGGTGGCGACGGACTCGCCGTCGGCGGCTTCGGGGAGCGTGTCGGACATGGGCGTCCGGTACCCCCCGTCCGTTGGGGTGAACCGCGCGGGGTACCGGGCAGCCGAGACTTCTCGGGGCTCCGCGTGCACCGCGCACGCTCGACCTCCACGACGACAGGTGTGCTGTGCCCTCGGTGCTGACGGACGGCCCGGCCTCCGGGCGGACCGAGGAGTGGGTGCGCCACGCGCGGGAGCTCCGCGAGGCGCCGGTCGAGCGGGTGCTGGCGTGGGTCGGCGCGGCGGGCGCGGACGTGCCGGTGCCGGGCGCGGGGGAGACGCTCGCGCGCGGCGACCTGCTCGCGGGCGTCGCGGCCGAGAGCCTGACGGTCGCGCGGATCGCCGAGCCCCACCTCGACGCGCTGGCGATCCTGGCCGAGGCGGGCCAGACGCCGCCGGCCGGCGCGACGTGGGGCGTGTGGGCGGCGGAGGGGCCGGGGGACCGGCTCGAGGCGGCGGGCGCCCGTGCGGGCGGCGGCTGGACGCTGACGGGACGCAAGCCGTGGTGCTCCCTGGCGGGGTCGGTCAGCCACGCGCTGGTCACCGCCTGGGTCGGCCCGGCCGAGCGGCGGCTGTTCCGCGTCGAGCTGGCCGCGCCGGATGTCCACGTCGAGGAGCCGGCCTGGGTCCCCACGGGGCTGCGCCGGGTCGTGACCACCGCGGTGCGCTTCGACCACGCGCGCGCCGTACCGGTGGGGGCCGAGGGGTGGTACCTCCAGCGGCCAGGGTTCTGGTGGGGCGGGACCGGGGTCGCGGCGATCTGGTACGGCGGGGCGGTCGGCCTGGCGCGGACGCTGGAGCGGCGCACGCGCGAGCGGGACCCGGACCAGATCGGGCTGCTGCACGTCGGCGAGGTGGACGCCGCCCTGCACGTCGCGCGGACCGTTCTCCTCGAGGCCGCCCGCGCGATCGACGCCGGCGCGGCCACCGGGCGGGGCGGCGCGCTGCTGGCGGCGCGGGTCCGGCACGTGGTGGCAGGGGTCGCCGAGGACGTCCTGGAGCGCGTCGGGCACGCGCTGGGGCCGGGTCCGCTCAGCGCCGACGCCGACCACGCGGCGCGGGTGGCCGACCTCGGCCTCTACGTCCGCCAGCACCACGCCGAGCGCGACGCCGCCGCCCTGGGCCGCCTCGTCCTGGAGGGCGACGTCGCGTGGTGAGCTTCACGCACGACGGACCGGGCACCGCGGCGTCGACCTGGGCCGCGCGCCTGGACGCGGCGACGCTGCCGGCGCTCGATCTCGGGGACGTCGACCGGGTGGTGGTCGTGGCCGCCCACCCCGACGACGAGTCGCTCGGCGCCGGCGGGCTGCTGGCCCGGGCGAGCGCGCGCGGGCTCGAGAGCGTCGTGGTCGTGGCCACCGACGGGGAGGCGAGCCACCCGGACTCGACCACCCACACCGCGAGCAGGCTGGCCGAGCTCCGCCGCGCGGAGGTCGAGAGGGCGCTCGCGCGCCTCCACGCCGGTGCGCGCCTCGTGGCGCTCGCGCTCCCGGACGGGCGGCTGGCCGACCACCAGAGCGCCCTCACGACCACCCTGGTCGAGCTGATCGGCGACGGCCGGCGCAGCCTGGTCGTCGCGCCGTGGCGGCGCGACGGGCACCCCGACCACGAGGCCGCCGGCCGGGCCGCGGCCGCCGCGGCGGTGCGGACGGCGGCGCGGCTGTGGGAGTACCCCGTCTGGTGGTGGCACTGGGCCACGCCGGAGGACGCGCCGTGGTCCGACCTGGCCGTGCTGGCCCTGGACGCGGCCGAGGTGGCGGCCAAGGCGGCGGCCGGCGACGCGCACGCCAGCCAGGTGCACCCGCTGTCGGACCGACCGGGCGACGAGGTGCTGCTGAGCGCGGAGTTCCGGGCGCACTTCGAGGGCGACCGGGAGCTCTTCGTCCTGCAGCCGGCCGAGGACAGCGCCCTCGACGACCTGCACGCCGAGGCCGACGATCCGTGGGGGGTCGACGTGGACTTCTACGAGGAGCGCAAGCGTGGCCTGCTGCTGGCGGCCCTGCCCCGCGAGCGGTTCCGCCACGGGCTGGAGGTGGGCTCCTCGACCGGTGCGCTGGCCGCGGACCTGGCCGCCCGCTGCGACGCCCTGCTCGTGGTCGACGCCTCGGCCCACGCGGTGGCGGCGGCGCAGCGCCGGTGCGCCGGCCTGCCCGGCGTACGCGTGGAGCAGCGGCGGGTGCCGGCCGCGTGGCCGCAGGCGCCGGCCGGCGGGTTCGACCTGGTCGTGCTCTCGGAGGTCGGCTACTTCCTCAGCCCGCGCGACCTCGACGAGCTGCTGGCCCGCATCGGGGAGTCCCTCGCCGAGGACGGCGTCCTCGTGCTCTGCGACTGGCAGCACGAGGTCCAGGGCTGGCCGCTGGACGGGGTCGCCGTGCACCGGGTCGTCCGGGCGGCCGGGATCCGGCCCGTCGTGGCGACGTACGCCGACCGCGACGTCGAGCTGCTCGTCCTGGCGCACCCCGAGGTGCTCCCGGAGCCCCAGGCCGACGACGGGTCCCACGATGGGTGACGCGCCGATCGCGGCCGTGCTGGTCGTCGTGCCCGCCCGGGACGAGGAGGCGCTGCTCCCCGGCTGCCTCGCCGCGCTGAGCGCTGCGCTCGAGCACCTGCACGGCGTGCGCGACGTCGCGGCGGAGCTCGTCGTCGTGGCCGACCGCTGCGCCGACCGCACGGCCGCCCTGGCCGTCGACGCCGGGGCCTGGGTGGTCGCCGCGGACGAGGGCTGCGTCGGCGCGGCCCGCCGACGCGGGGTGGAGGCCGGCCTGAGCCGCCTGCCGCGCGTCGCCGCGGACCGGGTCTGGGTGGCCAGCACGGACGCGGACACCCGCGTGCCGCCGCGGTGGCTCACCCACCAGCTCGCCCTGGCCGACGACGGCGTCGATCTGGTCCTCGGTCGCGCCGTGCCCGACCCCGACGAGATCGACGCCGCCACCGGGGCGCGCTGGCACCAGCGCCACCGGACCCCCGCCGAGCTCCCGGTCCACGGCGCCAACCTCGGCGTGCGCCTCGACGCCTACCGTGCCGCGGGCGGCTGGCCCCGGCTGCCCGAGCACGAGGACCGCCAGCTCGTCGACGTGCTCCTCGGCCTGGGCACGCCGTACGCCCCCGGGCTGGACGTCGTCACCTCGGCGCGCCTGGCCGGCCGGTCGCCGGGTGGGTACGCCGGCTACCTGCGCGACCTGGTGACCGAGCTCGACGGCACGACCGACGTGGTGGGGTGAGCGCGGCGGACACCGGTGCCGAGCCCCTCGCGGTCGCGCTGTGGGAGCAGGCCCGCGACCACGAGCAGGCCGTCCGCCGGGTCCCGGACGACGACGTGGCGCGCGACGTGCGGGCCCGGGTCCGCGCTCTGGCCGCGGGGTCCGGCGTCCGGATCCGCACCGCGCGGATCGACGACACCGTGGTCGTGGTGCGCCTCGATGCCGCGGTCTGGGACGACGACACCGCCACCATGCGCCGCAAGCTCGGACTCCCCGCGGACGGGGCGGCGCCCGACCTAGGGTGAGCGGCGTGGGGCGCGCAGGATCGGCGGGGTCGGACGAGCGGTGCGTCGTCGGGGTCGACCTCGGGACGCTGTCCGGTCGGGTCGTGGTGGTCCGGGTCGCGGACGGCGCGGTGCTGGGCTCGGCGGTGCACGAGTACGCGCACGGGGTGGTCGAGGGCGAGTGGCGGGGCCGGCGGCTGGCTCCGGGGTGGGCGCTGCAGGTGCCGGAGGACTACCTGGAGGTGCTGCGGACGGCGGTGCCGGCGGCCCTGCGGGTCGCCGGGGTGCGGCCCGAGGCGGTGGTCGGGATCGGGTGCGACGCGACGTCGTGCACGGTGCTGCCGACCGACGCGACGGGCACCCCGCTGTGCGCGCTGCCGGAGTACGCCGACCGGCCGCACGCCTACGCGAAGCTGTGGAAGCACCACGCCGCGCAGGGCCGGGCGGACCGGATCACCGCGCTCGCCGAGGCGCGCGGCGAGACCTGGCTGGCGGCGTACGGCGGGCGGATCTCGGCCGAGGGCCAGTACGCCAAGGCGCTGGAGCTCTTCGAGGAGGACCGGCCGCTCTACGACACGATGAGGCACTGGGTCGAGGTGTCGGACTGGGTGGTGTGGCAGCTGGGTGGGGCCTACGTGCGCAACGCGTCGGCGGCCGGCTACAAGGGCATCGGGCCGGAGGGGGTCTCGCCGTCGGCTGAGTTCCTCGAGGCGCTGGCGCCGGGCTTCGCGTCCTTCGTGCCCGACAAGCTGGCCCACCCCGTCGCCCAGCTGGGGACGCGCGCCGGTCGGCTCACCGCCCAGGCGGCGGCCTGGACCGGGCTGCCCGAGGGCATCGCGGTGGCGACGGGCAACGTGGACGCGCACGTCACGGCGGCGGGCGTCGGGGCGGTCGAGCCGGGTCGGCTGGCGCTCATCACCGGCACGTCGACCTGCCACATCACCAGCGCCGACGTGCGGCGCGAGATCCCCGGCGTCTGCGGGGTGGTCGAGGGCGGCGTGGTCGCGGGGCGCTTCGGCTACGAGGCCGGTCAGAGCGGGTCGGGCGACATCCTGGCCTGGTTCGCCCGGACCGGGGTGCCCGCGGCGTACGTCGAGGCGGCCGCGGCGGCGGGGGAGTCGGTGCACGAGCACCTGACGCGGCTGGCCGGCGGGCTCGAGGTGGGGGCGACGGGCCTGGTCGCGCTGGACTGGCACAGCGGCAACCGCTCGGTGCTGATGGACCACGAGCTGAGCGGCCTGGTGGTGGGCCTGACCCTGGCCACCCGGCCCGAGGAGGTCTACCGGGCGCTGCTCGAGGCGACGGCGTTCGGCACCCGTGTGGTGGTGGAGGCGCTGGAGGGCGGCGGCGTCCCGGTGCGCGAGGTGTTCGTGGCCGGCGGGCTGACCGGCAACCCGCTGCTCCTGCAGATCCTGGCCGACGTGCTGCGCCGGCCGCTGTCGGTGGTGCGGGTGGAGCACGCCGGCGCGCTCGGCTCGGCCGTCCACGCCGCGGTCGCGGCCGGCGCCTACGCCGACGTGCCGACCGCGGCGCGGTCGATGGCCGCGGACCGGGTCGACGTCCTCGTGCCGGACGAAGCACGGGCGCAGGCGTACGACGCGCTGTTCGCGGTGTACACCGAGCTCTACGACGGCTTCGGCCGCGAGAGCGACGTGATGCGCCGGCTCGCGGCCGTGCGGCGTGCGGCCCTCAGGAGCCCGACACCCGGATGACGGTCTTGTCCCCGGTGCGGCCGACGGCGTGGGCGAAGGCGTCGGCGGAGCGCTCGAGGGGGAAGTGGTCGCTGACCAGGGCGTCGAGGTCGACGCCCGTCGTGGCCAGCTCCACGGCCCTCGGGTAGGTCTCGTGCATGCGCCGGACCATCGCGAAGGTGAGGCCCTTGCGGCGGGCGGCGGCGGCCGGGAACGCCGAGGTCGGCCCGGACGGGATCCCGCCGAGGGCGATCCGGGCGCCGAGACCGGCGCCGGCCACGGCGGTGGCGATGCCCTCGTCGGAGCCGGCCATCTCGACCACCACGTCGGCGCCGCGCCCACCGGTGATGCTCATCAGCTCCTCGACGGCGCCCTCCGGCGCCCAGGCCGCGTCGGCCCCGAAGGCCAGCGCGGTGGCGCGCCGGTGGCCGAGCGGCTCGGACACGAACACCCGGGCCGCGCCGGCCCGCCGCGCGACCGCGCCGACCAGGACTCCGATCGGGCCGGCGCCGACCACGAGGACGTCGTGGCCGGAGCGGACGTGGGCGTGCCTGACGGCGTGGATCGCGACGCCCAGCGGCTCGAGGAGCGCGCCGGCGTCGTCGCTGAGGTCGTCGGGGAGCGGGACGAGCAGGTGGTCGGGCCAGAGCAGCCGCTCCTGGAGCCCGCCGTCCAGGCTCTGGTGCCCGGCGAACAGGATGTTCGGGCACAGGTTGCCGTGCCCGGCGCGGCACTGCTCGCACGCGCCGCACGGGATGGCCGGGTCGACCGCGACCCGCCGGCCGACGTGCGGCCCGTCGAGGGCGACGCCGGCGAACTCGTGGCCCGGCATGACCGGGTCCTCGATCGAGACCTCGCCGGTCCCGCCGTCGGCGTACCAGTGCAGGTCGGAGCCGCAGATCCCCACCGAGGTGACCGCCACCGTCGACCAGCCATCCGGCGGCTCACCCGGTGCCGGCGCGTCCTCGATGCGCAGGTCGCGGACGGCGTGCAGCCGGGCGACGCGCTGGCTCAGGTCGACCACGTGTACGCCTCGGGCGCCGGTCCGCCCGGCCCGGGGAACAGCTCGTCGAGGCGCTGGAGGGTCTTGTCCTCCAGGCTCAGCTCGAGCGCCGGGTAGGAGGACGTGAGCTGCTCGAGGGTGCGGGGGCCGAGCACCGGGGCGGTCACCGCCGGCTGGTGCAGCAGCCACGCGAGGGCCAGCACCGTCGGCGTCGTGTCGAGCTCGGCGGCCAAGGCCTCGTAGTCCTGGAGCCGGGTCAGGTTGTCCTGGATGCGCGCGGTGCGCGCGTCGTGCTCGAGCAGCGTGGAGGAGTCGCCGCGGCGGCCCTCGCCGGCCTTGGCCGCCGCACCGGCCAGCAGCCCGCCGGCCAGCGGGCTCCAGGGCAGCAGCCCGATGCCGTAGTGCTGCGCGGCCGGGAGCACCTCGAGCTCGACGGTGCGCTCGAGCAGGTTGTAGAGCGACTGCTCGGAGGCGAGCCCGAGGAAGTGGCGCGCCCGCGCGCTCTCCTGCGCGGCGGCGAGGTGCCAGCCCGCGAAGTTGCTGCTCCCGACGTACAGCACCTTGCCGTCGCGGACCAGCCGCTCACACGCCTCCCAGATCTCGTCCCACGGCGCGGTGCGGTCGACGTGGTGGAACTGGAACAGGTCGATGTGGTCGGTCTGCATGCGGCGCAGGCTGTCCTCGGCCGCCTTGCGCAGGTGCTTGGCGGACAGCCCACCGCTGTTGGGCCACGAGCCGGTCGGGTTGTAGGCCTTGGTGGCCACCACCACCCGGTCCCGGCGGTCGGGGTCCTGCGCGAGCCAGCGCCCGAGGATCCGCTCGGACTCGCCGCCGGCGTAGATGTCGGCGGTGTCGAAGAAGTTCACCCCGTGCTCGAGCGCGTCGTCCAGGATCTCGACGCTCGCGGCCTCGTCGGTCTGCCAGCCGAAGTTCATGGTGCCGACGGCGAACCGGCTGACCGTGAGGCCGGTCCGGCCGAGGTGGGTGTACTCCACGGTGTCTCCAGGTGCGTCGGTACGACGGGGCGCGTCCCTGGATCCTCGCCCACCGCGTCGAGCGCGGCAAATCGTTTGGCATCACCCCGGTCGGTGCGCCACTCGCTGTCCTCGCACCCGGATGCGCCGGGGCTGCTCGGCGCGAGTGTGCCGGCGGCGGTCGAGGTCGTCGGACCGGCTCGAGCGGACCGACGCGCCATGTCGTGGCGACCGGATCGCGTCGAGCGAGGCGCCACCGCCACCCGCGGTCTGCTGAGGGACACGTCCGTGCACTCGGCGGCGGAGCGCGACCCGGAGCACGGCTGGGCGCTGGTGGTCCGGCCCTGCTGGTCGGGGCGGCCTCCGCCGACGTCCGCTGGGAGGACTCGCAGGTGGCGTGCGACCTCGAGCACGCCGGGCCGCTCATGGACGTCGTTCTAGGGTGACCGCCGTGACGAGGACCGCGGACGTCGTGGTGGTCGGGGCCGGCGTGATCGGGGCGGCGATCTCGCTGGAGCTGGCGCGGGCCGGGCGTGAGGTCGTGGTCGTCGACAAGGCCGGTGGGGTGGGGCACGGGTCGACGAGCGCGTCGAGCGCGATCGTGCGGTTCCACTACTCGACGCGCACGGCGGTGGCGCTGGCGTGGGAGGCGCGGCAGGTGTGGGCCGACTGGGCGGCGCACCTGGGGCGGGACGACGCCGAGGGGCTGGCGCGGTTCGTGCGGACGGGGATGCTGGTCCTGGAGGCGGAGCCGGGGGAGTCGGCGGCGATCACGGGGGACTTCGACGCGGTGGGCGTGCCGTGGGAGCGGTGGACGCCCGCGCAGGTCGGGGCCCGGCGCCTCGACGCCGGCGCGTTCGGGCCGCCGGCGCCGGTGGACAGTGAGGCGTTCTTCGCCGACGCGCACGGTGAGCTGGGCGGGACGTGGACGCCGGACGCGGGGTACGTCGACGACGCGGCGCTCGCCGCGCACGACCTGGCCGAGGCGGCGCGCGCCCGGGGGGCGACGTACCTCCTGCGGCACGAGGTCAGCGCCGTCGAGGAGGGCGGGAGCCGGCGGTGGTGGGTGGTGGCCCAGGGGCAGGCGATCGAGGCCGACGTGGTCATCAACGCGGCCGGCCCGTGGTCGAGCGCGGTCAACGCGCTGGCCGGGGTGGGCGCGGAGTTCACGGTCACCTCGCGGCCGCTGCGCCAGGAGGTGCACTGGCTGCCGACCGCAGAGGGACTCCCGTTGGCGCTGGCCGACCCCGACCTCGGCACCTACCTGCGCCCGGCCGCGGGCGGGCTGCTGGTCGGGGGGATGGAGCCGGAGTGCGATCCGCTGGAGTGGTTGGCCGACCCCGACGAGGCGGACCCGCGGGTGAGCGCGGCGACCTACGAGGCGCAGAGCCTGCGCGCGGCCCGGCGGATCCCGGGGCTCAGCGTGCCAGGGCGGCCGAGCGGCGTGGTCGGGGTGTACGACGCGGCGAGCGACTGGACGCCGGTCTACGACCGCACCGGCCGGCCGGGCTTCTACGTGGCCATGGGCACGAGCGGCAACCAGTTCAAGAACGCCCCGGTCGTCGGCCAGCTGGTGGCCGCGCTCGTGGAGGCGGTCGAGGCCGGCCACGACCACGACCGCGACCCGCTGGTGTGGACGGCGCCGCGGACCGGTCAGCCGATCGAGCTGGCGACGTACTCCCGGCTGCGCACGGTCGACCCGGACGCGCCGACCAGCGTCATGGGGTGAGCAGGTAGCGGTCGAACCACGCGACCATCCGCGCGCACTGGTCGGCCAGCGCCGGCAGCGCCTGCACGCCGTGGCCCTCCTCGGGGTAGATCGCGAGCGCCGAGTCCACGCCCTGCTCGACCAGCGCGTGGTGGAACTGCTCGGCCTGGCTGGCCGGGGTGGCCAGGTCGCGGGCGCCGGCGGTGAGCAGCGTCGGCGTGCGGCAGCGGGCGTGGTGGGTGAGCGGGTTGCGGGTCTGGTACTGCGAGTCCGGGTCGAAGGGCTCGCCGTCGAGGAAGATCGCGTCGAACTCCGCGATGTTGCTGGTCAGGTGTTGCGAGCGCCAGTCCGTCACCGGTGAGCGGGCCACCGACGCCCGGAACACGTCGGTCAGGCACGGCACCCACGCGGCCATGAACCCGCCGTAGCTCTGCCCGGTGATGGCCAGCCGGTCGGGGTCCGCCACGCCGTCGGCGACCAGCCGCTCGACGCCGGTCAGCACGTCGTCCACGTCGAGCCCGCCCATGTCGTGGCGCACCGCCTCGGCGTACGCCGCGCCGCGGCCGGCGCTGCCGCGCGGGTTGGGCCGGAACACGGCGTAGCCGCGAGCGACGAGCAGCGAGGTGTGCGCGTCCCGGCCGATCCAGCCGTCCTGGTAGGCGCCGACCGGGCCGCCGTGCACGTGCAGCACGAGCGGGTGCGGGCCGTCGGCGTCCGGCACCGTGACCAGGCCCTCGACCTCGAGCCCGTCACGGGAGGTCCAGCGCAACTCGGTGGTGCGACCGGTGGTGGCCACGACGTGCGCGGTGCCCGGGCCGGCGGTGTCCAGCAGCACCTCCGGGCCCGAGGCGCCCAGCCGGACGAGCCGGGGCGGCACGTCGCTGCGCTCGAGGGCCAGCACCGGCCGGCCCTCGTGGTCGAGGCCACCCAGGTCGGGCTGGTAGAGCCCGGTCGTCTCCCGTCCGCACCACAGCTCGGAGGCCGCGCCGGTCTCGACGTCGACGGTCCCGACGACGGTGTCCAGGCGGCGGTGGCCGATGAACAGGATGCGGGCCTCGTCGAGCCAGCGCTGGTCGGTCACGTGCACGTCGAGGGTGTCGACCGCGACGCCGTCCGAGCCCGGACGGCCGACCACGAGCTCCCCCGCGAGCAGGTCGCGGTCGCTGGCGAAGCCGCTCAGCACCGACCACGCGCGCCCGGACGGCGAGGTGTGCGGGTGGGCCAGCTGGTCCGGGCCGCGGTGCAGCTCGGCGACCTCGCCGTCGCGGGAGACGGTGACCAGCCGGGCGGTGTACCAGGCGCCCTCGCCCGCGCCCTCGGTCACCAGCGCGACCAGGCCGTCGTCGTACCAGTCGGCCTCCCAGACGTTGAGGTCGCTCAGCGTGGTGGTGGCGCCGGACGCGACGTCCCACACCACGAGCTGGCGGCGACCGCCGGTGAACGGCAGCACCGCGGGCTGCCAGGACTCGGTGCGCGCGTCGCCCACCGAGCCCGAGCCCCAGGTGTCGGAGACCTCCGCGCCCGGCTGGGCCACCACGAGGGCCAGGGACGCGCCGTCCGGCGAGAAGCGCGCGGCCTCGACCGTCCCGTCGAGCCCGGCGGCCCGGGCCACCTCCCCGGCGTCGGGGTCGACGACGACCGCGGTGGCCGGCTCGTCGCCGTACGCCGCCACCACGCAGAGCCGGGTGCCGTCCGGGGACCACACCGGCCAGCTCGACGAGGCGGCGTCGGGCAGCAGGGGGCGTGGCGGTGCGCCGTCGGCGACGAGCGCGACCTGGCGCCGCACGTCCTCGTCGGCGCAGGACCGCAGCCCCAGGGTGCAGGCGACGACGTCCCGGGCGGGGTGCGGGGCGACCTGCGAGACGTCGGCCAGCCCGCCGGGGCCGGTCTCCCGGCTCCGACGCTGGTGCGCGGCCACCCAGGCCAGCGTCTCCGCGGGCGGGTCGGCCAGGCCGGTGGGGGTCATGCGGGTCTCCTTGCGTCCGGGGCGAGGTGTGACCCAGGATGCCGCTTGCAAATCGATTTCGCACCACCGCCCGCCCAGCCCGCGTCCGAGGAGGACCATGGACACCACCCGCACCCGTCAGGCCCTGATCGTCCGGGGCGGCTGGGAGGGCCACAGCCCGGTCGAGGCCACCGACCGGTTCATCCCGTTCCTCGAGGAGCAGGGGTTCCAGGTCGAGGTGCACGACGACCCCGAGGTCTACGCCGACGCCGACAAGCTGAGCGCCACGGACCTGGTCGTGCAGTGCTTCACCCAGGGCGAGGCCAGCGACGCGGCGGTCCTGGGTCTGTCCGCGGCGGTGGCCAACGGCACCGGACTGGCCGGCTGGCACGGCGGGGTCTGCGACTCCTTCCGCGGCTCCCCGGACTACCTGCACCTGACCGGCGGCCAGTGGGCCGCGCACCCCGGCGGCTTCGTGGAGTACGACGTGCAGGTGCTCCCGGAGCAGGCCGACCACGAGCTCGTGGCCGGGCTGAACCCGACCTGGTCGCTCAACACCGAGCAGTACTGGGTGCTCACCGACGAGCTCAACGAGGTGCTGGCCACCACGACCTTCGAGCCCGCCGAGGGCACGCCCTGGCACGAGAGCGTCACCTGCCCGGCCGTGTGGACGCGGCGCTGGGGCCAGGGCCGGGTCTTCGTCTCGACCCTCGGCCACAAGCTCGAGGACCTCGACCACCCCGACGTGCGCACGCTCACCGAGCGCGGGCTGCTGTGGGCCAGCCGCTGACCGAGGCGACGGCCGGGCCCACGAGGATCGTCCTCGACACCGACCTGGCCATGGGGGCGCCGGGCTCGGACATCGACGACGGCTTCGCCCTCGCCCTCGCGCTGGCCGACCCGGACCTGCGGGTCGAGGTGGTCACCACCGTCGGCGGCAACAGTGACGTGCAGACCTCGACCCGGCTCACCCACGCGCTGCTCGAGGTGCTCGGGCGCACCGACGTACCCGTCGTCCAGGGCCTCCCGGCCGACGACGACGCCGCGCACGAGATCGTGCGCCGGGTCCTGGCCGAGCCGGGCGAGCTCACGCTCGTCACCATCGGGCCGCTCAGCAACATCGCGCGGGCCCTCGAGCTCGAGCCGCGGGTGGCCACCGCGGTGCGCGAGGTCGTGGTGATGGGCGGGGTCTACCTCGAGCAGACCAACGTGGCGGCGATGCCGGGGGAGTACAACTTCTGGTGTGACCCCGAGGCCGCGCAGGCGGTGCTGCAGAGCGGCCTGCCGCTGCGGCTGGTCGGGCTCGACGTGACCCGCCGGGTCCGGCTGACCCGGGCGGACGCCGAGCGGATGGCCGACAGCGGCGCCTTCGGCCGGCTCGCCGCCGAGCACACGCTCGGTTGGATCGCCTTCCAGGAGCGGGTGAAGCCGCACGAGGAGATCGAGCAGGGCAGCTGCGCGCTGCACGACCCGCTCGCCGTCGCGGTGGTGACCCGCCCCGAGCTGTGCACCTGGCGCGCGGCGCACGTGGACGTGGAGACCGAGGGCCGCTTCACCCGCGGCGTGGCGGTGGCCGACCTGCTCATGTGGCAGGACCCGCCCGCACCGAACTGCCGGATCGCCACCGAGGTCGACGCGGAGACGTTCCAGCAGCTGTTCGTGGAGAGGCTGGCCGGGCTCCCGTGAGCAGGCAGGTCGACGTGGTCGTCGTCGGCTCGGTCAACCGCGACTACGTGTGCCGGGTCGACACCCTGCCCGCGCCCGGCGAGACCGTGCTCGGCGGCGAGGCCAGCGTCGGCTCGGGCGGCAAGGGCGGCAACCAGGCGGTGGCGGCCAGCCTGCTCGGCGCGCGGACCGCGATCGTGGCCCGGGTCGGTCGCGACGACGACGGCCGGGCGCTGGCCAAGGACCTGGCCGAGGCGTGGGTGGACACCACCGAGCTGGTGGCCACCAGCACCCGCACCGGCATGGCCTTCGTCCTGCTCGACGCGGCCGGCGAGAACGCCATCGTGGTGGCGCCGGGCGCCAACGAGCGCCTCGAGCCGGCCACGACCTCCCGGGCGGTGCGCGAGCTCCTGGCCCCGACCGGTGTCGTCGTCACCCAGGCCGAGATCCCCCAGGACGCGCTCGAGGCGGCCGTCCGGGCCGCGGGGGAGGCCGGCACGCGCGCGGTGGTCAACCTCGCGCCGTACCGGCCGCTGCCCGAGGACGTGCTCGCCCTCTGCGACCCGCTCGTGGTCAACGAGACCGAGGCCGGGCAGCTGCTCGGGCGCGAGGTGCGCGGCGTCGTCGACGCCCGCGCCGCGGTCACCGAGCTCGCCGGTCGCTGCCGCTCGGCGGTGGTCACCGTCGGCGCCGACGGCGCGGTGCTCGGCAGCGGCGGCGACGGCGGCAGCGTGGAGCACGTGCCCGCCGAGGCCACCGAGGTGGTCGACACCACCGGCGCCGGCGACGCGTTCACCGGCGCGCTGGCCGCCGCCCTCAGCGCCGGCACCGACCTCGTGGAGGCGGTGCGGATCGGCGTGCGCGCGGGGACGTACGCCGTCGCCCGGCCCGGCGCCCAGGCGTCGTTCGCCCGGGCCGCCCAGCTCGGGGTCCAGCCGCTGCACCACCGCGACTGAGTGTGGTTGACCCCACACTCCGCCAGACCGTACGGTGCGCTGGCAAACCGATTTGCACGACGAGGAGGCCCGATGGGCGTGACCAGCACCGGCGACGACGCCCGGCCCCTCGGCGTGGCCATGATCGGCTACGCGTTCATGGGTGCCGCCCACTCCCAGGCCTGGCGCAACGCCCACCGGTTCTTCGACCTCCCGCTGCGCCCGGCGATGAACGTCGTGTGCGGCCGCGCCGAGTCGGCCACCCGGGACGCGGCCGAGAAGCTCGGCTGGGCCGGGTGGACCACGGACTGGCGCGACGTGCTCGAGCGCGACGACGTCCAGGTCGTCGACATCTGCACGCCCGGGGACTCCCACGCCGAGATCGCCGTCGCCGCCCTCGAGGCCGGCAAGCACGTGCTCTGCGAGAAGCCGCTGGCCAACACCGTGGCCGAGGCCGAGCAGATGACCCAGGTCGCCGAGGAGGCCGAGGGCCGCGGCGTGCTGTCGATGGTCGGCTTCAACTACCGGCGCACCCCCGCCCTGGCCTACGCCCGGCAGCTCGTCGAGCGGGGCGTCGTCGGCGAGCTGCGCCACGTCCGCGCGCAGTACCTCCAGGACTGGATCGTGGACCCGGAGTTCCCGCTGGTCTGGCGGCTGCAGAAGGACAAGGCCGGCTCCGGCGCGCTCGGCGACATCGGCGCCCACATCGTCGACCTGTCGCAGTTCCTCACCGGCCAGCGTCTCACCGAGGTGGCCGGGCACCTGACCCGCTTCGTCGAGCGCCGCCCGCTGCCCGAGGCGGCCTCCGGGCTGAGCGCGAGCGGCGGGACCGAGCTGGGCGAGGTGAGCGTCGACGACGCCGCGGTGTTCTCCGGTCGCACCGACGGCGGCGCGCTGGCGACGTACGAGGCCACCCGCTTCGCCACGGGACGCAAGAACGCCATGCGCATCGAGCTCAACGGCTCGGCCGGCAGCATCGCCTTCGACTTCGAGGCGATGAACGAGCTCCACGTGCACGACGCCACCGCCCCGGCCGCCGACGCCGGCTTCCGCCGGATCCTGGTCACCGAGGCCGAGCACCCGTACGCCGCCGCGTGGTGGCCACCGGGTCACGGGCTCGGCTACGAGCACACCTTCGTCCACGAGATCGCCGACTTCGTCCGCGACGTCGCGGCCGGCACGGCGCCCACCCCGTCGTTCGCCGACGGCCTGCAGGTCCAGCGCGTCCTGGACGCCGTCGAGCGCTCCTCGGACGCCGGCGCCGCGTGGACCAAGGTCTGAACAGCCACCCCTGCACCCGCACACCCCCGGAGAGGTCGTACCTGAGTTGAGCAAGCTGCGCGTCGGCGTCATCGGCCTGGGCGAGGTCGCCCAGGTCATCCACCTGCCGATCATCGAGTCGCTGCCGGACCGCTTCGAGCTGGCCGCGGTCTGCGACATCTCGCCCGGCGTCCTCAAGCGGATCGGCGAGCGCTACCGCGTGGACCGGCAGTACCTCGACGCCGGCGAGATGATCGCCGACGGCGGGCTGGACTGCGTGTTCGTCCTCAACAGCGACGAGTACCACGCCGAGTGCACCATCACCGCGCTCGACCACGGCCTCGACGTGCTGGTCGAGAAGCCGATGTGCCTCAGCCCGCGTGAGGCGCAGGAGATCATCGCCGCCCGCGACCGCTCCGGGAAGACCGTGATGGTGGCCTACATGCGCCGCTTCGCCCCGGCGTTCACCGAGGCCGTCGAGAGGCTGCCCGAGCTCGGCGAGGTGCGCTACGTCCGCGTCCACGACGTGATCGGCGAGAACCGGCTGATCGTCGACCAGACGTCGTACGTCGACCGCCCCGACGACATCCCCCAGGAGGCCGTCGACGAGAAGTGGGCGCGCCGCTCGGCGCTGGTCGAGGAGGCCCTCGGCGACGTGCCGCAGGAGCTGGAGTGGACCTACGGCCTGCTCTGCGGCCTGGGCAGCCACGACCTGTCGGCCATGCGCGAGCTGCTCGGCTCCCCCAAGGCGGTGTCGGCGGCCAAGATGTGGCGCAGCGGCGGGTACGTCGTCGCACTGCTCGACTACGGCGACTTCGTGGTCACCTACGAGACCGGCGTCGACGACCAATTGCGCTACGACACCTACATCGAGGTCTACGGCGCGCGCGGGACCATGAAGGTGCAGTACGACACGCCGTACGTCCGGCACTTCCCGACCACGCTGCAGCTCGAGCTGACCGACGGCGACAGCTACACGCGCTCGGTTCGCCGCCCGCACCTCAAGGACCCCTACACCTACGAGATCGAGTACTTCCACGACGTGGTCACCCAGGGCGGCACGCCCAAGACGACGCCCGAGGACTACGTCGCCGACATGGAGCTGTTCGTCGAGATCATCCGGGCCATCGAGCGGTCCTCCTGAGCACCACCCGAAGATGAGTCGAACGCCGCCGTGCAGAGGCAGCGCGGGGGAGCCGCACCCGTCCGTAGCGTCGGGGCCACCACCTCAGATCCGCTGAGACCACCGAGAGGCGAGCACCGTGCTGACCGAGCAAGACGTCGAGTCGTTCCGCACCCAGGGCTACCTGCTGCCCGGGCGCCAGCTGTTCTCGGAGGACAAGCTGGCCCGGCTGGAGCAGATCTTCAACGAGCACCTGTCCGACAAGGGCGACAAGCTGTCCGACGAGCTGGACACGCCGCACTACCGCGACGCGCGACTGCTGGACTTCCTGCTCTCCGACGAGGTCCTCGACACCGTCGAGCCGCTGGTCGGGCCGGACATCGCGCTGTGGTCGAGCCACTTCATCTCCAAGGACCCGTTCACCGGCCGGGCCACGCCGTGGCACGAGGACAGCGCGTTCTGGGAGGGCCGGTTCGACAGCTACGACCACATCGTGACCATCTGGCTGGCCCTGGAGGAGGGCTCGTTCCGCGAGAACGGCTGCATGCGCGTCATCCCGGGCTCGCACCTGGGCGGCGGCTTCTCGGAAGGCTACGAGCCGGCCGACATCACCACCCAGACCTTCCACGCCGAGCTCGGCGGGGTCGACGAGGACCAGGCGGTCTACTTCGAGCTGAAGCGGGGTGAGTTCTCGATGCACGACGGCCGGATCGTGCACGGGGCCCGGGCCAACACCAGCCCGACCCGGCGCACCGGCTACACGATGCGCTACTTCCCCTCGTCGGTGAAGATGCAGGACGTGCCGCAGAACGAGGGTTGGAAGATCTGGCTGGCCCGGGGCGAGGACCTGGCCGGCAACGACTACGCCAACGTCCCGGCCCCGGCGTGAGGCTGGGGCTGCTCACCGCTTGCCTGCCCGGCGAGTCCCTCGACGACATCGCCGGGTGGGCGAGCGGGCACGGGTACGACGCGCTGGAGGTCGCGGCGTGGCCGGACCGCCCCGGTCGTGACTGGGAGGCCAGCCACCTCGACGTCGAACACTTCGACCACGCCGAGGCCGCACGGGTCCGGGCCCTCTTCGACGGCCTGGGGCTCGGGCTGTCGGCCATCGCCTACTACGAGAACAACCTGCACCAGGACCCCGCGGTCCGCGAGGCCACCCACGACCACCTGCGCCGGTGCATCGACGCCGCCGCCCTGCTCGGCGTCGGCCTGGTCGGCACCTTCGTCGGCCGCGACGTCTCGCTCACCGTGGCCGAGAACATGCGGCTGGCCGAGAAGGTGCTGCCGCCGCTGGTGTCGTACGCCGCCGAGCGCGGCGTGCGCCTGGTCATCGAGAACTGCCCGATGGAGGGCTGGCACCCCGACGGCTACCCGGCCAACCTGGCCTACTCCCCGGAGCTGTGGGGCTGGCTGGCCGACCTCGGGCTGTGGCTCAACTACGACCCCTCGCACCTGGTGTGGCAGGGCATCGACCCGGTCGCCGCCCTGGACGACCACGTGGACCGGGTGCTGCACGTGCAGGCCAAGGACGTCGAGCTCGACCCGTGGGCCCGCAACCGCTACGGCGTGTTCGGCCGGGTCATCGACAAGCAGGAGTGGGTCTCCGGCTGGTGGCGCTACCGCATCCCCGGCCTCGGCGAGGTCGACTGGCGCCGCGTGGTCGACACCCTCCACCAGGCCGGGTACGACGGCGTGGTGTCGGTCGAGCACGAGGACCCCGTGTGGAGCGGCTCGCTCGAGCGGGTCCAGCAGGGGCTCACCATCGCCCAGCGCACCCTGTCGCCGTACGTCCAGATCTGACCCTTCCTCCTCCTGCGAAAGGCCACCCATGCACCGCGGTGTCTACTTCGACGCCTGGTTCCCGCGCCAGCACTGCTACCACCCGAGCCTGCCGCCGCGGCGGCTGCGGATGGTCGACGACCTCGTCGACTTCCGCGCCACCGTCCTGGTCTGGGCGTCGATGGGCGGCGGCTCGCTGGCCCTGCCCTACCTCGAGCAGGAGGCCTTCGGGCCGGTCGACGCGCGCTCGCGCTTCTACGGCTTCGTCAACGACAGCGAGTTCATCGCCGCCTGCCACGAGCAGGGGATCAAGGTGCTCGGCATCGTGTTCGAGGCGCAGGGCTGGGAGTTCCCCGTCGAGCTGAGCAAGGACGAGGACGAGGTGCTCGCGCTCAACGAGCTGCGCGGCGTCGGCAAGCGGGACTGGATGGGGCTGCGCGAGTTCAGCTCCAACCGCTACCCGAAGCTGTGGAAGCCGGTCGAGCACTACTTCCCCGACGGTCTGGTCAACAGCCTCGGCGAGCCGGTCACCGACCTCATCGAGGAGTGCGTGGTCCGCGACATCCACCAGCAGCCGTGCCACGCGCACTGGGTGGAGTGCCCCGACCGCGAGCACCAGTGCTACTACATGGACCGCAACAACCCGGTCTGGCGCGAGTACCTCCAGGCGGTCATCCGCATCCAGATCGACGCCGGCGTCGACGGCATCCAGCTCGACGAGGCCGAGCTCCCGATGGGGGCGTTCCAGTACGGCGCGTGCTTCTGCAAGGACTGCCTGGCCGGCTTCCGCGCGTACCTCTCCGGGCTGCCCGCGCTCCCGTCCGCGCTGGAGGGTGTGGACCTGGCGACGTTCCACTACGGCGAGTGGCTGCTCGAGCGCGGCTACGACTTCAAGGAGGGCCGCGAGACCACGCCGCTGTTCGGCGACTACTACGCCTTCCAGTGCCGGGCCATCACGACCTACTTCGGCGAGCTCGCGGCGTACGCGCGGGAGTACGCCCGCTCGGTCGGCCGCGAGATCATCGTGTCCGGCAACTTCTTCAACCTCGAGCCGATGTACCTCGCGCTGGCCGAGGACGTCGACCTGGTCATCACCGAGATGCGCAACACGACCTACCGCCAGCCCGAGTGGTACCGCTACGTCGCGGCCTTCGCCGGCGACAAGGACGTGGTCGTCGTCGAGAACCCCTACGGCGGCGTGGTGCCCGAGCTGATCGAGCTGCTGGGCCAGGGGCGGGGCTACGACCTGTTCCGGCTCTCGCTGTTCGAGGCCGCCGCCATGGGCGCGAACATGTCGGTGCCCTACGGCTCGTGGATGGGCAGCGTCATCGAAGACTCCTTCTACGCCCCGCACGGGCTGGCCACCGGGATCCAGGCCTTCCTGGCCGACCACGAGGCGCTCTTCGCCCGGCGCACGGCCAACGAGGTGGCCGTGGTCTTCGGCGTGGAGACCACCCGTGAGCTCATCGGCAAGGCCGACGCCAGCGACAACACCACCAACGCTCGCGACGAGTCCGTGGTCGTGCCCTACCGCGTGGTCACCTCGACCCTCGCCGGTGCGACCGTGCCGTTCGACGTGGTCATCTGGGCCGACGGCGTCACCGCGCCCGACCGGGCCAGCGCCGCCGAGCTGGCGCGCTACGCCACGGTGGTGCTGCCCGACGTCTACACGCTCACCCCCGCCCAGCGGCTCGCCGTGGAGGAGTACGTCGCCGGTGGCGGCACCGTCGTCGTCACCGACCGGGCCGCACCCGACCTGCCCGCGGGCGTCCGCACCGCCGCCCACGACTCCCTGGCCGAGCTGCTGCCGCACGGACCGCAGGTGACGTCCTCGGTCCCGGCCGCGGCCAACCTGCAGCAGCTGGCCGACGGCGCGGTCGCGCTGCACCTGGTCAACTACGACTACGACCGCGCGGCCGACGCCGTGCGCCCCGTGCCCGACGTACCGCTCACCGTGCGGCTGCCCAAGGACGCCCAGCACGCCACGCTGGTCACCACCGACGGCGCCCGGGCCCCACTCGAGCTGGACGCCGAGGACGGACTGCACCGGGTGACCCTGCCCGAGCTGGGGCTGTACTCGATCGTGGTCCTCCACGACGGGGACCTGCCGTGAAGGTCGCGGTCCTCCGCGGACCGCAGCGCTTCGAGGTCGTCGACGCACCCGTGCCCGACCTGCGACCGGACGAGGTGCTCGTCCGGGTGGCCGCCTCCGGCGTCTGCGCCTCCGAGCTCGAGCCCTGGCTGGACGGCCCCGGCGACGGCGAGGAGCGCCACCTCGGCCACGAGGTCAGCGGGGTGGTCGAGGAGGTCGGCGTCGAGGTCGAGGACCTCGTCGTCGGCGACCGCGTCGGCGTCTGGGTCACCGAGCGCGGCTTCGCCGAGCACGTCGCCGTCCGCGCGGCGTACTGCTTCCGCGCCGGCGACGGCCCCCTCGACCTCGCCCTGGCCGAGCCCATCGCCTGCGCCGTCAACGCCGTCGAGCTCGCCGACCCCCGCCTCGGCGACGATGTCGTGGTCATCGGCGCCGGCTTCATGGGGAACCTGGTCCAGGCCCTCGTCGCCCTCCGCGGCCCCCGGTCGCTGACGGTGGCCGACGCCCGGCCGGACGCCCTGGAGCGCGCCGACGCCCTCGGCGCCACCCGCACCGTCGACGTCACCCGCGACGACCTCCCCGCCGTCGTCCGCGAGGTCACCGACGGTCGCGGCGCCGACGTCACCTTCGAGTGCACCGGCACCGAGCGCGCCCTGGTCACCTGCGGCGACACCACGCGGATGAGCGGCAAGATCGCGATCGTCGGCTTCCACCAGGGCGACGGGCGGACCATCCCGCTCGGCTACTGGAACTGGATGGCGTTCAGCATCCTCAACGGCCACTTCCGCGACGTCGCCACCATCATGCGCGGCATGGATGTCGGCATGCGGCTGCACTCGACCGGCCGGCTGCCCATGGAGCGGCTCGTGACGCACCGGTTCGCGCTGTCCGACATCAACGAGGCGTTCGCGACGTTGCGGGACAAGCCGGAAGGGTTCGCCAAGGCGGTCATCGTCTTCTGAGGTTGTGGTCTGGGTGCTGCGTCTCGTGGTGCGGGCTCTCGGGCCCGTCCGCCTGTGGACTGACCCGGCCTCCGCCGGATCCGGTGTTCACCGTCGAAGGCAACCGACGCCGTGTTGCACGCGGCTGCTTCCAGCCCTCTTGCGTTGGGTGTGCGTGCCCCACGCCGCGGATTCAGCCTTCGACGGCGAACCCCGGCCCGGCGATGGCCGGGTCAGCCCACAGGCGGCCTGGTCTGGCGGCGGCACCGTCTCGTCTCCGTCTTCACGGGTGGGTGGGGGTGTGGTGCGGGTTGCCGCGGCCGGCGCCGCCGAGAACTTGTAACGCGCAGTTATCGGATCTTCCGACCCGTTGCAACGGGTCGACAGTTCCCGTAACTGAGCGTTACAAGTGCGTGGAGGCGGACCGCAGCGTGGCCGCCGAAGGCGGCCGCGCTTGTGTGGGGCGGGGCGCAGCCTCGCCCTCAGCGCGCCCTCACCAGCCAGACCGGGTCCCGCTGTCAAGGACGGACCTCTCGCCAAAGGCCGCCGTTCGCCACGAAGTGGCGCGTAGCGTCCTTGACAGCGGGAGTCGGGGTGGTGAGCGCGCGGCCGCTACGCAATTGATCACGTCGAGGAGGAGAGGCCGCATCGGCACAGCGGAAACCCAGTGGCCAGCACGGACGACCCGAGCACCTGGCGACAGCCGGTCGAGTGGGTGGGCGGCATGGGTGGGCCGGCGTTCCGGGCGGCCGCCAACGTGCCGGTGCTGACCGAGGCGTTCGACCAGCTGGTCGGGGCCGGTCGGTGGGTGCCGCGCGAGGCGTTGGGGTCGTTCCCGATCCGGTTCCCGCACTCCGTCGAGCCGGACGACGCGGGCTGGCACGTCGAGGGCAGCTACGCCAGCGAGCACGGGCCGGGGTGGTGGACCAACGTGTTCTCGCGTGAGCGGCTGCTGCTCGTGCTGTTCCTGTTCAGCGACGTCGCGGCCGAGGACGCACCGACGCGCATCCGCGTCGGGTCCCACGTCGACGTGCCTGCGGTCCTCGCGCCGTACGGCGAGCGCGGGGCGCCGCCGCACGAGCTCGGGCCACTCGTGGACCGGGCCAGTGCGGACCGGCCGGTGGTGCTGGCGACCGGCCGGCTCGGGGACGTGTTCGTGTGCCACCCGTTCCTGGTGCACGCGGCGCAGCCGCACCACGGGAGGCGGCCGCGGCTGCTGGGTCAGCCGGGACTGGCGCCGGTGGTGCCGGTGCGGCTGGACCGGGCCGAGGAGGAGTCCTCGGTCCTCGAGACCACGATCCGCGACGCCCTGGCCGGCTGACGGGCCGGAGCGGTCAGGCGGTGCCGCGCTCGACGAGCGCGCACGGCAGCACGACCGTGCGCCCGGGGCCCGTGTAGCGGTGGGCGAGCCGGCTCATGAGCAGGTCGCCGGCGGTGCTGCCGGCCTCGTAGGCCGGGTTGCGGACGGTGGTCAGCGTGGGCGTGACGATGGTGGCGGCGTCGACGTCGTCGAAGCCGACGATGGCCAGGTCACCGGGGACGTCGAGGCCGCGCTCGTGGGCGACGTCCATGGCGCCGATGGCCATCAGGTCGTTGGCGCAGAAGACGGCGTCCGGCGGGTGGGGGAGCGCCATGAGGCCCTGCATCGCGGCGTACCCGCCGCGGCGGGTCCAGTCGCCGCGGACCATGAGCTCGGCCGGGACCTTGCGCTTGGCGGCGACCATGGCGGCGCGGAAGCCGGCCGTGCGGGGGCCGCCGTAGCGCGGGGGCCCCTGGATCATGGCGATGCGCTGGTAGCCGCGGTCGGCCAGGAAGGCGCCGGCCTCGCGGGAGCCGGTCTCGTCGTCGGGGACGACGGCGTCGCACAGGGGGTGGTCGAGCTGCTCGCCGATGCAGATGATCGGGGTGGTGTGGTCGGCGGGGGAGAAGGTGACCTGCGAGGCGGTCTCCCCGGAGGCGAAGACGATGCCGTCGACGCCGCGGTCCATGACGTCCTGGAAGAACTTGGCCTCGCGCTCGTGGATGCCGTCGGTGTTGCACACGAAGGTGCCGTAGCCGGCGCCGTCCACGGCGTCGGCCAGGCCGCGGGTCAGCACGGCGTAGAACGGGTTGGTGAGGTCGGGGACCATCACCGCGACCATGTGCGAACGCCGGGTGCGCAGGTTGCGGGCCACCGCGTTGGGCCGGTAGCCGAGCTCGCGGATCGCGTCCATCACCGTGTCGCGGGTGGTGGCGCCGACCACGCGCTTGCCGGACAGCACGTGCGAGACGGTGGTGGGGCTGACCCCGGCGTGCAGGGCCACCTCGGCGATCGTGACCCGCCCGGGCGGCGCCGGCGCGCGGGTCGACTCGCGCGTCGACTCGCGCGTCGACTCCCGGGCTGGCATGGCGGTACGGTACTGCACGCAAAACGATTTGACCCTGCAGGAGCGTCGTGACCGACCTGGTGGAGCGCTACAGCGTGGAGTCGCTGCTGCTCCCGGACGCCGGCGCGCGCGTGATGCAGCCGGTGCTGCGCAAGGTCGACGTGCACTGGCACGACTACTACGAGCTGAGCCTGGTCCTCGACGGCGAGGCCGACCACGTGGTCAACGGCCGCACGCACCGGCTGCGGCCGGGCAGCGCCTTCCTGCTGTCGCCGGCCGACTTCCACGCGATCGACCCCGGCTCCGGCACGCTGCGCTGCTTCAACACCGTCATCGACCCCGGCCTGGTCGAGCGCCAGCTCGACGCGCTCGGCCCGGTCGCGGGCGACGCCTTCCCGTGGCTGACCGACGACTTCGCCGACGCCGAGACCGACCTGCGGCGCCTGCAGCGTGAGTTCGAGGAGCCGCGGCTCGGCTCGCGCGGCGTCACGGCGGGACTGGTCGCCCTCCTCGTGGTCGAGCTGGCCCGGCGCAGCGGCGTGGCCGAGCCGCCGCGCGACCGTCCGCGCGGCGACGACGACCTGCGCGCCGCGGTGCTGTACGTCGACCGCCACTTCCGCGAGCAGCTCACCCTGGCCGAGGCGGCGGCCCAGGCACACCTGTCGCCCAACTGGTTCAGCGAGCGGTTCCGGGCGCACACGGGCTCGTCGTTCCAGAGCTACCTGCAGGAGCGCCGGCTGCGCTTCGCCCGCTCGCTGCTGGCCTCGACGTCGCTCACCGTGACCGAGGTCTGCCACGCGGCCGGGTTCGGCGACCTCTCGCACTTCGGCCGCGCGTACCGGCGCCGCTACGGCACCGCGCCGTCGGCCCGGGTGCCGGCCCCGGGTGCCGGCCCGGGGCGCGCCGCAGGTCGGGCCTGACGCCCCGGGCGCCTCCGATCACGATTTGTGACGACGCTCACGGTTGGTCATTGACAACGGGTGGCGGTCCAGCCGATGCTCTCCGCGAGGACGCCAAACGATTTGCACGATCGTGCGCGATGGCCCTCGAACCGGTGCCGATCCCGACCGAGAGCAGGGTGTTGATGAAGGTCAAGAAGTCCTGGAAGGTCCCGACGGTCGTCGTCCTGGCCTTCGCCACGTCCATGAGCCTCGCCGCGTGCGGTGGCGACGACGGCGACAGCGACAGCAAGCCGAAGGCCGACGTCGGCAAGGGCGAGGGACCGGTCCAGGACCCCACCTCTCCGACGACGGTCACGTTCTTCTCCTGGGTCGGCAACGAGCCGCAGATGAAGAAGTTCGCCGACGAGTTCCACTCCCAGCACCCGAACATCACCATCAAGTTCGAGAACGCCCCGGCCGAGAAGGCCGGCGAGGTGCTGACCACCCGCATCGCGGGCAACAACGCGCCCGACGTGGCCTACGTCAACGCCAGCGACACCGCCGACTACGCCGCCCGCGGCGCGCTGGTCGACCTCGACAACTACATGAGCCGCAGCGACGTGGTGAAGCCCGACGACTACGTCGACGGCTTCAAGACCTTCGTCAGCTACGACGACAAGATGTGGGGCCTGCCGTTCGACGGCGAGACCACCGGCCTGTTCTACCGCCTCGACCGCTTCGCCGAGGCCGGCATCACCGAGCCGCCGAAGACCTGGGACGAGTTCCAGGAGGACGCCGAGAAGCTCACCGACACCGACAACGGCAAGTACGGCTACGAGATGTTCGCCTCGGAGTCGGCGTACTACTTCTACCCCTGGCTCTACCAGGCCGGCGGCGACGTGCTCTCCGAGGACGGCACCGACATCGCCTTCGACAGCGACGAGGGCAAGGAGGCGGCCGACTTCTACGTGAACCTGGCCAAGTACTCCCCGCCGGACTACCTCAACTCGAACAGCTACGACGGCCGCACGGCCTTCGCCCAGGGCGACGTGGCGATGTACATGGCCGGCGCCTGGTTCGCCGGGACCATGGACGACGAGTTCCCCGACATCAAGGGCAAGTGGGCCGCGGCCCCGCTGCCCGACGGCGCCGCGGGCTGCAAGACCACCATCGCCGGCGACGCGCTGGTGATGTTCAACCAGAGCAAGGTCTCCGACGCCGCGTGGCTCTGGATGGAGTTCCTCTCCCAGCCCGAGAACCTCGCCGACTGGACCTACAAGACCGAGGGCACACTGCTGCCGCCCACCAAGACGCTGCTGGAGAGCCCGGACCTCGAGGCGGCCAAGCCGGTGCTCAAGCCGTTCGCGGACCTGATGGACTGCGGCGTGGCCAGCTCGGTGAGCAACCCGAAGTACCCCCGCATCGAGACCATCCTGAACGACGAGCTGGGCAAGGCCATCTACGGCGACCAGACCGCCGAGGAGGCGCTGGACAACACCGCCCAGCAGGGGCGCGCCATCCTGGCTCGCTGACCGACCGACACACACCCGCCGCCGCCCAGGCCCCGTGCCCGGGCGGCGGCCGGAGCGAAGGGGAGAAGGCATTGGCGACGGCGCAAGCCCAGGCCAGGGACTCCAGGTGGGCGCGCGCCCGGGCGCAGCGCCGCATCCAGTCGGAGGTCCCGCACGACAACCGGCCCGGCCTGGGGGGTCGACTCTGGCGGGAGCGCTCGGCGTACCTGTTCATCCTCCCGGGTGTGCTGGTCTTCTCCGTCTTCACGCTGGTCGCGGTGATCTTCGCGATCTACCTGACCTTCCACCGGTGGAGCATCATCGAGCCGGAGAAGCCGTTCGTCGGGCTCGACAACTACCGCGACATGGTCGGCGACGAGCGGTTCCGCGAGTCGGTGCTGAACACGGCCTACTTCAGCGGTGTCTCGGTGCCGGCCTCGATGGCCATCGGGCTGGTCCTCGCGCTGCTGCTCAACCTGCCGTTCCGCATGCGGGCGGTCTTCCGCACCGCGTTCTACCTGCCGGTGGTCACGCCGTTCGTGGTCTCGGCCATCCTCTGGAAGTGGCTCTACAACGGTGACTACGGGCTCTTCAACTACTACCTGACCAAGGGCCACATCATCGACCAGCCACTGCTGTGGCTCTCGGACAAGAACCTCGCCATGCCGGCGGTCATCTTGATGTCGGTGTGGAGCGGTGTGGGCTTCTCGATGGTGGTCTACCTCGCCGGGCTCCAGGCCATCCCGCAGGACCTCTACGAGTCCGCGCGCATGGACGGCGCCGGGCCGCTGCGGCGGCTGTGGCACATCACGATCCCGATGCTGCGCCCGACCACGGTGTTCCTGCTGGTGCTCGGCATCATCAGCTCGCTGCAGGTCTTCACCCAGATCTTCGTGATGACCAACGGCGGGCCGGTCAACAAGACGACCACGATGGTCTACTACATGTACCTCTGGGCCTTCAAGTACTACGACATGGGCTACGCCAGCACCCTGGCCTTCGCGCTCTTCGTGATCCTGCTCTTCTTCACCGCGTTCCAGCTGCGCCTGGCCCGACGGGCGGACCTGTCGTGAGCGGCGTCGTCGACGAGACCCCCGGGGTCCCCGCGGTCGCGGTCGTCCCGCGGCCGGCCAAGAAGCCCCGCGAGGGCAACAACCAGTTCTCGCTGCGCCAGAAGCTGTTGACCTACCTCGTCCTGGCCCCGATGGCCATCCTGTTCCTCGCACCGTTCGCGTGGCTGGTGAGCGCGGCGTTCCAGCCCATGGGGGAGATCTTCTCCTCGACCCCGCACTGGATCCCCGAGCACCCGACGCTGGCCGGCTTCAAGGGGTTCCTCAACGTCGGCACCCTGACCAAGGCCCAGCAGGGCCAGGGTCACGGCGACTGGCGGTGGTTCGTGAACAGCGCGTTCGTGGCCATCTCGATCACCGTGCTGCAGACCTTCTTCAACGCCCTGTGCGCCTACACCTTCGCCAAGCGCAACTTCCCGGGCCGCAACGTCATCTTCGTGGCCTTCCTCGGCACGATGATGGTGCCCGGCCAGGTCACGCTGATCCCGAACTACCTGATCATCCAGCACATCCCGTTCTTCGGCGGCAACGACTGGCTGGGCAACGGCGGCCACGGCTGGCTGGACTCCTACTTCGGGCTGATCATGCCCGGCGTGGTCTCGGCCTTCGGCATCTTCCTGCTGCGCCAGTACATGATGTCGATCCCCGACCAGCTGCTCGAGGCCGCGCGCATCGACGGTGCCAGCGAGTTCCGGATCTTCTGGAGCGTGGTGCTCCCGCTGTGCGTGCCGGCACTGGCGGCCAACGCGATCTTCACCTTCCAGGGCGCCTGGGAGGACTTCTTCTGGCCGCTCATCATCATGTCGAGTCCGGAGAAGATCACCGCACCGGTCGGCTTGGCCCTGTTCGTGGTGCAGAACCGCACGTCCTGGACCCTGCTGTTCGCCGGCTCGGTCATCGCCACCTTGCCGATGATCATCGTGTTCATCATCTTCCAGCGGCAGTTCGTGCAGGGCATCGCGGTGACCGGGGTCAAGGGGTGAGCGCGGGGTGAGCGAGGGGTGAGCGCGGCCCGCGAGACGCTGGGTCGGCTGCTCGCGGACGGCCACGGGGTGCTGCGCTGCGACCCGGCCTGGGTGGCGCGCGACTTCCTGCCGCCCGGTCGCCGGCTCGGCCTGCCCGAGGACGCCTACGACGTGGGGGAGCGCGGCGCGATCTGCGAGCGCTGGCTGGCCTCCACGACCCGGGCCGACAACCGGGTCGGGCCCGAGGACGAGGGGCTCAGCCACGTGGTCGGCGAGAGCGGCGAGCGGCTGCTGCTGCGCGACGCGGTGGCGGCCGACCCGGAGGCCGTCCTCGGCGCGGAGTACGCCGCCGGCCACCCGGCCGGGTTGGGCCGGCTGGCCAAGATCTTCGACTACGGCCACCGGCTGCCCTACCACATCCACCCGCCGGCGGAGTACGCCGCGCTCGTGGGCTGCCGGCCCAAGGACGAGTCCTACCACTTCCTGCCCGGGGTCGAGCTCGGCGCGCACCCGGAGACGTTCTTCGGCGTGCACCCGTGGGTCGCCGAGCAGCAGGCGCACGAGGTGCTGCTGCCCTACCTGGTCGACTGGGACAGCGACCTCATCCTGCGCCACGCCCGCGCCGAGCTGCAGGTCGTGGGCGAGGGGTTCCACGTGCCGTCCGGGGTGCTGCACGCGCCCGGCACCGCATTGACCCTGGAGCTGCAGGAGGACTCCGACGTGCTGGCCATGTTCCAGGCCCTCAACGCCGGCCGGATCATCTCCAAGGACCTGCTGTTCAAGGACGTGCGCCCCGAGGACCGCGCGGCCGAGGGCGAGCGCTTCCCGCTGCGCTTCGTGGACTGGGAGACCAACGGCGACCCGTGGTTCTACGAGCACCGCCACCTCGCCCCGCGCGCGGTGAGCGGCAGCTCCGGCGACGGCGAGGAGAGCTGGGTCTTCTACAACACCGACAAGTACGCCGGGAAGCGGCTGGTCCTGCCCCCTGGAGGCACGCACCGGCTGCGCGAGCCCGGCGTCTACAGCGTCTTCGTGTGGACCGGCTCGGGGACCTGGGCGGGCACGGAGGTCACCGGCGGCGAGCCGGGTCGCGACGAGCTCGTCGTCACCCACGACGCCGCCGTGGCCGAGCACGAGGTGCGCAGCACCGGCGCCGAGGAGCTCGTGGCGTTCCTGTTCTTCGGCCCCGACCTGCACCCCGACGTCCCCCTCATCGAGCGCCGGTGAGCCCCGAGCTGACCGTCGGCCTCCTCGGGGCCGGCATGATCGCCGGCGTCCACGCACACGCCTACCGCGACGCGCCCGGGGTCCGGCTGGTCGCGGTGGCCGACCCGGTGCCGGGCAAGGCGGAGCGGCTGGCCGGCGAGCACGGCGCGCAGGCGGTGGCCACGCTCGAGGAGCTGCTCGCGCTCGGCGTCGACGTGGTCGACGTCTGCACGCCGCCGACCTCGCACGCCGACGCCACCGTCGCCGCGCTCGAGGCCGGCCGGCACGTGCTGTGCGAGAAGCCGGTCACCCGGACCCTGGCCGAGGCACGGCGGGTGCTCGCGGCCGCGGAGGCCGCGCCCGGGCTGCTGTCGATCGGCCAGGTGGCCCGCTACGCGCCCGACCACCGCGCGGCCCGCGACCTGGTCGAGGCCGGCGAGATCGGCACGCTGCGGATGCTCACGCACTCCACCACCACGGCCCTGCCGGGCTGGAGCGAGGCGGGCTGGCTGGCCGACCCGGCCACCTCAGGCGGCCCGCTGCTCGACCAGGGCGTGCACAGCTTCGACTACGCCGGGTGGGTCATCGGCAGCCCGGCCGTGCGGGTGCACTGCATGGCCGCCGACAGCGCCGCCGGCCCGTCGACGTACGCCGTGGCGACGGTGCGCTACGAGAACGGCGCGATCGCGCACGTCGAGTGCAGCTGGGCGCACCCGGCCTCGCGGGGCTTCAGGCTGTCCGCGGAGCTGGTGGGCACGCACGGCCGGCTGGCCTGGGACGCCGACCAGCTCATGAGCGGGGTCCTGCACCGGGCGGACGGCGCCAGCGAGTGGTGGGACGCGCTCGGCGACCGGGAGTTCACCCGCGAGCTGGGCGACTTCTTCGCGGCCTGCCGCGCCGGCGGGCCGCCGCCGGTCCCCGCCGCCGAGGCCACCGAGTCCCTGCGCGTCGCCCTCGGCGCCCTCGAGTCCGCCCGCACCGGCCGGACCGTCGACCTCACGACCTGGGAGCAGCCGTGACCACCAGGATCGGCATCCTCGGCGTCGCGCACACCGGCCACGCGTGGGCCTACACCCGCGGCCTGACCTCCCTGCCGGACGTGGACCTCGTCGGCGTCCACGACGCCGACCCGGAGCACGCACGCTGGATCCGGCAGGACTTCGGCGTGCCGTTCCTCGAGGACCCGGAGGCGCTCCTGGCCCGGGCCGACGCCGTGCTGGTGTGCAGCGCGAACGCCGACCACCGCGGCCACGTCGAGCTGGCCGCCGCGCACGGACGGTCGGTGCTCTGCGAGAAGCCGCTCGCCACCACCCTCGAGGACGCCGAGGCCATGGTCGAGGCGTGCGCGCGGGCCGGCGTGCAGCTGCACACCGCCTTCCCGTCGCGCTTCGTGCCGGTGGTGGCGCGCGCCCGGGAGGCCGTCCGCTCCGGGCGGCTCGGCGACCTCGTCGGCGTGGTCGGTGGCAACCGGGGCCGCCCGCCGCTGCCCCCGTCGTACCCACCGTGGATCACCGACCCCGTCGCCGCCGGCGGCGGCGCGCTCATCGACCACTCGGTCCACGTCACCGACGCGATCCGGCACGTCACCGGGCTCGAGGTCGCCGAGGTCTCCGCCGAGGCCGGCGAGCTGCTCTGGGGGGCCGGCGTCGACGACGTCGCCGTGGTCTCGCTGCGCTTCACGGGCGGTGCGGTCGGCTCGGTCGACCCGAGCTGGTCGGTGCCCGCGGACCACCCGTGGGACTACGACTTCTACCTGCGCCTGGTCGGCACCGAGGGCTCGCTCGACGTGACCGACACCGCCGAGTCGCTGCGCCTGGTCAGCACGCACGAGGGCGGTCCGCGCGGACTGCGGCAGGCGTCGTTCGCCGAGGACGCCGACCTGGCCATGCTGACGGCCTTCGTGACCTCGGTGCGGCTCGGCGAGCTCCAGGAGCCGTGCGCCAGCGGTGCGGACGGGCTGCGTGCCCTCGAGGTGGCCCTGGCGGGATACCGGTCAGCGGAGCGCGGCGAGGTCGTCGCCCTCCGCTGACCGGCCCCCCGGTCGGGTGGGGGCCCGGTGGTCCGGGGAGGTCAGCGCGCGAGCGGCCAGAGCTGCGGGCGCACCGGCGCGCCCGCGAAGGCCTGGCTGATCGCGTCGAAGGCCCGCTTGGGCCGCAGCTTCTGGTCGAACGCCAACGGGCGGCGGTGCGCGCCGTCCTCGCGCGGCTGGTCCTCGTCGAGCCAGGTGTAGCGGTCGGTGAGCCCGAAGGCGTTGACCACCTTGACGGCCGGCTCGTCGAGCACGACGTCGAGGTAGCGGCGGTAGACGTCGGCCACCCCGCGGTCGCGGATCTTGATGTTCTTGGGCAGCCCGTCGTCGAGCACGTCGAGCTCGGTGATGAGGATCTGCAGGCCGCGGTCGGCCAGCTCCTTCAGGAAGGCGCGGTAGCCCTTGGGGTGGAAGCGCTGCGCGAAGCGGTCGGCCAGCAGGTGGCCCTGGATGCCGGCGGCCTGCACGGAGACGCCGTCGGCCAGCAGCTTGTCGATGGCCTTGAGGAACGCCTTGCGCCGGGGCTCGGGCTTGTCGCCGTACTGGTTGACGGTCTCGAAGCCGAACTCGTTGATGACCCGCAGCGCGCCCGGGTCGCCGGCCTCGGCGAGGTGGAAGCACTCCGCGACGTACCCGCGGCCGATGGTGTCGTACCACGGCACGTTGGTGCGGAAGCCGAACCGGTCGGCGTCGTTGGGGTCGGTCACCTCGTTGGCCACGACCCACGCCTCGAGCCGGCCCTGGTAGTGCGCGACCTCCTCGGTGACCACGCCGTAGAGCAGCTTCTCGGCCTGCTTGCGGTTCAGCCCCCACAGGTCGTCGTCGCTCCACCCGTCGCCGAAGCCCTCGTCCCAGACCAGGAAGGCGCCGATCTTGAGCTGCTTGTTCGCGTCGGCGAGCGCGAAGATCTCATCGCCCGTCTTGAAGTCGAGCTTCGACCTCGGCGTCGGCTTGAGCTGGTACCAGAGCAGGTCGTCCTCGGGCCACAGCAGCGCGGCCTCCCGGGCGTGCACCGCCTGGTAGTCGTCGTCGAGCTGCCAGGTGGCGATGGAGGAGCCGAACACGATGCCCTTGGCCGCGGCCTGCTGCCACAGGGGCGTGGTGTCGCGCTCGTGGTGCGGTCCGCGCCGCTGCCTCGGGGCCGAGCCGCGGACCGCGGCCTCGGCGGTGCCGGACAGTGCGGCGGTGAGGCCGGCGGTGAGGCCGGCGGCGGTGGCGCCGGCCAGGAAGCTGCGGCGGGCGAGCGGGGCGGAGGTCATGGCGGCTCCAGCGGGGTCGGACGTGGCGGTTGACGAGGGTGTGACCGCGGTCACGCAAATCGATTCACACCGTAAGCGGCCGGAACGGCCGTGACAACCCTCGATCCGCGGATCTGGGCTCAGACGACGCCCTTGGTCAGCAGGAAGCAGCCGTAGGGCCGGTCCTCGGTCGTGGCCACGGTGAGGTACGCCGCGCGGGCGCGCTCGTAGAAGGCGAAGCGCGCCACGCCCGCCGACGGGACGGGCCGGCCCTCGGCGGCGTCCACCTCGGCCTGCAGATCGGCGTGCACCGGCAGCACGGTGTCCTCGTCGCCGACCGCGCCCATCCGCAGCACGGCGGGCTCCTCGAAGGTGTCGACCGGGAAGAGCGTCA
The DNA here is from genome assembly GCF_011046535.1 of Nocardioides anomalus. NCBI lineage: Bacteria > Bacillati > Actinomycetota > Actinomycetes > Propionibacteriales > Nocardioidaceae > Nocardioides > Nocardioides anomalus. The sequence goes on along the minus strand of NZ_CP049257.1, from coordinate 2,297,989 downwards.
GCACGGCCCGGGCCGCGGTCGCGACGTCCACCCCGGGCAGGACCACCAGCCGCTGCGCGGTGGAGGCGGCCGGGAAGTTGCGGTCGACCAGCGCCAGCGCGTCGCCGTGGCCCATGGCCGCCAGGTGGCCGAGCAGCTCCGCGCTCAGCAGCGGGTCGATCGCCTTGAGCACCGCGCGCCTCCTAGGCGTGCAGCACGACGTCGCCGTCGCGCGTGGAGACCTCGAAGGTGCGCAGCCCGTAGCGCCGGGGCTCGAGCAGCGAGCGCCCGGTCTCCAGGTCGAACTCCCAGCCGTGCCAGGGACAGCGCAGCACCCGGTCGTCGCGGCCGTAGACCAGCTCGTGCGGCGCGGCCGCGACGAAGGTGCCGCTGAGGGACCCGGTGCACATCGAGGCGCCCATGTGCGGGCAGCGGTCGCTGACGGCGTAGAAGTCCTCGCCGACGCTGATCACCCCCACCGGCCGACCACCCACGTCGACGATCCGGCAGCCCTCGGCGCGGACCTCCTCGACCGTCCCCACCCGTACGTCCACGTGCCCTCCAGTCACTCCTGCGCCCGACCTCCGCCTGACCCCTGTCGGGATGCCAAACGATTTGCTAGGAATGACCCTGGCGGCTCCGAGGCCGTCTCGCAACCACCCGCGCGCAGGAGTGCTGGCATGACCGAACTCGCGGACCGGCCCGCCGAGGCCGCCGCCGTCCCCACCCGTTACCGGCTCGTCGACTGCGACGTGCACCCGATCATGAAGGGCGGGCTGGCCGAGCTCCGCCCGTACCTCTCCCGGGCCGAGCAGCGCCGGCTCGGCCTCGACGAGCGGCGCAACCTGACCACCACCGGTCACCGCGAGGCGGTGTCGATCCCGCGCAACACCGTCTACGTCAACCAGGCCGGGGTGCTGCGCGACGACGCCCGGGCCGAGGACGGCTCGGCGCCCGGCGCGGACCCGGCACACACCGCCCGGCAGCTGCTGGACGGCAACGGCATCGACCGCGCGGTGCTCATCGGCGGCGAGGTGCTGGGGCTGGGCGCCATGCCCGACCCGGACGCCGCCGCGATCATCGCCGCGGCGTACAACCAGTGGCTGGCCGACACCTGGCTCTCCGCCGACGAGCGCTACCGCGGCACGCTGGTCGTCGGGGCCCAGGACCCGCAGCAGGCGGCCGCGGAGATCCGGCGGCGTGCCGGCGCCGACGAGCGCTTCGTGGCGGTGCTGCTGCCGCTGACCGACCGGCTGCTCGGCGAGCGGCACCACTACCCGATCTTCGAGGCCGCGGCCGAGCTCGGGCTCCCGATCACGCTGCACCCCAACTCCGGCGAGGGCATCTTCCGGACCTCGCCGTCGATGGCCGCCGGCACCCCGACGTACTACGTGGAGTGGCACACCGGGCTGAGCCAGGTCTTCCAGGCCACGCTCATCAGCCTGGTCTGCCAGGGCGTCTTCGAGCGGTTCCCCGGGCTCAAGGTCGTGCTCACCGAGGGCGGTCTCGGCTGGATCCCCGACGTGCTCTGGCGCCTGGACAAGAACGTCAAGGGCCTGCGGGACGAGGTGCCGTGGATCCGGCGGCTGCCCAGCGAGTACGTCTTCGACCACGTCCGCTTCACGACCCAGCCGCTGCCCGAGCCCAAGCGCCGCAGCCACCTGCACGTGCTGTGCGAGATCGCCCAGGCCGAGCGCACGCTGATGTTCAGCTCGGACTACCCGCACTGGGACTTCGACGACCCCCGCCACGCCCTGACCCAGCTGCCGGCCGAGATCCGGTCGCGGGTGCAGTCGGAGAACGCGGTGGAGACCTACGGCGACCGTCTCTGAGCCGCCCGCCCCGGACGGCCCCCAGTAGCGTCGTGCCGCCCGCGCACCGCGGGGCGCCGACCGGAGAGGGGCACCATGGCCACCACGACGAGGGAGCGCCGGTGAGCGTCCTCGCGACCGCGCTCGTGCCGCTGGCCGAGAGCGAGTCGTACACCGACCTGTTGCGCAGCGGACCGCACTGGCTCTTCGAGCTGACCCTCGAGGCGGTGACCACGCCGCTGGCCTTCGCCATCGGGTGGGTCTGGCAGAAGGGGATCCTGCGGCACGTCCACGAGGACCTGCACGCGGTGAGTCGTGACCGGGTCGCGGCGCCGCCGGCGCCGCCGGCGCCGCCGGCGGCGCCGGCGGGCCGGTCCCGGCCGCACGGTCGGGGTGGACCGTCACCCGACGACGCCGGCTACTCGGTCTCGGTCACCCGGGTCACCTACGCGCGCTGCCCGCGCGCCGCGGCCCGGACCCCGGTGCGGGGCGGGCCGCCGGCCCGTGGTCGCCGGGTCTAGCGTGCAGGACGTGACCAGCACGCGCACCCAGGTGGCGGTCGTCGGTGGGGGACCGGCCGGGCTGGTCGTCTCGCACCTGCTGCACACGGCGGGGATCGAGTCGGTGGTCCTCGACACCCGCGACGTCGAGGAGATCGCCACGACGCACCGGGCGGGGATCCTCGAGCAGGACAGCGTGCGGCTGCTGACCGAGACCGGGGTGTACGCCGCGGGCGCGGAGCGGGTGCTCACCGACGGCGACCGGCACGAGGGCGTGTTCCTGCGCTTCGGCGGGGAGAGCCACCGGGTGGACTTCGAGGCGCTGGTCGGGGCGTCGGTGTGGCTCTACCCGCAGACCGAGGTGTTCGTCGACCTGCACGCCGCGCGGACCCGCGACGGCGGGGACCTGCGCTACGGCGTCAGCGACACGGCCGTGCACGACCTGGGCGGCCGCCGCCCGCGGGTGACCTACCGCGACACCGGTGGCGCGGAGCACGAGGTGGTGGCCGACCTGGTGGTGGGCGCGGACGGCTCGCGCAGTGCGAGCCGGGACCTGGTGGCCGCGCCGGAGCGGTGGTCGCGGACCTACCCCTTCGCGTGGTTCGGGATCCTCTGCGAGGCGCCGAAGAGCGCCCCGGAACTGGTCTACACCCGCTCCGAGCGCGGCTTCGCGCTCATCAGCCAGCGCACCGAGTCGGTGCAGCGGATGTACTTCCAGTGCGACCCGGACGAGGATCCCGATGCGTGGTCCGACGACCGGATCTGGAGCGAGCTGCAGGCGCGGGTGGCCGGGTCCGACGGGTTCGCGCTGCAGGAGGGACCGGTCCTCGAGCGGACGGTGCTGCCGTTCCGCAGCTTCGTGCAGGCGCCGATGCGCTCGGGGCCGCTGCTGCTGGCCGGCGACGCCGCGCACACCGTCCCGCCGACCGGCGCCAAGGGGCTCAACCTGGCCCTGGCCGACGCCCGCCTGCTCGCCGAGCACGTCGAGCTGGCGCTGACCAAGGGCGACCTCGACGTCCTCGACGGCTACACCGCTCGTGCGCTGGAGCGGGTCTGGAGGGTGCAGCACTTCTCCTACTGGATGACCGCGATGCTGCACCTCGGCGCCGACAGCACCGACTTCGACGAGCGTCGCCAGCGGGCCGAGCTGGCCGGCCTCGTCTCCTCCGAGGCCGGGTCGACGTACCTGGCCGAGGCCTACACGGGGTGGCCCACGCGATGACCGGACCGACCGAGCTGACCCAGGACGACGTCACCGCCGAGATCGCCGAGATCGCGGCGGGCCGCACCGGGAGCGAGACGCAGCCGCGGCTGGACTACCCGCCATACCGCTCCTCGCTGCTGCGCCACCCGACCAAGGCGCCGGTGCAGGTCGACCCGGAGGGGTTGGAGCTGTGGGCGCCGGTGTTCGGCGAGCGCGGGCTCGACCCGAGCGAGGCCGACCTGACCGTGCAGCACGACGGGGAGGCGGTGGGGGAGCGGATGGTGGTGACCGGGCGGGTGCTGGACGGCGACGGCCGGCCGGTGCGCGAGCAGCTGGTCGAGGTGTGGCAGGCGAACGCCGCGGGGCGCTACCGGCACGAGCGCGACCAACACCCGGCGCCGCTGGACCCGCACTTCACAGGGGCCGGCCGGTGCCTGACCGACGCGGACGGCACCTACCGGTTCACCACGATCAAGCCGGGGCCCTACCCGTGGCGCAACCACCGCAACGCCTGGCGCCCGGCGCACATCCACTTCTCGCTGTTCGGCACGGAGTTCACCCAGCGGATGGTGACCCAGATGTACTTCCCGGGCGACCCGTTGTTCCCGCTCGACCCGATCTACCAGTCCGTGGTCGACCCGGCCGCGCAGGCGCGGCTGGTGGCCACCTATGACCACGACGTGACCGAGCCGGAGTGGTGCACCGGCTACCGCTGGGACATCGTGCTCACCGGTCCGCACGCCACGCTGATGGAGGCCTCCGATGAGTGAGCTGCACCCGACCGCGGGGCAGACGGTCGGCCCCTTCTTCGGCTTCGCGCTGCCGTACGACGGCGCGGCGGACCTGGTGCCCGCCGGCAGCCCCGGCGCGCGGCGGCTGAGCGGGGTGGTGCGCGACGGCGCGGGCGACCCGGTGCCGGACGCGCTGCTCGAGCTCACGGTGACCGCGGTCGGTGGTGAGCGGCTCTGGGGACGGGCGGCCACCGACGCCGAGGGGCGCTACGCGTTCACGGTGCCGGAGCCGGACGGCGCGTTCCTGGGACTGACCGTGTTCGCGCGGGGGCTGCTCAACCGGCTGTTCACCCGGGTCTACCTACCCGGTGCCGGCGACGCGTTCCTGGCGGGCCTGGCCGAGGACCGGCGTCCCACGCTGGTGGCGCGGGCCGTCGAGGAGGGGTACGCCTTCGACGTGCACCTGCAGGGCGACGACGAGACGGTGTTCCTGACCTATCCCCGGCACCTGCGGTGAGCGAGCTGTTCTGGCCGGGCGCGCACCGGGCCGGCGCCCTGTTCTCCGAGCGGGCCTTCCTGGAGGCCATGGTCGCCGTCGAGTCCGCCTGGATCGACGCAGAGCTGACCGTCCCCGAGGGCGCCCTGGACGTGGAGTCCGGCGGCAACCCGGTCATCGCGCTCGTCGAGGCCCTGCGCACGCAGCACCCCGGCGTGCACGAGGGGCTGACCAGCCAGGACGTGCTCGACACCGCGCTGGTGCTGCTGCTGCGCGAGGCGGTGGCCGCCGTACGACGAGACCTCGGGCGCGCGGTCGAGGCGGTGGACCGGCTGGGCGCCGAGCACGGCCGGGTGGAGGTGCAGGGCCGCACGCTGACCCAGCCGGCCCTGCCGATCACGCTCGGCGACCGGCTGCGCGGCTGGCGCGCCGGGCTGGGCGAGGCCGATGCAGACCTCGGGGCGCTGACCTACCCGGTGCAGGTCGGGGGGCCGGTCGGCACGACGAGCGAGGGCCGGGCCCGGCTGGCCGAGCGGCTCGGCCTGGCCGACGTGCCGTCCTGGCACACCCAGCGCCGGGCCGTCACCCGAGCCGGGGACGCGCTGGTCGCGGCCACCGACGCCTGCGGCCACGTGGCCCGCGACGTGCTGGCCGGGTCGCGCGACGGCACCCTGAGCGAGGCCTCGCCCGGCGGGTCGTCGTCGATGCCGCACAAGCAGAACCCGGTGCTCTCGGTCCTCGTGCGCCGCGCGGCCCTGACCACCCCTCAGCTCGGCGCGACGCTGCACCTGGCGGCCGCCGACCAGCTCGAGGAGCGCGCCGACGGCGCCTGGCACGCCGAGTGGGACACCCTGCGGCTGCTCGCGCGGCGCACCGCCGTCGCGGTGAGCCAGACCGCCGACCTCCTGACCGGACTGCGAGTGCACCCGTGACCACCCTCGTCCTCGGCCCCTCGCTGGGCACCACCCCCGCCACCTGCTGGGGCCCGACCGCGGAGCTGCTCCACGAGGACGTCGACGTGGTGGCCTGGGAGCTGCCGACCGGCCCGGATCCGGTGACGGTCGAGGACCTCGCCACCCGGCTGTTGGAGCGGGTGGACGGCCCGTTCCTCTACGCCGGCGACTCGGTCGGCGGTCAGGTCGGGCTGCAGCTGTGCCTGGACGCGCCCGACCGGGTGCTCGGCGCGGTGCTGTGCTGCACCGCCGCGCGCATCGGCACCGAGGAGAGCTGGGCCGAGCGGATCGCCCAGGTCCGCGTGTCCGGCACCGCCTCGCTGGTGACCGCCACCGCCGCGCGCTGGTTCGGCCCCGGCTTCCTCGAGCGCGAGCCCGAGCGCGCGTCGGCGCTGCTGCACACGCTGCGCGAGAGCGACGACGAGGGCTACGTCGCGGTCTGCGGCGCGCTCGCGGCGTACGACGTCCGCGAGCGGCTGGGGGAGATCGCCGTCCCGGTCGTCGCCGTGGCCGGCGAGCACGACCCGACGTGCCCGCCCGAGGCGGTGCGCGCGATCGCCGACGGCGTCCAGCGCGGCCGCCTCGTGGTCCTCGACGGCGTCGGCCACCAGGCGCCGGCCGAGGCACCCGAGGCCGTGGCCGCCCTCATCCGCGAGCTCGCCCAGGAGGTAGGAGCATGACCCGCTACGACGACGGCATGGAGGTGCGCCGCGAGGTCCTCGGCGCGGAGCACGTGGACCGCGCCACCGAGGGCGCCACGGACCTCACGCGGGAGTTCCAGGAGCTCATCACCGAGTACGCCTGGGGCTCGGTGTGGACCCGCCCCGGCCTGGACCGCCGCAGCCGCTCGCTCATCACGCTCACCGCGCTCGTCGCCCGCGGGCACCACGAGGAGCTGGCCATGCACCTGCGCGCGGCGCTGCGCAACGGCCTCACCATGGACGAGATCAAGGAGACCCTGCTGCAGACCGCGATCTACTGCGGGGTCCCCGACGCCAACACCGCCTTCCGCATCGCCCAGCGGGTGTTCGAGGACGAGTGAGGCTCAGGCCGCTCCGCCGCTGAGGGAGGCGTCCTTGCGGTCCAGCAGCGTCTGCACCACGTGCGGTGGTGCGGTGTGCGGCGAGCCCGCGGCGTACGGCGGCTCGGGGGCGTACTCGATGGACAGCTGTCGCAGCTGTGCGGCGTCCGGGCCGGCGATCTGCTCGGTCAGGCGCAGGGCCAGGTCGATGCCGGCCGAGACGCCGGCGCCGGTGACGTACTTCCCGTCGACGACCACGCGCTCGTCGCTGTGAGTGGCGCCGTAGCGGGCCAGCTGGTCGGCGGCCAGCCAGTGGGTCGTGGCCCGGCGGCCCTCCAGCAACCCGGCGGCGGCCAGGATGAGCGAGCCGGTGCACACCGACGTCATCCAGGTGGCGCTGCGGTCGGCGGCGCGCAGCCAGGCGTGCAGCGGCCCGTCGTCCATCTGGTCGGCCTGACCGGGACCGCCCGGCACCAGGACGAGGTCCGGGGCGGGCACCTCGTCCAGCGGGAGCGAGTCCGCGAGAGCCAGCTGCGGCGCCTCGCTGGTGACCGGGCCGCCGTGCTCGGAGACGAGCAGCGTGGTCACGCCGGGGACGAACGTGAGCACCTCGAACGGGCCCACGAGGTCCAGGGCGGTGAAGCCGGGGTACAGGACGAATGCCGCGCGCACGGACGCCACCCTAGGTCCCGGCGCGGAGAGGGGTTCGCCTCCCGGGGTGAGGCATGATGTCCAGGATTCAGGGGCGAAACTTGGACACGATGACCAAGGCTCGGGAGGTGGTGGGTGGTGTCGCGTGAGCGTCTGGACGTCGTGGCGGTCCCTGCCGGCCATCCGTACGTCGAGCACCTGCTCCCGGCGGGCGGCGGGCCGGCCGGCTTCGCGTTCCGGCCCGATCCGGACCCCGACGACCCCTCGCGCCCGGCGACCGGCCGCTGGTGGCCGCCGGTGGCGCTCGGTCCCGCCTGGCTGGCCGCGCAGGACTGCGACGTGCTGCACGTGCACTTCGGCTTCGACGCGACGCCCGCGGACCAGCTCGCCGAGCTGCTGGACGTCGCGGAGGACCGCGGGATCGGCGTGGTCGTCACCGTCCACGACCTGCACAGCCCGCACCAGGAGGACCCGCGCGAGCACCTGGCCAAGCTGGACGTGCTCGTCCCGCACGCCGACGCGGTGCTGACCCTGACGGCCGGGGCCGCGGCGCGCATCGCCGCCCGCTGGGGCCGGGTCGCGCAGGTCGTCGCGCACCCGCACCTGGTGGACCTCGACGCGATGACCCGCCTGCGCGCCGCGCGTCGGGAGCGGGTGCCGACGACCGTCGGCGTCGAGATCAAGGCGCTGCGCACCAACACCGACCCCGACCTGCTCCCTCGGCTGGAGACCGCGTGCGGGGAGCTGGGGCTGGGGCTGCGCGTCGGCGTCCACCGCGAGCTGGCCCAGCGCAGCGACGAGCGGTCCCGGGCGACGACCCGGTGGCTCGTGGCGGCGACCCGCCGCGGGGTCGACGTGCAGTGGCACGACCGCTTCCCCGACGACGAGCTCTGGCGCTGGCTGGCCGACCTGGACGTGGCCGTGCTGCCGTACCGCTTCGGCACCCACTCGGGCTGGCTCGAGGCCTGCCACGACGTGGGCACGCCGGTGGTCGCGCCCGCGGTCGGCTGCTACGGCGACCAGGGTGCGGCGGCCCTGTTCGCGCTCGACGACACCGGCTCGCTGACCGACGCGCTGCGCCGCGCGGTCGGGCGCGCCGGGCCCGCCGGGCTCGCCGGGCTCGACGCACCGGCTCGGCGGCGCCAGCGCGAGCGGCTGGCCGCCGAGCACGACCGCACCTACCGCACGGTGGCCGCGGCCGCCCGGGCGCAGGCCGAGCGACGGCAGCGCTCGGCGTGAGCGGCCCGGCCGCGCCGGCGCTCGACCCCCTGCGCCGCGTCCACTACGCGCACTTCTACGGCGAGCCCGACAGGTCCGACCGGCCCGGACCGGCGCCCGACGGCTCGGTGGTCGTGGTGGGCAACTGCCAGGCCGAGTCGCTGCGCCTGCTGCTCGACCCGCACGGCCGGCGCAGCGTGCGGATCCCCCCTGTCTTCGAGCTCGAGCCGGACGACGTCGGGCGCCTGCACGCGCTGCTCGCCCGCGCCACCACGCTGGTGGTGCAGCCCATCCACGCCGGCTACCGCGGGATGGCCCTGGGCACCGACCAGCTCGCCGCGCACCTGCCCGCCGGCGGCCGGACCGTCGTCGTGCCGTCGGTCCGGCACAACGCGCTGCACCCGGCGCACGTCGTCCAGCACCCGCCGCCGGGCACCGACCCGCTGCCGGTCGTGCCGTACCACGACCTGCGCGTCGTGCACGCCGCCCTGCACGGCGGCGACCCGGTGCGGCCGGTGCGCGAGGACGGGGTGCGGGAGGTGGCCGCGGCGTCGCTGGCCGAGCTGGTCCGGCGCGAGGCGGGGACGACCGTGGCGGTCTCGGACGTGCTGCGCGACCCCCACCCCGACCAGATGCGCACCGTGAACCACCCCGGCAACCCGGTCCTCCTGGCCCTGGCCGGTCGCGCCGCGGCGGCCGCGGGCCTGCCCGCGCCGGTCGACCCAGGCCGCCCGCTGCTGGCCTCGGTGCGCGCTCCGGTCGAGGCGGCGGTCGCCGCCACGTGGGGGTTCGCGCGCGCTCCGGAGCACGACCACTGGTGGCTCGACGGGGTGCCGGTCGTCGCGGCCGAGGTGACGGAGGCCCACCTGGAGTGGTATGCCGCGCACCCGGCTGAGACCCGCGCCGTCTGGGCCCGCCACGAGCGCCAGGCCGGCCGGCTGGGGCTCGCCCGATGACCCCCGCGCCGCCGGTCCACCTGGTCGCGCCCGGCAGCGACCGGCACGGCGTGACCCTGCTGACCCGCCAGCTCGCCGGTCAGCTGGGCGCCCGGGTGGTCGAGGACGTCGCGGCCGCCGGCGCGGCCCCCCGCGGTGCACGTCCACCTGACCGACCGGCTCTTCGGCGAGACCCCCGAGGCCGCGGCGCGGGTCGTCGCCGCGCTGGTCGAGCGGACCGCCGTGACCGTCACGCTGCACGACGTTCCGCAGCCCGGTGAGGGGCCCGCCTTCGCGGCCCGGCGTGCGGGCTACGCCGCGGTGCTGGCGACCGGGGTGCGGTGGGTGGTCAGCTCGCAGAGCGAGCGGGCCGGCGTCGAGCGGTGGTGCGAGCCCGTCCGGCCCGGCCAGATCGTGCCGCTGCCGATCGTGCCGGTGCCCCGGCCCCTCGGCGCCGACGGCTCGGCGCCCGCCACCGCGAGGTCGGTGGGGCTGTTCGGCTGGGTCTACCCCGGCAAGGGGCACGAGCTGGCCCTGCGCGCGGCCGCCCGGGTCGATTCGTCGCGCGAGGAGCGGCCGGGCGTGGTGGCCATCGGCGCGCTGCCCGAGCACCACCGGGCCTACGGCGACCGGCTGGCCCGGCTCGCGGACAAGCTGGGGGTCGACTTCACGCTCACCGGGTGGGTCGACGATGCCGACCTGGCCGCTTGGCTGGCCGCGATCGGCGTACCGCTGGCCGGGCACGTCAACGTCTCCGCCTCGGGGTCGATCAACACGTGGCTGTCGGCCGGCCGCCGGCCGCTGGTGCGTCAGAGCCCGTACACCCGCGAGATGGCGCGGCTGCGGCCCGGGACGCTCGAGCTCTACCCGCGCGGCGTGGCGCCGGCGGTCCTGGGCGAGCGCTTCGCGGCCCGGTTGGCCGACCCCGCGACCGGGCACCTGGCCGCCGTGAGCCTGCGCCCCTCGCTGGCCGACGTCGCGGAGCTGTACGCGCGGTGGTGGCGCGCCGCGTGACCGGTCCGTGCGCCGTCTGCCTGGACCACGACCCGCCGCCCCCGGTGGCGCCCCACGTCACCGTCGCCGTCCTGCACTACGAGCAGCACGCCGACCTGGCCCGGACGCTGCGCTGCCTGCGCCGCCAGAGCCTGGCGCCGGTCCAGGTCATCGTGAGCGACGACGGGTCCGCGGTCGCCCCCCGGGTCCCGGACGACGTGCTGCTCCTGCGCCAGCCCGACCGGGGCTTCCGCGCGGCCCTGGCCCGCAACCGCGCGCTGGCCGCGGCCACCGGTGACGTGGTCGCCTTCCTCGACGCCGACACCTCGCCCGAGCCCGGCTACCTCGCCGCCCTGGCCGACGCGGTGCGCCGCGAGCCGGACGCGCTGGCCGTCGGCCGGCGCCGCTACACGACGTTCCCCGACGACGCTCCCGACGACCCCCTCGCCGGCGCCGTGGAGCGCAGCCTCGACGAGCCGGCCTGGCTCGCCGACGGCTGGGCCGCCATCCAGGAGCCCGGCGCGGGTGACGACGGCTCCTTCCGCTTCGTCATCGCCGCGACCCTCGCCGGCTCGACCGCCTGGCTGCGCCGGGTGGGCGGCTTCGACGAGACCTTCTCGGCGTACGGCGGGGAGGACTGGGACCTGGCCCACCGCTGGTGGCTCCTCGGCGGCGGACTGCGCCACGTCGCCGACGCCGTCGCCTGGCACCACGGCCCGCACGCCGGCGAGGAGCCGCGCACCTGGGACGACCGCCTGGAGGCGACCGACCGCGCCCTCGGCGAGACCCTCGGCATCGCCGCCCGCATCCACGCCGCACCCGCCGCCTTCCGCGGCCTGCGCGGCGCCCGCACCGCGCCGCCGCGGGTCGTGCTCACCCACGACGATGCCCTCTCGGACCGCGAGCTGGTCGTCACCGTCGACGCGGCCCTGGCCGGCCTCCCGCTGCTCGGGGTGCTCACCGACCGCCGGGTGCTGCTCGACCTCGGCGACCCGCGCGTCCGCACCGATCCGGCCCTGCTGACCTCGGCCGCGGTCCAGGTCCACGCCCACCGCGGGACCATGGGCGAGGCATGGCCGGCCCTGCTCGACGGCACCGTCCGCAGCGGCGCCGACACGCTCCGGTGGCTCGACGCCGACGGCCAGTCCCTCGTCAGCACCTCGGACCTGCGCCGCGTGCGCCGCTCCCACCTCGGCCTCCGCACCGCCGTCGAGGCGACCTCCCCGCTGCCGCCGGGGCTGGGCGCGGTCGGCGAGGCGTCGCTGGCGGCCTGGCTCGGCGGCTGGGCGCGCTAGCCCGAGCGCAGCACCCGGGCCAGGCTGGCCCGCCGCAGCCGCCGGTGCAGGCGCAGCGCGAGCACGAGAGGGACGAGCAGCACGGCGCCGGCGGCCAGCCACGTCCACACCGGTACGACGAGCGCGGGCGGGCGGTCCTGGCCGGTGACGGCGGCGAGGTCGAGCGAGCCCGTGTTGGCCCACAGGGTGAGGACGCCGACCGCGGTCCCGGTGAGCACGGCCGCGAGGACCGGGACCAGGAGCTCGCCGGCCAGGACGGCGCGCAGGCCGCGGTCGGGCAGGCCAAGGGCGCGCAGCCGGCCGAGGGAGACGTCGCGGGCGGGAGCGCCGACGGCGGTGCCGAGCACGACGCCCAGGGCGGCGAGGAGCAGCAGGAGCGCCGAGGCCACCACGGCGAGGTCGACCAGGGCCTCGCGCAGGGGGTCGTCGCGGAGCCCGGCGAGCACCTCGTCGTAGGTCAGGAGGGTGACCGAGGGGTCCTGGTCGGCGTACGCGCGGAGGGCGTCGGACGCGCCGGGACCGACGGCCCAGACCGTGTCGGGGAGGCTCTCGGCCCCCGCGGCGGCGAAGGCCGTGGCGTCGACGAGGACGACGGGGTCGGTGCCGCCCTCGACGAGCGGGGCCGCGCCGACCACGTCGAGGGCGACGTCGAGGTCCTCGCCCCACCGGACGCGCAGCCCGTCGGCCAGACCGGGCGGGCCGCCGGAGAGCAGGGCGGGGACGGGGGCGTCCGGGTCGGCGGGCGACTCGAGCCGGCCGAGCTGGGGCGCGTCGGGCAGGTCGCTGCGGGCCAGCAGGTCGCGGTAGGCGCCCGCGTCGACCACGACCAGGCGCACCGTGGCGCCGGTCGACGCGGCCGAGGCGAGGGTGCGGTCGGCGACGCGCCCGGCCACGCCGGCGCGTACGCCGGGCGCGCGGCCCAGGTCGGCCGCGGTGCCGTCGACATCGGGGCCGGGCGCGGTCTTGAGGCGGGCGTCGCCGCCGACGGTGAGCAGGGCGCCGGCCTCCTGGCCGCGCTGCTGGGTGGCGGCCAGGCCCGAGCCGAGCACCAGCTGGGACACCGCCACGACCAGCACGGCCAGCGGCAGCGCGCGCAGCCCGCCCGCGGCCACCCGGGCGGCCACGAAGAAGGAGAGCCGGCCGCGTGAGCGTCGTACCCCTCGCATGGCCAGCCGGCTCAGCCCGGGCAGCAGCCGCAGCAGCGCGACGGCGCCCACCACCGCCCACCACGTCGGCGCGCTCGACGGCGTGAGGTCGCCCTCGGGGGAGCCGCGCTGCCGCAGCGCGACGGAGGCCAGCACCGCGACGGCCAGGACCGCGAGCTCGAGCAGCGCCCGGCCGCTGCGCCGCCGCCCGTCGGCCACCCGGCGCGCCGCCCGGTTGGCCGGCACCCGGCGCGCGGAGGTCGCGCGCGCGGCCTCGACCGCGCCGGCCACCGGCGCGGCCAGGGCCACCACGACGACCACGGGCGGCAGCCACCGCCAGCCGACGTCGCCGAGCAGGGCCAGGGTCAGCGCGGTGCCGGCGAGCGCGCCGGCCGCAGCGACCAGCACGGACTCGACCCCGAGCTCCGCGGCGAGCCCGGGCAGCGCCGCGCCGCGCTCCCGGGCCAGGACGAGCGGACCGGCCCGGCGCCGCCCGAGCAGCAGCGCGACGAGCGCGAGGGTCAGCCCGGCGCTGGCCACCAGGCCGACCAGGAGCAGCTGCGCCTGGCCGCGGGCGTCCGCGACGTCCTGCTCGGCGTCGGCGAGCAGCCGGTCGAGCACGCTGTCCCACTCCACCTCCGCCCCGGCCACGGCCTTGAGAGAGACCACCTCGCGCCGCAGCTCTGGCGCGCCGCGCCAGCCGAGACGCTCCGGGTCGGGGAGGAACGTCGTGCGCTGGGTCAGCTCGTCGGCCGGTACGGCGATGCGCAGGTCCGGCAGCGCGGCGGCGGTGACCAGGGCACCCGCGGAGGTGCGCTCGACGCCGTCGGCGATCGCGACCGCGGGGGAGAGCAGCTCGCGGGCGACGTCCCATGCGGGGTCGCCCGGGTCGTCGGGGGAGTAGATGCCGCTGATGCGCACGGCGACGTCCTGGCCGTACTCGTCCTCGAGGGTGAGGGTCGCTCCCGGCAGCAGGTCGAGCAGGAGCGCTGCCCGCTCGGACAGGCCCACCTCGACCGGCCACGGCGGGTCGTCGTCGTCCAGGACCACGTCCGCCCGGCCGGCCCCGACGCTCGCCCCCGGCGCGCGGCCGGCCACCCAGGTCACCGCCGGCGGGGCGGTCGGGCTCTGGGCGTAGACCAGCCGCAGCGACCGGCTCGCCCCCGGCCCGGAGACGCGCAGCGCGGGGGAGGAGAGGGAGGCGACGCTCGGGCGCAGGACCGCCCGGAGCCGGTCCGGCAGCCCGGACCGGGCGTCCTCGACGGCGCGCCCGAACCGCTCGACCGCGTCGGGGTCGCGCCGCCGGTCGCCCCGGAACTGGGCGGGCGGGACCGTGGCGACGACCGCGGCGCCGGCGCCGGCGTCGCCCACCGCGTCCGACACCGCCTCGTCGGCGGTGCGCACGGTCAGCGGCCACACCGCGGTGAGCAGCGCGGAGACCACGGCGACCACCCCGGCGGTGAGCACCAGCAGCCCGCGGTCGGTCCGCAGGCGGGCACGCACCGTCGGCCCGTGTACGGTCGGGAGGCGCAGGCGCATCACGCGTCCCCCGTCCGCAGCCCGGCGTGGTCCGAGGCGCGCACCTGGCGACGGGCGACCAGCCATGAGACCAGCGCCGCGCCGGCCAGTGCGCCGCCCAGGACGAGGCTGGCCACGCCCCACGGCCAGTCCGCCACCGCGCTCGGCACGGGTGCCGAGCCGAGGTCGGAGCGGACCAGCAGGGGTCCCAGGACGAGGGCGCTCCCCGCACCGACGAGCAGCCCGAGCAGGACCAGCGGCCCCAGGAAGGCCGCGTGCTCGACCAGGGTCACGCGCAGGGCCTCGGGCCGGCGCAGACCGAGGGCCCGCAGCCGGGTCAGCTCGCCCGCCCGGCGCCGCTGGTCGGCCCCGGTGGCCAGCGCGACCCCTGCGAGGAGCAGCACGACCGAGGCCGCCACGAGCGTGGCCAGCACCGTCGGCACGAGCACCTCGAACGGGCCGCGCAGCAGGTCGTCGGTCACCGCCCGCCGGCTGGTGACCTCGCCGAGCCCCAGCGCCTCCAGCGCGCGCTCGGTCCCCGCGCCCGGCTCGCCGACCCACCACCCGTCCACGACGGGCTCCAGGTGGCCCCCGGCGATGAGGGTGCGCGAGACGGCGTCGGCGTCGGCCAGCACCGCCGGCCGCCCGGGCGCGGACGGCACCTGCGGCACCACGGCGACGACCTCGAGCGGCAGGTCGACGTCGACGAGGGTGCCGACCAGGGTGTCGCCGGTCCCCGCGTCGACCGCATCGGCCAGGTCATGCGACAGCGCGACGGGCACGGCGTCCGGCGCGGCGTACGCCGTGAGCACCAGGTCCCCGCCGCCGTCGGACAGCCGGGCGCTCTCCACGGTGCCGGCCGCGACCAGCCGCGCGCCGTCCGCGGCCGGCTCGACGCCGACGGTGACGTCGCGGACCGGGTCGCGGGGCTGCGCCGGCGCCTGCCAGGCCCCGGTCGCCTCGGCGCCGGGGAGCGCGACCCCGACCTCGACCGCGGCCGCGGCGAGCTCGTCCGCGCGCCGGGCCCGGGGGGCGTCGAAGTGCAGCCCCAGCGCGACCAGGCGCACGCCGGCGCCCGGCGGCTCGGACCAGGTCACGGGGTGCGCCCCGCCGTCGAGGGGGAGCGGCGCGGAGGTGAGCGTGGGGCGCAGACCGCCCGCCCCGCTGACCACGGCGGTGACGGTGGCGGTGACCGGCAGCGCGCTGTCGACCCGGCCCTGGAGGCTGACGCCGTCGGCCAGGACGACCCCGGCCGGCGCGGGCCCCGGGTCCAGCCGCGCCCCGACGCCCGCCCAGCTGCCGTCCTCGATCCGGCCCCGCAGCAGGTCCCCGGCCGCCCGGCTGTCCACGGCGACGAGAGTGGGTGGGCCGTCCGCGGTGCCGACGTACTGCCCGACGGCGACCGCTCGGTCCACCGCCCCCGACAGCGTCGCCCGACCGACCGCGTCCGCGACAGCCCGGGCCTGGTCGCCGCTCGGCACGGTCGGTACGTCGAGGCGCAGGTCGGTGCCCACCCGCAGGTCGGCCTGGTCGGCCTGCGACCGGGACCAGGTCTCCCCGGCACCGAGCCCGAAGGTCGCGGCCGCGACCGAGGCCGCCACGAGCACGAGCGCGGTGCCCGGGTGCGGTCGTCGCGCCGCCTGCTGCACCGACAGCGGCAGCAGCAGCGACACCGACCGCAGCAGGCGCCGGGCCACCGCACGCAGCAGCGCCGGCACCACCCGGACGACGAGCAGCACCGCCGCCGCCACGCACACCACGGGCGCCAGCACCAGGGTGAGGTCCCCGCGCGCCGCGCTCGTGGTGGGCTGCTGCCGCAGCTGCCACCACCCGACCGCGACCGCGAGTGCCGCGACGACCGGAAGTGCGACGTCCACCCCGGCGCGGGTCCGCGCCCACCGCCCCCGGGTGGCCGCCGCCGTGGTCCCCCCGTCCAGGGCGGTCAGCACCAGCGCCGGCGTGGGCAGCAGCGCGCAGCCCAGCACCGTCGTCACCAGCGACCTGGTCAGCAGCGGCCCCTCGGCCAGACCCGCGGCGGCCGGCCCGCCGGTCCGGACGAGCGCGGCGTGGAGCAGCGCGGCGCTCGGCAGCGCCAGTGCCGCGGCGAGGAGGGCGAGCAGCAGCGCCTCCAGGGCCGCCGCCCCGAGCTGCTGGCGGCGACTGGCGCCCAGCGCGACCAGCAGCACGCGCTCCTCGTCGCGCACCACCGCCACGAGGCGACCGGCCAGCAGCAGGGCGGCCAGGGACAGAGCGGCGCCGAGCAGGACCGCGACGAGCACCGTCGAGCGCCCCGCGGCCCGCTGGGCCTCGACGCGCTCGAGCGTCGCCGGCAGCCGCGAGGTGAGCCGGGCGATCTGCACCCGGTCGGCCAGGTCGGCCGCCAGCCGGTCCCCGGCCCCGTCGTACGCCGCGACCGCCGCGCGGACCGACGCCCGGTCCAGCCGAGCCGGGTCGGGCTGGGCCGTCACCCGCAGCCGCGCGACCGGCGAGCCGCTGTCCAGGAAGGCGGCGTCGTCGACCACGAACGGCCCGTACACCGGACCCTCGTCGTCCTCGCCCGCCGCGGCCCCGGCACCGGTGAGCGGGTCGCTCTCCCAGCCCACGGCCGAGCGCGGGCGGAAGGTGCCGACGACCACGACCGTGATCGGCTCGTACGCACCGCCCAGCCCGCTCCCGCCCGCCAGCCGCACCTGCGAGCCGACGACCAGACCGAGCCGGCGCGCGGCGGCCTCCGGGACCGTCGTCTCGGTGACCGCGACCCCGGGGTCGGGCCACCGCCCGGTCACCAGCCGCGACCGCGGCGCGATCCCGTCCCCGGCGGCGAGGTAGCCCTCGGCAGCCCCCGGGAGCCCGCGCATGGTCGAGGTCTCGACCACGGTGACGTCCGGGTCCAACCGGCCGAGCACCTCGCGCAGCTGGTCCGCGGCGGTGGCGCGGACCTCCTCGAGCTCGTCCCCGCGCAGGGTGACCAGGAAGGCGTCGACGGCCAGGTGCTGGGCCGGGCTGGGCCGCAGCTCCCGGGCGAAGGCGCGGTCCTGGGTCGGTCCGAGGAGCAGGGCGCACACGCCGAGCAGGGTCGCGGCCACCGCGACCAGGGCGACCACGCTGGCCACCAGGCGGCTCTGCCCCCGCGCGCGCCGCAGGACCAGGGTCAGCACGGCGAGGTCGGTGCCGTCACCGCGGGCGCTCCCACCAGCGCGTCTCCCTGCTCCCGCGCACGCCGCGCACGCGTCTGCGGACCCTACCGCGGCGCCCGTGCCGCACCCCCGTGCGCTGTGCACCTGGTCACAACACGCCGGAACGGGAACAACCGAGGCACGGTTGCGGCTGTCAACCGTCGTGGCGGGGAGCGTGCGGCGAGCGGACTACCGGGTGACGTTCGTGGTCCTGTGCCTCGGAGTGGCGTCGTTCTCGCTGCTGCAGTCCATGGTCACGCCGGTGCTGCCGACCGTCGAGGCCGCGCTGCACACCGACCAGGCCACGGTGACGTGGGTGCTGACGGCCTACCTGCTCTCCGCGTCGGTCTTCACCCCGATCATCGGCCGGGTCGGCGACAAGGTCGGCAAGGAGCGGATGCTGGTCGTGGCGCTCGGCGCCCTCGCGGCCGGGTCGCTGCTGGCCGCCGTGGCGTCCTCCATCGGCGTGCTCATCGCGGCCCGTGCGATCCAGGGCATCGGTGGCGGCGTGCTGCCGCTGACCTTCGGGATCATCCGCGACGAGTTCCCGCGCGAGAAGGTCTCCGGCGCGGTGGGTGCGTCCTCGGCGCTGCTCGCGGTGGGCGGCGGGTTCGGGCTGGTGCTGGCCGGGCCGATCGTCGACGCGCTCAGCTACCACTGGCTGTTCTGGCTGCCGATGTTGATGACGCTCACCGCCGCCGTCCTGGCCTTCTTCTTCGTCCCCGAGTCGCCCGAGCGCGCGCCCGGCCGGATCAACGTGGGCACGGCGCTGCTGCTGTCGGCGTGGCTGATCACGCTGTTGCTGGGCGTCAGCCAGGGCGAGCAGTGGGGCTGGACCTCGGCCCGGGTGCTCGGCCTGTTCGCGGCCACCGCGGTCCTGCTGCCGGTGTGGATCTGGGCCGAGGCCCGCAGCGACAGCCCGCTCGTGGACATGCAGATGATGCGCATCCCCACGGTGTGGACGGTCAACCTGGTCGCGCTGCTCTTCGGCGTCGGGATGTACGCCGTGTTCGCGTTCAC
This sequence comes from Nocardioides anomalus, assembly GCF_011046535.1. NCBI lineage: Bacteria > Bacillati > Actinomycetota > Actinomycetes > Propionibacteriales > Nocardioidaceae > Nocardioides > Nocardioides anomalus. The sequence continues at coordinate 2,279,343 of NZ_CP049257.1, read as the reverse complement.
CCCGCAGTTCCTGCAGACCCCCGACGACGTGACCGGCTACGGCTTCGGGGCGTCGGTGACCGAGTCCGGGCTGCTGCTCCTGCCGCAGAGCCTGGCCACCTTCCTGGCCGGCCTGTCCGCCGGCGCGCTGACCCGCCGCTTCGGCGGCAAGGCGCTGCTCGTCACCGGCGCGGTCCTGACCGCGCTGCCCACGCTCGGCTTCGTGCTCTGGCACGACTCGTTGGGGGTGGTGGTCGCCGAGCTGACCCTGCTCGGGCTCGGCTTCGGCCTGGCCTTCGCCGCGCTGTCCAGCCTGGTCGTCGACGCCGTGCCGCAGTCCCAGACCGGCGTGGCCAGCGGCATGAACGCCAACATCCGCACCGTCGGCGGCGCGCTCGGCAGCGCCGTCGTGGCCAGCGTCATCACCTCCGACCTGCGACCGGACGGCTTCCCCGCCGAGGCGGGCTACACGCACGGCTTCGCGCTGCTCGTGGTCACCTCCACCCTCGCCGCCATCGTGGCCGCGCTCGTGCCGGTCGTGCGCGCCCGGACCCACGTGGTCCGCGGTCCGCAGGCGACGTACGAGCGCGAGGCCGCGCTCGACGGCGCCTGACCCGATCGGTCGCGCCGCCCCGCGGCCACTGACAGGACGCGCACGGTCCCGCACCCTGACCGGCTGACCATGCTGAGGGCGGGAGCAGGCGGCGCGGCCGGGATGGTGCTGGTGCTCACGGGCTGGGGGATGAGCGCCCCGCCCGCGGCGTCACGTCGGTCCGGATCGTGGCCACCGGGGCGACCGGGGGAACGGGAGCCGCCCCCGGCACCAGGGCTCGCCCGGCCGGTGGCCCCGGGGCGGTCGCCGCGGCGACGGTCCCGGGTCCAGCCCGGCCGGGCGCTCTGCGCGGAGGTGGGCACCGACGGCAAGCCCGGCGCCCCCGGCGCCGCCGGGGCCGCCGGGGCCGCCGGGGCCGCCGGGGCCAGTGGCTTCAGCGGCGGCAGCAGCCTGAGTTCCGGCTGCCTCGCCGCGGGGGCGGTGGCGGCGCGTCCGACGTCCGCCTCGTCCCGAGGTCGAAGGTGCCGGCTCCTCCTGCCGCAACAGGAGTGGCGCCGGCGGCGCCGCCTGCCTGGACGGCATCGGCAACGCCCAGAACGGCGGGGCTGCGGACAGCACCGGATCCACGCCCAACGGTGGTCAGGGTGGGACGACCACGGCCGGCGGACAGCGCGGGCCGGATAGCGGCAGCGGCAGCTCCGGTGGCACCGACGGTCAGCTCGGCGTCGGCGGCACCGGCTCGGGCAACCTCTCCACCGGCGACACCGGGGGTGGTGGCCGCGGTGGCCACTTCGGCGGTGGCGGGGGTGGCGGCTCGAGTGTGGTCGGCGGGGGCGGCGGGTCGAGCGGGTTCGCCACCGCGGCTCGCGACACCTCCATCACCAGCGCGGCGCCCGGCGTGCCCGCCTTGGTGACCAGCACCTACACCGTGCCGAATCCCGACACGGCCATCGACCGGCCCCCGAGAAGCCGAGGACGGCCGGCAAGAAGGCCAGGGCGACAAGCACCGCTTCTCCGTGCGGGCCGTGCTGGCCGGGACGCCGGACCCGACACCCGCCACGGTCGTGGTCAAGGTGCGGCCGGCCCGCAAGCGCTGAGCGCGCTGGCTCAGCCGGTCTCGCACGGCGTCCCGCGCGGCACGGAGTACGGCGCGCCGATGCGGTAGGTGCCGGCCGTCGAGGCGTGCAGCACGACCCAGGAGGCGGCGCGGTCGTCGTCGGGCCGGTGCTGGGCCAGGCAGGTGCCGCCCAGGTCGTCCTCGGGCACCCGGTCGCCGTCGTCGTCGACGATGCTGAGCCAGGGGGACCAGGCGATCCGGAGCACCGCGGTGCCGGGCGCGTCGACCCGCACGGTGAGCCGGTCGTCGTCCCAGGCCACCAGGGCGGCGGCGCCGCGCACGAGCGGTGCGGGGTCGGCCACCTGGTAGAGCGTCCACGTTGCGTCCGACCACACCTCGGTGAGGAACGGCAGCCCGGCGCGGACCAGCCGGCCCTCGTCGAGCGCGGCGTAGTCCAGGGTCGAGGCCGGCAGGACGACGAAGCGGACCGCCCAGCGGTGCAGCCAGTGCTCGTACTGCTCGGCGCTCAACGGCACGTCGTCGCGGTAGAACAGCGCGTTGCGGGCCACGTCGGCCTGCCGGTTCCAGCCGCGGGCCAGGTTGACGTGGGGTGCCAGCGCGCTGGCCTCGCGGTGGCTGCGGCTCGGCACGACCTCGACGCGGCCGAGCTCGGCGCCGCGCTGGTCGAGCTCGTCGACGAGAGCACCGACGTCGGTGTCGAGGGTCGCGGCGGAGGAGGAGCCGGCCACGTCCTGGGCCACGATGACCACCGGGTAGACCAGCGCGGTCACCAGGGCCACGGCCAGGGACGAGCGCGCGGCACGGCGACCGAGCCGGCGGCCGACGGCGGAGGTCCACCACGCGCCACGCGTGGCGGCCAGCAGCGCGACCCCGGCGAAGAGCAGCGCCAGCCGGGTGATGTTGGTGCCGATCGGCGTCGGGACCAGCCAGACCGCGAGCACGGCGGCGCCGTACACGGCGCTCGACATCCGGGCCAGCCGCCACGAGCGCGGCAGCACGAACCAGCAGGCCACGGCCAGCACGAACGGCACCAGCGCCGTGTGCCCCGGGAACGGCTGGACGCCGAAGAAGGGGAACAGCGCGGAGGTGGCCACGACCACCACGACCGGCACCACGCCGAGGGCGAGCGAGGCCGCTCGCCGGTGCGCGAACCACAGCGCGGCCGCCACCAGCCCGAGGAAGAGACCGGCCACCGGGCTCGCCGCGGTGGCCAGCCCGGCCAGCGTCGCGGCCGCCGCACCGCGCGTCCACCGCACGGTCGGCGTCGTCCAGCCCGGGCCACGGGGCCAGGCGAAGACCACGGCCAGCGCTCCGAGTCCCAGCACCAGCCCGAGGCCGAACGTCGCCCGCCCGGACAGCGCGTTGCCGGTCACGGCCAGCGCGGCGTACAGCCCGGTCCAGCGGACCTCGCCCGCGCCGCGGAAGCGCGTCAGCAGCAGCGCGACCAGCCCGGCCGAGACCGTGCCGGCCACGACCATCGTGGTGCGGACGCCGAGCGCGCCCATGACGTACGGCGAGAGCAGGCTGTACGACGCGGGGTGCATCCCGCCGTACCACGCGAAGTCGTAGGCGCTGGTCGGGTGCGCGAGCGCGAAGCCGGTCCACGCGTCCTGCGCGGCCAGGTCGCCGCCGGTGCCGGCGACCAGGGCCAGCCAGGCCAGGTGCAGCACGAGCGCGAGACCGCTGGCCTCGAGGACCACGGCGAGGGTGCGCGGCGGCGCGGCGGCGGCGCGCACGTCGCCGTCGACCCCGAGCCCTGCACTCGCCATGGCCCCTCCGTGGGACTCGCCTGCAGTCGAGTATCCGGCAGGCGTCGGGTGGGCCACGCAGGGCCACCCGGACGGGCCCCGGCGACTCACCCCTAGGGGCTATTGGATCAAGACCGGTCTCACCCGAAGGTGTCCCTACGCTCGCTGCTCATCGGGGGGTGCGGTGGCGAGCTGCGGGAGCCCCGCCGGCACGCGTTGCGGTCGTGCCGGTGGGCTCCCGGTCCGGGGCGGGGGCGCCGCGAGGCTCACTCGAAGTGCACGGCTCCGCAGTCGACGCACTCGAAGGTGCGCACGGCGTGGCCGTCCTCGAAGTCCTCCAGCCGCAGCTCCCACCGGTGCTCGAGCTCGGTGCTGACCAAGGTGCTCATCGCGCGCTCCGGGGGTGGGTCGGGGAGTGGACCGGGGGACCGGTGCCCGGCCCCGTGTCTGCCCATGTCCACCAGCGGGGCGGATCTTTCGCGCCGCCGCCGACGAGTAGCGTCCGCGCACATGGACGACTACCGGGACCACGACGCGGTCGGGCTGGCCGAGCTGGTCCGCGACGGGCAGGTGACGCCGGCCGAGCTGCTCGACGCGGCACGGGCACGGGCGCGCGAGGTCAACGGCCGGATCAACGCGATCGTGGTCGAGGTCGACCCGCCCGCCCCGGCGGGCGGGGGCGACGGGCCCTTCGCGGGCGTGCCCTTCCTGCTCAAGGACCTCGGGCAGGACCTCGCGGGCTACCCGACCAGCGGCGGGTCGCGCGCCCTGGCCACCACGCCGGTGACCGAGAACGCCACCGTGGTCGACCGCTGGCTCGCGGCCGGGCTGGTCGTCTTCGGCAAGACCAACACCCCGGAGTTCGGCGCCAAGGGCATCACCGAGCCGCACCTGTTCGGTCCGGCCCGCAACCCGTGGGACACCGACCACACACCCGGGGGCTCCTCGGGCGGCTCGGCCGCGGCGGTCGCGGCCGGCATCGTGCCGTGCGCGGCGGCCAGCGACGGCGGCGGCTCGATCCGGATCCCCGCGTCGGCCTGCGGGCTGTTCGGGCTCAAGCCCTCGCGCGGCCTGGTCCCGTCGGGCCCGGTCGCCGGCGAGGCCATCGGGGGTACGGCGACCCACGGCGTCGTGTCCCGCTCGGTGCGCGACACCGCGGCCATGCTCGACGTGCTGGTCGGCCCGTCACCGGAGTCGCCCTACCTCGCGGCGCCCCCGCTCTCGCCGTACGCCGGCGAGGTGGGCCAGGACCCGGGCCCCCTGCGCATCGGCGTGTGGACCGGCAGCTCGATCAACCCCGACCCGCACCCGGAGGCGCTGGCCGCGGCCCGCGAGAGCGCCGCGCTGCTGACGTCGCTGGGCCACGAGGTCGAGGAGCTCGACGCGGCGCCGTTCGACGACGCGGCGCTGGCCCGGGACTTCCTGACCTCGTGGTTCGTCTACGTGGCGCACGCCGTCGCGGAGGCCAAGGCCTTCGGCGGGGCGGGGGACGGCGGCTTCGAGCCCGACACCCTGGTCATGGCCGCCCTGGGCCGGGCCACCAGCCCCGTGGACTTCGTCCGGGCGGTCGAGAGCCGGCAGCTCGCCGTACGCCGGATGGCGGCCTTCCACCAGCGCTACGACCTGCTGCTCACGCCGTCGACCGCGACCCCGCCGCCGCGCGTCGGGGCGCTCGACCTGCCGCCCGCCCTGCAGCGGGCGCAGCGCGGGCTGATCAAGGCGCGCGGCGCCGGGCTGCTGCGGTTCACGCCGGTCGTCGACCAGCTGATCAGCGAGAACCTCGGCTGGGTGCCCTACACCCAGCTGGCCAACCTCACCGGCCTGCCCGCGATGAGCGTGCCGCTGCACTGGACGCCCCAGGGACTGCCCATCGGCACGCAGCTGGTCGGTCGGCTCGGCGCCGAGGCCGTCCTGCTCCGGCTGGCGGCGCAGCTCGAGCAGGCCCAGCCGTGGTGGGACCGGCGCCCGGCGCTGTGACGGGGGTGGGGCTCAGCCGGCGGTGGCCGGCTCCGACCCGGGGTCGCCGGGGTCGCCGGGGTCGCCGGGGTCGCCGCCCTCGCGGCGCAGCGCCTCGAGGGAGTCGCGGACGGTGAGGACCTGGTCGAGGCCGCTGATCCGGAACAGCTTGCGCAGGTGCGCGCTGTCGGTGACCACGGCCAGGGCGACGTCGCGCTCGACCAGCGCGCGGTGCAGCAGGACCAGCGAGCGGATGCCGGCGGAGTCGAGCAGGTGCAGCGCGCCCATGTCCAGGACCAGGCGCACCGGCTGACGGTCGGTCCGGGCCAGCGCCTGCTCGCCGAACCAGCGGCTGGTGTGCTGGTCGAGGTGCCCGGCCAGGTGGACGACCTCCTCGTGCTCCTCGCTGGAGGTGTTGAGCACCAGCGTGCTGAGGTGCGCCGTGAAGGTCCCGAGCTCCTGCATGGACAGGAGTGTCTCAGCCCGGCGCCCTCCGCGCCATCGGACCGCCGCGGGGTCGCTCCACCTCCGTGGGCGGCGGCTGCTTGGATTGCGGGGTGGCCGACCTCCCGCAGAACTCGACCGGTGCGCTCGGTGACTACGTGGGCATCCGGCTCGACGAGGTCTCCGGTGACCGGGTGACCGCGACCTGGGAGGCGGGCGAGCACCTGCACCAGCCGTTCGGCATCGTCAACGGCGGCGCGCACTGCACCGTCGTGGAGACCCTGGCCTCGATCGCCGGGGCCACCTGGCTGGGCGAGCGCGGCACGGTCGTCGGGGTCAACAACAGCACCGACTTCTACCGCGGCGTCTCCACCGGCACCCTGTCCTCGGCCGCCACTCCGGTCCACCGCGGCCGCAGCCAGCAGGTCTGGGTGGTCGAGACCTACGACGCCGACGGTCGGCTCGTGGCGCGCGGCCAGGTGCGCCTGCAGAACCTCGACCCGCGCTGAGCCCGGCCTGACGCCGGCGCTCAGACCGGATCGGCGAACGGGGCCAGCGGGCGCACGTCGCCGCCCTGGCTGACCCAGCCGAGACCCGGCTCGAGCCGGCGCACCACGCGTGCGGGGTTGCCGGCCACCACCGCGTGGTCGGGCACGGTGCCCCGGACCACCGCGCCCGCGGCGACCACGACGTTGCGGCCGATCCGCGCGCCGGGCAGCACGACCGCCCCGTGCCCGAGCCAGGTGCCCGCCCCCACGACCACCGGCTCGTGGCGGCCGAACTGGCGACCGATCGGCGTGTCCGGGTCCTGGTAGCCGTGGCTCGCGTCGGTGATGAACACGCCCTGGCCCGCGTAGACGTGCGCGCCGAGCTCGATGCGCTCGTGGGCGGTGATGGTCGTCCCCGCGCCGAGCACGCAGCCGTCGCCGAGCACCAGCGCCCGGTCGCCGAGCCGGTGGTCACCCTCGCCGTACCCCGCGGCGAGCGTGGCCTGGCGCCCGACCAGCACGTCGCGGCCCAGGTGCACCGCGTGCACGTTGAGCAGCGTGGCGGGCGGGAAGCCGATGCAGCTGCCCGGCCCGAAGGACCCGAAGCGGTCGGCCAGCGGGCTGCCCGGGACCACCTCGCCGGCGCGTTCGGCGAACCGCCACGCGGCGTGCACAGCCCGCTGCGCGAGGCGACGGGGGAGGGACACGCGGCGAGAGTAGCGACCGGGGGACGGACCCTGCGGTGCCGGTGCACGACACTTTAGGTAAGGTGAGCCTAACCTCACCTGGAAGGCCTCCCATGTCGTCTCGCCGCCGTCTCGCCTCGGCCCTGCTCCTGCTGACCGGAGCCGCGCTCGTGGCCGGCTGCGGCCAGGACGCGCCCGACCGCCCGTCCACCCCGGAGCGGGGGGCGGCCGCCGAGGGGGACGCCTTCCCGGTGACCCTGCAGCACGAGTACGGAGAGACCACGGTGCCGGAGCAGCCGCAGCGCGTGGTGACCGTCGGCGTCACCGAGCAGGACGTCGTGCTGCAGCTCGGTGTGGTCCCGGTGGCCGTCACCGAGTGGTACGGCGACCAGCCGTCGGCCACCTGGCCGTGGGCGCACGACCTGCTCGACGGCGCCGAGCCCGAGGTGCTGCGCACCGACGACGGCTTCGAGCTCGAGAAGATCGCGGCCCTGGCTCCCGACCTCATCATCGGCACCAACGCGGGCCTGAGCCGCCAGGAGTACGAGCTGATGGCCCAGATCGCGCCCACCGTGCCGAGCGTGCCTCCGGGGACCGGCGTGACGCCGTTCTTCTCGTCGTGGCGCGAGCAGACCGTCCAGATCGCCAGGGCTCTCGGTCGCGAGGACGACGGGCGCCGGATCGTCGCCGACCTCGAGGCGCGCTACGCCGAGGTCGCGGCCGCCCACCCGGAGTGGGCCGGGCGGACCGCGACCTTCGCCCAGGGCGGGCCCTACGACGGGCTGCTCTACGTCTACCCGCCGGGCTTGTCCACCGACTTCCTCACCGACCTGGGCTTCACCATCACCACCGGCTTCGAGTCGTTCGTGCCGCAGGTCGGCGCGCAGGCCGAGATCTCGGCCGAGAACGTCTCGCTCATCGACGCCGACGTCGTCGTCTTCGCCACCGAGAGCGCCGAGCAGTTCGAGCAGCTCCAGGGCTTCGGGACCCTCGGCACCCTCGACGCCGTCACCGGGGGCCGGTCGGTCTACACCGACGAGGTCCTGGCCGGCGCCCTCTACTTCGACACCCCGCTGGCCCACGCCTACGTCCTGGACCACCTGGTCCCGGCCCTCGAGCTCGCCGCGGCGGGCCGGGCGCCCCGCGAGTACCCCGCCTGATCCCTGCACCACCCAACCGAGGAGAACGATGACCGCACGACCCAGCCGCCGCCGCTTCCTGGCGGGCCTCTCCGTCCTGGCCCTCGCACCGGCCCTGGCCGCCTGTGGCGACGACACCGACAGCAGCCCCGCGGGGGGCAGTGGCGCGGCGCCCGAGGCCGAGCCGAGCGAGTCCGGGGCCTTCCCGGTGACCATCGCCCACAAGTACGGCGAGACGACGCTCGAGCAGGCGCCGAAGCGGGTGGTCTGCGTCGGGCTGACCGAGCAGGACGCGCTGCTGGCCCTGGGGGTCGTGCCGGTCGCGGTGACCAAGTGGTTCGGGGACGCGCCGGGCTACATCTTCCCGTGGGCCCAGGACCTGCTCGGCGACGCCGAGCTGCCCGAGGTGCTCGAGGACACCAACGGCGTGCAGGTGGAGAAGATCGCCGCGCTCCAGCCCGACCTCATCATCGGCCAGTACGCCGGGCTCAAGGAGAAGGACTACCAGCTGCTGTCCCAGATCGCGCCGACCGTGGCGCAGTCGGGGGACTACGCCGACTACGGCGCGCCGTGGGACGAGATGGCGCTGACCATCGGCCGAGCCGTGGGCCAGCCGGACAAGATGCAGGCCCTGGTCGACGACGTCAAGCAGCAGGTGGCCGACGCGGCCGCCGCGCACCCGGAGTTCCAGGGCCAGTCCGCGCTCGTCGTCACGCCGTACGAGGGCCTGTTCGTCTACGGTCCGGAGGACTCGCGCTCGCGGATGCTGGTCGACCTGGGCTTCGCCTTCCCCAGCGAGGTCTTCGGCGGGGACCAGGAGGAGTTCGGCACGTCGCTGAGCGCCGAGCGGACCTCCGACCTCGACCGGGTCGGGGTGACGGTCTGGCTGGACCTGGAGAGCGACCCGTCGGTCAAGAAGGTCTACGACGAGACCGGTTCGGCGGCCGAGGGCCGCTTCTTCGACATCAGCGAGGACGACGGCGCCTACTACGTGGCGCACAGCTTCGTGACGCCGCTGAGCATCCCCTACGTGCTGGAGCGCTACGTGCCCCAGCTGGCCGCCGCGGTGGACGGCGACCCGGCCACCGTGCCGCCGGAGGCCGCGGCCTGAACCGCGGCCGCCGCTGAGCGGGCGTGTTGCCCGTCGCCCTCAGGCGACGGGCAACGCGCCGGCCACGGGGACCACGACGGGCAGCCCGGTGCGCGGGTCCTCCAGGACGTCGGCCACCAGCCCGAACACCTCGTGCAGGCAGTCGGCGGTGAAGACCTCCCGCGGGCTGCCCTGGGTGACCACCACCCCGTCCTTCATCACCACGACCAGGTCCGAGCAGCGGGCGGCCAGGTTGAGGTCGTGCAGCACCATCGCGACCGTGCGCCCGCGCTCGCGGTTGAGCCGGGTGACCAGGTCCAGGACCTCGACCTGGTGGGCGAGGTCGAGGTAGGTCGTCGGCTCGTCCAGCAGCACCAGCTCGGTGTCCTGGGCCAGCGTCATCGCCACCCACGCCCGCTGGCGCTGGCCGCCGGAGAGCTGGTCGATGGGCCGGTCGCGCAGCTCCCAGGTGTCGGTCATCCGCAGCGCCTGCTCCACGACGTCCTCGTCGGCCGACGACCACTGCTGGAACCAGCGCTGGTGCGGGTGCCGGCCCCGGCTCACCAGGTCGCGCACCAGCAGCCCGTCGGGCGCGACGGGGCTCTGGGGGAGCAGGGCCAGCCGCTGCGAGACCTCGCGGGTGGGCACGTCGTCGATCGACGCGCCGTCGAGTCGGACCCGCCCGCTGGTCGGCTTGAGCAGCCGGGCCAGGGTCCGCAGCAGCGTGGACTTCCCGCAGCCGTTGGGGCCGACGATCGTCGTCACCTGGCCGTCCGGGATGTCCAGGGTCAGCTCGCGCACGACGGGCGCGCCGCCGTACCCGACGGTGACGAGCTCGGCTCCGAGTCGCGTGATGCTCATGCGGTTCTCCTCCGGTTGGCACGGACCAGCAGGTAGATGAGGTACGGCGCGCCGAGGGCGGCCGTGACGATCCCGGCGGGCAGCGCGAACGGCAGCAGCGCGCGGGTGACCAGGTCGGCGCCGACGACGAGCACGGCGCCGCAGACCATCGAGGCCAGCAGCGGCGGCCGGGCGCCACCGGCGAGGCGCAGCGCGACCTGGGGCACGACCAGCGCCACGAACTCCAGCGGCCCCACGGCGGAGACCGCGACCGCGGTGAGGCCGACCGCGGCGACGAGCACGCCGAGCTGGGTCAGCTGGAGCCGGACGCCGAGGCCGCGGGCGGCGTCGTCGCCGAGCAGCATCGCGTTGAGCGCGCGGACCAGCAGCAGGGCCACCGGGAACAGCACCGCGAGGGTCAGCAGCACCGGCCGGCCGTGCTCCCAGCCGCGGCCGGTGAGCGACCCGCTCAGCCAGACCTGGGCGCTCGCGGCGTCCTGGATGCGGGCGTTGACGAGCAGGTACGACGTGGCCGCGACCAGCGCCGCGCCGAGGCCGATGCCGACCAGGACCAGCCGCTGCAGGTCCAGGCCGCGACGCCAGGACAGCGCGTAGAGCAGCAGCGCCGTGATCATCGCGCCGGCGAACGCCGCGAGGGGGAGTCCGACCTCCTGGAGCCGGCCGCTGACCAGCGCGCCGCCGTACCCGCTGCCACCGGCGACCACGATGACCAGCACCGCGCCGAACGCGGCGCCGTCGGTGACGCCGAGGATGTCGGGGCTGGCCAGCGGGTTGCGGGCCACGGTCTGGGTGAGCGCGCCGGCCAGCCCGAGCGCCGCACCGACGGCCACCGCGACGGTGGTCTGGGGCAGGCGCAGCTCCATGACCACGAACCGCTGACCCGCCTCGCCGCCGCCCAGGAGGACGTCGACGACGTCGCGCACCGGCAGCGGGAAGTCGCCGACCGACATGTCGACCGCGACGAGGACGAACAGCACCGCGAGCCCCACGAGTGAGACCAGGCCGGCGCGGAGCGGGACCAGCCACGACAGCGGGCCCAGGCGCAGGGGAGTGGCGGAGAGGCTGGCCATCAGAGCCGCACCATCCGGGTGCGGCGCACGAGCAGCACGAAGGCGGGGCCGCCGACCAGGGCCATGACGATGCCGACCTGCAGCTCGGCCGGGGGCACCACGAGGCGCCCGATGATGTCGGTCCCGACCACCAGCAGGGCGCCCAGCAGGCCGGCGTACGGCACGACCCAGCGGTAGTCCACGCCGCCGAGGCGCCGCGCCACGTGCGGGACGACCAGGCCCACGAAGCCGATCGGCCCGCAGGCCGCCGTCGCCGCGCCGGTCAGGAGCATCACCGCGGTCACGCCGAGCGCCTTCTGGCGCCATGGGGTCAGCCCGAGCGAGGCGGCCACGTCGTCGCCGAGCTGGAGCAGGTTGAGACCCGGGGTGCTGAGGGCGGCCAGGAGCAGCCCGGCCAGCAGGAAGGGCAGCACCTGCCAGAACACGCTGAGCGGGCGGCCGGCCGTGGACCCGACCACCCAGAAGCGGTAGGCGTCGAGGGTCTGGGCGTCGCGCACGACCAGCGCCTGGGTGACGGCCATCAGCAGCGCGCTCACCGCCGCACCGGCCAGCACGAGCGAGACCGGGTCCGGCCCGCGCCTGGTCGTGCCGATGGCGAAGACCGCCACCGCCGCCACGCCCGCACCGAGGAGCGCGAACCACGCGTAGCCCGCCAGGTCCTCGACGTGCAGTGCGTAGATCGCCACGACCACCGCGCACGCCGCGCCGGCCTCGACGCCGAGCAGGCCGGGGTCGGCAAGCGGGTTGCGGGTGTGGCCCTGCATGAGCGCGCCGGCCACGCCCAGCGCGATGCCGACGGCGATGCCCAGCACCGTGCGGGGCAGGCGCAGCGCGTGCACGATGGTCGCCGCCTCCGAGCCGTCGTCGTGGAACAGCACGTCGAGGACCCGCTGCGGCGCGATGGTCCGGCTGCCCAGGGCCAGGCTCAGCACGGCCATCACCGCGACCGCCACCACCAGCAGGCCCAGCCCACGAACCGAGCCGCGGCGGCCGCGCTCGGCGATCGTCGTCGGGCCCGCCTCCGCCGGCGCCGTCCGGGTGCTCATGGAAAGTTAGGCTAACCTAACTGGATGTGAGTGGAACAACCTGGCTGACCGTGACCTCCACCGACGAGGTCACCCCCACCCTGCGCCGCGTGTGGTTCCGCAGCGACGACCTCTCGGCGTTCGCCGACAGCGAGTGGACCGACCGCTACGTCAAGCTGCAGCTCCCCGGCGCCGTGCGCACCTACACCGCCCTCTTCCCCGATGTCGACGCCGGCACCCTGGCCATCGACTTCGTGGTGCACGGCGACAGCGGCGTGGCCGGCCCGTGGGCCAAGGCCGCCCGGCCCGGGAACCGCCTCGAGGTCCGCGGCCCCGGCGGCGCCTATCGCCCCGATCCCACCGCCGACTGGCACCTGCTGGCCGGCGACGAGTCCGCCGTACCGGCCATCACCGCGGCGCTGCACGCCCTGCCCGCCGACGCCGTGGCCCGCGTCGTCGTCCTCGTCGAGGGTCCCGGCCACGAGCCCGCCCTCCCGCTGCCCGCCCGCGGCGAGCTGACCGTCCTGCACCGCTCCGCCCTGGCCCCCGGCGAGGGCCTCACCACCGCCGTCCGCGCGCTGACCTGGCTGCCCGGCCGCGTCCACGCCTTCGTGCACGGCGAGGCCGCCGAGGTCATGCACGGCGTGCGCACCCACCTCTTCACCGACCGCGGCCTGGACCGCGACCAGGTCTCGATCTCCGGCTACTGGCGCGAGGGCCGCACCGAGGAGGGCTTCCGCCAGTGGAAGCAGGACCTCCGCGCCGCCGAGGAGGCCACCGCCGCGTCCTGAGGACGCGGCCCTGACGACGGCAGTGTCCCCGCGCCGGTCCACGCCGCGCGGGTGCTTCGGCGGTTGATCGCCGCGCGGGCGGTGCGGCCCCGCGCCAGGTGGGGGTCGCGGCGCCGCGCCGTGCCCGGGACCGTCCGCAGGAGCGCGCCGAGCACACGCGAGCGGAGCGAGCGCCGTGCGGATTGTGGTGTGATGCCTGCGCACCACCCACCTCGTCACAGCAGCACACTCGGAAGAAGGCACGCATGCGTTCACCACGTCGCGCGCTCGTCGCGCTGGCCGTCCCCGTGGCGGCACTGTCGGTCGGGCTGAGCATCGGGCTCGCGCCCGGTGCGGTCTCCAGCACGCCGGCCACCAAGGCCGGCACGACCGGCGCCGCCGCCTACAAGAAGGCGACCCACAGCAAGAAGAAGGACTACGTCCGGCTCGACCTGCTCGCGCTCAACGACTTCCACGGCAACCTGGAGGTCCCGACCGGCAACAACGGCAACATCCCCGGGATCACCGGGGTCAAGGGCACGCCGGCCGGCGGCGCGGCGCAGCTCGCGAGCCTGCTCAACTCCGAGCGGAAGAAGTCGCGGGCCAACGGCGCGAGCACGCTGACGGTCGCCGCGGGTGACCTCATCGGTGCGAGCCCGCTGCTGTCGGCGGCGTTCCACGACGAGCCGACCATCAAGGCCATGAACCTGATGCGCCTCGACGCCTCGGCCGTGGGCAACCACGAGTTCGACGAGGGCGTCGACGAGCTGCTGCGCATGCAGAAGGGCGGCTGCCTGCCCGACGGCGCGGGCGCCAACGGCCAGGACTCCTGCCCGGGCGGGCAGGACTTCAAGGGCGCGGACTTCAAGTACCTCGGCGCCAACGTGTTCTGGAAGAACCCGGCCGGGCACTCGCGCCCGACGCCGTTCAAGCCGTACACGATCAAGAAGGTCCAGGGCCAGAAGGTCGGCTTCATCGGCATGACCCTCGAGGGCACGCCGTCGATCGTCTCGGCCGCGGGCATCGCCAACGTCGACTTCAAGGACGAGGTCGAGACCGCCAACGCGCTGGTGCCGCAGCTGAAGAAGAAGGGCGTGAAGTCCATCGTCGTGCTGCTGCACGAGGGCGTCACCCCGACCGACACCACGTCGTACAACAGCTGCACCGGCGTCACGGGCCCGGCCCTGACCATCGCGCAGAACCTGTCGCCGAAGATCGACGCGGTCGTGAGCGGCCACACCCACCAGCCCTACAACTGCGTGGTCAAGGACCCGGCCGGCAAGCCGCGGCTGCTGACCAGCGCGTCGTCGTTCGGCCGGATGGTGACCAAGCTCCACTTCCTCATCGACCCCAAGACGCACGACATCGTCCGGCCCGCGGCGTACGCGGAGAACATCATCAACGCCAACTCCGAGGGCCAGCCGCAGAACAAGAAGGTGCTCAGCCTCATCGACACCTTCAAGACGCTGGTCCAGCCGATCGCCAACAAGGTCATCGGCCACATCGGTACGGCGGACGTGTGCACGGGCGGCGTCCAGTGCGTCTCGCGCACCCAGACCGCGGACGGCTTCGACTCCACGCTCGGCAACCTGATCGCCGACTCCCAGCGGGTCGACCCCACGGTCGTCTCCGGGGGCAAGGTGCCGGTGGTCGCGTTCATGAACCCGGGCGGCATCCGGGCCGACCTGCTCGAGAACCCCGCGGGTGACGTGACCTACGGGGCGGCGTTCACGGTCCAGCCGTTCAACAACTTCGTGGTCTCCATGGACCTGACCGGCGCGCAGATCCGCTCGGTGCTGAACGAGCAGTGGAGCGGGGCCAACAAGCCCAGCTCCAGCGGCATCTCCGCGGGCAGCAACAAGATCCTGCAGGTCTCCGGGCTGAAGTACACCTTCGACACCTCCGAGGCCAACGCCGGCTCGACCAACGGCCTCGTCGGCCCGGTCATGATCGACGACGACGGGAACGCCGCCACGCCGATGGTGCCGCTCAGCGACACCACGACCTACCGGGTCGCGGCGAACAACTTCCTCTCCGACGGCGGGGACAACTTCCCGACCTTCAAGGCGGGGACGAACAAGCTGATCGGCGGGCTCGACATCGACTCGCTCGTGAAGTACCTCGCGCTGGCGGGCAACGACCCGTACAACGTGACGGCGACCGACCGGATCAGCCTCCAGCCCTGAGCGGGCCGGCAGAGCAACGGCACGACCAGCACCACCAGCACCACCAGCACGACCAGCACGACCAGCACGACCACAACTGAACACCGACGGGGACGGCCGGGCGACCGGTCGTCCCCGTCGTCTTCTCGAGACTCCTCACCCGTACGGGCGACCAGCCCCTAGGGTGGGGACGCCCCAGAGGGTCCCGACGGACCCCCACCCTCACCCTCGAAGGCCCAGCACCCGATGACCGTGCCCCCCCCTCGCGCCCGCGCCCCGCCGCGCGGACGCCACCCTGCTCGCCAAGCCCGACCGCCACCTGGTCACCCGCTTCTCCTACGGCGTGACGCCGCGGCTCGCCCGCGACGTGCGCCGGGCCGGGGGAGGGCAGGCCTGGTTCGAGCGGCAGCTCCAGCCCCAGCGGATCAAGGACGGCCCCGCCGACCGGACCGCGCACTGGTGGCCCAGCCTGCACCGGTCGCCCGCCGAGCTCTGGCAGCGCCAGACCTCGGGCGTGGAGGGTGGCTACGAGGTGATGGACGACTACGCCCGCTGGGTGCTGGTGCGCCGCATCCTGGCCAAGCGCCAGCTCCTCGAGGTGATGACGGAGTTCTTCGAGAACCACCTGCACGTCGCGGCGGTCGGCGACCCGCAGTTCGTGCACCGCGTCGACTACGGCAACACCATCCGCAAGCACGCGCTCGGCCGCTTCGACCAGCTGCTGCTCAAGACCACGACGCACCCGGCGATGCTCATCTACCTCGACGCCGCGGAGTCGACCAAGGAGCACCCCAACGAGAACCTCGGGCGCGAGCTGCTCGAGCTCCACACCCTGGGCGCCGGGAACTACGACGAGAAGGACGTGCGCGACTCCGCGCGCATCCTCACCGGCTACTCCGTGGACTACTGGGAGAGCTGGCGCCCGGTCTACAACCACGACGACCACTACCGCGGCAAGGTCCGCGTCCGCGGCTTCGTGGACAAGAACGGCAAGGCCAACGGCAAGGGCACGACGGCGGCGTACCTGCGCTACCTGGCCCGGCACAAGGACACCGCCCAGCACCTGGCCTACAAGCTGTGCGTGAAGTTCATCCACGACGACCCGCCCAAGGCGCTGGTGCGGCACCTGGCCCAGGTCTACCTGCAGAACGACACCGCGATCGTGCCGGTGCTGCGCGAGCTGGTCGCGTCGGCGTCCTTCAAGCACGCCTACGCCGCCAAGGTCCGCGACCCGGGCGAGGACGTGGTGGCCACCTACCGCGCGCTCGGTGTCCGGCTCAAGAAGCCCGGCCCGGACGGCGAGGTCGACGGCTCCGCCCTCCAGGCACTGGTCTGGCAGGCCGACTCGGTCGGCATCGCGCCGTTCGCCTGGGGCCAGCCCAACGGCCAGCCCATCGACAACGAGTCCTGGTCCTCGCCCGCACGGCTGTTGGCCTCGATGCGCTTCCACCAGGGTGTGGCCGGCGGCTGGGCCGACGACGCCACCGGCTACCGCCAGCCCGAGCAGTGGCTGCCCGGGCGGCACCCGCGCTTCGACGAGGTGGTCGACCACCTCGCCCAGCAGCTGCTGCACCAGCAGGCGTCCAAGCGGCTGCTCAAGGCTTGCTCGGTGGCCTGCGACGTCAAGCCGTACGAGGCCATCGACAAGGACCACCCCCTCGTCGAGTGGGGCTTCCCCCGCCTGCTGAGCACCATCCTCGACTCTCCCGACCACCTGAGCCGGTGACCGCGATGACCACGAACACGACCACCAGCGGCTTCTGCTGCGACGAGTACGCCGCGATGCACCGCGCCGCCCACGGACCGGCGTCGGTCTCGCGCCGCGGCCTGCTGGGCGGGGCCCTGGCCCTGGCCGGCACCACGACCGTCCTCGGCTCCTCGGTGGTGACCGCCTCGCCGGCGCGCGCCGAGAGCGCGTCGTCGGTGCTGGTGGTGGTCTCGCTGCGCGGGGCCGCCGACGGCCTCTCGCTCGTCGTCCCGCACGGCGACCCGGCGTACGCCGCGGCCCGGCCCACCATCGCGATCCCGCGCGAGTCGCTGCTCGTGCCCGACGGCTTCTTCGGCCTGCACCCGGCCATGGACGACCTGCTCCCGCTCTGGAACGAGGGCAAGGTCGCCGCGGTCCACGCGACCGGGCTGCCGGTGGCCAACCGCTCCCACTTCGCCGCGATGGAGGAGATGGAGGACGCCGACCCCGGCTCGAGCGCCCGGGTGGGCTGGCTCAACCGCCTGGTGGGCGGCACGCCCGGCGGCTCGCCGCTGCAGGGGTTCAGCGTCGGCAGCACCATCCCCACCTCGCTGGTCGGGCCGACCTCGGCGATGTCGGCCGGCAGCGTGGGCGACGTCCAGCTGCCCGGCGACGACTCCGAGGGCCGGCGCCGCGCCTCGCTCGGGATCCTGTGGAACCGCGAGCGCTCCACGCTCGGCAAGAGCATGCGCACGACGTTCGACGCCATCAGCGCGTTCGGGCCGGCCAAGTCCGCCGAGGACCACCGCTCCACCTACCCCGGCACCGGCCTGGGCCGCTCGCTGTCCACCGCCGCCCAGATCATCCGGGGCGACGTGGGCGTCGAGGTGATCACCGTCGACCAGGGCGACTGGGACATGCACACCGACATGGGCACGGTCGGCGGCGGCTGGATGCGCAACAACGCCGGCGACCTCGCGTCCTCGATGGCCGCGTTCTTCGCCGACCTCGGCACCCAGCGCGACAAGGTCACGCTGGTCACGCTGAGCGAGTTCGGCCGGCGCGTGGCCGAGAACGACTCCGGCGGCACCGACCACGGCTACGGCAACGTGATGTTCGTGGCCGGCGCCGGCGTCCGCCCCGGCTACCACGCCCGCTGGCCCGGGCTGGCCACCGGCTACGAGGCCGACCTCACCGTCACCACCGACTACCGCCAGGTCCTGGCCGACGTCGTGTCGCGCCGCTTCGGGGCCTCGGTCGCGTCGGTGTTCCCGGGGCTGAAGTACCAGTCCACGGGGGTCATGGCCTGACGCCGCGCGCACGGTCCGCGGCGGTCCGTGCGTTTCGTCAGGGGTGCCCAGCGGGTAGACCGACCACCATGGGGGTCGTGCCTGAGCTCGACGACGCCTCCTGGGGGGCCGAGGACGTGGTCGCGGACTTCGCGACCGACGGCTTCACCGACCCCGGTGAGCGCGCCGCGCTGACATCACTGCGTGCGTGGGTCGTGGACCGCGACGTGCTGGACATCGGGGTCGGCGGCGGCCGCACCACCGGGATGCTCCTGCCGCACGTGCGCTCCTACGTCGGGGTGGACATCGCCGAGGAGATGCTGGCCCTGGCCCGCGAGCGGTTCCCGGAGGCCGACCTGCGCGAAGGCGACGCGGCCGTCCTGGCGGGCGTGGCCGAGAGGGGCCACGACCTGGTCATGTTCAGCTACAACGGCCTGGACTCCCTCGACCACGCGGGACGGGGCCGGGCGCTGGCGGCGATGGCGCGCGCGGTGCGCCCCGACGGCCGGGTGCTGTTCTCCAGCCTCAACCTCGACGGTGTCAGCCACGACGAGCACCCGCTGCGCGTCGCGGGCGGCCCCGCCAGCCCGCGGTTCCGTTTCCACTACGGCCAGTACCTCCGCCACCCGTCCTCCCTGCTCCGCTCGGTGCGCAACTACCGGGCCACCCGCCGCGAGGCCGTCGACGGTCCCGGTTGGGACATGCGCCCGCTGCGGGCCCACGAGTTCCGCTTCGTGGTGCACTTCGCCACGGTCGAGGAGACCCTCGCCGAGGCGCGCGCCGCCGGGCTCGAGGTGCTGGCGGCGTACGCCGACGACGGGCAGGCCCTCGACCTGGACGTCGCCCACACCGACGCCGACTACGTGCACTACGTGTGCCGTCGCCGCGTGCCCTGACGCCGATCACCCGGGACGTGCGGCGGGTACGACGGGTCGGGGCGCCGCGCCGACCGGCGGCGGTCGTTGACACCACCCGGACCCGTGGCCACCATGAACCGTCCCCGACCACCTGGAGTGTCGTGCCGAGCATCCGCACCGCGGTCGTCGCGGCGATCGTGGCCGTCCTCGGCCTGGGCCTGCTGTCCGGGTGCGGCGACGACGAGGGCAGCGCGCAGGGCACCGGCGACTACTGCGCCGACCTCGACGCCGTCCAGAAGGACCTCAGCTCGGCCTCGGGCGGCGAGCTCGGCGACCTCGAGGGCATCCTGGGCAAGCTCGAGACGCTCAAGGACGAGGCGCCCCAGGCGATCGCCGACGACTGGGACACCCTCTACACGGCGTACGAGACGATCGTGAAGACCTACCGCGACGCCGGCTTCAGCGCCGACGACATGGCCGCGGTGCAGAACGGTCAGGTCCCCGACGGCGTCGACCAGCAGGCCCTGCTCGCGGTCTCCTCGAAGATCGCCGAGATCGGCAAGGACCCCGCGCTCCAGTCCGCGGTGAGCGACATCCAGAAGCACGCGAAGGACGAGTGCGGCCTCACCCTGCAGTAGACGCGGCCCCCTGGGCCCACTGGGCGCAGCGCGCCCGGTCCGGGCGGCGCAGGCGCGCCGCGCCTTCCGCATCGGCCCCCGCCGCCAGCGCGTCGTGCAGCCGGGCGCGGAGCTCCTCCAGCCGGTCCTGCTCCGCGAGGCTCGGGGCGACCCAGGGCGCGCCGGCCGCATCGAGGGCGAACTCCACCCCGAGCAGCGCGACGTCGTGGCGACCGCGGTCCTCGACGTCGCGGCATCGCTCGGTCCACCAGGCCCACCCCGGCTCCCGGCCGAGCTTGTGCCGGGCCATCCGGTGCAGGTCGACCGAGGCCTGCGGATCGGCGGTGCGCACGGCCTCGAGGAGCAGGTGGTGCAGCACGCGGCGGTCGAGCGCGAACGGCGGCACGCGGCTCCTGAAGACGGGCACGGCGACCTCCCCGGGTCGGCTCGACGCAGTTGTCCAGACCACCCTGCATCAGGGGGCGTGGACAGCGCCATGACCCGGTCGGGCCAGCCCGGGCCGCCGCGGGCCGTGCGGCGACCCCTCCGGGTCGACCCGGACGGACCAGCCCGGACCGGTGGCGGTCGCCTCGTGACAGACTTCTGCGCACCGTGACGACCTCCCTGCTGCTGCTCCTGCTCGCGCTCGTGCTGGTCGCGGCGTGCGGGGTCTTCGTCGCCGCGGAGTTCTCCTTC
Source organism: Nocardioides anomalus (assembly GCF_011046535.1). Lineage (NCBI taxonomy): Bacteria > Bacillati > Actinomycetota > Actinomycetes > Propionibacteriales > Nocardioidaceae > Nocardioides > Nocardioides anomalus. The sequence goes on along the minus strand of NZ_CP049257.1, from coordinate 2,259,145 downwards.
GTCACCGTGGACCGCGCGCAGGTCGACCACGACGCGAACGCCGGCGACAGCGGGGCACAGGGGCTGCAGCGGGCGCTGCGGTCCCTCTCCACCCAGCTCTCGGGCGCCCAGGTCGGCATCACCGTCACCAACCTGGCCATCGGCTACCTGGCCGAGCCGTCGGTCTCGGACCTCATCGACGGCCCGCTCGGCCGCCTCGGGGTCCCGGACGGCGCGGTCACGCCGATCGCCGCGGCCGTGGGCCTGGTCTTCGGCACCGTCGTCACGATGATCTTCGGCGAGCTCGTGCCCAAGAACCTCGCGCTGGCCAAGCCGATGGTCACCGCCAAGGCCACCCAGCGCTTCCAGCGCGGCTTCACCACCGTCGTCCGCGGCCCGATCAAGGTGCTCAACGGCTCGGCCAACGCGGTCGTCCGTCGCCTGGGCATCGAGCCCCAGGAGGAGCTCCGCTCGGCCCGGAGCTCCACCGAGCTGGCCTCGCTGATCGCGCGCTCGGCCTCGGTCGGCACCCTCGACGCCGACACCGCGGAGCTCATGGAGCGGTCGGTGGAGTTCGGCTCGCGGACCGCCGGCGAGATCATGACGCCGCGGGTGCGCACCGTCTCGCTCGAGGAGGGCGACCGGGCCCTGCAGGTCATCGAGCTGGCCCGGCGCACCGGCCACTCCCGCTTCCCGGTCCTGGACGACGAGGACATGGTCGTCGGCACCGTGCACGTCAAGAACGCCGTCGCGCTCCCGGTCCACGAGCGCCCGACCACCCGGGTCAAGCACCTGATGGTCCGTCCGATCGTGGTCCCGGACTCCCTGCGCCTCGACCCGCTGCTCAAGCTGCTGCGCGGCGAGGGGTTCCAGCTGGCCGTGGTCCTCGACGAGTACGGCGGCCACGCGGGCATCGTGACCCTCGAGGACGTCATCGAGGAGATCGTCGGCGACATCGCCGACGAGCACGACCGGCTCGGCGACCAGGCCCAGCGCCGCCGCGACGGCTCGTGGCTCATCTCCGGCCTGCTGCGCCCCGACGAGGTCGAGGACCTCACCGGCGTCGCCCTGCCCGAGAGCGAGGACTACGACACCGTCGCCGGCCTGGTGCTCCAGGTGCTCGGGCGGGTGCCGGTCAGCGGCGACATGGCCGAGGTGCCGGTGCCGGAGGTCGACCCCGACGACGACGAGCCGCGGCAGCGGCTGGCCACGCTCACCGTCGAGCACATGGACGGGCTGCGCGTGGACCGGCTCACGCTGCGGCTCATCGAGCCGGACGACGACGCGGGCACCGACGCGGGCACCGGCCGGGGCACCGATGTGGACCGGGGCACCGGCGCGGACCGGCCCGCCGGGACGGGGGAGCGGTCATGAGCGGCGGGACCGCCCTGGTCGTCGCAGTGGTGCTGCTGCTCGGCAACGCGTTCTTCGTCGGCGCCGAGTTCGCGCTGGTCTCCGCGCGGCGCACGCAGATCGAGCCGATGGCCGAGTCCGGCTCGCGGATGGCCCGGACCACGCTGCGCGCCATGGAGAACATGTCGCTGGTCATCGGCGTCAACCAGCTCGGCATCACGGTCTGCTCCCTGGTCCTCGGCGCCGTCGGCGAGCCGGCCGTGGCCCACCTCATCGAACCGGTCTTCGAGGCGGTGCACGTCCCGCACGGTCTGCTGCACCCGGTCTCGTTCGCGGTCGCACTGGCCGTGGTCGTCTTCCTCCACGTGGTGCTCGGCGAGATGATCCCCAAGAACATCGCCCTCGCCGGGCCCGACCGCGCCGCCCTGGTCCTCGGCCCCCTGATCTGGGGCTTCGTCACCGTCCTGCGCCCGGTCATCGTCGTCATCAACGCCATGGCCTCGGCCATCCTCAAGCTGCTCGGCGTGAAGCTCATGGACGAGGTGTCGTCCTCCTACACCCGCGAGGAGGTGGCCGCCCTCGTCGAGGAGTCGCGCGGTGAGGGGCTGATCGAGGCAGAGGAGTACGACCGGCTGGCCGGTGCCCTCGGCTTCACCGAGAAGCCGGTCACCTGCGTGCTGATGGCGCCAGACACCCTCACCACCGTGCGCCGCGGCTCCACCGCCGCCGACGTCGAGGCGCTGTGCGCGGCCACCGGCTACAGCCGCTTCCCGGTCGAGGGCGAGGACGGCGAGCTGCTCGGCTACCTGCACATCAAGGACGTCCTGGAGACCGACGAGGCCCGCCGGGAGCGGGTGGTCGAGGACAAGTGGACCCGGCCCTTCGCCACCGTCGGCGCCGACGAGCTCCTGCACGACGCCCTCGAGACGCTCCAGCGCCGCGGCGCCCACATGGCCCGCGTGGTGGACCGCAGCGGCACGACCCTCGGTCTGGCCACGCTCGAGGACGTGATCGAGGAGCTGGTGGGCGAGATCCGCGACGCCGCCCACCAGGACGACGCGCCGCACGGGGACGACACCGCGCACGACGACGCGGACGCCGCGCGGGAGCCGGTCGCCGTCGACGGCGACGCCCCCGCGGAGCACTAAGGTGTCCCCGAGCCCGGAGCCCTCCGGGCAGACGGCGAGCGAAGAGCAGGCAGACGTGGGGACCGACGCAGCACGCGACACCCGCGTGTTCACGATCCCGAACCTGCTGAGCGCGGCCCGGCTGGCCGGCGTACCGCTCTTCCTCTGGCTGGTCCTCGGGCCCGAGGCCGACGGCTGGGCGCTGGTGGTGCTCATGGTCTCCGGCGTCACCGACTACGCCGACGGCTGGCTGGCCCGCAAGCTCGACCAGCAGACCGTGGTCGGCCAGATCCTCGACCCCGTCGCGGACCGGCTCTACATCCTGGCCGTGGTCCTCGGCCTGGCGCTGCGCGAGGTGATCCCGTGGTGGCTGGCGATCTCGCTGCCGCTGCGCGACCTGCTCATGTGGGGGCTGGTGCCGTTCCTGCGCACCCGCGGCTACAGCGCGCTGCCGGTGCACTTCCTGGGCAAGGCCGCGACCTTCAACCTGCTCTACGCCTTCCCGCTGCTGCTGCTCGGCGACGGCGAGGGCGTGGTGAGCCGGCTGGCCGAGGTCTTCGGCTGGGCCTTCGCGTTCTGGGGCGTGGGGCTCTACTGGTGGGCCGGCATCCTCTACGCCTACCAGGTCTACAAGCTGCTCCGCGACACCGAGCCGCGCGGGGCGCCGGCCCGGGACGGCTGAGATGAGCACCCGCACCCAGGGCACCCGCGAGAGCGACCAGCTGCTGCCGGACCGGGTGACCATGCCGCTGCTCGCACTGGTCACCCGCGAGGCCGTGGACCAGGACTACGTCGCCGCGGCCCAGCGCCGGGCCGCCGGCCCGGCCGGTCCCCAGCCGCGCAGCCGGCTGCTGGGCGCCGCCGCGGTCACCGCGGTCTTCGGGCTGCTCGTCGCGCTGGCCGCCGTGCGCACCGCGGAGAACGCCGACGTCGACGAGGCCAGTCGCGCCGCGCTGGTCGACCGCATCGACCAGCGCAAGGCCGACGTGCGTGACGCCCGCGAGCGGGTGCAGGGCCTGGAGGACGACGTGGACGCCCTGGCCGCCCGCGACGCGGCGCTGCGCCGCGACCTGGCGGCGGCCACCCAGGAGCTGGGCCGGCTCCAGGTCACCACCGGCTTCGTCGACGTCCGCGGGCCGGGTCTGCGCGTCACCGTCACCGACAACCCCGACGGCAGCGCCGACGGCCGGGTCCGGGCCACCGACCTGCGCCGCCTGGTCAACGGGCTGTGGTCGGCCGGCGCCGAGGCGGTCGCGGTCAACGGCCGGCGGCTCACCGGGCTCACCGCCATCAGCCAGCAGGGGATCGCCATCACCGTCAACCGCGGCCCCCTCACCCCGCCGTACGTCGTGTCGGCCATCGGGCGCTCCGGGCTGGGCGCCCGGCTCCAGGCCACCGGGACCGGCCAGCAGTTCGACCAGCTCGCCCAGCAGTTCGGCTTCACCGTCGCGCGCGACGACGAGGCCGAGCTCGAGCTGCCGTCCGCGCCGGACAGCTTCCTGCGGCTGCGCTTCGCCGAGCAGCCCGACCAGAGCCCCAACGTCCAGGAGGACCTGCCGTGATCGCCGCCCTGGGTCTGCTCGTCGGGATCGTGCTCGGCCTCGTGCTGCGTCCGGAGGTCCCGGTCGCGCTCGACCCCTACCTGCCCATCGCCGTGGTCGCCGCGCTCGACGCGACGTTCGGCGGCCTGCGGGCCTACCTGGACGGGATCTTCGACGACAAGGTGTTCGTCATCTCGTTCGTGAGCAACGTGGTCATCGCCTCCGGCATCGTCTTCCTCGGCGACAAGCTGGGCGTCGGCGGCCAGCTCTCCACCGGCGTCATCGTCGTGCTCGGCATCCGGATCTTCTCCAACGTGGCCGCGATCCGGCGGCACCTGTTCCATGCCTGACCGCACGCCCGACCTCGGGTCCGACCGCGCACCGGAGGAGCGGTCCTGGCCGGAGGTCGACCGGCGCCAGGACGGCCGCAGCCGCCTGTGGCACGCCCTGACCAAGCCCTCGCGCGGCCAGGTGGTGGTCGGGGTGCTGCTCGCCCTGGTCGGGTTCGCGGCCGTGACCCAGGTGCGCACCAACACCGTGGACAGCACCTACGCCGGGCTGCGCGAGCAGGACCTCATCGACATCCTCAACGACCTGGCCGGCACCACCCAGCGCACCGAGTCGGAGATCCAGCGGCTCGAGGAGCGTCGCGACGACCTCCAGTCCGACACCAGTGCCCGTCAGGCCGCGCTCGACGAGGCCCGCCAGCGGACCCAGGTGCTGAGCGTGCTGGCCGGCACCGTGCCGGTCAGCGGCTCGGGCATCACCATCCGCATCGAGGAGGGGGAGGACGGCGAGCCGGTCCAGGTCGGGCCGTTCATCGACATGGTCCAGGCCCTGCGCACCGCGGGCGCGGAGGCCCTGCAGGTCAACGGCAAGGTGCGCGTGGTCGCGCAGACCGCCTTCGAGCAGGACAGCCGCGGACTCACCGTGGACGGCACGCCGCTCTCCCCGCCGTACACCGTCGACGTCATCGGTCCGCCCACCGCCCTCATCTCGGCGCTGCGCTTCCCCGACGGGCCGCAGGACCAGTTCGAGGACGACGGCGCCGAGCTGAGCTTCGACGAGGTCACCACGGTGGAGGTCGACACCACCACCGACCCGGCCGACGCTGACGTGGCGCAGCCCCAGCAGTAACGTTCTCCGGCGTACGCCCCCGCACTCGAGGAGACCTGTGTACCCCGACGACCTGACCTACACCACCGAGCACGAGTGGCTGCGCCGGCCGGGCGAGCACGACGGGTCGGTCCGCGTGGGCATCACCCAGTACGCCCAGGACCAGCTCGGTGACATCGTCTACGTATCACTGCCCGAGCTCGGCGCTCAGGTCGAGGCCGGCAGCACCTGCGGGGAGCTGGAGTCGACCAAGTCGGTCAGCGACGTCTACGCCCCGGTCTCCGGCGAGGTCGTGGCCCGCAACGAGGCGCTCGACGCGACCCCCGAGCTGGTCAACAACGACCCCTACGGCGGCGGCTGGCTGTTCGAGATCGTGCCCAGCGACCAGAGCCAGTTCGAGGGGCTGCTCGACGCCGCGTCGTACGAGGCCTCGCTCGGCTGAGACTGCGGCCGTTTCCCCCTTGATCGGGGCGGGACGGCTGATAGGTTCGCTGCCACCGGGGACCTCACCCTCCACCTGAGGGTCAGCGGCCCCACCGACCCCACAGCAGCACGGAGGGAGCGCGCGGTGCCGTTCTGCACCCACTGCGGGCACGAGAACCCGGACGACGCGCGGTTCTGCTCGCAGTGCGGGACCCGGCTGCTGGCCAGCACCACCGTGGGCGGCGACGACGCCCCCACGACGACCAACCCGGTGGTCCCGGGCGAGCCGGTGGGGGAGTCGACCGCGACCATCCAGCTCGGCGGCTCCGGCGACCCGTCCAAGACCGAGACCGGCGACCGGGCGCTCAACCCCGTCGACGCCGCGGCCGTGGACGCGCTGCCCTCGGGCCACGCCCTGCTGGTGGTGCAGAAGGGTCCCGGCTCGGGCTCGCGCTTCCTGCTCGACGAGGACGTCGTGCGCGCCGGGCGCCACCCGGACAGCCTGATCTTCCTCGACGACGTCACGGTCTCGCGCCAGCACGCCGAGTTCCACCGCAGCGGCCAGACCTTCACCGTGACCGACGTCGGCTCGCTCAACGGCACCTACGTCAACCGCGACCGGATCGACACCGTGCAGCTGACCGACGGCGACGAGGTCCAGATCGGCAAGTACCGCCTCGTGTTCTTCTCCGGCCACGAAGGCCACTGAGCCCGGCATGGTCCCCGAGTCCACCGGGTCCATGGGCTCGCCCCACCGCTCAGCCGCTGCTCCCTCCGCGGACGCCGGTGACGGCGCGCGGAGGAACATCGGCGAGGTCCTCGAGCTGCTGCGCGCGGACTTCCCGTCGATCTCGATCCCCAAGATCCGGTTCCTGGAGGAGAAGGGGATCGTCACACCCGAGCGCACGCCGTCGGGCTACCGCAAGTTCTCCAGCGCCGACGTCGAGCGGCTGCGCTACGCCCTGCTGCTCCAGCGCGACCACCACCAGCCGCTGGCCCGGATCGTGGAGATCCTCGACGCCATCGACCGCGGGCTGCAGCCGCCGCCGCTGGTGGACCTGACACCCACCGTCCCCGAGGTCGCGCTGTCCGCCGACGGCCTGCCCTCGCCCGAGTCGTTCCGCCGCTCGGACGACGTACGCCTGTCGCGGCGCGAGCTGCTCAAGATCGCCGAGATCCCCGAGTCACTGCTCGACGAGCTGGAGCAGTACGCCCTGGTCGCGCCGCGCCGGGGGACCGGGCACTACGACTCCGACGCGCTGGTCATCTGCACCACCGCGCGCGAGCTGGCCGACTTCGGCCTCGAGCCCCGGCACCTGCGCGCCTTCAAGACCGCCGCCGACCGCGAGGTGGGCCTCGTCGAGCAGGTGCTCGCGCCGACCCGGCGCGCCTCCGACCCGGCCGCCTCGGCGCGCCGCGAGGACACCGTCTCGCAGTTCGCCGCGCTCGCCGTGCGCATGCACGCGACGCTCGTCAAGACCGGGCTGCGCCGGCTCTGACGCGCCCGGGGACCCACCCCTCGGGACGGGCTGCGCCTTGGACGCGCCGGAGTAGGGTGGCGGTGTGCTCGAAGTCGACGTCATGGGCGTCCGGGTGGAGATGCCCTCCAACCAGCCGATCGTGCTGCTGCGCGAGACGACCGGCGAGCGCTACCTGCCGATCTGGATCGGCGCGGTCGAGGCGACCGCGATCGCCTTCGCCCAGCAGGGGGTCGTGCCACCGCGCCCGCTGACCCACGACCTGCTCAAGGACGTGCTCGACGCCACCGGCAACTCCCTCGACGAGGTCCGCATCACCGAGGTCAAGGACGGCGTCTTCTTCGCGACCCTGGTCTTCGGCTCCGGCGCCGAGGTCTCGGCCCGCCCCTCGGACTCCATCGCCCTCGCCCTGCGCACCGGCACCCGCATCGTCTGCGCCGAGGAGGTCCTCGACGAGGCCGGCCTGGCGGTGCCGGTCGAGCAGGAGGACGAGGTCGAGAAGTTCCGCGAGTTCCTCGACCAGGTGACCCCCGAGGACTTCGAGTCCAGGTAGTCGGCGGCGCTGTGGCACGGGGGTGCCTCCGGCACCGCCTCACGGCGGCGCCTCCGGCACCGCGTGCTCGGCGCGCCGAGCCCTGCCACCGGGTTCGACCCCTGGGTTCAAGTCTCAGGCTCTGCTTGAGGGTGAGACACGCGGGGCGTCGGTCGTGGACAGTGCCGGGTGGCCGCCGTACCTTGAACTGTCCTCGTTGTAGTTCCACGGCTGTGAGCCGGGCGGGCTACCCTCGAGACACCGGACCCCTGAGGAGACGCGCGTGAACGAGCAGGACGAGAACGCCGAGCTGCGCGACAGCGTCGACGCCGAGCTGGCCGCGGAGGCCGCCGAGGAGCAGGGGCTGCTCTTCACCGACGACGTCTCGCCGCTGCCGAGCGACCTCGGCTACCGCGGTCCGACCGCGTGCAACGCCGCCGGCATCACCTACCGCCAGCTCGACTACTGGGCCCGCACCGGCCTGGTCGAGCCCACCGTCCGCGGCGCGTCCGGCTCCGGCAGCCAGCGGCTCTACTCCTTCCGCGACATCCTCATCCTCAAGGTCATAAAGCGCCTGCTCGACGCCGGCATCTCGCTGCAGCAGATCCGCACCGCCGTGCAGCACCTGCGTGAGCGCGGCACCGACGACCTGACCCGCGTGACGCTCATGTCCGACGGCGCGTCGGTCTACGAGTGCACCAGCAACGACGAGGTCATCGACCTGCTCCAGGGCGGCCAGGGCGTCTTCGGCATCGCCATCGGCGGGGTCTGGCGCGAGATCGAGGGCACCCTCGCCGAGCTGCCCAGCGAGCGCACCGCCGCCGAGGAGGCCGCGCCCGTGCCCGGTGACGAGCTCGCCGCCCGCCGGGCCGCGCGCACGGCCGGATAGTCCCAGCACAGACTCCGGTGGAGGCCCGTCGCACCGCGGCGGGCCTTCGTCGTTCGCAGGGCTCGCTGGGTACCATGACGGTGCTGACCATCCCGCACGGGAGAGTCTCCGGGACCTGAGCTGGTGAGGCCCGGAGCGCCGAAGGGGCAACTCCTCCCCGGAACCTCTCAGGCGCCAAGGACCGTGGGGGACAGGCAACTCTGGAGCCGCAGTGCTGCGGTGACTGAGGGGGAGCGCCCAGACCACCCGTGCTGAGGAGCCACCCCGTGTCAGACCACCCCTCGCTCACCGAGCTCGAGTCCGCCCTCCCGTTCGCCGACCGGCACATCGGGCTGCGGCCCGAGGACGTCGAGCGGATGCTGGCCACGCTCGGCTACGACTCCCTCGAGGCGCTCATGGCGGCGGCGGTGCCGGGCGGCATCCGCACGTCGGCCGAGCTGGACCTCCCGGTGGCGGCCAGCGAGGACGCGGTGGCCCGCGAGCTGCGGGCGCTGGCCGCGCTCAACCACCCGGCCGAGGCGATGATCGGGCTGGGCTACCACGGCACGACCACGCCGCCGGTGATCCGGCGCAACGTGCTCGAGGACCCGAGCTGGTACACGGCCTACACGCCCTACCAGCCCGAGATCTCCCAGGGCCGGCTCGAGGCCCTCATCAACTTCCAGACCGTGATCGGCGACCTCACCGGGCTGCCGACGGCCAACGCCAGCCTGCTCGACGAGGGCACGGCGGTGGCCGAGGCCATGACGCTCGTACGGCGCGCGAGCCGCAAGGCCACCGGCGCCTTCGTGGTCGACTCCGACGCGCTGCCGCAGACCATCGAGGTCGTGCGCACCCGCGCGGAGGCCATGGGCATCGAGGTCGTGGTGGCCGACCTGGCCGAGGGCGTGCCGGACGGCGACCTGTGCGGGGTGCTGCTGCAGTACCCCGGCGCCTCGGGCCGGGTCCTCGACCCGCGCGAGCTGGCCGAGGACGTCTCGGCGCGCGGCGGCAAGCTGGTCGTGGCCGCGGACCTGCTGGCCCTGACCCTGCTGGAGTCGCCGGGCGAGCTCGGCGCGGACGTGGTGGTGGGCTCCAGCCAGCGCTTCGGCGTCCCGCTGTTCTACGGCGGCCCGCACGCCGGCTTCATGGCCGTCGCGGCCGGCCTCGAGCGGCACCTGCCGGGCCGGCTGGTCGGCGTCAGCGTCGACGCGCAGGGCCGCCCGGCGTACCGCCTGGCCCTGCAGACCCGCGAGCAGCACATCCGCCGCGACAAGGCGACCTCCAACATCTGCACCGCCCAGGTCCTGCTGGCCGTGGTGGCCAGCATGTACGCCGTGTACCACGGCCCGGAGGGGCTGCGGACGATCGCGCGACGCACCCACCGCTGCGCGGCCGTGCTGGCCGGCGCGCTGCGCGAGGCGGGCATCCCCCTGGCGCACGAGAAGTTCTTCGACACCGTCGTGGCCGAGGTCCCGGGCCGGGCGGCCGAGGTCGTGGCCCGGGCCCGCGAGGCCGGGCTGCACCTGCGCCTCGTGGACGCCGACCACGTCGGCGTCTCCACCAGCGAGCGGACCACGCTCGCGACGGTCGGCACCGTGCTCCGGGCGTTCGGCGTCGCGGCCGACGACCTCGAGGGCGTCGACACCCGCACCGAGGACGCGCTGCCGGTCGAGCTGGTCCGCCGCACGCCGTTCCTCACCCACGAGGTCTTCAACAGCCACCGCTCCGAGACCCAGATGCTGCGCTACCTGCGCCGGCTGAGCGCGCGCGACTACGCGCTCGACCGGGGCATGATCCCGCTCGGCTCGTGCACGATGAAGCTCAACGCGACCACCGAGATGGAGCCGGTCAGCCTCCCGGGCTTCGCCGACCTGCACCCGTTCGCGCCGGCCGAGGACGCCGAGGGCTACCACCGGCTCGTCGGCCAGCTCGAGGGCTGGCTGGCCGAGGTCACCGGCTACGACCGGGTCTCCATCCAGCCGAACGCCGGCTCGCAGGGCGAGCTCGCCGGCCTGCTGGCCATCCGGGGCTACCACCGCGCCAACGGCGACACCGCCCGCGACGTCTGCCTCATACCGTCCAGCGCCCACGGCACCAACGCCGCCTCCGCGGTGATGGCCGGCATGCGCGTGGTCGTCGTCAAGGCGGGCGAGGACGGCGGCGTCGACCTCGACGACCTGCGCGCGCAGTGCGAGAAGCACGCCGACAGCCTGGCCGCGATCATGGTCACCTACCCCTCGACCCACGGCGCCTACGAGGAGTCCATCACCGAGCTGTGCCGGATCGTGCACGAGCACGGGGGCCAGGTGTACGTCGACGGCGCGAACCTCAACGCGCTGCTCGGCTTCGCCAAGCCGGGCGAGTTCGGCGGCGACGTGTCGCACCTGAACCTGCACAAGACCTTCTGCATCCCGCACGGCGGCGGCGGCCCCGGCGTCGGCCCGGTCGCGGTGCGCACCCACCTGGCGCCGTACCTCCCCAGCCACGGCATGCACCCCGACGCCGACAAGCGCGAGGGCATCGGCCCGATCAGCGCCGCGCCGTACGGCTCGGCGGGGATCCTGCCGATCTCGTGGGCCTACGTCCGGCTCATGGGCGGGGCGGGCCTGACCCGGGCGACGGCGTCCGCGGTGCTGAGCGCCAACTACGTCGCGCAGCGGCTCGACGAGCACTTCCCGGTGCTCTACCGCGGCCACGGCGGGCTCGTGGCCCACGAGTGCATCCTCGACGTCCGCGGGCTGACCAAGGACACCGGTGTCACGGTCGACGACGTGGCCAAGCGGCTCATCGACTACGGCTTCCACGCCCCGACCATGTCCTTCCCGGTCGCCGGCACCCTCATGGTGGAGCCGACCGAGTCGGAGGACCTGGGCGAGATCGACCGGTTCTGCGACGCGATGATCGCGATCAAGGCCGAGATCGACCGGGTCGCCGCGGGCGAGTGGAGCGCCGAGGACTCCCCGCTCCGGGGCGCCCCGCACACCAGCCGTGCGCTCGCGGGGGAGTGGGACCGCGCCTACTCCCGCGACCTCGCGGTCTTCCCGACCGGCATCGATCCCGACAAGTACTGGCCGCCGGTCGGCCGGATCGACCAGGCCTACGGCGACCGCAACCTGGTGTGCGCGTGCCCGCCGCTGGAGGCCTTCGCGGACTAGGACGCCTCAGCCGGCGGTGCGCCAAGCCCGGGCCAGCCGGTCCGAGAGGGGCACGCCGGCCGCGGGTCGCGCCTGCGCGCGCAACCGGATGCCCTTGACCGTGCCGGTCCCGCAGAACACGGTGCCCTTGCGGTTGTAGGCGGTCCAGTCGATGCTGGTCCGCTCGACCGGGAGGGTGACCGTGGCGCCGGGGTTGATCAGCGCCTTGGCGTCGGGGGCGGCCTCGTCGAAGGAGCCGTAGAGGAAGCGGATCTTGAAGTCGAAGGGGTTCTTGACCTTGATCTGGCCGCGACCGTCGGGCCGCACCTTGATCTTCGGCAGCCGCTCCACGGTGAGGCTGATGGTGCCGGGCACCAGCGTCTGGAAGTCGCAGGTGTAGTAGGTGAAGGTGTAGACGCCCGGCGAGGTGCTCGGCCGCACGGAGATGTCGACCTCGTCGCCGAAGGAGCCGACGTCGATGCCGCGGTAGTGCTCGGTCCCGAGGCGGCAGACGGTCAGCAGCTCGTTGTCGGGGTCGTGGTCGTTCTGGACCGGGAGCACCGCGACGACGTTGCCCTGGTAGACGGCCGCCGCATCGGGCGCGGTCACGGGCGGTCCGGCGGCGCCGGCGGGCGGCGCCACGAGCAGCCCGGCCACCAGGCCCAGCCCGCCGAGGGCGATCGAGGCGAGCGTGCGCAGCGCGCGTCGGGTCGTCATGCGCCGGACCCTACGGGGTCAAGGCCGCCCCGTCACGGATGCGCGGCCGGGGTGGGTACAGGGCGCCCGTGACCCGCACCCAGCTCGAGGTCGAGCGCGTCTTCAGCCCCGGCCCGGACGTCCCCGTGCCCGACCTGACCCGGGCGGGGCCGGTCGTCGGCGTGGACCCGGTGGGCGAGGTGGAGCTGGACGCGACGTACCACGACACACCCGGGCTGACCCTGATCCGGGCCGGCGTCACGCTGCGCCGGCGCGAGGGCGGTCCCGACGAGGGCTGGCACCTCAAGCTCCCGGTCGGCGCACCGGACGCCCGCCGCGAGCTGCACGTCCCGCTGCGCGAGGCGCCCGACCCGGTCCCCGACGAGCTGCTCGACCTGGTCGACGGCTGGACCCGGGGGATCGCGGTGGCACCGGTCGCCCGCATCCGGACGCACCGGACGACCTACCACCTGGTGGGCCCGGAGGGCGAGGTCCTGGCCGAGCTGGCCGACGACCGGGTCACCGGCCGGGCCGCGCAGCTGGACGCCCAGGACGTCACCTGGCGCGAGTGGGAGGTCGAGCTCGTCGACGGCGACCGCGAGCTGCTCGACGTGGTCGAGGCCGTCCTGGCCGCGCACGACGTGCACCGAAGCGCGGTGACCCGCAAGGTCGCGGTGGTCCTCGGGCTGCCGACCGGCGCGCACGACGTGGCCCCGGCGCTGACCCGGAAGGGGCCGGCCCGCCTGCTGCTCCGGCACTGGCTCGAGACCCAGGTCCACGAGATCGCCCGGCTGGACCCGGTCGTGCGCCGCGGCGGGGCCGGCGGGGTGCACGGCGTGCGCAAGGCGTGCCGGCGGCTGCGGGCCGCGCTGGCGACGTACCGCGCGCTGGCGGACCGGGAGCGCACCGAGCCGGTGCGCGAGGAGCTGCGCTGGCTGGCCCGCTCGCTCGGCCAGCTCCGAGACGACGAGGTCGTGCGCGACCGGATCGCGCGGCAGCTGGCGCGGGAGGAGCTGTTCGGGGAGCCGGCGCTCCGCCTGCTCGAGGAGTACGCCGCGGGCCGGGCCGCGGAGGGCCGGGTCGACGTGGCCGAGGTGCTGACGTCGACGCGCTACCACGCGCTGCGCACCGCGCTCGACGACCTGGTCGCTCGGCCGCCGTGGACGGGCGCCGCCGACGGCCGGGCCCGGGACGTGCTGCCGGCGCGGCTGGCCCGGGAGTGGCGCCGGACGCGGCGCCGGCGGCGCGACGGTGCCGACGTGCACGAGGTCCGGCGCGCGGTGAAGCGCCTGCGCTACGCCCTCGAGCTGGTCGAGCCGGCCTGGGACGACCGGGCCCGGCAGCCGCGGCGGGCCGCCCGCGGCGTCACCCGGGTCCTCGGCGACCACCAGGACAGCGTGGTGGCCCGCCAGTGGCTGCACGCGTTGGCCGCCGAGGCGGCGCGGACCGGTGTGCCGTCGTTCGCGCTGGGTCGTCAGCACGCCCTGGAGGAGCAGCGCGAGCGGGAGGCGCTCGCCGAGGCCGGTGCGGCCTGGGCCGTCCTGGCGAGGGCGGTCAGTCGGTGGGCGCGATGAGCTTGGGTCGGCGCCAGCGCCCGGCCAGGCCGGCGCCGATGAGGAGGCCGGCGGTGACCGGGTAGACCGCGAACGCGACGTAGGCCAGCCCGAACGTCGTGTGCTCCCACAGCTCGGGCACGTCGTCGAGGCGCGAGACGTAGGAGCTCCAGTCCAGGAACACCCACGCGGCCGGCGCGGCGCCCAGGACCAGGCCGGCCAGCAGCGGGCCGAGACCGGAGATCCGAGCGGCCAGGGCCGCGACGAGCACGCAGGCGGCGGCCGCACCGAGCGCGATCATCGTCGCGTCGGCGAGCCGGGTGCCGTCGAGCCCGTTCGTGGAGGCCGCGGTGTTGGCGCGGTAGAAGCCGTAGTCGAGCGCGCCGTACGCGCCGATCGTGGCCAGGAAGGACAGCACGACGCTGCCCAGGTGGCGGTTGGCGCCCAGGCCGCGCCCGCGGCGCACGGGCTCGGTCTCGACCACCCGGGTCGGCTCGGTGCGCGGCTCGTCGAGCGGGTGCACCCGCTCCGGCTCGGGCCCGTCGACGGGCTGCTGCTGCACGGGCTCGGTCACCGGGTCGGTCCCGTGGTCCATGGTTGCGCTCATACCACGAACGTACGGCGCGCGACAGGTCCAGCGCAGACGCCGCGCCGGTGGGTCCGGGGTCAGTTCGCGGGCGACACGCTGGACATGTTGAAGTCCGGCACGCGCAGCGCGGGCGTCGCCGTGCGCGAGAAGTAGTCGTCGCCCCACTCGCGGCTGAAGCTCGGCACCGTGGCCGAGGCGTGGCTGAAGCGGCGGAGCAGGTCGACGGGACTCTCGTTCCAGCGGAAGTTGTTGACCGCGCCGGTGATCTCCCCGCCCTCGACCAGGTAGACGCCGTCGCGGGTCAGCCCGGTCAGCAGCAGGGTCTGGGGGTCGACGGTGCGGATGTACCACAGGCAGGTCAGCAGCAGCCCGCGCTCGGTGCCCGCGACCAGGTCCTCGACCGAGCCGGCGCCGCCGTCGACCTCGAGGACCAGGTTGTCCACGCTCGGCGTGACGGGCTGGCCGGTGAGCGCGGCGGTGTGCCGGCTCTGGCGCAGCGCGGCCAGCTCGCCGCCGCGGATCCACTCGACCGGTCCGAGCTCGAGGCCGTTGTCGAAGACCGAGCTGTCCTGCGACGAGGCGGCGACGACCTCGAAGGGCGCGCACTCCAGGCCGGGGTAGGCCGGATCCGAGCGCAGCGTGACCTCGGGGCGGGCGATGCTCTCGCCGATCCGGGTCCCGGTCGGGCGCCGGGAGTAGACCGACTGGCCGTCCCAGGCGTCGCGGGCGCCGGCCTCCCAGTAGGCGTAGATGGCCAGGTCGGCCACCGCCGTCGGCGGCAGGATGGTGTCGTAGCGCCCGGCGTCGAGGTCGACCCGGCGCTGGCCCCACGCCAGCCGCTGGGCCAGCTCGGCCTCGAAGGCCAGCGGGTCGACGTCGCTGAAGTCGCGGGTCGCAGTCCCGACCCAGGCGCTGGTGCGGAGGTCGGCGGTCTTGCCCGTGCACGCGAAGTGGCCGGTCGGCTGGACGTGGCGCAGCCGCAGCCCCGTGGTCGAGCCGAGGTAGGTCGTGGTGACGCGGTGGTCGACGAAGCCGTAGAGCACCCGGCCGCCGTCGCCGGCGCGCCCGAAGGCCTCCCCGAGCGCGGGCGCGACCCGGTCGTAGACCCCGATGCCGGTCTCGGCGGGGGCGTCGGACCAGTCCGGTGAGGTGCGGTCGCGCACCAGCGGGTTCGCGTCGTCGGCCGGGCTCGCGGCCCGGGCGGCGGCGTCGGCGGCCCGGACCAGCGCGTCGACGTCGGCCTGGGTGGTCGCGCTGCCGCTGACCGAGCCGGTGCAGACGCCGCCGGCCTGCTCGACGTACGACACCACGCTGACGTGCACGCCGTGCATGACGCCGTTGGTGGTGAGCGTGTTGTTGGCCCAGCGCAGGTTGGCGCTGGTGCTGTCGCGCACGACGACCACGCAGTCGTCGCCCATCGACGCGGCCAGCGCGTGCTCGACCAGCGACTGCGGGTCCACGCCGTGCCCGGTGCTCGCGCTCATCGGCCGGACTCCTGGGTGGTGTTGAGGATGCGGATGTCGCGGAACAGCGACGTGGGACAGCCGTGACTGACCGGCGCGACCTGGCCGGGCTGGGCCTTGCCGCAGTTGGACGCCCCGCCGAGCTCCCAGGTCTGCGGGCCGCCGACGGCCTCCATCGCGCCCCAGAAGTCGGTGGTCGTGGCCTGGTAGGCCGCGTCGCGGACCTGGCCGACCAGCTCGCCGTTGCGGATCCGGTAGAAGCGCTGGCCGGTGAACTGGAAGTTGAACCGCTGCATGTCGATCGACCACGACTTGTCGCCGAGGATGAACAGCCCGTGCTCGACGCGTGAGATGAGCTCCTCGGTGCTCGGGCCGTCCGGCGCCGGCTGCAGGGAGACGTTGGCCATCCGCTGGATGGGGATGTGGCCGGGGGAGTCGGCGTACGCGCAGCCGTTGGAGCGGCCACCGTTGAGCTCGGGCTTGAGGTGGCCCATCGGCCGGTCGAGCTGGTAGCCGACCAGGACCCCGTCCTTGACGATGTCCCAGGACTGGGTCTGCACGCCCTCGTCGTCGTAGCCGATCGTGGCCAGGCCGTGCTCGACGGTGCGGTCGCCGGTCACGTTCATGACGCCGGAGCCGTACTGCAGCGTGCCGAGCTGGTCGTAGGTCGCGAACGACGTGCCCGCGTAGTTGGCCTCGTAGCCCAGCGCCCGGTCCAGCTCGGTGGCGTGGCCGATCGACTCGTGGATGGTCAGCCACAGGTTGGAGGGGTGGATGACCAGGTCGTAGCGGCCCGGCTCGACGCTGGGCGCCTTGAGCTTCTCGGCCAGCAGCTCGGGGATCTCCTCGAGCTCGGCGTCCCAGTCGTGGAGGCTCTGCTGGGTGAGGTACTCCCACCCGCGGCCCACCGGGTAGTTGAGCGTCCGCATGGAGTCGAAGGTGTCGGCGCCCGCGCCGTAGGCCTCGACCTCCGGATCGACGCGCACACGCTGCTGGGTGGTGACGGTGCCGGCGGAGTCGGCGTAGTACTTGGTCTCCAGCACCTGCCCGACGCTGGCCGTGGCGTGGTCGACCGCCGCGCCCCGGCGCAGCCGCTCGGTCCAGTCGACCAGCAGCGCGGCCTTGTCGGCCACGCTCACGGCGAACGGGTCGACGTCGTAGGACGAGACCCAGGTGACGTCGGCGTACACCGGCTCCGGGGCGATCTCCACCGGTGTGGCGGTCATCTCGGCGGCGACCTCGGCCACCGCCACCGCGCTCTCCGCCACCCGCCGGGCCTCGTCGGTGGTCAGCACGACACCGCTGGCGAAGCCCCATGCGCCGCGGTGGATCACGCGGACCGCGAAGCCGACGTCGTCGGCGTCCATCGCGGTCTGCAGCACCGCGTCGCGCACGACGAGCCGCTGGTGCTTGATCCGCTCGAAGCGGAAGTCGGCGTGGCTGACGCCCAGCTCCTGGGCTCGGCCCAGGGCGGCCGCGCCGAGCTCGCGGTAGGGCAGGGCGGTGAAGCTCGGATCGATCTCCGGCACGTGTCGAACCTAACCCGGGGCGCTCCCTACGGCGCGCCCGGCTCGGGGGAGTCCCCGATCGGGTGGGCGTCCAGGAACTGCTGGAGGGCGCCGCCGGAGGGCGCGGTGCAGTACTCGAACACGCCCTGCTGCTCCGCCGACCAGTGCGTGAGGGCGACGTGGGTGCCGGCCGGGAAGGTCCCGCTCTCGGCCTCGTCCGCGCTCGTCCACGGAGCGACGATCACCTCGTCCGCGGGCTCGAAGGCCTCGGCGATCTGCCGAGCGGCGCGCTGGTCGGTGGTGTCGTCGTACCAGAGCAGCGTGTAGCCGTGCTCCAGGTCGTGCACCAGCGCCTCGAGCTCGGGGCGGTCGGCGGCGGTGCAGAACGTGCGGCCGAGCGGGCGCGGTGCCGGGCTCGCTCCAGTGCGGGCCGTACGCCGGCGGCGCGGTCGGGTAGGTGAGCTGGGTGCTGCGCGGGACGTGGACGGCGTTGCCCTCGGCCGGGCGGGTCTCCTCGGGTCGGCAGGCCGATGCCGGGGCGCCGAGGCCGGCGAGGTCGGGGTCGGGCGCGAGCGCCTCGCGGACCGGGCCGTAGGCGGCGAGGCCGACGAGGAGGAGCGCGACGAGCGCGCAGGCGGTGACGAGCTTGGACATGGCAGGACTCCCTGGGACGGGCGGGTGGACGCGGGTCGCGCGCACCGGCCCCTCCGGCGCTGTGGCTGGGAGGCCTCGGGTCTCAGGGGGTGCGCGCGGCTCCGCCCGGCGGTCCGCGCGGCGGGGTGGGAGCGGCGACGACGAGCGAGGCGCGCAGCGGCACCGGGGGCAGGGCCGGACGTCCGGACCGGACGGGACCGGTCGCAGGGGAGACGGGGACGGCGACGCGGAGCCAGGCGAGCAGCTGGCGGCCGAGGTCGACCAGCGCGCGGTCGAGCCCGAGCGCGAGCGCGAGCGAGGCGGCCGCCACGGCGAGGCCGCCGGCGAGCTCGACGGCCCGGGCGCCCGGCGTCCGGCAGTCGGCCAGGCTGTCGGCGCAGCCCGTGGTGGTGACGAGCAGCGCGTGCCAGCCGACCTGGGCCGCGACGCGCAACCGCAACCGTTACCGCTGCGAGGCGGGGTGGTCGAGGTGTCGCGGCGGGTCACGGCCACCCCGAGGCCGGCCGAGACGGCCAGCGCGAGCAGCACGAGGAGCACGAGGAGCACGAGGAGCACGTACAGAACCGGGTAGATCTAGGGTGGCGGCCATGTCTGCACCCTCGTGGCTCGGCATCGGCGCCCAGCGCAGCGGGACCACGTGGTTCACCGACCTGCTGACCCAGCACCCGCAGGTGGGGCTGGGCACCAACGGCAAGAAGGAGCAGCACCTGCTGCACAAGGTGGCCGACGGGGTGCTGCCGGCGTCGGACTACCTCGACCTGTTCCCGGCGGACGGCGTGCGGCGAGGGGAGTGGACACCGCAGTACCTCCGCCACGCCTCGGTGCCGGCCGCGGCGGCCCGGCTGGTGCCCGAGGCGCCGGCGCTGGTGCTGCTGCGGGACCCGGTGGAGCGGTTCCGCTCGGCCATGCGGCTCGCGGCCACGCGTGCGGCGGCCGGCAAGCCGTCGCCGTGGCCCTACCCGGTGCCGATCACCATGCAGACCTTCACCGGCTTCTACGCCGACCAGCTGGCCGCGTGGTCGTCCGCGGTGGGCCGGGACCGGCTGGTGGTGATGGTCTACGAGCAGGTGCGGCGGGCGCCGGCGTCGTACGTCGAGGACGTGTGGCGCCGCCTCGGGCTGGAGCCGGTGGCGCTGGCCGGGGTGCACGAGGCGTCGGGGTCGAGCAGCCGGGCGGACTGGGACTGGCCCGAGGGGCTGCGGGAGTCGCTGCGGGTGATGTACGCCCCGCAGCTGGCCCGGCTGGAGTCGGAGTGGGGCCTCGACCTCAGCGACTGGTCGAGCGCCCGGTAGCCGTCCAGACCCACACGGTCAGGTCGAACGGCTCGTCGGGGAAGCGCGTGCGCAGCAGGTCGCGCAGCTCGGCCCGCTGCTGCGGCGTGCGGGTGGCGAGGTAGTCGCCCGCCGAGCCGGCCGGCTCCTCGAACGGCGCCCACCACTCGTCGAAGGACGCCATGGGCACGGTCACCGCCAGCTGGCCGTGCTCGACGTCGACCAGGCCGGCGTCGCCGAACAGCCGCGGCAGGTCGCCCTCGCGCGAGCCCATGGAGAGCCGGTCGCCGTCGCGGGCGCCGAGGTCAAGCTCGTCGACCGCGCTCCAGAACGCGCTGAGCGGGCCGCGGCCGCCGCCGTGGTCCCACACGCAGGCGGCCACCGGACCGCCGGGCCGGGTGACCCGGGCCATCTCGGCGATCCCGCGGCGCGGGTCGGACATGAAGTGCACGACGAGCTGGGCGTAGGACGCAGCGACCGTGTCGGTCTCCCACGGCAGCTCCTCCGCGATGCCCTGGCGCACGTCGGCCTCGGGCAGGCGCCGGCGCGCGGCGGCTACGAAGTCGGGCGTCGGGTCGACGGCCGCGACCCGGTCCGCGCCGTAGCGCTGGACCAGGACGTCGGTCAGCACGCCCGGCCCGCAGCCGACGTCGAGCAGGAGCCCGTCGGCCGGGGTGCGGACCGTGTCGAGGAACGCCGGCGCGAGCGGCTCGGAGAAGCGGCCCATGAAGCGGGCGTAGGAGTCGGCGTTCCCGAAGGCCATGCTCCCGAATCTAGCCCCGACTAGCTGCGGATCGTGACGGTGGAGCCGGTGCGCGCCTTGGCGACGACCAGCTGGGTGGGGATCCGGTCGCGCATCTCCGCCACGTGGCTGACCACGCCGACCACGCGGCCGCCGTCGCGCAGCTCGTCGAGGGTGTCGAGGACGTCGTCGAGGGTGTCGGCGTCCAGCGAGCCGAAGCCCTCGTCGACGAAGAGCGTGTCCAGCTCGGCGCCGCCGGCCTCCTGGGTGATGACGTCGGCCAGGCCGAGCGCGAGCGCGAGGGAGACCACGAAGGTCTCGCCGCCCGACAGCGTGGCCGGGTCGCGGGTCTCCCCGGACCAGTCGTCGCGGACCAGCAGGCTCAGGCCGCCGCGGGTCTCACCGGCCCCCGCTCGGCCGGTGTGCTCGAGGGAGTAGCGGTGGTCGCTCATCCGGGCCAGCCGCTCGTTGGCCGCAGCCACGACCTGGGAGAGTCGGAAGGCCAGGACGTAGGCCGACAGCCGCATCTGCAGCCGGTTGTCGGTCGAGCGGCCCTCGCAGAACGTCGAGAGCTCGTGGGTGAGCCGCCAGTCGTCGTACGTCGGGCGCCAGCGCTCCAGCGCGGTCGTCAGGTGAGCGGTGAGGTCGGCCAGCCGGCGCGAGCGGGTGGACCAGCGCTCGGCGGCCGCGCGGGCGGCGGTGAGGGCGTCGAGCGCGCGGGCGTGGTCGGCGGCCAGCGTGACGAGGTCGGGTGCGTCGGACGTCCTGACCTCGGCCACGTCGGGGGCGTCGAGGACGGCGGCGACCGCGGCGAGGCGGCGCTCGTGGTCGCGGATCCGCGCGGTCGCTCGACCGACGGCCTCGTCGCTCAGGGCGGCCGCCCGGGCCTGGTCGGCGTCGTCGAACCCGGCGTCGGCGAGGGCCTCGGCCAGTGCCTCCGCAGCCTCGGCGTGCGCCTCGGTGGCCGCGGTCAGGGCGTCGAGCGCGCGCCCGGCCTCCTGGGCCCGGCGCTCGGTCTGCTGCAGCTGGTGGACCAGGGTGGCCAGGTCGGGCGCGTCGTGACCGGCCAGCGCGGCCGCCACCTCGGCCGCGGCCTGATCGCGCCGCTCTCGGCGGTGGGCCAGGGCGGTCTCCAGGCGGGCCCGCTCGGTGGCCAGGGCGTCCTCGTCGAGCTCGGCCCCGCTCGCGTCGAGCGCCTCCAGGGCGCGCCTCAACTCGGTCAGCGGGCGGCCGTCGAGGCGCTCGGCCACGGCGGCCTCGCGGGTGCGGAGGTCGCGCAGCTCCTCGGCGCGGAGGTACTCCTCGGCCTTGGCCTCGTCGACGGCCCGGGCGGCGGACCGCTCCGCGGAGGCATCGGGCGCGTCGGGGTGCGGGACGGCCGGGTGCGGGTGGTCGGCCGAGCCGCAGACCGGGCAGCTCGCGCCGACGGCGAGCGCGCCGGCCAGCTCGGCGGCCATGCCCTCGATGCGGGCCTGGCGCAGGTCGAGCAGCGCCTGGCCCAGGTCGAGCGCGGTGGCCTGGGCGCTCAGGTGCGCCTCGCGGGCGCCGGCGATGGCCACGACCAGATCGGCGTGCTGCTCGGCGGTGGCCACGGCTCGCATCAGCGCGCAGGCCTCCAGCAGGGCCGGCAGCCGGGCCAGCCGCTGCTCGTCGACCTCGATGCTGGCGGTGAGGCCGACGACCTCGGCCTCACGGCGCACGACCGCCGCCGCGGCCGCGGCAGCCTGGGCCGCGGTCCGCTCCAGGTCGCGCAGGTGCTCCCGGTCGGCCTCGGGGTCCTGGACCCGCGTGCGGGCGGCGGTTGCGGCCCGCTCGGCCCGGTCGGCCAGCCGGGCCGCGGGGCGCACGGTGGCCGCGCGGGCGGCGACCTCGAGCGCCTCACGCAGGACGTCGACCTCGACGGCCTCGCGGTCGAGCTCGGCCGCACGCCGCCGGGCCTCGGCCACGGCCTGCTGCCGGGCGGCGAGCTGGCGGCCCGCGTCGAGGCCGGTGCGGGCGGCCTCCTCGGTCTGCGCCGCGGACGTGACCTCGGCGGCGGTCTGCTCGGCCCGGCGGGCGGCCTCGTCCTCGAGGGCGGCGGCCCAGGCGGCGACCTCGCCGTCCAGCGCGGGGGTGGTGAGGTCGTGCGGGTCCCAGCCGTCGGGCAGCGGGGCGGCCACCGCCTCGCTGGTCCGGCTGACCAGGTCGGCCAGCGTGCGGTGGGCGGACTCCAGGTCGCGCTTGAGGGCGACCCGACGCTCGCGCAGCCACCGCTCGACCTGCTCGAACCGACCGGTGCGGAACAGCTGGTGCAGCAGCTTGTGCCGCTCCTCCGAGCGCGCGCGCAGGAAGGCCTGGAACCGGCCCTGCGGCAGCATCGCCACCTGGGTGAACTGGCTCTGGGTCATGCCCACCAGCTCGCCGATGAGGTGACCGGCCTCGTCCAGGCGCGTGGCCCGCGGCACCCAGGCGCCGTCGACCCGCTCGGTGACCGTGACCGAGGCCTGCTCGGTGGTGGTGCCGGTGCCGCGCTTCTTGCGGCGCTGCCAGGACGGCGAGCGCACGATGCGGAACCGGCGCCCGGACAGCGTGGCCTCGAGCTGCACCCGCGTCGGCACGTCCGGCTCGGCCAGGTCGGCCCGCAGCCGCTTGGCGCTGGCCCGGTCGCCGGGCACGTCGCCGTACAGCGCGAAGCAGACCGCGTCGAGCACGCTGGTCTTGCCCGCACCGGTCGCGCCGGAGAGCAGGAACAGCCCGGCGTCGCTGAGTCGGTCGAAGTCGACGGTGACGGTGCCGGTGAACGGGCCGAACGCCGTCGCCTCGAGCTGGTGCAGCCTCATCCGCGGCCCACCAGGACGTCGGCCTCGGGGTCCTCGCGGCAGGCGTCGCAGGCGCTCTGGAGCAGCGCGCTCTCGGCCTCGTCGGCCGGGACGCCGCGCAGGTCGGCCACGAAGTCCAGCGCGATCTCGTGGTCGCTGCGCCCACGGGTGCGGGCCAGTGGCACCGCGGCGTCGGCGTCGCGGCCCGGGGCGAAGGTCAGCACCAGCGCGTGCGGGAAGCGCCGCCGCAGCCGCTCCATGGCCTGGCCCGGGCGCCGCTGGTCGGTCAGCGTGGCCTCGACCCACGCGTCCTCGTGCTCGGCGAGCAGCGGGTCGGTGAGCAGCTCGTCGAGCGTGCCGCGCAGGCGGGCGACCGGGCGTGGGACGGGCGCCTCGACGTGCTCGGCCCGCACCGTGGCGTCGGCGGCCAGGTCGACCAGCCACGAGCCCTTGCGCTGGCCGGCCTCGGAGAAGGAGTAGGCCAGCGGTGAGCCGCTGTAGCGGATCCGGTCGGTCAGCGTGTGCGGTCCGTGCAGGTGGCCGAGCGCGACGTAGTCCACGCCGTCGAAGACGCTCGTCGGCACCCGCGACACCCCGCCCACGCTGATGTCGCGCTCGGAGTCGCTCGGCTGGGCGCCGGCCACGAAGGCGTGGGCCAGGACCACGCTGCGCGCGCCGCCCCTCGTCAGCAGGTCGTGCCGCACGCGCCGCATGGCCTCGGCCAGCGCCGCCTCGTGCGACCGCGCGCCCAGCCCCCACGGCTCACGCACCGCGTCGGGGTCGAGGTAGGGCAGCCCGTAGACCGCCACCGGTCCGTGCGCGTCGTCCATCAGAACGGGTCGGCCCACCCCCGCCGCGTCGGTGCGGATGAACACCCCCGCCGCGTCGATCAGCCGCGCGCTGAAGCCCAGCCGCTGCGCCGAGTCGTGGTTGCCGCTGGTCAGCACCACCCGCGCCCGCGAGTGCGCCAGCCGCGCCAGCGCCTCGTCGGCCAGCGCCACCGCGTCCACCTGCGGCAGCGCGCGGTCGTAGACGTCCCCGCTCACCACCACGAGGTCCACCGCCTCGGCCTCGACGACCTCCAGCACGTGGTCGACGTACGCCGCCTGGTGCGTCAGCATCCCCTCACGGTGGAACGACCGGCCCAGGTGCCAGTCGCTGGTGTGGAGGATGCGCATGGCAGGACCGTAGGTCGGACCGCCGACAGCCTGGTGGCTCCCACGCCGGGACCGGCCACTCGGCCGCCTGGGCGACACTGGTCACGTGGACGATGATGCGGACGGCACCCACCGGCTGGTCCCCATGGTCCTGCCGGTCGGCCTGATGGTGACGCTCGGCGCGGCCTGCCTCCTGGTCGCCCTCGGTGTCCGAGGGAACCTGCTCTGGGTGGCGGCCTTCGTCGTGCTCGTCGGCGGCGGGCTCGCGGCGATGGTGCTCCTGGCCCGACCGGTGGCACCCGAGCCGGAGCCCGACGAGGCACGCGAGCCGCACCAGCGGGGCTGAGGTCGCGTGCGTCTGTTCCTCTCGTCCGAGCGCCTCGGCTCCGCGCCGGAGGAGTACGTCGCGCTGTTCGGCCCCGGCCGCCGGGTGGGCCTCGTCGCGGCCGGCGCCTACCTCGACGACCCAGAGCGGCGCCGGGCGCGGATCGACGACGAGCTCGCGGAGCTGGGCTCGCTCGGTCTGGACCCGGTGGAGGTCGACCTGGCCGACCCGGGTGCGCTCGAGGTGCTCGGGGCGTGCGACGGCGTGTGGGTGATGGGCGGCGACGCGGAGGCCCTGCGGGAGGCCCTGGACCGGAGTGGGGCGAGTGACCTGATCCGGGAGCGGCTGACCGCGGACACGCTGGTCTACGGCGGCTACAGCGCGGGCGCGTGCGTCCTCGGGCCCACCTTCCCGGGCCGCGAGCTGCGGCCGGTCGACGGGCTGGGGCTCGTGGCCTTCACGGTGGCGCCCCACACCCGGCCGGACTCCACCGGGTGGGTCGAGTGGTGCACCGCGCACGGCGTGCCGCACCTCGCCCTGGCCGACGGTCAGGCGGTCGTGGTGGACGGCGACACGCAGCGGGGGGTCGGGCCGGACGAGGGCGCGGTGTGGACGGTCGCGGGGGAGCGGTTCCGGGTGCGGCGGGCGCCGGACGGTCAGGTCCACTGCGACTGGCTGAGCGGGCCGGACCCGGGCTACGGCTTCACCATCGGTGCGCCGAGCACGTCGCTGCGCTTCCACCCGGCCTCGGAGCCGGCGCCGCCGGCGCCCACCGAGACGCCGGACTGGGTGGTCGAGCGGCACATCGAGGGCTTCCTCGAGGGCATCGACCCGCAGAACGGCCATCTGGCCGACTGAGCGAGGCAACCGATCCAGGGGACGGCGCATCTTGGTGGACATGGCCCGATCGCCCTCGGACGAGGACTTCACGCAGTTCGTGCACGCGGCGTGGCCGGGGCTCTACCGCACGGCGTACCTCCTCGTCGGTGACGCCGCGCTGGCCGAGGACCTCGTGCAGACCGCACTGGCCAAGACGTACGCCGCGTGGTCGAGCGTGCGCGACGTGCAGGCCGCCCCGGGGTTCGCCCGCACGACCATGGTGAACACCGCGGCGTCCTGGTTCCGGCGGCGGTCGTGGCGCAACGAGCTGCCGACGTCCGTGCTGCCCGAGGGCCGGGTGGAGTCCGACCACGCCCTGCGCCCGACGGTGCTCGACGCCCTGGCCCAGCTCCCGCCGCGGCAACGGGCCGTGGTGGTGCTGCGCTACTACGACGACCACTCCGTGGCCGAGACCGCCCGGGCGCTGTCGGTCACCGAGGGCACGGTCAAGAGCCAGACCGCCAAGGCCCTCGACACCCTGCGCCGCCTGCTCGGCGACGCGATCGTCCCGATGACCTCAGGAGTTGCTGGTGACTGAACGACTCGCGGCCCTGCTCCACGCCGAGGCCGACCACGTGCCCGTGCCGCCCCCGCCCGCGTCCGACGTCCTGGTCGCCGGTCGCGCGGCCCGCCGCCGGCGCACGACGGGCCGGCTCGCGGCCGGCGGCGCGGTGCTGGCCGTCGCCGCGATCGGCGTGGGGGCGGCCACCCTCGGCGGCGACCCGGCGCAGCGACCGGGCCCGCCCGTGGCGTCCGCGCCGCCGGACGACGACGTGGGCGCGGCCTTCGCGCTGGGCGACACCGTGTGGCTGCGGGGCGGGGCGGTCTCGGCCCGGCTGCCGGAGACGGTCCAGGCGCTGTACCCCACCTCGGCCGGCCTCCTGGTCCGCACCAACCGCAACGGCGACTCCGACGGCGGCGCCCCGTTCCACTTCAGCCTCGTGACCGAGGACGGCACGGTGCGCGACCTCGGGCTCACGCTCGGCGAGGTCGTGCCCTCGACCGACCCGGCCGAGCCCTACCTGGCCTTCGCCGACGTGGAGCAGGGCCAGATCGAGGCGGTCGTCGTCGACGTGCGCTCCGGCGAGGAGGCCGCGCGCGTCGACGTGCCCGGCGACTTCACCTGGGGCGGCTGGGAGGCGCCGCCCGTCGCGCTCTCGGGCGACGACGTGTACGTCGGCACCGACGGCCCGACGCAGATCGTCGACTGGCGCACCGGCACCACGACCACCAGCACCGTGCTCACCGAGTCCGGCGCGCCCGCCGTCACCGGCGGCCGCGTGGTCGGTGCCCAGGGCCGGACGCACACCGTGCGCGACGCGCAGACCGGCGAGGTGCTGCTGTCGGTCCAGGGACCGCGGTTCGCGTACCTGACGCTGTCGCCCGACGGCCGCTGGGCCAAGGTGGTCGACCAGGACGCGCCGTCCGGGTTCGACGTCTACTCCGTGGCCGACGGCACGCACGTGTCCTTCCCGGGCCAGGCGTGGGACTCCGGCTGGACGACGGACGGCACGCTCTTCAGCATCACCAAGGGCGGCCTCGAGACCTGCGAGGCCGCGACGGCGCAGTGCACGACGACGCCGCTGCCGGACGGCTTCGCGCCCGGGAAGAACGACCTGGTCCGGGTGCTCGGCGCGACGTACGAGAGCTGACCCGCCTCAGGCGTAGCGGACCGTGCGCCGCGGCGAGGTGAAGCCGTACAGCGCGAGCCCGGCCTCCTCGGCCAGCGACACCGCGAGGCTGGTGGGCGCCCCGACGGAGACGAGTGCCCCCGAGCCGGCGGCCACCGCCTTCTGGACGAGCTCGAAGCCGGCCCGGCCGCTGACCACGAGCGCGGCACCGGCGGGCGAGGCGCCGGCGACCACCCGGGCGCCGGTGACCTTGTCGACGGCGTTGTGGCGGCCGACGTCCTCGCGGACGACGAGGAGCTCGCCGTCGGCGGTGGCCAGACCGGCGGCGTGGACGCCGCCGGTGAGGTCGAAGACCTTCTGGGAGGCGCGCAGCGCGTCCGGCAGGCCGCGGACGACGTCGGCCGACGGCAAGCCGCCGGTCCAGCGAGCCGCAGACGGCGCGGCCAGCGCCTCCGAGATGGTGTCCTTGCCGCACACCCCGCAGGCCGACGACCCCGAGCCGGCGTGGCGGTGGCCGGGGTCGCGGGTGGGCGGCCGGTCGAGGGTCACGGTGACGACGTTGAACTCCTGCTCCGGGGCGAGGTCGACGTCGGTGCAGTAGGCGATGGTGTGCGGGGGTGCGGCGAGCAGCCCCTCGTGCAGCAGCCAGCCGGCGGCCAGCTCGAAGTCGTGGCCGGGGGTCCGCATGGTCACCCACACCCGGCGTGCGTGGGCGCCGGGCCAGGCCAACCGGATCTCCAGCGGCTCCTCGGTCGCCAGCCGGTCCTCGTGGCGGCGCTCGCCCTCGGCGCCGAGCTCGTGGACCCGGGCCCGGACGGTCGGACCGGGGCGACGCGCCTTCACGAGCGGGGGTACGCCGCGAGGACGGCCAGCTTGCGGGCCAGCACGTCGGCCTGGTCGGCCAGCCGCCGGCGCAGCGAGAGGTCGAGGTCGGGATCGGCGGCCAGCGCCTCGGCACGCGCGAGCACGTCGGGGCTGAGCGCGGTCCGCGGGAAGAAGTGCTCGGCGGCGTCGGCCAGGACCCAGCCGCTGCGGACCTCGACGGTGCCGGGGAGCTCGGCGAAGTACCGCTCGACGTACGGCCCGGTGAGCTCCTCCTGCCCGCCGCGCCAGAAGCCGAGGCCGACGGCCTCGAGCTCGTAGTTGGGCAGCTTGAGCTCGCCGCTGAACGCCGTCCACGCCCACGCCTTGGCCTCCGCGCTGGGCAGCGAGGCGTGCGCCCGCGCGTGCTCGACCCGGGCGGCCGCGGTCGGCTCGGCGGCGAGCTGCTCGTCCAGGCCGGCCAGGGTGACCGCACCGAGCGTGGCCAGCCGGACCAGGACCCGCCAGCGCACGTCCACGTCGAGGCCTACGCCGTCGGGCAGGTCGCGACCGGACAGCCAGGTCTCGAGCGCCGTGGGGGAGGAGGCGGTGGCGATGGCTGCACGGAAGGCGGCCAGCTGCTCCTCCGACTCCGGCGCGGAGGAGGCGAGGCGCGACAGCGCCGCCTCGTGCAGGCGTGCGGTGGCGGCCGCGGGGTCGGCCTGCAGCGGCAGCACCCAGCCGTAGACCCAGGCCATGGTCCGCCGCCGGGTGTCCTCGGTGTCCTCCACCGGCAGGCTGGCCGCGACCAGGTCGAGGACCACGGCGGGGTCGGCGGAGGCGGTGTGCAGCGCACTGCGGACCCCGCTCCACACCCCGGCCCGCAGCTGCGGGTCGGTCACCCCGGGCAGCAGCGACGGCAGCGCCGAGAGGGTCTCGGCGTCCGGCAGCGTGAGCGCCCACGTCTCGAGGTACGGGTCCAGCAGCACGGGCCCGTCGACGTCGAGCGGGGTCGACGGTGCGTCCACCGAGAGGTCGACGTCGCGCCACGAGCCGTCGGCCGAGGCGACCGCGGCCCGGAACCGGTGCGGCCGGTCGGCCGGGTGCTCGGCCGGCGGCGTGCGGCGCACGACCCCGGCGGCGCGGTCGAGCTCGATCCGGTCGGGTCCGGCGGTGCGCAGCCAGTTGTCGGTGAACGCCGTCAGGTCACCGGCCCCGGCGCGCTCCCAGCTGGCGATCAGGTCGTGCATGGTGGCGTTGCCGAAGCGGTGCCGCTCGAAGTGGTCGACCACCCCGCGGAAGAAGACGTCGTCGCCGAGGGTCGCGTTGACTTGGCGCAGGATGGCCGAGCCCTTGGCGTAGGAGATGCCGTCGAAGTCCTGCAGCGCCGCGCTCGCGTCCACGGCGCCGTTCCCGGCGACCGGGTGCGTCGAGGGACCCTGGTCGGCCACCAGCCCCCACTGCCGCCGCGCGTAGGAGCTGTCCACCCACGCGTCGGCGTACTGCGTGACGTCGGCGGTGACCCGGTTGCCCATGTACTCCGCGAACGACTCGTTGAGCCACAGGTCGTCCCACCACGCGGGGGTGACCAGGTTGCCGAACCACTGGTGCGCCATCTCGTGCGCCACCGTCGTCGCGCGGTTGATCCGGGCGCTTCGGGTGACCCGGCTGGTGAACACGAGCGGGTCGCGGAAGGTCACGCAGCCCGGGTTCTCCATGGCGCCGGCGTTGAACTCCGGGACGAAGGCCTGGTGGTACTGGCCGAACGGGTAGCGGATCCCGAACAGCCGGTGCAGCTCGTCGAAGCTCTGCCGGGTCAAGGTGAACAGCTCGTCGGCGTCCTTGTCGAGGTCCGCGGCGATGCTCGCGCGCGCGCTCAGCCCGAGGGGGATGCCGTCGTGCTCGTCGGTGAGCACGTGGTACGGCCCCGCCACCAGGGTGACGAAGTACGTCGACAGCGGCCGGCTCTGCTCCAGCTCCCAGACCCCGGGCTCGGCCTGCTCGCCGGCGGCGTTGCCGATCACCACCCAGTCCTGCGGTGCGCGCACGTGCAGGGTGTACGGCGCCTTGAGGTCGGGCTGGTCGAAGCACGCGAACACCGTGGGCGCGGCGTCCATGAAGCACATGCCGTAGACGTAGTGCCGGTCGTCGGCCGGGTCGACCGCGCGGTGCAGACCCTCGCCGTCGTTGCGGAACGGCATCGTCGCGGTGACGACCAGCTCGTGCTCGCCCGCGTCCAGCGTCAGCGGGAGCCGGCCGCGCTCCAGCCGGTCGACGTCGAGGTCGCGTCCGTCGAGCCGGACCGAGTGCAGCCGCACCGGCTTGACGTCCAGGAACGTCTCGCCCGCACCCGAGGCGAACCGGATCGTGGTCACCGACCCGAACGTCTCCTCGTCCGAGGCGAGGTCCAGCGCCACGTCGTACGAGCGGAGGTCCAGGAGGGCGCGGCGGGCCAGCGCCTCGGTGTGCTGCAGGGACGCGTACGGACTCGGCACCCGGCCAGCCTAGACACCGCTGCGACGGCCGCCGAGGGGTGGCGGAGATCACCGCGACGCGGGTTTGGGAGCGGTCCCGCGCGCCGGGTACCTTGTAAGGGTCGATCGGGCGACACACCACTTACATTCACCACCCGGTCCCCGCGCCGTCTGAAGGGCGCGCAGAAGGAGAGCTCCACCATGTCCGCGCAGCTGTACATCGCCCGTCTCATCGACGAGGGGCGTTCCGACCGGGGTCCGCACGCGGTCTCGTCGCGCCGGACCGGGCTCACCCGACAGGAGCGGCGCCTGCGCCGTGCCCTGGAGGACCGAAAGGCCTGACGGCCTGCCCCCAGCCCCGTCGCGGCCACACCCCCCGAGTGGTCCGGCGGTCGGGTGGACCCCGCTGTCCACCCAGCGACGGACCTCGAGCCTCGGCTCGGGGTCCGTCGTGTCTCCTGCTCTGGCAGGCTGACGCCATGCCAGCCCAGACCGGACCCGAGACCTACCGCAGCGTCGACCTCCACCAGATCGGCGAGCACCGCTGGAAGGCGACCAACCACCGCGGCGGCGGCGTCTCCATCGGGCCGGGAGAGGACCCCGACTTCACCCCGGTCGAGCTGCTGCTGGCCGCGCTGGTCGGCTGCGGCGCCGCCGACCTGGACCACATCGCCGGCAAGCGCGCGCCCTTCGAGACCTTCGCCGCGCGCGCCGAGGGCCACAAGGTCCGCGACGAGGGCGGCAACCACCTGGTCCAGCTCACGGTCACCTTCGACGTGACCTTCCCCGCCGGCGAGGCCGGCGACGCCGCCCGCGAGGTCCTGCCGCGCACGCTGCAGCAGATCCAGGACCGGCTCTGCACGGTCGGGCGCACCGTGACCCTCGGCGACCCGGTGCAGTACGTCGCCGGCCACGTCGAGCCCCGACCCGTCGAGAGCCCGGGCGCCGACCCCGCCGGTGTCGACACCCCACCCTCGGACGGGTAGCCGCCGGTGAGCACCCGGCCCTGGCGCGAGGTGCCGCGCCAGGACGGCCGCCGGTTCGTGGTGACCGGGGCCAGCGGCGGCATCGGGCTCGAGACGGCCAAGGCGCTCGCCGCTCGGGGTGCTCACGTCGTGCTCGCCGTCCGCAGCCTCGAGCGCGGCCGGGCCGCCGCGGCGCGGATGAGCGGCGAGGTGTCGGTCGGGCTGCTGGACGTGGCCGACCTGGCCTCGGTCCGGGCCTTCGCCGAGACCGTCGACGCCGTGGACGTTCTCGTCAACAACGCCGGCGTGCTGGCCCTGCCCTACGGCACGTCGCCCGACGGCGTCGAGCTGCACCTGGCCACCAACCACCTCGGCCACTTCGCGCTCACCAACCTGCTCCTCCCGCGGCTCACCGACCGCGTGGTCGTGGTCGGCTCGCCGTCGCACCGGCACGGCGAGCTCGACGTCGGGGACCTCGGCTGGCGGCGCCGCCGCTACCGCCCCTACGCGGCGTACGCCGACTCCAAGCTGGCCAACCTGCTCTTCCTCGCCGAGCTGCAGCGTCGCCTCACCGCCGCCGGCTCGACGCTGCGCGCCACCGGCGCCCACCCCGGCTCGACCGCCACCGGCATCACCGGCCACACCGGCAACCGGGTCAAGACGGCGGTCGGCTCGTTCGGCCACCGGCTGGTCGGCATGGCGCCGTGGCAGGGCGCGCTGCCGACGCTGTACGCCGCGACCATGGACGTCCCCGGCAACACCTACGTCGGCCCGCACCGGCTGCGCGAGATGACCGGCTGGCCCACCGGCGCCGGCCGCAGCCAACGCGCGCTCGACCCCGAGCTCGGCCGGGCGCTGTGGGCGGAGTCCGAGCGGCTCAGCGGGGTGGCGTTCCCGCTGTAGCGCCCCGGCTCAGCCGAAGCTCACCGCGTTGATGGTGACCTTCTCCGCGGGCGCGGTCATGCCGCCCTCGCCGGGCACCGTGCCCTGGGCGGCCAGGTCCTCGATCGGCTTCAGCGAGGCGGGGTCCACGGTCCCGAAGACCGTGTAGTCCGGCGGCAGCGGCGAGTCGTCGTAGACGATGAAGAACTGCGAGCCGTTGGTGTCCGGGCCGCGGTTGGCCATGGCCAGCACGCCCGGGCCGTACTGCTCGTCGCCCCGGGTCTCGTCGGCGTAGGTGTAGCCCGGCCCGCCCGTCCCGGTGCCCGTCGGGTCGCCGCACTGCAGGACCGCGATCCCGCCCTCGGCCAGCGTGGTGAGCCGGTGGCACGGCGAGTCGTCGAAGTAGCCCTGCTGCGCCAGCGACACGAACGAGTTGACCGTGCACGGCGCGTCGGCCGCGTCCAGGGTGATCTTCAGGTCGCCCAGGGTGGTCTGCAGCGTGGCCGGCACGCTGCCCCCGACGCTCGGCGTGCTCGGCGGCGGGTCGACCTCCTTGGCCACCGGCAGCTGGTCGTCGGTCGGGTACTCGCAGGTGACGTCGGCCGGGGCCGCGTCGCCCTGCGGCGTCCCGCCCCCACCCGAGGCGTCCGCCGACGCGCTGGTCGGGGCGTCGTCGGTCGCCGTGCCCCCGCTGTCGGCGTCGTCGCCGCAGCCCGCGAGGGCCAGGCCGGCGACGAGGGCGAGCACGGCGAGGAGGCGGTGAGACATGCGAGCGATGGTAAAGGGCGCTCTTGCTCCTCGTGCTGCCCCGGTGCGCCGGGCCATCCTGCGCGGAGCGGCTGCTCTCGTCCTCTGCCTGGTCCTGCCCCTCGCTGCGACGTCCCCTGGCAACCGCCAAGTCGTCATCGAGTCTGGGTGGCCGACGGGCAGGACGCCGCCACCTCGTCGATCCGGGCGCTCGCGGCGGGCGCGACCGGCGACGTCGCGCCGCTAGCGACGCGATCCGCTGGGCGAGCTGTCCGTCGCCGACGACGCCGCGCCGCCGGTCGTGCTGGTGTTCGGGGCGGCCACGCCGCCGGGAAACTCCGCGCCGCGGCTCCGGCTGGTCGCGAGAGACCTGTCCTCGCCGAGGGACGTGGCCGTCGACGCGCAGCGCCGGCTCATCCTGGTCGAGAGCAGCACCGTCCTGAGCCGTGCCGTCGCCGGCGCCCCCGCGACGGCCAGGCTCAAGGTCGCGCGCTGGTCAGCTGTTCCGGCCCCGTGCCGCCACCGGCCAGGGCCGCAGCCCGCCGTCCTCGTCGACCCACAGCTGCTCGGCCAGGTTGACCGCGGCGCAGCAGTGGTTGGGGACCACGTCGACCTCGGAGCCGACGGGCGGCAGCGGCGCGCCGGCCAGGTCGACGACCGCGTGGTGCTCGGACAGCAGCACGATGCGGGCGTCGGGGTGGTCGGGCAGGCGCCCGTGGCCGGTGTTGTACGCCGCGCGGTCGGCGGCGAGGGCCTTGCCGCCGGAGTCCAGCACGGCGCGGCCGCCGGCGTGGCTGACGACCGTGGCGCGGCAGGTGAGGGCGACGTCATCGGGGGCGACCGCGCCGAGCTCCCACTGCTGGGCGTCGCCGAAGACGTAGACGCCGGGTCGGGACTCGGTCACCACCGAGGCGTCGGTGGCGGACAGGCTGGGCGTCGAGCCGCCGCTCAGCACGGCGGCGTCCAGTGCCTCGCGGGCGAGGGAGTCCCGCGCGGTGGCCAGCGCGCGGGACTCGTCGGCGGCGGCCGCGGCCCGCCCGTCGGGGGAGTAGGAGTGCCCGGGGAAGGTGAACACCCCGCGCACGATGAGCCCGGACCGCGCTGCGGCGGCCGCCACGGCGCCGGCCTCCTCGGGGCGCACGCCGGTGCGGTGCTGGCCGGAGTCGACCTCGACGACCACCTCCACGCCGTACGGCGCGAGCAGCCGGCCGGCGCGGGCGGCTCCGTCGACGGAGTCCACGCCGATGGCGACCGTGGCCCGCTCGGCCAGGTCGCGGAGCCGGGCCGCACGCTCGTCGTCCAGCCAGAGCGGGTAGGCCACGAACAGGTCGTCGCAGCCGTGCTCGGCGAAGACCTCGGCCTCGCCGACGGTGGCCACGGTGAGCCCGACGGCCCCGGCCTCGAGCTGGAGCCGGGCGACGTCGGGCGACTTGTGCGTCTTGCCGTGCGGCCTCAACGACAGCCCTCGGGACGCGGCCCACTCCTGGGTCCGCGTGACGTTGCGCCGGACCCGCGCCAGGTCCAGGCGGAGGTACGGCGTGCGGGGAGCGCCGCTCACAGCTCCTCGTGCGTCTCGGGGTCGCCGTCGAACCAGCGGCCGTCCGGCCGGGCCAAGCCGCTGATCGCGGTGACCTCGTCGTCGGTGAGCTCGAAGCCCTCGAGGTCGAGGTTCTGCTCCTGGCGCGAGGGCGTGGCCGACTTGGGGATGGGCAGGGTGCCGAGCTGGAGGTGCCAGCGCAGGATGACCTGGCCGGGCGTGACGCCGTGGGCCTCGGCGGCCGCCTGGACGGGCTGCTCGTCGAAGACGGCCTGCTTGCGCGCGAACGGGCTCCACGCCTCGGTCACCACTCCGAGCTCGTCGTGGACGCGGCGCATCTCGTCCTGCGGGAAGTAGGGGTGCAGCTCGATCTGGTTGAGCACCGGCGTCACACCGGTCTCGTCGACGACCCGGCGCAGGTGGGCCTCGGTGAAGTTGGAGACGCCGGGCGAGCGGACCAGCCCCTCGTCGCGCAGCTGGACCAGGGCCCGCCACGTCTGGGCGTACAGGTCGCGGTCGGGGTTGGGCCAGTGGATGAGGTGCACGTCGATCCGGTCCAGGCCCAGCTTGTCCAGCGACACCCGGGTGCTGGCGATCGCGTCGTCGAAGGCGTGCGCGCGGCCCGGGATCTTGCTGGTCACCACGATCTCGTCGCGCGGCACGTCGGAGCGGCGGATGGCCTCGCCGACCTCGGCCTCGTTGCCGTAGTTCACCGCGGTGTCGATGAGCCGGTAGCCCTTCTCCAGGGCGCTCAGCACGCCCTGGACGGCGTCGTCGCCCTTGAGGCCGGAGGTGCCGAAGCCCACCGCGGGGATGGTCGTGCCGTCGTTCAGCTGTCGGGGGGTGCGCGCGAGGCTCATGCCCGGCACGGTAACCATGGAGCGTGAGCACCCTCGCCCCGGACTGCAGCCGCTGCGTCGGCCTGTGCTGCGTGGCGCTGCCGTTCCGCGAGTCGGCCGGGTTCGCGTTCGCCAAGGACGCGGGCGAGCCGTGCCGCCACCTCGGGTCGACCTACGCCTGCCGCATCCACGCCGAGCTGCTCCAGGTCGGGATGAGCGGGTGCACGACCTACGAGTGCTTCGGCGCCGGTCAGCACGTCACCCAGGAGGTGTACGCCGGGGCGTCGTGGCGCGACGACCCCGAGGGTGGCGCCGAGATGTTCGAGGTCTTCGCGGTGGTCCAGCGCCTGCACGAGATGCTCGTGCTGCTCGACCAGGCGGCCGCCCTGGTGCCCTCGCCGGCGCTGGCCGCGCTGCGGGCCGGCGTCGACCGGCAGCGCTCGGGGACGTCGGCGGAGATCCTGGACACCGAGCTCGACCTCCTCCAGGCGCACGTGGGCGCCGCGCTGCGCGAGGTGAGCGCGACGGTGCGCGAGGACGGCCCGTCGTACGCCGGGCAGGACTGGCTCGGGCGCGACCTGCGCGGGACCGACCTGGCCCGGGCCGAGCTGCGCGGTGCCCTGCTGGTCGCTGCCGACCTGCGCGACTGCGTGCTCGACCGCACCGACCTGCTCGGCGCGGACCTGCGCGATGCGGACGTGTCCGGGGCGGACCTGTCGACGACGCTGTTCCTCACCCAGCCGCAGCTCAACGCGGCCCGGGGGAGTGCGACGACGGCGCTGCCGCCGGGGCTGCGCCGGCCCGCGCCCTGGGTCTAGGAGCCCTGCGGCCCGCCCGCGGGCGTGGCCTCGTGGTCGGGGTGGCCGCGGGTGCGCTCGCGCTCCTTGGTCTCGGCCTCGAAGACGTGTCGCCGCCCGCCCACGAGCTCGTCGCGGGCCCGCTGCTCGAGCTCCCTGAACTTCGCGTAGTAGGTCTGGTCGTACTCCTCGACGATCTGGAAGGTCCAGCGGCCCTGCAGCATGTTCTGGCCGAGCAGGTCGGTCTCGAGGGTCTGAGCCAGCTCCTCGTGCCCCGCGCGGCGGAACAGGTCGACGGCCTCGCCGAGCGCGAGGTCGCCGGTGCCGGTGCGCCGGTGGAAGGCGTAGAGCATCCCGCGCGCCTCCTCGATGGCCTCGAAGGCCTCCGAGAGCTTGCCCAGGGCCTCGACCGTCGCGTCGCTCACCCCGTCGGGCCGCTGGTGCTCCTCCAGCTGCTGGCTGTCGTCGGGCTCGCGCGCGTCGTAGTCGTCGGCCATCAGGACAAGACGTCGGCGGCCTGCACGGCGCCGTGCTCGTCCTCGATGGCGTCGGCCAGCTTCTTCTTCTCCTCGTCGCTGACCTCGACCCCGGTCTCGGCGAAGCCCTTGCCGAGCTCCTCGAGGACGGTGCCCTCCGTGGCGCCGTCCTGCCAGGACGTGACGCGGTCCACGACCGCCTGGATGGCCTCGAGCTCCTCGCTGCTGTGTGCGCTCATGTCGGCTTGGTACCCACCGGTCAGGGGCTACGGTCGTGATGTGCACCTCGGCGTCCACTACGCGAACTTCTCCCACCCCGACTGGCAGCACCGGCTCACCGAGCGGCTCACCGAGACCGCCCGCGTCGCCGACCAGGGCGGGGTCGCCCAGCTGACCGTGATGGACCACTGGTTCCAGATGGAGCAGCTCGGCGGCCCGTCCGAGCCGATGCTCGAGGGCTACACCACCCTCGGCTACCTCGCGGCCGTCACCGAGCGGCTGCGGCTCAGCCTGCTGGTCACCGGCGTGACCTACCGCCACCCCGGGCTGCTGGCCAAGACCGTGACCACGCTCGACGTGCTCTCCGGCGGTCGGGCCATGCTCGGCATCGGCGCGGCCTGGTACGACCGTGAGCACCGCGGCCTCGGCGTGCCGTTCCCGCCGCTCAAGGAGCGCTACGAGCGGCTCGAGGAGACCCTCCAGATCACCCGGCAGCTCTTCGACGGCGACCAGACGCCGTACGCCGGGACGCACTACTCGCTCGTGGAGCCCGTCAACGTGCCCCCGCCGGTGCAGCGCAAGGTGCCGATCATGATCGGCGGCAGCGGGGAGAAGAAGACGCTGCGGCTGGTCGCGCAGTACGCCGACGCCTGCAACATCTTCGGCGGGGAGCCCGACGAGGTCCGCCACAAGCTCGACGTGCTGCGCGGGCACTGCGACGACCTCGGCACCGACTACGACGCGATCGAGAAGACCATGATCGCCCAGGCCGACCCGACCCAGGACCCGGACGGCTTCGTGACCTCGATGCGGCCCTTCGCCGAGCTCGGCATCTCGATGATCACCCTCGGCCCGATGGGCGACGACCCCGTCGCCTGGACCACCGAGGTGGCCGAGAAGGTCGTCCCGGGTCTGGCCGAGCTCTAGAGGCTCACCGGGTACGCCGGCCCCAGGTCGGCCGGCTCACGACCGAGGCCGGCCAGCACCGCGGTGCGGTCGTCCAGGCCGGCCGGGAGCGGCGCACCCGCCAGCGCCTCGAGCGTGGCGCGGGTCCAGGGCAGCCCGGGCGGGGTGTCGTCCGGGAGGTCCAGGTCGAGCTGGTGCACGGCCAGCTCGACCACCCAGGTGGCCAGCAGGTCGCCGGTGCTCAGCCGCCCGCCCTGGAAGCCGGCCACGCCCTCCGGCAGCGTGCGCAGCC
This sequence comes from Nocardioides anomalus, assembly GCF_011046535.1. Lineage (NCBI taxonomy): Bacteria > Bacillati > Actinomycetota > Actinomycetes > Propionibacteriales > Nocardioidaceae > Nocardioides > Nocardioides anomalus. Next base: position 2,221,390 of record NZ_CP049257.1, on the reverse strand, counting down.
ACGCGGCGACCCCGTCCCGCGCCCGTTCGAGCAGCCGGACCGCGGCGGACGGCCGCTGGTGGGCCGAGGCCACGCGACGCAGCCAGAGCACGTGCGGCACGGGGTCGTCGTCGCGGTCGTCGGGGTGGCCGGACCAGTAGGTCGCGGCGTCGCGGTCCGGCGCCTCGTCGGTCGGGACCGCGCCCAGGACGAGCTCCTCCAGCCCGAGCCGGACGTGGGTCACCACCTCGAGCCGGCTCCAGCCGTGGGCGCGCGAGGCGGCCAGCAGCTCCCAGTCGCCGAGCGCGCCGGCCGCCGCCGTGAAGGCCTCGACCTGGGCGGTCAGCGCGACCGCGGCCTCGTCGTGGGCGAAGGAGAGGGGCACCCGCCCGAACCTAGCCGCCACCGAACGCATCGCCGACCTGCGCGCCGCGGAAGACCCGGTAGTCCCGCCCGCCGGTGAGCGGCACGTCGGCGCCGGCCACCACCAGGACGTTGCCGGAGCGCTTGCCGCGCAGGGTGGCGGTCTCGGCGCCGACGACCGGCACCGGCAGCGCGGTGCGGACCGCCGCCACCGCCCGGCGGGCCTCGGCGAACGGCGCCCGGTCGACCAGGTTGAGCAGGAGCACACCGCCGGGCGCGAGCACCCGGGCGTACTGCGCCACGCACCCGGCCGAGACCAGCTCCGGCGGCACCAGACCGTCCACGAACGCGTCGACGACCACGGCGTCCTGGGTGTGCTCGCGGACCCCGGCCAGGCCGGCGAGGCCGTCCACGGCCCGGACCTTGATGCCGCTCTGGCGGGGCAGCGGCAGCTCGCGGCGGACCAGCTCGGTCAGCTCCGCGTCCGGCTCGAGCACCACCTGCGCCGAGCGCGGGCGCGTGTGCGCGACGTAGCGCGGCAGCGTGAGCCCGGCCCCGCCGACGTGCAGGACGCGGACCGGCTCGCCGGCCGGTCGGAACGCGTCGAGGACGTCGCCGATGCGGCGCACGTAGTCGAACTCCAGCCGGGTGGGGTCGGCCAGGTCGACGTACGACTGCGGCCGGCCGCCCACCTGCACGAGGTAGGCGTCCGGCCGCTCGGTCGGCTCGATGCTGGCGCTCACGCGGCCAGCGTGGCGTACCGGCCCTCGTCGGCGAGCAGCGAGGCGTGCGTGCCCTGCTCCACCACCCGACCGTGGTCGAGGACCACGATCTGGTCGGCGTCGCGGACGGTGGAGAGCCGGTGGGCGATGGTGATCGTCGTGCGGCCCTCGGCCAGCGCGTCGAAGGCCTCCTGGACCGCGCGCTCGGTCTCGGTGTCCAGGGCGCTGGTGGCCTCGTCGAGGACCAGCACCTTCGGGTTGCGCAGCAGGGTGCGGGCGATGGCCAGCCGCTGCTTCTCGCCGCCGGAGAACCGGTGGCCGCGCGAGCCCACGACGGTGTCGTAGCCGTCGGGCAGCGAGGCGATGAGGTCGTGGATCCGCGCGGCGCGGGCCGCCTGCTCGAGCTCGGCGTCGGTGGCGTCGGGCCTGGCGTAGCGCAGGTTCTCGCGCACCGTCGTGTGCAGCAGGTAGGTCTCCTGGCTGACGATGCCGACGACCTCGGCCAGCTCGGCCAGCGGGACGCGGCGCACGTCGACGCCGTCGATGAGCACCCGGCCCTCGGTCGGGTCGTGCAGCCGGGCCACGAGCGAGCCCAGCGTGGTCTTGCCCGAGCCGGTCTCGCCGACCAGGGCCAGCGTGGTGCCGGCCGGTACGTCGAGGCTCACGTCGGCCAGCGCGGGCCGGTCGGCGTCGGGGTAGGAGAAGCCGACGTGCTCGAAGCGCACGTGACCGCGGGGTGCGGTGAGGTGGACCGGGTCGGCGGGCTCGTCGATGTCGACGGGGAGGTCGAGGTACTCGAAGACGCGCTGGAACAGCGCCAGCGAGCTGACCACCTGCACGCCGGTGTTGAGCAGCCCCATGAGCGGGCGGAACAGCTGGCCCTGCAGTGCGGTGAAGGCGATCAGGGTGCCGATGGTCATGGTGCCGCGGGTCATCGGCAGCCCGGCGCTGAGGTAGATGACCGCGGGGATCGCGGCGAAGAGCACGCTCATCGCGGCCATCCGCCAGCGACCGGCCAGCGCCGAGCGCAGCTCGAGGTCGATGAGCCGGGTGGAGGACGCGGTGAACCGCTCCACCAGGGCCGGGCCGGCGCCGAGCGCCTTGGCCAGCTGCACGCCGTTCACCGAGAGGCTCTCCTCGATGGTGACGTTGAGGTCGGCCAGCTCGCGCTGCTGCTCGGTGGTGATCTCGCGGCGCATCCGCGCGACCTTGCGGCTCAGCCAGATGGCGGGCGGGAGGACGACGAGCGAGATGAGGGCCAGGCGCCAGGACAGCGCGACCATGGCCACGGCGGTCGCCACGGTGGTGGTGAGGTTGGAGGCGATGCTGGTCGCGGTCGAGGTGACCACGCTCTGCATGCCGCCGATGTCGTTGGTGATCCGCGACTGCACCTCGCCGGTGCGCGTGCGGGTGAAGAAGGCCAGCGACTGGCGCTGGAGGTGGGCGAAGACGTCGGTGCGCAGCCCGTGCATGACGCGCTGACCGATCTGGGTGCTGATCCAGGTCTGCCAGACCCCGAGCACCGAGGTGACGGCCGCGACCGCGACCATCCCGACGGTGAGCAGGACGAGCAGGCGCACGTCCTGCTGGGGCAGTGCGGTGTCGATGACCGCCCGCAGCAGGAACGGCGAGGCCAGGCCGACGACCGACGCGGCGACGATGATGGCCACCACGCCGGCGACGGACCAGCGGTACGGCGTGAACAGGCGCGCGATGCGGCGCAGCGAGACCTCACGCGCCTGCTGGCGCTCGGCGGCGGTGGGCTTGTCGGGGGTGCGGAAGCGTTCGCCGCCCCCGCGGTTCGGGTTCATGGGAGTGGTCTCCATGGGGACCTCCTCGGGAAGACGTATTGGTGAGGTTACCTCATCATGAGGTTGCAACAGCAAATCTGCTAGGATCATTCCCGTGACCGCGTCCGAGGTGCCGACGGAGCCGGTCGAGGGGCTGGGTGAGGGGCTGGGGGAGGCCCTGGGCGTCGTCGCCCGCCGGCTTCGCAGCGCGGCGATGGCCGCCTTCGCGTCCTACGACGTGACGCCGTCGCAGGTCCGCGCCATCCGGGTGATCACCCAGCACGACGGGGGAGTGCGGGCCTCCGAGCTGGCCCAGCAGCTGCGGATCGCGCCGCGCTCGGCCACCGAGGTCGTGGACGCCCTGGAGGAGAAGGGGCTGGTCGCGCGCGATCCCGACCCGGCCGACCGCCGGGCCACCCTGGTCTCGCTCACCGACCGCGGTCGCGCGCTGTCGGAGGACGTCCGCCGGGCCCGCGGCGTGGAGTCGGAGCGGATGTTCGAGCGGCTGACCCGCACCGAACGCGCCGACCTGGCCCGCATCCTGGCCAAGCTGGCCGAGGACTAGTCCGGGCCCCAGCGCCCGTCCGCCCGGGCCGCCTCGACCTCGGCCAGGCCGGGGGGCCGCATCCGCCCGGTCGCCGTGAGCTCGGCGACCTTGCGCTTGTTGAGCTCCGACCAGTTGCTGCGGGGGCGGCGCGGGACGTAGCGCTGCAGGAAGTGGTCGTCGTCCAGGCCGAGCCGCTGCGCGCTGACCCAGCCCCAGCAGAGACCGACGTCGACGGCCTCGTCGCTGGTCATCGACGCGAGGCCCGAGGCCTTCTTGGCCAGCTTGAGCCACACGCCCGCCGGCTCGGCGTGGTGCTCGGCCAGCCAGGCGTCGAACGCCGCGGCGTCGGAGAAAGGCAGGACCGGCGCGCCGTCCTCACCCGGCTTCCTGGGCACACCCCGACGCTAGCCTGCCCCCGTGGTGGACGACGCGCTCGAGGCGCGGGGCGGGGTCCTGGGCGGCGCCGACGGGGCGAGCGGTCAGGCCGTGGTGGTGCGACTGGCCGGGCCGGTCCTGGAGGTCTTCCACGAGACCGGCTCCGAGCGGTTCCACACCTCGATGGTCACCGAGTTCGGGCTGGTCGAGCACCCCTCACCGGTCGGCACGGCCCTCACCGTGCGGGCCGCGCGCACCGGCCTGGTCGTGCCGGTCCGCTTCGAGGTCGACGAGCGCGCCAAGCTCGAGGTCATCGTGGGGCGGGTGCGCTCGGGCCGCTGAGCGGCGCCGCGAAGGACTCGGGGACCGCACCGTGCGGGCGGCCGAGCTCCACGGCGCGGGCCACCACCTCGGGTGACGCCTTGGCCAGGGTGCCGGCGTCGACGTGGGGCCGGGGGTCGTACTCCACGACCAGCTGGACGGCCTCGGCCGTCGTGCGGTCCGAGAGGTGCTCGGCCAGCAGCAGCGCCATGTCGAGCCCCGACGAGACGCCGGCCGCCGTCATCACGTGGTGCTGCTCGTCGACCACGACACGCTCGGTCGACGCCGCCGCGCCGAGGTGGGGGAGCAGGTCGAGGACGGCGAAGTGCGACGCCGCGGGCGCGCCCTCGAGGAGACCGGCGTGGGCCAGCAGGAGCGAGCCCGAGCAGACCGAGGTCGTCCACGTGGTGCCCGCGTGCACCTGCCGCAGCCACGGCACCAGCGGCGAGCCGAGGGCCTCGGCGGTGCCCGGTCCGCCGGGCACGACGACGACGTCCGGGGCCGGGCACGCGTCGTACGACGTGGTGGCGGTGAGCGTGAGCGGTGAGTCGGTGCGGACCGGCCCCGCGGCCTCGGCGACCAGCTCGATGCGCACCTCGGGCAGGAAGCGCAGCACCTCCAGCGGACCGACCGCGTCCAGGGCGGTCATCCGGTCGTAGAGCACCACCGCGACGAGCACCGTCCCAGCCTGGCAGACCGCACCGGCTGGCCTCCCGTTGCCGTTTCAACTATGGTCGTGGGCGAAAGGGAGTAGTCCCCTCACCGTCGTGTCGACACGCTGGCCCCCGGGCCCGGTGCGACGGGTCGCAGCTCGCTGCGGCGGACGAGACTTTCGACCAGCAGCCCACCCCGCCCCCTAGTGGACCGTGGCGCGCCTGGTCGAAGGGCGCGTCCAGCGTGGCTCCTCGGCCGGTGCGCCGGAGGAGCACCGTGTACGCCTTCCTGCTCAGCACCGCCGTCATCTTCGTCGCCGAGCTCGGCGACAAGAGCCAGCTGATGGCGATGACCTTCGCGACCCGCTACCGCGCTCGCGACGTCCTCATCGGCATCACCGCGGCCACCGCGATTGTGCACCTCGCGTCGGTCGCCATCGGCGCGGCCGTGGGGGAGGGCTTCGCCGACCAGCAGGGGCTGATCTCGGTCATCGCCGGCATCGCCTTCATCGTCTTCGGCCTCTGGACGCTGCGCGGCGACGAGCTGACCGACGACGAGGCCGACAAGGCCCGCCGCAGCACGGGGTGGTCGGTGCTCGCCGTCGGGACGGCGTTCTTCCTGGCCGAGCTGGGGGACAAGACCATGCTGGCCACCATCACCCTGGCCACGCGCGAGGGCTGGTTCGGCACCTGGCTCGGCTCGACGCTCGGCATGGTCGCCGCCGACGCCCTGGCCATCCTGGCCGGCATCGCGCTGGGCCGGCGGCTGCCGGAGCGCTTCATCAAGTACGGCGCCGCGGTGGCGTTCTTCGTATTCGGCGTGGTCCTGGTCCTCGAGGGGTCCGGCGTGCTCTGACGGAACCCGCCGTCGCGGGCCGGCGTCCCAAGGAACTGACCACTTCTCGGGAACAGGAGACGCCCATGCCGTCTGGTGACAGCTACGACTACGACAGCAGCATCCTCGAGGCCTGGCACCCCATGATCCGCGGAGCCGTCGACTCCGATGCGCGGTGCCACGGACTGGCGCCGGTGGAGGCGGGGGAGTTCTGGTACTGGCCCGACCTCAGCTGCTGGATCGACCGCCAGGGCATGGTCACCTCGGTAGCCGGCGGCGAGCCGACCCACGAGGGCTCGCTCAACGGCTTCGACCCCCAGAAGTCCTGGTCGGAGTGGTCGACCAAGATCCCCGCGCTGTGGACGAAGTGGGAGGCGCTGCTCCCGGAGCCGGCCGACTTCGAGTCGCTGCGCGAGGCGATCTACCAGGCGGCGAGCCAGCTCAGCCTGTCGCCGAAGCAGGACGAGTACTCCACCGACGCCTCGCGGCACGCCGCGGAGTTCTCGGGCAACATCCAGGTCCTCACCGGCGAGATCGGCGGCCTCGGCGGCAGCGCGATGATCGCGTTCAACCACGAAATCGCCTCGCGCATCCCGTACACCAGCCAGGCCCAGGGCGCTGCGGCCCTCGTCGCGGCGTACGCCGTGCAGATGGAGCAGCTGGTCTGGCGGGTGGCCCGGACCAACCTGGACCGCACGATCAAGGAGGCGGTGAACGCCTTCCAGGGTGCCTACCCGGGCGGGCACGGCGAGGGGAGCCTGGCGTGGCTCGGCTACCTCTCGGAGGTGGCGGGAGCCCTCGCCCTGGTCCCGAGCCCGGCCTCGGCCGTGCTGGGCACGATCAGCGGCGCGGCCGGCTCGCTGTCGACCTTCGCCGACCACCTCGGCGCCGACACCGACCCGCTGCCGCTCGGCGGCGACTCGCCGCAGGCGGTGTGCGACAACGTGACCAAGGCCCTCGACGACCTCAACGACGTGATCGTCCGGGGCGAGAACGCGGTCGCCGCCGGCTGCCGTGACGCGATGGCCGCCGTCCACGGAGACCCGTACACCTACGCCCTCAGCGACAGTGCACGTCCGGCCATCCTGGACCAGGACGACCCGCGGGCACTGCTGTCGATCGACGTGGAGTACTCCGTGCTCGACGACCTGGCCGACGTCACGCTGCCGGGCATCGCCTCGGGCTTCGACCTCGCCCACCACTTCCTCGACGGCAGCCTCAACCCCGCGCCGTTCGTGCGGACCTCCGGGGTCGGCCAGGACCCGTACGCCGACTTCGCGGCGTACGTCGCCGAGGTGCAGGCCCAGCTCACCTCGACCAGCTGGAAGGTCTCGACCGCGGCCGCGCACCTGCGCGCAGTGGTCAAGGACTTCCGCGCCACCGACGACTGGGTGGCCCAGGCCCACCGCGACCTCGAGCAGCACACGCAGAACGTGGGCCCGGCGCCGCTGCCGTGATCCCGGTCCTCGAGCGTCAGACTGGGGCGGTGTCGTCCGAGGTCGTGAGCGCCAGCCGGATCGTCGCCGCGCCCGCCGACGTGGTCTTCGCCCTCGTCGCCGACCCCGCCCAGCAGCCCGGCTGGGACGGCAACGACAACCTCGGCTCGGCCGAGACCGGGCAGCGGGTCCGTGGCGTCGGCGACGTGTTCACGATGACGCTGCTGCGCGGCGCCGTCCGCGAGAACCACGTCGTCGAGTTCGACGAGGGCCGGCTCATCGCCTGGCGTCCGGCCGAGCCGGGAGCCACCCCTCCGGGGCACCTGTGGCGCTGGGAGCTCGAGCCGCTGACCGACGGTCGGACCCGGGTCACCCACACCTACGACTGGACCGCGCTGGACGACCCGGCGCGCCTGGAGCGGGCCCGCGCGACGACGTCCGCGGCGCTGCAGGCGTCGCTGGACCGGTTGGCCGCGGCCGCCGAGACCCGCGCCGGGCTGCCGGCGCTGTTCGCCGGGCTCTCGGTGCGTGACCTGCCCGCGGCCGTGGCGTGGTACGAGCGGCTCTTCGGCACGCCGCCGTCGATGCTCCCGGACGACGACGAGGCGGTCTGGGAGGTCGCGCCCGGCCGCTCGGTGTACGTCGAGCGCCGGCCCGCGCACGCCGGGCACGGGTTGGTCACACTCTTCGTCGACGACCTGTCCGACCTCGTCGCCGGCGCCTCGTCGCGCGGGCTCGAGCCGGACCTCGACGAGACCTACGACAACGGCGTGCGCAAGGTGACCTACCGCGACCCCGACGGGAACGAGGTCGGGTTCGGCGGGTTCGGCGGCTGAGCCGTCATCGCATCGGCGGTGCGGAACGGGGACGCGGCCAGCCAGACCACGACCACCGCGAAGACGCCGGCGGCGACGGCGAGCGCGCCGCGGTTGCCGATCTGGACGGCGAGCAGGCCGCCCAGGGGAGCGACCACCACGATGACGGCCCGGTTGGCCGCGCGCATGGTGGTGTTGGTCCGGGCCTGGAGCGCGTCGGGCGTCAGCGCCTGGCGGTAGGTCATCTCGTGGGAGTTGCCGAACCCGATCGCGAACCCGTGACAGCCCTGTCCGAGCCCCAGGACCGCCGTGGCGACCCAGCCGCTCGTGCCGACGCCGGCCAGGGCCATCACCACCACGCCCACCGTCGTCGCGGCGTGTGCCGCGATCACCGCGCCGCCCGTCCCGAGCCGGCGACCGCCCGCCGAGCTCGTCGTCGCGCCCACCACGCCGCCCACCCCGGCGACGGCCGTGGCCAGACCGAGCTGCAGGGGAGTCAGGCCCAGGGTGAGCAGGGCGTACGGCGCCAGCACCGCGCCCAGCACGGCGTTGGCCGCGAACCACAGGTGCGTCGCCGCCGCCAGCGTCGCGAGCCCCGACCCGCGGTAGACCCACCGGACCCCGTCGCGCATCTCCTCGCGCAGCCGGGGCCGCCCGGTCCGCTGGGCCGTCGGCTCCTCGACCGCCACCATGCTCATCGCCAGCGCCGAGAACAGGTAGGTCGCCGCGTCCACCAGCACCGCCAGCGGCGCACCGACCACCTTGACGAGCAGCCCCGCCAGCGCCGGTCCGGCCGTCTGTGCCACCGCGTCCGCGCCGTCGATGCGCGCGTGCGCCCGCTGCAGGTGCGCCCGCGGCACCAGCCTCGGGACGATCGACATCGACGCCGCCCCGTTGACGAGCGTCGCCGCGCCGTACACCGCGACGATCCCGCACAGCAGGGGGAGCGACAGCACGTCGAGCGCCCAGGCCACCGGGATGAGGCACAGCAGCGCCGCGCTGGCCAGGTCGGTGCCCACCAGCAGCGGGCGCCGGCGCCGGCGGTCCACCAGTGCGCCGACCACCAGCCCGAGCACCAGGTAGGGCAGCCACCGCGCCGAGTTCAGCCAGCCGACGTCCTGCGCCGTGCCGTCGAGGGTCAGCACGACGACCGTCTGCAGCGCGAGCAGGGTGACGTAGGTGCCGAACGACGAGACCGTCTCGGCCACCCAGAAGCGCGTGAACGCGGCGGTGGGGAAGTCCGCCGTCGGCCCCGAGGTCACGACGCCATTCTCCGCCACCGATGAGTCCGCCGCCCCGCGCCGGTCTGCCCGCCGTGCGCAGACTCGCCTACGCCATGAACGTGAGCCTGGACGGCTACACCGCCGGCCCCGACGACGACCTCAGCTGGGGCACGCCCAGCGACGAGCTGTTCCAGTGGTGGTCGGACCGGGTGGGCGCCACGGAGCTGGCGCTCTACGGACGCAGGGTCTGGGAGGCCATGAGCGCCCACTGGCCCACCGCCGACCAGCAGCCCGGCGTCACCGCGGCCCACGCGGCGTACGCCGAGCGCTGGCGCCGCATGCCCAAGGTCGTCTTCGCCACGACGTCCGTCCCGATCGACGACCACCAGGCCCGGCTGGTCACCGGCGATCCGCTCGAGGAGATCCGGCGGCTCAAGACGGGCGACGGCGGGCCGATGGACGTCGTCGGCGCGACGCTGGCCGGCGCGGCCGTCCGGGCCGGCCTGGTCGACGAGCTCGTCGTCGTCACGCACCCGGCCGTCATCGGCGGCGGCACGCCGTACCTCCCGCCGCTCGAGCGGGAGCTGTCGCTCACGCTGCTGGAGACGAGGACGTTCGCCGAGGGGATCGTGCTGACCCGGTACGACGTCCTGGGCGGGGAGCGCTGAGCCCCGCCTGATCGGGGCTCCGAACCACGTTGTCTGACATAATGTCACTTATCGGCATTGTTCGACGGTGGGCCAGGACCGACAGGAGGAGCACCCGTTCGCGGGATGCCGGTGCGACCTCGACCTGAGAACCATGAACCGGGACACGGCCCACGACGGGCGACCCACGAGATCCAGGAGTCCGACTGATGGTGACCAAAGCGCTGCTCGTCCGTCTCGAGGCGCTGCCGGGCAAGGAAGCCGACCTGGCTGAGTTCCTGACCGAGGCCCGCTCGATCGTGCTCGACGAGCCGGGCACCACGGCCTGGTTCGCCCTGCAGCTCGGCCCCTCGACGTTCGGCGTGTTCGACGTCTTCCCCGACGACGACGCCCGGGACGCGCACCTGGCCGGCGGCGTGGGCCAGGCGCTCGGACCCAACACCGGCGTCCTGTTCTCCGAGCCCCAGGTCGAGAAGATCGACCTCCTCGCCGACAAGCTGCCGGGCTAGCCGAGCTCCAGCCGGCGCTGCACCGCCTCGACCACGTCCTCGGGGCGACGGTTGAACGCGATGGCCGCACCGGGCTGGAGCCGGTGCACCAGGTTGACGACCTCCTCGAACAGCTCGAGCCGGTCCGGGTCGTGGCGGATCCCGCCGCCGACCAGCACGACGTCGTACGCGCCGTCGCCCAGGGCCGCGGCGACGACCTGAGGGACGTCGTCGGAGCCGTCCAGCCCGACCAGGCAGTCGGTGGCCTCGATGCCGGCGGCGGCGAACGCGGCCGAGGCCCGGCGCAGCGCCGACGCGACGGGCTCGGGGTCCCAGGGGCCGGGCACGCGGTACGGGTCCAGGCCGATGACCAGCACGCGGGGCACGGACGCAGGCTACGAGAGATCGCTCAGGTGCAGAGCCCGGCGTTCTCGAGCTCGGGGTCGGGCGACGAGGTCGGGGCCGACGAAGGCTGCGGAGCGGAAGCGGGCGCCACCGACACCGACCCGTCGCGCAGCGAGCCCAACGGCTGGTCGTGGCGGATCCGGTCCCACAGCTGGTCGGCGGCGGGCAGCCAGTCCACGCGGCCCTCCTGGCGGGTGGAGAGCTGGTTGGGCACGGTGAGGAAGCGGACGTGGTCGGGCCCGATGTCCTTGAGCTGCAGGCCGAGCTCGGCGAGCTGCTTGATCGACGGGATGTCGGTGCGCAGCGATCTGGTGGCGGCGTCGAGGAAGCGCAGCAGCCGGTCGGGCCGCGCGAGCGTGCCCTGGGACAGCACCTGGCCGGCCAGCGAGGCCAGGAACGCCTGCTGACGACGGATCCGGCCGAGGTCGGTGCCGTCGCCGACGCCGTAGCGGATCCGGATGTAGTCCAGGGCGTCGTCCCCGTCCAGGGTGCGGGTGCCGGCCGGGATGTCGATGTCGCCCTTGTCGCTGTGCAGCGGCTCGGGCACGCAGACCTCCACACCGCCGACCGCGTCGACCATGTCCTTGAAGCCCGCGAAGTCGACGACCACGTAGCTGTCGACCCGGATGCCGGTGGCGTGCTCCAGCTGCTTCTGGGTGCAGGCGGGCCCGCCGACGGCGAAGGCCACGTTCCACATGGCGTCGCTCTCCCCCGGCACCACGTCGCCGTCGTCGGTCACGCAGTCGGGGCGGTCGACGAGGGAGTCGCGCGGGATCGAGACGGCGTACGCCGTGCGCCGGTCGGCCGCGAGGTGGACCAGCAGCGTGGTGTCCGAGCCGCCGCCGGTCTCGTGGTCGAGGCCGCAGCCGGCGCAGTCGCGGCTGTCGTCGCCCATGACCAGGATGTTCACCGGCTCGTGCGGCCCGTCGACGTCGGGCATCGTCGGCCGTGGCCCGAGCTGCCCGGGCTCCAGCGGCTGGACGTCGAGGTTGCCGTTGAGGTGGCGGTAGAGGAACGTCACGCCGAGCCCGGTCACCAGCACGAGGGCGAGCACGGTCACCGCCAGCACCTTGGCCACGGTGCGGGCCCGTCCGGGTCGGTCTGCGCGCGCGCCACGGGTCACGCGAGTGGGACGCGCCCACCGACGGAGAAGTTGTCAGCCGCCGACGTACGCCGCGAGGTGCCGGCCCGTGAGCGTCGCGTCGCCGGCCGCGACCAGGTCGGCCGGCGTGCCCTCGAAGACCACGGTGCCGCCGTCGTGACCGGCGCCGGGGCCGAGGTCGACGATCCAGTCGGCGTGCGCCATCACGGCCTGGTGGTGCTCGATGACCAGCACCGACCGGCCGCTGTCCACCAGCCGGTCGAGCAGCCCGAGCAGCTGGCCGACGTCGGCCAGGTGCAGCCCGGTGGTGGGCTCGTCCAGGACGTAGACCTCGCCCCTCTCGGCCATCTGCACGGCCAGCTTGAGCCGCTGCCGCTCGCCCCCGGACAGCGTGGTCAGCGGCTGGCCGAGCGTGACGTAGCCGAGCCCGACGTCCACGAGCCGCTCCAGGACCACCACGGCCGGCTTGAGCGACAGCGCGGAGAAGAAGGTGAGCGCCTCGCCGACGGGCAGCTCGAGCACCTCGGCGATGTTCCGGCCGCCGAGGGTGTACTCCAGCACCGAGGCCTGGAACCTCCGTCCCTCGCACTCCTCGCACGTCGACTCCACGCTGGCCATCACGCCGAGCTCGGTCACCACGACGCCCGCGCCGCCGCAGCCCGCGCACGCGCCCTCGGAGTTCGCGCTGAACAGCGCCGGCTTCACGCCGTTCTCCTTGGCGAAGGCCTTGCGGACCGGCTCCAGCAGCCCGGTGTACGTCGCGGGGTTGCTGCGGCGCGAGCCCTTGATCGCGCCCTGGTCCACGACGACCACGCCGTCACGGCCGGCGACCGAGCCGCTGACGAGCGAGCTCTTGCCCGACCCGGCCACGCCGGTGAGCACGCAGAGCACGCCGAGCGGCAGGTTCACGTCGACGCCGCGCAGGTTGTGGGTGGAGGCGCCGCGGACCTCGAGGAACCCCGACGGGGTGCGCACCGAGTCCTTGAGGGCCGCCCGGTCGTCGAGGTGCCGGCCGGTGACGGTGTCGCTGCGCCGCAGCGCGTCGTAGGTGCCCTCGAAGACCACCTCTCCCCCGGCGCTGCCCGCGCCCGGCCCGAGGTCGACGACGTGGTCGGCGATCGCGATGGTCTCGGGCTCGTGCTCCACCACCAGCACCGTGTTGCCCTTGTCGCGCAGCTGCAGGAGCAGCGTGTTCATCCGCTCGACGTCGTGCGGGTGCAGGCCGATCGTGGGCTCGTCGAAGACGTAGGTGACGTCGGTCAGCGACGAGCCCAGGTGGCGGATCATCTTGGTCCGCTGCGCCTCTCCCCCGGACAGCGTGCCGGCCGGGCGGTCCAGCGAGAGGTAGCCCAGCCCGACCTCGGTGAACGAGTCGAGCAGGTGCTGCAGCCCGGCCACGAGCGGCTCGACGCCCGGGGCGGTGACGCCGCGCAGCCACGGCGCCAGGTCGCTGATCTGCAGGGCGCACAGCTCGGCGATGTTCTGGCCGTTGATCCTGGACGAGCGGGCCTCGGCGCTCAGCCGGGTGCCCTCGCAGTCGGGGCAGGTGGTGAAGGTGACCGCCCGCTCCACGAACCTGCGCACGTGGGGCTGCATGGCCTCGACGTCCTTGGCCAGCATGGACTTCGAGATCTTGGTGAGCACCCCCTCGTAGGTGAGGTTGACGCCCTCGACCTTGATCTTCTGCGGCTCCCCGTGCAGCAGCTTCTTCAGCTCGCGCGCGGAGAACTCCCCGACGGGCTTGTCCATCGGGAGGCCGGCACCGGCGAAGATCCGGCCGTACCACCCGTCCATCGAGTAGCCCGGCACCAGCAGCGCGCCCCCGGCCAAGGTCAGGCTCTCGTCGTAGATCGCGCTCAGGTCGAAGTCGTTGAGCGCGCCCAGGCCCTCGCAGCGCGGGCACATGCCGCCCTGGTAGACCTGCTGGCGCACCACCGACGTCCTGCCCGCACCCGCCTTGGTCTCCATGCGCCCGCTGGCCACCCGGGTGGGCACGTTGAACGCGAACGCCGTCGGCGGCCCGACGTACGGCGTCCCGATGCGGCTGAACAGGATCCGCAGCATCGCGTGCGCGTCGGTCGCCGTGCCCACGGTCGAGCGCGGGTTGGCGCCCATCCGCTCCTGGTCGACGATGATCGCGGTGGTCAGCCCCTCGAGCCGGTCCACCTCGGGTCGCGCCAGGGACGGCATGAAGCCCTGCACGAACGCGCTGTAGGTCTCGTTGATCAGCCGCTGCGACTCCGCCGCGATGGTCTCGAAGACCAGTGAGCTCTTGCCGGAGCCGGACACGCCGGTGAACGCCGTCAGCCGCCGCTTGGGCAGCTCGAGGCTGACGTCCTTGAGGTTGTTCTCGCGCGCGCCCACGACGCGGAGCACGTCGTGGTGGTCGGCGTGCTGGGTGGCGGTGGGCTGGGCGCTGGGCTGGTCAGCGTCGGACACGCGGCACCGCCTCCACTCCTCGGCCAGCCGGAACGGAGAGCACAACGTCCGGCCCCTCCCCCGGGTTCCCGGTCAGCCCCGGACCTCGTCGATGCGGATGGTGTTGCCGGACGGGTCGCGGAACGCGCAGTCGCGAGCGCCCCACGGCTGCTGGGTCGGCTCCTGCATGACCTCGACGTCGGCGGCCTGGAGCCGCTCGAAGAGGGCGTCGAGGTCGTCGGTGGCCAGGGTGAGCATGGCGAAGGTGCCCTTGGCCATCATCTCGGTGATGGTGCGCCGCTCGTCGTCGGTGACGCCCGGGTCGGCGCCCGGCGGGAACAGCACGAGGTTGACGTCGGGCTGGTCGGGCGGGCCGACGGTGAGCCAGTGCATCCCGTCGTACCCGACGTCGTTGCGCAGCTCGAAGCCGAGCTTGTCGCACCAGAACTCCACCGCGGCGTCGCGGTCGTCGTGCGGGAGGAAGGCGTTGAGGATCTTGGTGACCATGACCGCCACGCTAGGAGACGGCCGGGGTGGCCGCTTCTCGATTCCTGACCGGTCGTGACACCTGCTTGACGACGCACGACGGCACGCCGGCCAGTGCGCCGGCCTGCTGCTGGCGGTAGACGCTCGGCGAGACCCCGACCAGCTCGGTGAAACGCGTGCTGAACGTCCCGAGCGACTGGCACCCCACCGCGAAGCAGACCTCGGTGACGCTCAGCTCGCCGACCCGCAGCAGCAGCATGGCCCGCTCGATGCGACGGGTCATGAGGTAGGAGTACGGCGACTCGCCGTAGGCCTTCTTGAACTCCCGGCTCAGGTGTCCCGCCGAGACGTGCACGCCGCGGGCCAGCGCCTCGACGTCGAGGGGCTGCGCGTACTCGCGGTCGATGCGGTCCTTGACCGTGCGCAGCGCGCGCAGGTCGCGCAGGCGCTGGTCGTCGTCCGCGCGGCCGGTCACGGCACCGATGCTCCCACGTCGAGCGACGGCGCGTGCGAGGCTTCGGGCCGTGGCGACGACGCGACGGCAGCGGGTGCTGGCGCCGTGGGTGGCGGTGCTTCTCCTCGCCCTCGGGGCCGGCGTCGCGGCCGGCGTCGGCCAGCTGCTCGGGATCAGCACCGAGCCGGCCGCCCAGATGACGCCGCCGGACCCGGTGGTGCCCGAGGTGGGTCCCGTCGCGACCAACCCGCGTCTCGAGGTGACGGCGCCGAACACCGTGCGCTTCGGCGTGGCCCTCGACGAGCTCCGCGCCGCTCAGGGTGCGACCACGCCGAGCGGGACGGCGAGCGTCACCGTCACCGTCGGCGCTGGGGAGGAGTCCGACGACGGCTACCGGCTGGGCGGCACGCCCGACGCGCTGACCGTGGACGCGGCCAGCGAGACCGGTGGGGTCCGTGCCGTCTACGACCTGGCCCAGCAGGTGCGCGCCGGCCGGCCGGTGGCCGAGCACCTCGGCGGGGAGGTGCGCAGCGCGCTGCCGTTCCGGATGGTCGACCTCGGCGCGGTCGGCGTGACCCCGGACCCTGACCAGTGGCGCCCGGGCAATGACTACTCCCACGTCTCCCGCGCGTTCGAGGACGCCTACCTCGAGCACGCGCCGTACGTCGACGCCGACGCCCTCGCCGACGACTACGGCGAGTGGGACGCCTTCCTGCGCCACGTGCTCGCCGACGGTTACGACGCGGTCGCCTGGCCGGGCTTCGTGGAGTACGCCGACCTCCCGGCGGCCAGCGCCGAGGACCGCGAGCGGGCCGCGGCGCTGCGCGCGGCGTTCGAGCCGTTCTGGGACCGCGCGCACGAGCTCGGCATGAAGGTCTTCCTGCGCACCGACATGCTGGCGCTCACCCCCGAGCTGGCCGACGACCTCGAGCAGCGCTTCGGCACCGACACCGAGGACCCGGCGTTGTGGCGGGTCTACACCGACGCCCTGCAGCGGCTATACGACGAGGCGCCGGGGCTGTCCGGCGTGCTCCTGCGCATCGGCGAGGCCGGCTCGATCTACGCCGAACCGGGCTTCGACCAGTACTCGGCGCTCGCCGTGCGCACAGTGCGAGCGGTACGCACGATGCTCACGGCCTTCACCGACCAGGCCGAGGCGTCCGGCCGGGAGGTGGTCTTCCGGACCTGGTCGGTGGGCATCGGCGCGGTCGGCGACATGCACACCGATCCCGCGTCGTACCACCGGGTCCTCGACGGCCTGGACTCCCCCGCGCTCATCGTGTCGACCAAGTACACCGCCGGCGACTTCTACAGCTGGCTGCCGCTGAACACCACGCTCGAGACGGGCGACCAGCGGCGGATCGTGGAGTTCCAGTCGCGGCGGGAGTTCGAGGGGTTCGGCGCGTTCCCGGACGACCTCGGTCCCGAGTTCTCGTGGGCGGTCCAACGACTGGTGGCCGCGAACCCGCACGTCGAGGGCGTCTGGTCGTGGACCCAGGACGGCGGGCCGTGGCGGGCCGGGCCGATGTCGCTCTACCTCACCTCCGGCTTCTGGCCGCTCTACGAGGCCAACACCCTGACGGCCGCGGCCGTCGCCCGGGACCCGGGCGCCGACGTCGGCGGGGTCACCGTGGACTGGGCGCGGCGCTACCTGTCCGACGACCCGGCCACGGTCCGCGCCGTGGCCGAGGCCATGGCGCTCTCGCGCGACGCGATCCACACCGGGCTCTACCTCCGGCCCTTCGCCGAGCAGCGCGTGGTCGCGCTCGGCCTGGAGCCGCCGCCGCAGATGTGGCTGTTCGAGTGGGACGTGCTCACCGGCGACTCCGCCACCCTCGACCTGCTCTACGCCGTGGTGCGCGACCGGCTCGACGAGACCCTGGCCGACGGCGAACGGGCGGTCGCCACCGCGGAGCGGATGCGCGCTCTCGTCGTCGGCACCGACCCGGACAGCTGGCGTCCCGGCACGTACGAGGCGTTCACCGGCGCGCTGGACTACGAGGTGGACACGCTGCGCCTGCTCGCGGCGTACCGCACCATGTTCCTGCGCGCGGCGGCCTGGCACGACACCGGCGAGGGCCACCGGGCGTGGGTCGAGGCGCGCGACGCCTTCGACCGCGCGGCGGCGGCCCACCTCGCGGCGCCCGGCGGCGACGTGCAGCACCCGGCCTGGAACCTCACCGCCGCCCGGCTCGGGGTCGAGCGCGCCGACCGCGACCTGGCCATGGCCTGGACCGCCCGCGTGCTCCTCGTGCTCGCGCTGCTGTGGCTGCTGCTCTCCCGCGCCACCCGCGTGGCGATCACCCGTCCCTGGGCGGCCCGGACGAGCGTGCCGGCCATCGTGGTCGGCGGGCTGCTCTTCCTGGCCACGCGGTGCGTCCAGACGTCGTTCCTGGCGCCGGCGCACCTGCTCGTCACCCTCGGCGCCCTGGCGCTGTCCACCGTCCTGCTCCTGCTGCTCGGTGGCCGGCGGGCGGCCGGGCCGGTGCTCACGGTCGTCTCCAGCGTCTGCGTCGTCCGGGCCGTGGTCACGCTGGCCGCGCTGGCGCCCACCGGCCCGGGCGGCTACTGGTTCGCGTTCTGGACCGAGCCGGCGCGGCGCTCGGTCTACGTCACCGTGGCCGTCGCGCTGTTCCTGTGGCTGTTCGTGGCCGCCGGGTGGGCGCTGGCCGGGGCCCTCGGTGCCCGGCGCGCGGCCGGGGCCGTCCTGGCCGGCGTCGGGCTGGGGCTCGGGGCCGCCGGGTTGTTCGTGGCGGCGTACGGGCTCGAGCGCGGGCTCACGGTGTGGAACGACCAGCTCGGCCTGCTGCCCTGGGGACTGGCCCGGATCCTGGGCCTCACGACCTACCTCGAGATCCCCGCCGACGCGGCGTGGTGGGCCGCGGGCGCGGGCGGCGCCGTGCTCGCGGTCGGGCTCCTGCTCCGTCTCACTCCTCGAAGGCGCCCAGCCACTTCGTGAGGATCCGCTCCAGCGCCTGGCGCTCCATGCGGTTGAGCGGGGCCAGCAGCCGGTGCTCGTTGGCGATGTGGGCGGTGAAGGCGTCGTCGACCACCCGGCGCCCCGCCTCGGTGAGCCCGACGAGCCGGCCCCGGTGGTCGTCGTCGCGGACCCGCCGGCTCACCAGGCCGGCCGCGACCAGCCGGTCGATCCGCTTGGTGGCCGCGCCCGTGGTGACCATGGTGTGCCGCGCCAGCTCCCCCGGGGCCAGCTCGTACGGCGCGCCCGCGCGGCGCAGCGCGGCGAGGACGTCGAACTCCCCCTCCCCCAGCCCGTGCCGTCGGAACTCGACCTCCAGCTCCTCCCGGAGCCGGTCGGCCAACCGGTGCAGCCGCCCGAACACGCCCTGGGGCGAGGTGTCGAGGTCCGGGCGCTCGCGGCGCCACTGCTCCTGGATCCGGCCGACGTGGTCCGGGCCGCGATCGGGGGCGTCACTCACGACTTGGAATATATCTTCCACGGAAGGGATTATTGCTTCCGTGGAAGCGAAGTGGATCGGCATCACCGCCGTGGCCCCGGTGGCCTGGGGCGCGAACTACGTGGTGACCCGGCAGCTGCTGCCGGTCGACGCCCCGCTGTGGGGCTCGGCCCTGCGGGCACTCCCGGCCGGCCTGGTCCTGCTCGCGGTGGCCCGCACCCTGCCCCGCGGTGCCTGGTGGTGGCGCTCGGCGGTCCTCGCCACCCTCAACATCGGCGCGTTCTTCCTGCTGGTCTACGTCGCCGCCCAGCGGCTGCCCTCGAGCGTTGCGGCCTCGGTCATGGCCCTCGCCCCTCTGGCCCTGGCCGGCTTCGCCTGGCTGCTGGTCGGTGAGCGGATGACCCGGCGGCTGGTGGCCGGGTCCGTGGCCGGCATCTGCGGCGTGCTCCTCCTGGTCGGCGGGGCCAGTGGCACCTTGGACCCGCTCGGCCTGGTCGCCTCGACCAGCGCGCTGCTGCTGTCCAGCGCGGGCGCCGTGCTGGCCAAGCGGTGGTCCGACGGCACGCCCCTGGTGGCCATGACCGCGTGGCAGTTGGTGCTCGGCGGCCTGGCCCTGACCCTGGCCGCCAGCCTCCTCGAGGGCGCACCGCCGGCCCTGACCGCCGGCTCCGGGCTCGGCTTCGCCTTCACCAGCCTGGTGGCCACCGCGCTGGCCTACCTCTGCTGGTTCGGCGGCCTGGCCCGCCTGCGCGCCGCCACCGTCGGCGTGGTCGGCCTGCTCAACCCGGTCACCGGCGTCCTGCTCGGCGCGATGGTCGCCGGCGAGTCCCTGACCCTGCTCCAGGCCGGCGGCATCGTCCTCGTCCTCGGCGGCATCCTCACCGCCTCCCGAAGCCGCCGCGCGCCCGTCGTACCCCTGCCCGAGCCGCGCCCCGAGCTCGCCCGCGCCGCGTAGGGTCCGGCGCATGGCGCCGACGACGCTCCCGCTCGAGTGGTACGCCCACCTCGTCAGGCTCCGTGCGCGCCTCGGCGACGACGAGCGCTTGTTCCTGGTCGACACGGGCATCGGCGTGAGCGTGGTGAGCTCGCCCCTCGCCCAGCGGGCCGACGCGGAGCCGCTCGGCACGACCTACGCGGGGCGACGGATGTCGGGTCAGGTCGTCGAGGCGCCGCTGGTCCGCCTGCCACCGCTCTCGGTCGGCGACTACGCGGTCGCCGGCCACGTCGCCGCCGTGGCCGACCTGGGCGACGACTTCGACGGCATCCTCGGACCGGCGTTCTTCGGCGACCGCACGGTGACCACCGACGTCGCGGCCGCGACCTTCACGGTCCACGAGCCCGGGGCGCAGATCGAGGGGATCGTGGTCCCGCTCGAGGTGCACCGCGACGAGCACACGGCCGACCCGTTCGTCGAGCTGGTCCTGCCCAGCGGCCGCACGGTCCTGGTGGAGGTCGACACCGGGTCGGACCGGCTCATCCTGGACTCCCGGTTCCTGACCGAGTGCGGCCTGTCCGCCGACGACGAGCGCGTGAGCAGTCGCGAGGGCGTGGACGAGACCGGTTTCGCCTACGTCCGTCACGACGCGACCCTGCCCGGCTCGGTGCACCTCGCCGCGGCGCCCGAGACCGCGCAGGCCTCGCCACGGGTGATGTTCCAGGACATCGTCCACGACGGGCTGGTCGGCTCGGAGTTCCTCTACCGCTACCGGTTCTCCTTCGACCTGGCCGGCGAGCGGTTGGTGCTCGGCCCGCGCTAGGACACCCGGTCGCTCTTCGCCTGGAGCCGCTCGATGTGCTCGGAGGCCTGGGCCTTGGTCAGGTCGGCGGGGATCTCCTCGCCCGCCTCGCGGGCCAGGGTGTCGAGATAGGAGCGCTGGGCGCCGGTCATCGGCTCATCGCCGGTGACCCACTCCTCGGGGTCCTTCACCGCGCTGTCGCCGCTGGTGCCGCCGAGGGTCTCTGTGGTCGGGTCGTCGGTCGAATGTGTGTTCGAGTCAGCCATGTCCCCACGGTGTCCCCTGGCCGCCGCCTTCAAACCACCGGTGGTGGCCATGGCCCGAACGGGCCATGCGCGCGACGGCCGAGCAGGTCGACTGTGGACGAGGTGAGCGCCGGCGCGGCGGTTCTGCGGCGCTCCGGGGGCCGGCGGTGTCACCGTCGGGAGATCACCACCGGACGCCGGGCCGGGGAGGAGGAGCGATCATGTGGGACACCGTCCAGACCAACGACCAGCACCTGTCGCACGACCTGCCGTGCCAGCGCTGCGGTCACGCCTCCCACACCTTCCTCGGGTGCGGCGACGACTGCGACTGCACGCCGGCCGTGAGGCCGGGCGAGAGCCGGCTGCTCAGCGCCTGACCCGGCTCCGCTCCCCCAGCGGCACGTCGACCGTCGCGACCCGCTCGAGCCGCGCTCGGTCGTAGCGCTCGCCGTCGACGACGCCGCGCGCCCAGGTGAAGTGCAGCTGCTGCTCCTGGAGCTCCAGCACGGCCAGGTTGTTGTCGTACCACGGCCCCTGGGTCACCTCCCACCGCAGCGGCGAGCGGGGCACCCGGCCGGCCAGGAGCCGGCCGGTCGGTCGTGCCCGACCGAGCGCGGCCACCTTGAGGAAGCCCTTCATGAACGCCGGCAGCGGGTTGCGGATCGGCGAGCAGGTCGCCTGCACCACGGCGCTCTCCAGGGTGGCGCCGGTGGCCGGGTCGGCCCAGGCCTCGGCGACGTAGGAGTGGTGGACGTCGCCGGACAGGAACGTGACCGACCGCGGCGTGCGGCCGCGCTGCCCGGAGGCCACCTCGACCGTCATCCGGCCGACGTCGGTGAAGCCCTCCTGGAACGCCGCCCAGTGCTCGAGGTCGGCGGTCGTGCGCACCCACTCGCCGAAGCGGCCGAGCAGCGAGCCGAACCGCTTCTGGGCCAAGGCCTCGCTGAGCGCCTCGGCGTGGTGCAGCGCGGGCGCGAGCAGCACCGGCAGCGAGGTGCCGATGAGCAGGTGGTCGACGTCGCCGCGCAGCCGCTCGTCCAGCCAGGCCACCTCTCCGGGGTCCAGCATCGAGCGGCGGTCCGGCTGGAGCACCCGCGCGGCGCGGGAGTCGACGACGACCAGGCGGGCCTGGGTGTCGAAGTCGCGCGAGAAGCTCCACCGGTAGGTCTCGGGCCGCTGGTCGGCGTCGTCGGCCAGCCGGTCGAGCTCGTCGGTCACGTCGAGCTCGACCGGTCCGTCGTGGGTCGCGATGCGCTGCCACAGCCGGTCCTCGGCGCGGTCCTGCGGGCCGAGGTTGCCCAGGTGCTGGTAGACCCAGTACGACCCGAGACCGGACACGACGCGCTCGTGCCACCAGTCGGTGGCCTCCATCTCCCGGCGCCAGTCGTGGCTGGTGTTCCAGTCGTCGCGGATGTCGTGGTCGTCGAAGATCATCGCGCTGGGCAGCGTGGAGAGCAGCCAGCGGTTGGCCGGGTCGCTCCACGCGAGCCGGTAGAGGTGGGCGTACTCCTGGAAGTCCTTCAGCTCCGTCCACGGCGGCTGCTCGGGGTCGCGCCGGGCCTTGATGAACTCCTTCATCAGCGGGCTGGTGTCGTCGGCGTACACCTGGTCGCCGAGGAAGACGACCAGGTCCGGCCAGTGCCCCGGCTCGCCGGTGAGGCCGGCCATCCGCAGCGCGTAGGCGCGCAGCGCGTCGACACCGAAGGCCTCGGTGCCCTCCCGGTCGTGCGAGACGCTGACGCGGCAGGAGCCGAAGGCCATCCGCAGCGGCTTGCCCGGCCGCAGCGTCGGGATCACCGGCGGCGGGAACTCGGCGAACGCCGGGTCCTGCTCGTCGGGCCAGACCTGGGTGCCGTCGACCAGCACGCGGTACGGCGTGGCCGTGCCCTCCGGCAGCCCGGTCACCTCGACCAGCGCGTAGTGGTGGTCGTGGGCCCGGAAGGTCCGCGCGGCGGCGCTGACGTCACCGGCCTCGACGCGGACCTCGGCGGCCTCGGCCGTCTCGACCCAGATCGTCGCGCTCGTCGCGTCGACGTAGCGCAGCAGCGGGCCCAGTCGCAGCGGCCCCTCCTGCCGGTCGTCCCACCCGCTCATCGTCCCCTCCTCGCGCCCCCGCGCCGCTCCGCAGCATGTCACCGGCCCGGTGCGCGGACACGTGCGGGGTCCTCCCCCGCCCGGTGTGCCATGCTGGACGCACCGGCGCGCCCGAGGTTGCGTTATCTCACATGTGAGTTACCGTGGTGAGCATGACTGAGGGGTACAAAGGCCGGATCGGGAGCATCATCCGCGACGCGCGCAAGCACCGGGGGCTCACCCAGCAGCAGCTGGCCGAGCGGCTCAGCACCAGTCAGAGCGCGATCAACCGGATCGAGAAGGGCCACCAGAACCTCTCGCTCGACATGCTGGCCCGGATCGGCTCCGCGCTGGACTCCGAGATCGTCGCCCTCGGCGCCGGCCCCACCCACCTGCGCGTGACCGGGCCGACCACGCTCTCCGGCGCCATCGACGTCAAGACCTCCAAGAACGCCGGTGTCGCGCTGCTCTGCGCGAGTCTGCTCAACCGCGGCCGCACCACGCTGCGCAAGGTGGCCCGCATCGAGGAGGTCAACCGCCTCCTCGAGGTGCTCAACAGCGTCGGCGTGCAGACCCGCTGGCTCAACGACGACAACGACCTCGAGATCGTCCCGCCGCGCGAGCTGCGCCTGGAGGCCATCGACGAGACCGCTGCCCGGCGTACCCGCTCGATCATCATGTTCCTCGGCCCGCTGCTGCACCGCGAGGACACCTTCGAGCTGCCCTACGCCGGCGGCTGCAACCTCGGCACCCGCACCGTCGAGCCGCACATGTACGCCCTGCGCCCCTTCGGCCTGGAGGTCAAGGCCACCGACGGGCAGTACCACGCCCAGGTCAACCGGGCCATCGAGCCGCAGGCGCCGATCGTGCTCACCGAGCGCGGCGACACCGTCACCGAGAACGCCCTCATGGCCGCCGCCCTCCACCCCGGCACCACCGTGATCCGCAACGCCTCGTCCAACTACATGGTCCAGGACCTCTGCTTCTACCTGCAGAAGCTCGGCGTCAGCGTCGAGGGCGTCGGCACCACCACGCTCACCGTGACCGGCCTGGAGGAGATCGACGTCGACGTCGACTACGCCCCCAGCGAGGACCCCATCGAGGCCATGAGCCTGCTGGCCGCCGCCATCGTGACCCGCTCCTCGATCACCATCCGCCGCGTCCCCATCGAGTTCCTCGAGATCGAGCTCGCCACCCTCGGCGAGATGGGCCTGCAGCACACCCGCTCCGAGGAGTACGTCGCCCGCAACGGCCACACCCGCCTGGTCGACATCACCACCCAGCCCTCGGACCTGCGCGCCCCGCTGGACAAGATCCACCCGATGCCGTTCCCCGGCCTCAACATCGACAACCTGCCGTTCTTCGCCGTCATCGCCGCCGTGGCCGAGGGCCAGACCCTCCTGCACGACTGGGTCTACGAGAACCGCGCCATCTACCTCACCGAGCTCAACAAGCTCGGCGGCCAGGTCAAGCTCCTCGACCCCCACCGCGTGATGATCGAGGGCCCCACCCACTTCTCCGGCGCCGAGATCGTCTGCCCGCCTGCGCTCCGGCCGGCCGTGGTCATCCTGCTGGCCATGCTGGCCTCGAAGGGCACCAGTGTCCTGCGCTCGACGTACGTCATCCACCGCGGCTACGAGGACCTCGCCGAGCGGCTCAACGAGCTCGGCGCCAACATCGAGCCGTTCCGGGACATCTGAGCCGTACAGCGCGAGCCCGGTCAGTCGGCCAGCAGTTCGGCGACCGCAGCGGAGGCGTAGAACGGCTCGAGCTCGGCGCGCAGGAGCCGCTCCAGCGCCCCGGACTCGACCAGCGGCTCCATGACGCCTGGCGCCAGCCGGACCAGGTCGGCGACGACGTCTGCGCGGCCGAGGTCCAGCTCGGCGAGCAGCTCGGTGGGTGTGTAGCCGCCGAACGCCTCGAGGAAGCCGTCCACCACGGCGTGGGCGAACGTCACGGTCCGGGGGTCGGCCAGGGTCGTCACCACGAGGTCGTGGACGGCGTCGAGGAGACCGTCGGCCTCACCCGGCTCGAGGTGCTCCCCCTGCCCTCGCAACGGCGCGGCGGCGACCAGGTCCCACGTCTGCAGGGCCGCCTCGCGGGTGGTCGGGTCGCGGAGGGTGTCCACGACGATCCGGTTCAGGCGGCGCACGGCCAGGGCGCCGCCCCTGCCCGCGGTATCCGCGAGCATGCCGTCGAGCTGCCGGTCCGCCGCGCCGACGACGCCGGCCGCGGCACGGGTGCCGAGGGCCAGCAGGCCGCCGAGACCCGGGACCTTGTCGGCGACGGCCTGGTTGGTCGCGATCACCTCGCCCACGATGCGCGCCATGAACCTCGAGGCGGCCGCGCCCACCTGCGGGCTCGCGGTCAGCCGCTCCAGCGCCCGCTCGAGCGCGGGGGTCAGCCCCACCGCCTCGGTGAGCATCCGTTCGACCTGTGCGCGGTCGACGACGTCGGCCAGCGCGAACGGCTCGGCCGGGCCGGCCCGCAGCACCTCGCGGAAGAGGTCGACGAAGCCGGCCACCGCTGCGCTCGACGGCACGTCGCGCAGCGCGCGGCCCACGATGTCCTTCAGGGCGTCGGCGTCGACCAGGTCCGCCAGCTGGTGCGCGTCGACGGCGTCGAGGACCGCCTCGGCCAGGCGCGCCACCGTGGCGTCCAGCTCGCCGCCGGTCAGGCGGTCCAGGTGGTAGGCCACCTGGGCGTCGAGCAGGCGGCCGGCGAGAGGTGACGTGGCGGCGCGGCGGCGAGGGGTCAGAACAGGGTCTCCACCCAGGCGCGGGACTGGGTCTTGCCGCCGGGGGGCGCGGTCATGTCGGGCGTGATGCGCGGCATCGGCATGGTGTGCTGGCCGGCGTGGCGGTGCCAGTCCTGCTCGGCCTCGACCAGGGTGCCGAGGTCGGCGCGGCGGAGG
The DNA here is from genome assembly GCF_011046535.1 of Nocardioides anomalus. Taxonomy (NCBI): domain Bacteria; kingdom Bacillati; phylum Actinomycetota; class Actinomycetes; order Propionibacteriales; family Nocardioidaceae; genus Nocardioides; species Nocardioides anomalus. Next base: position 2,195,947 of record NZ_CP049257.1, on the reverse strand, counting down.
AAGACGCCGTGGCCCTGGGGGCAGGCGTTGACCTCGGCGTCGCCGAGCGGGCGCACGTCCATCGGCGTACCGCAGACCGGGCAGTCCAGAGCAGCTTCCGCGTCCATCCCCCGAACCTAGCGTGCCGGCGCGGCGGCCCCCCGGACGCTCGCCGGTGTGCGGGGTGGTCGGCATACTGCTCGCTGTGACGGCGCCGAGGACCGGCTACCCCTTCCTGGACGCGGTCGCGGACGGGCGGGGCGGCGTGCTGGCCTTCGCGCACCGTGGGGGCGCCTACCACCCGGAGATCGAGGGCCTCGAGAACACGCTCGCCGCCTTCCGGCACGCGGTGGCCCTGGGCTACGACCACCTCGAGACCGACGTGCACGTGACCGCGGACGGGGTGCTGCTCGCCTTCCACGACACGGTGCTGGACCGGGTGACCGACCGGCAGGGCGCGATCGCCGACCTCACCTCCACCGAGGTGCGTCGGGCCCTGGTCGGCGGCCGCGAGCAGGTCCCGACGCTGGCCGAGCTGTTCGACGCGTTCCCGCAGGCGCGGTTCAACATCGACCTCAAGGCCGACGGGGCGGCGCCGGCCCTGGCGGCGTTCGTGGCCGAGCGCGAGGCGTGGGACCGGGTGCTGGTGGGGTCCTTCGCCACGAAGCGGCTCAACGCGTTCCGGCGGCTGACGGCGGGCCGGGTGCCGACGTCGGCCGCGCCGGCCGAGGTCGCGGCGTTCCTGGCCCTCCCGAGCGGTCGGGCGGCGGCCTGGGTGACCCGGCACCGGGTGGCGGCGGTGCAGATCCCGCGCCGGCGCGGGCGGCTGACGGTGGCCGGCCGGGCGATGGTGCGCAAGGCGCACGCGGCCGGCCTGCACGTGCACGTGTGGACCGTCGACGAGCCGCGCGAGATGCACGAGATGCTCGACCTCGGGGTCGACGGCCTGTTCACCGACCGGACCGACCTGCTCAAGGACGTGCTCGTCGAGCGCGGCCTGTGGAGAGGACAGCCATGACGTCGACACCGGCACCCGGCGGCGGCTTCGCCGACCTCGGCCCGCTGCGGGCGCAGGCCCGGCGCCGAGAGCAGAAGGCGTGGTACTTCTACGACTGGGCCAACTCGGCCTACTACACAACCGTGCTGTCGGTGCTGTTCGCGCCGTACATGATCACCGTCGCGGGCCGCGCGGCCGGCTGCGGCGACGACGCCGACGACACCTGCGACAAGACCGTCAGCGTGCTCGGGCTGCACCTGGCGGCGGGGTCGCTGCCGTTCTACCTGACCAGCTTCGCGACCATCCTGAGCGCGGTGATCCTGCCGGTGGTCGGGGCCATGGTCGACCGCTCGTCGCGCAAGAAGGTGCACATGGCCTTCTTCGCCTGGACCGGCTCGTTCTTCGCCGCGCTGCTGTTCTTGATGAGGGGCGACCAGTGGCAGCTGGCGGCGTTCTGCATCGTGGCCAGCAGCGTGCTGGCCGGCTGCTCGCTGGTCAGCTACTACGCGATCCTCGTCGACATCTCCACCGAGGAGGAGCGCGACCACGTCTCCTCGCGCGGCTGGGCCTTCGGCTACCTCGGCGGCGGCCTGCTCCTGCTGCTCAACCTGGTGGTGGTGCTGGGCCACGACGCGATCGGGCTCGGCACCGAGCTGGCGGTGCGGATCTCGCTGCTGTCCGCGGCGGTGTGGTGGGCCGGGTTCACGATCATCCCGTTCGTCTGGCTGCGCAACCGCGACCCGGTCGCGCCGGTCGACGCCACCGGGGGGCTGTGGCAGCGCAGCTTCGGACAGCTGTGGACCACGCTCAAGGAGCTGCGCCGCTACCCGATGACGCTGACCTTCCTGCTGGCCTACGTCTTCTACAACGACGGCATCCAGACCGTGATCTACGCCGCGTCGACGTACGGCTCCAAACAGCTCGGCTTCGGCGACTCGGTCCTCATCGCCACCATCCTGCTCATCCAGTTCGTGGCCTTCGGCGGGGCGCTGTACTTCGGGCGCCTGGCCGCCCGCCACGGCGCCTACCGCGCGATCCTGTGGGGCACGTTCGCCTGGATGGTCATCGTGGTCGTGGCGATGTTCCTGCCCGCGGAGAACGTCGCGCTGTTCCTGGTCGTCGGCGTGGCCATCGGCATCGTGCTGGGCGGCACCCAGGCCCTGTCGCGCTCGTTCTTCAGCCTGCTCATCCCCCGCGGCCGCGAGGGCGAGTACTTCGCGCTCTACAACGCCTTCGAGCGCGGTACGTCGTGGTTCGGCGTCCTGCTCTTCGGTGTGGTCTTCCAGGTCAGCGGCTCCTACCGCCCGGCCATCGTGAGCCTCATCGTGTTCTTCGTGCTCGGCGCGTTCTTCCTGCTCCGCCTGGACCCCGAGCGCGGCATCGCGGAGGCCGGCAACGAGGTACCCCGCACGGTGCGCTCCTGACCACCGGCGTGCCAGGCTGGGTCTGACGGACCTACCGGCCGGTACCAGCGCGGAATCGCGGGAATCACGACCGGCTGGGTACCGTTACACAACTGACGGGATGTTTGTCAACGGATCGCTACGGCGAACCTTTGGCTGGTCCACACCGTCTGTCAGTTGCACGGGGAAACCACGATCACACAGGGAGGTGCCTCATGGCGGAGCGCACACTGCGCGGAGCGCGTCTGGGAGGCCAGAGCTTCGAGGACGAGCGGGGCATCGAGTTCGCCGCCCGGCAGCAGGTCGGGTACCGCTGCCCGCGCGGCCACGAGTTCGAGATCACCATGTCCACCGAGGCCGAGATCCCGGCCGTCTGGGAGTGCCCCAAGTGCGGGGACGAGGCCGAGAGCACGGCGGGCATCGAGCGCGAGGTCAAGGTCGAGAAGCCGGTCCGCACCCACTGGGACATGCTGCTCGAGCGCCGCTCGGAGAAGGAGCTCGAGGACATCCTCAAGGAGCGCCTCGAGCTGCTGCGCGGCGGCGAGATCGGCCCGGCGCACCTGCACCGCGCCAACGCCAAGAAGCGCAAGGTCTCCTGAGACCAGCGACGAGCCCTAGGGCTCGTCGACCACCTCGCCCCGGACCACCGGCCCTTCAGGGTCAGGACCGGGGCGTCGTGCTGCTCCGGGACGCGAGCCGCCGCCGAGCCGGGTGACGACGAGTCGGCTGGCCACCACGCGGGTGAGCACGCCGCGGAAGAACGGGCGCGTGAACGGCAGGATCATCGCGATGCCGAAGATGTCGGTGACGAACCCCGGCGCCAGCATCAGCGTCCCGCCGACGAGGATCAGCCCGCCGTCCGCCAGCTCCTTCGCCGGCATCCGCCCGCTGTCGATGGCCTCGCGCAACGCGCGGAACGCGCGGCCGCCCTCGCGCTTGATCAGCCACGAGCCGAGCACGGAGTCGGCGACGAGCAGCAGGATCGTCCACCACGGTCCGATGGCCTGCCCCACCTGGATGATCACGTAGATCTCGACCAGCGGCACCACGACGAAGAGCGCGAACAGCGCCCACACGAGCAGCGGCCGACGGCGGCGAGCGGCCATCAGCGTCCCCGCCGAAGCGCGCGATGGAGCTGCTCGCGCCGCTCGCGCAGTCCCCACCGGGTGATCCGGCGCAGTGACTCGGTGGCCACCGCCCCGCTCATCTTGGAGTCGCCGCGCACGCGCTCGACGAACTCGATCGGCACCTCACGGACGGTGAGCCCGGCGCGCAGGCAACGGGTGACCAGGTCGGTCTGGAAGACGTAGCCGGTCGACTCCACCGAGTCCAGGTCGATCTTCTCCAGCGCCGTGCGCCGGAAGACGCGGTAGCCCGCGGTGGCGTCGCGCACCGCGATGCCGAGCAGCAGTCGGACGTAGAGGTTGCCGCCGCGCGAGATCGCCTCGCGGCGCTTGGGCCAGTTGACCACCGAGCCCCCGGGCACGTAGCGCGAGCCGATGACCAGGTCCGCTCCCCCGCCCTCGACCAGCGCCTCGAGCAGCCGGTGGAGCTGCTCGGGCTGGTGGGACCCGTCGGCGTCCATCTCCCCGACGACGTCGTACCCGGCGTCGAGCGCCCACCGGAAGCCGGCGAGGTACGCCGCGCCGAGGCCGCCCTTCTCGGTGCGGTGCAGCACGTGGATCGCGTCGTCGGCGGCGGCCAGCTCATCGGCGAGCGCGCCGGTGCCGTCCGGGGAGTTGTCGTCGACCACGAGCACGTGCACCGCCGGCTCGGCCGCCCGGAGCCGGCCCACCAGCCAGGCCAGGTTGTCGGCCTCGTTGTAGGTGGGCACGCACATCACGACACGGCCCAGCCCGGCGTCGTTCATGCTCCTCCTACGGTCGTCGGCTCCCGCTCCTCGAGCGGTGTCGCGGTCGTGTCCTGGTCCCGCCGACGATACGGGAGCAGGGCGAGGGCGAGGCCGAGAACGGTGAGCAGCTCCGCGGCGCGTCCCGTCCAGGCCCCGAGCCGTACGGCGGGCGTCAGCTGGTCGCTGAGGCCGACCGTGCGCGTCAGCACCGCGCGGGTGCGGGGGTCGGCGGTGTCGACCACGTCGCCGTCGGGCGCGATGATCCCCGAGACGCCGTTGGTGGTGGCCACCGCGACCCACCGGCCGGTCTCCAGCGCGCGCACGCGGGTGATCGCGAACTGCTGGTCGATCTGGTCGGTGCGGATGAAGGTCGCGTTGCTGCTCTGCACCACCAGCAGCTGCGCCCCGCGCTGGAGCTGGGCGACCAGCCCGTCGTCGTAGGCGATGTCGAAGCAGATCGCGTCGGCCACCTCGAGGCCGCCGATGCGCAGCGGCTCGTCGCGGGTCCCGCTGAGCATGTCGCGGCCGACGTCGCGCAGCCGGTCGAAGAACTGGTACCTGGTGAACAGCGCGCGGGCGGGGATGTACTCGCCGAACGGCACCGGGTGCCGCTTGGTGTAGCGCTCCCCCGCCCCGGTGACCGGGTCCCACACGATGCCCTGGTTGAGCACCTGACCCCGCTCGGGGCCGTCGACGATCGCACCGACCAGGATCGGCACGCCGATCGCCTCGCTGGCCCGCAGGATCCCCTCGTGGGTCTCGGCGTCGTTGAACGGGTCGGTGGCCGTGGAGTTCTCCGGCCACAGCACGAAGTCCGGGCGCGCGACGGTGCCGTCGGCGACGTCCCGGGCCAGGTCCACGGTGGCGTCGACGTGGTTGGCCGTGACCTGGCGGAAGTCGTAGAGGATGTCGTCGCCGCGCCCGGGGACGTCGCCCTGCACGGCCGCCACCGTGACCTCGCCGTCGGCGTGGAAGGACCACGGCCGGATCACCGGCGCGGCGAGCAGCGCGACCAGCGCGACCAGGCAGACCGCGGCGGCGGGTCGGCGAGCCGCCTGCGGAGACCCGGCGTGCAGGCCGCCCACCAGCCAGGCCAGCAGCGCCCCGAGCAGGGCGAGCAGGAAGCTCACGCCCACCGCGCCGGCGTACGGCAGTGCCTGCGCGACCGGGGTGTCGATCACGGCGAAGGCGAGCCGGCCCCAGGGCATCCCGCTCAGCGGCCAGCCGCTGCGGACCACCTCCATCGCCGTCCACGCCGCGGCGAACAGCAGCGGCCACCACGCGAGCCGGCGCTGGAACAGGGCCGAGACCGAGCCGAGCAGCCCGTAGAACAGCGCCTCGAGCGTGGCGAGCGCGATCCAGGCCGGGACACCGACGGCGCGCATCCAGAAGATGTGGGTGAAGTAGAAGGCCGCCCCGAAGACCAGCCCGACCACGAAGCCGCGTCGCAGCGTCACGCCACGGGTGGTGAGCACGAAGCCGGCCACGGCCACCGGGATCACCCAGGGCAGCGCCAGCGGCTCGAAGGCCACCGAGAGCAGCAGCCCCGCGCAGGCCGCGAGGAGGGCCCGCTTCAGCACCGCTGAAGTCTACGCAGAGGGCCGGAGAGGTCCCCCGCCACTTCGGTCCAGCCCAGGCTCGCAACCGGCTGCCGCGGTCAGGCTGTTGTCTAGGGGGCGGGGGCCCCTCCGTGCCCTGCTCTCACGACGGCGGCACCGACCAGGGTCGGCCACGTCTGCAGGCGATGGCACGTCCCCGTGACCCGACCGGACCCGAGGACCGGTGCTGCTGCCGTGATCTGCATGAGCGGACGACCGCTACCCAACTCGGCTCGGCGCCTCTCGTCAACCGCCCTTTGACCTGCACAAACGCGAGAAGTCGCAGGTCAGAGGACGTGTGGCGTTCATGCACAGTTCATGAAAATTCTGGTGCCGTCCGGCGTGTCCTACGCGCGAGGCGGCACGACCACGGTCCCGGTGGCCGTCGTGGCCACCAGCGGCTCGCCCAGCACGCGGGCGGCGCCGGGCCGCTCGGGCGTCGGCTCGCCGCGGGCCACCACGGTGACGGCCAGGTCGAGGGTGCGCGAGCGGGTGCCGACCCGGGTCAGCGTGCAGCTGATCTCCAGCACGTCGCCGGCGCGCACCGCCTCCTTGAACTGCACGTCGGCGTACGACGCGAACAGCCCCTCGTCGCCGTCGGTGACGATGCACATCTCGGTGGCCACGTCGCCGAACAGCTTGAGCGAGTAGGCGCCGTCGACCAGGTTCCCGGCGTAGTGGGCGTCGGAGTACGGCACGTAGCGCCGGTGCACCACGCGGGTGCCGACCTCGGCGCTCACGCCGCCGCCCGGGGGGCGATCCGGTGCACGAGGAAGGACGCGACCTCGCCGGGCGTCGTGCCCCGGGAGAACACGCGGTCCACGCCGAGCTCACCGGCCATGGTCTCGTCGAAGCGGGGCCCGCCCACGACCAGCAACGGCCGCCGCTCCGGCGGGTAGGCCTCGCGGAAGGCCGCGGACATCTCGCGGGTGTTGAGCAGGTGCGCGTCGCGCTGGGTGACGACCTGGGAGACCAGGACGGCGTCGGCCTTCTCGGCGCGGGCGCGCTCGACCAGCTGCGGGACCGAGACCTGGGCGCCGAGGTTCACCACCTTGATCTCGCGGTAGTACTCCAGCCCCTTCTCCCCCGCGAACCCCTTGATGTTGAGGATCGCGTCGATGCCCACGGTGTGCGCGTCGGTGCCGATGCAGCCGCCCACGACGACGAGGCGGCGGCGCAGCGAGCGCTTGACCGCGGCGTTGACCTCCTTGGGCGTGAGCAGCGGGTAGTCGCGCTCGACGACCTCGACGGTGCTGGTGTCGACGAGGTGGTTGACCCGGCCGTAGACCACGAAGAACGTGAAGTCCGGACCCATCGGCTTGCTGTGCACGACCAGCGCCGGGTCCATGCCCATCTTGTTGGCCAGCTGGACGGCGGCGCCGTCGGCGACCTTGTCGTGCGGCACCGGCAGGGTGAAGCTCAGCTGCACCATGCCGTCGCCGGTGGCGTCGCCGTACGGGCGGACGATGCTCACTGCGCCTCCTCGAGCAGCTCGCTGGCGGGGTTGAAGTACGCCTCGGCCTTGCGCGCGACGCCGTCCAGGCCGCGGCCGGCGTCGGCGGGGCGCTTCATGAGCCCGAAGGTGCCGTCCGCGATGGCCGCGAGCAGGCCGTCGTCGACGATGGCCTCGAGCAGGTCCACGGTCTCGCCCAGCACCTGCCTGGCGCGGGTGGCGATGAAGCCGTCCGGGGCGGGGTTGAAGTCCTCGTGCAGGTCGCCGGTGGCGTTGAGGACGTAGCGGACGTTCTGCAGCGCGATGTCGCGGTCGGAGAGCCACGGCGTCACCACGGCCTCGGTCATCATGCCGACCAGCAGGATGCCCTGGCCGGTGAGCGAGCCGACCAGGTTGAAGAAGCCGTCGAGCAGGTTGCCGCGGAAGACGTCGCCGGTCATGTGCCGCGTCGGCGGCATCCACTTCAGCGGCGCCTCCGGGAACAGCTCGCGGGCCAGCAGCGCGTGGGCCAGCTCCATGCGGAAGGAGTTCGGCAGGTCCGGGTCGATCTCGAACGCGTGGCCCAGGCCGAGCTGCCAGTCCTCGAGCCCGGCCTCCTTGGCGAAGTACTCGTTGAGCAGCTGGCTCGTCGTCACCGTGTGCGCGGCCTCGACGGCGTCGGCGGTGGTGAGGTAGTTGTCCTCGCCGGTGTTGATGATGATGCCGGCGCGGGCGTGGACCTGGCGGCTGAAGCGCTGGTCCACGAAGGTGCGGACCGGGTTGATGTCGCGGAAGAGGATCCCGTACATCGAGTCGTTGAGCATCATGTCGAGCCGCTCGAGCCCGGCCAGGGTGGCGATCTCAGGCATGCAGAGCCCCGAGGCGTAGTTGGTCAGGCGCACGTAGCGGCCCAGCTCGGCGCTGGACTCGTCGAGCGCGGCCCGCATCAGCCGGAAGTTCTCCTGGGTGGCGTAGGTGCCGGCGAAGCCCTCGCGGGTCGCGCCCTCGGGGACGTAGTCGAGCAGGCTCTGACCCGTCGAGCGGATCACCGCGATCACGTCGGCGCCCTCGCGCGCGGCCTGCTGGGCCTGCGGGATGTCCTCCATGATGTCGCCGGTCGCGACGATGAGGTAGATCCACGGCGTGCGCGGGGCGTCGCCGTGCTTGCGGACCATCCGCTCGCGCTCCCGGCGGCGGGCGTCGATGCGCTTGAGGCCCGCCCCGACCTGCTTGCGCGCGGCGCTCCTGGCGCGCGTCGCGTCGCGGCCCTCGGGCAGCCGGAACCGCACCGAGCCGGCGCCGGCCTTCTGGGCCAGGGTGGCCAGGTCCTCGGCCTCGCCACGGACCAGGGCGTCCCAGACCGGCAGCGCGACGCCGTGCTCCAACCCGACGTCCGCCCGGACGGTGTCGAGGAGCCGGTTGGCCCACGGGATGCCGTCGCCGTCGGCGCCGCCGAGCCCGGCCATGCGCAGCGTGGCCCGCTCGACGCTGACCGTGGTGTGCTGCTGGGCCAGGTCGACGATCGGCCGGCCCGCCTTGCGGGCCAGCGCGCGCGCCTTGCGGACGGTGACCGGGTCGAGGTCGAGCTTGCCGCGGGGCCTGCGGGCCATCAGAGCCGCCGCTCGAACAGCGACCGGACGCCGTCGTGCTCACGGAGCAGCTCCACGGCGTACGCCGCGTGGCCGGGCACGTAGCCGTTGCCGACCAGCATCGTCACGTCGGCCGCGAGCCCCTCGGCACCGAGGGCGGCGGCGGAGAAGGACGTGGCCATGGAGAAGAAGATGACCGTGCCGCCGGCCGCGGTGGTCAGCACCGCGCCGCCCTCGCACCCGGGGACGTCGACGCAGACCACGGTGACGTCGGCCGGACCGCCGGCCGCGGCGGCCACCGCGTCGCGCAGCGCGACCGGGTCCCGGGCGTCGGCCAGGGCCACGTCGTCGGCGATGCCGGCGGCGCGCAGCAGCTGCGCCTCGGCCTCGGTGGGCACCACGCCGACGGTGCGCTTGGCGCCGGCCCGGCGGGCCGCGGCCAGCGAGAGCGAGCCGGACTTGCCGGCGCCGCCGATGACCGCGACCACCGGTGCGTCGTACCCCTCGACGACGCGGGCGGTGAGCGCCGGCGCGCCGCAGACGTCCATGACGGCCAGGGACAGCTCGGCGGGCAGGTCGTCGGGCAGCACGGCGGCGATGGAGCGGCCGAAGAGGATCGCGTAGCCGTCGGCCGGCACCTGCTCGGAGCGGCCGTCCCAGCGCGCCAGGTCGTCCTCGACCACGAGCGGGGTGAGCGTGAGCGAGACCAGGGTGGCCACCCGGTCGCCGACGCGCAGACCGAGCGGCGACTCGGGGCCGACCTCCTCGACGGTGCCGACCAGCATGCCGCCGGAGCCGGTCTCGGGGTTCTGCATCTTGCCGCGCGTGCGCACGATGTCGAGGACGGCGTCGCGCACCGCGTCGGGCGAGGCGTGGGTGCGCTCGAGCTGGCGGAACGACGCGGCGTCCAGGTTGAGCCGCTCGACCCGGATCCGGACCTCGTCGGGCCACAGCTCGCGCCGGGTGTCCAGCCGCTGCGCCGCCTGGGGCAGGACGGTGCGGTCGTCCAGCACACGGTGCAGCCCGGTCGGGTCACTCGGTCGCACGGAGTTTCTCCTCGATGACTGCGCGTTCAACAGGATGATTTGCGGCGTGTGCTTGGACATGCCGCAGATCGTCCACCTACAGTGGCACAGTGACCATTGAAACGTCCATCGGGCTCGAGACCGGTCAGCCCTACCCCTACCAGCGTGTCGAGCTGGTGGAGCCGGACTGGACCCGCTTCCCGGGCTGGCGCGACGTCACCCGCGCGGAGTGGGAGTCGGTCCAGTGGCAGCGCGCGCACTGCGTGAAGAACGTCAAGCAGCTGCGCGACCTGCTCGGTGACCTGGTCGACGAGCGCTTCTACGCCGACCTCGAGCGCGACCAGGCCGAGCGCGCCACGATGTCGATGCTCGTGCCGCCGCAGATGCTCAACACGATGGTCCCGCACCTCACGCCCGCCGGCCCGGGCTCGCTGACCGAGGCGCTCTACGCCGACCCCGTCCGGATGTACATGCTGCCGGTCTTCTCCGACCGCCGTACCGACTGGCCATCGCACCCCCACGCCACCCGCGACTCGCTGCACGAGCACGACATGTGGGCCACCGAGGGGCTGACCCACCGCTACCCGACCAAGGTGCTCGCCGAGCTGCTGCCCACGTGCCCGCAGTACTGCGGCCACTGCACCCGCATGGACCTGGTCGGCAACTCCACCGCGGTCATCGACAAGCTGAAGTTCGTCGGCAAGCCGAACGACCGGCTCGGAGACATGCTCGACTACCTGCGCCGCACGCCCCAGGTGCGCGACGTGGTCGTCTCCGGCGGCGACGTGGCCAACATGCCGTGGCCCCGGCTCGAGGCGTTCCTCACCCAGGTGCTCGAGATCGAGAACATCCGCGACATCCGCCTGGCCACCAAGGCCCTCATGGGGATGCCCCAGCACTGGCTGCAGCCCGACGTGGTCGAGGGCGTGGGCCGGGTCGCCTCGACCGCGCGCGCCCGCGGGGTCTCCATCGCCATCCACACCCACGTCAACCACGCCAACTCGGTGACCCCGCTGGTCGCCGACGCCGCCCGCGCGATGCTCGACGCCGGCGTGCGCGACGTGCGCAACCAGGGCGTCCTGCTCAACGGCGTGAACGCCGACCCGCACGCCCTGCTCGACCTGTGCTTCCGGCTGCTCGACGGCGCGCAGATCATGCCCTACTACTTCTACATGTGCGACATGATCCCGTTCTCGGAGCACTGGCGGGTCTCGGTCGCCGACGCCCAGCGGCTCCAGCACCACATCATGGGCTACCTGCCGGGCTTCGCCACCCCGCGCATCGTCTGTGACGTGCCGTTCGTCGGCAAGCGCTGGGTGCACCAGCTCGCGTCGTATGACGAGGTGCGCGGCATCTCGCACTGGACCAAGAACTACCGGACCTCCATCGAGGCGGCCGACCCCGAGGCGCTGACCCGCACCTACGAGTACTACGACCCGATCCACTCCCTCTCCGCCGAGGGCCAGGCGTGGTGGGCCGAGCACGGGCAGCTCGACGAGTCCGCGCTCAAGGCCGCCGAGATGGCCGAGGCCTCGCGTCGTACGGCGGCGCTGCAGGCGTACTGACCGCTCACGGTGAGCGGCTAGCGTCGGGGCGTGCGCCTCGACCACCTGATCCTCGCCTGCGCCGACGTCGACGCCGCCGCGGCCCGCCTGCTCGCCGAGCACGGCCTGGGGTCGGTCGTCGGCGGCGAGCACCCCGCCTGGGGCACCCGCAATCGGATCATCCCGGCCGGCTCGGCGTACGTCGAGCTGATGGGCGTCGGCGACCGTGCCGTCGCCGAGACCACACCGCTGGGCCGACGGGTGCTCGAGGCGAGCGCGGACGGCGACGCCTGGCTGGGCCTGGCCGTCGAGCCGGACGACCTCGAGGCCACCGCCGCGCGGCTGGGGCTCCCGGTCTCGACCGGCTCGCGGACCCGCCCCGACGGCAGCACCCTCTCCTGGCGCTCGGCCGGCATGGAGGAGATGGCGGCGCGGCAGGTGCCGTTCTTCCTGGCCTGGGACGGGGTCCGCGGCGCCGACGTGCACCCCGACGAGGGCGGACCGGCCGAGGTGGTCGAGGTCGAGCTCGGCGGCGACTCGGACGAGCTGGGTGCCTGGCTCGGCGGCGACGTGCCCGGGTTGACGCTGGTCGGCGGCGCGCGCGGAGTGCGCCGGGTGGAGCTGCGGGCCCCGCGCGGGACGTTCGAGCTCGGCCGCACCTGACGGCTGGTCCTCGCAGTGCCGGCCCATGGCCCGATCACGTCGTGCGAGACGAGTCCGTGCCGAGAGACCGCCCGGAGCTCGGGAGAAGACCCGGACCGGAGCAGAACTCACCTGCGTTCCAAGATCGCAGTCGGCGCCCTGCGACGGCGGCCGACCTCGGCGCCGGCTCGGTCGGCGGTGCACAGATCGCGGACGGCTCGGTCGCCCTCGGTGACCTGGCCGGCGGTGCGGTCGCAGAGCTCGAGCAGCCCCGCGCCTACGGCGTCCTCACGTCGAACGGGACCCTGGTCGCCGCGCGGTCGAAGTACGTGGTGGTGACCAGCCGACGTCGGCTGGCCCCGCGACGGGGGCGACCCAGCCGTCCGACTGCCCCAGTGCGTACGAGCTGGCGACGGACTCCTTCACTGGCCCGGGCTTGTCCAGGACCGACGTCGCAGTCACCTTCGTCATCCCGTGACCATCGCGGTCACGCGCCGAGCCTGACCGCCCCGTCACCCGCCGGTGACGGGGCGGTTCTCGTAGTACGTCGACAGCACGATCGTCGTGCGCGTGGAGACGTTGGCGGCCAGGCGGATGCGGGCGAGCAGGTCCTCGAGGTCGCTCGGGCGGGCCAGGCGGACCTTGAGGATGTAGGACTCGTCGCCGGCCACCGACCAGCAGGACTCGATCTCGGGGATCTCCTCGAGCCGGGCCGGGGAGTCGTCGGGCTGGGAGGGGTCGATCGGGCGGATGGAGATGAAGGCGGTCAGCGGCAGGCCGATGGCCTCGTGGTTGACGGTCGCGCCGTAGCCGAGGATCAGGCCGCGCTGCTCGAGGCGCTTGACCCGCTGGTGGACCGCGGACGTGGACAGGCCCGTGGCCTTGCCGAGGTCGGTGAAGGACATCCGGCCGTCCGCGGCCAGCAGCTGGAGGATCTGCCGGTCGGTGGCCTCGAGAGGGGGAGGACGTCACGCCCGCACCCTAGTCGCCGCCTCTGACAGGATCGGCCCGTGACCACCTCCGGGCCCCGCCTCATGCTGCTGGACTCCGCCTCGATGTACTTCCGGGCCTTCTTCGGCGTCCCGGAGATCACCGACGACGACGGGCTGCCGGTCAACGCGGTGCGCGGCTTCATGGACTTCATCTCCCGGCTGGTCGAGCAGTACGACCCCGACGAGCTGGTGTGCTGCTGGGACAACGACTGGCGCCCGCAGTGGCGGGTCGACCTGCTGCCGTCGTACAAGGCGCACCGGGTGGTCTCGGAGGTCGCGAGCGGGCCGGACGTCGAGGAGGTTCCGGACCCGCTCGAGGTGCAGGTGCCGGTGATCCTGGAGGTGCTGGACGCGTTCGGGCTCTGCGTGCGGGGCGCGGACGGCTACGAGGCCGACGACGTGATCGGCACGCTGGCGACGGGCGCGCGGGGGCCGGTGGACGTGGTGACCGGGGACCGCGACCTGTTCCAGGTCGTCGACGACGACGCGGAGGTGCGGGTGCTCTACATCGCGCGCGGCGTGGGCAACCACGAGCGGGTCGACAACGCGTGGGTGCGCGGCAAGTACGGCATCGACGCGGCGCAGTACGCCGACTTCGCCACCCTGCGCGGCGACGCCTCCGACGGCCTGCCGGGCGTGGCCGGCGTGGGCGAGAAGACCGCGGCCACGCTGCTGGGCCGGTTCGGGGACATGGCCGGCATCCTCGCGGCGGCCGGCGACCCGGACTCCGAGCTCGGGCCGGGGCCGCGCGGCAAGATCAAGGCGGCGGCCGACTACCTGGCCGTCGCGCCGCAGGTGGTCGCGGTGGCCCGGGACCTCGACGTGGACCGCACGGGTCTCGAGCGGCCGGTCACGCCGCGCGACCCGGAGCGGGTGGCGGAGCTGGCCGAGAAGCACAACCTCGAGGGGCCGGCCACCCGGCTCGTCGAGGCGCTCATGCGCTGAGCGCTCGGCCGGCCCTCGGCCGGCCCGTACCGTGGAGGGCATGTCCCGCATCGCCGTCGTCGGGGGCCACGGACAGGTGGCCCAGCACCTCCTCGTCGCGCTGCGGCGCTCCGAGCACACCCCGGTCGCCCTCGTGCGCCGCGAGGCGTACCGCGAGGAGCTCGAGTCCCGCGGCGCCGAGGTGCGCCTGCTCGACATCGAGAGCCAGGACGCCGCGGCCTTCGCGGCGGCCTTCGCCGGCTGCGACGCCGTCGTCTTCGCCGCCGGCGGCGGCCCGGACGGCAACCAGGAGCGCAAGCGGACCGTCGACCTCGAGGGCTCGCTGAAGTCCGTCGAGGGCGCTCGGCAGGCCGGCATCTCGCGCTTCGTGCAGGTCTCGGCCATCGGCGTGGACGACCCGCTGCCCGAGGACACCGAGGACGTCTGGCGGGCCTACGTCGAGGCCAAGCGCGACGCCGACGCGGCCGTGCGCGACAGCGGCCTCGACTGGACGATCATCCGGCCCGGCCGGCTCACCGACGACCCGGCCACCGGGCTGGTCGCGCTCGGCCCGGACGTGGAGCGCGGCGAGGTCACCCGCGCCGACGTGGCCGCCGTGCTGGCCGCCGTGCTCGACGAGCCCGGCACCATCGGCAAGCAGTGGGACCTGGTCAACGGCGACACGCCCGTCGCCGACGCGGTGCGCCAGGGCGGCTGAGGCTGTAACACCCCCGTCACACACGCCACCTACGGTCGCGCTGTGCACCTGACGCCGGGCGAGACCGAGAAGCTCCTGCTCTCGGTGGCGGGCATGGTCGCGCGGGACCGGCTGGCCCGTGGGGTCCGGCTCAACCACCCCGAGGCCGTGGCCCTGCTGAGCTGCTGGGTGATCGAGCGCGCGCGGGACGGCGCCGGCGTGGCCGAGCTCATGGAAGCCGGCCGCGAGGTGCTCACCACCGACCAGGTGCTGCCGGACGTCCCGGCCATGCTGCACGACGTGCAGGTCGAGGCGACCTTCCCCGACGGGCGCAAGCTGGTCACCCTCCACGACCCGATCGCGGGCGGTGACGACAGCACGACCGAGCCACCGGGCGCGCTCCGGCTGGCCGAGGGCACGCTCGAGATCAACGCCGACCGGACGCCCGAGGAGCGCGGGACCCTGGTCATCGTCAACACCGGCGACCGCCCCGTGCAGATCGGCTCGCACCTGCACCTGCCGGACGCCAACACCGCTCTCGACTTCGACCGCGAGGCGGCCCGGGGGTTCCGGCTCGACATCCCCTCGGGTACGTCGCGCCGCTTCGAGCCCGGCGCCTCCCGCGAGGTGGCGGTGGTGGCCCTGCGCGGGCGCCGGCTCGTGCCGGGGATCCAGGTGCGCGAGCGTGGCTGAGCTGACCCGGGGCGAGCACGCCGCGCTCTACGGCCCGACCGTCGGCGACCAGGTCCGCCTCGGCGACACCGACCTGTGGATCGAGGTCGAGCAGGACCTGACCTTCGGCGGAGAGGAGGCGGTCTTCGGCGGCGGGAAGTCCATCCGCGAGTCGATGGCCCAGGGCACGGCCACCCGGGCCGAGGGCGCGCCCGACACCGTCATCACCAACGCCGTGGTCCTCGACCACTGGGGCGTGGTCAAGGCCGACGTCGGTCTGCGCGACGGCCGGATCGTGGCCCTGGGCCGGGCCGGCAACCCCGACATCGCCGACGGCGTGCACCCCGACCTGGTCATCGGCCCCGGCACCGACGTCATCTCCGGTGAGGGCCGCGTCCTCACCGCCGGCGCGATCGACGTGCACGTGCACTTCCTGTCGACCTCGCAGGTCCACGAGGCACTGGCCAGCGGCGTCACCACCGTGGGCGGCGGCGGCACCGGTCCGTCGGAGGGCTCACGAGCCACCACCGTCACCCCGGGTGCCTGGCACCTGCGGACCGTGCACCGCGCGCTCGACCACCTGCCGGTCAACGTCCTGCTGATGGGCAAGGGCAACACCGTCAGCGCCGCCGGTCTGGCCGAGCAGGCACTGGCCGGCGCCGCGGCGTACAAGGTGCACGAGGACTGGGGCTCCACCCCGGCCGCCATCGACGCCGCGCTGCGCGCCGCCGACGAGCACGGGCTGCAGGTCGCCCTGCACTCCGACTCGCTCAACGAGGCCGGCTTCCTGGAGTCGACCGTGGCCGCCATCGCGGGCCGCTCGATCCACGCCTTCCACACCGAGGGCGCCGGCGGCGGGCACGCGCCGGACATCATCGAGGTCGCCTCGCTCCCCCACGTGATCCCCGGCTCGACCAACCCCACGCTGCCGCACACGGTCAACACCGTCGCCGAGCACCTCGACATGCTGATGGTCTGCCACCACCTCAGCCCACGGGTGCCGGAGGACCTGGCCTTCGCGGAGTCGCGCATCCGGGCCACGACGATCGCGGCCGAGGACGTCCTGCACGACCTGGGGGCACTGTCCATCACCTCCTCGGACGCCCAGGCCATGGGCCGCATCGGCGAGGTCGTCACCCGGACCTGGCAGGTCGCGCACGTGATGAAGGCCCGGCGGGGACCGCTCGACGGCGGCCTGGCGGCGGACAACGAGCGCGCCAGGAGGTACGTCGCGAAGTACACGATCAACCCGGCCATCGCCCACGGCATCGCCCACGAGGTCGGCTCGGTCGAGGTCGGCAAGCTGGCCGACCTCGTGCTGTGGGACCCGCGCTTCTTCGGGGTCCGTCCCGAGCTGGTCCTCAAGGGCGGCGCGCTGGTGCGCGCGGCCCTGGGCGACCCCAACGCCAGCATCCCCACGCCGCAGCCGGTGCTCATGCGCCCCACGCTCGTCGACGCCGACGGCGCCGACCACGCGGTCACCTTCGTCGCCCCGGCCGCCCTCGAGGACGGCCTCGCCGACCGGCTCGGCCTGCGCCGGCCGCTCGCGGCCGTGACCCCGACCCGCGAGGTGGGCAAGGCGGACATGGTCAACAACGACGCCCTGCCCGACATCCACGTCGACCCGGAGACCTTCGCGATCACCGTCGACGGCGACCTGGTCGTGCCGCAGCCGGCGACCGAGCTGCCGCTGGCCCGGTTGTACTCGCTGTTCTGACGTGAACGCTCTCGCGCTCCTGCTCGCCGACGCCCGCCTGCCGGCCGCCGGGCACACCCAGTCGGCCCAGCTCGAGCCGGCCCTCGCCGCAGGGCTCGCCGCCACGGACCCGGCGGCGGACCTGGCGGCGTACTGCCGGACCCGGCTGGCCACCGTCGTCCGCACCGAGGCCGCCACCGCGGTCGTCGCCCGCCACCACGCGCTCACCGGTCGCCCCCTCGCCGAGGTGGAGACCGCCTGGGCCGCCCGCACCCCCAGCGACGCCATGCGCGCCACCGCCCGCCTGCTCGGCCGCGGCCTGCTGCGGCTGGCTCGCCGCACCTGGCCGGCCGCGGCGCGCCACTGGACGAGCGTCGACCGCCCGCCCCGCGCCGTCGTCCTGGGCGCCGTGGCGGCCGAGACCGGGCTGGCGGCGCGGGAGCTGGTCACCGTCGTGGCGTACGACGACGTGCAGACCGTGCTGGGCGCTGCGCTCAAGCTCCTCCCCCTCGATCCGGCCGACGCCACCGCGTGGTGCGTCGGGCTGCTGCCCGACGTCGACCGGCTGGCCGACGTGCTCTCCACCCTGACGGCGACCACCGACATCCCGGCTACCGGTTCTCCACAGATCGAGGCGTGGGCCCAGGCGCACGCCCTTACGACCAGGAGGTTGTTCAGTGCCTGACCCGACCATGAGCACCCGGGCCCTGCGGCTGGGCGTCTGCGGCCCGGTCGGCACCGGCAAGAGCTCGCTGATCGCCACGATCTGCCGCGAGCTGGCGGGCACCCTGCGGTTGGGCGTGGTCACCAACGACATCTACACCGACGAGGACGCGCGCTTCCTGCGCTCGGCCGGGGTGCTGCCGGCCGAGCGGATCGTCGGCGTGGAGACCGGCGCGTGCCCGCACACCGCGATCCGCGACGACGTGACCGCCAACCTGCTGGCCGTGGAGGAGCTGGAGGAGCGGTTCGCGCCGCTCGACGTGGTGCTCGTCGAGTCCGGCGGCGACAACCTGACCGCGACCTTCTCCCCCGCCCTGGTCGACGTGCAGCTCTTCGTGCTCGACGTCGCCGGCGGCGGCGACGTGGCCCGCAAGGGCGGCCCCGGGATCGAGCGCGCCGACCTGCTGGTCGTCAACAAGACCGACCTCGCGCCGTACGTCGGGGTGGAGGTCGCGCGGATGGTGCACGACGCCGAGCACGCCCGGCAGGGGCGCCCGGTGCTGGCGCTCTCGCGCACCGACCCGGGATCGGTGGACACCCTCGCGGCGTGGGTCGAGGACCGGCTGGCCCACTTCCGCGCCGGCGACCTGGTGCCGGTCGACCCGGGACCGATGGCCGCGCATGCGCACCCGCACCCGCACTGAGGTCCGCAGCAGCCACCTGCGGGCGTTCCGGCTGGACGACGAGCGGGTCGCCCTGGTCCCCGAGCAGGCGGTGCTGCTGGCCGGCGACCACGTCACCGTCCGGGTCCGGGTCGACGCGGGCGAGCGGCTGCGCCTCGTCGAGCCCGGTGGCACCGTGGCCTACGCGATGCGCGGGCTGGACGCGCGCTGGGACGTCGAGATCGAGGTCGAGCCCGGCGGCGCGCTGGCGTGGGACGCCGAGCCGTTCGTGGTCGCCGACGGTGCCGACGTGCACCGCGGCCTCCGGGTCGAGGCCGGTGGCGCGGTGAGCCTGCGCGAGACCCTGGTCCTGGGCCGCTCCGGCGAGGGTCCGGGGCGGCTGCGCACGCGCACCGACGTCACCCGCGCCGGCGTACCCCTGCTGGTCGAGGAGCTCGACAGCGGCGTCGGCCTGGGCGGGCACCGCGTGCTCGACCAGGTCCTGCACCTCGGCACGGACTGCGCGCGGGACGGGATGCGCCTGGAGTCCGGCGACTGCCTGCACCGCTGGCTGGGCGGTGCGGTGCACGAGAGCCGGCTCTACTCCTCCTCGCCCAGCCCCGAGTAGGCGACGACGCCACGCCGGACGGCCCGGACCACGTCGCGCGCGGTCTCGCGCAGGGCCCCGTCACCGGCCGCGTCGGCCACCTGGCCGGCCAGGTCGAGCAGCTGCTTCATCCAGCGCACGAAGTCGCCGGCCGCCAGGTCGATGGCGCCGAGCAGGTCGTCGAGCTCCTCGCCCTCGGCCCACTTGTACGCCGCCCAAGCGAACCCGGCGTCCGGCTGGCGCAGGAAGTCGAGCTTGTGGTCGCGCTCGAGCGCGTCCAGCTCGCTCCACAGCCGCTGGGTCTGGGTGACGACGTCACGGGTGCGGCCGCCGGGCAGCCGCGGCGGGCCGGCGTCGTCCGCGCGGCGGGCCTCGAAGACCAGCACCGACAGCGCGCCGGCCAGCTCGGGCACGGAGAGCCCGTCCCACAGCCCGGTGCGCAGGCACTCGGCGGCGACCAGGTCCAGCTCGGAGTAGAGCCGCATCAGCCGACGGCCCTGGTCGGTGACCCTGCTCTCCGCGCCGGCGTCGGTGAGGTAGCCCAGAGCGGTCAGCACCTCGCACACCCGGTCGAACTGCCGGGCGACGGTGTTGGTCCGGTTCTCGACCCGGCGGCGCAGCGTGGCCGCATCGGCCTCCAGCTTGAAGTAGCGCTGGGCCCACCGGTCGTGGTCCTCACGGTCGGGGCAGGCGTGGCACGGGTGCGCGCGCAGCTGGTCGCGCAGCTCCTGGACCTCGCGCTCGACGGCCGGGTCCACCGACGCCTTCGGGGTCGGCCGCTTGCCGGGCGGCGGCGGGGCCAGGTCGTGGGTGCGCGAGCGCAGCGCCGACGCCAGGTCGCGCCGCATCTGCGGGTTGCGGCCGTTGAACGACTTCGGGACCTTGACCTGGGCCACGGCCTGGACCGGCACCGGGAAGTCGATCATGGCCAGCCGCCGCGCCTGGCGGTCCGCGGTGACGACGTAGGGGCGCGGGTTGGTCTCGTCCCAGCCGTTGTCGACCACGACGGCGTAGCCGGCGAACTTGCCGGTCGGCACCTCGATCACGTCGCCGCGCTTGAGCCGGCGCAGCGACTCGATGGCCTCGTCGCGGCGGTCGGCCTTGCGCGCCCGGCTGGCGCCCTTCTCGACCTCGGAGATGCGGCGGCGCAGGGCGGCGTACTCCATGAAGTCGCCCAGGTCGCACTTCGCGGCCTCGGCGTACCCCTCCAGCGCCTCCTCGGCCTTGCGCAGCTGCCGGGCCAGCCCCACGACCGCCTTGTCCGCCTGGAACTGGGCGAAGGACTGCTCCAGCAGCTCGCGCGAGGTGTCGCGGCCGAACTGGTGGACCAGGTTGACCGCCATGTTGTACGACGGCCGGAAGCTCGAGCGGAGCGGGTAGGTCCGGGTCGAGGCGAGTCCGGCGACCTCGCTGGGGTTCATGCCGGGCTGCCAGAGCACGACGCCGTGGCCCTCGGTGTCCAGGCCGCGACGACCGGCACGACCGGTGAGCTGGGTGTACTCCCCCGGCGTGATGTCGGCGTGCGTCTCGCCGTTCCACTTGGTCAGCTTCTCGATGACCACCGTGCGCGCCGGCATGTTGATGCCGAGCGCCAGGGTCTCGGTGGCGAAGACGACCTTGCACAGCCCCCGCAGGAACAGCTCCTCCACCACGTGCTTGAACGCCGGCAGCATGCCGGCGTGGTGCGCGGCCACGCCGCGGGTCAGGCCGTCGAGGAAGTCGTGGTAGCCGAGGACGTGCAGGTCCTCCTGCGGCAGGTCGCGGCAGGCCGCCTCCACGTAGGCGTGGATGGTGTCGCGCTCCTCCGGCGTGGTCAGCCGCACGCCGGCGGCCAGGCACTGCTGGACGGCCGCGCCGCAGCCGACCCGGCTGAAGATGAACACGATGGCCGGGAGCAGCCCCTCGCGCTCGAGCCGGTCGACCACGTCGGGCCGGCCCGGGATCCAGACCCGGCGACCGTTGCCCACGTTGCGGGGGTTCTTCGACGAGCCCGGGTTGCCCTTGCGGGCCGAGCGGCGGTCGCGCATCAGCCGGGTGGAGGCCCAGTCGTCGCGGGCCACCCGCATCAGCTCGCCGTTGACCGGGGCGCCCTCCTTGACGAAGCCGGCGGCCGCGTCGATGTCGTCGGAGGCGAACAGGTCCAGCAGCCGCTTGCCCACCATCACGTGCTGGTAGAGCGGCACCGGGCGGCGCTCCTCGACGATGGTCGTCGTCTCACCACGCACGGTGGCCAGCCACTCGCCGAACTCCTCGGCGTTGCTCACCGTGGCGCTCAGGCTGACGACCGTGACCGACTCCGGGAGGTGGATGATCACCTCCTCCCACACCGCACCGCGGCTGCGGTCGGCGAGGTAGTGCACCTCGTCCATGACCACGAAGCCGAGGCCGAGGAGGGTCCGGCTGCCGGCGTACAGCATGTTGCGGAGCACCTCGGTGGTCATCACCACGATCGGCGCCTCGCCGTTGACCACGTTGTCCCCGGTCAGCAGCCCGACCTCGTCGGGGCCGTAGCGGTCCACCAGGTCGTGGTACTTCTGGTTGCTCAGCGCCTTGATCGGCGTGGTGTAGAAGCACTTGCGGCCGGTGCTGAGGGCCAGGTGGATCGCGAACTCACCGACGATGGTCTTGCCGGAGCCGGTCGGGGCGGCGACCAGCACCCCGTGGCCGTCCTCGATCTCGCGGCAGGCGCGGAGCTGGAAGTCGTCGAGCGGGAAGTCGTAGAGCGCCCGGAAGTCCTTCACCACCGGGTGGCCCTGGTGTCGCCGGTGCTCGGCGTACCGCTCCGACGGGGACAGCTCGTCGGTGCTCACCCGTCCAGACTACGGACCCGGCTCACGCGAAGACGGTCAACGCCCCCGGGGCGCACTCCACGGTCATCGGCAGCGGCCCGAAGCGCTCGCCGTCGGCGTACGTCGTGATGCCGGGGCAGGCGACGGTGACCTGCCGGACCCGGTGGTGCTCGTACGCCGGGTGCGTGGTGTGGGTGCCCTTGAACAGCTTGGGGTAGGTGCGGACCAGGCCGCCGCGGCTCATCGGCTTGATGACGACCACGTCGAGCATGCCGTCGTCGAGCAGCGCGCCCTCGGTGATCCGCAGCCCGCCGCCGAACGACGGCCCGTTGCCCACCGCGACCAGCATGGCCTCGGTGCGGTGCTGGCGGCCGTCGAGCTCCAGGACGTAGCTGAGCGGCCTGAAGACCCGCAGCTCGGCCAGCGTGGCCAGGTTGTAGCGCATCTGCCCGCGCGGCCAGGTCATCTGGTTGGCCCGCTCGTTGACCAGGGCGTCGAAGCCCGCGCACAGCACGGTGGCGTAGTAGCGGCCGCCGCTGCGGGCCAGGTCCACCACGCGGGTGTCCCCTCGGACCACGACGTCCGCGGCCGCGAGGGGTCCTTGCGGGGCAGGTCGAAGTAGCGGGCCACGTCGTTGCCGGTGCCGGCCGGGACGATGCCGAGCGGGGTGCCGGTGCCGGCCACGGCCTGCACGCCGAGGTGGACCATCCCGTCGCCGCCGAGCACGACCAGCGCCTCGGCACCGTCCTGCAGCGCCGCTCGGGCCAGGTCGAGCGACTCGTCGGCGTCGCGGCCGCTGAGGTCGCGCACCACCAGGCCGCCCCGGCGCAGTCGGTCGAGGACCGCGGCGCGGGCCTGTCCCCCGCGCCCCTTGCCCGACGTGGGGTTGGTGAGCAGGGCGATCTCGCGGGCCACGCGCGCAGGGTAGCGCCCAGCGCCCCGGCGCCCGTCCGGCCGGACCACCAAAGGGTGAAAGGGCGCGAAACGGTCCCCGCGGCCCAAGACGCGTCTCAGACTGTTCGCATGGCACAGCTGGTGGTCGAGCCGTCCCACGCCGGCGAGGCGGAGGCGCTCCGCGCGGTCCTGGACGGCGCGCGGGTGCGCTCGGTCTTCCAGCCGATCGTGGCCCTGGAGTCCGGTCTCGTGGTGGGCCACGAGGCCCTGGCGCGCGGCCCCGAGGGCCCGTTCGCCCGTCCGGACGAGCTGTTCGGCGCGGCCCGGCGCACCGGCCAGCTGGCCGCCTTGGACGAGGCCTGCCGCCGCTCGGCCCTGCGCTCGGCCGTCGCGCTCGGCCTCACCGCGCCGACGACGGTCTTCGTCAACGTCGAGCCCGAGGTGCTCGCCGACGCCCCGCTGGAGGAGCTGGTCGCCGAGGCCGAGCGCGCGCCGGGCGGCGTGCGCGTGGTCCTCGAGGTCACCGAGCGCTCCCTGGCCGCCCGGCCGGCCGAGCTGCTCGCCGCCCTGCGCCGGGTCCGGGGGCTCGGGTGGGGCGTCGCGCTGGACGACGTCGGCGTGGAGGCCACGTCGCTGGCCTTCATGGCGCTGCTGCGGCCCGACGTGGTCAAGCTCGACCTCTCGCTCGTCCAGAATCCGCCCCACGGCGGCACGGCCGAGATCATGCACGCCGTCAACGCCTACGCCGAGCGGTACGGCGCCTCGGTGCTGGCCGAGGGCATCGAGACCGAGGAGCACCTGATGACGGCCCGCGCCCTCGGCGCGACGCTCGGCCAGGGCTGGTTCTTCGGCCGTCCCACCGACGAGCCGGACCACGGGGCCAGCACCGGCGTCCTCGAGCTGACCCGGACCGGCCGCGACCGCCCGGAGCGGTCCGTCCGCTCCCCGTTCGACGCGCTGCCGGAGGGCACCACGCTGCGGCGGGCCACCAAGGGGCTCCTGCTCGAGCTGACCTACCACCTCGAGCGCGAGGCGCTCCGGCTGGGCGAGACGTGCGTGGTGGCCTCGACCTTCCAGGAGGCCAGGCACCTGACGCCCGGGACCGTGCGGCGCTACGCCGACCTGGGCCGCTCGGCCGGCTTCGTGTGCGCCCTGGGCCGCGACCTGCCCGACGAGCCCGCCCCCGGGGTGCGCGGCGCCAGCCTGAGCGACGACGACCCGGTCCTGGACGAGTGGGACGTGGTCGTCATCAGCCCGCACTTCGCCACCGCCCTGCTCGCCCGTGACCTCGGCGACGACGGCCCGGAGATGGAGCGGACTTTCGAGTACGCCCTGACCTACCACCGCGACACCGTGGTCCGCGCCGGCGAGGAGCTGGTCTCCCGGGTCGCGGCGGTCCGACCCGCCTGAGCGCTAGGGGCGCAGGCCCAGCCGCACCGACCACCGTGCCGGGTCGGCGCCGACGGCCCGGGCCACCCGGGTCAGCGTCTCGAGCACGCCGTCCGCGCTCCACGACGTACCGGGGGCCGCGACGGTCGCCCGCTCGTCCACGCTGAGCAGCAGCACCTGCCCGTGCCGCCAGACCTGGTGCACCCGCGTCCGGGTCGGCTCGTCCAGCACAGGCGCCGGGTAGGCCTGGTCCACGGCCAGCAGGTCACAGGCGAGGGTGTCACCCGGACCGGCCAGCGAGCCGGCCACGGCGTGACCGGACAGCCCCGCGGTCGAGGCCCACACCACGTCACCGTCGCCCAGCCAGTCGGGCAGGTCGAAGGGGTCGAGCTCGGTCGCCGCCGAGGTCACAGCGGCGAGACCTCGTCGTCGGCCCACTGCTCGGTGGAGTTCTGCCCCCGTCCACGGGCGCGGTCGGAGAGCCGGGCGATGATCTCGGCGATGATGAACAGGACCAGCATCGGCACGGCGAGGAAGAGCATGGAGAACGGGTCCGTCGACGGCGTCGCGACGGCGGCGAAGACGAAGGTGCCGATGACGATCCACGGCCGGTAGCGCCCGAGCGCCTTGCCGGAGACGACTCCGGCCAGGTTGAGCATCACCACGAACAGCGGGATCTCGAAGGAGATGCCGAAGACCAGCAGCATGCGGGTGATGAAGGAGAAGAACTTGCCGAACTCCACGAGGTTGGTGACGTTGTCGGGCGTGAACCCGATCAGCACCTCGATGGCCTTGGGCAGGACGTAGTAGCCGACGGCCACGCCCGCGAAGAACAGCGGGCCGGCGATGGCCGCGAACACCCGGCTCCACTTGCGCTCCGAGGGGTGCAGGCCGGGGAGGATGAAGGCCCAGATCTGGAACAGCCAGTACGGCGCCGCCGCGATCACCGACACCACGCCGCACAGCTTGAGCTGCAGCAGGAGCGGGCCGGTGACGTCGTTGACCACGGCCTGGGTCTGGACCTCGCCGCCGAGCCGCTCGCGGGCGTCGTTGTAGGGCACCAGGATCAGGTCGAGCAGGTGGCCGTAGAAGTACAGCGCCACGCAGAAGATGACGATGACCGCGAGCACGGAGCGGATCAGTCGCGCGCGCAGCTCGCGCAGGTGGTCGGAGAGGGCCATCCGCCCGTCGGCACCGACGGGGTGTTGGGGGCTCGTGCTGAGGAGCCCGGCCAGGCGCTTGATCAAGTGCTGGAGGTCAGGCGGTCTCGCCGCGGCGGAGCTTCTCCGCCTCGGCGTCGAGCTCAGCCTGCCGTGCGGCCAGGTCGCGCTGCTTGGCCTCGATCTCGAGCTGCGCCTGGGTCTGGGACGCCGGGGTGGCCGACGTGGCCGGAGCCTCGTCGTCGTCGTCCATCAGTCCCTTGGTCTCGGCCTTGAAGATCCGCAGCGCGCGACCGCTGCCGCGGGCCAGCTCGGGCAGCTTGGAGGCGCCGAAGAGCAGGACGATGACCAGGACGATCAGGATCAGCTCGGTGGGGCCGAGGTTGGCGATGAGCGGGGTGATCATGAGTGTCCTCACAAGGTCGGTGGAGTCGTTTCCAGCGTACTCGCCCCTCAGCCGTAGAGGCTGAGCGCCCGCTGAGCGGCGGACGTGAACGTGTCGGCGTACGACGCGGGCGAGACCACCGTCGCGTACGGCGCGAGCCGCAGCAGCAGGCGGGTCAACCAGCGCTCGTCGGCGACGAGCAGGACGACCTCTGTTCGGTCCTGACCCACGTCGCGGATTTCCTCGGCGGGGTAGTACTCGGTGACCCAGCGGGCCTCCGGCTCCAGCAGCAGCGTCACCGGGGTGACCTCGGAGGACTGGCTGAAGATGCCGTCGCCCAGGTCGCGGGGGCCCTCCTGGGGGGTCTCCACGGGGTCGTCGAGCACCTCGGCACGGTCGATCCGGTCCAGTCGGAACAGCCGCGGCGCCTCGGCGCTGTGGCACCAGGCGTCGAGGTAGAGGTGGCCGACGTGGGTCACCACCCCCTTGGGGTCCACGACCCGCTCGGACTGCTCGTCGCGGCTGGCCACGTAGTAGGACAGCCGGACCTGCCGGCCCCGGTCGGCCGCGGTCTGCAGCCGCTTGCCCAGCAGGGCCAGGTCGGTGTCGGCGGCGGCGCCCGGGTCGATCTGGGCGCCCGCGCCACCCTCCGCGGCCGCGGTCTCCAGCTTGGCCAGCGCGCGGTCCACGACCTCGCGGGTGTCGTCCTTGGCGCCGTTGCGCAGCGCCCGCAGCGCCACGATCACCGCCGAGGCCTCGGTGGGACTCAGTCGCAGCGGCCGGGCCAGGTAGTCGGCGTTGGAGACCTTGATGACGCCGTCGGTCCGCACACCGTCCGGGCCCTCGAGCGCGTCGATGTCGACGTCGATCAGGTCGTCGGGGTAGCCGCCCGGCAGGCCGCACATGAAGAGGACCTTGAGGTCCTTGAACAGCTGGTCGGGCGCCACGCCGAGGGCCTGCGCGGCCTCGTCGAGGCGGACCTCGCCGTGGGCGTGCAGGTAGGGCACCAGGGTCAGCAGCCGCGCGACCTGGTCCTTCGCGCTCGCGGGGGCGCTCACGCTACGGCCTCCCGCAACCGGCCCACGACCGCCTCGCGCAGGGCCACGGGCTCCTCGACGTAGGCGTCCGCGCCGTAGCCCAGGACCTCGTCGGCCAGCCCGACCGAGCCGCGCTCGAGGACCAGCCGGTCCCAGGTGGACTCGGTGTCGGGGCCGGGCACGCCCTCCTCCACGCTGTCCGCGCCGCGGCGCAAGGTGTGGCCGGCGCCCTTGCGGACCAGCAGGACCACACGGGTGGTGGACGGCTCGGGCGCGAGGCGGCGGGCCACCTCGCTCACGTCGGTCCCGGGCGGGATTTCGTAGGAGCCCGGCCGGCCCCGCTTGGTGGCCTTGCCGACCACCCGCGAGAGCCGGAAGATCCGCTCGGCCCGGCGGTCGGTGTCGAAGCCGACGACGTACCACCGCCCGGAGTAGCGGGCCACGCCCCAGGGCTGGAGGTGGCGGGTGCGCTGCTCGGTCTCGCCCGAGCGCACGTAGTCGAAGACCACCGGCACGCGGTCCTGGGTGGCCTCCCAGAACACGTCGAACGACGGCTCGTCCGCGCTGAGCCGCGGCTCGACGATGTCGAGCGCGCCGAGGTCGACGTCGACCCCGAGCGCGGTCAGCTTGCGGACCGCCTCGGTCGTCGCCTCGGCCAGCCGGGCGTGCTGCCAGACCTTGGTGGCCAGGCCCACCACGGCGGCCTCGTCGGCGGTCAGGCTGATGTCGGGCAGCGCGAACTCGTCGGGGCGGATCCGGTAGCCCGGCTCGTCGTCGAAGAAGGCGTCCATCTGGCCCACCTCGATGGGCACGCCCAGGCTGCGCAGCTCGTCCTTGTCGCGCTCGAACATCTTCTCGAACGCCTCCGGCGTCGACCCCGGGTAGAGGATCTCGCGGATCCGCTCCTTGGCGACGTAGGTGCGCTGCACCAGCAGCATGATCAGCAGGTTGAGGAGCCGTTCGCTCTTCTCCGCCGCCATGGCTCAGATCCTGCCACCTCGGGCGGCCGGACCCCTCACGACATTCAGGCGGCGCCCAGCACGTCGATCATGAAGACCAGCGTCGCGTTGGCCGGGATGCCGTCGCTGCCCTGCTCGCCGTACCCCAGGTCCGGCGGGACCTCGAGGACCACGCGCGAGCCCACGGGCACGCCCTCCAGGCCCTGGTCCCAGCCCTTGATGACCGCGCCGGTGCCGATGCTGAACGTCGTCGGGGCGCCCTGGCCGTCGTCGCCGTAGTTCTGGTCGAACGGCTTGTCGCCCCCGAACGCCTGCCCGAGGTAGCGGACCGCGATGGTCTGGCCCTTCTTGACCCGGGGGCCGGTGCCCTTGATCAGCTGGGTGCGCAGGAGCTTGTCGGTGGGCTGCGGCGTGCCGGTGAAGTCCCAGCTCTTGATGACGCCCTTCTCGAAGTTGGGCTTGGGCATCCAGGCCGGGTACGCCGTCTGTTCGCCCTCCGGCTTGTCCAGGACCTTGGAGACCAGGTCCACGATGACCAGCACGGAGTCCTTGTTGCCGATGTCGAGCTGGGAGTTGCCGGCCTGGCCGAACATCTCCTCCGCCGAGGCCGTGATGGCCAGCCGGCTGCCGATCTTCGCGTCGCGGATCCCCGCCAGGAAGTCCGGCAGCTGGTTGTTGACCGTCAGCAGCTCGGCCTTCTTGTCGGTGTAGGTGCTGTAGACCTCGCGCTGGGAGTAGCCGTTGCCGATCCACAGCTGGGCCATGACGTCGTCCTGGCCCTTGAGCGCGTCACCGTCGCCCTCGGTCAGGGTCTCGGTCTCGACCTTGCCGGCCTGCATCTCGCCCTTCCACTTCACCTCCGGCGCCGTGCCGACGTCCCCGGAGATGGTGACCGCGTCCAGCCGCTCCGCCGCGCCCTCGCTGACGCCCAGCGGGTCGTCGCCGCCCCCGCCGCCGTCGTCACCGCACGCGCTGAGCACCAGCGCGGCGCAGGCCAGCAGGGCCGGGATCGTGGCGAGCCGTCGGGCGCGCGACCGCGTCCGCGAGGCAGGGCGACCTGTCAGGAGCACGCCGGAACCCTAATGGCCGAGCCTGAGAACTGGACAAACGCGGTCGGTACGACGCCGCCCGCCCCGCCCCGCAACGGCACGCACGGTCCGGGTGACGACCCCGGCCCGGCGGCCGGTCCTGTGCAGGGACCCGCCCCCCGCCACCGCGGGCGGGCGTGGAGGCGCGCCGGCGGCATCCCGCGAGGCGCGGCCTCCTCACATGCCGTCGATGAGCCTCTGCACGCGCTCGTCGTGGGCGCGGAAGGGGTCCTTGCAGAGGACGGTGCGCTGGGCCTGGTCGTTGAGCTTGAGGTGGACCCAGTCGACGGTGAAGTCGCGCCGGCGCTCCTGGGCGCGGCGGATGAACTCACCGCGCAGGCGGGCGCGGGTGTTCTGGGGCGGGACGGACTTGGCCTCGAAGATCTTCAGGTCGCTGGTGACGCGGGCGACGGCGCCGCGCTTCTCCAGCAGGTAGTAGAGGCCGCGGCCGCGGTGGATGTCGTGGTAGGCCAGGTCGAGCTGGGCGATGCGGGGGTGGCCGAGGGGCAGGCCGTGCTTGGCGCGGTAGCGGTCGATCAGCTTCCACTTGATGACCCAGTCGATCTCGCGGTCGACCAGGCCGAGGTCGTCGGACTCGACGGCCTTGAGGCCGCGCTCCCAGAGGTCGAGGGCGGCCTCGATGGTCGGGGTGCTGATCTGGCGGCGGTCGACGAAGTCGCGGGCCTTGGCGAGGTACTCGCCCTGGATCTCCAGCGCGCTGGCCTCGCGACCGTTGGCCAGGCGGACCTTCCGGCGGCCGGTGACGTCGTGGCTGATCTCGCGGATGGCCCGGATGGGGTTCTCCATCGTGAGGTCGCGCATCACCACGCCCTCCTCGATCATCCGCAGCACCAGGTCGCAGGAGGCCACCTTGAGCATGGTGGTGGTCTCGCTCATGTTGGAGTCGCCGACGATGACGTGCAGGCGGCGGTACTTCTCGGCATCGGCGTGCGGCTCGTCGCGGGTGTTGATGATCGGGCGCGAGCGGGTGGTGGCGCTGGAGACGCCCTCCCAGATGTGCTCGGCGCGCTGCGAGACGCTGTACGACGCGCCGCGGGGCGTCTGGGTGATCTTGCCGGCGCCGACCACGATCTGGCGGGTGACCAGGAACGGGATGAGGACGTCGGCCAGGCGGCTGAACTCACCGGCGCGGCCCACGAGGTAGTTCTCGTGGCAGCCGTAGGAGTTGCCCGCGGAGTCGGTGTTGTTCTTGAACAGGTAGATCTCGCCCGCGATGCCCTCGTCGTGCAGCCGCTGCTCGGCGTCGAGGAGCAGCCCCTCCAGGACCCGCTCCCCCGCCTTGTCGTGGGTGACCAGCTCGACGACGTCGTCGCACTCGGGCGTGGCGTACTCCGGGTGCGAGCCCACGTCGAGGTACAGCCGGGCGCCGTTGCGCAGGAAGACGTTGCTGCTGCGACCCCAGCTCACCACCTTGCGGAACAGGTAGCGGGCGACCTCGTCGGGGCTCAGCCGACGCTGGCCCTTGAACGTGCAGGTGACGCCGTACTCGTTCTCGATCCCGAAGATCCGGCGGTCCACACCACAACCCTACGGGTCAGGGCGCAGCACCGGGGGTCAACAGCCCGGCGTGGTCGAGGGCCAGGTAGGTCTCGAGGGCCGCACCGAGCCGCCCGGCCCGCAGCTCGGCCCGCAGCTCACCCACGCCGACGAGGCGGACCGTGATGTCCTCGAGGTCGTCCAGCTCCTGGTCCCCCGCCAGCCGGCAGCCGCGCGCGACCACGACGTGGCGCGGGTGGGTCTTGTTGTTGACCGGCGCCGTGACCACGAGCTCGGCCGAGTCCGCGACGTAGCCGGTCTCCTCGCGCAGCTCGCGCAGACCGGCCGCCACCGGGTCCTCGCCGTCGTCGACGAAGCCACCGGGCGGCGAGAGGCGGACCACGTCGGGGCCGGGCCGGAACTGCTCGACGCACACGACGTCGCCGTCGGGCGTCAGCGGCAGCACGGTGACGGTGGCCGGGGTGTCGTCGAGCTCCCAGACCGCCTCGGTGCCGTCGGGGAGCCGGACGGTGCGCTGCACGATCCGCAGGAACCCGTCGTGTGCCGGCCGGTCGGGCCCGACGCTCGTCCAGGCCCGTGCGTCGCTCAGGGCGCCACCGGAGGCCGGTCGTCGCCCTCGCCCGGGGAGGACGGCGGGGGTGGCGGCGCCACTGGGTCCACGAGCGGCGGCACGTCGCCCGAGGTCTGGTCGGTGGGGTCGGCGGGATCATCCGGGGTGACGTCGGAGGAGGCCGGGCCGGGCGGGTGCTCGGTGTGCTCCTCGGTGCCTTCCTCGGTGCGCTCCGTGCCCTCCTTGACCGGGTTGGACTCCGTCGGGCCGCGGTCGCCGAGCAACGACTCGAGCCGGTGGGGCCCGATCCGGCTGAACTTGCGCGGCCGCGCGCGGGTCCGGTCGAGCACGGCCACCTCGAGGTCCTTGACCGGGATGGTGCGGTCGTCGGACTCGCCGCGCTCGTTGGCGGTGCGGCCGAGCGCGGACACCGCGAGCGTGACCGCCTCGGTCAGCGTCGCGCCCTCGCGGTAGTGCTCGGACAGGTAGGCCGAGACGACGTCGGCGGCGCCGCCGACGACGGCGTAGCCGTGCTCGTCGGCCACCTGGCCGTCGTAGGTCAGCCGGTAGATCTGGTCCTGCTCGGCGGTGTCGCCGATCTCGGCCACGAAGATCTCGACCTCGTAGGGCTTCTCGCCGCCGCTGGAGAAGATCGTGCCGAGGGTCTGGGCGTAGGCGTTGGCCAGCCCGCGCCCGGTGACGTCGCGGCGGTCGTAGGCGTAGCCGCGCATGTCGGCCAGCCGGACGCCGGCGATGCGGAGGTTCTCGAACTCGTTGTAGCGCCCGACCGCGGCGAAGGCGATGCGGTCGTAGATCTCGGAGATCTTGTGCAGGGCCTGGGAGACGTTCTCCGAGGCCAGCAGGATGCCGTCGGCGTACTGCACCGCGACCATGGACCGCCCGCGTGAGATGCCCTTGCGCGCGAAGTCGGCCCGGTCCTTCATCAGCTGCTCGGGCGAGACGTAGAACGGCATGCTCATGCCGAGGCACCCCCCGTCGTGGCCGTCGAGCTCGTGGTCAGCGGCGCGGCCGGGCCGTCGGGCCGGGTCATCCGGGCCGCGATGACGCGGTCGGCCACCTCGGCCACCTCGTCGTCGGCGAGTCGTCGGCCGCCCTCGACGGTGATGATCTGCACGACCGGGAAGATCCGGCGGGTCAGGTCGGGCCCGCCGGTGGCGGAGTCGTCGTCGGCGGCGTCGTAGAGCGCCTGGACCACGACCTCCACCGCGCCGGTGACCTCGAGGTCGCCGCGGTAGAGCTTCTTCAGCGCACCGCGGGCGAACATCGAGCCGGAGCCCACGGAGTGGAACGCGGTCTCCTCGTAGCGGCCGCCGGTGACGTCGTAGCTGAAGATCCGGCCCTGGCCGGTGTCGAGGTCGAAGCCGGCGAAGAGCGGGACGACGGCCAGGCCCTGCATGGCCATGCCCAGGTTGCCGCGGATGAGCGCGGAGAGCCGGTTGGCCTTGCCGTCGAGGGAGAGCGTGGTGCCCTCGATCTTCTCGTAGTGCTCGAGCTCGACCTGGAACAGCCGCACCATCTCGACCGCGATCCCGGCCGTGCCGGCGATGCCGACCGCGGAGAACTCGTCGGCCGGGAAGACCTTCTCGATGTCGCGCTGGGCGATGACGTTGCCCATGGTGGCGCGCCGGTCACCGGCCATCACCACACCGCCGGGGAACGTCGCGGCCACGATGGTCGTGCCGTGCGGCGCCAGGTCGCCGGCGTTGCCCTGCGGGACCGCGCGGCGCGCGGGCAGCAGGTCGGGCGCCTGGTCGGCCAGGAAGTCGGCGAACGAGGACACGCCGGGCTGGAGGTACGCCGCGGGGAGGCGAGGGTCGGTGGTGCTCACTCGCCGCCCTTCTGGATGAACGACTTCACGAAGTCCTCGGCGTTGGTCTCGAGCACGTCGTCGATCTCGTCGAGGATCGCGTCGACGTCGTCGTCCAGCGCCTCCTTGCGCTCGGCGACGTCGGTCTCGGTGACGTCCTGCGGCGCCTCCTCCGTCTCCGAGGACTTGCGCGGCTGCTTCTGCTCCTGGGCCATGGCTCCAACCTAGCCGCCACCACCCACAGTCGGGGGACGGTGTGGCGTTCCGGACCGGGTGGCTCAGCGGGTCAGCTCGGCGACCAGGGCCTCGGCCGTCTCGGAGCGGTCCAGCAGCTCCCCGACGTGCGCCTTGCTGCCGCGCAGCGGGTCGATGGTCGGCACCCGCTGCAGCGACTCGCGCCCGGGCAGGTCGAAGATGACCGAGTCCCACGACGCCGCGGCGACCTCGGGGGCGAACTTCTCCAGGCAGCGGCCGCGGAAGTACGCGCGGGTGTCCTCCGGCGGGTCGTGCATGGCCGCGTCGACCTCGGCGTCGTCGAGCAGCCGTTCGATCCGGCCCGCCGCGGCGAGCTTGTTGTAGAGCCCCTTCTCGGGCCGGATGTCGGAGTACTGGTAGTCGATGAGCTGCAGCTTGGCGTCGTCCCAGTCCAGGCCGTCGCGCGAGCGGTACTGCTCGAGCAGCTTGAGCTTGGCCACCCAGTCCAGCTCGGAGGCGCACAGCATCGGGTCACGCTCGAGCCGGTCCAGCACCGACTCCCAGCGCGCCAGGACGTCGAGGGTCTGCTCGTCGGCGTCGGCGCCGAGCCGGTCCTCGACGTACTTCTTGGCCAGGTCGAGGTACTCCAGCTGCAGCTGGACGCCGGTGAGCGTGCGGCCGTCGGCCAGCGTGATCGTCTGCTTGAGCGTCGGGTCGTGCGAGACCGCGCGCAGGGCGGCGACCGGGCCGTCGACGGTGAGGTCGCGGGAGAGGTAGCGGTCCTCGATCATGGCCAGGACCAGCGCGGTGGTGCCGATCTTGAGGTACGTCGAGACCTCGGCCAGGTTGGCGTCGCCGATGATGACGTGCAGGCGGCGGTACTTCTCCGGGTCGGCGTGCGGCTCGTCGCGGGTGTTGATGATCGGCCGCTTGAGGGTGGTCTCCAGGCCGACCTCGACCTCGAAGAAGTCCGCGCGCTGGCTGATCTGGTAACCGTGCTCGCGCCCGTCCTGGCCCATCCCGACCCGGCCGGCGCCGGTGACGACCTGGCGGCTCACGAAGAACGGCGTCAGGTGCCGCACGATGTCGGCGAACGGCGTGGAGCGCCGCATCAGGTAGTTCTCGTGCGCGCCGTACGACGCGCCCTTGTTGTCGGTGTTGTTCTTGTAGAGCACGATCGCCGTGCCCCCGGGCAGCTGGCCGGCCCGCCGCGCGGCGTCGAGCATGACCTGCTCCCCCGCCTTGTCCCAGCGCACGATGTCGCGCGGCGTGGTGACCTCGGGCGTGGAGTACTCCGGGTGGGCGTGGTCGACGTAGAGCCGGGCCCCGTTGGTGAGGATGACGTTGGCCAGCCCGAGGTCCTCGTCGGTGAGCTGGCTCGGGTCCGCGATCTGGCGCGACATGTCGAAGCCGCGGGCGTCGCGCAGCGGTGACTCCTCCTCGAAGTCCCACCGGGCACGCCGGGCGCGCACCGTGGCCGAGGCGTAGGCGTTCACGACCTGCGAGGACGCGACCATCGGGTTGGCCAGCGGCTGGCCGACCACCGAGATGCCGTACTCGACCTCCGTGCCCATGACCCGTCGGACCGACATGCGTTCAGCGTACGGGTAGCGTCAGGACGTGGGCTGGTGGTCCGAGCGCGTGCTGCCGCACTGCGTCGACCGCTCCCTCTCGACCCGCCCGGTCATGCGGCTGCGCGAGCAGGTCTGCGCCGGGCTCTCCGGCCGGCTGCTCGAGGTCGGCTTCGGCAGCGGCCTGAACGTCGGCGCCTACCCGGACGCCGTCACCGCGGTCGACGCCGTCGAGCCGTCCGAGCGCGCGTGGGCGCTCTCCGCCGGGCGGCGCGCGGGCTCACCCGTGCCCGTCGAGCGCACCGGCCTCGACGGCCAGCGGCTCGAGGCCCCCGACGCGACGTACGACGCGGCGCTGGCGACGTTCACGCTCTGCACCCTCCCCGACCCGGCCACCGCCCTGGGCGAGGTGCGCCGCGTGCTGCGCCCCGGTGGCACGCTGCACGTCCTGGAGCACGGGCTCGCGCCCGAGCCAGGGGTCGCGCGCTGGCAGCGCCGCCTCGAGCCGCTGCAGCGCCGGGTCGCCGGCGGCTGCCACCTGACCCGCGACGTGCCCGCGCTCCTGGCGGCCGCCGGCTTCCGGGTCACCGGCGTCGAGCAGTCCTACCTGCCCGGCCCGGCGGCGAGCCGGCCGTGGGGGTTCACCACGCGGGCGGTGGCGGTGCGGGCGTGAGCGCGGACCCCGACGTCCCGGCGGCGGCCGCCGCCGACGCGCTGGGCCTGGCCTACGAGGTGGCGCGCCACGGGCCGGTCGGCTCCTTGGCCGAGGCCGCGGCGGCCCGCGGCGTCTCCCCGCACCAGCTGGTCAAGACGATGGTGGTCCGCGTCAGCGCGGACGAGCACGTCTTCGTGCTGGTGCCCGGCGACCGCGAGATCGCCTGGCCCCAGCTGCGTGCGCTGCTGGGTGTCAACCGGCTGACCATGGCGTCCGCGGACGCGGCGTACGACGTGACGGGCTACCGCCGCGGGACCATCACGCCACTCGGCAGCCGGACGGCGCTCCGGGTGGTGGCCGACGCCTCCATCAGCGGGCGGATCAGCCTCGGCGCGGGCGCGCCCGGGGTCGGTCTCACCGTCGACGCCGGCGCGCTGCTGGTCGCGCTGGACGCGACCGTCGCCGACGTCACTGGCTGAACGGGCCGCCCGGGTCGAACCGCGTCTGGTTCTCGACCGAGCGCCGGTAGGCGTCGGACCCGAGCAGGCTGCTGTGCGGGTCGAACGCGGTCCGCTTCGAGCGACCGCTGGTCCACCAGGCCAGCGCCCCCAGGACCGCGACCACGGCGGCCGCCACGATCCAGAACGTCATCGCGTCCTCCTGGTCACAGGATGAGCCCGGTGCCGGCGTCGCCGGGCTGGCGCCGCGGCTCCTGCCCGGGCCGATCGGCCCGCTCGGCCGAGCGCTGGAGGCGCGAGCCCGTGGGGCGGGGTGCGGACAGGCCCCACCAGGCCACGCCGCCGACGGTCAGCAGCACGACCGCGAGCGCCACGAGGGACCCGGTCACAGGTGCGGGCCCAGGTCGTCCACGTGGTGCTGCTGCCCGCGGAGGTAGGCCTCGCCGCGGGCCGAGTCCTGCGCGTTCCCGGGGCCGGGGAGCTGACGCCTGGACCGGCGAGAGCCCCACCAGCCGAGCGCGCCGACCACGACGAGGATCCCGACGACCACCAGCAGTGCGACCACGACGCCTCCCAGACGGGTTGTCCCCTTCCGACGCGCGAGCGCCGTCAGGAGTTCCCAGACTAGGCCTTCGCTTCGGCGTACGGCGGGAGAAGGTTCCGGACTAGAGGTACTGGCCGGTGTTGGGGACGGTGTCGATCGAGCGGCCGGGCTCGGTGCCCTGCTTGCCGGTGATGAGCGTGCGGATGAAGACGATCCGCTCGCCCTTCTTGCCGGAGATCCGGGCCCAGTCGTCGGGGTTGGTGGTGTTGGGGAGGTCCTCGTTCTCCTTGAACTCGTCCACGCAGGCCTGGAGCAGGTGCGAGACGCGCAGCCCGTGCTGCTGGAGGTCGAGGAAGTCCTTGATGGCCATCTTCTTGGCCCGGTCGACGATGTTCTGGATCATCGCGCCGGAGTTGAAGTCCTTGAAGTACAGGACCTCCTTGTCGCCGTTGGCGTAGGTCACCTCGAGGAAGCGGTTCTCCTCGGTCTCGGTGTACATCCGCTCGACGGTGGCCTGGATCATCGCGTTGACCGTGGCGTCGCGGTCGCCGCCGAACTCGCCGAGGTCGTCGGCGTGCAGGGGCAGCGTGGTGGTGAGGTACTTGCTGAAGATGTCGCGCGCGGACTCGGCGTCGGGCCGCTCGATCTTGATCTTCACGTCGAGGCGCCCGGGGCGCAGGATCGCGGGGTCGATCATGTCCTCGCGGTTGGAGGCGCCGATGACCAGGACGTTCTCCAGCAGCTCGACACCGTCGATCTCGCTCAGCAGCTGCGGGACGATGGTGTTCTCCACGTCGGAGGAGACGCCCGAGCCACGGGTGCGGAACAGCGAGTCCATCTCGTCGAAGAACACGATGACGGGCGTGCCCTCGCTGGCCTTCTCCCGGGCCCGCTGGAAGACCAGGCGGATGTGGCGCTCGGTCTCGCCGACGTACTTGTTGAGCAGCTCGGGGCCCTTGATGTTGAGGAAGTAGGACTTGCCCTCCTGGCCGGTCTTGGCCGCGACCTTCTTGGCCAGGCTGTTGGCCACGGCCTTGGCGATGAGGGTCTTGCCGCAGCCGGGCGGGCCGTAGAGCAGCACGCCCTTGGGCGGCTTGAGCTCGTGCTCCTTGAACAGCTCGGGGTGCAGGTAGGGCAGCTCGACGGCGTCCTGGATGGTCTCGATCTGGCCCTTGAGGCCACCGATCGACTCGTAGGCGATGTCCGGGACCTCCTCGAGGACCAGCTCCTCGACCTCGGACTTCGGGACCTTCTCGTAGACGTAGCCCGCACGGGGGTCGAGCAGCAGCGAGTCGCCGGCGCGGATGGTGTCCTGCTTGAGCGGCTCGGCCAGGCGCACCACGCGCTCCTCGTCGGCGCTGGCGATGACCAGGGCGCGGTCGCCGTCGGCGAGCAGCTCCTTGAACATCACGACCTCGCCGGCCTTCTCGAACTCCAGCGCCGCCACGACGTTCAGCGCCTCGTTGAGCATGACCTCCTGCCCCTTCTGGAGGGTGTCGAGGTCGACGCTGGGGCTGACGTTCACCCGCAGCTTGCGCCCGCCGGTGAACACGTCGATGGAGTCGTCGTCGTTGCGGGCCAGGAAGGTGCCGAAGCCGGCCGGCGGCTGGGCCAGCCGGTCGACCTCCTCCTTGAGCTTGGTGATCTGGTCGCGCGCCTCGCGCAGGGTGCCGGCCAGCCGCTCGTTCTGGCTGGTCACGGCGGCCAGCGAGCGCTGCGCGTCGGCGAGCCGGAGCTCGAGCCCGCGCGAGCCGGTGGGCGCCTCGTTGAGGCGGCGGCGCAGGTCGGCGACCTCGGCCTCGAGGAAGCGCACCTGGCTCGTGAGCTCCTCGGCACTGCGGCCGCCCGTGGAACCGTCGTAGGCAGTCATGGGTGTCACCTCCTGTGGGTGCTTTCGACCCTACTCGCGCAAACTCGTCCACCAAGCGGAAGTCCACGCGGTGTTGGTCACGAAATGAACACCGTGCCGGTTGCCAGCAGGTTGCCCCGCTGTTGCGCTCAGCTCTCCGGGTCCTCGACGGGTACGCCGGGCGGGCGCGGGCCCTGGTAGTCCGGGCCGTAGGCGCCGGGCGCCGGGCGGCGCTTCTTGAGCAGCGTCCTCTCCCCCGGTGCCATCCGGCGGGCGGTGACGAGGAACGCCGTGTGCCCGATCATGGCGTGGCCGGGCCGGACCGCGAGGCCCTCGACGTGCCAGTCGCGGACCAGCGACTCCCAGGCGGCGGGTTCGGTGAAGCCGCCGTGCAGGCGCACGGTCTCGACGAAGCGGCTCAGCTGGGTCGTCGTGGCGACGTACGCGCAGACGATGCCGCCGGGGCGCAGCGCGTCGGCGGCCGCCTCGAGGCACTCCCAGGGCGCCAGCATGTCGAGGATGATCCGGTCGGCCCGCTCGCCGGAGCGGGGCAGCTCCTCGGCCAGGTCGCCGACCCGCAGCGACCAGGCGGGGTGGTCGCCGCCGAAGAACTGGATGACGTTGCGGCGGGCGACGTCGGCGAACTCCTCGCGCCGCTCGAAGGAGGAGACCCGCCCGGTCGGGCCCACCGCGCGCAGCAGGGAGCAGGTGAGCGCCCCGGAGCCCACGCCGGCCTCGACCACGTGCGCGCCCGGGAAGACGTCGGCCATGGCGATGATCTGGGCGGAGTCCTTGGGGTAGACGACCGCGGCGCCGCGCGGCATCGAGATGACGAACTCCGAGAGCAGCGGCCGGAACACGAGGTACTCGCCGCCGCCGGAGGACTTGACGGTGAAGCCCTCCTCGCGGCCGAGGAGCTCGTCGTGCTCGAGGTGGCCCTTGTTGGAGAAGAAGCGCTTGCCCGCCTCGAGGCAGAAGTTGTGCTTGCGGCCCTTGCTGTCGATGAGCCGCACCCACTCGCCGGGGCGCAGGGGTCCGCGGTGCACGCCCGACCAGTCCTCGGTGCCCGGCTCCGTGCCCCCGCCCGTCTCCTGGGTCATGCGGGGACCTCGCGGAAGGCGCGGTCGACGTCGGCGGTGGTGAGGACGCCGAAGACCGAGCCGTCGTCCTCGACGAGGAGGTACTCCGAGGCGGGGGCGCGGTTCATGGCGCGGACCAGGTCCTCGCCGGCCAGGCCGACGGGCAGGGTGAGGCCGTCGTCGACGCTGCGGGCGACGGTGGACGTGGCCAGCCAGGGCCGGCGCTCCTCCGGTGTCGCGGCCAGCGCCGCCTCGTTGACCACCCCGACCGGGCGTCCGGCGCTGGTCACGGTGACGATGGCGGTCGCGGCTGCCTCCTGCGCGCGGCGCACGGCCTCGGCGAGCGGGAGGTCCTCGGGGACCGACAGGGCGGGGCGGGCCAGGCGGCGGGCCACGAGGGCGGGCAGCCGGCGGCGGATGCGCGCGGACTGCAGCGACGCGCTGGCGCCGTTCCAGAGGAAGAAGGCGATGACGAAGGCCAGGATCAGGTCGAACAGCTGGGGGTCGATGCCGAACAGCGCGCGGCGCAGGAACGGCCAGAGCAGCACCGCGATCGCGGTCACCCGGCCGCCCCACGCGGCGACGACCGTGCCGCGGTGGACGCTCCCGGTGGCCTGCCAGACCGCGGACTTCAGCACCCGGCCGCCGTCGAGCGGCAGGCCCGGCACCAGGTTGAGCGCGCCCACCATCAGGTTGCCGAAGGCCAGGCCCTCGATGACCAGGAGCAGCAGGCCGTCGGGCACGACGAACCACAGGCCGAGCGCGGCGAACCCGACCGCGAGGCTGGTCAGCGGGCCGACCACGGCGATCCAGAACTCCTGGCGCGGCTTCTTGGCCTCGGCGTCGATCGAGGTCAGCCCGCCCAGGAAGTGCAGCGTGATGGCGGTGACCGGGAAGCCGTAGTGCCGCGCGACGTAGGCGTGCGAGGCCTCGTGCAGCAGCACCGAGCCGTAGAGGACGACGGCGAAGACGAAGCCCGCGACGTACGCCCACGCGCCCAGGCCGGGGTGCGCCTCCTCCGCGCGCGGGGCGACCGCCACCGCGATGATGGCCGCGATCACGAACCACGAGGAGGAGACCAGCACGTCGCTGCCGGCCAGGGTGCCGATCTTGATGGTGCCCGCCGGGCGCGGCGCCTTGGGGCTCGCCTGGGTGCCGGACACACCCGAACGCTATCCGACCGCTGTCCGTGGCCCCGGCTAGCGTGCCGCTCATGGTCGGTGCCGCGCTCTCCCCCAGCCGCGCGGGCGACTTCCTGTCCTGCCCGCTGCTGTTCCGCTACCGCACCATCGACCGGCTGCCCAGCTCCTCCTCGCCCGACGCGGTGCGCGGGACGCTGGTCCACCAGGTCCTCGAGGACATCTTCGACCTGCCCGCGCCGGAGCGGACCCCGGCCGCCGCCCACGCCCTGGTCGACCCGGCCTGGGAGGCGCTCCGCGCGCGTTCCGCGCAGGTGCGCGACGTGGCCGCGACCCTCGACGAGCCGACCTGGCTGGCCTCGGCCCACGAGGTCATCGACCGTTGGTTCGTCCTGGAGGACCCGACCCGCCTCGAGCCGGCCGAGCGCGAGGCGTGGGTCGAGGCCACCCTGCCCTCCGGGCTCACCCTGCGCGGCGTCATCGACCGGCTCGACCAGGCGCCCGACGGGTCGCTGCGCATCGTGGACTACAAGACCGCGTCGGCCGTCCGCGAGGGCTTCGAGCAGAAGGCGCTGTTCCAGCTGCGGCTCTACGCGCTCGTGCTGTGGCGCAGCCGCGGGGTCGTGCCGTCCATGCTCCAGCTGGTCTACCTCGGCGAGACCTCCGAGATGGTCCGCTACGAGCCCGACGAGCAGGACCTGCTGGCCACCGAGCGCAAGGTCGACGCGATCTGGGCCGCCATCGAGGAGTCGCGGCGCACCGGCGTCTTCGAGCCCAGCCCCGGCCGCCAGTGCGACTGGTGCGACTACAAGGCCCACTGCCCGGCCTTCGGCGGCCAGGTGCTGCCCATGCCCGCGCCGCCGACCCGCTGGACCCGGCTCCGTCGGGACGTGCGGCGGCGCTGGCGCCGGCTGCGGAGGCGACTGCGGGGCAGCTGAGCCCCTCTTGACGTATCAGGCTCAGCTCGTCGGCGCTCCTCGCTCTCGACCTGACCGCGCGGGGATGCGTCGAGAGGAACGTCCATGGCCGAGCTCCCACGCCGCCGCCTGCTCCAGGCGGGCCTGGCCTCCGGGGTCGGGGCGGCCGCCCTGGCCCGCACCACGACGAGCGGGACGGCCCACGCCGCCGGCGGCTGCCCGATGGGGGGCGGGTCAGCCGGCGGCGGTGACCCGACGACGTTCGGCCGGATGTTCCCGCGGCTGCCGGCGTTCGCCGACAACACCGCGTCCCTGCGCGCAGCGCTGACGGCGATCGGCGCGCCCGGCGGACCGCTCGACGCGGGCGACGACCTGTTCGGCCCGGACGGCGGTCCGGTCAAGCTCATCACCGACCCGGCACTGAGCCTGGTCAACCGCAACAACCCGCACGACACGGCGGGGATGACCTTCGTCGGGCAGTTCCTCGACCACGACCTGACCTTCGACGCCACCTCCCGGCTCGCGGTGGCGACCGAGCCGGGTCGCACCACCAACGTGCGCTCGCCGCGGCTGGACCTGGACTCGGTCTACGGGCTGGGGCCGGTGGCCCAGAGCGAGCTCTACGACCCGGCCGACCCGGTCAAGCTGCGGGTGGAGAGCGGCGGGCAGTTCGAGGACCTGCCGCGCCGCGCGGACGGCTCGGCCGTGGTCGCCGACCCGCGCAACGACTCCAACCTCATCGTGAGCGGCCTGCACGCGGCGTTCCTGTGCTTCCACAACCGGGCCGTCGACGCCACCCGGGTGGCCGGCGAGGACCCGCAGGACAGCTTCGAGCGTGCCCGCGGGCTCACCGTGTGGCACTGGCAGTGGCTGGTGGTCAACCGGGTGCTGCCGAACTTCGTTGGCGACCGGCTCGTGGGGCGGGTGCTGCGCCACGGCGCCCGGGCGTACGCCGCGCGGCAGGGCGGTGCGGTGCCCGTCGAGTTCTCCGGCGCGGCGTACCGCTTCGGCCACAGCATGGTCCGCCCGTCCTACCGGGCCAACCTGGCCGGCGACGGCGGGAGCCCGTTCTTCGGCCTGGTCTTCGACTCCCGCGTCGTGGTGCCGGACGGGCAGGGCCCGGCGAGCGACCCGGGTGACCTGCGCGGCGGCTTTCGTGCGCCGCGGCGCTTCGTCGGGTGGCAGACGTTCTTCGACTTCGGCGGCACGCACGCGGCGGACGTGCGACCCAACAAGGTCATCGACACCACGCTGTCCACGCCGCTGTTCGCGCTGCCGACCTCGGCCATCGCCCACGTCCCCGGCGCGCCCGGCCCGACCGCCCTCCCCCAGCGCACCCTGCTGCGGCACCTCACCTGGTCGCTGCCCAGCGGGCAGGCGGTGGCGCGCGAGCTCGGCGTCGAGCCGCTCGCCCGGGCGGACCTGGCCGACCTCGCGGCGTACGGCCACCGGCTGGACCGCTCCACGCCGCTGTGGCTCTACGTCCTGCGTGAGGCCGACCTGGTGAACGACGGCCAGTTCCTCGGGCCGGTCGGCGGGCGGATCGTGGCCGAGACCGTGCTCGGGCTGCTGCTGGCCGACCCCACGTCGTACCTCAACCGGCAGCCGTCGTGGACGCCGACGCTCGGTCCGGGTGGGTCGGGCTACGACCTCACCGGCTTCCTGCGCTTCGCGGGTGTGGACCCGGACAGCCGGGGCCAGTAGCCCTAGACCGACAGCGAGCGCAGGTCGGCGACGCCCATCCCGGCCAGCGTGTCGCGGAAGACCCGGCGCGGGCCCTCGAGCACCGGCACGTGGTGCTGGACCA
Organism: Nocardioides anomalus; assembly: GCF_011046535.1. Lineage (NCBI taxonomy): Bacteria > Bacillati > Actinomycetota > Actinomycetes > Propionibacteriales > Nocardioidaceae > Nocardioides > Nocardioides anomalus. The sequence continues at coordinate 2,153,162 of NZ_CP049257.1, read as the reverse complement.
CCAGCACGGTGCAGCCGGCGGCCTCCGCGGACTTGGCGCCGGTGTTGGAGTCCTCGATGGCCACGCACTCGCCGGGCTCGACGCCGAGGGCGGCGGCGGCGGTGAGGTAGGGCTCCGGGTGGGGCTTGCCGAACTCGACCTGGTCGCCGGTGACCACCACCCGGAAGGTCTCCGGCGGCAGCTGGCGCAGGATCGGGGCCACGAAGCGCTCGTAGGACATGGTGACCAGCGCGCACCTCACGCCGTCGGCCACGAGCTCGTCGAGCAGCTCCCGGGCGCCGGGACGCCAGGGCACGTCGGACTGCACCATCGCCACCACCCCGTCGAGGAGCTCCTCGACGATCTGCTCGGGGGTGAGGTCGACGCCCCAGCGCTGCTGCATGTAGCGCCCGGAGTCCACCAGGTTGTTGCCGACCATCTGCATGGCGTCGGCGTCGGTCCACTCGCCGCCGTACTTCGCGGCCATGCCGTGCTCGACCTCGATCCAGTACGGCTCGGTGTCGACCAGCGTCCCGTCCATGTCCCAGAGGACCGCCTGCACGGGCTCAGTCCTCCGGGTCGTAGCCGAGGTTGGGCGAGAGCCAGCGCTCGGCCTCGGCCAGCGTCCAGCCCTTGCGCTCGGCGTAGTCGGCGACCTGGTCGCGACCGAGCCGGCCCACCACGAAGTACTGCGCCTGCGGGTGGCTGAAGTAGAAGCCGGAGACCGAGGCGCCCGGCCACATGGCCATCGACTCGGTCAGCTCGATGCCGGTGTTCTCCTGGACGTCGAGCAGGTCCCAGAGGGTGAGCTTCTCGGTGTGGTCCGGGCAGGCGGGGTAGCCCGGCGCCGGGCGGATGCCGGAGTAGCGCTCGGCGATGAGGTCAGCGTTGGACAGCGTCTCGTCGGCGGCGTGGCCCCAGAACTCGGTGCGGACCCGCTGGTGCAGCCGCTCGGCGAAGGCCTCGGCCAGCCGGTCGGCCAGCGCCTCGATGAGGATCGCGTTGTAGTCGTCGAGGTCGTCCTTGAACGCCTGGACCCGCTCCGGCAGCCCGATCCCGGCGGTCACCGCGAACGCGCCGACGTGGTCCGGCAGCCCGGTCTCCAGGGGCGCGACGTAGTCCGCGAGCGCCCGGTTGGGCACGCCCTCGCGGTGCTGGCCCTGCTGGCGCAGGTGGTGCAGGACGGCGCGCCGCTCGGTGCGGGAGGCGTCGGTGAAGGCCACCACGTCGTCGCCGTCGGCGCCGGCCGGGAAGAAGCCGTAGACCCCGCGCGCGGCGATCCAGCGCTCCTCGACGATGCGGTCGAGCATGGCCTGCGCGTCGTCGTACAGCTTGCGGGCGGTCTCGCCCTGAGTCGGGCTGTTGAGGATGTCGGGGAACTTCCCCTTCATCTCCCAGGCGTTGAAGAACGGCTGCCAGTCGATGTACTCGCGCAGCTCGGCCAGGTCGTAGTCGTCGAGGACGTGCACGCCGAGACCCTGCGCCGGGGCGGGGGGCTGGTACGCCGACCAGTTGACCGGCGTGGCGTTGGCCTTGGCCGCGTCGTAGGTGAGCTGCGGGCGGTCGTTCTTGGCGGCGTGGCGGGTGCGCAGCGCGTCGTAGTCGTCCTTGACGTCGGCCAGCAGCTTGACCCGGCGCTCGTCGTGGAGCAGCGCGGCCGCGGTCGGGACCGAGCGCGAGGCGTCTTTGACCCAGACGACCGGGCCGTCGTAGCGCGGGTCGACCTTGACCGCGGTGTGCGCGCGCGAGGTGGTGGCGCCGCCGATGAGCAGCGGGATGTCCATCTCCAGGCGCTGCATCTCGTTGGCGAAGTGCACCATCTCGTCCAGCGAGGGCGTGATGAGCCCGGACAGGCCGATGATGTCGGCGCCGACCTCGGCCGCGGTGTCCAGGATCTTCTGGGCCGGCACCATGACCCCGAGGTCGATGACCTCGTAGTTGTTGCACTGCAGCACGACGCCGACGATGTTCTTGCCGATGTCGTGGACGTCGCCCTTCACCGTGGCCATGACGATGGTGCCGTTGGTGTCCTTCTGGGTGGCGAGCTCGGGGTTGGTGAGCTTCTCCTCCTCGATGAAGGGGATGAGGTAGGCGACGGCCTTCTTCATCACGCGCGCGGACTTCACCACCTGGGGCAGGAACATCTTGCCGCTGCCGAACAGGTCGCCGACCACGTCCATGCCGGCCATGAGCGGTCCCTCGATGACCTCGATCGGGCGGCCGCCGCGCTCGGCGATGTGCTGGCGCAGCTCCTCGGTGTCGGCCTCGACCCAGGCGTCGAGCCCCTTGACCAGAGCGTGCGTGATCCGCCCCTCGACGGGCAGCGAGCGCCACTCCTCGGCCGTCTTCTCGGCCTCCTCGCCCTGCTTGTTGTAGGACTCGGCGATCTCGAGCAGCCGCTCGGCGGCGTCGGGGCGGCGGTTGAGGACGACGTCCTCGATCCTCGTCCGGAGCTCGGGCTCGACCTCGTCGTAGACCGCCAGCGCGCCGGCGTTCACGATGCCCATGTCCAGCCCGGCGCCGATCGCGTGGTACAGGAACACGGCGTGGATGGCCTCGCGGACGGGGTTGTTGCCGCGGAAGCTGAAGCTGACGTTGGAGATGCCGCCGGAGACCTTGGCGCCGGGCAGGTTCTGCTTGATCCAGCGGGTGGCCTCGATGAAGTCCAGGCCGTACGACGCGTGCTCCTCGATGCCCGTCGCGACGGCGAACACGTTGGGGTCGAAGATGATGTCCTCGGGCGGGAAGTCGACCTCGTCCACGAGGATCCGGTAGGCCCGCTCGCAGATCGCCTTGCGGCGCTCGAGGTTGTCGGCCTGTCCGTCCTCGTCGAAGGCCATGACCACCGCGGCCGCGCCGTACTTGCGGCACAGGCGGGCCTGCTCCTTGAACTTCTCCTCGCCCTCCTTCATGGAGATCGAGTTCACGATCGGCTTGCCCTGGACGTTCTTCAGGCCGGCCTCGATGACCTCCCACTTGGAGGAGTCGACCATCACCGGGACCCGGCTGATGTCGGGCTCGCTGGCCACGAGCCGGGTGAACCGGTCCATGGCCGCGACGCCGTCGATCATGCCCTCGTCCATGTTGATGTCGATGACCTGCGCGCCGTTCTCGACCTGCTGCGCGGCCACCGTCAGGGCGGCGTCGTAGTCGCCGGCCTTGATCAGGTTGCGGAACTTCGCCGACCCGGTGATGTTGGTCCGCTCGCCGACGTTGACGAAGAGGCTGTCCTCGCTGATTGTGAACGGCTCGAGCCCGGACAGGCGCATGGCCGGCTCGAGGTCGTGGGTCGCGCGGCGCTGCTTGTCCGCCACCGCCTCGGCGATGGCGCGGATGTGCGCCGGGGTGGTCCCGCAGCAGCCGCCGACCAGGTTGACGAAGCCCGCCTGCGCGAACTCCTCGATGATCGCCGCCGTCTCCTCCGGCGCCTCGTCGTACTCCCCGAAGGCGTTGGGCAGCCCGGCGTTGGGGTAGCAGGAGACGAAGGAGTCGGCGACCCGCGCCATCTCCTCGATGTAGGGCCGCATCTCCTTGGCGCCGAGCGCACAGTTGAGCCCGACGGCCAGCGGCTTGACGTGGCGCACAGAGTCCCAGAAGGCCTCGGTGACCTGGCCGGACAGCGTGCGGCCGGAGGCGTCGGTGATGGTGCCGGAGACGATCACCGGCCAGCGGCGACCGGCCTGCTCGAAGACCGACTCGACGGCGAAGATCGCGGCCTTGGCGTTGAGGGTGTCGAAGATCGTCTCGATGAGCAGCAGGTCGGCGCCCCCGTCGAGCAGCGCCTGGGCCGCGGTGGTGTACGCCGCGACGAGCTGGTCGAAGGTGACGTTGCGGGCCGCGGGGTCGTTGACGTCGGGGCTGATGCTCGCCGTGCGCGTGGTCGGGCCGAGGGCGCCGGCCACGTAGCGCGGGCGCTCCTCGGTGGCGAACTCGTCGGCCACGCCTCGCGCCAGCCGAGCCGCCGCGACGTTCAGCTCGTAGGCCAGCTCGTCCATGCCGTAGTCGCTCAGCGAGATGGCGTTGGCGTTGAAGGTGTTGGTCTCCAGCACGTCCGCGCCGGCCTCGAGGTACTCGCGGTGGATGCCGGCGATGATCTCGGGCTGGGTCAGCGTGAGCAGGTCGTTGTTGCCCTGCAGGTCGCTGGGCCAGTCGGCGAACCGCTCGCCGCGGTAGCCCGCCTCGGACGGGCGGTCGCGCTGGATCGCCGTGCCCATGGCGCCGTCGATGACCAGGATCCGCTGCTCGAGGGCTGCGGTGAGCGCGTCGGTGGCGTCGGGACGCCAGTGCTGCTCGCTCATGCCGGACTCCTCCCCGAGGTCGGTTCCCACGCTACGGACCCGCGTCCACCTGGTGGAACGCCTATCCGAATGGTGGCACCGCGCGGCGCCGCGACCCGAATTGACGGCACAGATCTAGACTCGAGGAGTGATTGAGCTCGACGACGTCCACGAGCTGGTGGACCCCGTCGTCATCGCGGCGTTCGAGGGCTGGAACGACGCCGCGGACGCCGCCTCCTCGGCCGTGGACCACCTCATGCGGGTGTGGAACGCGCGGGTCGTCGGGGCCATCGACCCGGACGAGTACTACGACTTCCAGGTCAACCGGCCGCTGGTCGGCACCGACCCCGCCGGCCACCGCAGCGTCACCTGGCCCGGCACCCAGATCGCCATCGCGTCCCCGCCCGACCTGGACCGCGACATCATCCTGCTGCGCGGCATCGAGCCGAACATGAAGTGGCGGCTGTTCTGCGCCGAGCTTCTCGCCGCCTGCGACGACCTGGGCGGCCAGCTCGTGGTCACCCTCGGCGCGCTGCTCGCCGACACCCCGCACACCCGGCCGATCCCCGTCTCCGGCACCGCCACCGAGCCCGAGCTGGTCGACCGGCTCAAGCTGCAGGAGTCGACGTACGAGGGGCCGACCGGCATCGTCGGGGTGCTCCAGGACGCCTGCGGCCGGCTCGACATCCCCGCGGTGTCCTACTGGGCCGCGGTCCCCCACTACGTCGCCCAGCCGCCGTGCCCCAAGGCCACGCTCGCGCTGCTCGGCCAGCTCGAGGACCTGCTCGAGGCCTCGATCCCTCTCGGCGACCTGCCCGAGGACGCCCGCGCGTGGGAGCGCGGCGTCGACGAGCTGGCCGAGGAGGACGAGGACGTCGCGGAGTACGTCCGCTCGCTGGAGGAGACCCGCGACACCACCGAGCTCCCCGAGGCCTCGGGCGAGGCCATCGCCCGGGAGTTCGAGCGCTACCTCAAGCGGCGCCAGGGCGAGTAGCTCCTACAGCGCGAGCCCCAGGGCCGCGTCCAGGACGGCGTGGACCTGCGGCGCCGCGTTCTCGTCGCTGGCGTCGGCCAGGTGACCGGCGACGCCGAGGGTGGCGTCCACCCAGCCCTGGACGGCGGCGACGGCGCGCGGGGCGTCGAGGTCGTCGGCCAGCGCGGCCAGCACCTCGGTGACGACCGGCTCGGCGGGGGCGCCGGCGCCGAGGGCCAGCGCGCGTCGCCAGTCGGCGAGCGTGTCGACGGCCTCCCAGAGCTCGCTGTCCAGCCACTCCCAGTCCGAGCGGACGTGGTGGCGCAGCAGCACCAGGCGGATGGCCATGGGGTCGACGTCGCTGTTGCGCAGCGCCGAGACGAAGACCAGGTTGCCCTTGGACTTCGACATCTTCTCGCCGTCGTAGGCCACCATCCCGGCGTGGCTGTACACCTGGGCGAACGGCCCGGAGGGGTCGGCGACCTGGGCGTGGCCGGCGCACATCTCGTGGTGTGGGAAGACCAGGTCGCTGCCGCCGGCCTGGACGTCGAAAGCCACGCCGAGGGTCTCGTGGCTGATGGCGGCGCACTCGATGTGCCAGCCGGGGCGCCCGGGGCCGAGCGGGCTGTCCCAGGACGGCTCGCCCTCGCGCGGACCGCGCCAGACGACGCAGTCGAGCGGGTCCCTCTTGCCGGGCCGGTCGGGGTCGCCACCGCGCTCACCGAACAGCGCGAGCATCTTCTCGCGGTCGTAGCCGGACTCCTGGCCGAAGGCCGGGTCGGCGGTGACGGAGTAGTAGAGGTCGTCCTCGACCCGGTAGACCGCGCCCTTCTCCTGCAGGCGCTCGATCATGGCCACGGCGAGCGGGATCGACTCGACCGCGCCGATGTAGTGGTCGGGCGGGAGCACGCGCAGGGCCTGCATGTCCTGGCGGAACAGCTCGGTCTCGCGCTCGGCCAGCTCGGTCCAGTCCACGCCGACCTTGGTCGCGCGCTCGAGCAGCGGGTCGTCCACGTCGGTGATGTTCTGGGTGTAGACGACCTCGTGCCCGGCGTTGCGCCACGCGCGGTTGAGCAGGTCGAAGCCGACGTACGTCGCGGCGTGGCCCATGTGCGTGGCGTCGTACGGCGTGATGCCGCAGACGTACATCCGGGCCGGGCCGTCGGGGCGGGTCTCCACCTCGGTCTGCGTCGCGGTGTCGAAGAGCACCACCGGCGGTCCCGCCACGGGGAGCTCAGGGACCTCGGGGGCCGTCCACGCACGCATGCCGGAAGCCTAAGGGTGGGCGGTCACGGCGAGGTCAGAAGGGCGGCCAGGGGATGGCCGGGTAGGAGCCCCGGGGCGCCGGCATGACCGCGCGCTCCACCAGCCGCCGGCACCGGGTCGCCGCCGTCTCGATCTCCAGGTCGGTCAGGTGCGCCGAGAGCGTGTCGCCGAGCGGGCCGGCGAGCGCCTGGCCGACGCGCAGCACCTCCTCGAGGTCCTCCGACGGGATCGCGTAGCCGAGCCAGCCCCACAGCACGGTGCGCAGCTTGTGCTCGACGTGGAAGGTGATGCCGTGGTCGACGCCGTGCCGGTGGCCGTCGGTCATCTCCAGGACGTGGCCGCCCTTGCGGTCGGCGTTGTTGACCACCACGTCGAAGACGGCCATCCGGCGCAGCGGCTCGGTGTCCTCGTGGACCAGCGAGACCGGCAGGTCGCGGCCGTCCACGCCGTCGAAGACGTGCAGGTAGCCCGGGGGCAGCTCGCCCTCGTGGACCAGGGTCACCGCCTCCTGGTCCGGGTCCGGCTCGCGCCACAGCTGGACCATGCCGAGCCCGTGCGGGCCCTCACGCAGCCAGGTCGGCGGCACGACGTCCCAGCCGAGCTCCTCGGAGACGAGGTACGCCGCCACCTCGCGGTCGGCCAGGGTCCCGTCCGGGAAGTCCCAGAGCGGACGCTCGCCCGAGACCGGCTTGTAGACCACCTTGGCCCCGTCGATCTCGCCGAGGAAGGTGGCGTTGGACGCCGGCATGATCCGGCCGTGGAGGACGAGCTCGCCGTCCTGGAGCTCCGCGGTGGGCGCACCGCCGGTCGAGCCGGTCACGAGCCGGTGGGGTCCCGTCGCCGGAAGCCGTTGGCGCGCACGCACAGGTGACCCTCGGGGTCGATCGGGTTGCCGCAGAAGGGGCAGTTCGGCCGCCCCGCCTCCAGCACCTGCTCGGCGCGCTTGACGAAGGCGCGGGCCGCGCCCGCGTCGAGCCGGACCAGGAAGACCTCGTCGGGCTCGGGCTCGGTCAGCTCCTCGTCGAGCTGATCGGGGCTGACCACGGCGGCCTCGGTGTAGGGGAAGACCTCGATGACCACGCGCTCGTCGTCGGGGTCCCAGGACAGCGTCATGGTCCCGGCCCGGAACTCCTCCTCGATCGGCTGCTCCAGCGGGGCGGAGTCCTCCAGCCCCAGCGGGGCGACCGCGGGGACGACCGACTCGGTCGAGTCGCTGGTCATCACCTCGTCGAGGAGCTGGTCGATCCGCTCGCTGAGGGCCGCGACCTGCTGCTTCTCCAGGGACACGCTGGTGATGCGCGCGCCGCTGCGGGCCTGCAGGAAGAAGGTGCGCTGGCCGGGCGGGCCGACGGTGCCGGTGACGAAGCGCTCCGGCGGGTCGAATCCGTGGATCAGCGGCATGCTGACACCTTAGGCAGGCCGGTCACGCGCCCGCGGAGGGACCGGCGCCTCCACCCACGGCGGCGTCCTGCCCGCCGTCCGCAGCGGTCCCGGACCCGGCCTTCTTCCGGGTCCGCTTCGCGGGCGGCGGGGGCTTCAGCCAGGACAGGTCGCCGGCGTGCGTGTTGGTGGCCAGCACGTAGGGCCGGGTCCCGGTGTAGCGCACGATCGACACCGACGCCGGGTCCACCTGGATGCGCTGGAACAGGTCCAGGTGCATGCCCAGGGCGTCGGCCAGCACCGACTTGATGATGTCGCCGTGGCTGACCGCGACCCACACCGAGCCGGGGCCGTGCTCGGCCTCGTGGAGCGCGTCCAGCCGGCGTACGGCGGACACCGAGCGCGCCTGCATCGTCGCCATCGACTCCCCCTCGGGGAAGGCGGCGGCCGACGGCTGCTGCTGGACGGTCTTCCACAGCGGCTCCTTGGCCAGGTCGCGCAGCGAGCGCCCCTGCCAGGTGCCGTAGTCGCACTCGGTGATCCCGCGCTCGGTGGCCGTCGTCGGGGTGCCCTCCTGGGCCTTGAGGATGGCCTTGGCGGTCTGCCGGCACCGCTCGAGCGGGCTGCTGACCACCGCGACCAGCGGGACCACCGCCAGCCGCTCGGCCGTGCGCTGGGCCTGGGCCGTGCCCACGTCGTCGAGCCGCACGCCCGGCGTACGACCGGCCAGGACGCCCGAGGAGTTGGCCGTCGTCCGCCCGTGTCGCACGAGGATCACCGTTGCCACGCCGGGAACAGTACGGGCACTACCGTGGGAGGGTGATCGTCGACAGCGCGCTCTACCGCAAGGGCGAGCGGGTCGAGGTCGACTGCTTCCCGCACGAGTTCGACAAGCTGCGGGCCGGGGTCGAGGAGGCCGGCGACTTCGTCTGGGTCGGGCTCTACAAGCCCAGCGAGGGCGAGCTCGGCGACGTCGCCGCGGCCTTCGGGCTGCACCCGCTGGCCGTCGAGGACGCCCTCAACTCCCACCAGCGGCCCAAGCTCGAGCGCTACGACGACAGCCTGTTCCTTACCCTCAAGACGCTCTGGTACGTCGACGCCGAGGACGCGGTCGAGACCGGGGAGATCAACCTGTTCGCCGGCGCCGACTTCGTCATCACCGTGCGCCACGGCCGCGGCTCGGAGCTGCACTCGGCCCGCAGCCGCCTCGAGGGCCAGGCCGCGGTGCTCGACCACGGGCCGTCCGCGGTCATCTACGCCGTGTGCGACTCCGTGGTCGACGGCTACGTCGAGGTGGTCGACGACCTCCAGGTCGACGTGGACGAGATCGAGACCTCGGTCTTCTCCCCCGCCCGCACCAACGACTCCACCCGCATCTACGTGCTCAAGCGCGAGATCGCCGAGGTCCGGCGCGCGGTGATGCCGCTGCGCGAGCCGATGCGCAAGTTCGCCGACGGGCTGGTCCACGGCGTGACCCGCGACTCCGCGCCGTTCTTCCGCGACGTCTTCGACCACCTCAACCAGGCCGCGGAGGTCGTGGACAGCCTCGACGCGCTGCTCTCCACGGCCTTCGACGCCCACCTGGCGCGGATCACCGTCCAGCAGAACGACGACATGCGCAAGATCTCCGCCGGCGTCGCCCTGGCCGCCGCCCCGACGCTGATCGCGGGCGTCTACGGCATGAACTTCCAGCACATGCCCGAGCTGGGCTGGGAGTTCGGCTACCCGCTCGCGGTGCTGCTGATGTTCGGGATCTCGGGCTTCCTGTGGGTGCTGTTCAAGCGCAGCGGCTGGCTCTAGCCGCTCACGCCGCGATGACGCCGGCGCCGACCAGGATCAGCGTCAGCGCGCCGAGGGCGATGCGGTAGACCACGAACGGCGTGTACGAGCGGGTGGTGACGTAGCGCAGCAGCCACGCGATCGCGGCGTACCCGACGACGAAGGAGACCACCGTGGCCACGATCGTCGGCCCCCAGCCGTAGGGGTTGTCGCCGCCCGGGACGTCCTTGAGCTCGAAGACGCCGGCCCCGATGACCGCCGGGATGGCCAGCAGGAACGCGTAGCGGGTCGCGGCCTCGCGGTCGTAGCCCAGGAAGCGGCCCATGGACAAGGTGGCGCCGGAGCGCGAGACGCCCGGGATGAGGGCCAGCGCCTGGGCCAGCCCCATGAGCACGGCGTGGCGCAGGGTGAGCTGCTTGATGGTGCGGTCGGTGGGCCCGACGCGGTCGGCGACGCCGAGCACGACGCCGAGCACGATGAGGGTCGTCCCGATCAGCCAGAGGCTGCGGAAGTGGGACTCGATGGTGTCCTGGAGCAGCACGCCCAGGACCACGATCGGGAGGGTGCCGAGGATGATGTACCAGCCCATCCGGGCGTCCAGGTGGCCGCGGTACTCCGGCTTGAACAGCGACCGCACCCAGGTGCTCACGATCCGCCAGATGTCGTGGCGGAAGTAGAGGAGCACGGCGAGCTCGGTGCCGATCTGGATGACCGCGGTGAACGCCGCGCCGGGGTCGCCCCAGCCGAACAGCTCGGGGTAGATGCGCAGGTGGGCGCTGCTGGAGATCGGGAGGAACTCCGTCAGCCCCTGGATGACGCCGAGCACCACGGCCTTGAGGAACTCGGACACGGTGGGCCACGCTAGTGCCCCCGGTCCCAGACCGTGTCGCGGGCGCTCCGGGGTGGAGGGCACCTACTAGGTTGGTGGGCGTGCAGCACAGGTCCCTCGGTCGCTCCGGACTCTCGGTCTCGCGGCTCGGCCTGGGGCTGATGACCTGGGGCAACCAGACCGACGAGCACGAGGCGCGCGAGCAGCTGACGGCGTTCGTCGACGCCGGCGGGACGCTGCTCGACACCGCCCACACCTACGCCGGCGGCGCCTCCGAGGAGCTGCTCGGCCGGCTGCTCGGCACGGTCGTGGACCGCAACGACGTGGTCGTCGCCACCAAGGCCGGCGTCGGGATGCGGCGCGGCCAGCGGGTCATGGACACCTCGCGCGGCTACCTGCTGCGCTGCCTGGACGAGTCGCTGCGGCGTCTCCAGCTCGACTCGGTCGACCTGTGGCAGGTGCACGTGTGGTCCGACGCCACCCCGGTCGAGGAGACGCTGTCGGCCCTGGACACCGCGGTGTCGTCCGGGCGCGCGGCGTACGTCGGCGTGTCGAACTGGTCCGGCTGGCGCACCGCCCAGGCCGCGACCTGGCAGCAGGCCCTCGGCCGGGCGCCGCTGGTCTCGACCCAGGTGGAGTACTCCCTGCTCAACCGCGGCATCGAGCACGAGGTCGTCCCGGCCGCGCAGGAGCTGGGCCTCGGCATCCTGCCCTGGTCGCCGCTGGGGCGTGGGGTGCTGACCGGCAAGTACCGCTCCGGCACGCCGGCCGACTCCCGCGGCGCCTCGGAGATGTCGCAGTGGGTCGACGGCTACCGCGACGAGAGCTCGTCGTACGTCGTGGAGGCGGTGGTCAAGGCGGCCGACGGGCTCGGCTGGAAGCCGCCGGAGGTCGCGATCGCCTGGGTGCGCGACCGGCCCGGCGTCACCGCGCCCATCGTCGGCGCCCGGACCGCGGGCCAGCTGCGCCAGGTGCTCGCCGTGGAGCAGCGCACCCTGCCTCCGGAGCTGATGGAGGCCCTCGACGACGCGTCCGCGGAGCGCCGGTGAGCAACCGGCACGCGGCGCGCCTGGGGCGCGGGGTCGAGTGGGAGTTCGACAAGGTCACCTTCAGCCGCGAGTTCTCGCGCAACGTGGTGACCAAGCTGCTGGTCGAGCGCGCCGAGCACGGCGGCTGGGAGCTCGACCGGGTCCGGATCACCGCCGACGGCACCCGCCGGGTCATCCTGCGGCGCCGGATCATCCGGGCCGTGCGGACCGCCTAGTCAGATCTCCTCGAGGAACCGGTCCATGACCCGGACGCCGAACTCCAGCGCGTCGGTCGGGACCCGCTCGTCGACGCCGTGGAACAGCGCGGTGAAGTCCAGGTCGGCGGGCAGCCGCAGCGGCGCGAAGCCGTAGGAGCGCATCCCGAGCTTGCGGAAGTGCTTGGCGTCGGTGCCCCCGCTCATGAGGTACGGCGCCACGACGGCCCCGGGGTCCTCGGCCAGCAGGCTGCGGTGCATCGCGTCGACCAGCTCGCCGTCGTACGGCGTCTCCCAGGGCTGCTGGTCGGAGAGGTACTCCACGTCGATCCCGTCGCCCAGCAGCTCGCGCAGGGTGTCGCGGAACTCGTCCTCGTAGCCGGGCAGGCTGCGCGCGTCGACGTGCGCAGTGGCCTCGGTCGGCACGACGTTCACCTTGTAGCCGGCGCCGAGCATCGTCGGGTTGACGGTGTTGCTCAGCACGGCGCCGAGCATCCGGCTGGCGCCGCCGAACTCACCGACCAGCTCGCGGGCGTTCTCCGGGGTCACCTCGGTGCCGGCCAGGTCCGCGACCACCCCGAGCAGCACCTGCATGGTGGGCGTCAGCCGCACCGGCCACTCGTGGGCGCCCAGTCGGGCCACCGCCGCGGTGATCCGGGTGACCGCGTTGTCCGGGTTGATCATCGAGCCGTGGCCCGCCGTCCCCCGGGCCGTGAGCTTCATCCAGGCCATGCCCTTCTCGGCCGCCTCGATGAGGTAGATCCGCTGGTCGCGCACCGTGGTGCTGAAGCCACCGACCTCGCCCACCGCCGCGGTGACGCCCTCGAACTCCTCACGGTGCTCGTTGACCAGCACCTCCGCGCCGCGGTGGCCGCCCGCCTCCTCGTCGGCGGTGAAGCACAGCACCACCGGCCGCGACGGCACCCGGCCCTCGCGCTGGCGCTGGCGCACCACGGCCAGCAGCATCGCGTCGAAGTCCTTCATGTCCACCGCGCCGCGGCCCCACAGGTAGCCATCCTCGACCTCGCCCGCGAACGGGTCGTGGCGCCAGTCCGAGGCCTCGGCCGGCACCACGTCGAGGTGGCCGTGGAGCAGCAGCCCCTCGCCCTCCTCGCCGCCCCACCGGGCCATGACCGACGTACGGCCGGGCTCGGACTCGTAGGTCCGGGTCTCGATCCCGACCTCCTCGAGCAGCGCCGCCACGTGCTCCGCCGCCTTGCGCTCCCCCGGCCCCGAGTCGTCCCCGAAGTTGCTGGTGTCGATGCGGATCAGGTCGCGGCACAGCTCGACGACCTCCGCCTCCCCGGCGCTCTGCTCCGCGCTCTGGTCAGCCATGGCCCGAGCATGTCACGGACCCCCTCCCGCGATGCGGGGACGGGGGCCGGCGTTTGCTATCGTTCCCGGCGCACTCGTCCGGGTGGCGGAATTGGCAGACGCGCTAGCTTGAGGTGCTAGTGCCCGTATAGGGCGTGGGGGTTCAAGTCCCCCCTCGGACACCAGGAACAGCACACGACCGGTGCTCGCCGACCCCCTCGGGGCCGGCTCAGCCGCTCGGTCCACCGCGAGCGGGGCCGGCTCAGGCCGGCGCGATCAGGGAGCGCAGCCAGTCACCCGCGGTGACGTCACCACGCACGCCGGAGAGCGTGCGGGTCGCCTCGCCGACGAAGCCCGGAGCCACTCCCGTGGTGAGCCGGCCGGCCTTGTCGAGGACGTCGGCCTCGCTCAGCGGCCGGTCCGGGCTGCCCTTCGCGCTCAGGCACGTCTCGGTGCGCACACCGCCGCCGACCAGGTGCACGGTGACGCGGGCCGCCCGGTCGTGGGGTGGCGCCGGCAGGGGCTGGAGGGGGCCCAAGGACGTCGCAGTGCGGAGGGCGGCCACGGCCGGGTGGTGCAGGAGCTCCGCGCCGAACACGTCCGGGTCTGCTCGCCCGGCGACGAGCACCGCGGCGACCGCGTGGGGGACGGAGAACTTCCCGGCCAGCACGGTCTGCGGTGCGGTTCCTTCGAGGGCCAGGGCGAGCGGGTGGGTCTCGACCGCGACCTCGCGGACGTCCTCGGGCCGCACCGTCGCTGCGAGGGCGAGGGCCGCCTCGATGGCGGCGTGTGCGTACTGACAGGCCGCGTAGGTCTTGTGGTACGCCGCCAGGACGGCCCAGTCGGTGTCGGGCAGGGCGTCCACGAACGGCGTGCGAGGAGCCAGCACGTCCAGCAGGGCGCCTGCGTCGGCCCCGAGACCCGCACCGGCCGCGTCCGCGGCCAGGAACCCTTGCTGGGCGCCCGCCCCGGCCCACACGTTGCGGACCAGGAGCCCCCGCGTGGCGTGCTGGAAGGGACCCCGGGCACCGAGGGTGATCGCGGCGTCGCCGGCCGCCAGCACAGCGGCGGAGCTCCGGGTGCGCAGCCAGGTCACCGCGGCAGCGGCACCGACGGGCGCCAGGGCGGCGTGGGGGTGGAGCTCGAGGGCCGGCGCCGGGGGGAACGCCTCGGCCACCGCAGCGGCCAGCTCGTAGCCGACCACGAGAGCGGACAGGAGGTCGTCGACGCGGGCGCCGGTGGCCTCCGCCTCCGCGAGCGCGGCCGGGACGGCGTACAGCCCGCCGTGGCACGGCGCGGGGCGGTACCCGCCGTCGAGCTCGTCCCAGCCGATCGCGACCGCGTTGGCCGCGGCCGCCCGCTCCCGGGACCCCCGGCCGCCGGCCAGCACCGTCGCCTCGCCGCCGGTCCGGTGACCGGTTCGGTGTGCGAACGCCGAGACCTCCGGGTGGGCCGTGGCCGCGAGCCCGCCGGCGAGGTCGTCGACCAGCACCAGGGTGGCCTTGCGGCGTACCGCAGGATCGGCCAACGGATCACGCCGCAGACGGTCCGCCAAGCGGGAGCGCCACCGGGACCAGGAGCCCTCGAGGCTCACCGGCGTCCCGGACCGACGCTGGACTCTCGGACCACCAGCTCGGTCGGGACGAGGTGGTCCGGTACCGGCTGGCCCTCGATCGCGCTGCGGACGGACTCGAAGGCGAGCCGACCCATGGCGTCGAGGTCGGCACGGACGCTGGTCAGGGGGACGAGCAGCTCGCCGCTGATGGCGATGTCGTTGTAGCCCACGACCGCGACGTCGCGGCCGGGCTGGAGTCCGTGCCGAGCCAGCGTCGACATCGCGCCGATCGCCGCGAAGTCGTTGACGGCGAAGACCGCGTCCGGCTTCTCCTCGTGGCTGAGGATCTCCTCCATGGTCGCCTGACCGGCCTCGAGGTCGAAGCCCGAGTGCCGCACCGTCACCTCGTGCGGCCCTCCGGACTCGGCCAGGCCCGCCAGGAAGCCCTCGGTCCGCTCCGTCGCCGTGCTCGCGTACTCCGGTCCGGCCAGCACGGCGACCCGGTGGGCCCCGGAGTCGCCCACGTGGCGACCAGCCAGTCGACCGCCGCCGACGTCGTCGCTGACGACGAAGGGGATGCCGGCGGTACGCCTGCTCGCCAGGACCAGGGGGGTGCCGGCCGCGTGGATCGCGAGCAGCTCGGGATCGGTGAGCCGGGCGTCGGCGACCACGATGCCGTCGACGCGTTGCTCGACGAAGCGTCGGATCCCCTCGGCGCGGTTCTCCTGGACGTCCCGGGTGCTCGCCACCAGCGACATGAACCCGGCTCGGGCCGCGGCCTGCTCGAACGACTCGAAGACCGTCGCCAGCACAGCGTCGGTGATGCGCGGCACCAGCATCCCCAGGACGTTGGTCCGCCCGCTGCGCAGGCTCGCGGCCCAGCGGTTCGCGGTGTAGCCCACCTCCGCGGCGTAGCTGAGGACCCGCTCCGCGGTCTCCGGCCGCACCCGGTGCCGGTCGCCGCGCAGGATGCGCGACACCGTCGAGGCGTGCACACCGGTCGCGGCGGCGACGTCGCGCAGAGTCACTGGGGTCGGCACGCAGGGCTCCTAGCTCAGGTGGCTTCCGCCGTTGACGTCGAACGTCATGCCGGTGACGCTCGCGCACGACTCGGAGAGCAGGAAGAGCACGATGTCGGCGATCTCCTGCGGCTCGGACACACGAGGCAGCGGCATCGCGGCCAGCAGCCCGGCCCGCTGCTCGGCGGTGAGCCGGTCGTGCACGCGGGTCCGGACGGGGCCCGGGGCGATCGCGTTGACGCGGACGCCGTGCGGACCCCAGTGCTTGGCGGCGTGCCGTGCGAGCCCGAGGACGCCGGCCTTGGCGCTGGCGTAGGCCACGCCCGACATGGTCGTCCCGCCGTCGCGGGCGTTCAGGCTGCTCATCAGCACCACCGCGCCGCCCCCGGCCTCGGCCATGCGTGGCACGACCTCGTTGGTCACCACGAAGGCCGAGGTCAGGTTGGCCCGGATCACCCGGTCCCAGTCGGACAGCTCCACCTCGCCGAGCCCGCCCCGGCCCACCACGCCGGCGATGTGGGCCACCCTGGTCGGGGTCGGGACGGACTCGACGAACTCGCGGACCGCGGCCGGATCGGCCGCGTCCACGCCGAGCTCGAGGTCCAGCACGTCGACACGCTCTCCTGTCGAGCGCGCCTTGTCCACGATCGCCGCGCCGATGCCCTGCGCTCCGCCGGTCACCAGCAGGCTCACGAGGCGCCTCCGCGCAACCCGGCGATGGCCTGCTGGTAGGCGTCACTCAGGAGCATCTCGGGCTGGGAGAAGACGACGAAGGAGACGCCGCGCGCCATCCACTCGTGCGCCTCCTCGACGCTGTAGGCCAGCACCCCGGGCGTCACTCCGGCGGCGAGCGCCCGCTCCACGACGTCGTACGACGCGGCGACCACGTCCGGGTGCCACGGGGCGTAGCCCAGCCCCATGTCGAGGGACAGGTCGGCGCGGCCGAGCATGACCACGTCGATACCCGAGGCCAGGATCGCGTCGAGCTCCTCGACCCCGCGACGGGTCTCGACCAGCCCGATCGTGAGGACGTTGCGCTCGGCCCAGGCGAGGTACTCACCGAAGTCCCGGCGCGCCGTTCCGTGGCCGGCGGCACGCGTGGCGGAACAGACCGTACGCCGCCCGCGCGGTGGGTAGTGCGCCGCGTCGACCACGGCCCGGGCCTGCTCCCCCGACTCCAGGACGGGCACGAGGACCCCTCCGGCTCCCGTGTCGAGCGCCCAGAGGATCTCCTTGCGCTCGGCGTGCCGCACCCGGACGATCGGCGTGCAGCCTGCCGACTGGGCACCGCGCACCATCGCCAGCACCGACTGCTCGTCGGCCGCCGCGTGCTCGCTGTCGATGACGAGGAAGTCGTAGCCGCAGCGACCGAGGATCTCCCCCACCGCCGGCTCCTGGAGGAGCGTGAGGCTGCCGAAGGCAGGCCGGCCCTCCTCCAGGGCGGCGACCACCTTGTTGGCCGAGCCGATCACGGGACCTGCAGGGGCTGCACGGTGGAGCAGTCACGCTCGGAGTCGACGGTGCCGACCTCCTCCAGGGCGGCCTTGACGACCGAGTCGTCGTACCACTCGTCGGTGTCCGGCATCTCCTCGATGACGCCGTTGTCCACCAGCCAGGCACCGTCGTCCGCGGTGGCCCGCTCGGTGTCGACCTCGCCGTTCGGGTTCTGGTAGGGCCACTGGTCGGTCCCGTAGAGCGCGTCGACGGTCTCGACGGGCACCTGGGTGTTGTCCGCGATGATCTTGACGACCTCGTCCCTGTTGGCTGGGTCCTGGAAGTACCGCACGCCCTTGAGCCAGCCGGCCATCCACTTCGCGGCCACCTCGGGGCGCTTGTCGATGAAGTCCTGCGACATCGAGATCACGCCCTGCTGGTTGTCCGGGACGATCTCGTACGTCGCGAGCATGCGCTCGGCGTCGCCGTCGGCCATCAGCCCGTAGGCGATGGGCTCGGTCATGAAGCCGGCGTCCACGGCGCCGGTCTTGAGCGCGTTGGCGATGTCGGGGTAGCCGAGCGTCGTCAGCCCGCCGAGGTCGTCGATGGTCAGTCCCTCGTCCTCGAGGGCCCGGCTCAGCCAGTACTCGGTCGACGAGCCCCGGGCCAGGATCGCGACCTTCTTGCCCTTCAGGTCCGCCACCGTCTCGAGCCCGGCCTCCTTGGCCTTGGTGCCGACCAGCAGGATGCTGTCGGAGGAGCACGTGTACTGGTTGCGGTCGGCGACGGCCTTGAGCTCCAGGTTCTGGTTGATGGCGTTGTAGAACGCGCCACCCAGGCCCGGGATGTTGACGTCGAGCTTGCCCTGGCTCTGCAGCGCGAGCTGGGCGTAGATGTCGGAGTCGGTGTAGGAGTTCTCGACGCCCTCCTCCTCGAAGAACCCCTTGTCCTCCGCCACGAACATCGGCGCCAGGGCCACGATGGGCAGGGTGTTCACGGTGACCTTCTGCATCCCGTCACCCGAGGCGGAGTCGTCGTCACCGGAGTCGCTGCCGCAAGCCGTCACGGCCAGGGCGAACCCGGCCACGAGGAACGCGGACAGGGCCTTCTTCGGGGTCATCGCGTGCTTCCTTCCGTCCAGTTGAAGAAGCGACGCTGCACTCGCAGCGTCACCGTGGTGAGGGCGAATCCCATGGCCGCGATGACCGCGAGCGTCGCGTACATGTTGCTGATCTGGTACACCTGCCAGTACTGCCAGGTGAGCGAGCCGATGCCGTCGGAGCCGGCGAGGAACTCACCGGCGATGACACCGAGCAGCGCGAGGCCGGCCGAGAGGCGGATGCCTGCGAAGATCGACGGGAGCGCGCCGGGCAGCACGACCTTCCACAGGATCTGGGCGCGGGAGGCGCCCATGTTGCGGGCCATGAGCACGAGGCGTTGGTCGTTCTGCTGGACGCCCGCCATGGCGTTCACCGCCGAGGGGAAGAACGAGATGATCCCGCCGAGCACGATGATCGGCGTACCGCCGGTGCCGAAGATGACGAGCAGGAGCGGCAGGATCGCCACGGCCGGGATCGGGTAGAGGATCGCGATCACCGGGTCGAGGACCACCTTGAGCCACGGGACCAGGCCCATCATGATCCCGACGACGACGGCCGGGACGACACCCAGAGCGAATCCGGCCAGGATCCGCTGCACGGTGATCCAGATGTTGGAGAGCAGGTCTCCGTCGGCCAGGAGGTCCTTCAGGGCCACGGCGCAGTCCCACGGCGCCGGGAAGAAGGTCTCGTCGATCAGCCCTGCTCGCGATCCGAGCTGCCACACGGCGAGGATCACCACGACCGGGACCAGGCTGCCGGCGGGGCTCGCCATGAAGCGGAACGCACGGCTCGGCCCCCTGGTGCCGCGTCGGCTCGGTCCGTAGACGACGGCTGGTGCGGCCGCCTCGGTCGGCGCAGGGGTGGACGTCGCGCTCATGCCGACACCTCCTCGGCCTCGGCCCATTCCGCGGCCAGCGTCGCGTCGCGCAGCCGCTCCCACAGGTGGGTCTTGAGCTCGGCGAAGCGGGGGTCCTCGGTCGTGGCCGTACCGCGGGGCCGGGCGAAGGGGACGCGGAGATCCTCGACGACCTTCGTGGGGCGGCCGCTCAGGACCAGGACCCGGTCGGCGAGGAGCAGCGCCTCCTCGATGCCGTGGGTGATGAAGAGCACCGTCTTCTGGTGCTTCTCCCAGACGTCGAGGAGCTCCTCCTGGAGCAGGGTCCGGGTCTGGGCGTCCACTGCCGCGAACGGCTCGTCCATCAGCAGGACCTCGGGGTCACTGGCCAGGGCGCGCGCGATGCCTGCGCGCTGGCGCATGCCACCCGAGAGCTGCTGCGGCCGCGACTTGGCGAAGGCCTCGATGCCCATCGTCTCGAGGTGCTCCAGGGCGACCGCTCGCCGCTTGCGCCTGGGCACGCCGCGCAGCTCGAGAGCGATGGCGACGTTGTCCACGATCGTGCGCCACGGGATGAGGGCGTAGTCCTGCCAGACGATGGAGGTCATCTCGCCCTGGGCGCTGCGCCGACCTGAGAACCGAACGGCCCCGGAGTCGGGAGCGTGCAGCCCGCCGAGCATGCCGAGCAGCGTGCTCTTGCCGCAGCCGCTCGGGCCGATGATGCAGACGAACTCCCCCTCCTCGATCGTGGCCGACAGCCCGTCGACGACGGGCAGCGGCGCCCCTTCGGGCGTCCGGTAGGACTTGCTGATCCGGTCGATCTCGACGCGCATCAGTCGTCACCTCCAAGCGTGGGAAGGTCGGAGTAGTGGTCGCTCCACCACTGGGCGATGTCGCGTCGGCGGGCGAACCAGACGGCGCCGGTCGACTGGCACCACTCGATGAGCTCGGCGAGCGCGGAGGTCCGGCCCGCCTGGCCGACCAGTCGCGCGTGGAGCCCGACCGAGATCATCTTGGGGTGCGTCTCCCCCTCCTCGATGAGGTAGGAGATCCCCCTGCGGACGTTCTCGAGGAAGTCCCCGGGCTGGGAGTAGCCAGGGTTGAAGGCGAAGCGGCCGTCGTTGTAGGTGTGGGTGTACGGCACCACCAGGTGCCGCTGGCCGCTGACGGAGGTCCAGTACGGCAGGTCGTCGTTGTAGGCGTCGGAGTCGTAGAGGAACCCGCCCTGGTCGACGAGGATCCGGCGCGTGTGCTCCGACGGGGCGTAGCGGGAGTACCAGCCGACCGGCCGCTCACCTGTGGTCCGCTCCAGGCTCTCGACGGCGCGGAGCACCTGGTCGCGCTCCTCCTCCGGAGTCATGGACGCGGGCTCCACCCAGCGCAGCCCGTGCGAGCAGACCTCGTGGCCGGCCGGCACGATGGCGCGTGCGACCTCGAGGTTGCGTTCGAGGGCCTGGGCGGCCGCGAAGAAGGTCACCGGGACCTGGGTCCGGTCGAAGAGCCGCATCAGTCGCCAGATGCCGGCCCGGCTGCCGTACTCGTAGACCGACTCCTGCGACAGGTCACGCCGGCTGGCGTCCGCCGGGGTGTAGGCGATCTCGCCCACCCACTCGTTGCGGTCGTCGCCGTCGAGGATGCTGTGCTCGGCCCCCTCCTCGTAGTTGAGGCAGAGACTCACCGCGACCTTCGCGCCGCCGGGCCACTCGATGGCGGGCGCGTCGCGGCCGTAGCCGATGAAGTCCCGGGTCTGCTGTCGGACGGTGCTCACCTTCGACCTCTCTTCTCCTGCTCCGGACGGTTCGGGTGGGGCGCTCACGGGACCAGGACGACCTTCCCGACGGCCTGGCGGCTGGCCACGCGTCGGTGCGCGTCCGCGGCCTGCTCGAGGCTGAACACCTGGTCGACCTGCGGGCGCAGCCGGCCCGCGGCAGCGAGGTCCAGCACGCGCTCGACGTCGTCGGGTCGCTGACTGCGCACGCCGTGGACGCGCAGTTCGTTGCGGAAGACCTCGATGACGTCCAGACGGGGGTGCTCGCCCCCATGGCCACCCGCCACGACGAGCGTGCCCCGAGGGGCCAGCGCCGCGAGACAGCCCTCGAAGCTGTCGCCGCCGACGTGCTCGACCACCACGTCCACTCCCCGGCCGTCGGTGAGTCCGCGCACCTCGTCCGGCCAGCCGTCGGTGTCGGTCAGCACGACGTGCTCGGCGCCGCACGCCTTCACGAAGTCGGCCTTCGCCGCGGACCGGACCAACCCGATGACCCGGGCTCCGGCCAGCGCGGCGACCTGCACCGAGGCGTGGCCGAGCCCGCCTCCGGCGCCGGGGACCAGGACCCAGTCCCCGGTGACGACCGAGGCCGCGGAGTGCAGGGCCCGCCAGGCCGTGCCGAACGAGATGGGAAGAGCCGCCAGGACCTCGACGGGGAGGTCCGGCACGTGGCGCAGTCCGCGCACGGGGGCCAGGACGTGACGCGCGTACCCACCCCACCCGTGGATCCCGGGCATCCAGCCGGCCAGGCAGATGTTCGCCGAGCCGGTGAGGCAGTGCCGGCACCGGCCGCACGGCACGTGGGGCAGCAGGACGACGCGATCGCCGGCGCTCCACTCGGAGCCGGCCGGGTCGCCCACCTCCACGACCTCGCCGACCAGCTCGCGGCCCAGGACGTGAGGAAAGGTCAGGGGCATGCGAGAGCGTCCGTCACGCAGCTCGAGGTCGAGGTGGTTGACCGCCACCGCGAGCACGCGCAGCAGCACCTCCCCCGGACCGGGTGCGGCCAGCTCGACGTCCTCCAGGTGCAGCACGGACTCGTCGCCGAGCTCACGCATCACCACTGCCTGGGTCCTCATGCGCTCTGCCCCCGCCACACCATCTCCAGTTGCTTGTCCACCGGCCCGAGCTCGGGGTGGGCCAGCGCGAGGCCCAGCGCGACGCGGGCTCGAGGGGCGGTGAGGTCACCGGCGAAGTCCGCGCCGGCGCGCGCCAGGTCGGCGCCGCCGCCCTGGCCGTACACCGGCCGCACCAGCCCGTGGCCGACACGGCTCGACACGAGGACGCGCACGCCTGCGGTGGTCGCGCGCTCGACGGCGTCGACGAGGCCGGGCCCGGCATTGCCGCGTCCGAAGGCCTCCAGGACGACGCCGGCTGCACCCGCGGCGACGGACGCGTCGACGTGAGCGCCATCGGTGCCGGCCCCGAGCTTGACCAGGTCGACCCGGGGCAGGGTGGGTGGGGTGACGTCGGCGAAGTTCCCGCCGCGGCACGGACGAGACAGCGGCACCACGTCGGGGCCGTCGATCAGCGCGATCGCACCGGCCGCCCCACCAGAGAACGCGGCCGTCGCCGAGGTGTGCACCTTGCGCGCCTCGAACGCGGCCACGGCGTACCCACCCATGACCACGCACGGCCCGAGCCCGGCCTGGAGAGCGGTCAGCGAGTCCGCGAGGTTGCCGGCGGCGTCCGAGTGCGGGTCGTCGGCCGGACGCTGCGAGCCGGTGAGGACCACGTGGGCGTCGGTGGGCATCAGCATCGAGACGAGGAAGGCCATCTCCTCCAGCGAATCGGTCCCGTGGGTGACCAGGACGGACTCATGCCCCCCGGCCAGCAGCCCGCGGACCCTCAGCACCACCGCGACCATCTCGTCGAGTCCCACCGCGAAGCTCGGAACCGGGGCCAGGTCGACGTACTCCACGTCCAGCCGGGGGTCGACCGGCACCGAGGCGAACAGCTCGCGGGCACCGTCGACGGGAACCACGTCCCCCCGGTCGTCGCGGCGGGACGCGATCGTCCCGCCCGTCGCCACCACAGCCACCCGCACGCGGTCCGCCTCTCTGCGCAAACGTTCTTTCCGACAGAGGCAGACAACAGGAATAACGATTGCGCAGTCAAGGGTCTGGTCCGAAGTCGTGTGTAAACGTCCTGTGACGTCGCGACCGAGCGCGCGCCGAGCGCTGGCGACGCTACGGGCTCAGGCCGCCAGGTCCGGCCCGGGGATCAGGCCCAGAAGCCCTGGTGCGGGACCGCGGCCTCGTCCTCGAGCAGCGGCCCGTCGACCTCGACGCGACGGCTGCCGGCCGCGAGGACGTCGCGGCTCGGGAGGTCCAGGGTGGGGTTGTCCGGGTGGGGGCCGGTGAGGCGGGCGAGGCCGGCCTCGCTCAGGGCGTAGACCACGCGACCGATGCCGGCCCAGTAGGCGGCGCCGGAGCACATGGCGCAGGGCTCGCAGCTGCTGTAGAGGGTGTGCGTGGCGAGCAGGTCGGGGGCGAGGTCGCGGGAGGCGAGGCGGACCAGGTTGGTCTCGGCGTGGCCGGTGACGTCGGCGCCGGTGACGACGGTGTTCTCGGCCTCGAGGACGACGCGGCCGTCGGCGTCGGCCAGGAGGGCGCCGAACGGGTGGTTGCCGTGGTCGCGGGCCGCCTGCGAGAGCGCGATGGCGCGGCGCAGGTGGTCGAGGTCGGGTGGGGAGGACGTCACCGGGAGATCATTCCCCGCTCCCCTGCGCTCCAGTCGCCCGGTCCAGTCGCCCGGCTCAACGCACGGCCCTCAGCCGGCGCGCCTCTGCTGGGCGGCGTCGAGCGAGACCAGCTGCTCGAGGCGCTCGCGGGTGGCCTCGTCGCGGGGGGTGTAGACCATCAGGCGGGTGCCGCCGGGGAGGTCGCCGACGCCGAGGCGCATGAGGTGCAGGTGCAGGTCGCCGACCGGGCTGGTGAAGTCCTTGGCGGGCATGGCGCGGCTGACCACGTCGTGGCGGCGCCAGAGGTCGTCGAACTCCTCCGAGGCCTCGCGCAGCCGGCGCACCAGCTCGCCCCACAGCGGGTCGTCCAGGTCGCCGGCCATGGCCACGCGCATGCCGCCGACCAGGTGGGCGGCGGCCTCGGGGCGGTTGCCGAGGCACAGGGTGCGGAAGTAGGGGTGGGTGAAGAACAGCCACAGGTGGTTGCGCTCGCTCGGGTCGACCGCGTCGAGGTCGCCGGTGACCTGGTTGTAGGCGCGGTTGTAGGCCAGGATCTCGTAGCGCGGCGAGAGCACCACGGCCGGGAACGGGTCGAGCTGCTCCAGCACGGCGTACGTCGCGTCACTGAGCACGTCGCACTGCGAGGTCGGGGCCACGACGGTGACGCCGGCGAGCTGGAAGAGGTGCCAGCGCTCCTGCGCATCCATCTTGAGGGTGCGGGCGATGGCCTCGAGGACCTGCACCGAGGCGTTGATCTCGCGGCCCTGCTCGAGCCAGGTGTACCAGGTGACGCCGACTCCGGCGAGCAGCGCGACCTCCTCGCGGCGCAGGCCCGGGGTCCGGCGCCGACCGCCCGCGGGCAGGCCGACGTCGTCGGGGCTGAGCCGCTCGCGGCGGGTGCGGAGGAAGTCCGCGAGCTCGGTGCGCCTGGAGACGGTCACCGCACCATGGTCACCTCACCCACGGGGGTTGTCCAGGTGCTGTCAGTACCAGCATCAGCAGACTCTCACCACCAGCATCGCGCGGGCCCCAGCCTGGTGGCGTGACCCACGACCTGACCCTCCCTGCCGGCGTGCCCGCGACACCCGGCGCTCCCGCTGCCGCCGGTGCCGCCGGCACCCCGGTGGCTCCCGACCCGACCGGGGGCGACGTCCCCGAGCTGCGCCGGATGCACCCGGTCGCGCTCGTCGCCGCGCTGACCGCGGTCGTGGTGCCGATCATGTCGGTCTTCAGCGTGAACGTGGCGCTGCGCCAGATCGGCACCGAGCTCGGCGCCTCGGCCGGCACGCTGCAGCTCGTCGTGGCGGCGTACGGCGTGGTGTACGCCGCGCTCGTCGTCATCGGCGGCCGCCTCGGCGACTCCTACGGCCGCAAGCGGCTCCTGCTGACCGGGCTCGGGCTGTTCGCCGCCACCAGCCTGCTCTGCTCGATCGCGCAGAGCCCGGACCAGCTGGTCGTGGCCCGCTTCGCGCAGGGCCTGTCGGCCGCCGTGCTCTCGCCGCAGGTGCTGGCCAGCATCCACGCCAACTCCGACGGCCACCACCGGTCGCGGGCGCTGGCGTGGTTCGGCGCGACGGCCGGGCTGGCCACGTCGCTGGCCTTCCTGGTCGGCGGCAGCCTGGCCGGCTCCGACCTCGGCTGGCGGGCCGTGTTCTGGGTCAACGCTCCGCTGGCCGCGCTCGTGGCCATCGGCGTGGCGAGGTACCTGCCCGAGACCAAGGCCCCGACCCGCAGCCGGCTGGACTGGCCGGGCGCGGTGCTGCTGGGCGCCACCATGACGCTGCTGATCCTGCCGTTGACCGAGGGGCGGGCCACGGGCTGGCCGGCCTGGACCTGGGCCTGCCTGGTCGCGGTACCGGTGGGCGGGGTCGCGGTGGTCTGGTGGGCGCTGCGCGTGCAGCGCCGCGGCGGGCTGCCGCTGGTGCCGCCGGAGCTGTTCGCGTTCCGGTCGGTGCGCATCGGGCTGCTGGTGGCCCTCCCGGTCTACGTCGCCTTCGGCGGCTTCATGTTCGTCTACTCCTTCATGGCCGGCAGCCACGGCCTCACCCCGCTGCACATCGGGCTGAGCCTGCTGCCGATGTCGCTGGGCTTCCTGGCCGCTTCGGTGGCCTCGGGCCGGCTGGTGCCGCGCTTCGGCGTGGCCGTCCTGGGCGCGGGCGCGGCGCTGACCGCCGTGGGCTTCGTCTGGATCGGGCTGGTGGTCGACGGCATCGCGGCCGTCACGACGTACGGCGCGATGCACGTGGCCGGGCCGATGGTCCTGGTCGGCGTGGGCATGGGCCTGGTCTGGTCGCCGCTGATGGGCGTCATCCTGAGCCAGGTGCACGGTCACCTGGCCGGGCTCGGCGGCGGCCTGCTGCTCACCACGATGCAGGCCGGCCTGGGCTCGGGCTCGGCGGTGGTGGGCTCGATCTACTTCGGGCTCGACGCCGCGCACGCCTTCGTCTGGACCGCGGTGGTCCTCGCCGCGGTCATGGCGATCGTCGCCCCGCTGACCGCGCTGCTGAGCCCGCGGCGGGGCTGAGCGACGGCCGGGGCCAGGGCCCTGGGCCGACCCGGTCACCGGAAGTCCCGGGACTGGGCGCGGGCCTGGAGGACGGCACCGGCGCCGGGCACCACGGCGTCGATGCCCTCGACCCGATCGGCGATGAGGTTCGTGGCGCCCTCCTCGCGCTCGAGGATCCCGCGGACGACGA
Organism: Nocardioides anomalus; assembly: GCF_011046535.1. NCBI lineage: Bacteria > Bacillati > Actinomycetota > Actinomycetes > Propionibacteriales > Nocardioidaceae > Nocardioides > Nocardioides anomalus. Next base: position 2,127,032 of record NZ_CP049257.1, on the reverse strand, counting down.
CCGCGACCTTGTTGCGGGCCGCCTGACGGTGGGCGCGCATCACGCCCACGGAGACGACGACGTTGAGCATGCCGGTCTCGTCCTCGAGGTTGAGGAATGTCGTGCCCTGGGCGGTGCCGGGCCGCTGCCGGTGGGTGATGAGGCCCGCCACGTGCACGCGACGGTTGGACTCGGCGGTGGCCAGGTCGGCCACCGACCTGATGCCGGCGCGGGCGAGCTCCTCGCGCAGGTGCTCGACGGGGTGGCGCTCGGGCGAGACCCGGGTGGCCCAGAGGTCGGCCAGGGTGAGCTCCACCTCGGTCATGCTCGGCAGCGGTGGCGGGGTGGGCGCCGGGGTGGTGCCGGCCAGGTGGTCGCCGCGCTCGGCGGCCCCGGCGGCCCACAAGGCCTGGCGCCGGTCGAGACCGAAGGAGTCGAACGCCCCGGCGGTGGCCAGCGCCTCGAGCTGGACCGAGGTCAGGCCGGCGCGGCGGGACAGGTCGGTGACGTCGGCGAACGGCCGCTCGGCGCGCGCGGCCACGATCCGCTCGGCCACGTCGAGCCCTGTGCCGCGCACCGAGTCGAGGCCCAGCCGGACCGCGTGGCGGCCGTCGCGGCGGTGGGTGAGCGTCGGGTCGGGGGTGTCGGCCGACCACTCGGTGCGCTCGAAGTGCGGCTGCCGGCACTCGTCCAACCCGGTCGGACCGGGCTGGTCGGCGCCGTCCACCAGCTCCAGTCCGGCGCGGGCGCCGGAGAGCTGGAGGTCCGGGCGGCGCACCTCGACGCCGTGCCGGCGGGCGTCGCCGACCAGGGACTGCGGTGAGTAGAAGCCCATGGGCTGGTTGCGCAGCAGCCCGGCCAGGAACGCGGCCGGGTAGTGCAGCTTGAACCACGAGCTCGCGTAGACCAGCAGCGCGAAGCTCAGCGCGTGGGACTCGGCGAAGCCGAAGTTGGCGAAGGACAGGATCTTGACGTAGATCGCGTCCGCGGCGTCGCCGACCAGGCCGCGGCGAGCCATGCCGGCGTAGAGCGTCGCCTTGATGCTCTCGATCCGCTCCACCCCGCGCTTGGAGCCCATGGCCCGGCGCAGCAGGTCGGCGTCGTCGCGCGAGCAGTCGCCGAGCGCCACCGCCATGGCCATCAGCTGCTCCTGGAACAGCGGGACCCCCCGGGTCCGCTCCAGGACGGGGACCAGGTCCGGGTGCTCGTAGGTCACCGGCTCCTGGCCGGTGGCGCGGCGGACGTAGGGGTGCACCGCGCCGCCCTGGATCGGCCCGGGCCGGATGAGCGCGATCTCGATGGCCAGGTCGTAGAACTCACGCGGCCGCAGCCGCGGCAGCGTGCCGATCTGGGCACGGCTCTCGACCTGGAAGACGCCAACCGAGTCGGCTCGGCAAAGCATGTCGTAGACCGCCGGCTCCTCCTTGGGCATCGTGGCCAGGTCCCACGACTCTCCCGTGTGCTCGGCGGCCAGCTGCATCATGTGGTCGAGCGCGCCGAGCATGCCGAGGCCGAGCAGGTCGAACTTCACCAGACCCATGGCCTCGCAGGCGTCCTTGTCCCACTGCAGGACGGTGCGCTTGTCCATCCGGGCCCGCTCGATCGGGCAGACCTCCCCGATGGGCCGCTCGGTGAGCACCATGCCGCCGGAGTGGATGCCGAGGTGGCGCGGCGCCCCCATCAGCTGGTCGGCCAGCGCGACCACCGGCGCGGGGACGTCGTGGGCCTGCGGGTCGCCCGCGTCGCCGGTCACGACGCCCTGCCAGCCGTCGATCTGCTTGGACCACGCGTCCTGCTGGCCCTGGGAGTGGCCGAGCGCCTTGGCCGCGTCGCGGACCGCCATCCGCGGGCGGTAGCTGATCACGTTGGCCACCTGCGCGGCGTTGTGCCGCCCGTAGGTGTCGTAGACCCACTGGATCACCTCCTCGCGCCGGTCGGAGTCGAAGTCGACGTCGATGTCGGGCTCCTCGTCGCGGTGGGCGGAGATGAAGCGCTCGAAGGGCAGGCGGTAGAACACGGCGTCGACCGCGGTGATCCCGAGGGCGTAGCAGATGGCCGAGCTGGCCGCCGAGCCCCGGCCCTGGCACAGGATGCGGCGGCTGCGGGCGAAGTCGACGATGTCGTGGACGATGACGAAGTAGCCGGAGAAGTCCTTCTCGGCCACGACCCGCAGCTCGTGCTCGATGCGCCGGCGGGCCTCCTCGGCGTGCGGGGTGGCGGCGTAGCGCTCCTCGAAGCCTCGCCACACCAGCTCGCTCAACCAGGAGTCGGCCGTGTGCCCGTCCGGGATGCGGTGCTTGGGCAGGCGGGGCGAGGCCTTGCGCAGGTCGAAGGCGAGCTCGTCGGCCAGCTCGACGCTGCGGGCCACCGCGTCCGGCCAGCGGCGCAGGGCCTGGGCCACCTCGGCGCCGCTGCGCAGGAAGGCGCTGCCGGACAGCTCCAGCCACCCGTCCATGTCGCCCAGGCTGCGCCGGGCGCGCACCGCGGCCATGGCCGAGGCCAGTCGCGCCGACGCCGGGCTGGCGTGGTGGACGTTGCCGGCCGCGACGAGCCCGAGCCCGTGGTCGGCGGCCAGCCCCGCCAGCACCGTGTTGGTCTCGTCGGCGGCCGGACCCGGCGCCGGCGACACCTCGACGACCACCGAGTCCAGCCCGAAGAGTCCGGTCAACCGGTCGAGCTCCTCGGCGGCGGCGCGCGGGCCGCCGTCGGCCAGCGCACCGCGGACCGTGCCCTTGCGGCAGCCGGTCAGCACCACCCAGTGGCCGCGGCCGCGGTCGGCCAGCTCGTCGAGGTCGTAGACCGGCCGGCCCTTCTCGTCGCCGCGCAGGTGCGCGGCGGTCATGGCCGCGGCGAGCCGGTGGTAGCCCTCCACGCCCCGGGCCAGCACGAGCAGGTGGTGGCCCTCGGGGTCGGGCACGCCGTTCTGCGGCCCGCTCAACCCGAGGGACAGCTCGGCGCCGTAGACCGTGCGCAGCTGCGTGCCGGCGTACGCCGCGGCGGCCTCCGCCAGCATCGGCGCGCCGTAGAAGCCGTCGTGGTCGGTGATCGCCAGCCCGTGCAGCCCGAGCCGCACCGCTTCCTCGACCAGCTCGGCGGGCGAGGACGCACCGTTTAGGAAGCTGTAGTGGCTGTGGCAGTGCAGCTCGGCGTACGGCGTGCGCTCGGCGCCCAGCGCCGGGGCGACGTCGCGCGCCACCGGACGCTGCCGCTTGCGTCGCGAGACCGGCGCGTCGTCGGCACCGGGCAGCCCGGTCAGGCGCCGCTCCAGCTCGGACCACGACATCGCGGGGTTGTTCCACCCCATCAGTCGTATCCCGCTTCCACCAGCCACCCGTCGCCGGTGCAGGTGAGCAGCCAGGCCCGGCCGTCGGCACCGACGACCTGGAACCGCGAGGCCCGTCGCCCGCCCTCGACCCACCAGCTCTCGTCGACCGGCCAGGGACCGGCCCAGGCGGCCACCGGCTGCCACGACCCGTCGAGCCGGAACCGGCTCGGCTCGCCGCTCACGGCCCCGCGGGCGGTCACGGCCACCGCCCGACCGGCCTGGTCGCGGACCTCCGCGACCAGCGGCGCGGCGAAGACCCGGCTGGGCGCCGGACCGGGGAGCTGCCCGGGCCAGGGACGCTCGCGCGGACGCAGGCCGGTGGCCCGCTCGCCCCACGGCACCGCCGCCTGCCGGTCGGCCGGACCGCGGCCGCCCTGGAGCACCGGGCGCGTGACCGCGTCGAAGCCGACCATGGCCTGCACCCGGGCCACCCCCCGCTCGACCAGCTCGGCGCCGCTGCCGCCCCAGAGCCCGTCGCTGTGGGCCGAGGCGGGCTCGACCACCTCGGGCAGGAACCGCACCCGCTCGACCGGCGCCCGCACCGCGCCGGAATCCTGCCGCGAGCGCAGCGCCGCGCCGCCCTGGAGCTGCCAGTGCACCCGGTCGACCAGGTCGCGCACCGAGAAGTAGCGCGGGTGCAGCCAGGTGCGCGCGGAGGCCACGGCCCCGTCGTGCTCGGCCTCGATGCGCACACCTGTGGCCACCAGCTGCCGAGACGCCAGGTCGGTGACCAGCCGCTCGGCGGTGGTGCGCACGCTGAAGCAGATGGCCTCCACCGAGTCCAGCGGCGGCTCGAAGGAGATCTCGGCGGTGAGGTCGGGCGGTGGCTGCCGCGCAGCGAGGTGGCTGCGCCCCTCGCCGCGGGCGGAGTGCCACACGCCGGCGCCGTAGCGGCCGAAGCGGCCCTGGACCGCGTCGAGCGGCAGCGCGGCCAGGTCACCGAGGCTGCGCAGCCCGAGTCGGCGCAGCAGGCTGACGGCCTCCCGGCCCTCCGACCCGTCGGCCTCGAGCACCTCCACCGGCAGCTGCTGGAGGTAGGCCGCCGAGCCGTCGACCGGCACCACCTCGCACTCCTGGACCGCCGCGCGACGCGCGGACTGCTCGGCGGTGAACAGGTCGTCGGCCACGCCCAGCCGCACGTCCCACACGTCGGCCTCGACCAGCGTCTCGGCCACCACCGCGGCGGCCTGGGCCTCGCCGCCGAACCACCGGCCCGGCGCCCGCACGGCCAGCAGCCCCGGGCGCAGGCAGGCCACCCCCGGGCGCAGCGCCTCGACCGTCTCGAGCACGGGCTCGAAGTGGCGGGCATCGCGGTCGGGGCTGGCCTCCAGCAGGACCAGCTCGGGGCACCGCGCCTGGGCGTCGCGCCGGCGCTGGCCACGGCGGACCCCCTCCTCGCGGGCGGCGGCGTTGCACACCTCGACCACGCCGGCCGCCAGGACCGCCGCCGGCTCCTGGGGCGACCGCTCGGCCTCGCGCAGCGCGGCCACGACCGACCAGTCCGGACACCACACCACCAGGACCCTCACGGCGCCCTCACCCGGACCGCCGCCAGCCCGTCGCCGCCGGCGCGTCGGTCGAGACCAGCGAGATGGGCGCCCCGTCGCCGGGGAAGGCCAGGTCGGCGCGCACCGGCGGCGCCGTCCCACGTCGGACCGCGACCCGCACCTGGCGCGAGCGCAGCCGGCCCTGGCCCTGCTCGGGGCCGGTCCAGCGCGCGTCCTCCAGGCTGAGCCGGGCCTCGCACCGTGGCCAGTCACCCCAGACCACCAGCACCGAGGACCGCTTGCGCAGCCGCGCGTCGAGGACCCCAGCCGCCCGGGCGTCCACCCGGGCCGGCGGGCGCAGCACCACCACACGGAGCACGTCGACGAGCGCCGCGGTGACCTCGAGCCAGTGCTCGCCCACGTCGGGCACCAGCACCGTCCGCTCCAGGTCGACCCCGAGGTCGGCCGCCGCCTCGGCCCCGAAGTCCGGCCATCCCGCGAAGCCGATCCACTCCCCCGCCGCCGAGGCGCCGGCCGCCAGCGCCAGCCCGAGCGAGGCGGAGTCGACGCCGTAGGACCCGCCCGTGCGCAGCGCGACCAGGCCGGACAGGGCCGGCAGCACCGGCACCGGTAGCCTCGCCGGCCCGCCCTCCAGCGCCGAGACCTTCTCGCGCAGCTGGTCCAGGACCGGGCGGTCCGGGTCCAGGGTGGCGGCGAGGGTCATGGAGACAGTTTCGAACACGTGTTCGAACGCGTCAAGCGGAACGTCCACACCTGTGCATCCATCGCGGACGGAGTCGGACGCGCCGCGCGAAGTCTTGAACCGTTCAAGGAAATGCGGTTGAGTGCAGGACGTGACTTCCCTCGACCTGAGCGCGACCCGGGCCGACGAGCTCCGGTCCGCCGGGCTCCGGGTCACCCAGCAGCGGCTGGCGGTGCTCGACGCCGTACGCCGACTGCCGCACGCCGACACCGACGCCGTGATCCAGGCGGTGCGCGCCGACACCGGGGAGATCAGCCACCAGGCGGTCTACGACGTGCTCAAGGCGCTCACCGACGCCGGGATCGTCCGCAAGATCCAGCCGCTGGGCCACATCGCGCGCTACGAGGGCCGGGTCGGCGACAACCACCACCACGTCGTGTGCCGCGGCTGCGGCGCGATCGCCGACGTGGACTGTGCCGTGGGCGAGGCCCCGTGCCTCACGGCCAGCCAGAGCAACGGCTTCGTCATCGACGAGGCCGAGGTCATCTACTGGGGCACGTGCGCCCAGTGCCGAACGACCGACTGACCGGACAACCGAGAGGGAAGACCTGCACATGAGCGAGACCCAGAGCCCCGACGAGCCCCACGGCAGCGCCCAGGGCAGCGACCGCAAGGAGGCCGCGGGCTGCCCCGTCATGGGTGACGGCGTGACCGCCGGGGGCAGCGAGAGCGAGAACCCCGTCATCGACTCGCCGACCCCGCACACCGGTGGGCGCCCGCACACCAACCGCGACTGGTGGCCCAACCAGCTCGACCTCGCCCCGCTCCACGCCCACTCCCCCAAGGGCAACCCGCTGGGCGCCGACTTCGACTACGCCGCGGCGTTCGCGGAGCTCGACGTCCAGGCGCTCAAGCGCGACGTCACCGAGGTGCTCACCACCTCCCAGGACTGGTGGCCGGCGGACTTCGGCCACTACGGCGGGCTGATGATCCGGCTCAGCTGGCACGCCGCCGGCACCTACCGGATCCACGACGGCCGCGGTGGTGCCGGCGACGGCAACCAGCGGTTCGCCCCGCTCAACAGCTGGCCCGACAACGCCAACCTCGACAAGGCCCGCCGGCTGCTGTGGCCGGTCAAGCAGAAGTACGGCCAGAGCATCTCCTGGGCCGATCTGCTCGTCCTGGCGGGCACGGTGGCCATGGAGTCGATGGGCTTCGAGACCTTCGGCTTCGGCTTCGGCCGGGTCGACGTGTGGGAGCCCGAGGAGATCATCTGGGGTCCCGAGGACGCGTGGCTCGGCGACGAGCGCTACCTCAGCGACGCCGAGATGGCCCCCGAGGTGGGCGCGACGGAGATGGGTCTGATCTACGTCAACCCCGAGGGCCCGCGCGGCAGCGGTGACCCCGCAGCGGCGGCGCACTTCATCCGCGAGACCTTCGCCCGGATGGCCATGAACGACGAGGAGACCGTCGCGCTCATCGCCGGCGGCCACACTTTCGGCAAGACCCACGGCGCCGGGCCGGCCGACGACCACGTCGGCCCCGAACCCGAGGGCGCGCCGCTCGAGGCGCAGGGCCTGGGCTGGCTGAGCACGTACGGCTCCGGCAAGGGCCCCGACCAGATCACCAGCGGCCTCGAGGTGACCTGGACCGACCGGCCCACGGAGTGGACCAACCGCTACTTCGAGATCCTCTACGGCTACGAGTGGGAGCTCACCACCAGCCCCGCGGGGGCCAAGCAGTGGGTGGCCAAGACCGACGACGAGATCATCCCCGACGCGTTCGACGAGTCCAAGAAGCACAAGCCGACGATGCTCACCACCGACCTCTCCCTGCGGGTGGACCCGGAGTACGACAAGATCTCGCGCCGGTTCCTGGAGAACCCCGAGGAGTTCCGCCTGGCCTTCGCCAAGGCCTGGTACAAGCTGCTGCACCGCGACATGGGTCCGGTCAGCCGCTTCCTGGGCCCCGAGGTCCCGGAGCCGCAGCTGTGGCAGGACCCGGTCCCGGCCCACGAGGGCGCGCTCATCGGCGACGCCGAGGTCGCGGCGCTCAAGGCCAAGGTCCTCGACTCCGGCCTGAGCGTCTCCCAGCTCGTCTCCACCGCGTGGGCCTCGGCCGCGAGCTTCCGCTCCACCGACAAGCGCGGCGGCGCGAACGGCGCCCGCATCCGCCTCGAGCCCCAGCGCAGCTGGGAGGTCAACCAGCCCGAGCAGCTCGCCACGGTGCTCGAGACCCTCGAGGGGATCCGGAGCGAGTTCAACGACGGCGGCGGCGCCCAGGTCTCCCTGGCCGACCTCATCGTCCTGGCCGGCTCGGCCGGGGTCGAGCAGGCGGCGCGGGACGCGGGCCACGACGTCACCGTGCCGTTCCACCCCGGTCGCACCGACGCCACCCAGGAGGACACCGACGTCGACTCCTTCACGGTGCTCGAGCCGCGGGCCGACGCCTTCCGCAGCTACGTCCGGTCCGGCGAGAAGCTGAACCCGGAGACGCTGCTGGTCGACCGCGCGTACATGCTCGGGCTCTCCGCACCCGAGATGACCGTCCTCCTCGGCGGCATGCGGGCGCTCGGGACCAACGTCGGCGGCAGCCGGCACGGGGTCTTCACCGACCGCCCGGGCGTGCTCACCACCGACTTCTTCGTGAAGCTGCTGGAGCCCGGCACCACCTGGAAGGCCGGCCACGACGAGCACGTCTACGAGGGCAGCGACGCCTCCGGCGCGGTCCAGCGGACCGCGACCGCGGTCGACCTGGTCTTCGGCTCGCACAGCCAGCTGCGCGCGCTGGCCGAGGTCTACGCCAGCGCCGACGCCGGCGAGAAGTTCGTCCAGGACTTCGTCGCGGCGTGGGTCAAGGTCATGGACAACGACCGGTTCGACCTGCACCGCTGAGCGACTCGCACCACCCGCACGACCACCTGTCCGCCGTCGGCTCCGGCCGGCGGCGGACACTGGTGTCGTGACCCCGTTCCGGATCGGCTTCGTCACCGGCGCGATGCCGGACCGCTGGGTGGAGACCTGGCGCGGACGTCGCCGCGAGCCCATCGAGCTGGTGCCGGTCAGCGAGGCCGACCAGGAGCGGGTGCTGCGGGCCGGTGCGGTCGACATGGCCATCGTCCGGCTCCCGGTCGACCGCGAGGGCCTGCACCTGGTCCACCTGTACGACGAGCTGCCGGTCGCGGTGATGAGCACCGAGCACCTGCTCACCCTGGCCGACGAGCTGACGACCGAGGACCTGGCCGACGAGCAGCTGGTGCGGCCCGAGCGCTCGGGTTGGCGGCCGACGGCCGAGCAGCTGCCCTGGCCGCCCATGTCGGAGCAGGACGCGGTCGAGACCGTCGCCGCCGGCACCGGCGTGGCCATCGTGCCGATGTCCCTGGCCCGGCTCCACCACCGGCGCGACGCGACCTACCGCGTGGTCACCGACCTGCCCACGACCGCCGTCGGGTTGGCCTGGCTGGTCGAGAACGACGGCGAGCTGCCGCAGGCGTTCGTCGGGATCGTGCGCGGGCGCCGCGAGCGCAGCAGCCGCTGATCACCAGCTGGTGGCCAGCGGGCGTCCCTCGGTGAAGCCGGCCGCGGACTGCACGCCGACCACCGCGCGCTCGTGCAGCTCGGCCAGCGACCGCGCGCCGGCGTACGTGGCCGCGGAGCGGACGCCCGAGCAGATCTCGTCGATGAGGTCCTCCACACCGGGCCGGGCCGGGTCGAGGTACATCCGCGACGACGAGATGCCCTCCTCGTAGAGCCCCTTGCGCGCCCGGTCGTACGCCGACTCGGTGCTGGTCCGGTTCGCCACGGCACGCGCGGACGCCATGCCGAAGGAGACCTTGTACGCGCGGCCGGTCGAGTCCTCGAGCAGGTCGCCCGGCGACTCGTGGGTGCCGGCGAACCACGAGCCGATCATCACCGCGGACGCGCCCGCGGCCAGAGCGAGGGCGACGTCGCGGGGGTGCCGCACGCCGCCGTCGGCCCAGACGTGCTTGCCGAGCTCGGCGGCGGCCGCGGCGCACTCGAGCACGGCCGAGAACTGCGGCCGCCCGACGCCGGTCATCATCCGCGTGGTGCACATGGCGCCGGGGCCGACGCCGACCTTGACGATGTCCGCGCCGGCCCCGACCAGCGCGCGGGTGCCGTCGGCCGAGACCACGTTGCCGGCCACGACGGGCACGGTCGGCGTCAGGGCCCGGATGGCCGCGAGCGCTTCGAGCATCCGGGCCTGGTGGCCGTGCGCGGTGTCGACCACGAGCGCGTCGACGCCCGCGGCGAGCAGGCGGGCGGCCTTGTCCGCCACGTCGCCGTTCACCCCGACCGCGGCGGCGACGCGCAGCCCTCCGGACGCGTCGACCGCGGGCTGGTAGAGCGTGGCCCGCAGGGCGCCGGTCCGGGTCAGCACGCCGACCAGCCGGCCGTCGCCGTCCACGCCCACCGCGACGCCCGCGTGCACCGCGTCGAGCTTGTCGAAGACCTCGCGCGGGTCGCTGTCGGCCCCCACCGTGACCGCGGCCGGACGCATCACGTCGCGCGCCTGGGCGAACCGGTCCACCTCGGCGCAGTCCTCGGCGGTGACCAGCCCGAGCGGCCGGCCGTCCTCGACCACCACGGCGCAGCGGTGCGCGCGCTTGGGCATGAGCGAGAGCGCCTCGGCCACGGTCTGGGTCGGGCTCAGCTCGATCGGGGTGTCGAAGACCAGGTGCCGGCGCTTCACCCACGCCACCACGTCGGCGACGACCGGGATCGGGATGTCCTGCGGGACGACGACCAGGCCGCCGCGACGCGCCACGGTCTCGGCCATCCGCTTGCCGGCGATGGCCGTCATGTTGGCCACGACCAGGGGGATCGTGGTCCCGGTGCCGTCGGTCGTGGCCAGGTCGACGTCGTAGCGGCTGGCCACGTCGGACCGGGCCGGGACCATGAACACGTCGTCGTAGGTCAGGTCGTGGGCGGGGACGCGGTCGTCGAGGAAGCGCACGTGGTCTGATGCTAGCCGTGACCACCGTGGAGCCCGGCCTTCCCGACGAGCTCGTCGCGGGCGCGCGCAGCGCCTTCGCCGACCAGTACGGCGAGCCGCCGGCCACCGTCGGCCGGGCCCCGGGCCGGGTCAACCTGATGGGCGAGCACACCGACTACAACGCCGGGCTGGTCCTCCCGGTCGCGCTCCCCCACGCGACGTACGCCGCCGCCCGCCCGCGGGGGGACGAGCAGGTGCGCGTCACCAGCCGCCAGCAGGAGGAGAGCTGGGAGGGCACGCTCGGCGAGCTCGGGCCGCGCAGCGTCGAGGGCTGGGCCGGGTACGCCGCCGGCGTGGTCTGGTCGCTGCGCGAGGCGGGGTACGCCGTCCCGGGCGTCGACCTCCTCGTCGACAGCACCGTCCCCGTCGGCGCGGGGCTGTCCTCCAGCGCCGCGATCGAGTGCGCGGTGGGCATCGCCCTGCTCGACCTGGTCGACGCAGCCGACGACGCCGATCCCCTGGTGGCCGCGGCCATCCGCGCCGAGACCGAGGTGGTCGGCGCGCCGACCGGGGGCATGGACCAGACCGTGGCCGTCCACGGGGAGCACGGCACCGCGCTGCTCATCGACTTCCGCTCCGGCGAGCACCGTCCGGTCCCGCTGGACCTGCGCGGCCACACCCTGCTGGTCACCGACACCCGCGTCTCCCACGCGCTGACCGACGGCGGCTACGGCTCGCGCCGCGAGGACTGCGAGGCCGCGGCCCGTGCGCTCGGCGTGCCGAGCCTGCGCGAGGCCACGCTCGAGCAGGTCGCGACGATCGAGGACGAGCGGATCCGGCGCCGGGCCACCCACATCGTCACCGAGACAGCCCGCACCACCGAGACCGTCGAGGCCCTGGAGGCCGGCGACTGGGACCGCGTGGGCGGCCTCTTCGACGCCTCGCACCGCTCGATGCGCGACGAATTCGAGATCTCCTGCCCCGAGCTCGACGCCGCCGTGTCGGTGGCGGTGGAGGCCGGCGCGGTCGCGGCCCGGATGACCGGCGGTGGCTTCGGCGGCTCGAGCGTCGCGGTCGTGCCGGACGAGCGGGTCGAGGCCGTGATGAACGCGATCGACGCGGCGTTCGTGCTCGAGGGCTTCCGGTCCCCGGTGCACCTGCGGGCCACGCCCTCCGGCGGCGCCAGCGTGCACCGGGCCTAGGTGGCGGAGACCCCGATCCGCCCGGCCCGGAACGCGTCGACGAAGAGGGCGTGGTCGGCGCGCACGCGCCCGGCGTACTCCAGGGCGAAGTCGGTGACCCAGCCGGTGAACTCCTTGCGGCGCCGGTGCAGCGACTCCCGGATCGCGCTCTCGACCTGGAAGTCGACCAGGTCCTCGTCGCTGTCCTCGTCGGAGGCGCAGTGGATCTTGGCCGTGGCCCGGCCGAGCAGGTCGACGACGGCGGCGATCTCGTCGGGCTCGGTGAGGTTCGACCAGTCCAGGTCCACCTCGTACGGCGAGACCTCGGCCACGACGTAGCCCACCCCGTCCAGCTCGGTGTGCCCGAGCAGCGGGTCGGTGTGCTTCTGCAGCGCGCGCTGGCTGACCACGGTGCGGTGGCCCTCGTGGTCGAAGTACGACTCGACGGCCTCGGAGTCCACGAACCGCGAGATCGCCGGCACGTTGGCCTGCTTCATGGACAGCAGCACGTCGTTGTCCAGCGCCTGGCTGTTGCCCTCGATGAGCAGGTTGTACGCCGGCAGCCCGGCCGAGCCGATGCCGAAGCCGCTCTTGCCGCACACGTCGAGCAGCTCGTAGAAGAGCGAGCGCGACCACCGCTTGTGGGCGGGGATCGTCTCGAGGTACGAGGCGTAGGCGGCCTCGACCCGCCGGCGCTCCTGCTTCCCCAACCGCCGCGTGGTGGCGTCCTCGACCAAGCGCCGCTCGCCGCCGTCGCGCACCGTGGCCTCCTCCAGCAGGTCCGAGCGGCGCATCGTGCGCGCCACCACCAGGGCCTCGTGGACCGGTCCGTCGGTGTTGTCCAGGTGCAGCGCGAAGTCGTCGTCCGCGCTGCCCTCGTACTCGTCGACCTGGCTGAGGTACGCGCGGAGAAAGCGGGCGACCAGCCGGCGCACGTCGTCCTCCGGCAGCGCCTTCTGCCAGCCGACGAGGGCCAGCGACGCCGCGAACCGCTGCAGGTCCCAGGTGAAGTGCCCGAGGTAGGCCTCGTCGAAGTCGTTGACGTCGAAGACCAGCAGCCCGTCGGAGTTGAGGTAGGTCCCGAAGTTCTCCACGTGCAGGTCGCCGTGCACCCAGATCCGGCCGCTGCGCTCGTCGACGTACGGGTCCTCGGCGGCGGTGACGTCGGCGTAGAACAGGCACGCCGTGCCGCGGTAGAACGCGTGCGGATCGGCCGACATGGTGCGGAACTTCCCGCGGAAGGCCACCGGGTCCGCCGCCATCAGGGGCGCGAACGCGTCCTCGAGCGTGGTCACGATGAGGTCGGTGCGGTCCCGCTCCCTCTTGCTGGTCACCCCAGATGAGTACCCGTACGCAGACCGGACCGGGTACGCCGGCCGGTGCGCCCGGCACCCGAGCGCGGCCAGGCTCCTCCCATGACCTCGAACCCGAACAGCAGCCGCAACACCTCCGCGTTCTTCGCCCAGGCCGGCATCTCCTTCGCCGTCGCCCTGCTGGCCATGTGCTTCGCGATCCTCTACCTGCCCGTCGGCCCCTGGGTCCGGGCGTTCCTGGGACTCGGCACCCTCTACCTCACGACCTCGGCCTTCACGCTGGCCAAGTGCATCCGCGACGCCCAGGAGTCGCAGGCCGTGGTCACCCGCCTCGACCAGGCCCGGGTGGACAAGATCCTGGCCGAGCACGACCCCTTCCGCACCGTCTCCTGAGGCCCACGTCACGCGCTGGACGTGGCTACTGGCGGGTACAACCCCCGTGGTTGACTCGAAACCGCTGCTCCTCGGACCGGAAGGACACCCCGTGGCCCGCAAGAACCCGCTCGGCAAGCTCAAGGACGTCGCCGACGTCGCCGTCGCCGTCGCGACGGAGACCGTGAAGAAGCCGGTCGGCACCGGCCAGAAGGTCGTCGAGAGCGCCGTCGGGCAGGCCCTGACCGTCGCCGGAGCCGTCACCGACAAGCTGCCCGGTCGTCGGCGCAGCGCCAAGAAGGCCCCGCAGAAGGCGGCTCAGCAGGCTCCCGCTCCCCCGGCTCCCGTCGCCCAGCCGCAGCCCGAGCCGACGCGCCCGCACGGCGACCCGGTCCAGTTGGCGGCCAAGAAGGCGCCCGCGAAGAAGGCCCCCGCGAAGGCCCCGGCCACGAAGGCCGCGGTGCCGGCCCCGGCGGCGAGGAAGGCGCCGGCTGCGCCCGCGCCGGTCGCGAAGAAGGCGCCGGCCAAGAAGGCGCCCGCCACGAAGGCCCCGGCACCCGCGCCGGCCCCGGCCGAGCCCGCGCCGGTGGCCAAGAAGGCCCCGGCGAAGAAGGCAGCGGCCAAGAAGGCGCCGCTGAAGAAGGCGCCGAGCAAGAAGGCCGCGGTCACCGCCCCGGCCAAGGCGGCTGCGAAGAAGGCCGCGGCCAAGAAGAGCGCGAAGAGCGCGGCGTCCCTGGCCGCCGTCGAGGACAACACCGTCGAGACGCCGGTCGGCACCACCGGCGCGGACCTGGGCACCAACCCGGACACCGCCGAGACCGACCTCCAGCAGCCCGGCACCGCGCCCCTGCTCGACCCGTCACTGACCGCCTCGATCAAGGCCGAGGCCGAGACCGGCGCAGCCGCCGCCGACCCCGACAAGGGCTGACCGGCTTCCTGCGCTGAGCCGCCGGGTCCTCCGGCCGGTGGCTCAGCGGCGCGTGAGCCGGCGCCTGCGGTCGGCAGGACGACGCAGATCGCGGTCGAGGCGCGGAGTCCGCGGCCGCGTGGCGGCTGATCGGCCCCGTGCTGCCGGGCGAGACACCGGAGCCCACGCCGACCGTCGCGGCCGGCACCTACCCGGCGTGGCACCCCGAGCGCGCCTACCTCAAGGACGACCGCGTCCTCTGGGACGGCTACGCCTACCTCGCCCTGTGGTGGACCCAGGGCGACCCGCCTGACGCGCAGTCCACCGCGAGCGAGCCGTCGCCGTGGCGGATGCTGCGACCGGCCGAGGTCACCGCCGGGGCCGGTCCGAGCACCGACGAGCCCTGACAGACTCGGGCGCGTGACCCTCCCCGACCCGGCGCTCGTCGTCCTGGTGGGGCCGTCGGGCTCCGGGAAGTCGACGTGGGCCGCCGCGCGCTACCGGGGCGAGGAGATCGTGTCCTCAGACGCCCTGCGCGGGGTCGTGGGCAGCGGTCCGCACGACCTGGACGCCAGCGCGGACGCGTTCGACCTGCTCGAGCGGGTGGTGGCGGCCCGCACCGGTCGCGGCTTGACCACGGTCGTGGACACGCTGGGCACCGACGAGGCGCGGCGGCGCGGCTGGCTCGCGCGCGCCCGGGAGGCCGGGCTGCCGGCCGTGCTCGTGGTCCTCGACACGCCGGCCGCGGAGTGCCGCCGTCGCAACGCGGCGCGCGACCGGCCGGTGCCCGCGCCGGTGCTGGCCGCCCAGCTGGCGCGGCACCGTGCGCTGGTGCCGCACCTGGCCCTCGAGGGCTGGGACGTCGTGGCGACGGTCACCGCCGAGGCGCCCGCGCCGACCGCACCGGCGCCTGCGGTGGCGCGAGCGGACCGCCGCACCTCGCAGGGCCTGGCCGTGGTGCTCCAGGTCAGCCGGTTCCCGTGGGGCGAGGAGCCGCTGGCCTGGCTCACCGGCGTGGCCCGCGCGGCCGCGGCGGCCGGCTTCGCGGGACTGTCGGTGATGGACCACCTGATCCAGATCCCGCAGGTCGACCGGGCCTGGGCGCCGATCCCCGAGCCCTGGGTGACGCTCGGGGCCGTGGCCGGCCTGGACCTGGGCCTCGAGCTCGGCACCCTGGTCACGCCGGTGACCTTCCGCGCTCCGGGCATCACCGCCAAGGCCGCCGCGACCCTCGACGTCCTCACCGGTGGGCGGGCCTTCGTCGGCGTCGGCGCGGGGTGGTTCGAGCGCGAGCACGCGGCGTACGGCCTGTCGTTCCCGCCGCCCCGGCAGCGCCTGGACGACCTCGAGCGCGGCATCGCCACCATGCGGGCGCTGTGGGCGCCCGGCACCAAGCCCGCGGCCGAGCTGCCCGAGACCACGAGCTATCCGCGTCCGGTCGGCCCGCTCCCGGTCGTGGTCGGCGGCACCGGCGCGCGCACGCTGCGGATCGCGGCCACCCTCGGCGACGCCGCCAACGTGCCGTCGGCGCGGCCGGCCCTGGACGGGTACGTCGCCGCCCTGCGCCGGCACTCGGAGACCGTGCGCCTCACGGTCCTGGACCTTCCGACGGTCGGCACCGACCGCGAGGACGCGTGGGCGCGGGTCGAGCGGCTGCGCGGGCGGACCTCCGCGGCGGCGTACGCCGAGCGCACGCACGCCGGCAGCGCGGCCGAGCACCGCGACCGGTGGGCCGGCCTCGCCGAGCTGGGGGTGGACACGGTCTTCCTCGGCCTGGCCGACCTCGAGCGGCCCGAGGACGTCGAGCGGCTGGCCCCGCTGCTGCGCTGAGCTCAGGCGGCCTCGTCGAGCCGGCGGATCTGGGCGATGACCTCCTGACCGGCGGCGTACAGCGTCCAGGCCGGGGTGTCGGGGGCCAGCGCGGTCTCGTCGAGGCGCAGCACGAGCGGTCCGTCGGCGGTGACCGCGACCAGGTTCACCTGCTCGTCACCCGGGACCGGGACGGTGCCGACCGGCACCAGCAGGTGCAGGTGCAGCTGGACCAGGTCGCGGAACGCCTCGGCCGCGCGCCGCACCGTCGCGTGGTCGCCGCAGCCGATCCGGCCACGGCCCCCGCTGAAGTAGATGCTGGTGCTGCCGTCGAAGATCGCCGCCACGGTCGCCGTACCGCCGCCGAAGCCGACCTCGAGCGCCGCGGCCCGCAGGTACGGCGCATCGGGGTCGTGCGCCAACGACAGGAAGCTGTCCCGCAGGCCGAGGTAGGGGTTGTCCATCCCCACCAGTGTGCCCGTCGGCCCCTACTTCAGCTCGGCACTGGACAGCCCGAGCACCCGGCGCGCCACGATGAGCTGCTGGATCTGCTGCGTGCCCTCGAAGATGTCGAGGATCTTGGAGTCGCGGGCCCACTTCTCCAGCAGCTCGCCCTCGCTGTAGCCGACAGCACCGCACAGCTCGACGCACGACAGCGTGACGTCGGAGCCGACCCGGCCGGCCTTGGCCTTGGCCATCGACGCCTCGAGCGAGTTGGGCTGGCGGTTGTCGGCCATCCAGGCGGCCTGCAGCATGAGCAGCCGCGCGCCCTCGAGGTCGGACTCGAGCTGGAGGAACTTGGCGGCGGCCGCGGACTGGGCGTACGCCGGCCGGTCGTGGTCGACCTCCACGCCGGCCGAGGCCAGCAGCTCGCGGGTCAGGTCCAGGGCCGCCGAGGCGCAGCCGACGGCCATCGAGGCGACCAGCGGGCGGGTGTTGTCGAAGGTGGCCATGGCGCCGGCGAACCCCTGCTTGGGGTCGACCTCGGGCGAGCCCAGCAGGTTGGCGGCAGGCACGCGGCAGTCCTCGAAGATGATCGTCGCGGTGTCCGAGGCGCGGATGCCGAGCTTGTGCTCGAGCCGGTCCACGCGCATCCCCGGCGTGCCCTTGGGCACGACGAACGACTTGATCGCGGCCCGGCCGAGCGAGCGGTCGAGGGTCGCCCAGACCACGATGTGGTCGGCGCGGTCGCCGGAGGTGACGTAGATCTTCTCGCCGTTGAGGACGTACTCGTCGCCGTCGAGGACGGCGGTGGTCTTGATGTTGGCCGAGTCCGAGCCGGTGCCGGGCTCGGTGATGGCCATGCCGGCCCACACGCCGTCGAAGCGCTCGAGCTGCTCGTCGTCGGCCACGCTGGCGATGGCCGAGTTGCCCAGGCCCTGGCGCGGCATGGAGAGCAGCAGGCCGACGTCGCCCCAGCACATCTCCTGGATGGACATGACCGAGGCCAGGTTGGTGCCGTTCTTGTTGCCGGCGTCCTCGGCCGACGAGCCGCGGCGGACGCCGGCCGCGCCCGCACCCTCCGAGGCGCCGGACTCGGCGAGCCCGTCGATCATCGCCGCGAGCATGTCGAGCTCCTTGGGGTACTCGTGCTCGGCGAGGTCGTACTTGCGGCTGATCGGGCGCAGCATGTTCATCGCGACCTGGTGGGCCTGGCCCACCAGCGTCTTGAACTTCTTCGGGTCGTCCAGGTTGATGGGCATCAGACCAGCACCGCGCCTTCCATGACTCCGACGGCCCGGAGGTCGCGGTACCACCGCTCCACCGGGTGCTCCTTGACGAACCCGTGGCCTCCGAGCAGCTGCACGCCGTCGAGGCCGATCCGCATCCCGTGCTCCTTGCAGGCCTGCCGGGCCAGCGCGACCTCGCGGGAGAAGTCCTTCCCGGCCGCGGCCCGGGCGGCCGCCTTCCAGGTCAGCAGCCGCATGGCCTGCAGCTCGATGGCGATGTTGGCCACCATGAACGCCACCGACTGGCGGTGCGCGACCGGCTCCCCGAACGCCTCGCGCTCCTTGACGTACGGCGTGACGTAGTCGAGCACGGCCTGGCCGGTCCCGACCGCGAGCGCGCACCAGGCCAGCCGGGACAGGCGCACGCACTCGGTGTACGTCGAGCCGTCGGTCGCCCCGAGGACCGCGTCCGGCCCGACCCGGACGCCGTCCAGCGTCAGCCTGGTCAGCGAGGCCGCCCGCACGCCCATGGCCGGGTCGCCCGCGACGGTGAGCCCGTCGGTGGAGGACTCGACCAGGAAGAGCACCGGCGCGCCGTCCAGGAGCGCGCCGACCACGAACAGCTCGGCGTCGGCCCCGCGCGGGACCAGCGACTTCACGCCGTCGAGGACGAAGCCGTCGCCGTCGCGGACCGCGGTGGTCGCGGGCGAGAGCACGTCGAAGAGGACCTGCGGCTCGGTCAGCGCCAGGGCGGCGGCGGGGACGTCCTCGCCCGTGAACGCGGGGAGGTAGGTCTGCTGCTGCTCGTCGGTGCCCCACAGCCCGATGGCCGTGGCCACCGAACCGGGGGCGAGCGCGGCGACGGCGAGCCCCAGGTCCCCGCGGGCGAGGGCCTCGGCCACCAGGGTCCCCGCCATCGCCGAGCGCTCCTCCGCGACGCCCCCCAGCGTCTCGGGGAGGCCCAGGATGGGCAGCCCGATCTCCAGGCTCGCCTCCAGCAGCTCCTGCGGCGCCGCGCAGGCCTCGTCGGCCTCGGTCGCGGCCGGGCGCACCACCTCGGTGGCGAACTCCGTCACCACGTCGACCAGCAGCTGCTCGTCCTCGGTCGGCGTGAGGTCGAACTGCCCGCTGGCCCTGGTCGACGGTGCCCGGACGCCGTCCCGGCCGCGCGAGCCGCTGCGGGTGAAGGTCCGGCTGGCCCGGGTCACGGTGCCGAATCCGGTCCGGGTCACGGTGAAGACCGCCTGCTCCGCCTGCTTGCGCAGGCCGAGCCGGTCCAGCACGTCGGTCTGTGCGAGCCGGCTCAGGCCGGCCACCAGGTAGCCGATCGGGTCGCGGGTCTCGGTGGACGCCACGCCGTGCCGGCCGCCCGGGCGGAGGTTCTGGAGCAACGACATGCGCCAACTGTAACTCCGAGTTGCACAGTGAGATACATGGTGCGGGTCACACCCTGCGGTGCCGGGGTTCCGTCCGCCACCGCCGCTGCTGGATAGGGTCGCCGTCGTGTCCGAGCAGCTCCCCCACGTGCCGTACGGCGCCCTGCCCGTCGGCGGGACGGTCCGCCCCATCACCCGCTGGGGCACCGACGTGATGCACCGCCCGCAGGCCCCGGTCACGGCCTACGACGAGGAGCTGGCCCGGCTGGTCGCCGACATGGTCGCCACGATGTACGCCGCCGACGGGGTCGGGCTCGCGGCCTGCCAGATCGGGGTGGACCGGGCGGTGTTCGTCTTCGACTGCCCCGACGACAGCGGGCGCCACACCGCCGGCGTGGTCTGCAACCCCGTGCTGACCCTGCCCGAGGGCAAGGACCGCCAGCTCGACGACGGTGACGAGGGCTGCCTGTCCTACCCGGGCGCGTTCGTGGAGTGCGCCCGTCCCGACCACGCGTCGGTGACCGGCACTGGCCTGGACGGCTCCGAGGTCCGCTTCGAGGGCACCGGCATGCTGGCCCGCTGCCTGCAGCACGAGACCGACCACACCCTGGGCACGGTCTTCGGCGACAGGTTGCCGACCAAGGCCCGCAAGCGGCTGCAGAAGCAGATGGAGAAGGCGGCCGACGAGTACCCCCTCGACTGGCCGGTCGAGGAGTGAGCACGCCCCGCGCGCGCGTCGTCCACCTCTCCCCCGAGGTCCTTGCGGCCCTCGCGGGCGGCGACGTGGCAGCGGCCGAGGTCCTGCTCGGGCGCCCGCTCCCGGCGTACCTGGTGTCGCCGGAGCGGCTCGGCGTGTGGCGGCGGCGGGCCACCCAGGTCGTCGAAACGCCGGAGGACCAGCCGTGGGTGACCGGGCTGCTGGTCGACGAGGACAGCGGTGAGGTGGTGGGCGCCGCGGGCTTCCACGGCGCCCCGGACGCCGACGGGATGGTCGAGGTGGGCTACGGCGTCGACCCGACGCACCGCCGGCGCGGGTACGCGCGGGCCGCGCTGCTGCACCTGCTCGAGCGCGCCCGGGCGCACCCCGACGTCCACACCCTGCGGGCCACGGTGTCGCCGTCCAACACCGCCTCGCTGGGGCTGATCGCCCAGCTGCCGTTCGTCGAGGTCGGCGAGCAGTGGGACGAGGAGGACGGGCTCGAGACGGTCTACGAGCTCGACGTCCGGCGCGCCGCCACGTAGCAGGCGACCGCGGTGGCCGCAGCGACGTTGAGCGAGTCGATGCCGGCGGCCATCGGGATCACCGCGCGGCGGTCGGCGCTCTGCTGCCAGCGCTCCGAGAGGCCGTGCCCCTCCGAGCCGAGCACCAGCGCGAGCCGGTCCACGCCGGCCACGGCGTCCTCGACCGGGACGGCGTCGGCGGCCAGGGTGAGGGCGACGGTGGTGAAGCCGCGCTCCGAGAGCGCCGGCAGCGCGTCGTACCAGTCGTCGAGGCGGGTCCACGGCAGCGCGAAGACCGCCCCCATGGCCACCTTGACCGCCCTCCGGTAGAGCGGGTCGGCGCAGCGGGGTGCGAGCAGGACGGCGTCGAAGCCGAGGGCAGCGCCGGAGCGGAAGATCGCGCCGACGTTGGTGTGGTCCACGACGTCCTCGAGCACGAGCACGGAGCGGGCGCCGGCCAGCACGTCGTCGAGGGACGGCAGCGGGCGCCGCTCGAGCGAGGCCAGCGCCCCGCGGTGCACGTGGAAGCCGGTGACCTGCTCGGCCAGGTCCTCGGAGACGACGAAGCAGGGGGCGTCGGTGCGGTCGAGGACGTCGGCCAGCCCCTCGAGCCAGCGCGGGGCCATCAGGAACGAGCGCGGCGCGTGGCCGGCCTCGACCGCGCGGCGCACCACCTTCTCGCCCTCGGCCAGGAACAGCCCGTGCTCGGCCTCGAGGTGCTTGCGCAGCTCCACGTCACGCAGGTCGCGGTAGTCGGCCAGTCGCGGGTCGGCCGGGTCCTCGACCGGGACGAGCTCAGCCACGCGCGGCCCGGGCGGCGTGCACGCCGCGGGCCACCGCGACCACCTCGCCGACGACGATGATCGCGGGCGGCTTGACCGCCTCGCGCTCGAGGTCCTCGGCCAGGTCGCCGAGGGTGGAGAAGACGGTCCGCTCCCCCGGCATGCTGCCGTCGCAGACGACCGCGACCGGCGTACCGGGCCCGCGGCCGCCGCCCAGCAGGGCGCGGGCGATGGCCGGGGCGTTCTCCACGGCCATCATCAGCAGCAGGGTGCCGCGCAGGCGAGCCACCGCGTCCCAGTCGGTCAGCGACTCGGGGTGGCCGGGCGGCAGGTGGCCGGAGATGACGGTGAAGTCGTGGGCGATGCCGCGGTGGGTGACCGGGATGCCGGCCAGGCCGGGCACGGTGATGGGGCTGGTCAGGCCGGGGACGACGGTGACCGGTACGCCGGCCGCGCGGCACGCCTCGAGCTCCTCGAAGCCGCGCCCGAAGACGAAGCTGTCGCCGCCCTTGAAGCGCACCACGCGCTTCCCGGCCCGCGCGCGGTCGACCAGGATCCGGTTGATCTCCTCCTGCTGGGCAGCCCGGCCGCGGGGCAGCTTGGCCACGTCGACGAGCTCCACGTCGGCGGGCAGCTCGCCGAGCAGCTCGCGTGGGGCGAGCCGGTCGGCCACCACCACGTCGGCCTCCATCAGCGCCTTGCGGCCGGCCACGGCGATCAGGTCCGGGTCGCCGGGCCCGCCCCCGACCAGGACGACACCCGGGGTGCGGTCGCGCTGGTGCCGGGCCACGATGGTGCCCTCGCGCAGCCCCTCGAGGATCTCGTCGCGCACGGCCGCGCTGCGGCGCGGCTCGCGCTGGCCGAGGACGGCCACGGTGACGCCGGCGTGCCGGCCGACCGCGGGGGTCCAGGCCGTGGCGCGGGTGGCGTCGTCGGCGCGCACGCAGAAGACCCGGCGCCGCTCGGCGCCCGCGACCACCGCGGCGTTGACGTCCGGGTCGTCGGTCGAGGCGATGGCGTACCACGCGCCCTCGAGGTCGGCGTCCTCGAAGCGGCGCCGGTGCCAGGTGATCTCGCCGGCGGTGGCCAGGCCCTCGACCGCCGGGGTCACCTCCGGGGAGACCAGGACGACCTCGGCGCCGACCGCGATGAGCTGCGGGATGCGGCGCTGGGCCACGTGACCGCCGCCGACGACCACGACCCGACGGGCGTCCAGGATGAGGCCGACGGGGTAGGGCACGAGCGAGTCCACCGGACCATCATCCCTGGGTACCGTCGTCGGCATGAGCCTCGACCGCCCGGTGAGCCCGGACCCCTACGACCTCCTGCCCGCCGTACCCTCCTTCACCGTCACCAGCGACGACGTCACCGACGGCCAGCCGCTCAAGGACGACCAGGTCAACTCCGGCGGCGACTCCTCGCCCCAGCTGTCCTGGTCCGGCTTCCCCGAGGACACCCAGAGCTTCACCGTCACCTGCTACGACCCCGACGCGCCCACCCCGAGCGGCTTCTGGCACTGGGTCCTGGTCGACCTGCCGGCCGACTGCACCTCGCTGGACGCCGGCGCCGGCGCCGAGGGCGCCTCGCTGCCCGGCGACGCCTTCATGTGCCGCAACGACATGGGCACCAAGGCCTTCACCGGCGCCGCACCGCCCGAGGGCGACCAGGTCCACCGCTACTACTTCGTGGTCCACGCCGTGAAGGAGCCGTCGCTCGGGGTCGACTCCGACGCCACGCCCGCGGTGGTGTCGTTCAACCTGGCCTTCAAGACCGCCGGCCGCGCGATCGTCCAGGGGACCTACCAGCACTAGCCAGGGCCGAGACGGCGGTCCGCACGGCGCGGAGCCTGGAGCGGGCCGCCGTCGACCGGCATGATGCCGCCCGTGGACCGCCGCCGCTCGCTCGTGTGGCTGCCCGCGCTGGTCCTGCTGCTCACCGTGGCCCAGCTCGCGGTGGCGACGTTCGTGCCGGGCATCGAGCGGTTCGCGGACAAGGCCTTCGGCGCCCGGCTCGCGGCGTACCCGGTCATGATGCTGCTGGTCCCGGCCCTGTGGTGGCTGGTGGTCAGGCGGCGCCGTCCGGACGCCGACCCGCCCCACGTCGCCTTCGCGCTGATCATGCTCGGCTTCCTGGTCGACACGACCGGCAACAGCCTCGACCTCTACGACTCCATCACGTGGTGGGACGACTCCAACCACTTCGTCAACTGGTTCTTCCTGCTCGGCGGGCTCGGGCTGGTCACCGCCCGCGAGCTGCGCCCGGCCTGGGCCCAGGTGCTGCTGATCACGGGGCTGGGCTGCCTGCTCGCGCTCGGGTGGGAGATCGGCGAGTGGTACACCTTCATCCGCCACGGCACCGAGCTGGACACGGCCTACGAGGACACGCTCGGCGACATGACGCTCGGCACCTGCGGGGCCTTCCTCGCCGCGCTGGTGGTGTTGCGAGTGTCGCGGGGATCCTCGCGGGGGTAGCCTCGCGCCGGTGATCCAGCAGTGAGCCTGCACGTCGCCGTCGCGACGCGCTCGTTCCGCCGCTACTCCACCTACACCGCGGCGACGCTGGCGGGGATCTTCACCAACTGCGTCTTCGGTGTCATCAACGCCCTCGTCCTGGTCGCGGTGTGGGAGCAGAACCCCGACGCGGGCGGGTACGACGTGCGCGACGCCGTCACCTACGTGTGGCTGGGCCAGGCCATGATCATGGTGATCGCGCTGTGGGGCGGCGGCTCGCCGACCGACCTGGCCACCCGGATCAAGACCGGCGACGTGGCTCTGGACTTCTACCGGCCGGTGGGGCTGCTGGGGTGGTACCTCGCGGCCGACCTCGGCCGCGCCGCCTTCCACCTCCTCAGCCGGGCCCTCGTCCCGACCGTCGTGGGCGCGCTGCTCTTCGACCTGCGCTGGCCCGGCGGCCCGTGGCCGGCCGTGGCCGTCGCGGTGAGCGTGGTCCTGGCCCTGCTGGTCAGCTTCGCCATCCGGTTCCTGGTGGCCATGACCACCTTCTGGGTGCTCGACGACCAGGGCACGGCGATCCTGGCCAGCACCGCGGCGGTCTTCTTCAGCGGGCTGACCGTGCCGCTCGTGCTGTTCCCGGGCTGGTTCGGCACCCTGGCGCGAGCGCTCCCCTGGGCGTCGTACGTCCAGGCCCCGGCCGACCTGTGGCTCGGCAAGCACCACGGCTGGGGTGTGGTGGGCACGCTCGGGCTGCAGGCGCTGTGGGCCGGGGTCCTGCTCGGCGCGTGCGCGGGGCTGCTGCGGCTGGCCGAGCGCAAGGTGGTGGTCCAGGGTGGCTGAGCTGCTGCAGCCGGTGGTCCGCTACGGCCAGATCGCCCGGATGTGGGTGCGGGCCTCGCGCGCCTACCCGGTGTCGTGGGCCATGCTGGTGGTGGGCGGGTTCCTCATCAACATCATCGAGTTCGTCGGCATCTGGATCCTGTTCCAGAACGTCGACGACCTGGGCGGCTTCACGCTGCGCCAAGTCGCCTTCCTGTACGGCGGCACGGGGGTGGCGTTCGCGCTGGCCGACCTGGTCGCGGGTCGGGCCGAGCGGCTCGGGCAGATGATCCGGCTCGGCAAGCTGGACCAGATGATGGTGCGCCCGGTGCCGCTGCTGGTGCAGGTCTGCGCCGACGAGTTCGCGCTGCGCCGGGTGTCCCGGGTCGCGCAGGCGGCGGTGGTGCTGGCCTGGGGCTGCGGCGCGGTGGACTGGACGGCGCCCCGCCTGCTGCTCACGGTGCTGATGGTGGCCTCGGCCACGGTCATCTTCGTGGCCGTCTTCGTGGCGCTGGCCTGCGTCCAGTTCTGGACCATCGACGCCGCGGAGGTGGCCAACGCCTTCACCTACGGTGGGGTCACCGTGACGGCGTACCCGCTCTCGATCTTCCCGGGCGAGCTGGTCAAGGCGCTGACCTTCGTGGTGCCGCTGGCCTTCGTGAACTGGTACCCCAGCCTCTACGTCCTCGGCGAGCCCGACCCGCTCGGCTACCCGGGCTGGACGCAGTGGCTCTCCCCCGCCGTGGCGGTGCTGTTCACCGCCGTGGCCGCCGTCGTGTGGCGCGCCGGCGTCCGCTCCTACCGCTCCACGGGGTCCTGATGGCGCTGATCGAGGTCGAGGGGCTGAGCCGCAGCTTCAAGGTGCGGGGCCGGCCGGACGTGGTCGCGGTGCGCGACCTGGACCTGAGCGTCGAGGCCGGGGAGATGGTCGGCTACATCGGGCCGAACGGCGCCGGGAAGTCGACGACGATCAAGATGCTCACCGGGATCCTGGTGCCGACGTCGGGACGGATCAGGGTCGCGGGGGTGGACCCGAGCCGGCGCCGGACCGACCTGGCCCGGCGCATCGGCGTGGTCTTCGGCCAGCGCACCACGCTGTGGTGGGACCTGCCGCTGCAGGACTCCTTCGCCCTGCTGCAGAAGGTCTACCGGGTCGACCCGGCCCGGCACCGCGCCAACCTGGCGGAGTTCGTGGAGCTGCTGGGCCTGGGCGACCTGCTCCCGGTGCCGGTGCGCCAGCTCAGCCTGGGCCAGCGGATGCGTGGCGACATCGCCGCCGCGCTGCTGCACGACCCGGAGCTGGTCTACCTCGACGAGCCGACCATCGGGCTGGACGTGGTGAGCAAGGGCCGGCTGCGGGAGTTCCTGCGCACGCTCAACGCAGAGCGCGGCACCACGCTGCTGCTCACCACGCACGACCTGCAGGACATCGAGGCCCTGTGCCGCCGGGTGGTGGTCATCGACCACGGCACGGCGGTGTACGACGGCACGCTGGCCGGGCTGCACGCCCAGGGCGGGTCCACGCGGACGCTGGTGGTCGACCTGGTCGACGAGCGGGCGCCGATCGAGGTGCCCGGCGCCACGGTCAGGCGGGTCGAGGGACCGCGGCAGTGGCTGTCCTTCCCGGCCGACGCCTCGGCCGCGCCGGTGGTCGCGGCCGTCGTGGCGGCCTACGCCGTGGCCGACCTGTCGGTCCAGGAGCCGGACATCGAGGACGTGATCCGGGAGCTGTACTCGCGCTGAGCCTCGTGCGGGCCGCTCAGATCGGCTGGCGGTCGCGGCTGGCGACCGGGCTGCGGCTGAGGATGAGCACGGCGCGGTCGTCGTCGCCGCTGTCGACCTGGTTGATGATCCGGCGGGCTGCGCCGCGGAAGCCGGAGCCGACCGCGTCGAGGGCGGTGTGCTGGAGCCAGGCGATGCCGGCGTCGAGGTGGCTGGTCCGGGTCTCGACGACGCCGTCGGTGTAGAACAGCAGCGCCTCGCCGTGGAAGAGCCGCCCCTGGCTGACGTGGAGCTCGGGGTCGGGCAGCACGCCGAGGGCGGTGCCGCGGGCGTTGTCGATGAGCCACTCGCCCTGGGGCAGGTCCCAGCGCAGCGCCGGCGGGTGACCGGCCGAGATGATCTGGTAGGCGCCGGTGTCGAGGTCGACGACCAGGTGCACGGCGGTCGCGAAGGCCTCGTCGCCCTGGCGCAGCAGGAAGGCGTTGGCCGCCCGCATCAGCTCCAGCGGCGCCATCGCCCCGATGAGCCCGCCGAGGGCGCCCGCGAACTGCAGCGCCGCCGGACCGGCCGCCGTGCCCTTGCCGCAGACGTCGACGAGGATCACCTCGAGGCGCCGGTCGCGCAGGTCGGCGACCAGGAAGTCCCCGGCGAAGGAGTCGCCGTGCGAGGCCACCATCGCGGTCTGCGAGTCCCAGCCCTCGGGCAGCGCGGGCACCCGGCCCTGGGCCTGGAGCCGCTCCTTGAGGTCGACGAGCAGCACCTCGCTCAGCGTGCCGGGCAGGGAGCTGCGCGACCGGCTGGCGACGTAGAGCACCAGGGCCACCGAGAGCAGGAACTCGACCACCGCGACCCAGCGCAGCGGCGTCATCTCCTCGGGGAGCACCAGCGACAGCGAGCCGACGACCGCGTCGAACGACGCCACCAGGACCAGCGGGCGGAAGCTGAGCAGGATGCGGGCGACGAGCAACCAGAGGAAGTACGCCGTGAGCGGCATCAGCCCGCGGTTGGTCAGCGAGACCACCAGCGAGACGCCGATGAGGGCGAGCAGGCTGGCGGCGATCGCCCACTGGGCGTGGACCGAGCCCGTGCGCCACGCGTCGAGACGCGCTC
The DNA here is from genome assembly GCF_011046535.1 of Nocardioides anomalus. Lineage (NCBI taxonomy): Bacteria > Bacillati > Actinomycetota > Actinomycetes > Propionibacteriales > Nocardioidaceae > Nocardioides > Nocardioides anomalus. The sequence goes on along the minus strand of NZ_CP049257.1, from coordinate 2,099,850 downwards.
GCACCACCCCAGGCGCCCGGACAGCCATGCCGTCCAGCGTATCCGCCGACCGGCCCCGGGACCGGCTGGACGCGAGGTCCTGGGGAGGCGGCTCCTCAGGCCTTGAAGCGGGCCTCGCGCTCGCCGGAGAGCGCCGCCTCGACCCGCTCGCGCATCCAGGGACTCATCGCCGGCAGCTCGGCCAGCGGCCACCAGCGCGCGTCCACGGACTCGTCGTCGGCGACGTAGGGCTCGCCGGAGACCCACGAGCAGGCGAACGTCAGGTCGAGGTAGACGGCGTGGTCGCCGTTGTCGTAGACGTGCTCGCCGCTCACGCTGGTGCTGGCCAGCCGGTCGACGCGGATCTCGACGCCGGTCTCCTCCATCGCCTCGCGGCGAGCCGCGACGGCCGGCTCCTCGCCCGGGTCGACGATCCCGGTCACCGGGGTCCACGCATGGTTGTCCGCGCGCTGGACCATGAGCATCTGGTCGTCGCGCACCACGACGGCGGTCACGCCGGGCAGCCAGAGCCGGTCGTGGCCGATCTTCTCGCGCAGCTCGACGATGAAGTCTGGGATGGGCATCAGGGCCATGGTGCCCTGAGGCTGACCCGCACGGCGTACCGCTCCCCCGCCACGTCCACCTCGAGGCTCCCCTCGGTCACCGGTGCGTCGCCCACGCGGAGGTAGGCGAGACCGACGCACGAGCCGACGCTCTCCCCCCAGGCGGCGCTGGTGACCTGGCCCGCGGGGGCACCGTCACGCAGCACCAGCTCACCGCCCCAGAGCATCGGCTCGGGGTCCTCGACGACCAGGGAGACGAGCCGGTGCCTCGGTCCGGCCGCGCGGGCGGCCTCGAGGGCGGCCCGGCCCAGGAAGGGCTTGTCGCCCCGCAGCGCGGTGGCGAAGACCAGCCCGGCCTCGACCGGCGAGTGGTCCGGGGACAGCTCGCGCGGGAAGGCGCGGTAGCCCTTCTCCAGCCGCAGCGACTCCAGCGCGCTGTAGCCGGCGTCGACCGCGCCGGCGGCCGCGAGGTGCTCGTGGACCTCGAGCGCGCGGTCCACCGGCACGGTGAGCTCCCAGCCGGGCTCCCCGACGTACGTCATCCGGGTCGCGCGCACCTCGACGCCGGCGACGGTGGTGGTGCGGGTGGCACCGAGGGGCTCGTCCGGCCAGCCGAGCAGCGCGGGCGCCTGCGGACCCATGACGCCCAGCACCGAGAAGTCGTCGGTGCGGTCGGTGGCCTCGATGCCGCCCGCACGGCGCAGCCAGTCCAGGTCGCGCACCGTGGTGGCGGCCGAGCTGACGATCCAGAAGGACTCCGGACCGGTGCGGGCGACGGTGACGTCGGCCTCGTAGGTGCCGCGCTCGTTCAGCCACGGCGTGTAGACCACGCGTCCGACCGGGACGTCGACGTCGGCGGCGCACACCCACTGCAGCGCCTCGAGCGCGCCCGGCCCCTCGACGGCGTACTTGGAGAAGGAGGTCTGGTCGAAGACGGCGACGCCGGTGCGGCACGCGCGCTGCTCGCGTGCGGACGCGGCCAGCCAGTCGGGCTTGCCCCAGGTGTAGGCGAGCTCGCCGCCGAAGAACAGCGGTCGCTCCCAGCCGTTGCGGGTGCCGAAGACCGCGCCCCGCTCGGCCAGCCGCTCGTGCAGCGGCGAGCGGCGCACGTCGCGGGCGGTGGCGGGCTCGCGGTTGGGCCACGGGAGCGCGTAGTGCAGGCCGAGGGTCTCGACCACGCGGTCGCGGAGGTACGACGGGTCCGCGGCCCACGGCGAGAACCGCCGGATGTCCACGCTGGTGAGGTCGCTGGTCGGCTCGCCGGCCACGATCCACTCCGCCAGCGCCCGCCCGGCGCCGCCGGCCGAGGCGATGCCGACCGAGTTGAACCCGGCTCCCACGAAGACGTTGTCGCGCTCGGGCGCGCGGCCGAGCAGGAACTGGTTGTCGGGGGTGAAGGACTCCGGGCCGTCGTAGAACTTCCGGATGCCGGTGCGCTCCAGCACCGGGACCCGGCGCACGGCCTCGTCCATGAGGACCGAGAAGTGCTCCCAGTCGTCCTCCAGGAGCTGGAACTCGAACGGGTAGGGCAGGTCGTCGGGTGCGCGCCACGGCTTGGCCTCGGGCTCGAAGCCGCCGACGACCAGCCCGCCGACCTCCTCCTTGAAGTAGGTCCAGCCGTCCGGGTCGCGCATGATCGGCAGGTCCGGGTGGGTGCCCTCGACGGCCTCGGTGACGACGTAGAAGTGCTCGCAGGAGTGCAGCGGGACGGTGACGCCGGCCAGCGCGCCGACGGCCGCCGCCCACTGGCCGGCGCAGTTGACCACGACGTCGCACTCGACGTCGCCCCGGTCGGTGCGCACGCTCGTGACCCGCTGCCCGTCGGTCCCGAAGCCGGTCACCCGCACCTGTTCGCGCACCGTGACTCCACGCTGGCGCGCGCCCTTGGCCAGGGACTGGGTGAGGTCGGTGGGGTTGACCTTGCCGTCGCCGGGCAGCCACAGCGCGCCGAGCAGGTCCTCGACCTGCATCGGCGGCCAGAGCTCCCGGGCGCGCTCCGGGCTGACCAGCTCGCACGGCATGTCGTAGGCCGCGGCGTTGGCCGCGGTGCGCTTGAGCTGGACCAGCCGCTCGGGCGTGCGCGCCACGATCACGCCGCCGACCCCCCGGTAGCCGGTGCTCAGCCCGGTCTCGGCCTCGAGCTCGGCGTAGAGCTGGGCGGAGTACTGCACGAGGCGGGTGCCGCTCTCGCTCGCGCGCAGCGGACCGACCAGCCCGGCCGCGTGCCACGTCGTACCGCCCGACAGGTGGCCCTGCTCCAGGAGCAGCACGTCGGTCGTCCCGAGGGCGGCCAGGTGGTAGGCCACGGACGCGCCGACGACGCCCCCGCCGACGATGACCACCTCCGCGCGATCAGGCAGCGACGTCACGCAGCCAGCCTTCCAGGTCCGGTCCGCCGAACACCGCCTCGGCCCGCTCGAGGTGCTCGAGGCCCCAGGCCCAGAAGTCGTGGTCGATGGGGCTGGTGGCGGCCTGGATGAAGCCCCACAGTGACCAGCCGTACGCGCTCACCAGGGTCTGGAGACGCACCCGGGCCAGGTCCGCGCGGGTCGGGTGGTCGAAGTACGCCTCGACCCACGCCTCGGTCTGCTCGGGGGTGAAGCCGCACTCGGTCGCGGTGTTGCCGAGCTCGAAGCAGGCCTCGTTGTTGCCGCTGTACTCGTAGTCGATGAGCCAGACCCGCTCGCCGTCGTCGAGGTGGTTGGCCGCCAGCAGGTCGTTGTTGCACGGCACCGTGGGCCGCGGGTGGACCTGCAGCGCGCGCTGCACCTCGGCCCACGCGGCCGCGTGGTCGTCGTACGTCGGGGGCAGGGCGAACCCGCGCTCGCGGACCGTGCGGCGGTAGTCGGCCTGGCGCTGGAACATGTCGAAGTCGCCGACGAACCGCGGGCCGGCGTGGAGCTGCCGGCAGGCGCGGGCCGCGCGCCCGAGCACCCCGGCGTCGGTGAAGTCGGCGTCCTGGAGCGCCTCGGCGTGGAGGTACTCGATGACGAGCATCGCGAGGTCGGGGCGGTACTCGACCACCGCAGCCCCGACCCCCGCCGTCGCGGCCCGGGCGGTGTTGACGTGCTCGGCGTCCCGGTCGATGCCGAGCAGCGCGGCGTCACCGGACGAGCAGCGGACGACCAGGTCCAGCGGCGGCCCGTCGTCGTCGGTGACCACGTGCAGGTTGTGGTTGGTCAGCCCGCCCGGCAGCTCGCTGGCGCGCCAGGACCGCCCCGCCAGCGTGGCGAGGCGGTCCAGGTCGCCAGGCACGCTCAGCTCACTCGTCGAACGCCTCGACCACGGCCTGGTCGATGGTGTTGACCGGACCTGTGAACCACTTCTTGGCCGAGGCGTTCCACCAGATCGCGAGGATGAGGAAGACGCCCACGACCATGATCGGCGCGTAGTTGACCGCCGCCCAGTCGAACTCGTCGCGCCACGGCGCCCCGAACGGCGACGTCGGCAGCATGAGCATGATCCCGACCACGATGATCTCGATGACCGCGAGCAGGTTCATCCACCTGTACTTGCTGCCGTTGTTCCAGCTGCCCACCTCGAAGGAGTCCCCGGCCCGCCAGCGCAGGAAGATCGGGATCGCGAAGGAGAAGTAGAGCCCGATCACCGACACCGAGGTGACCGCGTAGAACGCGGTCGGGATGCCGTTGACCGACTTGAGCGCCGGCAGCGTGATGATCGCGCCGAGCACCGCGGCGAAGATGACCGCGTTGGCCGGCGTCCGTTGGGCGTTGACCTGCGACCACAGCCGCGAGCCCGGCACCGCCCGGTCGCGGCTGAAGGCGAACATCATCCGCGACGTCGACGTCAGGCACGCCGTCGCGCAGAACAGCTGCGCGCACGAGGAGATGAACAGCAGCAGCCCCGCCCAGTTCGAGCCCATCGCCGTCTCGAAGACGTAGGCCACGCCGCCCGCCGGGATGCTCCCGTAGTCCGGCTTGCCGTCGACCTGCGGGATCGCGAAGGTCACCGCCAGCAGCAGGATGTAGCCGCCCACCGCGGAGTAGAAGATCGACTGCCAGATGCCGCGCGCCGCCGTCTTGGCCGCGCCCTGGGTCTCCTCCGACAGGTGCACGGAGGCGTCGAACCCGGTGATCGTGTACTGGGTCAGGATGAAGCCGAACGGGATGATGGCCAGGAAGTAGACCCAGCTGCTCGTCGACCCGTCGGCCCACCCGGAGCCGTTGAACTTGTCGCTGAAGACCTGCGAGAAGCTCAGGTGCTGGTCCGGAACGAAGATCAGCACGAGCACCAGCACCGCCGCGCCCGCGACGTGCCACCACACCGAGATGTTGTTGATGAGCGCGAGCAGGTGGCTGGAGAAGATGTTGATGACGGTGATGAGCGCCAGGATCACCAGGAACAGCACGAAGATCGTGTTGAGCGAGAACTCGTCGAAGAGCCCCCACGCGATGAACGTCAGGTCGAAGAACGTCGCGCACCCGTAGGCCACCGACGCCGTCACCGCCACCAGGCCGATGAGGTTGAGCCACCCGGTGAAGAACCCGGCCGCCGGCCCGCCCAGCTTGGACGCCCAGTAGTAGATGCCGCCCGACGTCGGCATGGCCGAGACCAGCTCGGACATCGTGAAGCCGATGATGAGGATGAAGACCGAGATGATCGGCCACGACCACGAGATCGAGACCGGCCCGCCGTTCGCGATGCCCGCGCCGTACGTCGTGAGACAGCCGGCCAGGATCGAGATGATCGAGAACGAGATCGCGAAGTTCGAGAACCCCGACCACGACCGGCTGAGCTCCTGCTTGTAGCCGAGTCTGGCGAGGTGCGCTTCGTCGTCGTCGTGGACCTGGTCGCCTTGGACTGCCATGCCGCCCCCTCGGTGCGCGAACGGGACCCGTGCGGGAACCCGCGAGTTGGCCAGAAACTAGACCCGTCGCGAGCAGGGTGTAAACAGCCGTTTGTGAAAAAGGTATGAACTCCGACCATTGACGGCTCCGTGCGTTGACAGCCGGCCCCGCCGGAACCGAGAGTGACCGCCATGAGCGCGACCCCCGAGCACCTGCCGGCGGCGGTACTCCGCCCGGTGCGCGGGCACCACGCGTTCGAGGCGTGCGTGGAGCAGCTCGCGACCGCGATCCGGCTCGGCGTGTACCCGCGAGGCACCACGCTGCCGCCCGAGCGACTGCTGGCCGAGCACCTGCAGGTCTCCCGGGCCACGCTCCGCGAGGCCATGGCCGCCCTCCGCGAGGCCGGGCTGGTGGAGACCACGCGCGGTCGCGGCGGCGGCACCGTGGTGACCCTCAAGCCGCGGACCCCGTCCGCCCGTGCGGCGGCCCGGACCACCGCGGCCCGGCGCCGCGAGTGGCTCGACGTGCTCGACTTCCGGCGCATCGTGGAGCCCGGGGCGGCGGCCCTGGCCGCCTCGCGCGGCCTCGACGACGTGCGGCTCGGTCACCTCCAGCGCGCGCACGCCGAGGTGGTCGCGGCCCGCAAGCCCGCCGAGCACCGCCAGGCCGACTCGCGCTTCCACCTCACGGTCGCTGCCCTGGCCGAGTCCAGCCGGCTCGTCGAGTCGGTGACCTCGGTGCAGGCCACCCTGCACGAGATGCTGCTGGCCATCCCGGTCCTCGAGGCGAACATCGCCCACTCCGACCGCCAGCACGCCGCCCTGGTCAAGGCCATCACCGCCGGCCACGCCACCAAGGCGCGCACGGTCATGGAGGAGCACTGCGACGACACGGCCGCGCTGTTGCGCGGGCTGGTGGGTTAGGAGACCCGGTGGACAAGCGCAACGCGCGGCCCGATGACCGGCGGTGCCACTACCTGCGGACCTCACCACGACGACACGGGAAGGCGGTGCGGTCGCATGGCTGACAAGCGCAACGCGCGGCACCTCACGATGTCGGAGCTGGTCGAGAAGATCGACCTGGGCGACGTGGACACGGTGGTGGTCGCGTTCACCGACATGCAGGGCCGGCTCCAGGGCAAGCGGCTGCACGGGCGGTGCTTCGCGGACATCGTGGTCGAGCACGGCACGCCCGATGACCGGCGGTGCCACTACCTGCGGACCTCACCACGAGGACACGGGAAGGCGGTGCGGTCGCATGGCTGACAAGCGCAACGCGCGGCACCTCACGATGTCGGAGCTGGTCGAGAAGATCGACCTGGGCGACGTGGACACGGTGGTGGTCGCGTTCACCGACATGCAGGGCCGGCTCCAGGGCAAGCGGCTGCACGGGCGCTACTTCGCGGACATCGTGGTCGAGCACGGCACCGAGGGGTGCAACTACCTGCTCGCGGTGGACGTGGACATGAACACCGTGGGCGGCTACGCGATGTCGTCGTGGGACCACGGGTACGGCGACATGGAGTTCGTGCTCGACGAGCGGACGATCCGGCTGCTGACGCACCTGCCGGCGACGGCGATGGTGCAGTGCGACCTGGTGTGGATGGACCACTCCCCGGTGGTGCAGTCGCCGCGGACGGTGCTGCAGCGGCAGCTGGACCGGGCGGCGGAGCGCGGGTGGGCGGCGTACGCCGGGACCGAGCTGGAGTTCATCGCCTTCGACACGACCTACGAGGCGGCGGCGGACGCGGCGTACCGGGACCTCAAGCCGGTCAACCAGTACAACGTCGACTACTCGATCCTCGGCACGACGCGGGTGGAGCCGCTGCTGCGGGCGATCCGCAACACCATGTACGACGCGGGGCTGGACGTCGAGGGCGCGAAGGGCGAGTGCAACTTCGGTCAGCACGAGATCGGCTTCCTGTACGCCGACGCGCTGACGACCGCGGACAACCACAGCGTCTACAAGACGGTGGCCAAGGAGATCGCGGCGGAGCAGGGCAAGGCGCTCACGTTCATGGCCAAGTACAACGAGCGTGAGGGCAGCTCCTGCCACATCCACCTCTCGCTGCGCGGTGAGGACGGGTCGCTGGTGTTCTGGGACGCCGAGAAGGAGGAGCGGTCGCCGCTCTACGACCACTTCGTGGCCGGGGTGCTGGCGACGGTCGCGGACTTCACGCTCTTCTACGCGCCGAACATCAACTCCTACAAGCGCTTCGCCGCAGGGTCCTTCGCGCCGACCGCGATCGCGTGGGGCACCGACAACCGGACGTGCGCGGTCCGGCTGGTGGGGCACGGCGCTGGCGCGCGCATGGAGAACCGCGTGCCGGGCGCGGACGCCAACCCCTACCTCGCGCTGGCCGCGATGCTGGCGGGTGGCCTGCACGGGATCGAGCAGGAGCTCGAGCTCGAGCCCGAACTGGCGGGCAACGCCTACGAGTCCGATGCCGACCACGTGCCGAACACCCTGCTGGCGGCCCGGGACCGGTTCGCCGGCTCCGCGCTGGCGCGGGCGGCGTTCGGCGACGAGGTCGTCGACCACTACACGAACATGGCCGACGTCGAGCTGGCGGCGTACGCCGCGGCGGTGACCGACTGGGAGCTGAAGAGAGGATTCGAGCGCCTGTGAGCGAGACGTTCACCGTCGTCGACCCGTCGACGGAGCGGGCCGTCACCGACGTGCCGCTGACCGACTTGGCCGGCACCGACGCCGCCATCGAGGCGGCGCAGGAGGCGTTCCTGCACTGGCGGGGCATCGCGCCCGGCGAGCGGGCCGCGCTGCTGCGGCGCTTCGCGGCGGTCGTGGACGCCCACGTCGACGAGCTCGCCGAGATCGAGGTCCGCAACGCCGGCCACACGTGGGGCAACGCGCGCTGGGAGGCCGGCAACGTCCGCGACTGCCTCAACTACTACTCCGGCGCCCCGGAGCGGATGTTCGGCAGGCAGATCCCGGTGGCCGGCGGCACCGACGTCACCTTCCACGAACCGCTCGGCGTGGTCGGCATCATCGTGCCCTGGAACTTCCCCATGCCGATCGCCGGCTGGGGCTTCGCGCCGGCCCTGGCCGCGGGCAACACCGTGGTCCTCAAGCCGGCCGAGCTGACGCCGCTGACGGCGATCCGGATCGGCGAGCTCGCCCTCGAGGCCGGGCTGCCCGAGCACGTGCTGACCGTGCTGCCGGGCCGAGGCGACGTGGTCGGCCAGCGGTTCGTGACCCACGAGCTGGTCCGCAAGGTCTGCTTCACCGGCTCGACCAGGGTGGGCAAGCAGATCATGGCCGGCTGCGCGGAGCAGGTGAAGCGGGTGACCCTCGAGCTCGGCGGAAAGAGCTCCAACATCGTCTTCGCCGACGCCGACATCGCCGCCGCGGCCGCCGCCGCGCCGTACGCCGTGTTCGACAACGCCGGCCAGGACTGCTGCGCCCGCTCGCGGATCCTGGTCGAGCGCTCGGCGTACGACGAGTTCCTGTCGCTCCTGCAGCCGGCCGTCGAGGGCGTCAAGGTCGTCGACCCGCGCAGCGAGGACGCGGAGATGGGGCCGCTGGTCTCCGCCCACCAGCGCGACTCCGTGCAGGCCTACCTCGACGAGGTCGAGGTCGCCTTCGCGGGCAGTCGCCCGGACGGTCCCGGCTGGTGGCTCGCGCCGTCAGTGGTCACGGTCGAGGACCCCTCGACCCGGATCTGGCGCGAGGAGGTGTTCGGCCCGGTCGTCGCGGTGATGCCGTTCGACGACGAGGCCGACGCGGTGGCCAAGGCCAACGACACCGAGTACGGCCTGTCGGGCTCGATCTACACCTCCGACCTCGGCAAGGGGCTGCGTGTCGCGCGCGGCGTGGAGGCGGGCAACCTGTCGGTCAACAGCCACTCCTCGGTGCGCTACTGGACGCCGTTCGGCGGCTACAAGCAGTCCGGTCTCGGCCGCGAGCTCGGCCCGGACGCCCCCATGGCGTTCACCGAGGAGAAGAACGTCTTCATCAGTCACTGAAAGGAACGCAGGTGGCAGGCAGGATCCAGGACCGCGTCGCGGTCATCACCGGCGGCTGCTCGGGCATCGGCCTGGCGACCGTCGAGCGGTTCGTCGAGGAGGGCGCCAAGGTCGTCATCGGCGACCTGAACGACGAGCGCGGGCACCAGCTGGTCGGTCAGCTGGGCGGGGAGTCGGTGGCGACGTACGTCCACGTCGACGTGACGTCCAAGGAGGAGGTCGACGCGCTCTTCCAGACCGCCAAGGACACCTACGGCTCGGTCGACATCGCCTTCAACAACGCCGGCATCAGCCCGCCGGAGGACGACTCGATCCTCGACACCGACCTCGACGCGTGGCGGCGGGTGCAGGAGGTCAACCTCACCAGCGTCTACCTCTGCTGCAAGGCCGCGCTCCCCCACATGCTCGAGCAGGGGCGGGGCTCGATCATCAACACCGCGTCGTTCGTCGCGGTCATGGGCGCGGCGACGTCGCAGATCTCCTACTCGGCGTCCAAGGGCGGCGTGCTGTCCATGACCCGCGAGCTCGGCGTGCAGTTCGCGCGCCAGGGCGTGCGGGTCAACGCGCTGTGCCCGGGGCCGGTCAACACCCCGCTGCTGCAGGAGCTGTTCGCCTCCGACCCCGAGCGGGCCGCGCGCCGGCTCGTGCACGTCCCGATGGGCCGCTTCGGCGAGCCCAGCGAGATGGCGGCGGCGGTGCTGTTCCTGGCCTCCGACGACTCCTCGTTCATGACCGCCAACACCTTCCTGGTCGACGGCGGCATCTCCGGGGCGTACGTCACGCCGCTGTGACCCCTCTGATCGGGCTCAGCACCTACCGCGAGACCGCGCGGTGGGGGGTCTGGGACCAGCGTGCGGACCTGCTGCCCTCGCAGTACGCCGAGGCGGTGGTCGCGTGCGGCGGCGTACCGGTGCTGCTCCCGCCCGTGGTCACCGTGGGTGCCGCGGACGTCGCGGTCGCCCGGCTGGACGGGCTGGTCATCTCCGGCGGCGCGGACGTCGACCCGGCGGCGTACGGCGCCGAGCCGCACCCCCGGACCGCGGGCTGGCGGCCGGACCGGGACGCCTGGGAGCTGGCCCTGCTCACCGCGGCCGCGGCGGCCGGGCTGCCCACGCTGGGCGTGTGCCGCGGCATGCAGCTGATGGCGGTCCACGCCGGCGGCACGCTGGACCAGCACACGCCGGACCTGGTCGGCGACGACCGGCACAGCCCGGGGGGCGACGCCTTCGGTGCCGTGGCGGTCCGCACCGAGGCCGGCAGCCGGCTGGCCGGACTGGTCGGCGAGGAGCTGCGGGTCAACTGCCACCACCACCAGTCGGTGGCCAGTCACCCCGGGTTCGCCGCGGCCGCGCGGGCGGACGACGGGACGCTGGAGGCCATCGAGGCCGCCGGCGACCGGTTCTGCGTGGCCGTCCAGTGGCACCCGGAGACCGCGGCCGACGTCGGGCTGCTCGCGGGGCTGGTGCGGGCCGCCGCGGCGTACCGCTCGTGACCCGACGATGATGGAGCGGTGAGCCGGGTCCTGGTCAGCGCCCACCGGATGGGCGCCGGCGGCGACCGCACGCGCGAGAACTCCCTCGAGGCGCTCGAGGCCTCGCTGGCCCTCGGCGTGGACTACGTCGAGTTCGACGTGTGGCCCCGAGGGGACGGCACCTTCGTGGTGGCCCACGACCCCGAGCACGACCGGGGACTGGCGTACGGCGCCGTGCTCGACGCCGTGCGCGGGCGGGCGCGCGGCCACGTCGACCTCAAGGTGCGCACACGCGAGGACGCGGTGGCCGCAGCGCGCCAGGCGGTGGCGGTGCTCGGCGCCGAGGCCCTCGTCGTCACCATGGGCGGCGCGGGCTGCGTGCGCGCCGTGCGCGACTGGGCCGACGCCGAGGGCCTGACGCTCGCAGTGGGGCTGTCGCTGGGCCGGGCGCGCGAGCTGTTCCCGCACCGCAAGGTGCGCCGGTCGCGGGCCAACGTGGTCGTCGCCCACCACACGCTGGCCCGGCTCGGGCTGGCGGCGTTCGCCCGTCGTCGCGGGCTGCCGCTGCTGGTGTGGACCGTCGACACCGAGGACTCGCTGCGCTACTGGCTGCGGCCCGGCCGGGCGTGGCTGGTCACGACCAACCACCCCGGCCTGGCGCTGTCGCTGCGCGGGTGAGCGCCGGGTGAGCGTCGGGTGAGCGCCGGGTGCGCTCAGGTCAGCTGGTGACGCACTTGCCGATCTCGTCGGTGAGGTCGCCGCTGGAGATGACCTCCTGGTCCTTCTTGCTGCCGTCGAAGTCCTTGTCACCGTCGACCAGCGCCTGGAGCGCGTCGTCGGAGAGGTCGGAGTCGTGCAGCGCCTTGGCGATGCAGTCGATGACGTCATCGCTGGTGCCGCCGGACTGGAAGACCGAGCCGGCCGGGTTGTCGGAGTCCTTGAGGGCCTTGGCGATGTCGTCCTGCGACGGGCGGCCACCGCCGCCACCGCCGCACGCCGAGAGGGCGAAGAGCAGGGTGAACAGAGCGACGAGCTTCTTCATGGGGAGGGTTCCTTCGTTCAGGCAGCGGGTGACGCTGCGTCCGGGTCCGAGGGCACCCTTCCGGGTCGGAGGGAACCCTGTCCACTCGGCAGACGGGCGGCGGGTCGGGCCGGTTCCCTCCCCCGCGCGACGGCTGGGAGGATGCGTCCATGACCACGGAAGCGGGGCGTGAGGCCGTGACCGACGTGCTCGGCGAGCCGTACGTGGCCGAGACCTTGGAGCTGCCGCCCGACGACGAGGGCGAGGTGGTCGCGACCCTGGTGCACCGCTCCGCGGCGGCCACCAGCACCAAGGCCGTGCTGCACGTGCACGGGTTCGCGGACTACTTCTTCCAGACCGGGTACGCCGAGTGGTGGACCGAGCGCGGCTACGACTTCTACGCCCTCGACCTGCGCAAGTACGGCCGCTCGCTGGGCCCGCACCAGACCCCGACGTACGTCACCGACCTGGCCGAGTACGACGCCGAGCTCGACGAGGCCTGGCGCCGCATCACCGAGCGCGACGGCCACACCGAGGTCGTCCTGTCCGCCCACTCCACCGGCGGCCTGGTCACCGGCCTCTGGGCCGACCGCCGCCGCCCGGCCCAGCTCGTCGGCGCGGTCATGAACTCACCGTGGCTGGACCTCCAGGGCAGCACCCTGCGCCGCGTGGTCACGACCCCGATCATCAAGCAGCTCGGCGCCCGTCAGCCCCGGCGCGAGATCAAGCGGCACGTCACCGGCTTCTACACCCGCAGCCTGCACCGCGACCACGAGGGCGAGTGGGACTTCGACCTGCTCTGGAAGCCGATCGAGTCGTTCACGGTCTACGCCGGCTGGCTCCGCGCCGTGCGCGAGGGCCACGCCCGGCTGCACCGCGGCCTGGCCCTGTCCTGCCCCGTCCTCGTGCTGTCCTCCGGCCGCTCGGCCCTGCCCGAGGAGATGGGCGAGGAGGTGCACGGCACCGACATCGTCCTCGACGTCGAGCAGATCCGGCGCTGGGCCACGGCGTACGGCCCGCACGTCACCTACGTCGCCGTCGACGGCGCCCGCCACGACGTGGTGCTCTCGCGCGAGGAGCCGCGTGCCCGCGCCTACGCCGCCGTCGACACCTGGATGCGGGCCTGGGTCGACCCGCCGTCGCGATCGCTGCTCTGACCGGAGTGTCTTGACCTAGGGTGCCGCTGTGCGCGCACGTGCGGTCGCCCTCGCCCTGGCCCTCCTCGGCCTGACCGCACCCGCCGCGCAGGCCGAGACCTGGAGCGCCCGCGACGCCCGCGGCGACGCCGAGACGCTGGTCTACTCACCGGACCCGCCGCCGTGCGGCACCAGCACCCTCAGCCCGGCGCCGACGGCCAGGCGCCAAGACCTCACCGCCCTCCGCGTCGACCACGGCTCGCAGGCCGTCGTCATCCGCCTGCGCATGGCGGACGTGGCCCGGCGCGACCACTCGACGTCCTGGTCCGTGCACCTCCTCACCCCCGACCGGGGCTACCTCCTCGTGGTCTTCCCGCGCCGGCCGGGCGAGGCGGTGGACGCATTCCTCTCCGAGGAGCCGGAGGTGCCGGCCAACCCCGATCCGGCCGACTGCACGGTCGGCTCACTGGTCATCGGGAGAGGGGGCTGCGATGGGTTGAGCGTCCACCTGGACGCCGCTGCCGACCGGCTCGACCTCACCGTCCCCCGCCGCTGCCTCGGCCGGCCCCGGTGGGTCCGCGTCGGCGCGGACGTGTCCGGCGCGTTCACGGGCAGCGCGGAGACCGGCTACTCCGTCACCGGCGACACGTGGTCACCCGGCGCCGCCACGGCGTACCCGATCTACGGCCCGCGGGTGCACGCGGGCTGAGCTCAGGGCCAGGGCAGGTCGCCGACGAGCCCCTGGACCAGGTCGTACGTCGCGCGGCCGGCCGCGGCCACGAGCCCGCGGGGCGCCTCGTCCTGGGGCCGGTAGGCCCCGCCGTCGAAGGTGCCGACGTGACCACCGGCCTCGGCCAGCAGCAGCGAGCCGGGGGCGTGGTCCCAGGGCTTGGCCTTCTTGTAGAGCGCGTAGTCGGCCTCGCCCTCGACCAGCTTGGGGTAGTCCACGCCGCAGCAGACCCAGGTGAGCTCCAGGGCCTTGAGGGCGCCGAGAGCGCGGCCGAGCCAGCGGCGCCGGGAGGTGATGCCGCGCAGCTGGTCGCCGAGGGGCGGACGGTGCAGGCGCTCGCCGTTGCGCCAGGCGCCGCCGCCGAGCTCCGCGACGTACGCCGCCTCCAGCTGCGGCTGCCAGATCCAGCTGCGCACGACCTCACCGCCCCGCAGCTCGGCGGCCATGACCGCGTGCAGGGGCGAGCCGGCGACGAAGTTCTTGGTGCCGTCGACCGGGTCGACGGTGAAGGCGTGGTCGGCCTCGCGGAACCGCTCGAGCAGCGTCTCGTCGCCCTCGCTGGCCTCCTCGCCCAGGACCAGCGCGTCGGGGTAGGCCTCGGTCAGGGCGGCGGTGATGAGCTCCTCGGCCTCGCGGTCGGCCACGGTCACGAGGTCGCCGGGGTTCTTCTCGCTGACCTGGTCGTCGGACAGCGACCGGAAGCGCGGCGTGATCACCTTCGCCGCCACGTCCTGGAGCAGCTCGAGGACTTCCTGGGTCTCCATCACGACTCGAACGGTGCCCCGTCGAAGCGTTCCCACGTCACGAACTCCTCGACCGGTTGGCGGCGCAGCCGGGTCGGCTGCTTGACCGGCTTGCCGAGGGGGACGACCGCGGCGACGGCGTACTCCTCCGGCACGCCCAGCAGCTCCTTGACCTGCGGCTCCCGGGCCACGGCCATCGTGGTGAACGTCCCGCCGAACCCCTCGTTGCGCGCGGCGAGCAGCACGTTCCAGGCCAGCGGGTAGACCGACGCGCCCGCCACCATCCCGATCCGGTCGAGGTCCTGGTCGGTCGCGGCCACGGCGCCCAGGTCGACGAGGAACACCAGGACGACGGCGGCGGTGAGCACGGGCGTGATGAAGTAGGCCGGCACCTCGGTCGCCGCGATCTCCTCGGGCGACGGGCCGGGCGGGCGGAGCGGGTTCCACGGGGTCTCCCCCGCGGCCGACTGCGCGGCGTACCGGCGCACCGCCGGCTCGTTGAGCTCGGCCAGCGCCTGCCGCGTCTCCTGGTCGGTGACCAGGACGAGGTGGGCGCCCTGCCGGTTGCCGCCGCTCGGCGCGAACCGCGCGTGGTCCAGGATCCGGGCCAGCACCTCGTCGGGGATCGGGTCGTCGGTGAACTCGCGGATCGCCGCGGTGGTGCGCATCACCTCGTACAGCTCCATGCCCCCAGTGTCCCGGACCGGGCTCAGCGCACGCCGCACGCGCCCGCAGCACGCACCTCGCTGCGTTGCCGTCGCTCGGAAGACGTCCAGTCTGCCCACGCTCCGCCGCCTTGCGATGCACGCGCTGCGAACGCGTGCGCCGCACGCTGAGCCCGGTCCGGGACACTAGTCTTCCGCAGGTGGATCCCCTCTTCGGACTGTCCCTGGGCCGGATCGCCGTCGGCGCCGTCTCGCTCGCCAAGCCCGACACCGCCGCGGGGCTGCTGGGGCTGGATGCCCGGGCCAACCCGCAGGCAGGGTACGTCGCGCGGCTGTTCGGCTCCCGCGAGATCGCCCTCGGTGCGCTGACGCTGATCGCACGGGGCCGGGCCCGGCGCCACCTGGTGCTGGCCGGCATCGCCGTGGACGTGGCCGACGCCGCCGCGGGGGCGCTCGGGATCCGGGACCGCTCGATCAGCACGCGGGCCGGGGCCACCATGATCGGGCCCGCGCTGGGGGCCGTGGTGACCGGCGTCCGCGGGCTGCGCGTCAGCTGACGAGGAAGACCACCAGGGCGACCGCGCCCACCACCACGATCACCCCGCGCAGCACCGGCGCCGGGAGCCGGCGGCCGACGGTGGCGCCGAGCTGGCCGCCGATCACCGAGCCGATGCCGATGAGGGCGACGATGCGCCAGTCGACGTCGGCGACGACGGCGAAGAGCAGGCCGGCCACGGCGTTGACGATGGCGGCCAGGACGTTCTTGAGCCCGTTGAGCCGCTGCAGGGTCTCGGGGATGCCGACGCCCATGATGCCCATGAGCAGGACGCCCTGGGCGGCGCCGAAGTAGCCGCCGTACACCCCCGCCAGGAGCACCGCGGGCCACACCCACCAGGCGCCGTACGTCGGGTTGCGAGGCGCGGCGCCGGCGGCCTCGTGGCGCCGCGCGGTCCAGGCCGAGATGCGCGGCTGGAAGAGGACCAGCACGATCCCGAGCCCGACCAGGACCGGGACGATGGCCGAGAAGGCGTCCGCGGGCAGGACCAGCAGGAGGACCCCGCCGACGATCCCGCCGATGAGCGAGGCCACGCCGATGCGCAGCATCCGCGCGCGCTGGCCCACGAGCTCGCGGCGGTAGCCGACCACGCCGGACAGCGAGCCGGGGACCAGGCCGATCGTGTTGGAGACGTTGGCGGTCACAGGCGGCACCCCGAACGCCAGCAGGGTCGGGAACGTGATCAGCGTTCCCGACCCCACCACGGTGTTGATGGTCCCGGCCGCGAGCCCGGCCAGTCCGATGGCGAGGGCTTCGAGCGGCGACACGCCCCGACGTTACGAGGCGGGCGGCCCGGGGGGTGCAGCCGGGGGCGGCGGCTCCTGCGAGCCGGTCGCCGGCCCCGAGGGCGGCGCGGACGGGTCCACCGGCTGGTCGACCGGCTGATCCGGCGTCGCCGTCGACGCGGCCGCCGTCGGGTCCGGCGTGCCGCCGATCGCCGTGGACGGGTCTGCGACGCCGGGGTTCGCGGCCTGCGCGGCCTCGGCGATCGCCGCCTGGACCGCCTCGTTGGCCTTGCTGACCTCGGCGTCGGCCAGGGCTCCGCTGCCGGCCAGCTTGGCCGGCTCGTAGCTGCCCATGTCGACCCGCTTGCGCGGGCCGCCGGAGTTCTGCGGGATGCCCGCGATCTCGTGGATCGAGGAGCCCAGGCCCTCCAGCGCCTTGGTGATCTCGCTGGGGATGACCCACACCTTGTTGGCGTCGCCCTCGGCGATCTTCGGCATCATCTGGAGGTACTGGTAGGCCAGCAGCGACTGGTCGGGCTGGCCGTCGTGGATGGCCTGGAAGACCATCTGGATGGCCTGGCCCTCACCCTGGGCCCGCAGGATCGCGGACTCCCGGTCGGCCTGGGCCCGCAGGATCTGCGACTCGCGGTCGCCCTCGGCGTTCAGGATGGCGGACTGCTTGTTGCCCTCCGCGGTGAGGATCGACGACTGCCGCTGGCCCTCGGCGGAGAGGATGAGCGCGCGCTTGTCGCGGTCGGCACGCATCTGCTTCTCCATCGCGTCCTTGATCGAGGGCGGCGGGTCGATGCCCTTGATCTCGACGCGGTTGACGCGGATGCCCCACTTGCCGGTCGCCTCGTCGAGCACGCCCCGCAGGCCGTGGTTGATCTCCTCGCGGCTGGTCAGGGTCTGCTCCAGGTCCATGCCGCCGACGATGTTGCGCAGCGTGGTCATGGTCAGCTGCTCGACGGCCTGGATGTAGTTGGCGATCTCGTAGGTCGCGGCGATCGGGTCGGTCACCTGGAAGTAGATGACGGTGTCGATCGAGACGACCAGGTTGTCCTCGGTGATCACGGGCTGGGGCGGGAAGCTCACGACCTGCTCGCGCAGGTCGATGAGGTAGCGCACCTTGTCGATGAACGGCACGACGATGTTGAGGCCGGCCGGCAGGGTCTGCTTGTACTTGCCGAAGCGCTCCACGATGCCGGCGCGCGCCTGCGGGACGATCCGCACGGTCTTGGCCAGCAGGGTGACGACGAACAGGAACAGCAGCACCAGCAGGATGAGCACGATCAGTGCGCCCATGAGTACTCCTTCAGTCGGTGAGCCGGGGTCCGGGTCAGGACTCGATGCTCGGTACAGGATGGACGTACGCCGTGGCTCCGCGGATCTCCCAGACCTCGACGGTAGCCCCCGGCTCGATGGCCAGGCTGTCGTCGTAGGGCCTGGCCGACCAGATCTCGCCGCCCACCTTGATCCGGCCGGCCTCCAGACCGGTGATCCGCTGGGTCACCACCGCCTGCTGGCCGACCAGCTTGCCGTGGCCCAGGGACAGCTCCGGCCCGGTGTGCAGGCGCTTGACCAGCGGCGGGCGGACGACGGCCAGGCAGGCCACCGACGCCACGGCGGCCAGGATGGCCGAGACCGCGAACCCGGCGCCGAGGAGCGCGCTCACCATGCCCACGAGGGCGCCGAGCGCCAGCATCAGCAGGATCAGGTCGAGGCTGAACATCTCGGCGATGCCCAGGGCGATGGCCAGGGCGAGGAAGACCCCCGCCAGGTGGTCACCGATCCAGTCCATGCAGGAAACCTAGTCGACGCCACCCACGGGGGTGCGCCGTTGGCGCCGCCGCGCGTTCCACCGTCCGGCGACGTGCTGCAGGACCAGCGGCATGCCGAAGGTCTCGGACAGGTGCTCCTCGGTCAGCACGTGGTCGAGCAGCCCCGCGGCCACCACCCGGCCCTGCTTGAGCAGCAGCGCGTGGGTGAAGCCCGGCGGGATCTCCTCGACGTGGTGGCTGACCAGGACCGTGGCCGGGGAGTCGGCGTCGTGGGCCAGCACGCTGAGCGTGGACACCAGGTCCTCGCGGCCGCCGAGGTCGAGCCCCGCCGCCGGCTCGTCGAGGAGCAGCAGCTCGGGATCGGTCATCAGCGCTCGCGCGATCTGGACGCGCTTGCGCTCGCCCTCGCTGAGGGTGCCGAAGGTCCGGTCGGCCAGGTGCTTGACGCCGAGCTCCTCGAGCAGCTCGGCGGCCCGGGCGTGGTCCTGCTCGTCGTACTCCTCACGCCAGCGGCCGACCACGCCGTAGCCCGCGGACACCACGACGTCGCGCACCAGCTCGCCGCGCGGGACGCGCTCGGCCAGCGCCGCGCTGGTCAGGCCGATCCGCGGGCGCAGCTCGAACACGTCGACGGTCCCGAGCACCTCCTCGAGGATCCCGGCCACGCCGGTCGTCGGGTGCAGCTGGGCGCTCGCGACCTGCAGGAGCGTGGTCTTGCCGGCGCCGTTGGGGCCGAGGACCACCCAGCGCTCGTCCTCCTCGACGGTCCAGTCCACGCTGTCCAGGAGCGTGGCCCGGCCCTTGCGCACCGTGACCTCAGCGAACTCGAGGACGGCGGCCATGGCGGCCACCCTACTGACCCCGGCCAGGTCTCCCCGGCGTAGCCTCGCCGCCCGTGGACGACGTGCCCAGCCCGCTCCCGGCCGCCGTGCGGCTGGCCTGGTGGGGCACCGCCTGGCTGCGCGGCCACGTCGTCGCCGACCAGCTCATCGACGCCGTCGTCGACACCGACGCGGTGCACCTCCTGTCCTTCCCCGACGGCGCCGCCGAGCCGCTGGTGACCGGGCTGGGCGTGCTGCGCGGAGCCGGCGCGGACGCGTTCGGCGCCGCGCTGCCCGTCGAGGGCGACCCGGTCGGCCTCGGGGGGCCGCGGGCCTTCAACGACGCCGCCCTGGAGGCCGGTGAGGCGGTCGTGGCCCTGGACGCCGGTGGCTTCCCCGTGCAGGGGCTGGTGCCCGTGCGCGTGGGCGCGTCGGTGACCTGGACCGCCCTGGCCGCCCAGCGTCGACAGCTGCCCGACGTCGGCGACGCGGACCGGCTGCTGCGCGCCGAGCTCCCCGCCGCCGCCGACACCCTGGCCCGGCTCGAGGTCGCCCGCTGGCGGCCGGAGGTGGCCGACCGGCTGCTCAACCTGCGACACCGGGCGCGCGTGACGGCGCCGCCCGGCGTGCCGGCGCGGTGTGCGGAGCTGGCCGCACGAGCCCTGCAGGCGCTGGACATCGTCGAGCTGGCGCTGGACGACGACGGCGGCGCGATCACGGCGCACGAGGCCGAGTCCCGGCGCGGGGCCCTGGTGCCGCTCGGGCGCGCCGCGCGGGCGGCCCTCGTCGCCGCGGCGTCGCCCGAGGTGTGGCCACCCGCCTAGCCCCTAGCCGTCCGAGGGCTCGAAGACGCCGAGCACGTTGCCGGACGGGTCGCGGAAGTGCAAGCGCCTCCCTCCTGGGTAGTCGAACGGCCCCTCGACCACCTCACCGCCCCCGCCGCGGACGGCAGCCAGTGAGGCCTCGAGGTCGTCGCTGATCATGAGGACCAGCGGGCTCCCGCTCCCCCGCTGGTCGCCGGTGGTGATCCCACCGACCTCGCCGTCGCCGTCGGGCGCCCGGATGCCGGCGTAGGTCGGGCCGTAGTCGTTGAAGGCCCAGCCGAACACGTCGCCGTAGAACGCCTTGGCGGCCGCGACGTCGTCGACGTGGAGCTCGACGTAGTCGATCGAGTGGTGGGTGTGCCTGGTCATGCGCTTCCTCTCTCCTGGCTCCGCTGCGGGTGGGCGGCGACGGCCTCGCTCCAGACCTCGACCACGTCGCTCAGCCGGCCGGTGGCGTCGAGGCTGCCGAAGGTGGCGACGTGGAAGGTCGCCGCCTCGGCCTCGACGTGGGCGCGCAGCACGCCCCGGTCACCCGCGTCGACGACCTCGTCGCGGTGGAACGTCCACGGCCCGGGGTAGTCGCGGTTGAACGCGACGAACTGCTCCGCCCCGAAGCGCTCGCCGGTGTGCAGGAGCGTGACCGTCGCGTCGTCGGCCAGCAGCGCGCGCAGCCCGGGCCAGTCGTGACCGGCGATCGCGGCGGCGTACGCCTCGAGGGCGGCTCCGGCGCTCGGTGCGGTGTCCATCCCCCCACCCTGGACCCGACCACCGACAGTGCTCCCCCGGCGATAGCGTGGCGCGCGATGGACGACCACCGCGGGCCGAAGCCGGAGACGCTGCTCATCACGCTGACCGGCAAGGACCGTCCCGGCGTGACCTCGACGATCTTCGCCACGCTCTCCCGCGCCGGCGTCGAGGTCGTCGACATCGAGCAGATCGTGCTGCGCCGCCGACTGGTGCTCGGCGTACTCGTGACCGTGCCGCGGGACTGGAAGAAGCTGCGCGACGCCGTCGAGGCCACCGCCGCCGACCTGGACATGAA
This sequence comes from Nocardioides anomalus, assembly GCF_011046535.1. Classification (NCBI taxonomy): domain Bacteria; kingdom Bacillati; phylum Actinomycetota; class Actinomycetes; order Propionibacteriales; family Nocardioidaceae; genus Nocardioides; species Nocardioides anomalus. The sequence goes on along the minus strand of NZ_CP049257.1, from coordinate 2,079,002 downwards.
CGTCGAGATCGACCGCGGCACCGGCGACAACCGGGTGCGCCGCGACGGGCGGTCCCACGTGACCGTCATCGGCTCGCCGCTCAAGGCCTCGGCCATGGCCGCCGTCGCGGGCCGGATCGCCGACACCGGGGCCAACATCGACCGGATCGAGCGGATGGCGCGCTATCCCGTCACCGCCATCGACCTGCACGTCTCTGGCCTCGACACCGAGGCGCTGCGCGGCATCCTGGCCGCCGAGGCCGCCGCGCAGGGCATCGACGTGGCCGTGCAGCCCGCCAACCTCCAGCGCCGCGGCATGCGCCTGATCGTCATGGACGTCGACTCCACGCTCATCCAGGGTGAGGTCATCGAGATGCTGGCCGAGCACGCCGGCTACCGCGCGGAGGTCGCCGAGGTCACCGAGCGCGCCATGCGCGGCGAGCTCGACTTCGAGCAGTCGCTGCGCGAGCGCGTCGCCCTCCTCGAGGGCGTGGACGAGTCGGCGTTCGACGCGGTGTACGACGGCATCGAGCTCGCCCCCGGCGCGCGCACCCTCGTCCGCATCCTGCGCCGCCTCGGCTACCGCTTCGCGCTCGTCTCCGGCGGCTTCAGCCAGATCACCGACCGCCTCGCCGCCGACCTCGGCATCCACTTCTCCCGCGCCAACCGGCTCGAGGTCGTCGACGGCAAGCTCACCGGCCGCATCCTCGGCGACGTCGTCGACCGCGCCGGCAAGGCCCGCGCGCTGCGCGAGTTCGCCGCCGAGCTAGGCCTCCCGGTCGGCGCCGTCATCGCCATCGGCGACGGCGCGAACGACCTCGACATGCTCAACGCCGCCGGCCTCGGCATCGCCTACAACGCCAAGCCGGTCGTGCAGGACGCCGCCGACACCGCCGTCAACGTGCCCTACCTCGACACGATCCTCTACCTGCTCGGCATCTCCCGCGAGGAGATCGAGGACGCCGACGCGGAGGAAGGCATCACGACACCGGCCCCGCCGGTGTGAACGGCCCTGCCCCCGGCGCGCCGAGCGTGCCGGTCGAGTCGAGTGCCTCCCTCCTCCGGAGGGCTGTCGACGCTCAGAGCTGTCCGGCGGCGCGGAGGTAGCGCTCGGTGACGAGGCGCTGCGCGAAGCGGCCGGCGGGGCCGCCGAGGCGGGCGTACCAGGTGCCGGGGCGGGAGATGGCGCGGACGTGGACCCAGGTTCCGTCGGCGTCGCGCTCGGCCAGGAAGGCCTCCTCGCCCACCTCCGGGTGGCCGGACAGGGTCCAGGCACTGCCGGTGCTCGGCAACGCTGAGCGGTCTCAGGCGGCCCGACCCGAGCGACACGGTCGGCGCGCCGGATGGCGCCGGGTGCCGCGATCCGGTGTGCGGAGTGCGTGCTGCGCGCGCAGCGCGCCGGGTCGTGGTGCCCGGCACCATCCGATGAGAGCGCGCCGAGCACGCCGTGCCGGAGGCGCGGCCATCAGGCTCGGTGGTACCCGATGACGCTGGCCGAGGCCTCGTCGAGGTCCGACCACTCGCCGTCGTACTCCAGCACCGCCACCGCACACGTGGGGAAGCCCAAGGTGAGCTCGTTGGCGGCCTCGTCGTCGCCGTTCCCGTCGTCCAGCAGGGCCGCGAGCGTGCCCATGGTCGGGTTGTGGCCGACGACCACCAGGGTGCGGACGTGGTCGTCGGCGGCGCGGAGCAGGTCGAGGGCGGTCTCGGTGCCGGCCTCGTAGAGCGAGTCCTCGGTGGTGGCCTCGAGGTCCCAGCCGGCGGCGTCGTTGACCGCTTCCCAGGTCTGCTGGGTGCGCACGGCGGCGGACACCAGGGCCTGGTCGGGCTCGACGCCGCGGGCGGCCAGCCACTCGCCGGCCTGGGCGGCGTCGACGAGGCCACGGTCGGTCAGCTGCCGGTCGAAGTCGCTCGCGCCGGACTGCTCGGCCTTGGCGTGGCGGATGATCACCAGGGTCCTGGGGTCGCTCACGGCCAGGAGTGTGCCACGGCCGTCTGAGCCTTGGCCCTAGGGTGAGCGGTGTGCCCTCCGGACCACTGATGATCATCGGCGGCGCTGAGGACAAGCTCCGCAAGCGTCGCGTGCTGAAGGAGTTCGTGGCCGCGGCGGGCGGGCCGGAGGCGCGGATCGCGGTGCTGCCGACGGCGTCGAGCCTGGGCGACGAGATCGTCGAGGTGTACGACGCGCTGTTCCGCGCGGAGGGCGCAGCGGAGGTGGTCGCCGTACGCCCCGAGAACCGCGACGAGGCCCACGACGCCGACCTCGTCGAGGAGCTCGGCAAGGCCACGGGCGTGTTCATGACCGGGGGCAACCAGCTCAAGCTCAGCGCGATCATCTGCGGTACGCCGGTCGGGGACGCGATCCTCGCGGCTCACCAGCGCGGCGCGGTCGTGGGCGGCACGTCGGCCGGCGCGTCCATCCAGTCCAGCCACATGATCGCCATGGGCGTGGGCGGCAGCACGCCCAAGCAGCGGATGACGCAGATGGCGGCGGGTCTGGGGCTGCTGCAGGGCGTGATCATCGACCAGCACTTCGAGCAGCGCAACCGCTACGGGCGCCTGCTCATGCTGGTCGCGCAGTCGCCGCAGCTGCTGGGCATCGGGGTCGACGAGGACACCGCGGCGGTGGTGACCGAGGACGTGCTCAGCGTGATCGGGCGCGGCGCGGTGACGATCCTGGACCCGAGCCGGATCACCACGAACGCCTTCGACGCCGGGCGCGCGGCGCCCCTGCTGGCCAGTGGGGTGGTCCTGCACGTGCTGCCGTCGGGAACCCGCTTCGACCTCACCACCCGCACGCTGCTGACGCCGGACCCCAGGGTCGACCCGCTGGAGGCCAAGGAGCTCGCCGAGGCCGGCCGCGACCTGAGCCAGATGGCCCGCGACATCGCCGCCGCCGACGCCTCCCCCGGCGCGCTGCGGCGCCGGCTGCGGCGCAAGCGCCGGCCACCGGAGGACGTCGAGTACGGCGAGTACGCAGAGCACGACCGACAGGACGGAGCCGACGCATGACCGAGCGACCCACCCCCGACCTCACCATCGTGGAGACCCGCGTCTACCGCGGCGCCAACGTGTGGTCCTACGAGCGGGCCATCCAGCTCGTGGTCGACCTCGGCTCGCTCGAGCGGTTCCCCACCAACACCATCCCCGGCTTCACCGACCACCTGCTCGAGATGCTGCCGGGGCTGCGCGAGCACTCGTGCTCGCGCGGCAAGCGCGGCGGCTTCGTGGAGCGGCTGCACGAGGGCACCTGGCTGGGCCACGTGGCCGAGCACTGCTCGCTCGCGCTGCAGCAGGTCGTCGGGCACGACGTACGGCGCGGCAAGACCCGCGGGGTCAAGGGCCAGCCCGGCCTCTACAACGTCATCTACGGCTACCAGGACGAGCAGGTCGGCCTGGCCGCCGGCCGGCTCGCCGTCCGCCTGGTCAACCACCTGGTGCAGGCCGACCCCGAGTTCGACTGGGACGCCGAGCTCGAGGCCTTCATAAAGCGCGCCCAGCGCACGGCGTTCGGCCCCTCGACCCAGGCGATCCTGGACGAGGCGGTCAGCCGCGACATCCCCTGGATCCGGCTCAACCAGTACTCCCTGGTCCAGCTCGGCCAGGGCGTCCACGCCAAGCGCATCCGCGCCACCATGACGTCGGCGACCAGCGCGATCGCGGTGGACATCGCCTCCGACAAGGACCTCACCACCACCCTGCTCGGCGCGGCCGGCCTGCCGGTGCCCAAGCAGGAGTCGGTGCGCACCGAGGACCAGGCCGTACGCGCGGCGAACCGGATCGGCTACCCCGTGGTGATCAAGCCGCTGGACGGCAACCACGGCCGCGGGGTGATGCTGGACCTGCAGGACGAGGCCGAGGTGCGCGAGGCGTTCCCGGTGGCGCAGGGAGAGTCGCGCCGCGGCGTGCTGGTGGTCGAGTCGTTCATCACCGGCAAGGACTACCGCTGCCTCATCATCGACGGGCGGGTCGCCGCGATCGCCGAGCGGGTGCCCGCGTCGGTGACCGGCGACGGCACCTCGACCATCGAGCAGCTCGTCGACACCGCGAACGCCGACCCGCGCCGCGGCGTGGGCCACGAGAAGGTGCTGACCCGCATCGCGGTCAACGACGCCGCGGTCGAGCTGGTCCGCGAGCAGGGCTTCGAGATGACCGACGTCCCGCCCGAGGGCCAGATGGTCAAGCTCGCGCTCACGGGCAACATGTCGACCGGCGGCATCTCCATCGACCGCACCTTCGAGGCCCACCCCGAGAACGTCGAGATCGCCGAGGAGGCCGCCCGCATGGTCGGCCTGGACATCGCCGGCATCGACTTCATCTGTCCTGACATCACCGAGCCGGTCCGCGAGACCGGCGGCGCGATCTGCGAGGTGAACGCCGCGCCGGGCTTCCGCATGCACACCCACCCGACCATCGGCGAGCCGCAGTTCATCGCCAAGCCGGTCGTCGACATGCTGTTCCCGCCGGGCTCGCAGTCGCGGATCCCGATCGTGGCCGTCACCGGCACCAACGGCAAGACGACGACCAGCCGGATGATCAGCCACATCTTCAAGGGCATGGGCCGCAAGGTCGGCATGACCTCGACCGACGGCGTCGTCATCGACGAGCGCCTGGTCATCCGGGCCGACTCCTCCGGTCCCCGCTCCGCGCGGATGGTCCTGCAGAACCCCCGCGTCGACTTCGCGGTCTTCGAGGTCGCCCGCGGCGGCATCCTGCGCGAGGGCCTGGGCTACGAGCGCAACGACGTCGCCGTCGTGCTCAACGTCCAGCCCGACCACCTGGGGCTGCGCGGCATCGACACCGTCGAGCAGCTCGCCGACGTCAAGGCCGTGATCGTCGAGGCGGTGCCGCGCGACGGCCACGCGGTGCTCAACGCCGACGACCCGCTCGTGCGCGAGATGCGGCGGCGCTGCTCGGGCCAGGTCGTGTGGTTCTCCATGGAGGAGCCCGGCACCGAGACCCGCGACATGATCGACGCGCACTGCCGCCGCGGGGGCAAGGCGCTCGTGCTCAACCCGTCGGAGCGCGGCGAGATGATCGTGGTCAAGCACGGTCCGCGCGAGATGCAGCTGGCCTGGACCCACCTGCTGCCGGCGACGTTCAGCGGCCGGGCCCGGATGAACGTCCAGAACGCCCTCGCGGCGGCCGCGGCGGCGTTCGCGGCCGGGGCGCCCCTGCACGACATCCGCCAGGGCCTGCGGTCGTTCTCGACCAACTACTACCTCGCACCGGGCCGCCTCAACGAGGTCGAGGTGAACGGCGTCAACGTCATCGTCGACTACTGCCACAACGCGCCCGGCATGGTCGCGCTCGGCGACTTCGTGGACCGGCTCGGCGACTCGCTGGAGACCTCGCACGAGCTGGCCCGGCCCTCGCGCATCGGCATCGTCGCCACCGCGGGCGACCGCCGCGACCAGGACATGGTGGACCTCGGGCTCGAGGCGGCCAAGCATTTCGACGTGGTCATCGTCCGCGAGGACGCCCACTCCCGCGGCCGCGCCCGCGGCGAGGTGGCCGGGCTCATCTCCGAGGGTGTGCAGAAGTCCATGGCTGACGGCGCGCGCTGCAAGCAGGTCGAGGAGGCGCTCGACGAGATCGACGCCGTGCGCCACGCCATGAGCCGGGCCAACGCGGGCGACCTGCTGGTCATCTGCGTCGACAAGCACGCCGCGGTCATGACCGAGCTGGAGAACTGGAGCCCGCAGGCCCAGGCCGGCGCCGGCGTCAGCCCCGACAACCCGGCCGCCGACCCGGACTACGTGCCGGCGGAGGCCGCCCCCGAGTCCTGAGCCCGGGCGGCCCGGACCTTCTCGCGCAGGACGTCCGGGCTGTCCACGGTCGCGCCGTGCTCCTCGAGCCAGGCGAAGACCGCGTGGTGCTCGGCGTGCGTCATCAGCGCGATCACGTCGCCGGGCAGGGACTGGCCGACCAGGGCGGCCAGGCAGTCCACCTCGGTGGGGTACGCCGGCACGTCGGTCACGCCGACGCGGGCGGCCCCGGCGCGCAGCAGCTCCTCGAGCTCCTCCTCGGTGCGGCCGCGGAGGTACTTCTTCTTGTGCCCGATGGCCACGACGTCAGCCGCGCGGGCGCCGATCTCGCCGAGGGCCTCGGTCAGCTCCTCGGTCCGGTCGCCCACCGCGCCGAGGCCGAGCAACAGGCGCCCGCCCGGTGCCCGCAGCCCGGCCGCCACCTCGGTGAGCGACTCCAGGCTGGCCTCGTTGTGGGCGTTGTCGATGATCACCGTCGCCGCGCCGCCGGTGCGCGGCACCGAGAAGATGTTCAGCCGGCCCCAGTTGTGCTCCGGGCCGGGCTCGAAGGTCCGGAGCCCCTCGACCACCCGGTCGCGCGGGATGCCGACGGCCAGCGCGGCCGAGGCGGCGGCCAAGGCGTTCTCGACGTTGAACCGGGACAGCCCGGACAGGGTCATCGGCACGTCCACGAGCTCCACGAGCGGGTCGGGATCGGCGTTCGGCGCGAGCACCGAGATCCAGCCGTCGATGACCGTTGTCGCCCGACCGCCGTCGTCGAGCACCACCCGGATCGCCGGCGCGTCCGGGTCGCGCGAGAAGACCCACGGCTGCGCCTTGATCACCGCGCGCATGGCCAGCACCCGTGGGTCGTCGCCGTTCAGCACCGCCCAGCCGCTCCTGCGGGTGATCTTGGGGACCACGCTCTTGACCTCGGCGAGCTGCTCGAGGGTGTCGATGCCGTGCAGCCCCAGGTGGTCGGCGGTGACGTTGGTGACCACCGAGACGTCGTTGCGGGCCACCCCGATGCCCTTGAGCAGGATGCCGCCACGGGCGGTCTCGGTCACCGCGAGCTGCACGCCCGGCTGGGCCAGGACCCGGCCGGCGCCCGAGGGACCGGAGTAGTCGCCGGCCTCGACCAGCTCGCCGTCGACGTAGATCCCGTCGGTGCTCGACCAGCCCACGTGCCGGCCGTCGGCCCGGGCGATGTGGGCGATCATGCGCGAGGTGGTGGTCTTGCCGTTGGTGCCGGTCACCGCCACCACCGGGATCCGCGGGGTCAGGGTGTGCGGCTTGGCGCCCGGCTCGGCGGCGGCCACGCGAGCCGCCACCTCGTCGACGACCCGGTCGGTGTCCCCACCGGGGATGGCGTCGAGGACCTCCGCGATCGCCGTACCCATGACCTGGGCGCGGTTGCGGTGCACCCAGGGGTAGGCCACCACGATCCGGTGCGGGTCGCTGGTCGGCCGGACCCGGACGGCGAGGCGGGTCGCGCCCGACTCGGCGGTGATCGCGCGCACCAGCCGGCCCACCGCTCGCAGCGCGAACCGCTGGCGGAACCCCGAGTCCGGTGCCCCCGGCCGCGCGTTGCGCAGCCCGATCCGGGCCGCGAACCGGCGCGCGGTGTCCTCCGGCACGGCGGCCAGCCCGCTGATGTCGAGCGTCAGCTTGATCGCGGCGCGCGGGAAGTAGAGGTTCGGCCCCTCCAGCACCCGCAGCTCGACCAGGGACCCGGGTGCGTCTGCCACGCGGGGGACGTTACCCAAGTCTCGCGGTGGCTCAGGCACCCATCGCGTGGAAGCCGCCGTCGACGTGGATGATCTCTCCGGTCGTGGCCGGGAACAGGTCCGAGAGCAGGGCGCCGATGGCCTTGGCGGTCGGCTCCAGGTCGGTGTTGTCCCAGCCCAGCGGCGCGCGCGAGCCCCACATGTCCTCGAGGTCGCTGAAGCCCGGGATGGCCTTGGCCGCCAGCGAGCGCAGCGGCCCGGCGGAGACCAGGTTGACCCGGATCCCCTCGGGCCCCAGGTCGCGGGCCAGGTAGCGCGAGGTCGACTCGAGCCCGGCCTTGGCCACACCCATCCAGTCGTACGCCGGCCACGCGACGGTCGCGTCGAAGGTGAGGCCCACGATCGAGGCGCCGGAGGACAGCAGCGGCCGGCAGGCCTGGGTCAGCGACATGAGCGAGTAGGCCGAGACCTGGAAGGACTGCGCGACGTCCTCCCACGGCCCGCCCAGGAACTTGCCGCCCAGCAGCGTCTCCGGGTTGCCGTAGGCGATCGAGTGCAGCACGCCGTCCAGGCTGGCCCCCTCGCCCAGGTGCTCGCGCACCTGGTCGGCCAGCCCGTCCAGGTGCGCCTGGTCGGTCACGTCCAGCTCGAGCACGGGCGGCTCGGTCGGCAGCCGCTTGGCGATGCGCCGGGTGATGCCCAGCGCACGGCCGAAGTTGGAGATCAGCACGGTCGCGCCCTGCTCCTGCGCGAACTTCGCCGCCGCGAACGCGATCGAGCTGTCCATGGTCACGCCCGTGACCAGGATCCGCTTGCCGTCGAGGATGCCGCTCATCTCAGTGCCCCATTCCGAGTCCACCGTCGACCGGGACGACCGCCCCGGTGACGTACGCCGCGCCGTCGCTCGCCAGCCAGGTCACCGCGGAGGCGACCTCCTGCGGCGAGGCGTACCGCTGGAGCGGCACGCTGGCCTTGATCGCCGCCTGCTGCTCGTCGGTGAGCTCGGCGGTCATGTCGGTCTCCACGAAGCCCGGCGCGACGACGTTCGCCGTGATCGAGCGTGAGCCCAGCTCCCGCGCGATCGAGCGCGCCATGCCCACCAGGCCCGCCTTGCTGGCCGCGTAGTTGACCTGGCCGGGGTTGCCCAGCAGCCCGACCACGGAGGAGATGAAGACGATGCGCCCGCGCCGCAGCCGCAGCATGCCCTTGGAGGCCCGCTTGGCCAGCCGGTACGACGCGGTGAGGTTGGTGTCGATCACCGTGGACCAGTCGTCCTCGGACATCCGCAGCAGCAGGGTGTCCTTGGTGATCCCGGCGTTGGCCACCAGGACCTCGACCGGTCCGTGCGCCTCCTCGGCGGCCGCGAACGCCGCCTCGACCTGCGCGGGGTCGGTGATGTCGCAGGTCAGGTCCAGCGCACCCGCCGGGGCGCCGCCGCCACGACTGGTCACCGCGACCCGGTCGCCCTGGGCCACGAAGGCCTCGGCGATGGCTCGTCCGATCCCCCGGCTGCCGCCGGTGACCAGCACCGACCGGGCCTGCGGCTCACTCTCCTGCGTCACCCGCTCGACGCTAGTGCTTACCGCGGGGTAGGCGGAAACGGGCCCGCCGTGGTGCGGCTACTCCTCGTCCTCGAGGCGGAAGCCGACCTTGAGCCCGACCTGGAAGTGCTCGACCGTGCCGTCCTTGATCTGGCCGCGGACCTCGGTCACCTCGAACCAGTCGCAGTGCCGCAACGTCTGGCTGGCGCGCTCGACGGCGTTGCGGATGGCGGGCTCGATCCCGTCCGGGGAGGTCCCGACGATCTCGGTGACGCGGTACGTGCGGTTCGTCATGTGAGGCCTCCTGCTGGCGCGCGTGGGATCCGGACTCTACCGACGTAGGCTTCAGACATGGCCCGGGAGCGCAGTCGTGAGCCCGAGGCGGTGCGGATCACCTCCGCGGCGTCCAGTCGAAACGACGACATCCGCACGCGTCAGCGCCGCTACCTCATCTCCATGATGCTGCGCACCGTGTGCTTCATCGGGATGATCCTCGCCTCGCTGGCCGGCATCCACTGGCTGTGGCCGATCTTCCTGGTCGGCGCGATCGTGCTGCCGTACGTCGCGGTGGTGATGGCCAACGCGACCACCTCGCGCAGCGACGGCTTCGACCTGCTCGACGGCGGTCCGGCGCGGCCCCAGCTGGGCCCCGGTCCGGGCCGTTGACGAACCTGCGGTCTGTACGTGTTTGAAACTGCGCGAAGAAGTGCCATGCTTGCAGTGCCGCCGGGTTCGCTCGGCGGTGTGGTGCCGGACAGCTCTCCCCGTGGTTGGCCGGCACCACTTTTTCACATTTGTGCCCCTTCCGGCTCGCAGCGGGCGCGCATGAGTGACGTCTGCTCCGCCAAGGGATGTCAGCAGCCCGCCGTCTGGGCGCTGCGCTGGAACAACCCCAAGATCCACACCCCGGAGCGCCGCAAGGTCTGGCTGGCGTGCGTGGACCACCGGGAGTCGCTGGGCGACTTCCTGGGCGCGCGCGGGTTCCTGCGCGAGGCCGTCGAGCACGTCGAAGGTGCCGACGAGTCGGTCTGAGCGACCGGACGGCTCAGCCGCCGATGGCCGACATCGGCCGGTCCGGCTGCAGGAACGTCGGGTCGTCGATGCCGTGGCCGGGCAGCTTGGTGGCCATCGCGGCCAGCCAGCGCTCGGCCAGCTCCGCGTCGGAGGCACCGGCCCGCAGCGCGGAGCGCAGGTCGGACTCCTCGCGGGCGAACAGGCAGTTGCGGATCTGGCCGTCGGCGGTGAGCCGGACCCGGTCGCAGGCGCCGCAGAACGGGCGCGTGACCGACGCGATGACCCCGACCGTGCCCGGGCCGCCGTCGACCAGGAAGCGCTCGGCAGGCGCGCTCCCCCGCGGCTCCTCGGCCGGCACCAGCACGAACCGCTCCTCCAGCGCCGCCAGGATCTCGTCGGCGGTCACCATCTCCTCGCGCGACCAGCCGTGCTGGGCGTCGAGGGGCATCTGCTCGATGAAGCGCAGCTCGTAGCCGCGCTCCAAGCACCAGGCGAGCAGCTCGGGCGCCTGGTCGTCGTTCACACCGCGCAGCAGGACCGCGTTGACCTTGACCGGTCCGAGCCCGGCGGCCTGGGCCGCCTCGAGCCCGGCGGCGACGTCGTGGAACCGGTCGCGGCGGGTGATCGCGTGGAAGGTCTCGGGACGCACCGTGTCCAGGCTGACGTTGACCCGATCGAGGCCGGCCTCGGCCAGCGCGGTGGCGGTGCGGGCCAGGCCCAGCGCGTTGGTCGTCACCGAGGTCTCGGGCCGGGGCTCGAGGGCCGCCGTGCGCCGCACGATGTCGACCAGACCCCGGCGCACCATCGGCTCACCCCCGGTGAAGCGGACCTCACGGACCCCGAGCCGCTCCACGGCCACGCCGATCAGGCGCACGACCTCGTCGTCGCTCAGTTGCGAGTCCAGGGGCATCCAGTCCAGGCCCTCGGCGGGCATGCAGTAGGTGCAGCGCAGGTTGCAGCGGTCGGTCAGGCTGACGCGCAGGTCCGTGGCGACCCGGCCGAAGGCGTCAGTGAGCGGTTGCACACGTCCGATCCTACGGTTCAGGCGGTTGGCCCGCGGCTGGGCGTGTCGGCCTGGGTAGCGTGGCGTGGTGCGATCGTTGCGGTTCCTGCTCAGTAGGCGCTGGATCCTGTTCGCGCTGGTCGTCGTGATGCTGACGTACGCCGCGTGGTGGCTGGGCGGGTGGCAGTTCCGCCGGCTCGACGACCGCAAGGCCAGCAACGAGATCGTGCGCACCAACGAGCACCGCCAGGTCACGCCCGTGGGCGAGGTGCTGACGCCCGACGGCGACCCGACCGACGCCGACGAGTGGCGGGTGGTGAGCGCGAGCGGCACCTACGACGCGGACTCCACCGTGCTGGTCCGCTACCGCACCCGCGACGGCGCCCAGGGGGTGGACGTGGTGGTGCCCCTGGTGACGGCGGACGGCACGGCCCTGCTGGTCGACCGTGGCTGGCTGGAGACCGACCCGAGCGGCGCGGACGCCGACGTCCCAGCGCCCCCGTCGGGCGAGGTGGAGGTGACCGGCTACGTGCGCGCCAACGGCACCGGCGACAGCACGCGCGTCGACGACCTGTCCACCCGGGCGATCAGCAGCGACGCGATCGGGCCGGCCATCGGGCGCCCGGTGTACGGCGGCTTCGTGGAGCTGCGCTCGGAGGACCCCGAGCCGGCCACCAGCCTGGAGGCGGTCGAGCTGCCCGAGCTGAACAACGGCCCGCACTTCTTCTACGGCCTGCAGTGGTGGTTCTTCGGGCTGCTGGCGGTCTTCGGCTTCTTCTACCTGCTCGTCGACGAGTGGCGCAACGGGCCGGCGTCCGAGCGCCCCCCGGTGCGGAGGAAGGACAAGGCGCCGAGGCCGAAGTCGCGGGCCCGGCTGCAGGCCGACGCGGCCCGGCGCCAGATCGAGGCCGAGAAGGCGGCCAAGAAGGCGGCCCAGGGCCGGCCGGTCGATCAGAGCGCCCGCAGCGCCCCACCGTCGACGGGCAGCATGGCGCCGGACACGAACGACGCCGCCGGCGAGAGCAGGAAGGCCGCCGCCCGGCCGAACTCCTCCGGCTCGCCCTGACGGCGCAGCGGGATCGCGGCCGCCGCCTCGCGGCGGGCCCGCTCGGGGTCGCCGCTCGCGGCGTCCAGCTCGTCGAGCCGCTCGGTGGCCACCCGGCCCGGCAGCAGCCCGTTGACGCGGACGCCCTGCGGACCGAGCTCGTCGGCCAGTGCCTTGGCCACCATGGCCAGCCCCGGCCGCAGGCCGTTGGAGATGGCCAACCCGGCGATCGGGCTGCGCACGCTGGACGACAGCACGAAGGCGATCGAGCCGCCGTCGCCGAGGCGGGCCGCGACCTCGCGGGCCACCCGGACGGCGCCGAGGAACACCGCCTCGAAGGACGCCGTCCACTGCTCGTCGGTGATGGCGGTGACCGCCCCGGGCGGCGGTCCGCCCACGCTGATGAGCGCGCCGTCCAGGCGGCCCCAGGCGCTGAGCGCCGCGTCGACCACGCGCCCGGGCGTGCCGGCGTCGGCGTTGTCGGCGACCACGGCCACGGCGCGCTCCCCCAGCTCGCCGACGGCCGCGTCCAGGCTCTCCTGGGACCGACCGGAGAGGACGACACGGGCCCCCTCGGCCACGAGCACCTCGGCCGTGGCCCGGCCCAGGCCCCGGGCGCCCCCGGTCACGACGTACACGCGGTCGGTCAGTCCGAGGTCCATGCGGGCGAGCCTAGGCGGGGACGTCCTCGACGAGCTGGGTGCGGTAGAGGTCGGCGTAGAGGCCGCCGGCGCGCAGGAGCTGGATGTGCGTGCCGGACTGGACGATCCGGCCGCCGTCGACGACCAGGATGAGGTCGGCGCCGCGCACGGTGGAGAGCCGGTGGGCGATGACCAGGCTGGTGCGGCCCTCGAGCGCGGCGTCCAGGGCGCGCTGCACGGCGGCCTCGGACTCGGAGTCGAGGTGGGCGGTGGCCTCGTCGAGGACCACGATCGCCGGCGACTTGAGCAGCAGCCGGGCGATGGCCAGCCGCTGGCGCTCGCCGCCGGACAGGCGGTAGCCGCGGTCGCCGACCACGGTGTCGAGGCCGTCGGGCAGGCCGCGGATCAGCGTGGCGATCTGGGCGGCCTCGAGCGCGCGCCAGACCGCGTCGTCGGTGGCGCCGGGGGCGGCGTACTGCAGGTTGGCCCGGATGGTGTCGTGGAACATGTGGGCGTCCTGGGTGACGTAGCCGACCGCGTCCTCCAGGGACTCCAGGGTCACGTCGCGGACGTCCTCGCCGCCCACCCGGACCGCGCCGCCGTCGACGTCGTAGAGCCGGGCCACCAGGTGGGTGATCGTGGTCTTGCCGGCGCCGGACGGACCGACGAGCGCCACCATCTGGCCGGGGTGGGCGGTGAAGGTGACGTCGTGGAGGACCTGCACGTGGTCACGCGACTCCACGCGGGCCACGGCCTCCAGGCTGGCCAGGCTGACGTCGTCGGCCTTGGGGTAGGTGAAGGAGACCGCGTCGAACTCCACCCTGGCCGCGCTGCGGGGCAGCACGACGGCGTCGGGCCGCTCCTGGACCAGGCTGGGCAGGTCGAGGACCTCGAAGACCCGCTCGAAGCTGACCAGCGCGGTCATCACGTCGATGCGCACGTTGGACAGGCCCTGCAGCGGCCCGAGCAGGCGCAGCAGCAGCGTGGCCAGGGCCAGCAGGGTGCCGACGGTGAGGGTGCGGTCGATGGCCAGGTTCCCGCCGACGCCGTAGACCAGGGCCGTGGCCAGCGCCGGGACCGCCATCATGCTGGCCCCGAAGATCCGGGTGGTGAGCGCGATCTTGATCCCGAGGTCGCGGACCACGGCGGCCTTGTCGGCGAAGAGCGCGTCCTCCTCGGACCGGCGGCCGAACAGCTTGAGCAGCATCGCGCCGCCCACGTTGAAGCGCTCGGTCATCACGTTGCCGAGATCGGCGTTGCCGTCCATCTGGCGGCGGGTGAGCCCGGCCAGCCGGCCGCTGACGTAGCGGCTGATGAGGAACAGCACCGGGAACATGGCCAGGCACAGCAGCGTCACCTGCCAGCTGAGCGCCACCATGGTCACCCCGACCACGACCACCGCGATGGTGTTGGCGACCGTGCTGGACAGGGTGCTGGTGAAGGCGCGCTGGGCGCCGATGACGTCGTTGTTGAGCCGGCTCACCAGCGCACCGGTCTGGGTGCGGGTGAAGAAGGCCAGGCTCTGGCGCTGGACGTGGCCGAACACCTGGGTGCGCAGGTCGAAGATGAGGCCCTCGCCGATCCGGCTGGACAGCCAGCCCGACAGCACGCTGAGCACGCCGCTGAACACCGCCACCCCGGCCATCGCGAGCGCCAGCGTGACGACCAGGCCCCGGTCGCCGGCCAGGATGCCGTCGTCGACGATCTTCTGCACCAGCAGCGGCGTGACCACGACCATGGCCGCGTCGATGACGGTGAGGGTCAAGAAGACGCTGATGAGCCGCCGGTGCGGGCCGGCGAAGCGCAGGATCCGGCCGACCGTACGGCGGTCGACGCGGTTGTTGACGACGCTGCGGTCCGATCGGAGGTGGCGCCACGCCGCCCCCGGACCCGGTCCGCCCGCCATCGACATGTGCCTACTCCTGTGCTCGTGCGGGTGTCTGGGTCTGTCTCATCAGCGGCTCCAGCTCGCGGAACCGGCGCACCTGCGCCTCCCGCTCGAGTCGCCGCTGGGTCTCGAGGTCCGCGGCCGTCGCGCTGAGCAGCAGCCGCTTGGTCTCGGTCACCGCACCGGCGACCGGGGCGGTGAGCGCCTGGACGAGGTCGGCCACCGTCTGCTCCAGTTGGTCGGCCGGCACCGCCGTCAGCGCCAGCCCGACGTCCACGGCCTCGGCGGCCCCGACCATCCGGGTGGTGGCGCAGATCTCCAGCGCTCGCTGGTAGCCAACCGCCTCGACCAGGGGCTTTGTTCCCGTCAGGTCCGGCACCAGGCCCAGGGCCGGCTCCTTCATCGACAGCTGGGCGTCGTCGGCCAGCACCCGCAGGTCGCAGGACAGCGCCAGCTGGAAGCCCGCGCCGATCGCGTGGCCCTGGACCGCGGCGATGCTGACGAAGCGCGGGTCGCGCAGCCAGGTGAAGCCCTGCTGGTAGCCGTCAATCGCCGCCGCGATGGCCTCGTCGCTCTCCGACAGCAGCCGCCCGACGTCACCCGTGGCCGGGTCGAGCATCGCCCGGTCCAGGCCCGCGCTGAAGCTCTGCCCGGCGCCGCGCACCACGACCACGCGCACCGTCGCCGGCAGGGTCGCGCCGATCCCGGCCAGCGCGTGCCACATCGCCGGGGTCTGCGCGTTGCGCACCTCGGGCCGGCTGAGGGTCACCGTGGCCACCGCGCCGCTGACGTCGAGGTGCAGCCCCGCGGCGGTGAGGTCCTCGGCGGTCAGCGGCGTGCTGGTCATGTCGCGAGCGTAGGTGAGAGCACCGACGCTCAGGCGAGCGCCACCAGGTCGGCGTACTCCTCGTTCCAGAGGTCCTCGTCGCCGTCGGGGAGCAGGAGCACCCGGTCGGGCTCGAGGGCGCGGACGGCGCCCTCGTCGTGGGTGACCAGGATGATCGCGCCCTCGTAGCTGCGGATGGCGGCCAGGACCTCCTCGCGGGAGGCGGGGTCGAGGTTGTTGGTGGGCTCGTCGAGGAGCAGCACGTTGGCGCTGGAGACGACCAGGGAGGCCAGGGCGAGGCGGGTCTTCTCGCCGCCCGAGAGCACGCCGGCCGGCTTGTGGGCGTCCTCGCCGGAGAACAGGAAGGAGCCGAGCACGCTGCGGGCCTCGGTGTCGGTGAGCTGGGGCGCGGCGCTCTGCATGTTCTCCAGCACGGTGCGGCCGGTGTCGAGCGTCTCGTGCTCCTGGGCGTAGTAGCCGATCTTGAGCCCGTGGCCGGGCACGACCCGACCGGTGTCGGGGTTGTCCACGCCGGCCAGGATCCGCAGCATCGTGGTCTTGCCGGCGCCGTTGAGGCCCAGGATCACCACCCGGCTGCCCTTGTCGACGGCCAGGTCGACGTCGGTGAACACCTCGAGCGATCCGTAGGACTTCGACAGCTCGGCCGCGGTGAGCGGGGTCCGCCCGCAGGGCGCGGGGGCGGGGAACTTGATGCGCGCCACCTTGTCGTCCGCGCGCTCGCCCTCGATGCCGGCCATCATCTTCTCGGCGCGCTTGAGCATGTTCTGCGCGGCGGTGGCCTTGGTGGCCTTGGCGCGCATCTTGTTGGCCTGGTCGGTGAGGGTCTTGGCCTTGTTCTCGGCGTTCACCCGCTCGCGCTTGCGCCGCCGCTCGTCGGTCTCGCGCTGCTCGAGGTAGGCCTTCCAGCCCATGTTGTAGACGTCGACGGTGGCCCGGTTGGCGTCCAGGTGGAGCACCTTGGTCACCGTGGCGTCCAGCAGGGCCACGTCGTGGGAGATCACCACGAGCCCGCCGCGGAACGCGCGCAGGAAGTCGCGCAGCCACACCACCGAGTCGGCGTCGAGGTGGTTGGTCGGCTCGTCCAGCAGCAGGGTGTCGGCGCCGGAGAAGAGGATGCGGGCCAGCTCGACGCGGCGGCGCTGCCCGCCCGAGAGGGTGCGCAGCGGTTGGGTCATCAGCCGGTCGGCGATGCCGAGGGAGGAGGCGATCTGGGCGGCCTCCGCGTCCGCGGCGTACCCACCGCCGGCGTGCAGCTCGGCGTCGGCCGAGGCGTAGCGCCGCATGCCGCGCTCGGCCACCGCCGGGTCCGGCGAGGCCATCTCGGTCTCGGCGGCGCGCAGCCGTCGTACGACGTCGTCGAGGCCGCGCGCGGACAGGATGCGTTCGCGCACGGGCACGTCGGGGTCGCCGGTGCGAGGGTCCTGGGGCAGGTAGCCGACCGGTCCGGTCGTCTCGACCCGTCCGGCGGCCGGCAGCCCCTCGCCGGCGAGGATCTTGGTGAGGGTGGTCTTCCCGGCGCCGTTGCGCCCGACCAACCCGACCTTGTCACCCGCTCCGACCCGGAAGCTGACGTCTGCCATCAGGAGTCTCGCCCCAGCACGGACTTCCAGCTGGTGAGCAGTGATCATGACTGGCCCTAGTCTAGGGCCGTGCGTTTCAACCCGAAGGCCGACATCAGCGGAGGACGGGTCAAGGACGTCCGGGGCGGGGGCGGCGGTGGCGGCGGCATGGGCAACCTGCCCATCGGCGGCATCACCGGTGGCGGCATCGGCACGACCATCGTGGTGGTCGTGATCTACCTCATCGTGCAGTTCGCCGGCGGCGGCTCCGGTGGCGGCGGGCCGGCGACCGAGACCGACCGCTACGACCAGTGCAAGACCGGCGCGGACGCCAACAACAGCGCCGACTGCGCCCGCAAGGCCGTCGAGGTCTCGCTGGAGTCCTACTGGTCGCAGGTGCTCCCCCAGCAGACGAACACGGCGTTCCGGCCGACCCAGGTCGTGACCTTCGACGGGTCCACCAACACCGGCTGCGGCGCGGCGAGCAAGGACGTCGGGCCGTTCTACTGCCCGACCGACCAGACCATCTACCTCGACACCACGTTCTTCGCCGACGTGCTCGAGGGCCAGCTCGGCGGGCAGGGCGGCGACTTCGTGGAGCCGTACGTCATCGGCCACGAGTTCGGCCACCACATCCAGAACCTGCTCGGGACCATGGGCCGGGTCCGCACCCAGACCGGGCCCACCAGCGACTCGGTGCGCCTGGAGCTCCAGGCGGACTGCTACGCCGGCATGTGGGCCAAGGGCGCCACCGGCACCACCGACGGCTCGGGGGTGAAGATCTTCGAGTCCATCGACGACGGCGACATCCAGGAGGCGCTGGACGCCGCCAAGACCGTCGGCGACGACCGGATCCAGCAGGCCGGCGGCGGCGACGTCAACAAGGAGCAGTGGACCCACGGCTCCTCGGCCGAGCGGATGAAGTGGTTCAAGACCGGCTACTCGGCCACGAACATCAAGCAGTGCGACACCTTCTCGGCCGCGTCGCTCTGACCCGCGTCTAGCCCCCGACCAGGGCCTCGATCTGCGGGAACTGCCGCTGCAGAGAGCGCAGGTGCGGCGCGACGGCGGGGTGGCGGTACTTGCCGGCCAGCGCGCCCTCCCCGCCGGCCACCCGGGCCAGCGCCCACTCGGCGCGGCTGAGCGCGGTCAGCACGGCGGTCACGCGGGCGCCCTGCGCGGCCTGCTCGGGTGTGGCGGTGCCCGGCGGCAGGCCGAGCAGGTAGGCGTCCAGGAGCGGCTCGAACTCCTCGCGCGCGCTCAGCATGTGCAGGCCCAGGTCGCCCCCGACCGGCCCGGTGCCGAGGGTGCCCCAGTCGATGGCGACGATGTCGTCCTCGTCGCGCCCGGGGAGGTTGGTGGGCGTCGGGTCGCCGTGCTGGGTCACCTGCGGCAGGGCGTCGAGCTCGTCCAGCAGTGCCCCGCGCCGGGCCCACAGGTGGTCCGCGACGTCCGCGACCGTCGTACGGGCGAGGGTCGGCCAGCCGCCGCGCCGCTCGGTGCGCGCCATCCGGTCCCGCAGCGGAGCGCGCGCCCAGAACGCCTGCTCGCCCAGGTCCGCGCCGGTGAACCGACCCAGCGCGAGCGCCGAGAACAGCCCGGAGTTGGCGGCGTCCTCCACCCAGTCCTGGACGAGCGTGATGCCCTCCTCGTCCTCCTCGACCGAGGTCAGGCGCGGCGCCCGCAGTCCCGGCGTCCGGTCGAGCGGCAGCCGCGCGGTGACCACGTCGGCCGCGCGCCGCCAGTAGGCGAAGTGGCGCGGGTCGGACAGCTCGGCCGGGTCCCGGGGCGCCGGGCGGGCGAGCCGCTTGACCACCACCGGGCGGCCGCCGAGCACGGTGCGCCAGACGCCGACGGTGGACGTGCCGCTCCCGCCGGGCAGCGGGTGCCACCCCGGCTCGGGCTGCCACATGCTGCGGACGCTAGCCGATCCGGGGCTCGATCCGGTGCAGGACGACCTCACGCAGCGCGCCGTCCGTGGCGAGCGCGGTGAGGTAGGTGCAGAAGGGCTGGCGGCGCCGGTCGGTCGGCGAGCCCGGGTTGAGCAGCCGCAGCCCGGTCTCGGCCGTGGTGTCCCACGGGATGTGGCTGTGGCCGAAGACGAGCACGTCGACGTCGGGGTACGTCGCCGCCGCGCGCTGCTCGCGGCCCAGCTTGGCGCCGGTCTCGTGCACCACCGCGAACCGGACCCCGCCCAGCTCGACGCGGGCCACCTCGGGCAGCCGCGCCCGCAGCGCCGGCCCGTCGTTGTTGCCGTAGACGCCGACGACCCGCCGGGCCCGCGCCTCGAGCTCGTCCAGCAGCGCGACGTCGACCCAGTCGCCCGCGTGCAGGACCACGTCGGCGCGCTCGACCTCGGCCCAGACCTCGGCCGACAGGTCCCTGGCCCGCCGGGGCAGGTGGGTGTCGGCCAGGAGCAGCAGCCTCACGCGTTCTCCACCTCCACGACCGCGGACGAGCCGTCGGCCACCGCCTGCTCGAGCACGTCACGCCGCGGGTCCGGCACCGGCAGCCACGGCCCGACCACCCGCAGCCCGGCCAGCCGCGGGTCGGCGAGCACCTCCTCGACCGCGGTCCGGTCACCACCGGTCACCACCGCCGCCATGGTCAGGATCCGCGCCGCGTGGTCGGCCGCCGCCTCGTAGGCCTGCCGCGCCTGGTTGTCGCGCCGTCGCGCGAACCGCTGCTGGCTCTGCCCGCCGGCCTTGGTCCGGCCCTGCACGTGCCGCTGCCCGACCTTGGACTCCACCGTCCGCCCGCCCTCCAGCCGGGCCACCGCGAACCCGCCCTTGCGCACCAGCAGCACGCCCCACTCCCCCTCCGGCCGCACCCGCTCGGCGAACGCGGCCGCACCCGCCGGTCCGTCGTACGCCGCGCCGAGGGGCAGCCGGGCCTCGAAGGTCGAGCCGTCCGCGGCCGCGCCGCGCAGGGCGCCGTCGGTCACCGCGAGGCTCGCGTCGCCGTGGCGGCCCCGGAAGTTGGCCACCCACCGCTCGAACCGCTCGCGCGGGACCAGGACCGTGGGCACTCCGCGACGCTAGCCCAGGAACAGGTTCCCTGGCGCCCGGCGGTCCGCCGTCCTAGCGTCGAGGCACCGATCCTGTCTCCGGAGGTCCCCGTGGTGACGTTCGCCGGTGTCGACCACCTGTCCTTCACGGTCACCGACCTGGACCGCAGCCAGCGCTTCTGGACCGAGGTGTTCGACTTCGTGCTCGTCCTCGACGTCGGGTACGGCCGCATCCTCATGCACCCCGGGACCGGCTTCACGCTCTCGGTCGTGCGGCACGACGGCGCCGCCGGCGGGCCGTTCAGCGAGCTCCACACCGGCGTGGACCACGTCGGTCTGACCGCGAGCTCCCGCGAGGAGCTCGAGGCGTGGGAGCGCCGCTTCGACGAGCACGGCGTGGTCTACACGCCGATCCGCGACATGGAGTTCGGCCACCACCTGAACTTCCGCGACCCCGACGGCATCGCGCTCGAGCTGACCGCGCCGTACGAGGTCCTGCTCGCCGCCAAGCAGGCGCTGGCCGCCGGCCAGACCAGCCAGGACGACATCGACGCCTTCATCGCCGAGCACGACCTCGACCTGCCCCGCGCGGAACCGACCTGACCGGGCGGGCGTCGGAGCACCCGTGCGGACCACCGCCGTCTCCCTGGCCTGCCTGCTCGCCGTCGTGGCCGCCGGCTGCGGCGGCGCCAGACGCCGGCGGGGGCGGCGCCTCGTGCGCGGGGCCGCAGCTCGACGACGCTCACGACACGCACCGCCGTGGTCGACCGGCGCCGACCGTCGCCCCGGGAGAGGCGCTGGAGCTGCACGGCGAGTGGTACACGAGCACCTGCAACGACACCTCCGACGCGGACGACCCGCTCGTGCCGCTGCCCGACGTGACGCTGACCGTCACCTTCCCCGACGGCAGCGTCGCCGACCTCGGTCCCTTCACGCCGGCGGGCGACCGCCTCGGCTTCGTCGCCACCGTCGAGGTCCCGGCGGGCACGAGCAGCGGGGAGGCCGCGGTCGACGACGGGCTCGGCGGGCCGCCGTACACGTTCCGCATCGGGGCCGACGACTAGTCCGCCGGGGAGGGGCCGTCGCCTTCACCCGCCCTTCATCCGCACGTTCCTACCGTGCAGGACATGGCACGCACCCCTGACCACGCGCTGGCCGTCGAGGCGGTCGACGTCACCAAGCGCTACGGCCCGCTGGTCGCCGTCGACCACCTGTCCCTGCGGGTCGCCCAGGGCGAGGTCTACGGGATCCTCGGGCCGAACGGCGCGGGGAAGACGACGTTCCTGCGGATGCTCTTCGGCCTCATCCGCCCCGACTCCGGCACGGTCCGCGTCTTCGGGCGCACCTGGGACGAGTCCGGGGTCGGGGTGCTGGACGGGGTCGCGGGCTTCATCGAGAGTCCTCGCTTCTACCCCTACCTGACCGGGAGGGAGAACCTCGAGGGGCTCGCGCTGCTCGACGGCGGGGAGCGCGCCACCCGGGCCGGCCGGGTCGCGGAGGTGCTCGACGTCGTCGACCTCACCGGGCGTGAGGAGGACAAGGTCGCCGGCTACTCCTACGGCATGCGGCAGCGGCTCGGTGTCGCCGCCAGCCTGCTGCGCGACCCGCGGCTGCTGATCCTCGACGAGCCGGCCAACGGCCTGGACCCGGGAGGCATCCGCGACATGCGGGCGCTGGTGAAGCGGCTGGCCGACAGCGGACTGACCGTCCTGCTGTCCTCCCACCACATGGACGAGGTCGAGGAGATCTGCGACAACGTCACGATCATGGCCCGCGGGAAGGTCGCCTTCCACGGCTCGCTCGGCCAGCTGCGCGCCATGGCCCCCGACCCCGGCCACCTGCTCAGCACCGACGACGACGCCCGCGCCGTCGCCCTGGCCATCGCGAGCCACCCCGAGGTGGCCGTGGAGGTCGACCCGGACGGCGGGCTCGTGGCCGTCGGGCCGCCCGCGCGGCTCTCGGCGTACGTCGCCGACCTGGTCCGCGCCGGCATCGGGCTGCGCCAGTTCACCCCGACCCAGACCCCCCTGGAGGCCCTGTTCTTCATGCTCACCGACGCCGAGCCGGACGACCGCACCACGGTGACCGTCCGATGACCACGACCGCCCTCCCGAGCCGCGAGGCCGGCGTACGCGCGTCCGCCGCCCGGCGCCCGGGCCTCGCCGCCGCGCTGGTGTGGGAGACCCGCAAGCTGCGCGCCCAGCTGCGCACCAAGGCGCTGCTGATCGGTGCGGTCCTCGCCCCGATCGCGGTCGTCGTGGTCGTGCACGCCCAGCCCCGCCCGCCGAAGGACACGCTCTTCGGCCGGTTCGCGACCGAGAACGGCTTCGCGATGGCGCTGCTGGTCCTCGGCTTCGCCTCCCAGTGGGTGCTGCCGCTGCTGACCGCGGTCGTGGCCGGCGACATCTTCGCCAGCGAGGACCAGCACGGCACCTGGAAGACGGTCCTCACCCGGTCCACCGGGCGGGCCACGCTCTTCTGGGCCAAGACCGTCGTCGCGGTGGTCTTCGCGCTCGTCGCCCTCGCGCTGCTCGCCGCCGCCACCATCGCGGCCAGCTGGGTGGTCGTCGGCCACCAGCCCCTGACCGGCCTGTCCGGACAGACCGTGCAGCCGCACGCCGCGCTGGGGCTGGTCGCCGCCGCCTGGGCCACGATGGCCCTGCCCATGGTCGGGTTCACCTGTCTGGCCCTGCTGTTCTCGGTGTGGTCGCGCAACGCCGCGGTCGGGATCGCCGCGCCCGTCGTGCTCGGGCTGGTCATGCAGCTCGTCGGCGCGCTGGGCGGCATCGAGACCCTGCGCCCGTACCTCCTCTCCACCCCCTTCGAGGCCTGGCACGGCCTCCTCGCGGCACCCCGGTTCACCGGGCCGCTCCTCGAGTCCGTCGTCACCTGCGCCGGGTGGAGCGCGGTCTGCCTCGCAGCCGCCTTCCTCGTCCTGCGCCGTCGCGACATCACCGGAGGCTGACCATGCGTCGATTCGTCATCACCGTCGTCCTGGCGCTCGTCGCCCTCGTCGCCATCGCCGGTGCCGTCCTCGCCGGCACCGGCGGCGGCAGCGCGGTCACCCAGGCCCGCCTGGAGCGCTCCCTGCCCACCGAGTTCGCCAACCTGTACGCCCAGCAGGCCCGCCTGCTCGGCCACCAGGGCGTCACCCCGGCCTCCCTCGACGCACGAGCCATGTGCGACAAGGGCGGCGCCGTCGAGGCGAACGTCGGCCCCGGCAGCAACTGGAACTGCCTGGTCTCCTGGACCGACCCGAACAACCCCATGCCCCCCGAGGGCTACGGCAAGTTCGAGCTCGACGTCCACTCCAACGGCTGCTGGACCGCCGGCGGCCCGAGCAAGCTCGTCGGCTTCCAGACCCTCACCGACCGCAAGGGCGCCGAGGTCACCAACCCCGTCTACGAGTTCGACGGCTGCTTCGACCCGAACGGCGACGACACCCCGACCGGCAACGAGTTCCCCTCGCTGGTCAACGTCACCACCACCGCCCTCCAGCCCGACGCCGGCGGCCGGGTCTCGCTCCAGCTCAGCTGCGGGACGGGCGCCGACGGGTGCCAGGGCACGGTCGACGCGAAGGCCGGCGACACCGACCTCGGGAGCGTCCCCTTCGACATCCCCGAGGAACAGACCGCGAGCCTGCCCTTCGCGACCCCGGTCCCGAAGGGCGCGGACAGCGTGGACTTCACGGTCACGGTCACCCGGGGCGTCAGCACGAAGGGGCCAGGGACCCCGGCCACCACCACCCTCACCCTGCCGCCGGGCTGAGGCGGTCGGCCAGACTCCGGCCGCGGTCCCCCGTCCGCGCAACCGGAACGAGCCCCGGACGACCACGAGTCGTCCGGGGCTCCCCTGTCGTGGCCCTGAGGCGCAGACGGATGACGAAGTCAGACGTTGAAGCCGAGGGCCCGCAGCATCTCGCGGCCGTCCGGGGTGATCTTGTCCGGGCCCCACGGGGGCATCCAGACCCAGTTGATGGCCACGTCGTTGACGAGGCCCTCGAGGGCGGAGTTGGTCTGGTCCTGGATGACGTCGGTCAGGGGGCAGGCCGCGGAGGTGAGGGTCATGTCCAGGACGACGTTGTGGCCGTCGTCGAGGTGCACGCCGTAGACCAGGCCGAGGTCGACGACGTTGATGCCGAGCTCGGGGTCGACGACGTCCTTCATCGCCTCGGTGACGTCGTCGACGCTGACGGTCGCGGTGCCGCCGCCGCCGGCCTCGGGGACCACGGGCAGGCCGCCGTGGTCGACGGTGTGCGCAGAGGTGGACTCGGGGGTGGACTCAACCATTGCTGGCCTCCAGGGATTGGGCGGTGGCGTCCTTCCAGGCCATCCACGACAACAGAGCGCACTTCACGCGCGCGGGGAACTTCGCGACGCCGGCGAAGGCGATCCCGTCCTCCAGGACCTCCTCGTCCGGCTCGACGGTGCCCTTGCCCTGCATGAGGGAGAGGAACTCGCCGTGGATGCGCATGGCCTCGTCGACGCTCTTGCCGATGACCAGGTCCGTCATGACCGAGGCGGAGGCCTGCGAGATCGAGCAGCCCACCGAGTCGTACGACACGTCGGAGACGACGCCGTCGGCGACGTGCACGCGCAGCGTCACCTCGTCGCCGCAGGTGGGGTTGACGTGGTGCACCTCCGCCTCGAAGGGCTCGCGGAGCCCCTTGTGGTGGGGGTGCTTGTAGTGGTCCAGGATGATCTCCTGGTAGAGGCTGTCGAGGTCCATGGCTTCAGTCCAACCCGAAGTACGCGCGGGTTTGTTCCAGGCCCTCGACCAGGGCGTCGATCTCCTCCGGCGTGGTGTAGAGGTACGACGACATGCGCGTCGTGCTCTGCACGCCGTAGCGCGCGTGGGCGGGCTTGGCGCAGTGGTGACCGGCGCGCACGGCGATGCCGCGGGTGTCCAGGACGGTGGCGATGTCGTGCGGGTGCACGCCGGCCAGCTCGAAGGAGATCGCTCCCCCGCGCTGGGTGGCGTCGAGCGGCCCGAGGACGCGCAGCCCCTTGACGGTCGCGAGGCCTTCGAGGGCGTAGGCGGTGATGGTCTGCTCGTGGCGGTGCACGGCGTCCAGCCCCACCTGGCTCAGGTAGTCCAGGGCCGCCCCGAGCCCGACGGCCTCGACGATCGGCGGGGTGCCGGCCTCGAAGCGGTGGGGTGCGGCGGCGTACGTCGAGCGCTCCATGGTGACGGTCTCGATCATCTCGCCGCCGCCGTGGAACGGCGGCAGTGCGTTGAGCAGCTCCTCGCGGCCCCAGAGCACGCCGATGCCGGTGGGACCGACCGTCTTGTGGCCGGTGAACACCAGGAAGTCGCAGCCGACCTCGGTGACGTCGATGGGCAGCTGGGGGGCGGCCTGCGAGGCGTCGACGACCGAGTAGGCGCCGACCGCACGGGCCAGCTCGGAGAGCCGGGCGACCGGGTTGACGGTGCCGAGCATGTTGGAGACCCAGGTGAAGGCCACGACCTTGGTGTGCTCGTCGACCAGCTGGTCGGCGTTCGACAGGTCGAGGTGGCCGTCCTCGGTCAGCCCGAACCACCGCAGCTCGGCGCCGGACCGCTCGCAGGCGAGCTGCCAGGACACGATGTTGGAGTGGTGCTCCATCTCGGTGATGACCACGTTGTCGCCGGGCTGCAGCTCGATGGTGCGGGCGAGCAGGTTGAGCGCCTCGGTGGCGTTCTTGGTGAAGACGACCTCGTTCCGCGAGGGCGCGTGCAGGAAGGCCGCGACCTGGTCGCGCGCCGCCTCGTAGGCCTCGGTCGACTCCGCGCCGAGCTGGTGCATGGCGCGAGCGATGTTGGCGTTGTGGCGCTCGAGGTGGTCGACCATCGTGTCGATGACCACCTGGGGCTTCTGCGAGGTGTTGGCGCTGTCCAGGTAGACCAGCGGCTTCCCGTCCGCGAGCTGACGCTCGAGGATCGGGAAGTCCTTGCGGATGACCTCCAGCTCAGGCAGGAGCCCGTCGAGGGTCATCAGACCGTGGCCCCGAGGTACTTCTCGTAGCCGTTGGCCTCGAGCTCCTCGGCCAGCTCCGCGCCGCCGGACTCGGCGACCTTGCCGGCCACGAAGACGTGGACGACGTCGGGCTGGATGTAGCGCAGGATCCGGGTGTAGTGGGTGATGAGCAGGACGCCCTTGCCCTCCTTGGCGCGGAACCGGTTCACGCCCTCCGAGACCACCTTGAGCGCGTCGATGTCGAGGCCGGAGTCGGTCTCGTCGAGGATCGCGACCTTGGGGTCGAGCAGCTCGAGCTGGGCGATCTCGTGGCGCTTCTTCTCACCGCCGGAGAAGCCCTCGTTGACCGAGCGCTGGGAGAACGTCGCGTCGAGGTTGAGGTTGTCCAGCGCGGTGTTGACGTCCTTGACCCAGGTGCGGAGCTTGGGCGCCTCGCCGTCGATGGCGGTCTTGGCCGTGCGCAGGAAGTTGGCCACCGAGACGCCGGGGACCTCGACGGGGTACTGCATCGCGAGGAACAGCCCGGCCCGGGCGCGCTCGTCGACGCTCATCGCGAGGACGTCCTCGCCGTCGAGGGTCACCGAGCCGCCGGTGACGTCGTACTTCGGGTGGCCCGCGATGGAGTAGGCCAGCGTCGACTTGCCCGAGCCGTTCGGGCCCATGATCGCGTGCGTCTCGCCGCTGTTGATGGTCAGCGTGACGCCCTTGAGGATCTCCTTCGGACCGTCCTCGGTCGCGACCGAGACGTGCAGGTCCTTGATGTCCAACGTGCTCACTGGGGAGTCACTCCGTTCAGCGTGGTGGTGGTGTCTACGTAGATGTCGCCGCCTCGGACCTCGACGGCGAAGGTGGCCACCGGCTCGGTGGCGGGCAGCCCGGTGGGCTTGCCGGTGCGCAGGTCGAAGCGCGAGCCGTGCAGCCAGCACTCGAGCGTGCAGTCGTCGACCTCGCCCTCGGAGAGCGCGACCGCGGCGTGCGAGCAGACGTCCTCGAGCGCGAAGACCTCCTCGCCGTGCCGGGCCACCGCGACGGCCTGGTCGCCCACCGTGACGCCGAGCGCCTCGTCGGTGGGTACGTCGGCCAGCGCGCAGGCCCGCTCGAAGCTCATGCGAGCTCCTTGAGGACGTTCTTGGCCAACTCGGCCTCGACCGTCGAGGTCAGCGACTCCTCGAGCTCGGGCACGGCGATCTTGCGGATCAGGTCGTTGAAGAACCCGTGCACGACCAGCCGCTGGGCCTCCTGCTCGGAGATGCCGCGCGCGCGCAGGTAGAACAGCTGCTCGTCGTCGAAGCGGGCGGTCGCCGACGCGTGGCCCGCGCCCTCGATCTCGCCGGTCTCGATCTCCAGGTTGGGCACCGAGTCGGCCTGGCAGCCGTCGGTGAGCACGAGGTTGCGGTTCTCCTCGTAGGTCTCGATGCCCTCAGCCTCCTTGCGGATCAGCACGTTGCCGATCCACACGGTGTGCGCACCCTGGCCCTGCAGCGCGCCCTTGTAGGACACGTTGCTGCGGGTCTTGGGGGCGTTGTGGTCGACGAAGAGCCGGTGCTCGAGGTGCTGGCCGTCGTCGGCGAAGTAGAGGCCGAGCATCTCCACCGAGCCGCCCGGACCGTCGTACGTCGCGGTGGCGTCGTGGCGGACCAGGTCGCCACCGAAGCTGACGGCGACGTGCTTGAGCGTGGCGTCGCGCCCGACCTTGGCGTGCTGGGTCGAGTGGTGGACCGCGTCGTCGGCCCAGTCCTGGACCGTGACGTAGGTCAGCTGCGCGCCGTCGCCGACGACGAGCTCGACGGTGTCGGCCCAGACCGCGGAGCCCTCCCAGCGCAGGACCACGGTGGCCTTGGCGTGGGACCCGACCTTGACCAGGATCTGGCGGGCCACCGGGTCGCCGGAACCGCGGCCGGTGACGGTGAGCACCACCGGCTCGGTGAGCTCGGTGTCGGCGGGCACGTCGATGGTGCGGACGTAGGGCGCCTCGGCCCAGACCCGCGCGGCGACCCGGTCGGTCGGCACGAAGCCGGACAGCCCGCGCTCGGACTCCGCGACCGGGACGGCCTCGGCGGTGACGCCCTCGGGGACCTCGAGCTTCACGTCGTAGCCGTCGCCGGTCAGCGGTGCCTCGTCGTGCAGACCCTTGAGCCGCTTGAGCGGGGTGAACCGCCAGACCTCCTCGCGCCCGGTGGGCACGGGGTGGTCGGCCAGGTCGAAGGAGCCCACCGGGTGCAGGTGGGAGACGACATCCAGACCCATCAGCCGACAGCGCCTTCCATCTGCAGCTCGATGAGCCGGTTGAGCTCGAGGGCGTACTCCATCGGGAGCTCCTTGGCGATCGGCTCGACGAAGCCGCGCACGATCATCGCCATGGCCTCGTCCTGCTCCATGCCGCGCGACATGAGGTAGAAGAGCTGGTCGTCGGAGACCTTGGAGACGCTCGCCTCGTGACCCATCGACACGTCGTCCTCGCGGATGTCGACGTAGGGGTAGGTGTCGGAGCGGCTGATCTGGTCGACCAGCAGCGCGTCGCAGAGCACGTTGGACTTCGAGCCGTAGGCGCCCTCGTTGACCTGGATCAGCCCGCGGTACGACGTCCGCCCGCCCCCGCGCGCCACCGACTTGCTCAGGATCGAGCTGGAGGTGTGCGGCGCGGCGTGCACCATCTTGGCGCCGGCGTCCTGGTGCTGGCCCTCGCCGGCGAACGCGATGGAGAGCGTCTCGCCCTTGGCGTGCTCGCCCATGAGGTAGATGGCGGGGTACTTCATCGTCACCTTGGAGCCGATGTTGCCGTCGACCCACTCCATGGTCGCGCCGGCCTCGCACGTCGCGCGCTTGGTGACGAGGTTGTAGACGTTGTTCGACCAGTTCTGGATGGTCGTGTAGCGGCAGCGGCCGCCCTTCTTGACGATGATCTCCACGACCGCGCTGTGCAGCGAGTCCGAGGAGTAGATCGGGGCCGTGCAGCCCTCGACGTAGTGCACGTAGGCGCCCTCGTCGACGATGATCAGGGTCCGCTCGAACTGGCCCATGTTCTCGGTGTTGATCCGGAAGTAGGCCTGCAGCGGGATGTCGACCTGCACGCCCTTGGGCACGTAGATGAACGAGCCGCCCGACCACACCGCGGTGTTGAGCGCAGCGAACTTGTTG
The DNA here is from genome assembly GCF_011046535.1 of Nocardioides anomalus. Taxonomy (NCBI): domain Bacteria; kingdom Bacillati; phylum Actinomycetota; class Actinomycetes; order Propionibacteriales; family Nocardioidaceae; genus Nocardioides; species Nocardioides anomalus. Next base: position 2,049,910 of record NZ_CP049257.1, on the reverse strand, counting down.
TCGCCGACCGGGATGACGGTGCCGAAGTACTCCTTGAAGAGCTCCTCGTGCTCCTTCAGCGCCGTGTCGGTGTCGACGAAGATGACGCCCTGCTCCTCGAGGTCCTCACGGATCGAGTGGTAGACGACCTCCGACTCGTACTGTGCGGCCACGCCGGCGACGAGGCGCTGCTTCTCCGCCTCGGGGATGCCGAGCTTGTCGTAGGTGTTCTTGATGTCCTCGGGGAGCTCCTCCCACGAGGTCGCCTGCTTCTCGCTGGAGCGCACGAAGTACTTGATGTTGTCGAAGTCGATGCCCGACAGGTCCGAGCCCCAGGTCGGCATGGGCTTGCGACCGAACAGCTTGAGCCCCTTGAGCCGGAGGTCCAGCATCCAGGCGGGCTCGGACTTCTTGCCCGAGATGTCGCGGACCACCGTGTCGTTGAGCCCACGCGTCGCCGCGGCACCGGCCGCGTCGCTGTCGGCCCAGCCGAACTGGTAGCGCCCGAGCCCCTCGAGCTCGGGGTTCCGCTCCTCGATGGAGGTCATGAAGTGACCTTCTCCTTCTCGTTGGTGGTGCTGGGACTGTGCTGGACCGGAGGGCCAGGGATGCAGGTGGTGCACACGCCGTCGCCGTGGGCGATGGTGGCGAGCCGCTGCACGTGGCGGCCGAGGACCCGGCCGATGGCCTGGGTCTCGGCCTCGCACAGCTGCGGGAACTCGTGGGCGACGTGGGAGACCGGGCAGTGCTGCTGGCACAGCTGCTCGCCGGCCAGCGGCAGCTCGCGCACGGCCGCGGCGTAGCCCTCGTCGGTCAGGACGGTGGCGACGACCTCGGCCGGGCTCAGCTCGGGCCGGGCCTGCGAGACCGCGCCGAAGCGCTCCTCGATGAAGGCCGCGCGCCGCTCGGCGAACGCCCGCACGCCCTCCTCGCCCGCGGTGTCGCGGACGAAGCGCAGCGCGTCGACGGCCAGGTCGTCGTACTTCTGGTCGAAGCCCTCGCGGCCGAGCTCGGTGAGCGCGAAGACCTTGGCCGGGCGGCCGCGGCCGCGCTGGGCCTGGGGCCGCGGGTCGCGGGCCTCGACGGCGCCCTCGTCGACCATCTGGTCGAGGTGGCGGCGCACGGCGGCCGGGGTGAGGTCGAGCCGCTCACCCAGCGCCGCGGCGGTGGAGGGACCGCTGACGAGGATGGAGCGGGCCACGCGCTGGCGCGTCGACCGGTCGTCCTCGAATATCACAACACCAGTGTGCCTTTATTGGATCGGCCCCTTCAAGGAAGGCTGCCCTTACCTCACCGGGGCCGGTCCGGACCGGCATCCGGCGTGAGGACCAGGATAACCGGGGCTAGTCTCCGGATCATGGTCGGATCGCTGCTCGGCAACCACGTCCCCCGGGTCGAGGACCCGGACCTCATCACGGGTCGCAGCACCTACGTCGACGACCTGCGCGTCGAGGGGACGGCGCACGCGGTCTTCCTGCGCAGCCCGATGGCGCACGCCCGGATCACCCACCTCGACACCTCCAACGCCGAGCGCGCCGAGGGCGTGCTGGCGGTGCACACGGCCGAGACGCTGGGTCTCGAGGCGGTGCCGTCGTTCGCTCAGATCCACCCCCAGGTCGAGCACGGGCCCCTGGCCCACGAGGTGGTCCGCTACGTCGGCGACCCGGTCGCCCTGGTCGTCGCCGAGACCCGCGCCCAGGCGGTGGACGCGGTGGAGCTCATCGACGCGGAGTACGACCCGCTGCCGGCCGTGGTGGACATGGAGGCGGCGCTGGCGCCCGACGCCCCGCTGCAGTTCCCCGAGATCGGCACCAACGTGGCCCAGTCGGTGCACGCCGTGCACCCGGAGGGCGCCGGCGACGTGCTCGCCGACGCCGAGCTCGTGGTCCGCGCGCGCATCGAGAACCAGCGCATCGCCACCGCGCCCATCGAGGGCAACGCGATCCTGGTCGACCCGCGCCCCGACCCGGAGCGGCCCGGCGTGCGGCTGACGGCGCACATCGCCACCCAGCACCCGCACATGGCCCGGAACCTCCTGGCGACCTACACCGGGCTCGGGCACGACGAGCTGCGCGTCGTGGCCCCGCACGTCGGCGGTGCCTTCGGCGGCAAGGCCGGCATCTCGTTCCCGCACGGGGCGGTGGTCAGGGCCGCGCAGCTCCTGGGCCGCCCGGTCGCCTGGACCGAGACCCGCAGCGAGGCGATGCTGTCGATGACCGGGCGCGGGGCGGTGCAGTTCGCCGAGCTGGGGCTGAGGCGCGACGGCACCATCACCGGACTGCGCTGCCGCAACGTCGGCGACTGCGGGGCGTACGCCGGGTTCGGCGGCTCCCTGGTCGTCGGGCCGGGCCACATCATGGCCCAGGGTCCCTACGAGATCCCGAAGATCGACTACGCCGCGGTCGCGGTGATGACCAACACCGCGCCCAACGGCGCCTTCCGCGGTGCCGGGCGGCCCGAGGCCGCCGCGCTGCTGGAGCGGGTGCTCGACCTCGCCGCGGCCGAGCTCGGCCTCGCGCCGGAGGAGCTGCGCCGGCGCAACCTGATCCCGAAGGACGCCTTCCCCTACGCCACGCGCACCGGGCTGACCTACGACGTGGGCGACTACCAGCTCGCCCTGGACGAGGCGCTCGCCGTCGCCGGCGTCGACGAGCTCCGTGCGGAGCAGCGCCGGCGCCGCGAGGCCGGCGACGTCAAGCAGCTGGGGATCGGCGTGGCGACCTACGTCGAGATCACCGGGTTCGGCGGCAAGGAGCTCGGCTCTGTCGTGATCGAGGAGGACGGCGGCGCGACCGTGATGTCCGGGACCTCCGCCCACGGCCAGGGCCACGCGACGTCGTTCGCGATGATCGTCTCCGACCGGCTCGGCATCGCGATGGAGAAGATCCGCTACGTCCAGTCCGACACCGCCCTGGTCCGCTCCGGCGGCGGCACCGGCGGCTCCCGGTCGTTGCAGCTCGGCGGCAGCGCGGTCTCCGCGGCCGCCCGCGCGGTGCACGACCAGGCCGTGGAGCTGGCCGCGTCGCTGCTCGAGGCCGCGCCCGAGGACGTCGAGGTGACCGACGACGGGCTCCAGGTCCGCGGGGTGCCCGGTCAGCGGGTCTCCTGGGCCGAGCTGGCCGCGGAGGCCACCCGCCGCGAGGGGGCCCTGCGCGCGGACCTCGACGTGCCGCAGGACGGCGCGACGTTCCCGTTCGGCGCGCACGTCTCCGTGGTCGAGGTGGACACCGAGACCGGCTTCGTCACGCCGCTGCGCCACGTCGCCGTGGACGACTGCGGGCGGATCCTCAACCCGACCATCGTGGCCGGCCAGCAGCACGGCGGCATCGCCCAGGGCATCTCCCAGGCACTGTGGGAGCAGTTCCTCTACAGCGAGGACGGGCAGCCGGTGACCTCGACGTTCGCGGACTACCAGATGCCGACGACCGCCGACACGATCAGCTTCGAGGCCCTCAACACCGAGACCCCGACGCCGCTCAACGAGCTCGGGGCCAAGGGCATCGGCGAGTCCGGCAGCCTCGGCTCCACGCCGGCGGTGCAGAGCGCGGTCGTCGACGCGCTGAGCCACCTCGGGGTGCGCCACGTCGACATCCCCTGCACGCCCGAGCGGGTGTGGACGGCCGTCCAGCAGGCCCGGGCCGGCCGCCTGCCCGACCCCTGGCGCGAGCCGCCGTCGGTCTTCGACACCCTCGAGGTGCAGGGCGGCGACGCCGACGGCGGGGTGGAGGTCTGATGGCCGCCCTGGACGTCAGCGTCATGGTCAGCAGCGGCCGCCCGTGGGACGAGGTGCTGCGGATCGCGCAGGCCCTCGACGAGGCCGGGGCGTACGCCGTCTACGTGCCCGACCACTTCATGCCCAACACCGCCGACGGCTCGATCGTGGACGGGCCGCGGCTGGAGTGCTGGACGCTGCTGGCGGCGCTGTCCCAGCAGACGACGTCGGTGCGGCTAGGCCCGCTCGTGCTGGGTGGCACCTACCGCCACCCGGCCGTGGTGGCCAACCAGGTCGCCGCGCTCGACCACGTCAGCGGTGGCCGGGCCATCGCCGGGCTGGGCGCGGGCTGGCAGGTCAACGAGCACCTCGCCTACGGCATCGACCGGCTCTCGACCCGCGACCGCGCCGACCGCTTCGAGGAGTCGGTCCACGTGGTGGCCTCGCTGCTGCGCGAGGAGCGCACGACCTTCGAGGGCCGCTTCTTCCGGCTCGAGGACGCGCCCAACCAGCCGCGCCCGGTCCAGGACCGGCTGCCGGTGCTCGTCGCCGGCGGGGGTGAGCGGCGCACGCTGCCGATGGTGGCGCGGTACGCCGACGTCTGGCACACCTGGGGCACGCCGGAGTCGTTCGCCGCGAAGAGCCGGCTGCTGGACGAGCGGCTGTCCGGGGCCGGCCGCGACCGGTCCGCGGTCCGGCGCGCGTCCGGCTTCTTCGTCGAGGACCTCGCCGACGGCGCGGCCACCGTCGCCCCATGGGCCGGCGTCTGCGACGAGTTCGTCTTCGGCGACACCGGCCAGCCCGCCGACGCCCTCGTGGGTGCCGTCCGGGCCGCCGTCGGCTGAGTCCGCCCGCGGTGTGGTCCAGGCCGCACCCGGCGAGGGCCGCGGCCGGCTGGTGGGGCCCGGCCGGTTAGGTTCGACCTCGTGTCCGAGCCCGCTGTCGCCGTGGCCGGGCTGGTCATGCGGTACGGCGCGACCACCGCGGTCGACGACCTCTCGCTGAGCGTCGAGCGGGGCACCATCACCGCGGTGCTCGGCCCGAACGGCGCCGGCAAGACCACGACCCTGGAGACGTGCGAGGGCTTCCGTGCGCCCCAGGACGGCACCGTCCGGGTCCTCGGCCTGGACCCGCGCCGCCAGGCCCGCGAGCTGCTCCCCCGCATCGGCGTGATGCTGCAGGACGGCGGGGCGTGGAGCGGCGCCCGCGCGCCCGAGATGCTGCGCCACGTGGCCGCGCTGCACGCCCACCCGCTCGACCCGGTGGTGCTGGAGGAGCGGCTCGGCCTGGAGGAGTGCGGCCGCACGCCGTACCGCCGCCTCTCCGGCGGACAGAGGCAGCGGCTTGGGCTGGCCATGGCCCTCATCGGTCGTCCCGAGGTCGTCTTCGTCGACGAGCCCACCGCGGGGCTGGACCCGGCGGTGCGCCGCACGGTCTGGGAGCTGTTCGACGAGCTGCGCGCCGACGGCGTGACCGTGGTGCTGACCACGCACTACATGGACGAGGCCGAGAAGCTCGCCGACCGGATCCACATCATCGACCGCGGCCGGCTCATCGCCAGCGGGACGCCGATCGAGCTCACCCGCGGCGGGCGGCACTCCACGATCCGCCTGGTGGTGACCAAGCCGTTCCCGCCCGGCGCCCCCGACTCGCTCAAGGCCGCCCTCGGGGCGGACATCGAGGTCACCCAGCTCGACGAGCTGAGCCTCATCGTCACCGGCCCGGCCGACGCCTCGACCCTGGCCAAGGTCTCGCGCTGGTGCGAGGAGAACGGCGTGCTGCCCGAGTCGCTGGCCCTGGGCACCCGCACCCTCGAGGACGTGTTCCTGGAGCTGACGGGGAGAGGGCTCGAGCCGTGACCGGCACCTTCACCCCCCAGCCGGGGGCGGCACCGCTCCCGCGGATGGTGCTGGCCCAGGCCCGCATGGAGGCCAAGTTGCTGCTGCGCAACGGCGAGCAGCTGCTCATCGCCGTGGTCATCCCGGTCCTGGTCCTGATCGGCGTGGTCCGGGGCGCCGACCGGCTCGGGCTGGACTACGACCACCCGGTCGTCGACGTCACCACGCCGGGCGTGTTGGCCCTGGCGGTCCTGTCCACGTCGTTCACCTCGCTGGCCATCGCCACCGGCTTCGAGCGCCGCTACGGGATCCTCAAGCGCCTCGGCGCCTCCCCGCTCCCCCGCTCCGGGCTGCTGGCCGGCAAGGTCGCCGCGCTCCTGCTCGTCGAGGTCGTCCAGCTGGTCGTGCTGACGGTGGTCGGGCAGCTGCTGGGCTGGGACCCGGTCGTCTCCGGCGCGGCGCTGGCCGGCTTCGTGCTGGCAGTGCTGCTCGGCACCTTCGCCTTCGCCTCGCTCGGCCTGCTCATGGCCGGCGCCCTGCGCGCCGAGGCCACCCTGGCCGCCGCCAACCTGGTCTACCTCCTGCTCCTGGCCGGCGGCGCCGTGGTGCTCCCGGCGTCGGCGTACGGCGGGTTCGGCGACGTCGCCGCCTGGCTGCCGTCGGGCGCCCTCGGCGAGGCCGTCCGCGACGCCTTCCTCGACGGCACCGTGGCCTGGCGCGACCTGGCCGTGCTCCTCGGCTGGGGCGTCCTCGGCACCCTGGCCACCGCGAGGACGTTCTCGTGGGAGTGAGGACCGACCGGCTCGTCCGGCCGCTGGCCTGGGCCAGCGTGGTGGCGAACGTGCTCATCGTGGTGACCGGCGGCGCGGTGCGGCTGACCGGCTCCGGGCTGGGCTGCCCGACCTGGCCCCGGTGCACCGACGAGTCGTTCCGCCCGCACGGCGCGCTGCAGTTCCACCAGGCCGTCGAGTTCGGCAACCGCACGCTCACCTTCGTGCTCACCGCGGTGGCCATCGCGACGCTGGTCGTGTGCTGGCGCACCGGCCGGCGCGACCTGCGGCTGATGTCGGCCATCGCCTTCCTCGGCATCCCGTTCCAGGCCGTCATCGGTGGCATCACGGTGCTCACCGACCTCAACCCGTGGATCGTCTCGCTGCACCTGCTGCTGTCGATGGCGATCATCGGCGTCACGGTCCGGCTGCTGCTCGCGGTCCGCGGGCCGCTGCCGCCCGCGCGCCGCGGACCGACCGTGGGCCTGGCCTGGGCGACGTTCGCGGCGGCCTGGGCCGTGCTGTACGTCGGCACGGTGGTCACCGGCTCCGGTCCGCACGCGGGCGACGCCGAGACCGAGCGGAACGGGCTGGACCCGCTCCAGGTGAGCCAGCTGCACGCCGACCTGGTCTTCCTCTTCGTCGGGCTCACGCTCGGGCTGTTGTTCCTGCTGATGGCGGTCGGCGCACCCCACGCGGCGCGCCAGGCGGTCCTGGTGCTGCTCGTGGTGGAGCTCGCGCAGGGCACCATCGGCTTCGTGCAGTACTTCACCGACCTCCCCGAGGTGCTCGTCGGCTTCCACATGCTCGGCGCCGCCCTGGTCTCCGCCTGCGTGACCTGGGTGCTGCTGCGGGTGCGCCGGCCCGTCCTCGACGCCGCCCATGCCTCCTGAGACCCGCGCGGACGACGACAAGGCCCGGGTCCAGTCGGTCGAGCGGGCCACGGCGCTGCTGCGAGCCGTGGCCCGGGCCACCGGCCCCGACGCCCGGGTGCGCGAGCTGGCGGCCGTGACCGGGCTCAACCGGGTCACGGCCTGGCGGATCCTGCGCACCCTCGAGGGCCAGGGCATGGTCCACCTGGACCCGCACACCCGGCAGTACGCCATCGGCACCACGGTGGTCGAGCTGGCCCGCTCGGCCCCGGCCCAGACCTGGACGTCGCGGGCCCACGACGTGCTCCAGACGCTCAGCCTGCAGACCCGCGAGACCACCGCGCTCGCGCTGTGCGAGGCGCGCGACCTGCGCTACGTCGACCAGGTCGACTCCCCTGGCTCGGACGAGGAGAGCTGGCTCGGCACCAGCGCCGAGCCGATGCACGCGACCTCGACCGGCAAGGTGTTCCTGGCGTACGCCGGCCGGCCCGCCGCGGCCCTGCTGGCCGAGCCGCTCGAGCGGTTCACCGACACCACCATCACCGCGCTCCCCGCGCTCGAGGAGGAGCTGGCCGTGGTCCGCCGGCAGGGCTACGCGCTGTGCCGGGGCGAGTTCTCCGAGGCCACCTGGGGCGTGGCCGCGCCGCTGCTGGGCGAGGACCAGCGGCTGCTCGGCGTGCTCAGCTGCTGGGGCCCGGCCACCCGAGGCGAGCCGGAGCGCTTCGCCGCGCTCGGCTCGCTGGTCCGCGACACCGCACGGCGCCTGGTCACGGCCTGAGGGAGGCGTAGACCCCCTCGAGCTGGGCGGCCACCGCCGACTGGAGGTAGCGCCGCACCTCGACCCGCGCGGCTGCGGCCAGGGCCGGGCCGAGCCCGGGGTCGCCGAGCAGCCGCTCCAACGCGGCGTGCGTGGCGGCCACGTCGGCGGGAGGTACGACGAGCGCGGAGTCGCCGTCGCGGACCATGTCGGCGATGCCGCCCATGTGCGTGGTCACCAGGGGTGCCCCCAGGGCCATCGCCTCCAGCACCGTGGTCGGGCACGGGTCCGGCCACTGCGAGGCCAGCACGGCCGCCCGGGCGTGGGCGAACCCGGAGACCACCCGTTCGTGGTCCCACTTCTCCTCGGCGCGGGCGCCGCGGGGCAGGGCGGACAGGTCCATCGCCTCCCGGCCGACGAGCAGCAGCGGCGGCCGGGTGACGGGGTCGAGCCGGTCGTAGGCCGCGAGCAGGGTGCCCACGCCCTTCTGCTCCGACAGGTCGCCGGCGAAGAACAGGTAGTCGCCCTCGGGCAGGGCCGGGTCGCGGGGCGGGTCCGCCGTGAGCAGGACGTCGGGCACGAAGTTGGGCACGACCTGCCACGGCACGTCCTGCTCGTCGAGCCGGTTGGCCCGCCCGACGTAGGAGGAGACCGGGGTGAACAGGTCGACGACCCGGTTGCGGACCGGCCGGCCGGTGCGGACCATCGCCTGGATCGCCGGGCCGCGCCCCGCGCCGTACCAGTCGGTGGTGCACTCGAAGCACTTGCGCAGCCCCGGCCCCGAGCACGGCTCCTGGCCCAGGTGCATGAGCCGCTTGGTCGGGCAGACGTGGCTGTAGTCGTGCAGGGAGTAGACGAGCGGGCGCCGGCGTGCGGCCGGCAGCGGCAGGTAGGAGTTGATGATCCAGTTGTGCGCGTGCACCACGTCCGGGTCGACGTCGGCCACGACCCGGGAGAGCGCACGGGTGACGTAGGGGTCGGGCAGCGGCAGCGCCAGCGGCCGGTCCGCGGTCGGGTAGAGCGCCGGCACCCGGACGCCCAGGTTGGGCAGCACGTGCAGGGTGACGCCGGGGTCGGACACCGGCGCCTCGCCGCGGACGTCGAGACAGGCCACGTGCACGTCGTGACCGCGACCCGCCAGCTCGACCGCGAGGTTGCGGACGTGGCGCTCCTCGCCCCCGATCACCGGCGGGTAGAACTGCGCGAGCTGCAGGATCCTCACGACGCCCGCGCCTGCGAGCCGGCCGCGCCGATGTGGGAGGCGTGGCCCAGGCGGCCGCGGGCGTACCACCACGCGGTCACGGCCAGGCAGGTCACGATGCCGGCGGCGCCGCGCAGGTTGCCACGAGCCAGCTCGCGCACCACCCCGCGGGGCAGCACGCGGGTGGCGTAGCGGCGCTCCTCCGACGTGGCGTCACCCTGGCCGACCACCCGCGACATGGCGGCCTTGGAGACGCCCTCGGCGTGCGAGCGCGAGACCAGGTAGGCCCACTCGCAGCGCGCCTCGGTGACCCGGTGGTGCACGACCGCGGACGGCTCGTAGACCACGCGGGCGCCCGGGATGCGCTGTCCGATCCGGATGCAGAGCTCGGTCTCCTCGTTGCCGAGCGGGATCAGCCCGACCCGCCCGACCTGCTCGTCGAAGTCGCCGATCTCGGCGAAGACCTCCGTGCGCACCGACATGTTGCAGCCCCACAGGTTGCGCACGTCGGTGCGGACCGTGGGCTGGCCGAGGTAGGAGCAGCCGACCAGCCAGTCCAGCTCCGGGGGCAGGTGCGCCGGTCGGCGATCGGGCCAGACCGGTCGGGCCACTCCGCCGACGGCGCGCACCGCCGGGTCGTCGTACGCCGCGAGCAGCCGCTCGAGCCAGTCCGGCTCCGGCCGCGCGTCGTCGTCGAGGAAGGCCACGACCGCGCCCTTGGCCTCGGCGATGCCGGTGTTGCGCGCCCCGGACGCCCCGGGGAGGCGGCGGTTGGCCAGCACCCGGACCGCGGGCAGCTCGTCGCGGGCGCGGGCCAGCAGCGCGTCGTTGTGGTCGACGACCAGCAGCACCTCGAGCGGCGCCACGGTCTGCCGCGCCAGGGCCTGCGCGCCGGCCACGATGTCGGGCCACCGGTCGAGCGTGTGGGCCGCGACGACGACCGAGACGTCAGGCCGCCCGGGCCCGCTCACCGCCGGCCCCCCGCGAGCCGCGCTCGTCGCGCGACGGCGCCGCGGCGGCACCGGCCTTGAACTTGGGGCAGCTGCACAGCGCGCAGTCCGAGCCGCGCCGGTAGTGCTCGTGGGCGCGCGGGCCGTGGCCGCAGCGGCAGTCGCGCGGTCCCTGGTCGCGCGGGCCGAACGGGAGGACGCGGGGGATGTGCACCCGACTCCACCTCCTGCACCTGACAGGGCGCACCCGGGGCGCCGCTGCTGGGACCGACCGGGCCGAGTCTGTCAGGGCCGGGCCGTCGGCGTGAGGGGTTCGGGGAAAACAGGGGCCGGCTACGCAGCGGGTTCATCCCTTGGGGTGAGCGGTGCCGGCCGCCTCGTCGCGCTGCCGGCCCCAGGCCACCAGCGCGTCGTAGGTCTTCGTGGGCCGCAGCTGCCGGTCGACGAGGGTGTACTCCTGCGGGTCCCACGGGGTGGGGTGCAGGGCGTACCAGCTGAAGACCGGGACGTACGGCACGCAGGTGGCCTGCTTGAAGGCCTGGGTCAGGTAGCTCGCGCGCAGGTCGTCGGGGACCGCCTCGCGACCCTGGCCCGCGCGGGTGGAGTAGCCGAACTGGGTGATGTAGACCGGCAGGTCGCCGTCGCCGTGCTGGGCCATCACCTCGTGCAGCCCCATGAACCCGGTGAAGTTCTCGTCGTAGAGGCCGAACGGGTTCCGCTCGTAGCGCTTGGTGGGGTCCACCGAGTCCGGGGCGTGGTCGCCGGCGAACGGGTGGGCGCCGACCATGTCGAACGGGCTCCGCTCCAGCCCCAGCTGGTCGATGCCGCGGTAGACCCAGGTGAGGAAGCCGATGTCGTTGCTGGCCAGCCCGCCGCTGATCACCTTGGTCTGCGGGGCGACCGCGTGGACCGCGCGGTCGGTGACGTCCATCAGCCGGGCGAACTCGACCGGGTCGGGCCCGGTCGGCCACCACTTGGCCTCGTTGGGCTCGTTCCAGACCTCGAGGTAGTCGACCTGGCCGGCGACGTGCTTCATCACCTCGGTGACGAACGTCGACCAGGCGGCCAGCTCGGGCTGCGAGCGCGGCGCCTGGTTCTCGAACTGCGGCTCGTCGAGGGCCCAGTCGGGCATCCCGATCAGCTGCAGGCGCACCTGCATCCCGGCCGCGCGGGCCGCGGCGATGGTGCGGTCGACGTACTCGAACTCGATGGGGCCGCCCTGGACCGGCTGCATGGTGCGGAACGACGTCGTGGTGGAGATGACCCCCGCCCCGGCGGCCTGGGCCAGGCCGACCAGGCGGCGCAGGTCGGCGGCGCTGCGGATCGGGTGCGCCGGGTCGCCGGTGGCCGACTGGACGTTGAGGTCGATGGCCGGGCCGGGCTGCTCGGCGGTCGGCTCACAGGTCGGCACCGGGGCGCCGGGCTCGAGGAGCCCCGTGGAGGCGTCGATGCTGCGGTCGGGCGCGGCCTGGCGCTGGGTGACCACCCAGAACGTGCCGGCGGCGAGCGTCACCACCAGGACCGCGCCGAGCACGACCTGGGAGGCGGCGACCCCGGCCTCGGTGCGGCGGGCGGGCAGCGGCGAGCGCCAGTGCAGCCCACCGAAGGCGCGGCGCAGCCACGGCAGCCCCAGCACCATCTCCACCCCCATCGCGGCCAACCAGCCGAGGCAGAGCCCCCTGGCTCCACCGATGATCCCACCGGACGTGGCCCCGAGCACCTCGATCACCAGAGCCGTACCTGTGAGCCGCGTCGCCAGCGAGAAAGCCTGCTGGGAGCGCCACAGCACGACCAGGTGGTCCTTGAGCACCATCCACAGTCCCGCTGGCACCAACAACGCGAGGATGGCCCAGGAGTGACGGGCGTAGTCGCCGCCGAAGATCCACAGCACCGGCTCCCCCAGCACCCACGCGCCCACGCAGAGCAGCAGGCTGAGCGACAGCGCGGCCGGGATGGTCCGCTCCATGCTGCGGCGGAACTCCTCGGTCGTGGCGTTCGCGGCGTGCGCGAACAGCGCCGTGGCCAGCAGGTACGGCGGCAGGAAGACGAAGTTGGCCATCAGCCAGGCGATCGCGAACTCGGCGTTGCCCACCGAGCTCAGGGTCAGCGCGGCGACCACCGGCACCATCTGGGAGCCGGCGGCCAGGCACAGGCTGAGCAGGTGGTTGCGGATGGCCAGGGACTGGAAGGCGCGGATGTCGCGCAGCAGCGGCGGGCTGGTCCGGTCCCCGCGCGGCAGCCGGAGCCGCCACAGGGTGAAGGGGATCGAGCCGAGCAGCGGCAGCACCCAGCACAGCTGGAGCACGTGCGCCTCGGTGAAGCCCAGGACGAGCAGCAGCGCGGTGAGCGGGAAGCGCAGGCTGGAGGCCAGCAGGTTGCGCCACACCTGGAGCCCCGACTGCTTCACCCCCAGGCAGGCGTCGTCGACGACCAGCGCCCACGCGAACCCCGCCGTGCCCAGCACGAAGCAGGCGGCGCCGATCGGGTTGCCCAGCGCGTCGGCGAGGTTGGAGGACAGCAGCGGCGAGACCGCGACCAGCACGCCGCCCGCCACGGCCGAGGAGACCAGCACCACGAGCAGCGAGCGCAGGATCATCGTGCGCTGCCGGGCCGGCTCGTGCTTGGGCAGCTCGGAGACCAGCGTGGTGCTGTGGCCCAGGACGGTGACGATGCCGAGCAGGGTCTGGGCGTTGATGGCCGCGGCCGCGACGCCGACGTCGTGGGCGTCGACCAGGCGGGCCACGACGACCCAGAAGACGAGCCCCAGGAGCGCGGTGAGGACCTGCGCGGCCAGCAGCGAGCGGAACGGCGACCAGATGCCGGTCCGCACCGCCTCCGCAGACGCGACGTCGTCGCCGTACTGCTCAGCCATGGTGGGCGGCCATCAGCCGTCCCGGCCCAGCGCGGGCGGCGGGAGGGCGGTGTGGTCGAGCAGGCCGTGGTAGGCCGACCACACAGCCAGCGCGACCGCGGCCACGACCACCAGGGTGGTCGGCACGCCCCACGCCCAGGTGGTGAGCCGGCCGCGGCCCAGCGGCGCCGGCTGCTCGGTCAGGCTGACCAGGGCGTAGAGCACCACCGCGGCGGCGATCACGCCGGCCAGCGGGTTGAAGCCGGCCAGCACGCCGAGCACGCCCAGCACCATCGCGGCGGGCAGGGTCACCGCCGGGCGCCACACGTCGCGGGCCCGGAACCGGCGCGGGTCGAGGAGCCGGCCGCGCAGCACGAGGCCGATGAGGAGCAGCACCGAGACCGCGACGACCTGGTACGGCGTCCAGCTGCCCGGGATCCCCGGCGGGTCGTTGTGCACGTAGGTCTGGTGGGCTCCGCGCAGCGGGCGCACGTCGTACACGCGCACCGGTCCGTCCACGACCAGGTCGAAGCCGTCCTGGTCCTCGAACTTGGTCACCTGGTCGGCCTTGATCGTCATCGCGTCCGGGCCGTAGCCGCAGCTGGCCTCGAAGAAGCAGCCCGAGCGCACGGTCTGGCCGACCATGCGCGTGTCGACGACGATGAAGTCGACGTCGTTCTGAAGGACCAGGCGCAGCACGGTCTGGTCGACCGAGTGGGCGATGAACAACGGCGTCATGCTGTCGTAGCCGGCCGGCTGGGTGATGGTCGTGACCGGCGCGAAGTTGGGCAGCAGCCGGTTGAAGGTCGAGTCCGCGGCGATCCGGGATCCCGGCGGGACGTAGGTGCCGACCCACTGCGCCACCGCCACGGTGTCGGAGTCGATGGAGCGCTGCTCGGCCCCCGCCAGGTAGGGACCGGGGACCCGCTGCCAGTCCGGGCCGCTGCCCAGCAGCGTGCCGCCCATCACCAGCAGGAGCAGGGCAGGGACGACCAGGAGCCCGAAGCGGCGCAGCCGCGGGGCCAGCCAGGCGCCGACGACCAGGGCCATGGCCATGGTGACGAACGTCGAGGCGCGGTCGGCGACCTCGGCCGCGGACGGCGCGAAGCGGGCCAGCTGCAGCGCCGGGTAGGCCACCGCGATGGCCAGCGGCACGTAGCGCGCCTTGGTCGGGCCGACGCTGCCCTTGCGCCACGCCTGCCATGCCGCCGGCACCAGCAGCAGGCACCAGAGCAGGATCGAGCCGAACATCACGGCCAGCTCCCACGAGGGCTGCGGCGTACCGCCGGAGGACCCGATCTGCCGCTCGGGCTGGCTGCCGTCGATGACGGTCAGCAGCTCGCTGCTGGCCACGTCGAAGATCGGGCGCAGGTAGCTGATGAGCAGCGGGGCGATGACGGCGGTCCAGGCCAGCACCACCACGGTGCCGATCTCGGCGGTGATGAGCGTGAGCCGGAAGCGCCGCTCCTCCTGCCCGCGCCAGAAGAAGAAGGCCAGCACCCACAGCAGGACCAGCATCAGCCAGCTCGTGAGGTGGTGGGTGATCGCCAGCCCGCCCAGGCACACCTGGGCCGCGACCAGCTCCTTCCACGGCCGCTCCTTCTCGGAGTCGAAGCCCCGGACCACCAGGTACAGCGCGGCCATGAGCATCGCGATCGCGACGGTCTGGTAGCTGAACTGGCTGTTGAAGAAGTAGAACTGCGCGCTGCCGGCGTACAGCAGGACGGTGGCGGCGCCGACCTGGGTGGAGCGGCCGATCCGGCTGGCCAGCAGGAACAGGGCCAGGATGAAGACCGAGCGCGCGGTGAGCACGACCAGCACCTGGCAGGCGATGAGCGGCAGGCCGGTCAGCCAGTGCACGCCGGCCGTGGCGAACTCCAGGCCCGGGTAGTGCGGTGAGACCGGGAGCATGGTGTTGAGCTGGAAGAACTGCGCGTCCTCGACCAGGTCGACCAGCGTGGTGACGTGGAGGTTCTCGTCGAAGCGCGTGGAGAGCACCGGGTCGGTGAGGAACCACGAGGCGTACATGACCAGCCCGAAGGCCAGCGCCGAGCCGAGCCGCTGGTGCCCGGTCCGCGCCGGGGCCAGCAGCAGCCACGCGAACGGCACGACGATGAGGACGAAGCCGACGTACCAGAGGCCGATGGCCGTGGCCTCGTCGCCCTGCCAGCCCCAGTAGTAGCCGAGGACCTGGACGAGCAGGCCGACGCAGGACAGCAGCGTGGCCAGCGCCTCGAGGCGACGCGAGCTCGGGGCGGCGTCCTCGGGCACGCTGGGGCGTGCGTCGACTGCGGTGGCCACGGGTCAGCGGGCCAGGACGGACTGGTAGGTGTCGACCACGCCGGCGACGCTGGTCTCCCAGGTCGGCAGGGCCTCGACCGCCGGCCGCACCGGGTCGTCGAGCTGACGCTCGATCGCGCGGGCCGTCTCCTCGGCGCTGGCGTCGACGTCCACGCCCAGGGCCCAGCCGAGCTCCTCGAGCTCGGTGAGCCCGGACGTGCGCGCGACCACGGCGGGCCGCCCGAGGGCGAGCGCCTCCATCACCGCGACCGGGTGGGCCTCGTAGTCGCTCAGCAGCACCATCACGCCGGCCCGGGCCAGCGTGTCGGCCATGGCGGAGCGGTCGTCCGGCGGGACCAGCCGCACCTCGACCCGGTCGGCCACGCCGAGCTCGGCGGCCAGGCGCCGCAGCTCGTCCTCGTAGGGACCCGAGCCCAGCACCTCGAGCCGGGCGTCGGGCCGGACCTTGAGCAGGTAGGGCAGCGCCGCGACCGCGCGGTGGTGGCCCTTGTAGCGCTCCACCCGGCCCACGCTCACCACCAGCCCGGGCTCGGGCACCACCCCCGGGCTGACCGGCGGCAGCGCACCGCCGTTGCGGACCACGGCGATCCCCCCGGGCGGCAGGCCGAGGACCTCCTCGAAGCGCCGCGCCTCGTACTGCGAGACGCCCATCAGCCGCCGCGCGCGCCGCAGCAGCGGGCTCAGGACCCGCCACTGGGTGCTGCGCGCCCGCTCCCGGAACGCGCTGCTGTTGCCGCCGGTGTGGAAGGTCAGGACGTACGGCGTGCGCCGCAGCAGCGCCGCGAGCATGGCCAGGGGCGGCACCAGCGTGTGGATCCCCTGCACGTGCAGCAGGTCGTAGCGCCGGCGCAGCAGCGCCCAGAACAGCCCCGGGCTGAAGTACCAGTCCCGGCTGGCCGGGTAGGCCCGGAAGCGGCGGACCGTGTAGCCGTCGACGCGCTCGACCCGCGGCAGCCGCCCACTGCGGTCGGTGGTGAGCACCTCGAGGTCGTAGCCGCGCGCGACGACGCGCCCGGCCACCTCGGCCACGACCGACTCGATGCCGCCGATCTCCGGGCGGCACCGCGTCGCGACCATCCCGACACGCGTCACCGGATCATGGTCCCAGAGCGACCCCAGGCCCCGGGCCCCTTTGGCCGGGTGTCGCCCGTCTCGGCGGCGCCGGCGCGCCGTCAGTCGAGCAGCTCGCGGTCCAGGCGGCGGTCGCGGGCCAGGCGGGCCTTCTCGGTGCGCAGCGTGTGGAGCACGCGGAAGCCGTCGCGGAAGGTCCGCAGGTTGGTCTCACCGTGGATCCGGGCCCGCTCGACGCTGGGCACCTCCGTGACCGCGAGGCCGGCGGCCGCGACCCGGCAGGTGAGCAGCGTCTCGATCTCGAAGCCGTCGCCCCACAGCATCGGCGTGCCGGCGGGCGTGACGAGCTCGTGGTCGGGCAGGTCGAGGAGCGGGACGAGGTCGGCCCAGAAGGCGTTGTAGCCGTAGCAGAGGTCGGTGAAGCGGGTCCGGAACGAGACGTTCATCCAGGTGTGCAGGAACCGGTTGCCCAGCCGGCGCACCGGGGTGATGTCCTCGCTGCCGCCGCCGGGGCGGAAGCGCGTGCCCTTGGCGAAGTCGGCCCCGTCGACCAGCGCCGCGACGAAGCGCGGGATCTCGGCGGGGTCGGCTGAGCCGTCGGCGTCCAGCATGACCACGACGTCGCCGGTCACCTTCGCGAACCCGGCGGCCAGCGCGTTGCCCTTGCCGCGGCGCAGCTGGGCCACCGTCACCACGCCGGGGAGCAGCTCGCGGGCGGTCTCGACGGTGCCGTCGACCGATCCGCCGTCGACGAGGACCACCTCGTGGACCGGCGGCAGCGCGGGCAGCACCTCGCGCAGGTTGCGGGCCTCGTTGAGCGCCGGCACCACCACGCTGATCCGCGGCTGCGCCGGTCGCGTCGACATCCGCTCGGACGACTGCGCGGACCGGTGTGCGGACCGGTGCGCGGACAGGTCACCGCGGGCCACCGTCTCCGCCTCGCGGCGTGACACCCCCATGCCTTCGACCCCCCAGCCGAACGCCCGACCGCACGGCCCCCCACGGGCGCACTGGTCAAGCCAGGTCGACCTTACCCCGACGGGCGAGCCCGGCCGCGCGGCCGTACGCCGGTCAGCGGGTCAGCAGCGGGTCGAGCGCGACCGCGACGAACAGCAGGGAGAGGTAGAGGTTGGAGGCGTGGAACAGCCGCATCGGCTGGATGGCGGTGAGGTCCTCGGTGCCGCGCGTGCGCGCCCACATCCGGTGCGCCTCGAGCAGGAAGACGGCGCCGAGCACCGCGGCGGCGACCGGGTAGACCAGACCGGTGCCGGCCACCGGCCACAGCAGCAGCGACGTGGCCACCATCACCCAGCTGTAGACCACGACCTGGCGGCCGACCTCGCGGGCCGGGGCCACGACGGGCAGCATCGGCACGTCGACGTTGGCGTAGTCCTCGCGGTAGCGCAGGGCCAGCGCCCAGGTGTGGGGCGGGGTCCAGAAGAAGACCACCGCGAACAGCACGACCGGCACCCACGACAGCTCGCCGGTGACCGCGGTCCAGCCGATGAGGGCCGGGAAGCAGCCCGCGAGCCCGCCCCAGACGATGTTCTGGGTGGTGCGCCGCTTGAGCAGCATGGTGTAGCCGAAGACGTAGAACGCGTTGGCGCCCAGCGACAGCGCCGCCGAGAGCGGGTTGACCCACAGCAGCAGGACCGCGGTGGACAGCGCGGCCAGCACGACGCCGAAGACCAGCGCGGCCCGCGGCGAGACCAGGTGGCGCGGGAGCGCCCGGCGCCGGGTGCGGCGCATCTGCTCGTCGATGTCGCGGTCGTAGACGCAGTTGAAGACCGAGGCCGAGCCGGCCGAGAAGGTGCCGCCGACGACCGTCGCGGCCACCAGTCCGAGCGAGGGCACGCCCTGGGCGGCGAAGAACATCACCGGCACCGTGGTGAGCAGCAGCAGCTCGATGACACGGGGCTTGGTGAGCCCCACGTAGGCGGCCACCACGTCGCGGAAGGTGGCGGGCTCGACCCCGCCGTCAACCGGGGTCAGGACACCGCGGTGCGCGGTGCGCGGCACCGACTGGCCGACGTAGGTCACGGAACCTCGGAATAGGCGTTCGACGGGTGGGATTGGGGCACTGAGTCGCTGTGAGTCTAACCGCGGCGCTGAGTAGTCTCGGCAGTGCCCGCACCCCACCAGAAGGAGCACCGTGAGCACCACCTCCCAACCCCTGCCTGACCTCGAGTGGGACGAGCTCGACGACAAGGCTGTGGACACCGCTCGGGTGCTGGCGATGGACGCGGTGCAGAAGGTCGGCAACGGCCACCCGGGCACGGCCATGAGCCTGGCCCCGGCGGCGTACCTGCTCTTCCAGAAGGTCATGCGCCACGACCCCGCCGACACCGAGTGGATCGCCCGCGACCGCTTCGTGCTCTCGTGCGGGCACTCGAGCATCACGCTCTACACCCAGCTCTTCCTCGGCGGCTTCGGCCTCGAGCTCGAGGACCTCCAGGCGCTCCGCACCTGGGGCTCCAAGACCCCGGGCCACCCCGAGCTCCACCACACCCCCGGCGTGGAGGTCACCACGGGTCCCCTGGGCCAGGGCGTGGCCAACGCCGTCGGCATGGCGATGTCCGCGCGCCGCGTCCACGGCCTGCTGGACCCGGGCGCGGCGCCCGGCGAGAGCCTGTTCGACCACCACGTCTACGCGATCTGCTCCGACGGCGACCTCGAGGAGGGCGTCAGCGGCGAGGCCAGCTCGATCGCCGGCACGCAGCAGCTCGGCAACATCACGATGATCTACGACCGCAACCGGATCTCGATCGAGGGCGACACCGACGTGGCCTTCACCGAGGACGTCGCGAAGCGCTACGAGGCCTACGGCTGGCACGTCCAGACCGTCGACTGGACCAACGGCGGCACGGAGTACCGCGAGGACGTCCCGGCGCTGTACGACGCCATCCGGGCGGCCGGCGAGGTCACCGACCAGCCGTCGCTCATCGTGCTGGACACGATCATCGCCTGGCCCGCACCCCACGCCCAGGGCACCGAGAAGGCGCACGGCAGCGCGCTCGGCGCCGACGAGGTCGCTGCGACCAAGGAGATCCTCGGGTGGGACCCGGACAAGACCTTCGAGGTGCCCGCCGACGTCCTCGAGCGCACCCGCGGCCTGCGTGAGCGCGGTGCCGCGTGGGGCGCGGAGTGGGACGAGCGCTACGACCAGTGGTCCGCCGAGCACCCGGACCAGGCGAAGCTCCTGCACCGGCTCAAGGCCAAGGAGATGCCGGCCGAGCTCGCCGACGCCATCCCGAGCTTCGACGCCGACCCCAAGGGCATCGCCACCCGCGCCGCGTCGGGCAAGGTCATCAACGCCATCGCCGGCGTGGTCCCCGAGCTGTGGGGCGGCTCGGCCGACCTCGCGGGCTCGAACAACACCACCATCGAGTCCGCGCCGTCGTTCATCCCCGAGAGCCGCTCGACCAAGGAGTGGGAGGGCGACCCCTACCAGGGCCGGGTGCTCCACTTCGGCATCCGCGAGCACGGCATGGGCGCGATCATGAACGGCATCGCGGCCGACGGGCTGACCCGCGTCTTCGGCGGCACCTTCCTCACCTTCTCCGACTACATGCGCGGCTCGGTGCGGGTGGCGGCGCTGAGCCAGCTGCCGGTCACCTACGTGTGGACCCACGACTCGATCGGGCTCGGGGAGGACGGACCGACCCACCAGCCGATCGAGCACCTGGCCGCCCTGCGCGCCATGCCGGGCCTCGACGTCGTCCGCCCGGCCGACGCCAACGAGACCTCGGCCTGCTGGCAGACGGTCCTCTCGCACAGCGACCGTCCGGCGGCGCTGATCCTGACCCGGCAGAACGTCCCGGTCTTCCCGCGCGGCACCGACGGCTTCGCCACCACCGACAACGTGCACCGGGGCGGCTACGTCCTCCTCGACGCCGAGGACGCGACGCCCGACGTCGTGCTCCTGGCCACCGGCTCCGAGGTGCAGATCGCGGTCGAGGCGCGCGAGCTGCTCGCGGCCGACGACATCTCGGCCCGGGTGGTCTCGCTGCCGTGCCTGGAGTGGTTCGAGCAGCAGGACGCCGCCTACCGCGACCAGGTCCTCCCGCCCATCGTCAAGGCGCGGGTCTCGGTCGAGGCCGGCGTGAAGCAGGGCTGGCGCGAGCTGGTCGGCGACCGGGGCCGCATCGTCTCCATCGAGCGCTACGGCGCGTCCGCCGACTACGCGCGGATCTACCAGGAGTTCGGCATCACCGCGACGGCCGTCGCCGACGCGGCCCGCGACAGCATCCGTGAAGGGAACAACGCATGAGCGAGCGTCTTCAGGCTCTGGCCGACGCCGGAGTGTCCATCTGGCTCGACGACCTCTCCCGCGAGCGCATCGAGACCGGCAACCTGGCCGAGCTCGTCAAGGACAAGTCCGTCGTCGGCGTCACCACCAACCCGACGATCTTCGCCGCGGCCATCGCCGACGGCGAGCGCTACGACGAGCAGGTCCGCAAGCTCGTCGCCGACGGCGCCGACGTCACCAAGGTGATCTTCGAGCTCACCACCGAGGACGTCCGCAACGGCTGCGACATCCTCAAGCCGGTGGCCGACAGCACGAAGTACGACGGCCGGGTCTCGATCGAGGTCGAGCCCGACCTGGCCAACGACACCGACGCCACCATCGCCTCGGCCAAGAAGCTGTGGGCGGCCGTGGACCGGTCCAACGCCCTCATCAAGATCCCCGCCACCGAGGAGGGGCTGGCGGCGATCACCGCCGCGATCGCCGAGGGCATCTCGGTCAACGTCACGCTGATCTTCAGCGTCGAGCGCTACCGCAAGGTGATGGACGCCTACCTGGCCGGGCTCGAGAAGGCACGCGACGCCGGCATCGACCTGTCCACCATCCAGTCGGTGGCCTCGTTCTTCGTCTCGCGCGTGGACAGCGAGGTCGACAAGCAGCTGGAGGGCATCGGCACCGACGAGGCCCTGGCCCTGCGCGGCAAGGCGGCCGTCGCCAACGCCCGGATCGCCTACGCGGCGTACCTCGAGGTCGGCGCCAGCGAGCGCTGGAAGGCCCTCGAGGAGGCCGGCGCCAACCCCCAGCGGCCGCTGTGGGCCTCCACGGGCGTCAAGAACCCCGACTACCCCGACACCCTCTACGTCACCGAGCTGGTCGTCGCCGACACCGTCAACACGATGCCGGAGAAGACCCTCGACGCCTTCGCCGACCACGGCGAGGTCGAGGGCGACCGGGTCACCGGCGAGAAGGACGGCGCGCAGGCGGTCTTCGACCAGCTGCAAGAGGTCGGGATCTCACTGGACGACGTGTTCATCACCCTCGAGGAGGAGGGCGTGGACAAGTTCAAGAAGTCCTGGACCGAGCTGGTCGAGACCGTCCAGGGCCAGATGGAGCAGGCCGAGTCGTGACCCAGGGCTCGAGTGCCCCGGTCGACGCCACGACGACCGAGGCCTGGGACGCCCTGCGCGCCCTCGCGGACGGCTTCACCCCGAGCCTGCGGGCCTGGTTCGCCGAGGATCCCGAGCGCGTCGACGCGCTCACCTTCGCCGCGGCGGACCTGCACGTCGACCTCTCCAAGGGCCTCGTCACCCAGCCGGTGCTGACCGAGCTGCTGGCCCTGGCCGAGCAGGTCGGGCTGACCGAGCGGCGCGACGCGATGTTCCGCGGCGAGCACATCAACGTCACCGAGGACCGCGCGGTGCTGCACACGGCGCTGCGGCTCCCCCGGGACGCCCAGCTCGAGGTCGACGGCCAGGACGTCGTGGCCGACGTGCACGAGGTGCTCGACCGGGTCTACGCGTTCGCCGAGCAGGTCCGCTCCGGTGCGTGGACCGGCGTCACCGGCGAGCGGATCCGCACGGTGGTCAACATCGGCATCGGCGGCTCCGACCTCGGACCGGTGATGGCCTACGAGGCGCTCGAGCCCTACCGCCAGGAGGGGCTCGAGTGCCGGTTCATCAGCAACATCGACCCCACGGACGCCGCCCAGACCCTGAAGGGTCTCGACCCCGCGAGCACGCTGTTCATCGTCTCCAGCAAGACCTTCGGGACCCTGGAGACGCTGACCAACGCCCGGCTGTGCAAGGCCTGGCTGCTCGACGGCTTGTCGGGTCAGGACGAGGCCGAGGCGGTCCGCAAGCACTTCGTGGCTGTCTCCACCGCGTTGGACAAGGTGGCCGACTTCGGCATAGACCCGGACAACGCGTTCGGCTTCTGGGACTGGGTCGGTGGGCGCTACTCGATGGACTCCGCCATCGGCACGTCGCTGGTCGTGGCCATCGGGCCGGAGCGGTTCGCCGAGCTGCTGGCCGGGTTCCACGCGATGGACGAGCACTTCCGCACCACCCCGCTGGAGCGGAACGTCCCGGTGCTGATGGGGCTGCTGAACGTCTGGTACGCCGACTTCCTTCGCGCCCAGACCCACGCGGTGCTCCCTTACAGCCAGCTGCTGCACCGCTTCCCGGCGTACCTCCAGCAGCTGACCATGGAGTCCAACGGCAAGGGCGTGCGCTGGGACGGCACCCCGGTCAGCGCGGGCACCGGCGAGGTGTTCTGGGGCGAGCCGGGCACCAACGGCCAGCACGCGTTCTACCAGCTCATCCACCAGGGCACCCGGCTGATCCCGGCCGACTTCATCGCCTTCGCGGAGCCGGCCTACCCGCTGAGGGATGACCACGACGGACAGAGCACCGACGTGCACGAGCTGTTCCTGGCCAACTTCTTCGCCCAGACCCGGGCGCTGGCCTTCGGCAAGACCGCCGACGAGGTCCGCGCCGAGGGCACCGACGAGTCGGTGGTGCCGGCCCGGGTGTTCACCGGCAACCGGCCGACCGCCTCGATCATGGCGCCGGCGCTGACCCCGTCGGTGCTCGGCCAGCTGGTCGCGCTCTACGAGCACACCACCTTCACCGAGGGCGTGGTCTGGGGCATCGACTCCTTCGACCAGTGGGGCGTCGAGCTGGGCAAGCAGCTGGCCCAGCAGGTCACCGCCGCGGTGGCCGGCGACGAGTCGGTCGCCGCCGAGCAGGACCTGTCCACCCAACGGCTGATCGCCTACTACCGGGAGCACCGCCGCTGATGGCCGCGTCGTACACGAACCCCCTGCGCGACCCGCAGGATCGCCGGCTCCCCCGGATCGCCGGCCCGTGCGGGATGGTGCTGTTCGGGGTGACCGGCGACCTGTCGCGCAAGAAGGTCATGCCGGCCATCTACGACCTGGCCAACCGCGGGCTGCTGCCGCCGGGCTTCAGCCTCGTCGGCTTCGCCCGTCGCGACTGGGCCGACCAGGACTTCGCCGACATCGTCCACGACTCGGTCAAGCAGTACGCCCGCACCGAGTTCCGCGAGGAGACCTGGCGCCAGCTGGCCGAGGGCTTCCGGTTCGTGCCCGGCGAGTTCGACGACGACGTGGCCTTCGACCACCTGCGCCGCACCATCGAGGAGCTCGACCAGTCCCGCGGCACCGACGGCAACCACGCCTTCTACCTGGCCATCCCGCCGGCGTACTTCGGCACCGTCGCCCAGCAGCTCAAGGAGCACGGGCTGGCCCAGGCCAGCGAGGACCGCTGGCGACGCGTGGTGATCGAGAAGCCGTTCGGCCACGACCTGGCCTCCGCGCAGGAGCTCAACGCCGCGCTGATGGAGGTCTTCCCGCCGGACTCGATCTTCCGCATCGACCACTACCTCGGCAAGGAGACGGTCCAGAACATCCTGGCGATGCGCTTCGCCAACGAGATGATCGAGCCGCTCTGGAACGCCAACTTCGTCGACCACGTGCAGATCACGATGGCTGAGGAGGGCGGCATCGAGGGCCGGGCCGGCTACTACGACGGCATCGGCGCGGCCCGCGACGTCATCCAGAACCACCTGCTCCAGCTGATGGCGCTGACCGCGATGGAGGAGCCGACGTCGTTCGACGCCACCTCGCTGCGCCACGAGAAGCAGAAGCTGCTGGCCTCGGTCTCGCTCCCCCGCCGGCTCGACCTCACCACCGCCCGCGGGCAGTACGCCGCCGGCTGGTCCGGTGGGCGCAAGGTCAACGGCTTCCTCGACGAGGACGGCGTGGGCCGGCGCTCGACCACCGAGACCTTCGCCGCCGTCACCCTGCACGTGGACAACCGGCGCTGGGCCGGGGTGCCGTTCTACCTGCGCACCGGCAAGCGGCTCGGGCGCCGGGTCACCGAGGTGGCCGTGGTCTTCAAGCGCGCGCCGCACCAGCCCTTCAACGCCACCGCGGTCGAGGAACTGACCCAGAACGCCTTCGTCATCCGGGTCCAGCCCGACGAGGGCGTGACGCTGCGGTTCGGCTCCAAGGTGCCGGGCTCCTCGATGGAGATCCGCGACGTGAACATGGACTTCGTCTACGGCGGCTCGTTCACCGAGTCCTCGCCGGAGGCCTACGAGCGGCTGATCCTCGACGTGCTGCTGGGCGACCCGCCGCTGTTCCCGCGGCACGAGGAGGTCGAGCTGTCCTGGCAGATCCTCGACCCGATCCTCGAGCACTGGCAGCGCAAGGGCTCGCCCGAGCCCTACGCCTCCGGCGGCTGGGGTCCGCAGGCTGCCGACAAGATGCTCGCCCGCGACGGACGCACCTGGAGAAGGCCGTGATGCAGCCATGATGATCGCGCTCCGCGACACCGACTCCGCGGCCATCGCCGCGGAGTTCCGGCGGTCCCGCACCCGCGCGGGCAGCCCGGCCATGGGCATGGTGCTGACCATGGTCATCGTCGCCGACGAGGACGACGCCGACGCCGCCATGGAGATGGGCCGTGAGGCCTCCCACGAGCACCCCGCGCGGGTGCTCGGCGTGATCCTGGGCGACGGCCGGGGCGCCTCCCAGGTCGACGCCCAGGTCGGCACCGGCTCGGGCTGGACCGGCGAGACCGCACTCATCAAGCTGAGCGGCGAGGTGGTCAAGCACCCCGACTCGGTCGTGCTGCCGCTGCTGCTGCCCGACTCGCCGGTCGCGGTCTGGTGGCCGACCGACCCGCCCCTCGACCCGGCCGCGGACCCGCTCGGCGCGCTGGCCCAGCGCCGGATCACCGACTCGGCCAACGTCTCGCGCAACCACGCGGCGGTGCTGCGCAACCAGTGCAAGGCCTACACCCGCGGCAACACCGACCTGGCCTGGACCCGGCTCACCCCCTGGCGCGCGCTGCTCGCCGCGGCGCTCGACCAGCACCCGCTCAAGGTCACCGGCGGCTCGGTCACGGCCGAGCGGGCCAACCCGTCCGCCGACCTGCTCGTGGCCTGGCTGCACAGCCGGCTGGGCGTGGCCATCGAGCGCAAGAACTCCAAGGGCCCCGGCGTCACCGCCGTCGAGCTGACCACCAAGGAGGGCCCGATCCGCATCGACCGGCCCGACGGCCGGCTCGCGACGTACTCCTCCCCCGGCCACCCCGACCGTCCCATCGCCCTGCGTCGCCGCGACGTCCACGAGCTGCTGGCCGAGGAGCTGCGTCGCCTCGACAAGGACGACGTCTACGCCTCCGTCGCCCGCGCCCTCACCAGGAGCCACGCATGAACGCCCCCCGCGTCGAGGTCCACGACGACGCCCCCGCCCTGGCCACCGCCGTGGCCGGCGAGCTGCTCAACCGGCTCGCCGAGGTCCAGTCCGCCGGCGGCGAGCCGCACATCGCGCTGACGGGCGGCACCATCGCCGACGCGATCCACGCCGAGCTGGCCCGGCTGGCGCCGGCCTCGGACGTGGACTGGTCGCGGGTGGTCGTGTGGTGGGGCGACGAGCGGTTCGTGGAGCCGGCCTCCGACGACCGCAACGAGCGCGCCGCCCGCGAGGCGTTCCTCGACCACGTCGACCTCGACCCGGCCAAGGTCCACCCGATGCCCTCGACCGAGGCCGCGGCCGACGTCGACGAGGCCGCGGCGGCGTACTCCCGGGAGATGCAGGAGTACGGCTCGGGTGCCTTCGACGTGCTCATGCTCGGCGTCGGCCCCGACGGGCACGTCGCGTCGTTGTTCCCCGGCTTCCCGCAGCTCGACGTGGACGACCGGATCGCGGTCGGGGTCACCGACTCCCCCAAGCCGCCGCCGCTGCGGACCAGCCTGACCTTCGACGCCCTCAACCGGTCCAAGTCGGTCTGGTTCCTGGTCAGCGGCGAGGGCAAGGCCGACGCGGTGGCCCGCGCGCACGCCGAGGGCACGGACCGGCACGACTGCCCCGCCTCGGGGGTGCAGGGCACCGACGAGACGATCTGGTTCCTGGACCGCGAGGCCGCCTCCCGGCTCTGATGCGCTGATGAAGCTGCTGCTGACGTCCGGTGGCGTCACCAACCCCAGCATCGAGGCGGCGCTCGTCGACCTGCTCGGCCGGCCGATCGCGGAGTGCGACGCGCTCTGCGTCCCGACCGCGCAGTACGCCCACCCGTGGGTGGGTCCGGGGGTGAAGCCCTGGGGCTTCATCAGCGGCACCGAGCCGCACGCGATGACCGCGCTGGGCTGGCGCTCGGTGGGCGTGCTGGAGCTGACCGCGCTCCCCTCGATCCCGCGCGAGCTGTGGGAGCCCACCGTGCGGGAGGCCGACGTCCTGCTGGCGGCGGGCGGCGACGCGGCGTACCTCGCCCACTGGATGCGCGAGTCCGGCCTGGCCGACCTGCTGCCGGAGCTGGACGCGGTGTGGGTCGGGCTCAGCGCCGGCAGCATGGTGATGACGCCCCGGGTCGGTGCGGACTTCGTGCAGTGGGAGCCGCTCATCGGCGACGACCGACAGCTCGGCCTGGTCGACTTCTGCCTCTGCCCGCACCTGGCCGCGGACGGCGAGCCGGGCAACTCGATGGCCGAGTGCGAGGCCTGGGCAGCCGGGATCGGCCACCCGGCGTACATCGTGGACGACCAGACCGCGCTCGTGGTCACCGACGCCGGCGTGGAGGTCGTCTCCGAGGGCCGGTGGCGCTACGTCGAGCCGGCCTCCTAGAGGCGCGTCGCCGTGCGCACGAGCCCGGCGACGCCGGTCGACGTGCTCTGCGGCGGCCAGGCGATGACCGTGGTCACCTGTGGCGCGTCGCAAAGCGGGACGACCGCGAGGCCGTCGCGCAGGTTCACCCGGGCCGACTCGGGCAGCACCAGGGCGGTGCGGCCCAGCCGCACCAGCTGGAGGACCTGCGTGAGGTCGCGCAGCTCGGGGCCGGGGCCGTCGGGGTAGCTGCCGTCCACGCGTGGCCACCGCGGGGGCGGCAGGTCCGGGAGCGACCGGGCCTCGGCCACGCTCAGGCTGGTCCGGCCGCTGGCCGGGTGCCCGGCGGGCAGCACCAGGACCTGGTCCTCGACCACGAGCGGCTCGGTGTCGAAGCCGCTCAGGTCGTCGAAGGGGTCGTGGAGGATGGCCACGTCGGCCCGGCCGTCGCGCAGCATCAGGGCCTGGTGCCCGGGCGGGCTGAGCACGACCTCGACCTCGACGGCGTCGGGCTCCGCGGCGTAGGCGTCGAGCAGCTTGGCCATCAGCTCGCTGGACGCGCCGGCCTTGGCGGTCAGCACCACGCCGGCGGTCGTCCCGCGGCCGGCGTCGGCCGCCCGCCGGGTGCGGCGCTCGGCGGCGTCCACCGCGGCCAGCGCCGCGCGGCCCTCCTCGAGCAGGGTGTGGCCCGGGGCGGTGAGCGTCACGCCGCGCGGTCCGCGCACGAACAGGCGTGCGCCGAGCCGGCGCTCGAGCTGAGCGATGGCCCGCGACAGCGGCGGCTGGGCCATGCCCAGGCGCTCGGCCGCCCGCCCCACGTGCTGCTCCTCCGCGACGGCGACGAAGTAGCGCAGCTCGCGGGTCTCCACGTCAGCGAGCCTACGCCTGACCTGGTGTCATACCCGCGCGGTATGGCGCGGCACCGGATCGGTCCTGGTGCCGCGCAGGTGGCGAGCCCATGATCGAGGCATGACCACTGACTCGTCCTCCACCAAGCCGGTCGCCCTGGTGACCGGCGCCAACAAGGGCATCGGCTACGAGATCGCCGCCGGCCTGGCCCGCCTCGGCTTCCGCGTCGGCGTGGGCGCCCGCGACCCCCAGCGCCGGGCGGACGCCGTGGCGAAGCTGAGCGCCGAGGGCCACGACGTGTTCGGCGTACCCCTCGACGTGACCGACGACGCCAGCGTGGCCGCCGCGGCCGCCCAACTCGCCGACGAGGGTGGGCTGGAGGTCCTCGTGAACAACGCCGCCATCACCGGCGGGATGCCGCAGGAGCCCTCGCAGGTGAGCGCCGAGCAGGTCCGGGAGGTCGTGGACACCAACGTGCTCGGTGTCATCCGCGTGACCAACGCCGTGCTCCCGCTGCTGCGCGAGGCCCGCTCGCCGCGGATCGTCAACGTCTCCAGCACGGTCGGGTCGCTCGGCCTGCAGACCGCCCAGCAGGAGGCGGTGGGGCCGATCTCCGGCGCCTACTCGCCGACCAAGACCTACCTCAACGCGATGACCGTGCAGTACGCCAAGGAGCTGGCCGGCACGGGGATCCTCGTCAACGCCGGCTGCCCCGGCTACGTGGCCACGGACCTCAACGGCCACCGGGGCCTGCGCACGCCCGAGCAGGGCGCCGCGGTCTTCCTCGAGCTCGCCACCCTGCCCGACGACGGCCCGACCGGCACCTTCCGCGACGAGACCGGCGTCCAGCCCTGGTGAGGGCTCAGGCCCGGGGCCCGTCGCCGGGCGGGACCCGGGCCGCGCCCGCGAGCATCAGGTCCCGGACGTCGCCGAAGGTCGCGCTCCAGTCCTCGGCCAGCGCGGGCGTCCACCCCTCCCCGGTGAGCTCGCACATCGCGGCGAGCATGCACTCCTCGAACGCGTCGTACATCGGCTCGGTCACGCCCCACGCGGCGTGCTGCGCGCCGAGCGCGCCGAGCGCCGTGCTCAGCCAGTCCCGGTCACCCAGGTGCTCCAGGGTGGCCTGCATCGCCGTGCGGAGCATGGCCGCCTGCGGCCGCACGTCGGCGGCGAACAGCCGGCGCACCCCCGGGTAGGGCTCGAAGAGCAGGGCGTACAAGCGCCGGGTCAGCCCGTCGTCCGGAAGCGCCAGCAGGGCCAGGCTGTGCCTCCGGGTGCGCAGGTGCCGCGGGTCCTCGGTCCCGGGGGCGTTGCGGTCCTCGCCCAGCTAGCGCACCGCGCGGCTGCGCGGGTCGAGCACGTAGCTGTGCCACAGCGGCTCGTCGGAGGCCTCGTCGACGACGAACGTCACCACGACCGAGCCCGGCAGCTCGCCGCAGCTCAGGTCGAAGCTGACCGTGGCACCGTCGAACGGCCCGGCCTCGAGCTCTGCGGTCCAACCGCTGGGCTCCTCGCTCATCGGCGGCCAGTACCCTCTGGCCACCCGAGCACGCGCCTGGTCGGACGGCGCCGGCGGCGGCGCGAGGCTCAGAAGATGATGTCGCCGGACTTGCGCCGCGAGCGCAGCAGCTGCAGGGCCTCGTCGAGGATGTTCTCGGCCTCCTTGTCGGAGCGCCGCTCCTTCACGTAGGCCAGGTGCGTCTTGTAGGGCTCGATCTTGGGCGCCGGGGGCGGGTTGTCGGAGTCCACGCTGGCCGGCAGGCCGCACTTGGGGCAGTCCCAGGTCTCCGGGGCCGCGGCCTCGATGGCGAAGGTGACCACCGAGCGGTGGTCGTGGGAGCAGAAGTAGGTGATCGTCTGGCGGGGTGCGGCCTCGCCGCGCTCCGCCTCGCCCATGGGGCCGGCGCCGACCCGGCTGCCACGGATGGCGTTCCCTCCACCGGCCATGGTGTCCCCCTCAGCCCTGGTAGGCGAGCAGCAGGCCCAGCGCGATGACGCAGGCGAACCAGATGACGCCGATGCCGACCGTGAGCCGGTCGAGGTTGCGTTCGGCGACCGAGGAGCCGCCCAGCGAGCTGGAGACACCGCCACCGAACATGTCGGAGAGGCCGCCACCGCGACCCTTGTGCAGGAGGACCAGCATGATCATCAGCAGGCTGGCGATGATCAGGATGATCGTGAAGAGGAGATCCACGGCCGCGATCCTACGTCACGCAGGCATCCCACCCCTACGGGTGGATCAGAGCACCGGCATGTCGTAGTAGCGGCAGATGCCGCCGAACTCCTCGGCCTCGAGGCTGGCGCCCCCGACCAGGCAGCCGTCGACGTCGACCTCGGCCATGATCCCGGCCACGTTGGCCGCCTTGACCGAGCCGCCGTAGAGGATGCGCACGGCGTCCGCGGCCGCCTCGCCGTACGCCTCGCGCACCTGGCCGCGGATGGCCTGGCACACCTCCTGCGCGTCGGCCGGGGTGGCCACCTCGCCGGTGCCGATCGCCCAGACCGGCTCGTAGGCGATGACGAGGCCCGCGACCTGCTCGGCGCTGAGGCCGGCCAGGGACCCCTCGACCTGGCTCATGCAGTGCGGGACGTGCTCGCCGGCCTGGCGGACCTCCAGGCCCTCACCCACACAGACGAGGGGCGTCATTCCGGCGGCCAGGGCCTTGGCGGCCTTGGTGGCGACCAGCTCGTCGGTCTCGCCGTGGTGCTGGCGGCGCTCGCTGTGCCCCACGACGACGTAGGAGCAGCCCAGCTTGGCCAGCATGGCCGCGGAGATCTCGCCGGTGTAGGCGCCGCCGTCGTGCTCGGAGACGTCCTGCGCGCCGTACTTGATCTGCAGGCGGTCGCCGTCGACCAGGGTCTGCACCGAGCGGATGTCGGTGTAGGGCGGCACGACGGCCACCTCGACGCGCCCGAAGTCGTGCTTCTTGTCGGCGAGGATCCACGCCAGCTTCTGGACGAGGACCACCGCCTCCTGGTGGTTGAGGTTCGACTTCCAGTTGCCGGCCATCAGCGGCGTGCGGGTCATGCGCTCAGTCCTCGAGTACGTCGATGCCGGGGAGCGTCTTGCCCTCGAGGTACTCGAGGCTGGCGCCGCCGCCGGTGGAGATGTGGCCGAACGCGTCGTCGTCGAAGCCGAGCGTGCGCACCGCGGCCGCGGAGTCACCGCCGCCGACGACCGACAGTCCGTCGACCTGGGTCAGCGCCTCGGCCACCGCACGGGTGCCCTCGGCGAACGCGGGTGTCTCGAAGACGCCCATCGGGCCGTTCCAGAAGACCGTCCGCGCGCCCCGCACCTGCTCGGCGAAGGCCTGCGCCGACTCCGGGCCGATGTCGAGGCCCAGCGCGTCGTCCGGGATGGCGTCCGCGGCCACGACCTGCGGCTGCGGCTCGCGGTCACCGCTCGGGAACGCGGTGTCCACGACGATGTCGGTGGGCAGCACGATGGTCTTGCCGGTGTCCTGCGCGCGCTGGAGGTACTCGCGGCAGGTCTCGACCTGGTCCTCCTCGAGCAGCGACTTCCCGACCCCGAGGCCCTGGGCCCTGAGGAAGGTGAAGACCATCCCGCCGCCGATGAGCAGGGTGTCGGCCTTGCCGAGCAGGCTGTCGATGACGCCGAGCTTGTCGGAGACCTTGGAGCCGCCCAGCACCACGACGTACGGGCGCTCGGGGTCCTCGGTCAGGCGCCGCATCACCTCGAGCTCGGCCGAGACCAGCCCGCCCATGGCGTGCGGGAGCCGCTGCGCGACGTCGTACACCGACGCCTGCTTGCGGTGCACGACCCCGAAGCCGTCGGAGACGAACGCGTCGGCCAGCTCCGCGAGCTGGTCGGCGAACGCACCGCGCTCACCCTCGTCCTTGCTGGTCTCGCCCGCGTTGAAGCGGACGTTCTCCAGCAGGGCGACCTGTCCGTCCGCTAGCGCTTCCACCGTTGCCCGGGCGCTCTGGCCCACGGTGTCGGTGGCGAACGCGACGTCCTGGCCGAGCAGCTCGCCGAGGCGTACGGCGACCGGCTGCAGCGAGTACTTCTCGTCCGGCTCGCCCTTCGGCCGCCCGAGGTGGGCGGTCACGACCACCCGGGCGCCCGCGTCGGCGAGCGCCTGGATGGTCGGCACGCTGGCCCGGATCCGGCCGTCGTCGGTGATGCGCTGGCCGTCCAGGGGCACGTTGAGGTCCGACCGGACGAGGACCTTCTTGCCCTGCACCTCGCCCAGCCCGGCGTACTCCCCCACGGTTAGAGCGACTCGCCGACGTACTTGATGAGGTCCGCGAGGCGGTTGGAGTAGCCCCACTCGTTGTCGTACCAGCCGGCCACCTTGACCTGGTTGCCGATGACCTTGGTCAGCGGCGCGTCGAAGATGCACGACGCCGGGTCGGTGGTGATGTCGGTGGAGACCAGCGGGTCGGTGGAGTAGCGCAGGTAACGGCCGTCGGCGGCGGCCTTGACCGCCTCGTTGACCTCCTCGACGCTCGTGTCCTTGCCGGCCTCGAACGTGAGGTCGGTGAGCGAGCCGGTCGGGGTCGGCACGCGCAGGGCGTAGCCGTCGAGCTTGCCCTTGAGCTCCGGCAGGACCAGGCCGATGGCCTTGGCCGCGCCTGTCGACGTCGGCACGATGTTGAGCGCCGCCGCCCGCGCGCGGCGCAGGTCCTTGTGGATGTTGTCCTGGAGGTTCTGGTCCGCGGTGTAGGCGTGGATCGTCGTCATCAGGCCCTTGGTGATGCCGATCGAGTCGTTGAGCGCCTTGGCCATCGGCGCCAGGCAGTTGGTCGTGCACGAGGCGTTGGAGATGATCGTGTGCGCCTCGGGGTCGTACTGCTCGTGGTTGACGCCCATCACGATGGTGATGTCGTCGTTGCTCGCCGGCGCAGAGATGATGACCTTCTTGGCGCCACCGCCGTCCACGTGCGCCCGCGCCTTGGTCGCGTCGGTGAAGAAGCCGGTCGACTCCACCACCACGTCGACGCCCGCGTCGGCCCACTTGAGCTGACCCGGGTCCCGCTCGGAGAAGACGGTGACGTTGGAGTCGCCGACCTTGATCAGCCCGTCCTCGGCCGTCACGTCGACGTCGAGCCGACCCAGGATCGAGTCGAACTTGAGCAGCGGCGCCAGCGCCTTGGGGTCGGTCAGGTCGTTGACCGCGACGATCTCGAGGTCGAGCCCCTCCTGCTGCTGGAGGACTCGGACGGCGCGGTAGAAGTTGCGGCCGATCCGGCCGAAGCCGTTGATGCCGACGCGTACGGTCACTGGTCTTGCTCCTGGATCTCGGTGACGTCTGGATCGTTCAAGTCGACCCTACCGAGCCCGCTGAGAAGCGCCAGCGCGGCGTCCGGCGTACGTGCGAGTAATCGGGCTCCGGAGGAATTCGGCGACGGCTCTGCGGCTCGGGGGCCGCGGCGCGGCGACTGGACTGTGGCTCGAGGGCACCGGCGCGGCGACTGGTCTGCGGCTCGAGGGCAGCGGCGCGGCGGGTGTCATGGCGCCGGCAGCGCCAGCGACACGCGGAGCCGGGCCTCCTCGAGTGACCACCTGACGGCGCGCCTCCCGCGGCAGCAGCTCGGCGCGCCGGATCGGCCCGCGTGCCTCGGACGGGAGCCCGTGCGGTCCGCACGCAGTGCGGGCGGCGGTCGTCGTCCGTGGTGCGCGGGCCGGTTCGTCGGAGCGCGCCGAGCACGCGGCGACGGAGTCGCCGCCATCTGCACAGCCCTCACTCCTCGGCGAGCATCTCCGGGGTGAGGCTCGCCTCGGTGTCCGGGATGCCCAGCTCTTCTGCGCGCTTGTCCGCCATGGCCAGCAGTCGGCGGATGCGGCCGGCGATGGCGTCCTTGGTCAGGACGGGGTCGTGCAGCTGGCCGAGCTCCTCGAGGGAGGCCTGCTTGTGCTCGAGGCGGAGCTGGCCGGCCTGGCGGAGGTGGTCGGGGATCTCGTCGCCGAGGATCTCGAGGGCGCGGTCGACGCGGGCGCCGGCGGCGACGGCGGCGCGGGCGGAGCGGCGCAGGTTGGCGTCGTCGAAGTTGGCCAGGCGGTTGGCGGTGGCGCGCACCTCGCGGCGCATCCGGCGTTCCTCCCAGGCCATGAGGGACTCGTGGGCGCCGAGGCGGGTGAGGAGCTGGCCGATGGCGTCGCCGTCGCGCATGACGACGCGGTCGACGCCGCGGACCTCGCGGGCCTTGGCGGAGATGCCGAGGCGGCGGGCGACGCCGACGAGGGCGAGGGCGGCCTCGGGACCGGGGCAGGTGACCTCGAGGGAGGAGGAGCGGCCGGGCTCGGTGAGGGAGCCGTGGGCCAGGAAGGCACCGCGCCAGGCGGCCACGGCGTCGCAGCCGCCGCCGGAGACGACGGCGGGCGGGAGGCCGCGGACGGGGCGGCCGCGCTGGTCGAGCAGGCCGGTCTGGCGGGCCAGGGCCTCGCCCTGCTTGGTGATGCGGACGAGGTAGCGGCTGCCCTTGCGGATGCCGTTGCCCTGCACCATCACGACGTCGGACTCGTGGCCGTAGACCTCGGCCACGTCGGTGCGCAGCCGGCGCGCGGCGGCACCGGTGTCGAGCTCGGCCTCAACCACGATCTTGCCGTTGACGATGTGCAGCCCCCCGGCGAAACGGAGCATCGAGGCCACCTCGGCCTTGCGGCAGCAGGTCTTCGTGATCGAGGTGCTCGCGAGCTCGCTCTTGACCTGTGCCGTCATCGCCATGCGCCGATCCTCGCACGGGAGTCAACAACCCTCGGAGGGTGCCGGAAGCCCTTGCTCCTAGGCGGTTCCGGCGATGATCTTGGCGTACGCCGCGGCCAGCTTGAGCGGGTCGTGGCGCGGCGTCCCGGGGGCCTCGGCCACGTCCTCGAGGACCAGGTGCGCGCCGTACGCCGCGACCACCGACTCGAGGTCGGCGAGCTCGTCGGCGGCGGTGCCGAGGTCGGCCAGCACGGTGTGCACGCGCAGGTCGGGGGCGTGCTCCGCGAGGACGCGCAGGTGGTCGGCGGGACCGAAGCCGGGCGTCTCGCCGTCCTCGGCCGCGAGGTTGAGGACCACGACGACGCGGGCGTCGGTGGCCACCAGTGCGTGCCGCAGCGCAGGCACCATGAGGTGCGGGATCACGGACGTGAACCACGACCCCGGCCCGAGCACGACCCAGTCGGCGGCCTCGATGGCCTTGAGCGCCTTGGGCGCCGCGGGCGGGTCCGGCGGGACCAGTGCGACGGACTCGATGATCCCGTCGGTGCTGGCCACCTCGACCTGCCCGCGCACGGCGACGAGGGCGTCCGGGTCCTCGGGCACCAGCCCGCGCACCTCGGCCGTGATGTCCATCGGCACCAGCGCCATCGGCAGCACCCGCCCGGTCGCACCGAGCAGCCGGCCGACGTAGTCCAGCGCGTCCACGTGGTCGCCCAGCAGCTCCCACAGCCCGACGATCAGCAGGTTGCCGATCACGTGGTCGCGCATCTCGCCCTCGCCGGCGAACCGGTGCTGCAGCACCCGCGACCACGTCACGCCCCACTCGTTGCGCCCGCACAGCGCGGCCAGGGCCATCCGCAGGTCCCCGGGCGGGAGGACGCCGAACTCGCCGCGCAGCCGCCCCGACGAGCCGCCGTTGTCGGCGACCGTCACCACGGCGGTCAGGTCGTCGACGACCAGCTCGTCGACGAGCAGCCGCAGCGCGGAGAGCGAGGCGAACAGGCCGTGCCCGCCGCCGAAGGCCACCACCGCGACGGCGCGGTCCGGCAGCACGTCCTCGGCGGACGGCGTCACGCTCACTCCCGCCCCAGGTCGCGGTGGTAGGCGCGCGCCTCGATGCCGCGCTCGCCGAGCCGGCGCACGACCTCCTCGGTCACCGTCACGCTGCGGTGCTTGCCGCCGGTGCAGCCCACCGCGACCTGGGCGAACCGCTTGCCCTGGCGCAGGTAGCCGTCGGCGACGCCCGCGATGAGGTCGACCCAGCGCCGCACGAACTCCTCGGCGCCGTCCTGGCGCAGCACGTAGTCGGCCACCTCGGGGTCCAGGCCGGTACGCGGGCGCAGGTCGGGGATCCAGTGCGGGTTGGGCAGGAAGCGCATGTCGGCGAGGTAGTCGGTGTCGACCGGGATGCCGTACTTGAAGCCGAAGCTCACCACGCTGACCTTGAGCCGGACCTTCTCCGGCGTACCGAACTCGGAGGCGATCCGGTCGGTGAGCTGGTGGACGTTGAGCGAGGTCGTGTCGATGACCAGGTCGGCGTCGCCGCGCAGCCCGGCGAGCACCTCGCGCTCGCGCTGCAGGCCGTCGAGCAGCCGGCCGTCGCCCTGGAGCGGGTGCGGGCGGCGGGCCGCCTCCTGGCGCCGGACCAGCACCTCGTCGGTGGCCTCGAGGAAGACCAGGGTGGCGTGCCGGCCGGTCGCGCCGTGCGCGAGGTGCTCGGCCAGGGAGTCGAAGAAGGCGCCCGAGCGGACGTCGGTCACCACCGCCACGGGGGTGTCCGCACCGCGGCTGTCGTCGACCAGCCGGATGACGTCCTTGATGAGCCCGGGCGGCAGGTTGTCGACGACGAAGTAGCCGAGGTCCTCGAGCTCCTTGGCCGCCGTGCTGCGACCGGCGCCGGTCATGCCGGTGACCACGACCAGCTCACCGGGCCGGGCGGTGGCGTCCTGGGTGACGGGTGCGCTCACTCCTCCACGATCTCCCCGGTCGCGGCGTTGAAGGCAGGCGTCACGGAGACAGTCTCGCGAGAACCGGAGGCCGCGGCCACCGCTTCCTTGATCGAGGCCGCGGTCGCCGGCCCGATCCCCGGCACCTGGGCGATCTCGGCCACCTCGGCGTCGCGGAGCTTCTTCAGCGACCCGAAGTGCTTGAGCAGCGTCTTGCGGCGCACCTCGCCGAGCCCCGGCACGTCGTCCAGCGCGCTCTCGACCATGGACTTGGAACGCCGCGAGCGGTGGTGGGAGATGGCGAACCGGTGGGCCTCGTCGCGGATGCGCTGCAGCAGGTAGAGCCCCTCCGACGAGCGGCGCAGGATCACCGGGTCCTCCTGGCCCGGCACCCACACCTCCTCCAGCCGCTTGGCCAGGCCCACGACCGGGATGTCGTCGATGCCGAGCTCGTCCAGCGACCGCTGCGCCGCCGCGACCTGCGGCGGGCCACCGTCGACGACGACCAGCCCGGGCGCGTAGGCGAACTTGCGCGGCCGGCCGGTCTCGGGGTCGACCAGCATCGGCCCGGACTCCTCGGTGCCGGGCTTGAGCTCGGAGCGCGCCTGCTCGTCCAGCAGCCGGCGGAAGCGCCGGGTGATGACCTCGTGCATCGACGCGACGTCGTTCTGCCCGTCGACGCCCTTGATGACGAAGCGGCGGTACTCCCCCTTGCGCGCCAGCCCGTCCTCGAAGACGACCATCGAGGCCACCACCTCGGTGCCCTGGAGGTTGGAGATGTCGTAGCACTCGATGCGCAGCGGTACGTCGTCCAGCTCGAGCGCCTGCTGGATCTCCTCCAGCGCGCGGTTGCGGGTGGTGAGGTCGCTGGCCCGCTTGGTCTTGTGCAGAGCCAGCGCCTCGAGCGCGTTGCGGGCGACGGTCTCCTGCAGCGTCTTCTTGTCGCCGCGCTGCGGCACCCGGATCGACACCTTGACCCCGCGCAGGTCGCTGAAGAGCTGCTCGAAGGTGTCCACATCGGGCGGTAGCGCGGGGACCAGGATCTCGCGCGGGATGGCGTCGGAGTCGCCGGCGTACAGCTGGAGCAGGAAGTCCTCGACCAGCTCCGACGTGCCGCCCTCGTCGACGCGGTCGGCCACCCAGCCGCGCTGACCGCGGATCCGGCCGCCGCGCACGTAGAAGATCTGCACCGCGACCTCGAGCGGGTCCTCGGCCAGCGCGATGACGTCGACGTCGGAGCCGTCGCCGAGCACGACGGCCTGCTTCTCCAGGGCGCGGTTCATCGCGCCGAGGTCGTCGCGCAGCCGGGCGGCCTTCTCGTAGTCCTGCCGCTCGGACGCGGCGAACATCTCCCGCTCGATGCGGCGCATGAACGGCCGGGTCTGCCCGCCCATGAAGTCGCAGAAGTCCTCCACGATCGCGCGGTGGTCCTCGGCGGAGATGTTGCCGACGCACGGCGCCGAGCACTTGTCGATGTAGCCGAGCAGGCACGGGCGCCCGATCTGCCCCGACCGCTTGAACACGCCGTTGGAGCACGAGCGCATCGGGAAGACCCGCAGCAGGATGTCGACGGTCTCGCGGATGGCCCAGGCGTGGCTGTAGGGGCCGAAGTACCGCGTCCCCTTGCGCTTGGCGCCGCGCCCGACCATGACGCGCGGGAACTCGTCGCCCAGCGTCACCGCCAGCCAGGGGTAGGACTTGTCGTCGCGGTACTTCACGTTGAACCGCGGGTCGAACTCCTTGATCCAGGAGTACTCCAGCTGGAGCGCCTCGACCTCGGTCCGCACCACGGTCCAGTCCACCGCCGCCGCCGTCGTCACCATGGTCGCGGTGCGCGCGTGCAGGTTGCCGATGTCCTGGAAGTACGACGACAGGCGGGCCCGGAGGTTCTTGGCCTTGCCGACGTAGATCACGCGCCCCCCGCGCGTCGCGGAAGCGGTAGACCCCGGGCTGGGTCGGGATCGACCCCGGCTCGGGACGGTACGACGCCGGCCCGCCACTGGTGCGAGGAGTCCGGCGAGCCACCCCTCAACCCTACGGTCGGCCGGGGACAGTCTCCGCGGGTGCGGTCGGGTGCCGCCGGTGCGCGCGCAGGTGCGGGCCCGCAGCGTCTGCTCCGTCCGGTCCAGGTCGGCGCGACACGCCGTGGTGGGCTTGGACAGCAAAGTCGAGTGATCTAGTCTACTTGCATGCCGTGTCGTGACCCCTACGGGTACGCCCTCACCACCTCGCCCGAGGCGGCTGCGGCGTACTCCCGGGGGCTGCTCGACGTACTGCGCCTCAAGAGCGGGTCACTGCCCGCGCTGGCCTCGTCGCTGGCGCACGACCCGACCTTCGCGCTGGGCCACGCGGCGCTGGCCCTGCTGGGCCACGAGCTGTGCGCGAACGTCGACGTGCAGGCCCGGCTGCGGGACGCCTCGCTGCACGCGGCGCGCGGCACCGAGCGCGAGCGCAGCCACGTGCACGCGGTGGTGCGCCACGTGGCCGGGGACTCCGAGCCGCTCGTCGCGCACCTGCGCGCGTACCCGCTGGACGCGCTGCTGCTGTCGACCGCGGTGCCGACCATCGCGTTCGCAGGGGTGACCGAGGTGCCGGAGCAGGCGTGGTCGATCGTCGAGGGCGCGGCGCCGGCGTACGGCGACGACTGGTGGTTCACGGGGCTGCTGGCCTTCATCCGGCAGGAGCAGGGCCGCTTCGACGAGGCGATGGCGCTCTCGTGCGCATCGCTGGCCGTCGAGCCGGTCGCGGGCCACTCGGCGCACGCCCGGGCGCACGCGCACTACGAGACCGGGGACCACGCCGCCGGGCTGGCGTGGATGGACTCCTGGGTCACCGGCGACGGCGCGTCCATCGACTCGCTCTCGCACTTCGCGTGGCACGCCGCGCTGCACGAGCTGTCGCTGGGCGACACCGAGGCGGTCCGGCGTCGGTACGACGCGCAGCTGAGTCCGGAGCACGGCCTCGGCTGCCGGGCCCTGGTCGACACCGGGTCGCTGCTGTTCCGGTGGGCGCTGACCCCGGACGCCACCGACGTCCCCGGCCTCGAACAGGTCGCGGCACTGGCCGGCCGGGGCGTGCTGGAGCGGCCCTCGACGCCGTTCCTGGCCATGCACAGCGCGGTGACGCTGCTGGCCCTCGGCGACCGGGCGGGCCTCGACCGCCTGGCCGCCTGGGCCGGCCGGCACGACCACCCGACCCAGCGCGAGGTGGTCGCGCCCCTCGCGCGCGCCCTCGGCCGACTCGCGGCCGGCCGGGCCGGAGAGGCCGCCGACGACCTGGCAGCCCTGGCCGGGCCGAGCCGGCGGCTGGGCGGCTCCGACGCCCAGCGGGAGGTCCTCGAGGAGACGCGGATCGCGGCGCTGGTGCGCGCCGACCGGCTCGACGAGGCGCGGCAGCTCCTCGACGGCCGGCTCGACCGGCGGGTCTCGCCGCGCGACCGGCGCTGGCGCGAGCAGTGCCAGCAGGCGCTCGCCGCCCAGCTGGAGCAGGCGCAGCCGGCCTGACCGGCGGCTAGGGCAGCCCGGCGTGCGGCACGTCGACGGTGACCGCCCGGATCGTGGCCTCCCGTGCGGCACTGCGCGCGTGCTCGTCGAAGTCGGGCGCGCAGCAGATGAAGAGCGTCCGGCCGTCGCTGCCGCCCAGCATGCAGGCGAACGCGCCGGTGCCGGGCGAGACGGTCTCCAGGATCTCGCCGCCCTCACGGACGCGGCAGACCCGACCGCCGAGCGCGTCGGCCACCCACAGGCAGCCGTCGGCGTCGAGGGTGCAGCCGTCCGGGGCGTACTTGCCCTGCGGGATGGCCTCGGCCAGCGCGCGGCTGGTGGACAGCTCGCCGAAGGTGGCCCAGTCGCGCCGCTCCCCCAGCGAGCCGTCGGGGTGGATGTCGAAGGCGCTGATCCGGTTGCCGAGGGTCTCGTCGACGATGAGCGTGCCGCCGTCGGGGGTGACCACGCTGCCGTTGGGGAACCACAGGTCGTCGGCGACCGCCGTGACCGTGCCGTCCGGGTCGATCCGCAGCAGCCCGGTGGTCTCGATGTCGGCGCCGCCCATCAGGTCGAAGCCGAAGTTGCCCAGCCAGGCCCGACCCTCGGCGTCGACCACCATGTCGTTGGCGTGCCCGGTCACGTGGTCCGACACGTCGGCGTGCACCACCGACGTGCCGTCCGGCTCGCGCCGCATCACCAACCGGTCGCGCATCGAGACGTAGAGCAGCCGTCCGTCCGGCAGCCAGCCGAGGCCGGACGGCTGCTGCGGCACCTCGACCTCGGTGCGCAGGTCCGAGCCGTCCTCGGCCACCGAGCAGACGACGTGGGTGTAGAAGTCCACGAACCACAGCCGGCCCTCGTGCCAGCGCGGGCACTCGGTGAAGGACATCCCGGAGACGACGGTGCGCAGCTCGTGGTCGGCCATGGGGACCACCCTGCCACCGCGGCCGGGGCTAGCCCAGGGTGATCGAGTCGCCCGCCACGTTGATCGGCTCCTCGGCCAGGGCGAAGGTCGCCGGGCCGGTCACGACCGAGCCGTCCTCGATGGAGTACTGGCTGCCGTGGCAGTCGCAGTTGATGGTGCCGCCCTTGACGTCGCTGACGATGCAGCCCTGGTGGCTGCACACGGCGGTGAAGCACTTGAACTCGCCCGCGGCGGGCTGGGTGACCACGACCTCCTGGTCGGCGAAGATCTTCCCGCCGCCCACCTCGATGTCGGAGGTGGAGGCCAGCGCGTCGCCGCCGGGTGCGGCCGCGCTGCTCTCCGGTGCCGCGCTGGAGGACGCCGCCGTGGGCGCGCTCGACGAGGCCGCGGCGCTGCTGGCGGGGTCGGAGGCCGTGGCGCCCGAGTCGTCGCTGCCGCACGCGGCCAGCAGGGGTACGCCGACCCCGGCGGCGGCGAGCCCGCCGAGCGTGCGGCGCGAGATCTGGTCCGAGAGGTGGCCCGAGAGTCGGCCCGAGGGCTTGTCGGAAGTCATGCGTGGAGTACGGGCGGGGTCCCCGGACGGTTCACCCGGCCTCACGCCGACTTGCGGGTGCTGCGCGTGGCCTTCTTGGCGGTCGCCTTCTTCGCGGTCGCCTTCTTGGCCGGCGCCTGGACCGCTGCGCGCGGCCCGCGACCGACGGGCGCCGCCGAGGCCGGCTTCTTGCGCGTCGGCTGCTTGGCCTCCTTGCCCTCGAGCAGGGGCTTGAGGAACACGCCGGTGAAGCTCTCGGGGTTGTCCGCGACGTCCTCCGGCGTCCCCTCGGCCACCACCAGCCCGCCGCGCGAGCCGCCCTCCGGACCCATGTCGACCAGCCAGTCGGCGGTCTTGATGACGTCGAGGTTGTGCTCGATGACCAGCACGGTGTTGCCCTGGTCGACCAGGCGGCCGAGCACGAGCAGCAGCTTGCGGATGTCCTCGAAGTGCAGCCCGGTCGTGGGCTCGTCGAGGACGTAGACGGTGCGGCCGGTCGAGCGCTTCTGCAGCTCGGAGGACAGCTTGACGCGCTGGGCCTCGCCACCGGACAGCGTGGTGGCGGGCTGGCCCAGGCGGACGTACCCCAGGCCCACCTCGACCAGGGTCTTCATGTGCCGGGCGATCGCGGGCACCGCGGCGAAGAAGTCGACGGCCTCCTCGATGGGCATGTCGAGGACCTCGGCGATGGTCTTGCCCTTGTAGTGGACCTCGAGGGTCTCGCGGTTGTAGCGGGCGCCGTGGCAGACCTCGCACGGGACGTAGACGTCCGGCAGGAAGTTCATCTCGATCTTGATCGTGCCGTCACCGGCGCACGCCTCGCAGCGCCCGCCCTTGACGTTGAACGAGAACCGGCCCTGCTGGTAGCCGCGCATCTTGGCCTCGGGCGTCGAGGCGAAGAGCCGGCGGATGTGGTCGAAGACGCCGGTGTAGGTCGCCGGGTTGCTCCGGGGCGTGCGGCCGATCGGCGACTGGTCGACGTGGATGACCTTGTCGACGTGGTCGAGACCGGTGATGCGCTGGTGGCGGCCCGGGATGGTCCGCGAGCGGTAGATGGTCTTGGCCAGCGAGGTGTAGAGGATGTCGTTGACCAGGGTCGACTTGCCCGAGCCGGACACGCCGGTGACCGCGACGAACAACCCGAGCGGGAAGGTCACGTCGATGTTGCGCAGGTTGTGCTCGCGCGCCCCGACCACCTTGAGCTCGCGCCCGGTCGTGCGCGGTCGCCGGATCGGCGGGACCGGGATCTGCCGCTTGCCGGAGAGGTACTGCCCCGTGACCGAGTGGTCGTTGGTCAGCAGGTCGGCGACCGGACCGCTGTGCACCACCTGGCCGCCGTGCTCACCCGCGCCGGGGCCGATGTCGACGACCCAGTCGGCGACCTGGATGGTGTCCTCGTCGTGCTCGACGACGATGAGGGTGTTGCCGAGGTCCTTGAGCCGGACCAGGGTCTCGATGAGCCGCTGGTTGTCGCGCTGGTGCAGCCCGATGCTGGGCTCGTCGAGGACGTAGAGCACGCCGACCAGGCCGGCGCCGATCTGGGTCGCGAGCCGGATCCGCTGGGCCTCGCCGCCGGACAGCGACCCGGAGGGCCGGTCGAGCGAGAGGTAGTCCAGGCCGACGTCGAGCAGGAAGTTGAGCCGCTCCTGGATCTCCTTGAGCACCCGTTCGCCGATCTGGCGCTCGCGGGCGGACAGCTCGACGTCGCGCAGGTAGGCGGCGGTCTCGTTGATGGGCAGCGCGCAGACCTCGGCGATGTTGAGCCCGCCGCGGCCGGTCTCGCGCAGGGCCAGGTCGCCCAGGGTGACGGCCATGCTGACCGGCTTGAGCCGGCTGCCCCGGCAGACCGGGCACGGCACCTCGCGCATGAACCCCTCGAACCGCTCGCGGCTCGTGTCGGACTCGGCCTCGCGGTGCCGGCGCTCGATGTAGGTCCGGACGCCCTCGAACTCGGCCCAGTAGGCGCGCTGGCGGCCGTAGCGGTTCTTGGTGACCACGTGGACCTTGGTCTTGTGCCCGTCGAGGATCGACTTCTGGGCGCTCGTGGGCAGCTCGCGCCACGGGGTGTTGAGGTCGAAGCCGAGCTCCTCGCCCAGCGCGTTGAGCAGCCGGAGGAAGTAGTCGGCCACGTGGGCCTGGCTCCACGGCTGGATCGCGCCCTCGCCGAGGGTCGCCTCCTGGTCGGGGACGACCAGCTCGGGGTCGACCTCCATGCGGGTGCCGAGACCGGTGCACTCCGGGCAGGCGCCGAACGGGCTGTTGAACGAGAACGAGCGGGGCTCGAGCTCGTCGGTGTCGATCGGGTGGTCGTTGGGGCAGGCCATCTTCTCGCTGAACTTCAGCTCCCGGCCCGGGTCCTTGGCGTCCAGGTCGACCAGGTCGAACACGACCAGACCGCCGGCCAGGTTGAGCGCGGTCTCCACCGAGTCGGTGAGCCGCCGCTTGCTGGTGTCCTTGACCGCGAGCCGGTCGACGACCACCTCGATGGTGTGCTTCTTCTGCTTGTCGAGCTTGGGTGGGTCGTCGAGGGTGTGGATCTCGCCGTTCACCCGAGCCCTCGAGAAGCCCTGGGTCTGGAGCTGGCGGAACAGCTCGACGTACTCCCCCTTGCGGCCGCGGATGACCGGCGCGAGGACCTGGAAGCGGGTGCCCTCCTCGAGCGCCATCATCCGGTCGACGATCTGCTGCGGGGTCTGGCGCTCGATGGGCGCCTGGCAGACCGGGCAGTGCGCGCGGCCGGCGCGGGCGTAGAGCAGGCGCAGGTAGTCGTAGACCTCGGTGATGGTGCCGACGGTCGAGCGCGGGTTCTTCGACGTGGACTTCTGGTCGATCGAGACCGCGGGGCTCAGGC
This sequence comes from Nocardioides anomalus, assembly GCF_011046535.1. Taxonomy (NCBI): domain Bacteria; kingdom Bacillati; phylum Actinomycetota; class Actinomycetes; order Propionibacteriales; family Nocardioidaceae; genus Nocardioides; species Nocardioides anomalus. Next base: position 2,005,478 of record NZ_CP049257.1, on the reverse strand, counting down.
CCTCGATGAAGTCGACGTCCGGCTTGTCCATCTGGCCCAGGAACTGGCGCGCGTACGCCGACAGCGACTCGACGTAGCGGCGCTGGCCCTCGGCGAAGATCGTGTCGAAGGCCAGGCTGGACTTGCCGGACCCGGACAGACCGGTGAAGACGATGAGGGAGTCGCGCGGCAGGTCGAGCGAGATGTCCTTGAGGTTGTGCTCCCGGGCGCCCCGGATGATGAGCTTCTCCTGCACCAGCGAGTCCTCGTCCCTGTCCTCGTCGTTCGAACAAACGTTCCCACAGTAGCGGTCCGAGCAAGCGTCTCACGCACCGCCGACAGTGGTCCCGGCCCGCCCGGCGGGCGGCCGTCCCGGGACCGCCGGATGGTGTTGGATGGCGGTCATGGCGGACGCCCAGCTGCTCGAGCTGCTCGACTCCGGTACCCGCAGGCTGGTCCGCTCCGTCGACGGTCTCACCGACGAGCAGTGGAGCGAGCCGTCGCTGCTCCCCGGCTGGACCCGCGCCCACGTGGTGGCCCACCTGACCCTGAACGCCGAGGCGCTCGGCGCCGCGCTCGAGGGTGTCCACGAGGGCCGGGCGGTGCCGATGTACGCCTCCGACGAGGCCCGCGACGCCGAGATCGTGGCGCTGGCCGAGCAGGAGCCGTCGACGATCCGGGACCGCTTCTACGCCTCCAGCACCGTGCTCGGCGAGTGGGTGGAGGAGCTGGCCGACAACCTCGCCGGCGCCACCGTCGAGCGCACCCCGGGCGGCCGCACGTTCACCGCCGGGCAGGTCGGCACGATGCGCACCCGTGAGGTCGAGATCCACCACGCCGACCTGGGCCTCGACTACACGGCCGCCGACTGGCCGCCGGCGTTCGCCGCCCTCGTCCTCGCCACCCGCGCCGCCGACCACCCGCCCGGTCCCGGCCCGGTCGCCCACGCCGTCGACCTGGACCAGCGCTTCGTCTTCGGTGACGGCTCCGGCCCCACCGTGTCCGGACCCGGCAGCGCCCTGGCATGGTGGGTGACCGGCCGGGGTCCCGGCGAGGGACTGACCAGCGACGACGGCCAGGTGCCGAGGATGGAGCCGTGGTGAGCGAAGAGACGTACACCGGCCACGTGACCCCGGGCGGGCCCGCCCAGACCCGGACCCTGGAGCACCTGAGCATCATCAAGGTCGCGGTGGACGAGCAGATGTCCAACAACTGCTACCTGCTCACCTGCCGCGAGACCGGCGAGCAGGTGCTCATCGACGCCGCCGACTCCGCCCAGACCCTCCTCCCCCTCGTCGGCGACGGCCCGCTCACCCACGTCGTCACCACCCACCAGCACTGGGACCACCACCGCGCCCTGGCCGACGTCGTCGGCGCCACCGACGCGGCCACCGTGGCCGGTGACCCCGACGCCGAGGCCATCACCGAGCAGACCGGCGTCCCCATCGCCCTGCAGGTCGGCGACGGCGACACCGTCCCGGTCGGGTCCTGCTCGCTCTCGGTCATCGCGCTGGCCGGTCACACGCCCGGCTCGATCGCGCTGCTGTACGACGACCCGTCGGGTCACGGCCACCTGTTCACCGGCGACTCGCTCTTCCCCGGAGGGGTGGGCAACACCCAGGGCGACGCGGAGCGCTTCCGCCAGCTGCTGGACGACGTCGAGGCCAAGATCTTCGACCGGCTGCCCGACGACGTCTGGTTCTACCCCGGCCACGGCGACGACTCGACCCTCGGCGCCGAGCGCCCGCACCTGGCGGAGTGGCGCGAGCGGGGCTGGTGACCCGGGCCGCCGCCGGCGACCGGTGCGACGTCGAGGTCGGCGGACTGCGGCTCTCCTGCCTCCGGGCAGGTGGCCCGGGGCCGACTGCGGTCCTGCTGCACGGCCTGCTCGGCAGCGCCGCGACGTGGGCGCCGGTGACGCGGCTGCTCGAGGCCGAGTTGCGGGTGGTGGCGCCCGACGCCCGCGGGCACGGCCGCTCGAGCGCGCCGACCACCGGCTACCGCTACGAGGACCTCGCCGGCGACGTGGTGGGGCTGCTCGACGCGCTGCACCTGGACCGCCCGGTCCTCGTGGGCCACTCCATGGGCGGGCTGACGGCGCTGCTCGCCGCGACCCGCCTCGGGCCGCGGCTGCGAGGCCTGGTCCTCGTCGACCCGACCTTCCTCGACGAGACGCGCCAGCGCGAGGTGTACGCCGACGACGTGCTCGGCCAGCACCTCACGGCGGTGGCCCGCGGTGAGGCGGCGCTGCTGGACGAGGCCCGGAGCCGGCACCCCCACCGCTCCCCCGAGGTCCGCGCCGCCCAGGTCAGGGCGCGGCTGGACACCGCGCCGGCGGCGTTCGACGTGCTGCGCCCGCCCAACCCGCCCTACGACGAGCTCGTCGCCGCGCTGGACGTGCCGACGCTGCTGGTCGTGGGCGACGCGCCCGTCGTCACGCCCGACGTGGCGGAGCGGCTCGTGGCGCTCAACCCGCTCGTCCACGTGCAGGAGGTGGCCGACGCGGGGCACGGGCTGCCGTTCGACCAGCCGGAACAGCTGGTCGAGGCCGTGCTGACCTTCGTGCGCGGACTCAGCCGACCCGCTCGCCCAGGGCGACCGTGATGCCGCCGACCACCCTGTAGCCGTCCGCGGCCAGCCGGTCGACGGTGGCGTCGAGGTCGGAGACGGTGATGCCAACGCTAGGCTCCCTCCCCGTGCTGGGACAGGGCGTCGATGGCTGAGCCGACGCCCGCGCCGCCCTGGCGCCGCCGGATCGGGACCATGCCCAAGACGTGGGTGCTGCTCATGGCGGTCGGGGTGTCCCTGGGCTGGCTGCCGTTCGCCGGGCGCTCGCTCAGCCCGGACGAGGCGGGCTACCTCATCGTCGGCGGCCAGTGGTCGGACGGCGTGAGCCTGTACGGCGACTACTGGGTCGACCGGCCGCCGGTGCTGGTCGCGCTGTTCGGGCTGGCCGACGGGCTGGGCGGGGCGGTGCCGCTGCGGCTGCTGGGCGCGCTGGCCGCGGTGCTCACGGTGGTCCTGGCCGGCGTCCTGGGGCGGCTGGCCGCCCCGGAGCGGCGCTCGGCCCCGCTGCTGACGGCCGGCACGGCCGCGGTGTGCGTGGGGACGCCGCTGTTCGGCGGCACGGTGGTGGACGGCGAGGTGCTGGCGCTGCCGTTCCTGGTCGGCGGCATGGCGGCGTACGTCGCCGCGGCGGCCAGCCGGCACCGCGTCCGCGGGACGGCGCTGAGCGTGCTGGCCGGGGCGGCGGGCGCGGTCGGCATGCTGGTCAAGCAGAGCCAGGTCGACGTGTTCGCACTGGTGGTCGCGCTGCTCTTCACCAGCCGGGCCGCCCGGCGAAGGCTGCCGGGGTTCGTGGTCGGCGCGCTGGTGGCCGGCGGCCTGGTCGTGGTGGCGGCGGCCGCGCGCGGGACGGCACCGGCCGACCTGTGGGACGCGGTGGTGACCTTCCGGCTGGACGCGGCCCGCGAGCTGGCCGGCGACAGCGGCGCGGCCTCACGACGGCTGGTGGCCGTGGTCGAGGCCCTCGCGGCCAGCGGGCTGCCGCTGGTGGTGGCGACGTTCGTCTGGAAGGGCCGCGGCGAGCCGTCGGTCCAGGGCCCGTGGACCGCTCCGGACCTGCGCACGGCGGCGTACGTCGTGCTCGCCGTCGAGGTCCTGGTGGTGGGCCTGGGCGGGAGCTACTGGCTGCACTACCTGATGGGGCTGGTGCCCGGAGCGGTGCTGGTGGCGGCCGGGTTCGCCCAGCGGCCGGCGCCGGTCACGCGGAGCATCGGCACGTCGTTCGCGCTGGCCGGGCTGTCCAGCGCCGTGGTCATCGGCTGGGTGCTGGCCCACCCCATCGATCGGCCCGAGGAGCAGGCGATCGCCTACCTCGACGACCACGGCGGGCGCGGCGACTCCGCGGTCGTGGTCCTCGGCGCGGCCAACATCATCCGCGACGCCGACCTCACCTCGCCCTACCCGTACCTCTGGAGCCTGCCCGCGCGCGTGCGCGACGCCGACCTGCGCACCCTGGTCGGCCTGCTGCGCGGCCCCGAGCGCCCGGAGTGGGTGCTGGTCGCCGAGCACTCCCTGGACGTCTGGCGCCTGGACTTCTCCACCGCGCAGGGCGAGCTCGACCGCGAGTACGACGAGGTCACCCAGGCCGGCAAGTTCACCGTCTACCGCCGCGCCGACGCGTGAGCCGCCGCGTCCTCGCGGTCGCGGCGTACGCCGTGGCGCTGCTCGCCTGGTGCTGGCTCGTCGGCCTGCCCAACGACCCGCCCGGGGTGGCGATCTGGCTGTGGCTGCTGGCCATCGCCTGGCGCGGCGACTGGGCCTGGCAGTTCCCGCGGGACTGGTGGCCGTGGCTGGTCGCGCTCGCGACGTACGGCGTGGTCCGGGGCGTCACCGACGACCTCGGCTTCGCCCCCCCACGAGACCTGGCCGATCCACGCCGACGAGTGGCTGGCCCACCTGTGGGGCGGCAGCCAGGTGCCGACGGTGAGCCTGCAGCACGAGCTGTGCGGCGACCCGTGCGTGCCGCGGCTGCGGTGGTGGGACTACCTCACCAGTGCGACGTACGCCTCGCACTTCGTGGTCGGCCTCGGCCTGGCCGGCGTGCTCTGGCTGCGCGACCGGGCGCTGTGGCTGTCGTGGATCCGGCGCTACGTGACCATCGCCTACCTCGCTCTGGCCGGCTACATCGTGTTCCCGATGGCGCCGCCGTGGATGGCCTCGCGCGACGGGCTGCTGCCGCCGCTGGCTCGGATGTCGAGCTACGCCCTCCACGACCTCGGCCTCGAGCGCACGACCATGGTCTTCGGCGGGCTGGCCAACAAGACCGCGGCGATGCCGTCGCTGCACACCGGCTTCTCCTGCCTGGTCGCGCTGTGGGCGGTGACCCGGCTGCGGGCGTGGTGGCGCTGGGTGTTCCTGCTCTACCCCGCGCTCATGGCGGGCGCGCTCGTCTACTCCGGCGAGCACTACCTGGTCGACACGCTGTTCGGCTGCCTCATCGCCGGGCTGGCCATGCTCATCGGCGCCTGGTGGGACCGGCGCCGGCCGCCGGAGGCCGTGACAGGCTGAGCGCGTGACGCCGTACGGCCACCGCACGCGCCGCCTCCCGGCCCCGCCGCACGCGGTCTGGTCCGACCTGGTCGAGCCGGCGCGCACCGGGCCCCGGGTGTGGCTGGCGCTGCTGGCCGACGAGGTGGCGCCGCGGGTGGTGGAGTCCGAGCGCCCGACGCGTGTGGTCTGGTCCTCGCTGTGGCCGAGCCGGCCCGACGACCGGGTCGTGCTCGAGCTGGCCCCTCACGGCGGCGGGACGGCGCTGACCTTCACCCTGCTCGCCGCCGGGGAGCCGCCCGAGCAGAGCAGGACCGGCCACCTGCGCAAGCGGGTGAACGAGCTGCTCTACCGCGACCTGCAGCTCTCCTACGGCCAGTGAGGGCCGGGAGCGCTCAGCCCTGCTCGATCCAGGGCGTCCACTGGTGCCGGGCGCCCAGGTGGTCGAGGAACGGCGCCTCGTAGACGACGGTCGGCTGGAGGTCGCCGGTGTTCATGGTCGAGACGGCGACGCGGAGGGCGTCGGCCTCGAAGCAGCCGGGCCGCTTGACCACGACGTACTGGAACCACCGCAGGTGGTGGCCCCGGTCGTGGGTGAGGCCGGCGTCGGTGACGCAGCGGCCCTCGGGCGAGTGCCCCCAGGCGGGCGTGGGCTGCTCGCGCCACTTCGCGACCTCGGCGAACCGGTAGTCGCTCCAGAACTCCATGAAGTGGCCGTACTCCGCGCCGGGCCGGTCGGCGTCGGTGTCGATCCAGACCGAGACGTTGCCGGTCGGGAAGTCGTAGACCTTGCCGTTGCCCGGGAACGCGACCCGGACGACCAGCTTCTTCGCGGTGTTCTTCACCGTGACCGACCGGATGTCGAGCTTGGTGTTCGCGACGTCGCCGGCCGGGTCGCCGTACGTCGCGGTGCCGGCGTGGGCCGGCACTGCCGGGACGAGCAGGAGCAGGGCCAGGAGCGGGAGCAGGCGCCTCACGAGGATCATGGGCAGGAGCCTGCGGGGGCGGGTGTCCCCTCGGGAAGGGACGGGCGTCCTGTCAGGAGTAGGTCACGCGCACGACGTCGGTCACCGGCACCGACTGGCAGCCGAGGCGGATGCCGTCGGCGAGGTCGTCGTCGTCGAGGACGTCGTTGTGGAGCATCTTGACCTCGCCCTCGAGCAGCCGGACCGCGCAGGCCGAGCACTCCCCCTCGCGGCAGGAGTACGGCGCGCGGACGCCCTTGGCCTCGAGGTGCTCGAGGAGCTTGGTGCCGGGCGCCCAGTCGTCGTAGGCGTACGTCTGGCCGTCCAGCTCGACCTCGAGGTGCGTGGCACCCTCGCCCGAGGCGGTGGCCGGCTCGTCCGTCGGCTCCTCGCCCTCGGCCTCCTCGATCTCGTGCTCGGCCTCGGCCTGCTCCTCCGGGCTGGCGTCGAGGTCGCCGAACGGGTTGCCGCCCAGCGAGACGAACTTCTCCTGGTGCCGCCGCTCGCGCGGGAAGCCCAGCTCCTTGAGCGCGGCGACGGTGAGCTTCATGAACGGCGCGGGCCCGCACACGAACGCGTCGTGGGTGGCGAACGGCTCGGCGAACGCGCGCAGCTGGTCCTGGGTGGGCAGGCCCTGGACGGACTCCAGCCAGTGCACGACGACCAGCCGCGCCGGGTGCGCGGCGGCCAGCTCGCTCAGCTCACGGGAGAAGATCACCGACCGCTCGTCGCGGTTGGCGTAGAGCAGCACGATCCGCCCCGAGCCCTCGGCCAGCGCGGTGCGCGTGATGGACATGACCGGCGTGATGCCCGAGCCGCCGGCGAAGAGCAGCAGGTCGGCGTCCAGCGAGGCCGGCGTGAAGATCCCCGACGGCGGCAGCGACCGGATCGTCGAGCCCTCGCGCAGGTGGTCGCAGATCCAGTTCGAGGCGTAGCCGTCGACGGTCCGCTTCACCGTCACCGTCAGCGGACCGCCGTCGTGCGGCGAGGACGACAGCGAGTAGCAGCGCGCGGCCACGCCGGTCTGGTCCGAGGGCACCGCGAGGGTCAGGAACTGCCCGGGACGGTAGGAGAAGTCCACGCCGGCGGGCGGCGCGAAGGAGACCGAGTGCGCGTCGGCGGTCTCCTCCACGACCCCCACGACGCGGAGGTCGTACGACGATTCAGCCATCCTCTAGTAGCCGTCCTCCGCACCGATGGGCACGGCGCCCTCGCGCGCGGCCGCGTCGATGCTAGCCGCGAGCCGTGGGCAGGCCGGGTGCGACTCCCGCCCGGACGTGCGCCGCGACAGCTCGGGACACGCGGCCCGGGCCTCGGCGGTCCACTGGATGGAGGTGTGGTGCTCGGAGTTCTTCTTCACCCCGACCGTGGCCAGGCAGTCCAGGCAGGCCACCTGAACGAGCCGGGCCGAGGTGTAGAGCCGCTGGTCCTCCAGCGTCTCCGGGCTCAGGGGGACGAACGACGGCATCAGGTGCCGCTCATCAGCTGGGGTGTCTCCTCGGACCCGGCGTCCTCGTCGGCCTTGAGCCGGAGGTTCTCGGCCACCTCCTCCTGCCAGAACTCGTTGGCCTTGGTGGTGTCGACCTCGAACTCGAAGCGGTCCACCATCTCCGGGACCACGTCGGCCCGGTCGACGTAGAACTGCTCGTACCACCGCCGCAGCTGGTAGACCGGGCCGTCCTCCTCGCACAGCAGCGGGTTCTGCACGGGCACCTTGTTCTTCCAGATGTGCACGTCCTGCAGGAACCCCTCGCCGAACATCTCGGCGTACTTCTTCGCGATGTAGGCGGCCGTGTCGTCGTCGAGCCCCTCGGGCTTCTTGACCGTGATGCCGTACTGCAGGGTGAAGGAGTCCGGACCGGTCGGCAGGTGGCAGTTGATGAGGATGACCTCGGTCTGGAAGCCCTTGTAGTCGACGTCGAGCCAGTTGACCATGTACGCCGGACCGAAGTACGTCGCCTCGGACTTGAGGAAGAGGTCCGGGCTGCCGTAGCCGCCGGCCTTGTCCGGGCGGCCCTTGGACTCCATGAACTGGGTGGCTTGGGTGGCCTCGAAGACGTTGCGGAAGCTGGTCGGGAACGAGAAGTGCACGTAGTAGAAGTGCGCCATGTCCACGACGTTGTCGATCAGCTCGCGGCAGTGCGAGCCCGCGATCGGCACGACCTCCCAGGACCACGGGGTGTACTCGCCCTCGGCGATGCCGGGCAGCTCCGGCGGCAGGATGTCCAGGTCCGGCGCCGACCCCTCGACGTCGTGCCAGACCAGCAGCTGGTCGTTGCGGATGACGACGGGGTACGTCACCGTCCGCGCGCGCAGCGGCACCCGCCGCGCGTACGGGATCTGCTTGCACCTGCCGTCGCCGCCCCAGCGCCAGTCGTGGAACGGGCAGGCGATCTCGTCGCCCTTGACCGAGCCCTGGGTGAGGTCACCGCCCATGTGCCGGCAGTAGCCGTCGAGCACGTGCAGCTCGCCCTCGCGGTCGGCCCAGACGACCAGCTTCCCGCCGAACGCCTCGATGCCGTGGGGCCGGCCGTCGCGGAAGCCGTCGGCGAGCCCGAGGCAGTGCCAGCCACGTGCGAACCGCTCCGGCGGGGCGCCCTGGTCCAGCTGTCGCGTGCCGCTCTCCACCATGCTCACCAGACTAGAACACGTTCCAGTTTCAGGGTAGTTTCGCGCCATGCGCATCGCCCTGGACCCCGAGCAGGTCGCCCTCAAGGAGGAGCTCCAGGCCTACTTCGCGGCCCTGGTCACGCCCGAGGTCAAGGCGGGGCTCGCGTCGGCCACCGGCGAGTTCGGCGAGGCCGGCGTCTACAAGGCGGTGATCAAGCAGCTGGGCACCGACGGGTGGCTCGGGATCGGCTGGCCCGCGGAGTACGGCGGCCAGGACCGCTCGGTGCTCGACCAGCTCGTCTTCACCGACGTGGCCGCCGACTTCGGCGTGCCCGTGCCGTACCTGACGCTCAACACCGTCGGCCCGACGATCATGCGCTACGGCACGGAGGAGCAGAAGGCGTACTTCCTGCCCAGGATCCTCGCCGGCGACCTGCACTTCTCGATCGGCTACTCCGAGCCCGGCTCCGGCACCGACCTCGCCTCGCTCGGGACCAGGGCGGTGCGCGAGGGCGACGAGTGGGTGATCAACGGCCAGAAGATGTGGACCTCGCTCATCCAGTACGCCGACTGGATCTGGCTGGCCTGCCGCACCGACCCCGACCTGCCCCGGCACAAGGGGCTCTCGATGATCCTGGTGCCGACCTCGGCTCAGGGCTTCTCCTACACGCCGGTGCACACCGTGGCGGGGGTGTCGACCAGCGCGACGTACTACGAGGACGTGCGGGTCCCCGCGTCCAACCTGGTCGGCGAGCTGAACGGCGGCTGGCCGCTCATCACCAACCAGCTCAACCACGAGCGGGTCTCGCTCACCTCGTCCGCGCCCCTGACCCTGTCGCTGAAGCTGGTGCGCGAGTGGGCGCAGCAGACCAAGAACCCCGACGGCTCGCGCGTGATCGACACCGAGTGGGTCCAGGTCGCGCTGGGTCGCGCCCACGCCCAGATCGAGGCGCTCACGCTCATCAACTGGAAGCTCGCCTCGGACGCCGACACGGGGGTCGCGCTCTCCCCCGCCGAGGCCTCGGCCACCAAGATCTACGGCTCCGAGCTGGCCACCGAGGTCTACCGCACGCTCACCGAGGTCATCGGCCCCGCCGCGCTGCTGCCGGCCGGCTCGGACGGCGCGGTGCTGGCCGGGCGGGTGGAGCGGTTCTACCGCTCGGCCCTGGTCATGACCTTCGGCGGCGGCACCAACGAGATCCAGCGCGACATCATCGGCTACGTCGGGCTCGGGCTGCCCGCGGCGAAGAGGTAGAGATCGATGGACTTCACCTTCACCCCCGAGCAGGACGAGGCGGCCGCCCTGGCCGCCAGGATCCTGGGCGACCGGGCGACCAACGAGCGCCAGAAGGCGGTCGAGGCCGGCGGCTCGCGCTTCGACGGGGAGCTGTGGGGCGAGCTGGGCGCTGCCGGGCTGCTCGGGCTCTGGCTGCCCGAGGAGGCCGACGGCTCCGGGCTCGGGCTGGTCGAGCTGTGCCGCGTGCTCGTCGAGGCGGGCCGGGTCGTCGCCCCGGTGCCGCTGGCCGCCCACGGCCCCGCGTCGCGGTTCCTGGCCGAGCACTCCCCCGGCTCGCCGTGGCTGAGCGCGGACGGGTCGACGCTGTTGACCGTGGCCCTGGCCGAGGAGCGCGACCACGCGCCCGCGCGGCCGACGACGACGGCCTCGGCCGACCACGTCCTCGACGGCACCAAGGTGGTCGTCCCCGCCGGCGCCGACGCGCACGCCTTCCTGGTCCCGGCCTGGACCGGCGCCACGGTCGGCGTGTACGTCGTGCTCCCCGACGACCCCGGTGTCACGGTCACCCCGCTGCCGTTCTCCGGCGGCGACCGGGTCGCCCGCCTCGACCTGGCGGGCGTCGCGCTGGACGGCGACCGGGTCGTCGGTCCGGCCGACGGCGCGGCGTACGACCGGCTGCGACACCTCGTGCTGCTCGCCGCCGCGGCCGAGCAGCTCGGGGTCTGCGAGGGGGCGCTCGCCCTCACCGCGGCGTACAGCAAGACGCGCGAGCAGTTCGGCCGGCCGATCGGGACCTTCCAGGCCGTGTCGCAGCGACTGGCCGACGGCTACATCGACACGCTCGGGCAGCGGCTGACCCTGTGGCAGGCCGCGTGGCGGCTCGCGGAGGGGCTGCCCGCCGACACCGAGGTGGCGGTGGCCAAGCTGTGGGCGGCCGATGCCGGGCACCGGATCGCGCACACCACCGTGCACGTGCACGGCGGGGTGGGCATCGACCTGGACGGCGAGGCCCACCGCTACTTCACCGCGGCCAAGCGCTTCGAGTTCCTGCACGGCGGGAGCACCGAGCAGGCGCTGCACATCGGTCGGACCCTGGCCGCCGAGCCGGCCTGAGCCGCATCGTGGCCGAGACCCTGCAGCAGCTGCTGCGCGAGCGCGGCGAGGACGACCGGCCCGGGGTCCGCTGCGGCGACCGGACCTGGACCTGGCGCGAGCACGTCGCCGGGGCCTCCGCGCACGCCGCCGCCGTCCTGCAGCGCCTCGACCCCGACCGGCCGCCGCACGTCGGCGTGGTCCTGGGCAACACCCCGGACATGCTGACCGCGATGGCGGCCGCGGCCCTGGGCGGCTACGTGCTGGTCGGGCTCAACACCACCCGCCGCGGCGACGCGCTCCTGGCCGACGTCCAGCGCTCGGACTGCCGGCTGGTGCTGAGCAACGCCGAGCACGCGGACCTCGTCCCGGGCTCGCTCGACATCGCTTCCCTGGAAGCGGAACCCTCTTCCGCGGAAGCGGTCCTGGTGCCGCGGGCCGAGGCCGGCGCCATGGACACCTTCATGATGATCTTCACCTCCGGCACCAGCGGAGAGCCCAAGGCCGTGCAGGTCCCGCACCTGTTCCCGCTGTTCTCCGGCGCGCACCTGGTCGACCGGTTCCAGATCACCGCCGACGACGTCTGCTACGTCTCGATGCCCCTGTTCCACTCCAACGCCGTGGTGGCCGGCTGGGCCGTGGCCCTCACCAGCGGCGCGTGCGTCGTGCCCGCGACGTTCTCCGCCTCGCGCCTGCTGGACGACGTGCGGCGCTACGGCGCGACGTACCTCAACTACGTCGGCAAGCCGCTGGCCTACGTCCTGGCCACGCCCGAGCGGCCGGACGACGCCGACAACCCGCTGCGCACCGCCTTCGGCAACGAGGCCAGCGACCGCGACATCGCGGAGTTCGCGCGACGCTTCGGGTGCCACGTCATGGACGGCTTCGGCTCCACCGAGTCCGCCGTCATCGTCACCCGCACCGAGGGCACCCCGCCCGGGTCGATCGGCCAGGGCTTCGACGGCGTCGCGATCTACGACTCCGTGCGCCTCGAGGAGTGCGCGGTCGCCGAGCTCTCCCCCGACGGCGTGCTGCTCAACCCCGACGAGGCCATCGGCGAGCTGGTGAACACCCAGGGCGGCGGCATGTTCCAGGGCTACTACAACGACGCCGGCGCCAACGACGAGCGGCTGCGCCACGGGATGTACTGGTCCGGCGACCTCGCCTACCGCGACTCCGACGGCTGGATCTACCTCGCCGGCCGCACCGCCGACTGGATGCGCGTGGACGGCGAGAACCTCGCCGCCGCGCCCCTCGAGCGCATCCTGCAGCGCCTGCCCGCGGTCGCCCTCGTGGCCGTGTACGCCGTGCCCGACCCGGGCGGCGTCGGCGACCAGGTCATGGCCGCCCTGGTGCTGCACGAGGACGCCGCGCTCACGCCCGCCGAGCTCGAGGCGTTCCTGGACGAGCAGCGCGACCTGCCCGGCAAGGGGCGGCCCCGCTACGTGCGCATCGCCGCCACGCTCCCCCAGACCGCGACCAACAAGGTCCTCAAGCGCGAGCTGATCCGCCAGGGCGCCACCGCCGGCGACGGCGTGCTGTGGGTGCGCGAGGAGCGCGGGACGGCGTACGCCGTGCCGGCCGAGGCGTGAGCGGGCCGTTCCGGCCCCGACCTGAGGAGCGCTACCCGGCCAGGGCGTCGATGTAGGGGACGCGGATCCGCCCGGTCGAAGTCCCGCTTGCCCGCGGACCAGAGCGCGCCGACGGCCATCGTCCGCCGCACCGCACCGAAGGTGATCACGTGGGCGATGGTGCCGCCCAGGCTGTGGGCGACCAGAGGCTCGCACGTCGTGTCGACGAAGGTGTCGGCCATCGCGGCGTCGGCGACGGCGCCCGCCACGAACGCGCGGTAGTCACGGCCCGCCACCTCGTGGCGCGCAGCCAGGCCGGCCATGGACTGGTCACTCTCGTCCGGCCACCCGCCACCCCGCAACGCCGACAGCCAGTGCTCCTCCTGGGTGACCATGCCGTTGATGAGACCTCGCAGGGTCGGGTCGTCGTCGACGCCCTCGACCGACTGCGTGATGGGTTGGTCGAGGACGTCGTCCGTCAGGTCGGCAGCGGCCTCGATGATCGCCGCCAGTGACGCGACGTGGTGGTCGACCAGGTGCTGGATGAGGTCCATGCCGTTCTCCTTGTGGGTGGCCGGCAGGCGCAGCCCGCCAGGTGGGTGGAAGTGGACACCGCTGGGCGCGGCGAGCTCGAGATCGCGGAACGTCGGTGGAGGGTCGGCCCGCAGCGCCGAGGGCGTCGTGCCGTAGGCCCGGGCGAAGGCCCGGGTGAACGCCTCGTTCGAGCCGTAGCCGGCCTCGACCGCGATGTCCAGGACGGTGCGGTCGGCTCGACTGGTCAGGCGGTGCGCCGCACGCTCGAGCAGCACCCGCCGACGCAACGCACCCGGCGGCTCGCCCGCGCTGGCCGAGACCAGCCGGTCGAAGTGGAACCGCGAGAGGTGGGCCCGCGCCGCCAGCTCGTCGGCACCCACGCCGGGGTCGTCGAGGGCGGCCTGGGCCAGGTCGAGGATCCGGGCCACCGCGTCGCTCATCGCCACGCCACCACTGTGCCGCGGAACCGACGCGACCGCCTGATCAGGCTTGCGGACCTGCGTCTCACCGGCACACCGGCGCGGTGGCCGTCGTGCACGCTGCCGCCGCGTCCCGGCCCGCCCCGTGTGGGACCCTGACCGGGTGGCCGGCAACGACGTCCCGATCAGCGACTGGCTGAGCGCGGACCCGAGCGAGCCGGGCGCGGTCGCCGAGCGCTACGACGCGTGGGCGGCGAGCTACGACGACGACCTGGCGTCGTGGTCCTACCAGGCGCCGGTGGTGGTGGCCCGGACCGTGCGGAACCGACACCCCGAGGCCGCCGACGTCCTCGACGTCGGGTGCGGGACCGGGCTGGTCGGGCGCGAGCTCCGCACGCAGGGGTACGCCGGCCGACTGGTCGGCCTGGACCTGTCGCAGGCGTCGCTGGACCTGGCGGGCGAGGCCGGCGGGTACGACGCGCTCGAGCGGACCGACCTCCAGCGGCCGTTGCCGGTGGCCGACGACAGCGCGGACGCGGCCGTGTGCGTCGGGGTGATGACCTACCTGCCCGAGGTCGAGGCGTTCTGGCGCGAGCTGGCCCGGGTGGTGCGACCGGGCGGGCTGGTGGTGGTCACCCAGCGCGAGGACCTGTGGCACGACCGGGACTGCGCCGGGGTGGTCGAGCGGCTCACCGCGGACGGGCTCTGGCACCTGGAGGACCTGACCGGGCCGGCGCCGTACCTCCCCGACGGCTACGGCGACGGCGCCGCCGTGCCGTGCTACTACCTGACCGCACGCACCTGAGCCCACTCGACGGCTGACCTTCACCCGGCGTTCAGCACCGCGCCGCCGGGCGCCCCTAGCGTCCGGCCGTGACCGATCCCCACCCGCACCTCACCCCCGCCGCCAGCCGCCGCCAGCTGCTCGCCCTGGCCGGCCTCGGCCTGGTCGGCCCCGGACTGGCCGGAGCGCTCGGCGGACCCTGGTCCGACACCGCGGAGGCGGCCGAGCCGCGCGCGGTCGAGCCCCTCGGGCCCCTCCGCCCGGCCGGGCCGGAGCTGGCCCTGCCCGAGGGGTTCAGCTACACGACGTTCGGCCGTGCAGGGACGCCGATGAGCGACGGGCTGGCGACGCCCGGCTGCCACGACGGGCAGGCGCTCTTCCGGACCGGCACCCGCGGCGAGCTGCGGCTGCTGCGCAACCACGAGGTCGACCTCGACATCCCCGGTGCCGCCCAGCGCTCGATCGGCGGCGAGCGCGCGTACGACCGTGCCGCGCCGGGCGGTGTCACGTCCAGCCGCTGGAGCGCGACCGGCGGCCTGCTCGAGAGCTTCCTGGTCCTCAACGGCACGCTCAGCAACTGCAGCGGCTCCCCAACGCCGTGGGGCACCTGGCTGTCCTGCGAGGAGACCACCGACGGCACCGGCGCGGGCTTCGAGAAGCCGCACGGCTACGTCTTCGAGGTGCCGGCCGACGCCACCCGGCCGGTCCGGCCCGAGCCGATCCGGGCCATGGGCCGCTTCGAGCACGAGTGCGCACCGATCGACCCGCGCACCGGCGTGGTCTACATGACCGAGGACAACGGCGACCCGGGCGACGGGTTCTACCGCTACCTGCCCGACCGGCCCGGGAAGCTGCACCGCGGCGGCCGGTTGCAGATGCTCGCGATCACCGGCGAGCCGCGCTACGACACCGCCTCGGGCCAGCGCGTCGGCGAGTCGCTGCCGTGCCACTGGGTGGACATCAAGCACCCGGACCCCTCTGACGCCGAGGACGAGCCGGGAGCGGTCTACCTCCAGGGCCGCCGGCTGGGCGGCGCGCGCTTCTACGGCCTCGAGGGCGCCGCGTGGCACGACGGCGGCGTGGTCTTCTTGGCCAGCGAGGCCGGCGACGCCGGGCAGGGTCAGGTCTGGCGCTACGAGCCGCGCGGCGACCACCGCGGTCGGCTCACGCTGCTGTTCGAGTCGCGCAGTGCCACCGTCCTCAACCAGCCCGACGCCATCGAGGCGGGTGGTCGCCGCGACCTGGTGGTGATGGCCGAGGACGGCGACGGCGAGGACCCCGGCGGCACCAACTTCCTGCGCGTGCTGACGCCGCGGGGCCGGATCGTGGACCTGGCCCAGGTCATCGAGCCGCTCGACCTGCACTACTGGGCGCCCGACGACTACCCGGGGCCTGGGAAGTACGGCGCGAGCGAGATGGCCGGGCCGCGCTGGTCGCCGGACGGGTCGCGGCTGTTCGTGAACGTGCAGTACCCGGGCGTCACCTGCGTGATCGAGGGCCCCTGGCACCGGCTGCGGCGGGCGGGCTAGGGCTGGCCCTCGCCGCGGCGGGTGGGGCAGTCGGCGTGGGTGCAGACGCGCTCGTCCACCGTGGCGTCGGGCGCGGCGGCACCCTCGGTGTCGCCGATGTCGTCGGCGGTGCGGGCGCGCAGCTCGACCTCGGCGCCACACACCTGGCAGGGGCGGTTGTCGGCGTACACGGGGCTCCTCTCGGGTCCGGACCGGCCCGGGCGGTACCCGCAGGACCGGATCGGGCACTGTGGGAGACGTGCCCGACCCCGCCCTCACCGACTGGCTGCTCACCCAGGACGAGCGGGGAAACCCCGCGACGCGGCTGGACGACCAGCACCCGGGCCAGCAGGCGTGGTCGGAGGGCAACCTGGTCCGCCCGCTCGTCCACGGGGCGACGTACTTCGCCGAGCTGTACGAGCGCATCGAGGCGACCCGGCCGGGCGACCTCATCTTCTTCACCGACTGGCAGGGCGACGCCGACGAGCGGCTCACCGACGAGCCGGGCAGCGAGGTCGCCGAGGTGCTCGGGCGGGCGGACGAGCGTGGCGTGGACGTGCGCGGGCTGGTGTGGCGCTCGCACTCCAGCGCGATCGGCTTCACCGCCGACGAGAACCTCCGCCTCGGCCGGACCCTGCAGAAGCGCGGCGTCGAGGCGATCCTCGACATGCGGGTGCGCACCGGCGGCTCGCACCACCAGAAGATGGTCGTGATCCGGCACGGCGACGACCCGACCCGCGACATCGCCTACGTCGGCGGCATCGACCTGTGCCACTCGCGCCGCGACGACGCCGAGCACCGCGGCGACCCGCAGCCGCTGGACGCGATGGCCGAGGAGTACGGCGCCACGCCGCCCTGGCACGACCTCCAGGCCGCCATCCAGGGGCCGGCGGTGCACGACGTGGAGACGGTCTTCCGCGAGCGGTGGGAGGACCCGACCACGCTCAGCCACAGCCCGGTCATCCTCCTGCGCGACAAGCTCCGCGGCCTGGACACCGAGCCCGACCCGCTGCCGGAGCAGGCGCCGCCGCCCCCGCCGGTGGAGGGCGCGACGCACGTCGTGCAACTGCTGCGGACCTACCCGAACCTGCGCCAGGGCCGCGACTACGCCTTCGCGCGCGGGGGCGAGCGCAGCGTGGCGCGCGGCTACACCAAGGCGGTCGAGCGGGCCCGGCACCTGGTCTACGTCGAGGACCAGTACCTCTGGGGCGACCACGTCGGCAACGTCTTCACCGAGGCGCTGGGCCGGCACCCCGACCTGCACGTCATCGCCGTCGTGCCGATGCACCCCGACGTGGAGGGCTTCCAGCGCACCGCGCAGATGGTCGGCCGGCGGCGCGCGATGCTCGACATGGCCCGCACGGCGCCGGACCGGGTCGCCGTCTACGGCATCGAGAACGCCGAGGGCACGCCCATCTACGTGCACGCCAAGACCTGCATGGTCGACGACACCTGGACCACCATCGGCTCGGACAACTTCAACCGCCGCTCCTGGACGCACGACTCCGAGCTGTCCGCGGTCGTGCTGGACACCGCCGGTGAGTACGCGCGGACGCTGCGACTGCGCCTGGCCGGCGAGCACCTGGACCGGACCGACCCCCTGGACGACTGCGTCAGCCCGGAGGGCATGTTCCGCGCCTACGCTGAGTGCGCGGCCGCGCTCGACGCCTGGCACGCCGGCGGTCGGGTCGGCCCGCGCCCGCGCGGGCGGCTGCGCAAGCTGGAGCCCCCAGAGGTCTCGCCGGCGGCCCGCGCGCTCGCGCTCCCGGCGTACCTGTTCCTGCACGACCCGGACGGCCGGCCCAAGCCGCTGCAGAAGACCGACGGGTTCTGAGCCACAATCGAGGCGTGGCGCTGCGCAGGCTCGGCTTCCTGACCATCGGGCTCTTCGACCCGGCCGCGCCGGCGGCGGGCCACGAGACCACGCTCGGGATCATCGAGCTCGGCGAGAGGCTCGGCTTCGACAGCGCGTGGGTGCGCCACCGGCACCTGCAGTTTGGCATCTCCTCGCCGGTCGCCGTGCTCGCCGCCGCGACCCAGCGCACCTCGCGCATCGAGCTCGGCACGGCGGTCATCCCGCTCGGCTGGGAGAACCCGCTCCGCCTGGCCGAGGACCTGGCCACCGTCGACGTGCTCAGCGGCGGCCGGCTCAACCCCGGCGTCAGCGTCGGCCCGCCGATGCACTGGGACGACGTACGAGCCGCGCTCTACCCCGACACCGCCGACGCCGAGGACTTCACCTACGAGCGGGTCGAGCGGCTGCTGCGCTTCGTCGAGGGCTCGCCCGCGACGACGTTCCGCGGGCCCGAGGGCATCGTGGAGGAGTGGTCGGACCGCGTCGAGCCGCACTCCGCCGGGCTGCGCGAGCGGCTCTGGTACGGCGGCGCCTCGCTGCGCTCGGCCCAGTGGGCGGGCGAGCACCGGATGAACTTCCTGACCAGCAGCGTGCTCAAGCCCGAGGACGGCCGCACCGACTTCCCCGAGGTGCAGGCCGAGCAGATCGACGCCTTCCGCGACCGCCACCCCGAGGGCCGGGTCTCGCAGGGGCTCGTGGTCATCCCCACCGACTCCGCCACCGCCGACCAGGCGGAGCGCTACCGCGCGTACGCCGCCGCGCGCCTGCCCCGGACCCGCACCCTCCAGGGCCCCGGCATGCTCTTCTCCCCCGACCTGGTCGGCACCTCCGCCGAGCTCGCCGAGCAGCTGTCCGCCCACGCCGGCTTCCGGCGCGTCGACGAGGTCGCCTTCGCGCTGCCGTTCAGCTTCCGGCCCGAGGACTACGAGCAGATCCTGACCGACCTGGCCGAGCACCTCGGCCCGGCGCTGGGCTGGACACCGGCGACAGACTGAGACCGTGCGGGCGGCGCTGGGCACCGTGGTGTTCTTCGTCGTCGCGCCCGGAGGCAACGCCGCCCTGGTCCCGTGGCTCGTGACCGGCTGGGCCCACCCGCACCTCGGACCACCCGGCGTGCTCGGCGTCGCGCTGGTGGCGCTCGGCGCGGCCGCCGTCGTCGCCTGCTTCGCGCGCTTCGTCACCGAGGGGCGCGGCACGCCCGCCCCGGTCCTGCCCACCGAGGAGCTGGTCGTCGGCGGCCTCTACCGCTTCGTGCGCAACCCGATGTACCTCGGCGTGGCCGCCGCCGTCGCCGGTCAGGCGCTGCTGTTCCGCAGCGCCGGCGTCGCGATCTGGCTGGTGGTGTTCCTCGTCGCGGTGGTGGGCTTCGTCAAGGGCTACGAGGAGCCGCGGCTGGCCGACCGGTTCGGTGCGTCGTACGAGCGCTACCGCGCCGCGGTGCCCGGGTGGTGGCCGCGGCTGCGGACCTGGGACGCGAGTCAGGTCCAGTAGCGCAGCGGTGCGCCGGGCAGCCGACCGGAGCCGGGCCGTCCCGCCCTCGCAGCGGCCGGTGACCTCCTCGGCGTTCAGCTCGAGGACGTGGCGCGGGATCCAGAGGCGGGGACGCGACGGTGCTTCCGGGAGAGCGGGCACCACCCACGCCGCAGCCGGTGGCGATCAACCGGTTGAGCCCCGGAGCCCAGGCGCAGCGCCCGGGTGCCGCACCACACTGGCCGGGTGCCCGTCGCCGGCCGGGGACGGGTACCGCGCGTCCGTGCCGGACACCTCCTTCCCCGGGTTCACCCTCGAGCACGTCGACGTCGACGAGGTGACGCTGCGGGTGCGCCACGGCGGCTCGGGGAGCCCGGTGGTGCTGCTGCACGGCCACCCCCGCACCCACACGACCTGGCACGCGGTGGCGCCGCTGCTCGCCGCCGAGCACACGGTGGTCTGCCCGGACCTGCGCGGCTACGGCCGCTCGACGCTGCCGCCCGACCGGCCGGACCACAGCCAGTCGTCGAAGCGGGCGATGGCCGGCGACGTGGTGGCGCTGATGGCGCACCTCGGCCACGAGCGGTTCGCCGTGGTCGGCCACGACCGCGGGTCGGCAGTGGCGTACCGGACCGCGCTCGACCACCCCGGCGCGGTGACCCGGCTGGTGGTCATGGACGGGCTGCCGCTGGTCGAGCACCTCGAGCGGACGGACGCGCGGTTCGCGCAGGCGTGGTGGCACTGGTGGTTCCTGGGCCAGACCGAGAAGCCGGCCGAGCGGGTGATCAGCGCCGATCCCGACGGGTGGTACGCGACCCCGCCGCCGGAGCAGCTCGGTCCGGAGAACCACGCCGACGTGTGGGCCGCCCTCCGCGACCCCGCGGTGGTGCACGGGATGTGCGAGGACTACCGCGCGGGCCTTGGCGTCGACCGCGCGCACGACGAGGCCGACCGGGCGGCGGGCCGGCGGATCGCCTGCCAGACGATGCTGCTGGAGTCGGCCCGGGACGACCTGGACATCCACGGCGACCCGGCCGCGATCTGGGCGCCGTGGCTGGAGCAGCCGCTCACCCACCGGGTCGTGGACAGCGGGCACCACCAGGCCGAGGAGGCGCCCGAGGAGGTCGCACGGGCGCTGCTGGGCTACTTGCGGTAGGTCTCCAGCCGGGCCACCGCCTCGTCGTACTCCTCGACCAGGCTGGCCACCACGTCGGCGACGGGGCGCACGGCGTTCATCCGCCCGACGACCTGGCCGATCGGCATGGAGATGACGTCGGGGTCGTGGGAGGCGTTGATGCGGTTGTGGGCCTCGGCGACGAGGAGGTTCTGCAGCGGCATGGGCAGCGGCTCGGGGGCGTCCTGCGACGCCCACGCCTCGGTCCACCGCGTCTTGAGCAGGCGCGCCGGCTTGCCGGTGTAGATGCGGGTGCGGACGGTGTCGGAAGAGGTGGCGCGGAGGAAGGCCGTCTCCCAGCCCCGGTTGGAGGCGAGGTTGCGGTACTCCTCGGTGCCGAGCCAGATCGAGCCGGTCCACACGCCCTGCGCGCCGAGGGCGAGCGAGGCGGCGACCTGGCGCCCCGAGCCGATGCCGCCGGCGCCGAGGACGGGGACGTCGGGCCCGACGGCGTCGACGACGTCGGGCGTCAGCACCATCGAGGCGACCTCGCCGGTGTGGCCGCCGGCCTCGTAGCCCTGGGCCACGATGATGTCGACGCCGTTCTCCACGTGGCGCAGCGCGTGCTTGGCCGCGCCGGCCAGGGCCGCGACCTTGACGCCGTGCTCGTGGGCCTTCTCGATGACGTCGACCGGCGGCGAGCCGAGGGCGTTGGCGATCAGCACGGGCCGGTGGTTGAGGGCCACGTCGAGGTGGCTGCGCGCCACGGAGTGCAGCCAGCCGAGCACGCCCTCGCGGCCCTCGCCCTCGGGCAGCGGCGGGACGCCGAGCTCGAGCAGCGTCTGGTCGACGAACCGCTTGTGGTCCTCGGGGATGTACGCCGACAGGTCGGCCGAGGTGCCCTCGGTGGGGATCTTCATGGGCATGACGATGTCGACGCCGTACGGCTTGCCGTCGGTGTTGTCGTCCAGCCAGGTCAGAGTCCGCTCGAGCTCGTCGGTGTCGTTGAAGCGCACGCAGCCGAGCACGCCGAGGCCGCCGGCGCGCGAGACCGCCGCGGCGACGTGCTCGGAGGGGGTGAAGGCGAAGATCGGGTAGTCGATCCCGAAGGTGTCACACAGGGACGTTCGCAAGGGCCATCTCCTTGGCTGCGGGGTACT
This sequence comes from Nocardioides anomalus, assembly GCF_011046535.1. Taxonomy (NCBI): domain Bacteria; kingdom Bacillati; phylum Actinomycetota; class Actinomycetes; order Propionibacteriales; family Nocardioidaceae; genus Nocardioides; species Nocardioides anomalus. The sequence goes on along the minus strand of NZ_CP049257.1, from coordinate 1,984,128 downwards.
GCGCCTTGCCGGTGGCGTTGCGCGGCACCTGGGGCACGAGGGTGAGCGAGCGCGGCAGCTTGTAGCCGGACAGGTGCGTGCGCAGGAAGTCCCGCAGCTCCTCCAGCTCCAGCGACGCGCCCTCGCGCAGCTCGACGACGGCGGCGACGGCCTGGCCGTACGTCGCGTCGGGGACGCCGACGACGAGGCAGTCGTAGACGGCCGGGTGGGCCTTGACCGCCATCTCCACCTCCTCGGGGTAGACCTTCTCCCCGCCGGTGTTGACACAGTTGGAGCCGCGACCCAGCAGCGTGACCTTGCCGCCCTCCTCGATGCGCGCGAAGTCGCCGGGGACGGAGTAGCGCTGGCCGTCGATCTCCAGGAAGGTCCGCGCCGACTTCTCGGGGTCCTTGTAGTAGCCGACCGGCACGTTGCCGCCGCGGCCCAGCCGGCCGATCCTGCCGATGTCGACGGCCGGGTCGAGCAGCCGGTTGTCGTCGTCGATGACCACGCTGCTGGGGCCGAGCCCGACGACCGGGCCGTCGGTGGAGATCTGCTCCTTGTCCTGCAGCCCCATCCCCTGGAAGCCGGTCTCCGTCGCCCCGACGGAGTCGGTGAACACCGCGCCGGTGAACGCGTCCATCCACCGCTTCTTCACGTCCGGGCTGAAGATCGCGGCGCTGGAGGAGATCGCGAAGAGCGAGCTGCCGTCGTACGGCGTGCCGGTGGCGGCCCGGCGCTCGTACTCCTCGATGAGCGGGCGGGCCATCGCGTCGCCGGTCATGAAGATCAGCTGCACGCCCTCGCGCTCGATGATCTCCCAGGTGCGCCGGGGGTCGAACTTGGGCTCGAGGATCGTCAGGTGCCCGGCGAACAGGTGCATCAGCAGCCCGGCCTGCGCGCCGCCGTGCATGAGCGGGCTCAGCGGGAAGGTGACCATCCGCGGGTCGGTGGCCTGCTTCGACTGGCTGAACTCCTCGAGCGGCTCACCGGTGTAGAAGTCGATGCCGCCGCCGAGCACCCGCCAGAAGTCCTCGTGGCGCCACATCACGCCCTTGGGGAAGCCGGTGGTGCCCCCGGTGTAGATGATGTGGATGTCGTCGGGGCTGCGCTCGTCGAAGTCGCGCTCGGCGCTCTGGCCCTGCGTCGCCTCGGCGAGCGTCACCCCGCCGAAGGAGTCGATCGGCGTCTGGTCGTCCGGGTCCGTCGCGTCCGGCAGCGCGACGAAGGTGTGCATGCGCTCGTGCCGGGGCGCGCACCGCGCCACCAGGTCGGCGTACGGACGCTCGAAGAGCAGCGCCACCACGTCGGCGTTGTCGAAGAGGTAGTCCAGCTCGGTCTCGACGTAGCGGTAGTTGACGTTGATGGTCGTGGCCCGCAGCTTGACCGTGGCCAGCACGGCCACGACGTGCTCGATGGAGTTCTTGCTGTAGACCGCGACGTGGTCGCCCGCCCGGACCCCGCGGTCGGCCAGGAAGTGCGCCAGCCGGTTGCTGTCGCGCTCCAGGTCGGCGTACGTCGCGGTCCGGTCGCCGACCTTGAGGGCCAGGTTGTCGGGGGCTGCGTCGACGGCGTGCTCGAAGAGGTCAGCGATGTTCAGCGCCACGGTCCGCAGACTAGAACACGTTCTCGTTTCTGGCTACGCTCACCGCTGTGACCAGCAACGACGGCTCTGCTCCGCACTGTCTCGTCGAGCAGGACGGCCACACCCTCGTGGTCACCATGAACCGTCCCGAGCGCCGCAACGCCCTCTCCGGCGAGATGCTCGCGATCATGTCGGACGCCTGGGACCGGGTGAACGCCGACGACTCGATCCGGGTCTGCGTCCTCACCGGCGCGGGGGGCTACTTCTGCGCCGGGATGGACCTCAAGGCCGCCCACGAGAAGCCCCCGAGCGAGTCCTTCGAGGACGGCTCGTACGACCCCACCGTCATCAAGCCGCTGCTCAAGGGCTTCCGGCTGACCAAGCCGCTCATCGCGGCCGTCGAGGGGCCGGCGATCGCCGGCGGCACCGAGATCCTCCAGGGCACCGACATCCGGGTGGCGGGCGAGTCCGCGACGTTCGGCATCAGCGAGGCCCGCTGGTCGCTCTACCCGATGGGCGGCTCCGCCGTCCGGCTCGTGCGCCAGATCCCCTACACCGTCGCCGCCGACCTCCTGCTCACCGGCCGCCACGTGCTCGCGCCCGAGGCCAAGGAGCTCGGCCTCATCGGCCACGTCGTACCCGACGGCCAGGCGCTGGCCAAGGCCCGCGAGCTCGCCGACCAGGTCGCCGCCAACGGCCCCCTCGCCGTCCAGGCCATCCTCAAGACCATGCGCGACTCCGAGGGCAGGCACGAGGACGACTGCTGGGCCGACGACGCCCGCGTCGGCGCCGCGGTGTTCGCCAGCGAGGACGCCAAGGAGGGCCCGCGCGCCTTCGCCGAGAAGCGGCCGGCGGTGTTCCGGGGGCGCTGAGCCCTCCCCACGTCCGTCGTGTGACGGCTCAGCGCCGCACCTTCACCGCCTTGGTCACGGTGATCGTGGGCAGCCAGCCCTCCCGGGTGGCGACGACCTGGGCGGCGATCTTGTGCCCGCGGTCCTTGCGGGTCACCCGGTATCGCGCCTTGGTCGCCTTCTTGATGGGCTTGCCGTCCCGGGTCCAGCGGATCGTGACGGTCGTGGGCGCCGGCACCCAGCTGCCCGGCTTCACCGTGAGGACCTTCCCCACGCGCGCCCGGCCGGCCACCGCGGCGGCCTTCGACACGGTGAGGTGCTGGGGCTGGGCCTTCGGCACGTCGGGCGTCTGGCCGACCGCGGCGGCGGACCAGCTCGGGTCCGAGCCCCCCGCCGCGACGAGGACGTCGAACCGGGTCTCGTCGTCGCAGTCCATGTCGCTGGACCGGTAGATGCCGGTCGGCTCGGCCCAGGCGAGGGTCGACCCGTCGGGGGCGACGGTCGGCTCGTGCACGTCGCCGTCCGCCAGCGAGATGTCGCACCACCGGGTGGACGGGGTGGGGGTCCACGGCGAGGTGCTGGTCAGGACGTCCCCGCCGGTCGGCAGGACGACCACCGACTGGTCGCCGACGTCGCCCCGGACCCCGACGACCCAGCGACCGTCGCGCGAGACCTCCAGGTCGGAGAGCTCCTTGGCCGGGTTGGCGTAGAAGCGCTCGTCGAACCAGGCGGTGTCGCGCTGGCCCAGGTCGTAGAGGTGGGTCTTGTTGCGGTACCAGTGGTTGAGGACCACCCGGCTGTTGGTCACCCACGACGGCTTGTCGTAGAAGGCGAGCCCCCACTGCTGGGGGTCGGAGAGCCCGCCGGCGTCGGTGAACGCGGTGGTCCACCGCTTCTCCCCGTAGGAGAACTTGAAGTAGGTGTAGGCGATCTTGCTGCCGTCCGGCGAGATGGCGGTCTCGGTCAGGTCGCGTCCCTCGAGCCGGTTGCCCAGCGTGTCCGGGAGGGCCGGCGGGTCGATGGTGTTGAAGACCTCGCCGCGCTGGTTCATCCGGTAGATGAGGCCGCTGTGGTGGGCGACCACCACGCCCGCGTCGGACTGGGTCGGGGACTGCCACGGGTCCGCGGCCGTGCCGCCGGTCGTGACCTGCCGCTGGACGCTCCCGTCGCCGTCGGTGATCCAGACGTTGAAGTCCTTGACGTAGACGATCGAGCCGCCGCCCGTCGCCCCCTGGGCGGCGGGCAGGGCGCCGGGCGCCAGCGTGAGGGCGGAGGCGGCCAGGCCGAGGACGAGGCCGGAGACGGTCGCGCGGAGCCGTCGGTGCGTGGGTGACACAGGTTGTCCCTTCGGAGTGCGGTTCTCGTCGGGAAGCCTGCGGGCGAGCGCTGGGAGTGCTCTGGGAGACCGCTGGGACCGGTCTGGGGCCACCACGAAGAAGATCACGTGCGCGGCGACGTGCAGCGGGAGCCAGTCGTCCTCGCCGCTCAGCAGCAGGGCGAGCCCGCTGAGCGGGATGAGGAAGAGCGACGCGAGCAGCGCCTTGCTCACGCCGCCGTACCCGTGGTGCCCGTTCCGCACCGGCACGGGCGGGTGGTCGCGCTAGACCGGGGTGATCGGCAGCGACCGGCGCGGCTCGAAGGCGAAGCCGGCGCCCGTGCTGAACCGCGTCACGGCCACCTCCTCGGCCACCGGCGCGGGCTGGTCACGGCGCACGACGGTCGCCGTCCAGTCGGTGTCCGTGCCCTCGACCGACACGTCGAGGTGCGGGTCGACCGCCCGCAGCGCGGCCTGCAGGGGCCGGGTGCGACCGGGCCCGCAGAGCGACAGCCAGCCGCCGTCCTCGTGGGCGGGCGAGGCGGTGACGGTGAGCGAGTCGGGGCCGGACGACGTGACGACGTACGCCGCCGGGTTGAGCAGCGGGTGCAGGGCCAGGGTCGCGAGCGGACCGGTGCCGAGGGCGGCGGAGATCCGCGCGGCGGCGACGCCGGCGATGCCGACCAGCTGCTTCGTGGCGATCTCTTCGGCCTGCTCGGGCGAGGCGGCCCGGGCCCGGACCGCGAGCAGGAAGGCCAGGTCGAGCAGGTGCATCTGCAGACAGACCTCGTCGGCGATGCGCACGAGGGCCCCGTGCGAGAAGGCGCGGAAGTCCAGGTCCGAGACGAGCGCACCGGCGTAGTCCGCGCGGCCCTCCCCCGACGGCACCACCGGGTCGAGTTCCAGGCCCGCGGCCCGCGACGCGGCGACCTGCGCGAGGGCTGGGACCGGCTCGGCCGGCTCGTGCGCCGGGTCGATGGTGACCGTCCACGCGCAGTGCGGGCGCCCGTCGGCCGCCCGCTCGTCGGCCCGTCGCGGTGGCCGGTGGACCGGCCGCACCTGGGCGTGCGGGTTCGAGGCGAACGCCGTGGCGTCGAAGGTCGGGTCCTCGATGTCGTGGCACATCGAGCGGACGTAGTCCTCGCCCATCGACTCGACGTCCATGAGCGCGCCGCAGTGGTCGAGGTGGAACTCGCCGTGCCACGGGTCGTGCACGGTGTAGCGGAAGTCCATGAACTGCGGCGGCGCCCCGATGTCGAGCTGCAGCCCCTTGAAGATCGTGACCACGTCGCCCTGCCCGGGTTCGGACGGCGCGTAGCCGAGCGCCCGCTGCATCCGCCGGGTGTAGACCGGCGAGGACGCGGCCCACTCCTCGATGGCGATCTGGGCCATCTCCTCGCGGCCGAACGCCGCGATGCACCACGCCATCCCGGACCGGTCGATCAGCTGCCCGACGAGCAGCAACTCGGGGACCAGGACCGCGAGCTGCTCGCGGGAGAGCGCGGCGTACCGGCTCACGGCCTCAGCCAACGCTCCGCTCGCCCGTCCAGTACTGCGCCCGCAGCGCCTTCTTGTCCGGCTTGCCCAGCCCGGTGAGCGGGAGGGCCTCGGTGGCGACGACCTGCTTGGGCGCCTGGACCGAGCCCTTGCGCTCCTTGACCATGTCCTGGATCTCGCGGACCACGTCGTCGGTGAGCTCGTGGCCGGCGCGGAGCACGACGATCGCGGTGACGGCCTCGCCCCACTTCTCGTCGGGCGTGCCGATGACGCCGACCTGGGCGATGGCCGGGTGCTGGGCGACGACGTCCTCGACCTCGCGCGGGAACACGTTGAAGCCGCCGGTCACGATCATGTCCTTGGTGCGGTCGACGATGTACCAGAAGCCGTCCTCGTCCTCGCGCGCCACGTCGCCGGTGTGCATCCAGCCGTCGCGGAAGGTCTCGGCGGTGGCGTCCGGCAGCTTCCAGTAGCCGCCGCACAGCAGCGGGCCGGCCACGCAGATCTCCCCGGGCTGCCCCGGCTCGACCGGGTCGCCGTCCTCGTCCAGCAGCGCGGTGCGGATGAACGCCGAGGGCTTGCCGCAGCTGCTCAACCGCTCGTCGCCGCCGCTGACGTGGTCGTCCTTGGCGAAGTAGGTGATCACCATCGGGGCCTCGGACTGGCCGTAGTACTGGGCGAAGATCGGCCCGAACCGGTCGATGGCCTCCTTGAGCCGGACCGGGTTGATCGCGCTGGCGCCGTAGTAGACCGTCTCCAGGCTGCTCAGGTCGCGGGTGCGCGAGTCCGGGTGGTCCATCATTGCGTAGAGCATGCTCGGGACCAGCATGGTCGCGGTGATCCTCTCGCGCTCGATCACCTCGAGCACCTCGGCGGGGTCGAAGCGCGAGGTGACGTACAGCGAGCCGCCCTTGATCACCGTCGGCCCGAAGAACGCCGCACCGGCGTGGCTCAGCGGCGTGCAGAGCAGGAACCGCGGGCTCTCCGGCCACTCCCACTCCGCCAGCTGGATCTGCTGCATGGTCGTGAACGCCTGGACCATGCCGATGACGCCCTTGGGGTTGCCGGTGGTCCCGCCGGTGTAGACGATCGAGGTGATGTGGTCCGGCGGCAGCACGGCCGCCTCGAGCGGGCGGGCGTCGTGCCTCGCGGCCTCGGCGACGAGGTCCTTGCCCACCGCGCTGAGCGCCTCCGGCACCGGCCCGATGGTCAGCACCTGCTTGAGGCCGGGGCACTTGTCCAGCAGCCCCACGGCCCGGTCCACGAACACCGGGTCCACGATCAGCGTGCTGATCTCGGCGTCGTTGATGACGTAGGCGTGGTCGTCCAGGGAGCCGAGCGGGTGCAGCGACGAACGCCGGTAGCCCTGGGTCTGGCCCGCACCGAGGATGAACAGCACCTCGGGCCGGTTGAGCGCCAGCAGGGCGCCGCCGGAGCCGGTCCCGGCGTCCAGCGCCTCGAACGCCTGGACGTACTGGCTGATCCGGTCGGCGACCTCCTGACCGGTCAGCGTCGTGTCGCCGAGGTGGATCACCGGCTTGGTCCGACTGCGCCTCAGCGCCGCCACGAACACGTGGCCGTTGTGGGTCCCGACCCGCATCGGGTCGGCGAGGTCCGCGGGGTCGCCGGTCATGCGGCCGAGACTAGAACGTGTTCCAGTTCTGGGCAATCAGCCGCGTCAGCCGGGGCGGCGCACCAGCAGCGTCGAGTCCTGGATCTCGAGCTCGTGACCGTCCCGGACCGCGACGCGGGGTCGCTGCTCGACGACGAGGACCTCGAAGCCGTCGGGTACGCCGGGCAGCAGCTCCTCCGCAGTCCACATCGCGCGGCGGTGGCTGTCGGTCAGCTGGGTGTGGTGCGCGTGGGGCGAGTGGCCGACGACGAGCAGGTGGCCGCCGGTTGCGACCGCCCCGGCCAGCCGGCGGGTGACCTCCACGATGCCGTGGTCCGGCGGGTGCAGGAAGTGGGTGGTGACCAGGTCCCAGGTGCGGCCGGCGGGGTCGAAGCTCCGGGCGTCGACCTGCCACCAGTCGCAGCGCTCGCCCACTCCGGCCTCCTCGGCGTGCCGGGCCGCGCGGGCCAGGCCGTTGGCGGAGAAGTCCGCGCCGGTCGCCCGCCAGCCCTGCCGGGCCAGCCAGACCACGTCGCCGCCCTCGCCGCACCCGACGTCGAGGGCGGTGCCCGGCGTCAGCCGGCCGGCCTCGGCGACCAGCTGCGGGTTGGCGTCGCCGCTCCAGACCGACTCCGGCCCGGCGTACCGCTCCTCCCAGCTCGACGACTCGAAGTAGTCGGGGCCGGGCTCAGCTGTCGGCTCGTGCTGGTGCTCGTGACTCATGGCTCCAGCCTGCGGTGCCGTCGCCGCACCGACAACTCCTGTTGCCGTTCTGGCAAACTGGCCCGGTGCAGGAGGTGCTGGACGCCGTCGGCCCGCGGCTGCGGGCGCTGCGCTCGGAGCGCGCGGTCACGCTGGCCCAGGTGTCGGAGACGACCGGGATCTCGGTCAGCACGCTCTCGCGGCTGGAGTCCGGGCAGCGCAAGCCCACGCTCGAGCTGCTGCTGCCCCTGGCCCGCGCCTACCAGGTGCCGCTCGACGAGCTGGTCGACGCGCCGGAGACCGGCGACCCGCGGGTGCGGGCCAAGCCGTTCACGCGGCACGGCCGGACCTTCATCCCGCTGACCCGCCGGCCCGGCGGGGTGCAGGCCTACAAGGTCGTGATCCCGGCGCACGACCCGCGACCGCCGTACGAGCCGGCGACCCACGAGGGCTACGAGTGGCTCTACGTGCTCTCCGGCCGGCTGTTCCTGGTCCTGGGCACGAAGGAGCTGGAGCTCGGCGCCGGCGAGGTCGTGGAGTTCGACACCCGGACACCGCACGTGGTGGCCAACCGCGGTGACGTGCCGGTGGAGATGATCGGCCTCTTCGGACCGCAGGGCGAGCGCATGCACGTGCGCTCCTAGTCGTCCGGCTCCTCGCGGACGAGCGCGACGTCGACGTCGGCGACCTCGGTGCCGAGCGCCTGCAGCGCCCGGACCACGGCGAGGGCCAGCTGGGGCGCGCCGGCCAGCGAGGTCTGGCGGGACAGCGCGGTGTCGCCGTCCTGCCACGGCTCCTCCCAGCCGGCGCGCAGCAGCGCGGCGCGCTGGTCGCCGGTGACCGGCCAGACCTCGGCGATCAGCACGGTCCGCGCCGCGGTGACCTGGGCGTAGCGGCGCGGCTCCGGGGCCTTGCGGAACAGCCCGCGCTTGGCCTCGGCGTGCGCGCGGAGCACGAGGGCGTCGTGCAGGTCCAGGGCCAGCAGGGCGCCGACCAGCCGGCGGTTGACGTCGTCCCAGGTGCCGCGCACCGCTGCTACTCCGTGGCCAGTCGGTGGTGTGCGCCGTCGAGGGCGCGGTCGAGCGCGACGTACGCCCCGGACTCGCGCAGCTCCCGCGCGACCTGCTCGTTGACGCCGCCGGGCGTGGCGTACTCCGCGGCCAGCTCGTCGAAGCCCGCGCCACCCTCGAGCTGGCCGAGCGCGCCGGCGTACGTCGCGGCGACGTAGCTCCGCGCGTCCTCCGCCCCGATCCCCTGCCGCTGGAGCCACGCGGTCTGGGTGGCGAGGTAGCCGAAGAAGCCGGACAGCGTGGCCGAGGTCGCCGAGAGGGCCTCGTAGGCAGCGACCTCCTCGACCTCGAGCGTCGAGCCGAGCCGGTCGAAGAGCGCGCGCGCCTCCTGCAGCGGTGGGTGCACCGCGGTCAGCCCGGCGCGCTCGGCCACCGGCGGCATCGGCACGCTGCGGCAGACCCGGGTGGCCGGCGCGACCAGCGCGAGCAGCCGCGGCACGCCGAGGGCCGCCGTCGCGCTCACCACCACGTGGTCGGGCCGCCAGGTGAGGTCGGCGAGCACGTCGGTGTCGGTCGTGCGCAGGCAGACCAGCACCACGTCGGCCGCGTCGAGCACGGCCTGGTTGTCCTCGGCCACGCGAACCGTCTCGTAGCGACCGGACAGGGCGGCCGCCGTGGCGGCGCCGCGCGGGGACAGCACCAGCTCGGGCGGCGCCGCGACCCCCTCGCAGAGGCCTGTGACGACGGCCTTCGCGATCGAGCCGACCCCGAGCACGCCGTACGTCGTCATGCGGCCATGCTCCCCTACGCTGCGCAGGTGGCGGTTCCCGAGGCGAGCAGGATCATCGACGCGCACGCTCACTGGTGGCGGCCGAGTGAGCACCCCTGGTACCCCGGGCTCCCGGCCTGGGCGGAGGCGCTGCCGCCGGGGGCCGGCGACGGCTTCAACCGCGACTTCACGGCGCAGGACCACCGGGCGGCCGCGCCGTTCACCGTCGACGGCTTCGTGCACGTCTCGGCGGTGACCGCCCCGCACACCTACCTCGACGAGGCCGCGTGGGTCGAGGCGCAGGCCGCCGAGCACGGCGTCGACGTACGGCTGGTCGGCACCGTCGACCCCGCCCTCGACGCCGCCGCGATCCGGGCCGACCTGGACCGGCAGGCGGCCTCGGACCGGTTCGCGGGCGTCCGGGTGCTCTACGGCTTCGAGCCCGACTCCCCCGCCGTGCCCGTGGTCCTCGCCTGGCTGGCCGAGCACGACAAAGTCCTCGACCTGGTCAGCCACCCGGCGCAGGCCGACGTCTGGCTGCGCGCCCTCGAGCCGTACGCCGGGCTGCGCGTGGTCCTGGAGCACACGGGGTGGCCCGAGTCCGCCGACGACCTCGGGCCCTGGCGCGCCGCCATGGCGCGGCTGGCGGGCGAGAGCGACATGGTGTGCAAGCTCTCCGGGCTCGGCATGGTCCTGATGACCCTCGACGCCGACACCCTGCGCCCCTGGGTGGAGGGCGCCCTGGCCACCTTCGGCCCCGACCGGCTGCTGTTCGGCAGCAACATGCCCATCGAGACCATGGGCGGCGGCTACGCCGAGCTCGTGGCCACCCTCACCGGGCTGGTCGGCGGCCCGGCGGACCAGCCGGGCTTCTGGGGCGGGCACGCCGCCGCGACGTACGGCTTCTGAGAGCGCGCCGGCGAGGCACCGCTCAGGGGTAGAAGCGCGGCCGGACCACGCCGAGGGCCACCTGCCCGCTGACCTCGGTGACCCGCTCGCACGCGCCGGTCGCCACCCCGCAGCGGACCACGGCCTGCCGGGTGCCGTGGCGACGCGTGGAGGAGAGCGTGACGAGCGCGAGCACGTGCTCGTCGTCCTCGAAGACCACCCGGTCGACGCTCCCGGTCAGGTCGTCGACGGCGAAGGGGAAACGCGCCAGCTCCGCGCGGTCCGCCGTGCGCCGGACCACCACCGCCGGCACGGACGACCCGGTCCCCAGGGTCAGCGTCCGCACGCTCGCCTTGAGCGCACCGTCGTGGGTCCGGTCCTCGGTCTCGGGCGCGGCGCGCCGCCGGTGCACCCACGCGTCGACCAGGGCCTGGTCGGCCGGCGCCAGGTCGTGCGGTGCGCGGCGGTGGTAGACCGCGAGCTGCTCGCCGGTCCGGGCGTCGACCTCCCACAACGTCAGCGGCGAGGTCCGATCGGTGTGCTGGGCCCAGACGTGGCCGGTGCTCGCGACCAGCCGCGGTCCGTAGTCGTAGGTCTGGTAGGTCGCCCCCAGCCGCCGCACCGAGCCGTCGGCCGCGAGGGAGAAGAACCGGTCGCCGGAGTCCTCGCCGTCCTCGACGTACGCCGTCACCACCGGCCGCCCGTCCACCGCCCCGAGGATCTCGGCGTGGACGGCCTGGGCCGGGAACGACGTCCGCACCGTCGTGCCCCGCCAGGTCAGCGTGCCGTCCACCAGCGTCGGCACCAGCGTCGGCGGACCCAGCGGGAGGGTGGTGACGTCGATGACCACGGGCTGGGCGGCCGGGGCGGCGGGCTCCGGCACGGCCCGGCCGTCGTCGGCGTGGCACCCGGTCAGCAGCAGCGCGACGCCGACCAGCGCGGCGACGGAGGCACGGAGCGGCTGCACCCCGACGAGGCTACGCTCGCGTCCGGTCCGGAGCCCTCAGGCGAGCAGCTCCGCGACGGCGCGGATCTCCTCCGCACGGCCGAAGGACAGCAGCAACGTCGTCACGCCGGTCTCCTCCCACTGGGCGACCTTCTCCTTGACCTCGCTCGCGGTCCCGATGATGTGCATGTCCTCGACGAGCTCGTCGGGGATGAGTGCGGTGGCGCGGTCCTTGTCGCCGTTCAGGTAGAGCTTCTGCACCTCGGCGGCGAGGTCCTCGTAGCCCATGCGGACGAAGACCTGGTTGTGGAAGTTCATCTCCTGCGCGCCCATGCCGCCCATGTAGAGCGAGACGAAGGGCCGCATGGCGTCGACGACGGCGGCCTTCTCGGTCGCGTCGGCCACGACCTGGAGGTGACAGGTGGCGGCGATCTCGAAGTCGGCGCGGGTACGCCGGGCGCCGGGGCGCGCGAAGCCCTCGTCCAGCCAGGGCTGGTACATGCCGGCCGACTTCGGGGTGTAGAAGATCGGGATCCAGCCGTCGGCGATCTCGGCGGTCTGGGCGACGTTCTTCGGGCCCTCGGCGCCGAGCCAGATCGGGAGGTCGGCGCGCAGCGGGTGGGTGATGGGCTTGAGCGGCTTGCCGAGCCCGGTCGCGCCGGGGCCGGTGTAGGGCAGCGGGTGATGCGGGCCGGCGTGGGTGACCGGGGCCTCGCGGGCCAGCACCTGGCGGATGATGTCGACGACCTCGCGGGTGCGGGCCAGCGGCTTGCTGAACGGCTCGCCGTACCACCCCTCGACGACCTGCGGCCCGCTCACGCCCATGCCGAGCACGACCCGGCCGCCGGAGAGGTGGTCGAGGGTGAGGGCGTGCATGGCGATCGAGGTCGGCGTGCGCCCGGACATCTGGACGATCGAGGTGCCGAGGCGGACGCGGGAGGTCTCGCGGCCCCACCAGGCCAGCGGGGTGAACGCGTCGGAGCCCCAGGCCTCGGCGGTGAAGACCGCGTCGAAGCCGGACTCCTCGGCCGCGGCGACCAGGTCGCCGTGGTTCGCCGGGGGCTGCGCGCCCCAGTAGCCCAGCTGCAGACCCAGCTTCATGCCGCCACCCTCCGAGAGACCTTGAATCAGATTAGAACGTGTTCTAGTTTGCGTCCATGGCCCGCACCCTGTCCGCGCCCGTCACCGTAGCGTTCGACTACACCCGTTCGACCGGGCCGGTGCTGGGCCGCTTCCTGGGCGGGCTGCGCGAGGGCGTGGTGGTCGGCGGTCGTACGTCGGACGGGCGGGTCGTGGTCCCGCCGCCGGAGTTCGACCCGGTCACGCACGAGCCGACCCAGGACTTCGTCGAGGTGGCCGACACCGGCACCGTGACCAGCTGGACGTGGGTGCCCGAGCCGGTCAAGGGCCAGCCGCTGGACCGGCCGTTCGCCTTCGCGCTGGTCACCCTGGACGGTGCCGACGCCCCGCTGCTGCACGCGCTCGACGTGGCCTCGCCCGCCGACGTGCACACGGGCATGCGGGTGCGGATCCGCTGGCGCGAGGAGCGCACCGGCGACATCACCGACATCGCCTGCTTCGAACCGGCGCCGGACGCGGCCGAGGTGGCAGCGCCGCGCGAGCCGCTCCGGACGATCGACCCGGTCACCGGGATCGTGGTCCCGGTCGAGCTCGACTACCTCTACGCCGCCTCGCCCGAGGAGTCGTTGTTCTACACCTCGCTCAGCCAGGGCAAGCTCGTCGGCCAACGGTGCCCGCGGTGCGGGAAGGTCTACATCCCGCCGCGCAGCGCGTGCCCGTCCGACGGCACGCCGACCACCGACGAGGTGCCGCTGCCGGACACCGGCACGGTGACGACGTTCTGCATCGTCAACGTGCCGTTCCTGGGCCAGCGGATCACGCCGCCGTACGTCTCGGCGTACGTCCTGCTCGACGGCGCCGACATCGCCTTCCTGCACCTGATCCTGGACATCCCGGCCGAGGAGGTCCGGATGGGGATGCGGGTCAAGGCGGTGTGGAAGCCCGAGTCGGAGTGGGGCACGACGATCGAGAACATCAGCCACTTCGCGCCGACCGGGGAGCCGGACGCGGACTACGACACCTACAAGCAGCACCTCTGAGGGGGTCGGGATGCGTGACGTCGCCGTCGTCGGGTTCGCCCAGCGGCAGATGCAGGACTTCGACGGGTCGCCGACCTGCGTGGAGCTGCTCGTGCCGCTGTTCGCGGAGTGCTACGAGCAGACCGGCTGGACCCGGCGCGACGTGGGCTTCTGGTGCTCCGGGTCCAGCGACTACCTCGCTGGCCGGTCGTTCTCGTTCGTCCAGGCCGTCGACGCGATCGGGGTGATCCCGCCGGTCAACGAGTCGCACGTGGAGATGGACCTGGCCTGGGCGATGTACGAGGCCTGGCTCAAGATCCAGACCGGCGAGGTCGACACCGCGCTGGTCTACGCGTTCGGCAAGAGCTCGGCCGGCGTGCTGCGGCGGACGCTCAGCCTGCAGCTCGAGCCCTACACGATGACACCGATCTGGCCCGACACCGTCTCCCTCGCCGGCCTCCAGGCCCGCGCGGGCATCGACGCCGGCGTCTGGGACGAGCGGGCCATGGCCGAGGTGGCGAACCGGTCGCTGACGGACGCGGAGAAGAACGAGTACGCCGTGCGCAAGGGCGGCTCGTCGGTCGACGAGCTGCTGGCCCGGCCGGTGTACGCCGACCCGCTGCGCAAGCACGACTGCGCGCCGGTGACCGACGGCGCGGCCGCCCTGGTCCTCGCGGCCGGGGACCGGGCGCGCGAGGTGACCGACCGGCCCGCCTGGATCCGCTCGCTGGCCCACTTCGTCGACCCGATGAGCATGGGCACCCGCGACCTGACCCGCTCGCCGTCCGCGCAGCGGGCCGGCGAGGCCTGTGACCTGGACGGTGTGGAGGTGGCCGAGCTGCACGCGCCGTTCAGCCACCAGGAGCTCGTGCTGCGCCGCGAGCTGGGGCTCGCGGACGACGTGCGCGTCAACCCGTCGGGCGGGGCGCTGACGTCGAACCCGATGTTCTCCGCCGGCGGCATCCGGATCGGCGAGGCCGCCCGGCGGATCTGGAGCGGCGAGGCGGCCAGGACCCTGGGCCACGCGACGTCCGGACCGGCCCTGCAGCAGAACCTCGTGTGTGTGATGGGAGCTGACCACTGATGGGCAAGCAGCCGGCCGCGGTCGTCGGCGTGGGCCAGACCCACCACCGGGCCAAGCGTGAGGACGTCTCGATGGCGGGGCTGTGCCGCGAGGCCGTGGACCGCGCCCTCGAGGACGCCGGGATGACGCTCGACGAGGTCGACGCCATCGTCGTGGGCAAGGCGCCGGACCTCTTCGAGGGCGTGATGATGCCCGAGCTGTTCCTGGCCGAGGCCCTCGGCGCGGCCGGCAAGCCGCTGCTGCGCGTGCACACCGCCGGCTCGGTCGGCGGCTCCACCGCCATCGTCGCCGCCTCGCTCGTCCAGGCCGGCGTGCACCGCAAGGTGCTCACCGTCGCCTACGAGAAGCAGTCGGAGTCCAACGCCATGTGGGCGCTCTCGGTGCCCATCCCGTTCAACATGCCCGTGCACGCCGGCGCGGGCGGCTACTTCGCCCCGCACGTGCGCTCCTACATCCGGCGCTCCGGCGCGCCGAACCACATCGGCGCGATCGTCGCGGCCAAGGACCGGAACAACGCGCTCAAGAACCCCTACGCGCACCTGCACAACGAGGGCACCACGGTCGAGTCCGTGCTCGCCTCGCAGATGCTGTGGGACCCGATCCGGTACGACGAGACCTGCCCCTCCTCCGACGGCGCCTGCGCGCTGGTCATCGCCGCCGAGGACGTGGCCGGCGCCTCCCCCAACCCGGCCTGGATCCACGGCACCGTGATGCGCTCGGAGGCCACCACCGCCGCCGAGCGCGACCAGGTCAACCCGCAGGCCTCCCGCGACGCCGCCGCCGCGCTCTGGGAGCAGGCCGGCATCACCTCACCCCTCGACGAGATCGACGTGGCCGAGATCTACGTGCCGTTCTCGTGGTTCGAGCCCATGTGGCTCGAGTCCCTCGGCTTCGCGGACGAGGGCGAGGGGTGGCGGCTCACCGAGTCCGGCGGCACCGCCATGGACGGCGTGCTGCCGGTCAACTGCTCCGGCGGCGTGCTCTCCTCCAACCCCATCGGCGCCTCCGGCATGCTCCGCTTCGGCGAGGCCGCGCTCCAGGTCCGCGGCGCCGCCGGCGAGCACCAGGTCGACGGCGCCCGCAAGGCACTGGGCCACGCCTACGGCGGCGGCTCGCAGTTCTTCGCCATGTGGGTCGTGGGTGCGGAGAAGCCGACGCACTAGACGTACAGGCAGAACGGGTGGCCGTCCGGGTCGAGCAGCACCCGGACGTCCTCCTGCGGCTGGTGGGCGGCGAGCTCGGCGCCGAGCCCGACCGCGTGGCCCACGGCCGCGTCCAGGTCGTCGACCTGGAAGTCCAGGTGCAGCATCATCTGCTGCTCCCCCGGCGCGTTCGGCCAGACCGGCCGCACGTAGTCCCGCTCGAGGTGGAAGGTGAGGCCGGCGACCCCCTCCCCGGCGTCGACGGCCGCCTCGCCGGGGTCCATCTCGTCGGGCCGCCACAGCGGCCAGCCGAGCAGCTCGGAGTAGAACCGGGCGAGCGCCTCGGGGTCCGGGCTGTCGACGACCACGCCCCACCAGTCGTGGCGCGTCCAGCGGTCCTGGTCGGGTGTCCCTCGACGGCGACCGCGCATGCGGGCACCCTAGGGGAACGCCGGCCGTTGGGAGGGTCATGATCGAGATCGTCCGGACCAACGACGTCGCGTTGATCTCCGTGGTCGAGGGGCTGATGCAGGAGGCGGACATCCCCTGCTTCGTCGCCGACCGCAACTCCAGCGTCCTCGAGGGGACGCTCAACTTCCTGCAGATGCGGGTCATGGTGCCCGAGGAGCGCGAGGACGAGGCGCGCGAGCTGCTCACCGACGCCGAGCTGGGTCACTGGCTCAAGGCGCGCAGGTAGCGCGGCCGTTCGCCCTCCGCGAACGCCGGGCGCGACCGGCGCGTCGTACGACGTGCGGGCGTAGCCTCCGGACATGGGTGAGCTGATCCCGTTCCCGCGGCCGGAGACCGAGCCCGCGGAGCGTGAGCCGCTGTGGCGCGAGGCGGTGGGCCGCGAGCTGCGCGAGGAGCGTCACGACGTGGGCCGCACCCTGGCCGACGTGGCCGAGGAGGCGGGCGTCTCGACGCAGTACCTCTCCGAGGTCGAGCGCGGTCGCAAGGAGCCGAGCTCCGAGGTGCTCCAGGCCGTGGCCGGCGCGCTCGGGCTGCGGCTGGTCGACCTCACCACCCGCGTGGCGCGCCGGCTGACCGAGGTGCGCGGCCCGGTCTGCCTGGCGGCCTGATCAGTAGCCCGGGAAGACCGTCCGCAGGTCCTCCAGGCTCACGTCGCCGGTGACGGCGACGTCGGCCGGGGTGTGCTCCGGACGGAGCCGGCCCGTGATCAGCCGCACCCCGGCCTCGAAGGGCCCCTCGAAGGTCGCGGTGGCGCCCTCGGTGCCCGGCTCGAGGCGGACCGCGTCCTCGACGACCACGGTGTGGTCGCCGAGCGCGACCCTGGTCGGGCCGACGTCGCCGGGCTGGCCGACGAAGCCGAGCAGGAACGACATCGTCTCGGTGTAGTGCTCGGCCAGCAGCGACGCCGCCTCGTCGCTCAGCGTCGCCGCGGGGTCCAGCCCGGCGCGCACGTCCCAGGCGTGCAGCACGACCTCGTTCAGGCGCATGCCGACCGCGGTGGCCAACGGCACCGGCTGCGGCAGGAATCCGAGGTCGATCTGGGTCTGCTCGCGCTGCTCGGGCGTCATCGCCTCGTACGTCGCCACGAGCTCCTCGTCGCTGCCGAGGAAGCCGGAGGCCTGGTCGGCGGGGGCCATGGCGTTCCAGCGGTCCCAGATCTCGGTGTTCTCCGGGGCGTCCACGTCCGCGCTGGTCAGGGCGGCGACGACCGGGTAGCGGCCGATCTCCGCCCCGCTCCCGAGGTGGGAGAGGACGTCGGCGACCGACCACTCGCTCGCGCCGCTGGGCCCGGTCAGCTGCTCCTGGGTCAGCCCCGCCACCACCTCCGCCAGCTGGTCGTGCTGGGCGCGGAGCTCCGCGATGGACCGGTCGACGAGGTCGCTCACCCCTCGGACGGTAGCAACAGCATCGAGTCGCCGAACTCGTGCCAGAGGTAGTGCGGCGCCCCGGGCGCGGTGACGTCGGCGTACGCGCGGTCGACCAGCGCCCCACCGGCCACGGCCTCGAGCAGGTCCAGGTGCGAGGCCTCCGGCTCGTGCAGCCCGGTGAGCAGACCGCTCACCACCTGCGCCGGCCGGGCCGAGGAGAGCACCAGCGACGTCCACCCCGACGGCGGCCCGGAGGCGGCGCTCTCCAGGGCCCGCACCACCGTCGTCCCGACGGCGACGACGCGGCCGCCCTGGGCGAGCGTGAGGTCGACGAGCCCCCGGGTGGCCGGCGGCACGTCGTACCACTCCGCCTGGGGCGGCTCGTGGGCCTCCTGGCTGGCCACGCCGGTGTGCAGCACCAGCGGCGCCACCACGACGCCGGCCGCCATCAGGTCGACGAGGACCGCGCGGGACAGCGGCCGCCCGGCCGACGGCATCTCGGCGCTGCCCGGGACCGCGGCGTAGACGTTCTGCAGGTCCTCGATCGGCCACGCGCCGTCGACGTACGGGTAGCGGATCGGCTCGCCGTGCCGGCGCAGGTAGGCCACCCGGTCCACCACCGGCAGCGTGGTGGCCCGCCAGAGCCGGGTCTGGCCGGCCGGGTGCGGCGCGTGCAGCCGCAGGCGTACGCCGTCCGGGAGGCGCACCACCTCTCCGGCCGCGCCGCGCCGGGGGCCGTGCCCGTCGGGCCGGCGCAGCTCGACGACCCACGAGCCGTCGTCGAGCTCGGCCGAGACGTGCACGCCGCCGGGCAGGGCCGAGGGCAGCGTCGCGCTGGTGTTGACGACCAGCAGGTCGCCGGGCTCGAGCCAGTCGGCCAGCTCGCGGACCCGCCGGTGGTGGGTGCGGTCGGCGGTCACCACCGCCATCCGGACCTCGTCGCGGGCCAGGCCGCGGGCCTCGGGCGGCACCCGCGCCTCGCTGTCCGGCGGCAGCACGAAGCGCCGCGCCTGGTGCACCGCGCTCACGCCGGCACCGCCGCGAGCTCTGCGGCGCGGTAGCGCCCGCTGGGCAGCGTCCCCTCGAGCAGCCGGAGCAGGGCCGGGACCACCGTCTCCGGCTCCGGCCGGTCGGAGACGTCCTCGCCCGGGAACGCGTCCTGGTGCAGCTGGGTGCGCATGTCGCCCGGGTCCACGGCGTACACCCGCAGCACCGGCTCCTCGGCGGCCAGCACCCGCGAGGCGTGGTCGAGGGCGGCCTTGGAGGAGCCGTAGCCGCCCCACGTGCCGTAGGCCTCGACCGCGGCGTCCGAGCTGAGGTTGACCACGACGCCCGACCGGCGGCGCAGCTGGGGCAGCAGCGCCGCGGTCAGCACGACCGGCGCGACCAGGTTGACCTCCAGCAGCCGCACGTACGTCGCGGGGTCGAGCTCGGCCAGCGGCGGCAACGGGCTCAGGCCCAGGGTGCTGGCGTTGTTGACCAGGGCCGTGGCGCCGCCCAGCTCTGCCGCCACGTCGACCAGGTCCCGGCGGTGCGCCGGGTCGGCCACGTCGCCCGCGATGGCCGGGTGCGGGCCGCCGGGCAGGGCGCGGACGGCGTCGTGCAGGGCTCGTTCGTGGCGGGCGTCCAGGACCAGGGCCCAGCCGCGGCCGGCCAGCTCGTGGGCCAGCGCACGGCCGAGGCCCTGGGAGACGCCGGTGATGACAGCGACAGGAGTGCTCATGCCCACCAGCATGAAACTTCAAGTCCGCTTGAAGTCAACACCGGATCCCCTGATTCCCTCAGGAGGGCTCTTGCCGTGCCGATGGATGACCGAGCAACCCCTCTCGACCCGACCCCAGACAGAGGACCCGCTGTGACGACGACGACCACCTCCCGGCTCCCGGACTGGCTGCCGCGCGGCCGCGGCATCCCCGACAAGACCTGGGACATCCGGCACCGCTGGGTGGTCTGGATCCTCGTCGTCCAGTGCTTCGCGCTGTTCTGGTTCGCGCTCTTCCGCGGCAACAGCCTGACCCACAGCGTGTTCGAGGCCGCGCTGCCGGCGGAGTTCGCGCTGTTCGCGTCGGTCCAGTGGTTCAAGCGGTCGGTGCGCGCGGTCTTCGCCGCGACCGGCCTCATGGTCGTGTCCGCGACACTGGTCCACCTCTCCGACGGCTACATCGAGGCGCACTTCCACTTCTTCGTGATGATCCCGCTGGTGGCGCTCTACGAGAGCTGGCTGCCGTTCACGGTCGCGGTCGGGACCGTGCTGGTCCACCACGGCGTGATGGGGACCCTCGACCCCCAGGGCACGTTCAACCACGCGGCCGGCCAGCACCACCCCTGGGTGTGGGGTGGCATCCACGCCCTCGGCATCCTCGGCGCCTGCCTCGGCTCGATCGTCTACTGGCGCGCGCAGGAGAAGCTGCGCGACTCCCAGGCCCACCTCTCGACCAAGCTGGTGCACCAGGCCAGTCACGACGTCCTCACCGGGCTGCCCAACCGGGCGCTCTTCCTGGGCGAGCTCGAGCGGTTGCTCGACCTGCCGGTCGTGGACCGTCCCGAGGTCAGCGTGGTGCTGCTCGACATGGACGGGTTCAAGGAGGTCAACGACATGTTCGGCCACGGCTGTGGCGACCTGGTCCTCATCGAGGTGGCCCGCCGGCTCACCGCGTCCGTCCGCACCGGCGACATGGTCACCCGGCTCGGCGGCGACGAGTACGCCGTGCTCCTGGTCGGGGCCAACCGGCACGACGTCGAGGGCACCAGCAACCGGCTCCAGGAGGAGCTCTCCCAGCCCTTCGACCTCGGCGGCGCCCACGTCGACCTCGAGGTCAGCATCGGCATCGCGACCGCCGGCCCGGACCAGGACGCCGTGGCGGTGGTGCGCGACGCCGACGTGGCGATGTACCACGCCAAGGAGCAGCGGCTCGGCCGCGTGTTCTACGACGAGGACCAGCCCCTGCTCCACGTCGGTCCCCACACCGGCAACCGGCTGGCCCTGCTCGGCGACCTGCGCCGTGCCCTGGCCGAGCACGAGATCGTCCTGCACTACCAGCCCAAGGTGGACCTCACGAACGGGCGGATGGTCGGCGCCGAGGCGCTGGCCCGCTGGCAGCACCCCGAGCGCGGCCTGCTGCAGCCCGGCGCGTTCATCGACATGGTCGACCGGACCAACCTCAGCCGCGAGTTCACCGCCGAGGTCCTCGACATCGCGCTGCGCCAGATGCGCGAGTGGCAGGAGCTCGGCTTCGAGGTGCCGGTCTCGGTCAACCTGTCGCGCCGCTGCCTGCTGGACCCGTCGCTGCCGCGGATGGTCACCGACGCCCTGCGTCGCAACGGCGTGCGCCCGCACCTGCTCATCCTCGAGATCACCGAGATGACGATCGTGAGCGACCCCGAGCTGGCCGTGCGCATCCTGCACACCCTGCGCTCGCTCGGCGTGCGCATGTCGCTGGACGACTTCGGCACCGGCTACTCGTCGCTGTCCTACCTCAAGGACCTCCCGATCGACGAGCTGAAGATCGACCGCAGCTTCATGCGCCACCTCACCGAGGAGGGCTCGCGCGACTCGATCCTGGTCCGGGCCACCGTCGGCCTGGCCCACGACCTCGGCCTGTCGGTCGTGGCCGAGGGCGTGGAGGACCAGGCCACGCAGCGCGAGCTGGGGCTGCTGGACTGCGACGTCGCCCAGGGGTTCCACTTCGCCCGCCCCCTGCCGCCCAGCGACCTCGACGACTGGCTGCTGCGCGCCCAGCTGCCGACGCCGCGCGCGGTCAGCTGACGCTCAGCCGACGGGCAGCTTGCGCGAGTCCAGGACCGCGTCGGCCAGCCCGTAGGCGATCGCCTCCTCGGCCGACAGCACCAGGTCGCGCTCGGTGTCCTCGCGGATCTGCTCGGGGTCGCGGCCGGTGTGCCGGGCCAGGATCGACTCCATCTGCGAGCGCAGCCGGACGATCTCCTTGGCCTGGAGCGCCAGGTCGGGCAGCGCGCCCTGACCGCCGCCCGACGGCTGGTGGAGCACGACCCGCGAGTGCGGCAGCACGTGCCGGCGCCCCGGCTCCCCCGCGGCCAGCAGGACCGCGGCCGACGAGCCGGCCTGGCCGATGGCCGTCGTACCGACCGGCGAGCTGATGAACTGCAGGGTGTCGTAGATGGCCAGCATCGCCGTGACCGATCCGCCCGGGGAGTTGAGGTAGAGGTCGATCGGCGACGCCGCGCTCTCCGACTCCAGGTGCAGCAGCTGGGCGATGACGACGTTGGCCACGCCGTCGTCGATCTCGGTGCCGATGTAGACGATGCGGTCGGTGAGCAGGCGGCTGTAGATGTCGACCGCGCGCTCGCCGCGGACGGTCTTCTCGACGACGGACGGGATCGTGTACTGGCTCACCGGGCCAGCCCCATCCGCACCGGCTCGGCGCGCCGCGGGGTCACCTCGGCCACGTCGGTGAGCACAGCGTCGACGAAGCCGTACTCGCGGGCCTGCTCCGCGGTGAACCACCGGTCGCGCCGCGCGTCCCGCTCGATCCGCTCGACCGGCTGCCCGGTGTGCTCGGCGATGAGCCGCATCATCACGTTCTTGGTGTGCTCGAGGTTCTCGGCCTGGATCTCGATGTCGATGGCGGTGCCGCCGATCCCGGCGGAGCCCTGGTGCATCAGGATCCGGCTGTGCGGCAGTGCGAACCGCTTGCCCGGCGTGCCCGCGCTGAGCAGGAACTGCCCCATCGACGCCGCGAGCCCCATGGCCAGCGTGGCCACGTCGTTGGGAATCAGCCGCATGGTGTCGTAGATCGCGAGCCCGGCCGAGACAGAGCCGCCCGGGGAGTTGATGTAGAGCGCGATGTCGCGCCGCGGGTCCTCGGCGGAGAGCAGGAGCAGCTCGGCGCAGAGCTTGTTGGCGATGGCGTCGTCGACCTCCTGGCCCAGCACGATGATGCGCTGGTGCAGCAGCCGGTCGGCGGCGGAGAGGCCGGCGAGGTTGGGTGTCTGGCTCATGCTCCCGACGATGGTCGCCGGGCCGCCCCGGATCCAGGGGATCCGCTCAGAGCGGTTCTGCCCTCAGCAGCGCGAGCTCGTCCTCGGTCAGCTCCAGCGCGGCCGAGGCCAGCGCCGAGTCCAGCTGCTCGAGGGTGCTGACGCCCACGATGGGCCTCCAGCCGCGGCTCACCAGCCAGGCCAGGACCACCTGCGAGCGCGGCACTCCCCTGGCCCCGGCGACCTGGGTCAGCGCGGCGAGCCGCGCGGTCGTGCCCGGGTGGTCGTACGCCGCGGGAACGGCCGGTCGGCCCGGTCGTAGGAGCCCTGGACCAACGGGCTGTAGACCCACAGCTCGAGGTCGGGGTGGGTCTCGAGGTAGTCCACGGTCTCGTCGCTGACGAACCCGAACCGGTGGTCCTTGCCCGGCACCGGCGCACCCGGCCGCGGCCCGACGTACGACGTGGTGAGCTGCAGCGCGGTGTACGCCGCCACGCCGCTCGCCGCCGCCAGCGCCCGCGCCTGCTCGACCCGCCAGGTCGGGTGGTTGGAGACGCCGAGCCGCCCCACCAGGCCCTCCTCGACGAGCTCACCGAACGCGGCCACGGTCTCGGCCAGCGGCACGGACCGGTCCTCGCCGTGGGCCCAGTAGAGGTCGACCCGGTCTACGCCCAGCCGCTCCAGCGAGCGCCGGCACTCGCGGCCGATGACGTCGGCCGACAGCCCCTCGACCCCGCCGCCGTCGACCGGCTCCACCCCGACCTTGGTGGCCACGGTCAGCTCCTCGCGCACGCCCGGGTTGGCCGCCAGCCAGCGGCCGAGGACGGTCTCGCTCTGCCCGCCGTGCCCGGTGCCGGACGCCCAGAACGCGTAGCAGTTCGCCGTGTCGAGGATCCGGCCGCCCGCCGCGACGTAGCGGTCGAGCACCGCGAACGACGTCGCCTCGTCCGTGCGGGTGCCGAAGTACATCGTGCCGAGGACCAGCTCCATGCCCGTAGGCTTGCGCACATGATCGAGCTCCGCACCCCCGCGCAGGTCGAGGCGATGCGGCCGGCCGGCCGGTTCGTCGCCGAGGTCCTCGTCGCCCTGCGCGAGGCGGCCGCCGTCGGGGTCAACCTGCTCGAGCTCGACGAGCTGGCGCACCGGATGATCAAGGACCGCGGCGCCGAGTCGTGCTACATCGACTACCACCCGTCCTTCGGCGCCTCGCCGTTCGGCAAGGTGCTGTGCACCAGCGTCAACGACGCCGTGCTGCACGGGCTCCCCCACGACTACGCCCTCCAGGACGGCGACCTGCTGAGCCTGGACTTCGCCTGCGCCGTCGACGGCTGGGTGGCCGACTCGGCGATCAGCGTGGTCGTCGGCACCCCGCGCCAGGAGGACCTCGACCTCATCGAGACCGCCACCCTGGCCCTCGAGGCCGGCATCCTCCAGGCCCGGGTCGGCAACCGGCTCTACGACATCTCCGCGGCCATCGGCGACACCGCCCGCAAGGCCGGCCTGAGCGTCAACCTCCAGTTCGGCGGCCACGGCGTCGGCCGGACCATGCACGGGGACCCGCACGTGCCCAACGACGGCCGTGCCGGCCGGGGCTTCAAGCTCAAGCCGGGCCTGGTCATCGCCATCGAGCCGTGGTTCCTGCAGAGCACCGACGAGATCTACACCGACGCCGACGGCTGGACGCTGCGCAGCGCGGACGGCTCACGGGGCGCGCACATGGAGCACACCGTGGCCATCACCAAGGACGGTCCGCTCGTCCTCACCGACCGCGGCGGGCTCGAGTAGCGCGCCGGCCGCTCAGCCGGCGTAGGAGACCTGGAGCTCCTTGATCCCGTTGATCCACCCGTGCCGCAGCCGGCGCGGCTCGGCCAGCTGGGTGATGCCGGGGGCGTGGTCGGCCAGCGCGGTGAAGATGAGTCGCACCTCCTGGCGAGCCAGGTTGGCGCCGATGCAGTAGTGCGCGCCGTGGCCGCCGAAGGCCAGGTGCGGGTTGGGCGAGCGGGTGATGTCGAAGCGGTAGGGGTCGGCGAAGACGTCCTCGTCGTAGTTGGCCGAGCCGTAGAACAGCCCGACCCGCTGGCCCTGCCGGACCTCGACGTCGCCGACGCGGACGTCGTGCAGCGCGGTCCGCTGGAACACGTTGACCGGCGTGGCCACCCGGATCACCTCGTCGACCATGGTCTCGGGCCGCTCGTCGACCCAGAGCCGCCACTGGTCGGGGTTCGCCAGGAAGTGGTGCATGCCGTGCGTGATCGCGTTGCGGGTGGTCTCGTTGCCGGCCACGGTGAGGATGATGAAGAAGTAGCCGAACTCGTCGTCGGTGAGCCCGCGGCCGTCCTTGTCGGCGTTGATGAGCTTGGTGACGAGGTCGTCCCGGGGCTCCTCGCGGCGGGCCGCGGCCATCGTCATCGCGTAGCCGAGGATCTCGGCGGCGGCCAGGTCGGGCTCGCCCTGGTAGTCGGGGTCCTCGTTGGCCAGCATCTGGTTGGACCAGTCGAACAGCTTGGCCCGGTCCTCCTGGGGCACGCCGAGCAGGTCGGCGATCGCCTGGAGCGGCAGCTCCGCGGCGACCTCGGTCACGAAGTCGCCCGAGCCGCGGCGTACGGCGTCCTGGACGATCTGGTGCGCGCGCTCGGTCATGATCTGCTCGAGCGCGCCGATCGAGCGGGGCGTGAAGCCGCGGGAGATGATCCGCCGGGTGTTGGTGTGCTCGGGCGGGTCCTGGTTGAGCAGCATGACCCGCTGCAGCTCGACCATCTCGCGCAGCATCCCCTCCTGGAAGCGGATGATCGCGCCGTTCTCGGCCGAGGAGAAGTTCTTGGAGTCCTTCGAGACCGCCGAGACGTCGGCGTGCGTGGAGACGGCCCAGTAGCCGGTGCCGCCGAGCATCCCGTCGCGCGAGGACTGCGGCTGCTCGATCCAGTGGACCGGGGCCTGGCGCCGCAGCTCCTGGAAGCGCTCGTGCGGGACCGACTCCCAGATCACGTCGGGGTCGGTGGGGTCGTAGCCCTCGGGCAGCACGCTCGACTCTGTAGCACTCATCGGTAGGAGACCTCCAGCTCCTTGACTCCGTTGATCCAGCCGTGGCGCAGCCGCCGCGGCTCCCCGATCTGTCGGATGCCCGGTGCGTGCTCGGCCAGGGCGTCGAAGATCAGGTCGACCTCGAGCCGGGCCAGGTTGGCACCGATGCAGTAGTGCGCCCCGTGCCCGCCGAACGCCTGGTGCGGGTTGGGGTCGCGGGTGGTGTCGAAGGTGAACGGGTCGCCGAAGACGTCCTCGTCGAAGTTGGCGCTGGCGTAGAACAGCCCCACGCGCTGGCCGGCCTCGATGGGCACACCGCCGACCACCACGTCGCGCACGGCGGTGCGCTGGAAGACGGTGACCGGGCTGGCCCACCGGATGATCTCGTCGCCGGCGGTCGCCGGGCGCTCGCGCTTGTAGAGCTCCCACTGGTCGGGGTGCTGGAAGAAGGCGTGCATCCCGTGCGAGATCGCGTTGCGCGTGGTCTCGTTGCCGGCCACGGCCAGCAGGACCATGAAGAAGCCGAACTCGTCGTCGGTGAGTCCCCGGCCCTGCTCGCCGCTGGCGTCGATCTCGGCGCTCACCAGCCGGGTGATGATGTCGTCCTGCGGGTGCTTGCGACGCTCGTCGGCCAGCGCCATGGAGTAGGCCAGGATCTCCATGAACGCGACGGCCTGGTCGCCCTCCACCTCCGGGTCGTCGTAGCTCATCATCTGGTTGGACCAGTCGAAGAGCCGGCCGCGGTCCTCCTGCGGCACCCCGAGCAGCCCCGCGATGGCCTGCAGCGGCAGCTCGGCCGCGACGTCCTGGACGAAGTTGCCCTCCCCCCGGGCCACCGCCGCCTGCACGATCTCGACCGAGCGGCGTCGCAGGTCGTCGTGCAGCCGAGCGATGGCCCGCGGGGTGAACGCGCGGGAGACGATCTGGCGCAGCCGGGTGTGGTCGGGCGCGTCGTGGTTGATGAGCAGGAAGCGGGTGTTCTCCACGCCGTCGCGGTCCATGTCCGGGGCGAACCGGATGATCACGCCGTCGAGCCGGGTGGAGAAGTTGACCTGGTCCTTGGAGACCGCGGCCACGTCGGCGTGCCGGCTGAGCGCCCAGTAGCCGGTGTGGGCCGGGAAGCCGGCGCGCGCCGACGCCTCCTGCTCGACGTACGACACGGGCGCGGTGCGCCGCAGCTCCCGCATCGCCGCGTGCGGGACCCCCTCCTGCATCACGTCCGGATCGGTGAGGTCCGGTACGACGCTGGCGGGCTGCGCGGCGGTGGTCAAGGGCTGGCTCCTGGGGCCGATCTGGAACACGTTCTAGTGGGCGAGGCTACATACTCCCGGTACGCAGGGGAAGCGCTTGCTTGCCGCGAACGAGAACAGGTTCTACTTTTTCTGGACATGGGCACCCCCCGTGATCATCGACGCCGTCCGCACCCCGTTGGGCAAGCGCAACGGGTGGCTGGCCGGGGTGCACCCGGCGGCACTGCTCGGCTTCGTCCAGGGCGAGGTGCTGCGCCGCGCAGGACTCGACCCCGAGCTGGTCGAGCAGGTCGTGGGCGGCTGCGTGACCCAGGCCGGCGAGCAGTCCAACGACATGGTCCGCCGGGCCTGGCTCCACGCCGGGCTCCCCCAGCACACCGGCGCCACGACCATCGACGCCCAGTGCGGCTCCGGCCAGCAGTCGGCGCACCTGGTGCACGACATGGTCGCGGCCGGGACCATCGACGTCGGCATCGCCTGCGGGGTGGAGGCGATGTCGCGGATCCCGCTCGGCGCCAACGTGCCGCCCGGTCTCGGCGACCCCCGCCCCGACGACTGGACCATCGACATGCCCAACCAGTTCGAGGCCGCCGACCGGATCGCCGGCCGGCGGGGGCTGACGCGTGCGGACCTGGACGCCTTCGGGTTGGCCTCGCAGCAGAAGGCGCGCGTGGCCGTCGACGAGGGCCGCTTCAAGCGCGAGGTGGCGGCGTACGTCGCGCCCGTGCTCGGCGAGGACGGCGAGCCGACCGGCGAGACCCGGGTGGTCGACGCCGACCAGGGGCTGCGCGACACCACCCTCGAGGGGCTGGCCGGGCTGCGGACCGTGCTCCCCGACGGGCTGCACACGGCCGGCACGTCCTCGCAGATCTCCGACGGCGCCTCCGCGGTGCTCATCATGGACGAGGACAAGGCGCGCGCCCTGGGCCTCACCCCGCGGGCCCGGATCGTCTCGCACTGCCTGGTCGGCTCCGACCCCTACTACCACCTCGACGGGCCGGTCGAGGCCACCCAGCGGCTGCTCGACCGCACCGGGATGGCCATCGGGGACGTCGACCTGTTCGAGGTCAACGAGGCCTTCGCCTCCGTCGTCCTGTCCTGGGCCAGCCAGCACCGGCCGGACCTGGACAGGGTCAACGTCAACGGCGGTGCGATCGCCCTCGGGCACCCCGTGGGCTCCACCGGCACCCGGCTCCTGACCACGGCCCTGCACGAGCTCGAGCGGCGCGACGGCTCGACCGCGCTCGTCTCGATGTGCGCCGGCGGCGCGATGGCCACGGGCACGGTGCTCGAGCGGGTCTAGCCCAAGACGGCTCTCAGCGCCATGGCCTCTTCTGAGCATGGGCCGGCGCTGAGCCGCACCCCAAGATGAGGGGGTGCGCGCGAAGACTGTCCCTCTCCTTTTCCTCGGCCTCGTGGTCGGCCTGCTCCTCGGTCTGACAGGCACCGGCGCGACCGCCGCCTCGCTGACCAAGAGGAGCGTCAAGAAGATCGCCGCCAAGGTGGTCGACGCCAAGGCCGCCGACCTGACCGTCGCCCGCGCCACGACGGCTGACACGGCCAGGAACGCCGTCACGGTCGGGGGCGAGTCCGCCGCCCGGCTCGGGGTGCGACCGTTCGTCTGGACCAAGTCCGGCGGTGCCGTGGGCAACGGGCAGACGCTCCCGCTCGGGTCGGTGCCCTCCGGGTCCTACCTCGTGTCGATGCAGGTGCTCGACACCGGCTCGACCACCTGGCTGTCCTGCACCGTGACCAACACCGCGACCTTCGCGACGCTCGCCCTCGCCGCCAGCCCCGCGGCCCCGGGAAGGTTCGCCAGCGTCAGCGGCACGGCCCTCGCCACCGTCCCCGCCGGCAACACCCTGGGGCTCACCTGCAGCGGCAACGCCACCCTGCAAGCCGGGTCGAGCGTGCCGTGGCAGGTGACGCTGACCCCGGTCGCGAGCAGCACGCCGCTCGTCCCGTAGGCCGGCCTCAGCTCCCGTAGACCGGCTCCGGCTCGGGCGCCTGGGCCAGGAGCGCGCGCACCGCGGGGCCGACGTCGGCGGCCCGCCAGCGGGCGCCGGCGTCACGGGCCGGGCCGTGGGCCCAGCCGGTCTCGACGGTGAGGACGCTGCCGTCGATCTCGAGCACCCGGCCGGTGACGTCGCCGGAGTCCGTGGAGGCCAGCCAGGCCACGACGGGTGAGTTGTCCTCGGGCAGGGCCATGGCCGAGGTGTCGAAGGCGCCCTCGGTCATCCGCGTCTTCGCGACCGGGGCCACGGCGTTCACGGTCACGCCGTAGCGGCCCAGCTCCTGGGCGGCCACCAGGGTCAGCCCGGCGATGCCCGCCTTGGCCGCGGAGTACGTCGCCTGGCCGACCGAGCCCTGGAGACCGGCTCCGGAGGTGGTGTTGACCACGCGGGCCGCGCGCTGGCGGCCCTCCTTGGCCTCGGTGCGCCAGTAGGCGCCGGCGTGGCGCAGCGGGGCGAAGTGGCCCTTGAGGTGCACCCGGATCACGGCGTCCCACTCCTCCTCGGAGGTGTTGACGAGCATCCGGTCCCGGACGAACCCGGCGTTGTTGACCAGCACGTCGAGGCCGCCGAAGGTCTCCACCGCCTGGCGGACCATGGCCTCGGCCTGCGCGAAGTCGGCCACGTCGGCACCGTTGGCCACCGCCCGGCCGCCGGCCGCCTCGATCTCGGCCACCACCTCGTCGGCGGGCGAGTCGCCCGCCGCCTCGCCCGCGTTGGTCACGCCGTGGTCGTTGACCACCACCGCGGCGCCGTGGCGGGCCAGCTCGAGCGCGTGGGCGCGCCCGATGCCCCGGCCCGCGCCGGTCACGATGGCCACGCGGCCCTCCAGCAGTGCCGCCACAGCAGCCCCTCTCGTCCGGTTCAGTCGATGTGCAGGAAGACCGGCGGCTCGCCGCCGCCGTCGCAGGTGATCCGCGCGCCCGAGACGTACGACGCCAGGTCGCTGGCCAGGAACGCCGCGACCGCGCCGACCTCCTCCGGCCGGGCCATCCGGCCCAGCGGGATGGTGCGCTCGATCGCGGCCACGCGCGCGTCGCCGCCGTAGTGGTCGTCGCTGTCCTCGGTCCGGCACAGCCCGACGTCGATCGCGTTCACGCGCACCTCCGGCCCCCACTCCACGGCCAGGGACCGGGTGAGCGCGTCGAGCCCGGCCTTCGCCGCGCCGTACGCCGCGGTGGTGGGCGCGGGCCGGTGGGCGGCGATCGAGGAGATGTTCACGACCACCCCGCCGCCGGCCTGGCCCTGCATGACGGCGTGGGCGGCCTGGGCGACCAGCAGCGGGCTGAGCAGGTTGAGGCCGACGACCCTGTCGTGGAAGCGCGGGGACGCCGTGGCCGCGTCGGCCGCCGGGGCGCCGCCGGCGTTGTTGACGAGGACGTCGAGGCGCCCGTGGTCGCGCACCACCGCCGCGACCAGCGCGGCGACCGCGTCGGGGTCGCGGACGTCGCAGACGTGGTGGTCGGCGCTCACGTCGGCATCGACCTCGGAGCGGGAGCAGGTCACCACGTGCGCGCCGGCCTCCCGCAGCGCGGCGCTGACGCCGCGCCCGATGCCCCGCGTCCCGCCGGTGACCAGGGCCACCCGGCCGGTCAGGTCGACGGACAGCGGCATGCTGCTACCCTACCAAGCAAATGCTTGGTTTGTCGGCGAGGAGGTCCGGTGCCGGTCCGCAGTGAGCGCCGCGCCGACGGCATCCGCGTGGTGACCGTCGACGCTCCCCCGGTCAACGCGCTGACCGTCCAGGGCTGGTTCGACCTGGCCGCGGCACTCGACGAGGCGAGCGCCGACGCGCAGACGCGGGTCGTGGTGCTGCGGGCCGAGGGCCGCGGCTTCAACGCCGGCGTGGACATCAAGGAGATGCAGTCCACCGACGGCTTCGCCGCGCTGGTCGGGGCCAACCGCGGGTGCTTCGCGGCGTTCAAGGCGGTCTACGAGTGCGCGGTGCCGGTCATCGGCGCGGTGCACGGCTTCTGCCTGGGCGGCGGGGTCGGGCTGGTCGGCAACTGCGACGTGGTGGTGGCCAGCGAGGACGCCTCCTTCGGCGTCCCCGAGGTCAAGCAGGGCGCACTCGGCGCCGCGACCCACATGGCGCGGCTGGTGCCCCAGCACCTGATGCGCACGCTCTACTTCACCGCCCGCACCATCACCGCCGCCGAGCTGGTCCAGCACGGGTCGGTGTACGCCGTCGTGCCGCGCGAGCAGCTGGACGAGACCGCGCTGGAGCTGGCTGCCGACATCGCCGACAAGGACCCGCGGGTGATCCGCGCGGCCAAGGCCGCGCTCAACGGCATCGACCCGGTCGACGTGAACAAGAGCTACCGCTTCGAGCAGGGGTTCACCTTCGAGCTGAACCTGCTCGGGGTGAGCGACGAGCTGCGCGACGGCTTCGTGGGGAGGGACCGGTGACCAGGGGACCGCGCGACAAGACGATGAGCATCGAGCAGGTCGTCGACACCCTGGAGGACGGCCTCACCGTCGGCATCGGCGGCTGGGGCCCGCGGCGCAAGCCGATGGCCCTGGTCCGCGCGATCCTGCGCTCGGACCTGAAGGACCTCACGCTGGTCAGCTGGGGCGGCGCCGACGTCGGGCTGCTCACCCGCGCCGGCAAGGTCCGCAAGCTGGTCTACGCCTTCGTCTCCCTCGACTCGGTCCCCCTGGAGCCGAACTTCCAGCGCGCGCGCCAGGAGGGCACCATCCCCGAGGTCGTGGAGCTCGACGAGGGCATGTTCATGACCGGGCTGCAGGCCGCGGCCCAGCGCCTGCCGTTCCTGCCGATGCGGGCCGGGCTCGGCTCCGACGTGCTGACGCACAACCCCGCGATCAGGACCGTGACCAGCCCGTACGACGACGCGACCGAGCTGGTCGCCGTCCCGGCCCTGCGCCTCGACGTGGCCCTGGTCCACCTCAACCGAGCCGACCGGCACGGCAACGCGACGTACCTCGGCCCGGACCCCTACTTCGACGACCTGTTCTGCATGGCCGCCGAGCGCGCGTACGTCTCCTGCGAGCAGGTGGTCGACACCGCCGGACTCACCGTCGACACCCCGGTGCAGCGGGTGCTGCTCAACCGGATGATGGTCGACGGTGTGGTCGAGACGCCCCACGGGGCGCACTTCACCACGTGCACGCCGGACTACGAGCGCGACGAGCGGTTCCAACGGGCGTACGCCGCGGCGGCCGCCGGCAGCGACGAGGAGTGGGGGGCCTTCGAGGACCGCTTCCTGCGCGGCGACGAGACGGCCTACCAGGACGCGGTGCGCGCGTTCGCTCAGGAGCAGGCGTGACCCCGACCCGCGCGGACGTCTGCGCCGCCGCCATCGCCGATGCCTTCGCCGACGACGGCGAGCTGTTCGCCAGCCCGATGGGACTGCTGCCCACGCTCGGCGTGCGGCTGTGCCGGCTGACCCAGAACCCGGACCTGGTCCTCTCCGACGGCGAGGCGCTCTTCCTGGCCTCGCCCCCGCCGCTGTTCGCCCCGCTGTCGGCCGAGCGCGACGTGGTGGAGGGGTGGATCCCGTTCCGCAAGGTCTTCGACGTCATCGCCTACGGCAAGCGCCACGTGATGATGGGTGCCACCCAGGTCGACCGGCACGGCAACCAGAACATCTCCGCCATCGGCGACTTCGACCGCCCGAAGCGTCAGCTCCTCGGCTCGCGGGGAGCGCCCGGCAACACCGTCAACAACCGCACGTCCTACTGGGTGCCCAAGCACTCACCGCGCGTGTTCGTCGAGCAGGTCGACGTGGTCTCAGGGGTCGGCCCCGCGCGGGCGCGGGCGGCGGGCCCGGGCGCCGCGACGTACAACGACATCCACCGCATCGTCTCCAATCTCTGCGTCTTCGATGTGCAGGGCGAGGACCACACGCTAAGGCTGCGCTCGGTCCATCCCGGGGTGTCTGTGGAGGAGGTGCGGGAGGCGTCCGGCTGTGGATTCCAGGTGGACGGTGACGTCCCCGAGACCCGGCTGCCGACCGAGGAGGAGCTGGTCGTCATCACCGAGGTGCTGGACCCGAAGGGGCTGCGCTTCAAGGAGGTCCCGGACCAGTGACGGCACCGTGATCGCACAGCTGCTGCGCACGCCGTTCACCGACCTGGTCGGGGTGCGGCACCCGGTCGTGCAGACCGGGATGGGCTGGGTCTCCGGGCCGCGGCTGACCGTCGGCACGGCGAACGCCGGCGGGCTCGGCATCCTGGCCAGCGCCACCATGACCCTCGAGGAGCTCGAGCGGGCGATCCTCGAGGTCAAGCGCCGAACCGACCAGCCGTTCGGGGTCAACCTGCGCGCCGACGCCGGCGACGCCCCTGAACGGGTCGACCTGCTGATCAGGCACGGGGTGGAGGTCGCGTCGTTCGCGCTGGCGCCCCGGCAGGACCAGATCCGCAAGCTCAAGGACCACGGCATCGTGGTGATGCCGTCCATCGGGGCGGCCAAGCACGCCGTCAAGGTCGCGTCCTGGGGCGCCGACGCGGTCATGGTCCAGGGCGGCGAGGGCGGCGGCCACACGGGTGCCGTCCCGACCACGCTGCTGCTGCCCACCGTCCTGGACGCGGTGGACATCCCCGTGGTCGCGGCCGGCGGCTTCTTCGACGGTCGCGGCCTGGCCGCCGCGCTGTCGTACGGCGCCGCGGCGGTCGGCATGGGCACCCGCTTCCTGCTCACCCAGGACTCGGCGGTGCCCGACGCGGTCAAGCAGCTCTACCTGCAGACCGACCTCACCGGCACCGTGGTGACCAGCAAGGTCGACGGCATGCCGCACCGGATGCTGCGCACGGCGTTCGTGGACGAGGTCGAGGAGACCTCGTCGCTCAGGCGGCTCGGCCCGACCGTGCGGCGGACCCTGGAGTTCAAGCGCGACAGCGGCATGTCCTGGCGCCAGCTGGCCCGGGACGGCCGCGCCATGCGCACGGCCCAGGGCCGCACGCTGGCCCAGATGACCCTGGCCGCCAACACCCCCACGCTGCTCAAGGCCGGCCTCGTCGAGGGCGACACCACCGCCGGCATCCTGGCCTCGGGTCAGGTGGCCGGGGTCATCGACGACCTCCCGACGTGCGAGGAGCTCCTCGACCGCGTCGTCACCGGCGCGGTCGAGGAGCTGCGGCGCACCTCGTCGTACGTCCTCTAGCCGGCGTGGCCGTGGTCGCCCTCGGCCAGCGGTACCGGCGGTCCCGACGGACAGTGCCTAGAGGGAGCGCTGGAACTCCAGCTCGCGGCCGGCGATCCGGTAGCCGAGCTGCTCGTTGACGCCGATCATGTGGTCGTTGGACTCGGCGTTGAAGGTGCTGACGACCTCCAGCGCGGGCTCGGCGTCGCGCAGCCAGAGGTTCATCTCGGTCTTGAGCAGCAGCCCGAGGCGGTGGCCCCGGTGGTCCTGGGCGACGGCGGTGTCGTGCTGCCAGCCGCGGGCGGGCGTCTCCTCGTCGACGGCGACCACGCTGTGCCCGCCCAGCCGGCCGCTGTCGCGGTGCCGGGCCACGACGCGGTGGAGCCGGAAGCCGGCGGCGAGCTGGGCGTCCTCGTAGCCGCGGACCCGCTCGGGCGGGTAGACCTCGTCCTCGAGCTCCAGGTCGTCGGTGGGCGCGTCGTTGATCGCCTCGGTCAGCTCCCCCCAGCGCCACGAGCTGGTCGTCGGGGGTGCGGCCCTCCCACCGCTCCAGGTCGTACGCCGACGCGGCGGCCCGGGCCTCGTCGTGCAGGCGGGCCAGCTCGTCCCAGTCGAGCTCGTCGATCCGCTGCTGGCGCTGCACGGAGACGCTCTTCTGCTCGAAGCCGTGCCGCGCGGCGAAGCCGCGGGTCGTGTCGTCGTCCCAGCCGTCGATGCCGACCAGGGTGCGCCCGGCGGCCCTGGTCTCGACGAACAGGCGCGCCAGCAGCGCCGAGCCGTGGCCGCGACGCCGGTGGTCGGGGTGCACGGTCACGCCGAGCCAGGCCAGCTGCAGGTTGTCGTACTCGCTGACGGCGAGCGTGGCCACGCCGACCGGCGTCTCGTCGACCACGCCCAGGAACGGGACCTCGACCTCGCCGTCCCAGCCGTGCCGCAGCCGGGCCTCGGCGCGGCGCCGTGTCAAGGGCGGCTGCCACGGGGAGTCCACGGCCCGAGCGGCGCTCACGATCTCGGCGTACGCCGCGACCGGGTCGGTGTCGTCCGGGCCGAAGCGCGTGATCTCCACGCCTCGATGGTCACCGGCCGTCGAGCACCGCGCCACCCAATATCTCCAGCGCGGGCAGGGCGGCCTCGACCCGCTCCCGGTCGGCCGGGGGCAGCTCGGCCAGCCGGCGGCGCAGCGCCGCCAGCTTGGCCTCGCGTCCGGAGCCGACCAGTCGGCGTCCCTCGGGCGTGGCCGCGACCACCTGGGCCCGGCCGTCGAGCGGGTCCGCGCGGCGCACGACGAGGCCCTCGGCCTCGAGGGCGTTGACGATGCGGGTCATGGACGGCGCGGTGACCCCGATCGTCTCGGCCAGCGTGCCGATGCGCTGCGGGCCCTGCCCGTCGCCCTGACCGTCGAGCGCCACCAGCACGCTGAGGCCACCGGGGCCGACCGCGGAGCCCGGGACCTCCTGGCGCAGCGAGCGGACCAGCCGGGCGACGGCGACGTACAGCGCGAGGGCGGGGTCGTCGGCCACCGCTCAGTCCTCCTGGTGCACGTACTTGGCGCCGCCGAGGGCGGAGGCCGCCGCCGCGATGAGGCTCATGACCGCGGCGGCGAGGAAGACCACGACCAGCCCGTCGTGGAACGGCCCGGAGATGAGCTGGGGGAAGAACGTCTTCCCCGTCAGCGTGGTCGCGTGGTCGGCGGACAGCGAGTCCAGCGTGCCGGTCGGCTCGAGCAGGGTCTGGATGGGGTTGTAGCCCAGGAAGGAGGCGAACAGCGAGCCCACCGGCGGCAGGTCGGCGACCTGACCCGCCACGTCGCTCGGCACGCCCTGCGCGGTCAGCCCCGAGCGCAGGGAGCCGGGCAGGCTGCTGGCCAGGCCGGCCACCATGAGCGAGAAGAACAGGCCGATGGACAGCGCGCTGCCGGAGTTCATGAAGGTCCCGCGCATGCCGGACGCGGCACCGCGCTGGTCGGCGGGGACGCTGTTCATGATCATCGTGGCGTTGGGCGCGGCGAACAGCCCGGAGGCGAGCCCGTTGACCAGGAGCAGCAGCGCGAACACCCAGTAGTCGAAGTCCACCGGGATGAGCAGGAAGCCGATGAACGTGCCGGCCACCAGCACCAACCCGACGGTGGCGAACAGCCGCGCGCCGTACCGGTCGGACAGCCGGCCCGCGACCGGCCCGGCCACCAGGAAGCCGACGGTGAGCGGCAGCAGGTAGATGCCGGCCCACAGGGGCGTGGACTCGTAGTCGTAGCCGTGCAGCGGCAGCCAGATGCCCTGCAGCCAGATGATCAGCATGAACTGCAGGCCGCCGCGGGAGGTGGCCGCGAGCAGGCTGGCCAGGTTGCCGGCCGCGAACGGCCGGATCGCGAACAGGTGCATGGAGAACATCGGGTCCTCGACCCGCTGCTCGACGAGCACGAACGCGATCAGCAGCCCGATCCCGCCCACCAGGCCGGCCACGACCCACGGGTTGGTCCAGCCGGTGGCGTGGTCGCCGTAGGGCTGGATGCCGTAGGTGATCGCGACCAGCAGCGCGGTCAGCCCCACCGCGAAGGTCAGGTTGCCCCACCAGTCCATCGACGACGTGCGCCGGGAGCCCAGCTCGTGCAGCGAGCGGTAGCCCCACACCGTCCCGGCGATCGCGATCGGCACGCTGATCCAGAACACGGCGCGCCAGTCCCACTCCGCGACCAGCCCGCCGATGACCAGGCCGAGGAAGGACCCCGCCACCGCGGCGACGTTGTTGATCCCCAGCGCCATGCCGCGCTGGTGGGCCGGGAACGCGTCGGTGAGGATCGCCGCGGAGTTGGCGAAGATCATCGCGCCGCCGACGCCCTGCACGACGCGCAGCACGATCAGCCACATCGCGCCCGCGCCCTGGTCGAACGGGTCGACCGAGAGCAGCACCGAGCTGAGGGCGAAGACCAGGAAGCCGAGGTTGTACATCCGCACCCGGCCGTAGATGTCGCCCAGGCGACCGAGCAGGACGACCAGGACGGCCGAGACGACCAGGAAGCCCATGATCATCCACAGCAGGTAGCTGACGTTGCCGGGCTCGAGCGGGTCGAGGTGGATGCCGCGGAAGATCGCCGGCAGCGAGATGAGCACGATCGAGCTGTTGATGGTGGCCAGCAGCATCCCGAGCGTCGTGTTGGACAGCGCGACCCACCGGTAGTGCGGGTGGTCGGCGTCGACCCGGTGCGCCCGCGCCGGTCGGGAGGACTCGGTCGCGGTCACTCCCCGACGATACTTGACCTTGGCTAAGCAAATGCGGGGGGCCGTGCCTAGGCTCGGGGAATGGACCTGCACCTCCCCACCGAGACCCTGTCCCTCCCCCACGGCGCCGAGATGCCGCTGCTCGGCTTCGGCACCTGGCAGATCAAGGGCAAGGACGCCGTCCGCTCGACCGCGGCCGCGCTCGAGGCCGGCTACCGGCACCTGGACACCGCCACCGTCTACGGCAACGAGAGTGAGGTCGGCCGCGCGCTGGCCGAGAGCGGCGTGGCCCGCGACGACGTCTTCCTCACCACCAAGTGCCCGCCCAACCGCATCGGACGGGAGCTCGACACCCTGCGCGAGAGCCTGGACGCGCTCCAGACCGACCACGTCGACCTGTGGCTCATCCACTGGCCCGGCGACGACAACGTGGCGGTGTGGCGGGCCTTCGCCGAGGCCCAGGAGGCCGGGCTGGCCCGCGAGATCGGCGTCAGCAACTTCGACGCCGACCTGCTCGACGAGGTCACCGCGGCGGTCGGGGCCAAGCCGGCGGTCAACCAGATCGAGTGGAGCCCGCTGAAGTACGACGCCCGCGTGGCCGAGGCCCACCGCTCACGTGAGGTCGTGCTCGAGGGCTACAGCGCGCTGCGGGGCGGCACGCTGACCGACCCCGACATCGCCGCGATCGCCGAGCGGCTCGGCCGCACCCCCGCCCAGGTGATCATCCGCTGGCACCTGCAGCACCAGTTCGTGGCCATCCCCAAGTCGGTCAACGAGGACCGGATCCGCTCCAACGCCGACGTCGGCGACTTCGAGCTGAGCGACGAGGACATGGCCACGCTGGACTCGCTCTCCTAGTCGCGCAGACGCACAGAGGCCGCCACCCCCGAGGAGTGGCGGCCTCTGCTGTTCGTCAGGCCAGCGTCAGGTCAGCGTCAGGTCAGCCGACCGTCAGCGCCGTGTCGTCGATCACGAACGACGTCTGCAGCGAGCTGTCCTCGGTGCCGGTGAAGCTGATCGTCACCGTCTGCCCCGCGAGCGAGGAGACGTTGATCGACTTCTGGGTGTAGCCCGAGCCCTTGTTGAGGTTCGAGTACGTCGCCAGCGTGGTGCTGCCCGCCTTGACGGTCAGCTTGTCGTAGGCCGTCGAGGTGGTGGTCTCGGCGGTGTCGACGTGCAGCCAGAACGACAGCGTCGCGGTGCAGCCGGCCGGGATGGTGACCGACTGGCTCAGCGTGTCGGTGTGGGTGCTGCCGTAGCCGTCCAGCCACGCCTTCCACGAGCCGGCGTGGGCCGCCTGCTGCGCGGAGTTGTCCACCACGCCCGAGGACGCGGACCACGGTGTGGCCGACCCGGTCTCGAAGCCGGGGTTGCCGAGCTTCTGGCCGGGCGAGGTGCAGCCGCCACCGCCACCACCGGAGACGGTGAAGGTGAACGTGGCCGAGCCCGAGCCCCCGCCGGCCGCGGTCGCGGTGACGGTGGCGTTGTAGGTGCCGGCCGTGGTCGGCGTACCGGAGACGGTGCCGCCGGAGGAGACCGAGACGCCCGGCGGGAGGCCGGTGCCGGTCCAGGTGTACGGCGCGGTGCCGCCGCTGGCCGCCAGCGTGAAGCTGCTGATCGCCGTGCCGACCGTGCCGCTCTTGCTGCCCGGGTTGGTGACGCTCACACCGCCGGTGGCCGAGCAGGTCGGGTCGGCCGACTGCGCCGGCACCGAGACCGCGTCCCACGCCGCCTTGACCGCGTTGAACTCGGTGCAGCTGCCCGGGAAGAGGTTCTTCGCCGCGGTCAGCGTCCAGGTGCGGTACTTCAGGTAGGACGACGAGCTGGTCTTGAGCAGCATCGCGTTGTACATGACCTGCTGCGCCTTCTGGATGCCGATGCCGCTCACCGAGGAGCCGTTGCAGGTCGGGCTGGTCGGCTGGCCGTCACTCGGGTTCGAGCCCTCGGCGAGCAGGTAGTACCAGTGGTTGCCCGGGCCCGCCGCCGAGTGCACCTCGGAGCCGGGCGTCGAGGAGCTGTAGCAGTTGGCGTCACCGACGGCCGAGGGGTTGTACATCACCCGGATCGGGCCCTGGCCGACCAGGTTGACCTCCTCGCCCACGGTGAAGTCGGGCACGTCGGCCGGGTTGTTGGCGTACCACTCGGTCGCCGCCCCGAACGTGTCCGCGACGAACTCCTGGGTGCCGCCGCCGGAGATGCCACCGGGGGTCTTGTCGTCCACGCCGTGGCCGAACTCGTGCGCCACCACGTCGATGGAGCCGATCCACTTGCCACCGCTCTGGGTGTGGCCGACCTGCACCTGGGTGCCGTCGTAGTAGGCGTTGACGTCGTTGAGGCCGACGCGGATCGGCACCCAGCCGCCCGAGCCGTTCATGCCGTTGCGGCCGAGCCACGACGACAGCATCTGGCGCTCCTTCTCCGCGGAGTAGAACGCGTCCACGCAGCCGGTCTCGCGGTTGGTCGCGTCGCCGTTGCCCCACACGTCGTCGGTGCCGGTGAACGTGGCGTTGCCGCTGGCGTTCTGGCACTTGAGCGTCGTCGCGTTGCTGTTGGTCATGGAGTACGACGAGCCCGAGCCGCTGGTCGGGATGGTGACGTTGCCCTCCCACGCACCGGTGCCGGTGCCGGCGAGCACGTGCTCCTTGGTCGTCAGCACGCGGCCGGTCCGCGCGTCGACGTACACCGTCAGCCGGGACGGCTGGCCCTTCTTCGTGCCGGTCACCCAGGTCTCCCAGGCCAGCTTCGAGGTGCCGCGCTGGAGGACGACGAGCCGGGTCCGGCCGAGCTTCCCGTCGCGCACGCGCTGCAGGCTCTTGGCCCGCGCCGCCTGCTTGGCCACCGTGGCCTTCGTGCTCCGCAGCCTGGTCGGGCGGGTCTGCGCCACGCTCGTGGCCACCACGCGGCCGCGGTCGTCGGTGGAGACCACGAAGTCGCCGCCGACCACGGGCAGGCCGCGGTAGGTGCGCTGGTAGGGGACGTACTGCAGACCCAGCGAGGTCAGCACCTTGCCGGCCTTGAACCGGTCGTGCCGGGAGGCGTGGAGGACCTCCGGCTTCGCGGAGACCAGCCGGGCGGCGCTGGTGGCGGCCGCCACCTTGCCGCTCGGCGTCGCTGCCGCCTTCGTCGTCACCTTGGTCGCCGTGGCGTGCGGTGCGGCCGTGGCCCCGACCGCGCCGGCGCCGGTGGGCACCAGGGCGGTCATCGCCGCGGCGAGGGCGAACGACGCGCCCCCGTAGATGAGCCTTCTCACCCGAGAATCTCCTTTGGACGGGCTCGGTCGAGCCGTGAGTGGGGAGTGCCTGGATCAGGCGTGGCTCTGCTCGGGTGACGGACCGCCCGAGAAGGTCCAAGCGCTGACCTTCCTCCTGGCCGCTCGCCGCGGTCAACGGCCGACTTCTGCAGAAATGTGCAGTGCGAAGTTCTGCAAAAGTGCTCCTGACCGCCCGGCACACCTGCTGTCCTTTTGCCGTGTCCTCCCCCGCCCACCTCTCGCCGTCGCTGCACGCCCGACGGCTGCGCCACCTGGACCGCCCCGCCGCCCGCGCGACGTTCCGGCTGATGGCCGAGGTCTTCGGCGAGGACCACGCCCGGCTCCCCGACGAGCACCTCGACGCCCTGCTCGCCGACGACGGCTTCTGGGCCTACGCCGCCATCGAGGACTCCCGTGTCCAGGGCGGTCTCACCGCCCACCTGCTCCCCCGCACCCGCGAGGCCGGACACGAGCTGATGGTCTACGACCTCGCCGTCGCCACCGACCGCCAGCGCCAGGGCATCGGCCGGCTGCTCCTCGAGACGGTCCTCAGCGCCGCCCGCCACGTCGGCATCGCCGAGGTCTACGTCCCCGCCGACGCCCGCGACCTCGAGGCCCTGCAGTTCTACCGCGCGCTCGGCGGCGCCGAGGACCGCGTGCGGCACTTCAGCTGGCGCACGGGCGGGTGAGCACCGGAGGGCTCAGAGGCGCTCGATGATCGTCACGTTCGCCTGTCCGCCGCCCTCGCACATCGTCTGCAGTCCGTAACGGCCCCCGGTCCGCTCGAGCTCGTTGAGCAGCGTGGCCATGATGCGGGTGCCGGTGGCGCCGATGGGGTGGCCGAGCGCGATGCCGCCCCCGTTGACGTTGACCTTCTCGTGGGGCGCGCCGGTCTCGGCCATCCAGGCGAGCACGACGGAGGCGAAGGCCTCGTTGCACTCGAAGAGGTCGATGTCGTCGACGGTGAGGCCGGCCCTCTCGAGCGCGCGGTGGGTGGCGCGGATGGGGCCGGTGAGCATCCAGACGGGGTCGTCACCGGTGACGGAGAGGTGCACGACGCGGGCGCGCGGGGTCAGGTCGTACGTCGTCAGCGCGGCCTCGGAGGCGACGAGCAGGGCGGAGGACGCGTCGCAGATCTGCGAGGCCACGGCGGCGGTGATCCGGCCACCGGGAGCCAGGGGCTCCAGGGCGGCCATCTTCTCCAGCGACGTGTCCCGGGGGCACTGGTCGACCGCGAAGCTGGTGCCGTCGGGCAGGTCGACCGGGACCACCTCGCGGTCGAAGCGCCCCTCGGCGATCGCGGCCCGCGCGCGCTCGTGCGAGGCCAGGGCGTAGGCCTCGAGGTCCGAGCGCGAGAGGTCCCACCTCTCGGCGATCATCTCGGCCGAGCGGAACTGCGAGACCTCCTGGTCGCCGTACCGCTCGAGCCAGCCGGGTGACTCGGCGAACGGGGTGGAGAAGCCGTACTGCTGACCGACGACCATCGCGGCGCTGATGGGGATGGCGGACATGTTCTGCACGCCGCCGGCGACGACGAGGTCCTGGGTGCCGGACATGACGCCCTGGGCGGCGAAGTGCACGGCCTGCTGGGACGAGCCGCACTGGCGGTCGATGGTCACGCCCGGAACGTGGTCGGGCAGGCCGGCGACGAGCCAGGCGGTGCGGGCGACGTCGCCGGCCTGGGAGCCGATGGTGTCGCAGCAGCCGAGGATGACGTCGTCGACGGCGCCGGGGTCGACACCGGTGCGCTCGACGAGCGCAGCGATGCTGTGGGCGGCGAGGTCGGCGGAGTGCACGCCGGCTAGCGCGCCGCCGCGCTTGCCGACCGGGGTGCGGACGGCGTCGACGATGAAGGCCTCAGGCATGGAGGCTCCCGTTGGCGATGTCGACGCCGGCGTCGACGATGAGGGGCTGCGTCATCTCAGCCACGTTCGATCCCTTCGAGGAGGATGGAGAGGTACTGCTGCGCGATCTCGGTGTGCGTGCGCCGCCCGCCGGGGCGGTACCAGCTCACCGCGACCCAGACCGTGTCGCGGATGAAGCGGTAGGTCAGCTCGAGGTCCAGGTCGTCGCGGAGCACACCCGCGTCGACGCCGGAGCGCAGCAGCGTCATCCACACCTCGCGCGACTGCCGGTTGCGCTCGCCGAGGTAGGCGAAGCGGTCGAAGGTCAGCAGGTACGCCGCGTCGTTCTGGAAGATCGCCACCTCGTCGTGGTGCCGGTCGATGGCGTCGAAGGAGACGAGCACCGCGCGCTCGAGGCGGGCCCGCGGGTCGTCGTCGCTGGCCAGGATCTCGTCGTACTGGCCGAACAGCTCCTCCTGGAACGTCGACAGGATCTCGTCGACCATCGACTCCTTGGAGTCGAAGTGGTGGTAGAGGCTGCCGCTGAGGATCCCGGCCGCGTCGGCGATGTCGCGCACGGTCGTGTTGCGGAACCCCTTCTCGGCGAACAGGCGCGCGGCGATGCGCAGGAGCTCCTCGCGGCGGGTGGGTGTCGGCTCGGCGGTCACGTGCTCATGCTTGCTGACTCGACACGGCGACGACCTCGCCGGTCATGTACGAGGAGTAGTCGCTGGCCAGGAACACCATCACGTTGGCCACCTCCCACGGCTCGGCCGAGCGCCCGAACGCCTCGCGCGCGGTCAGCTCCTCGAGCAGCTCGTCGGAGGTCACCCGGGCCAGGAACGGGTGCATGACCAGCGACGGCGAGACCGCGTTGACGCGGATGCCGTACGGCGCGAGGTCCTTGGCCGCGCTCCGGGTCAGCGCCATCACCCCGGCCTTGGCCGCGGCGTAGTGCGCCTGCCCCTCCTGCGCCCGCCAGCCGATGACCGAGGCGTTGTTGACGATGACGCCGGGCTTGCCGGCCGCCACGAAGCGCTGCCCGGCCGCGCGCACGCACCGGAACGTCCCGGTCAGCGTGATGTCGAGGACCCGGCCCCACTGCTCGTCGGTCATCTCCAGCACCGAGGCGGTGCCGCCCAAGCCGGCGTTGTTGACCATCACGTCCACGCCGCCGACCTCGTCGGCCGCGTCGAGCAGCGCCTGCACCTGGGCCTCGTCGGTCACGTCGCACACCA
Organism: Nocardioides anomalus; assembly: GCF_011046535.1. NCBI lineage: Bacteria > Bacillati > Actinomycetota > Actinomycetes > Propionibacteriales > Nocardioidaceae > Nocardioides > Nocardioides anomalus. The sequence continues at coordinate 1,940,920 of NZ_CP049257.1, read as the reverse complement.
GCTGGCGGACCCGGTCGGCGCCGAACTCCTCGGCCAGCGCGGCCTCGGCCTCGGCCAGCCGTCGCTCGTGGGTGTCGCTGAAGACCACGGCCCGCGCGCCCTCCTCGAGCGCGCGGCGCACGACGGCCGCGCCGATCCCGGCGCCGGCCGCGGCGGTCACCACGACGACCCGGTCGGCGAGCAGGTCGTGGCCCGCGACGTAGACGGGGGCGCTCACCGCTGCGCCCCCTTGGGCTCCCGGGGCAGGCCGAGCACCCGCTCGGCCAGGATGGTCCGCTGCACCTCGTCGCTCCCGCCGTAGATGGTGTCCGCGCGCGAGAACAGGAACAGCCGCTGCAGCTCGTCCAGCTCGTACGCCGAGTCCTCGGTCGCGGGCCGGGCCACCAGCCCGTCCAGACCCCGCACGTCCATGGCCACCTCGCCGAGGCGCTTGTGCCAGCCCGCCCACACCAGCTTGAAGACCGAGTCCCCACCCGGGGTCGCACCCGACAGCCCGCGCAGCGCCTGCCAGCGCATCACCTCGAGCTCGACGGCCAGCCCGGCCAGCCGGTCGCGCAGCACCGGGTCCTCGACCGCGCCGGTGGACCCGGCCAGGTCGACCACGGCCTCGAGCTCGCGCGCGAAGCCGATGACCTGGCCCAGCACCGAGACCCCGCGCTCGAAGCCGAGCAGCGCCATCGCCACCCGCCACCCGTCTCCGGGCGCGCCGACCACGTGCGAGGCCGGCGTCCGGGCACCGGTGAGGAAGACCTCGTTGAACTCCGAGCCGCCGGTCAGCTGCTCGATCGGGCGCACGTCCACGCCCTCCTGCTCGATCGGCACCAGCAGGAAGGACAGGCCCCGGTGGCGCTGCGAGCCGGGCTCGCTGCGGGCCAGCACGAACAGCCAGTCGCTGAGGTGGGCGTTGGACGTCCAGACCTTCTGCCCGTCCAGCACCCAGGTGTCGCCCTCGAGCGTCGCCCGCGTCGAGACGTTGGCCAGGTCCGAGCCGGCCCCCGGCTCGGAGTAGCCCTGCGCCCACAGCTCCTCGGCGGCCAGGATCGGCGGCAGGAACCGCTCCTGCTGCTCCGGCGTGCCGAAGGCCATCAGGGTCGGGCCGAGCAGCTCCTCGCCCAGGTGGTTGACCCGCGCGGGCGCTCCGGAGCGGGCGTACTCCTCGTGGAAGACCACCTGCTGCCACAGCGACAGGCCGCGCCCGCCGTGCTCGCGCGGCCAGCCGATCCCGGTCCAGCCGTGCTCGGCCAGGTGCCGGTTCCAGGCCAGCCGGCCCTCGAACGCCTCGTGGTCCTGGCCCGGGCCGCCCAGCCCACGGAGGGCGGCGAACTCACCGGTCAGGTGCTCCTCGAGCCAGCCGCGGACCTCGGCCCGGAAGGCCCGGTCCTCCGCCGACTCGATCAGGTCCACGTGCGCTACGCTACCAAGCAAATGCTTGGTTTGTCGCAGACGCTCCCCTCCCTGCTCCGCGAGGCCGCGGAGCGGTTCGGCGACCACGCGGCCTACGTCGAGGGCGACCGCGAGATCTCCTACGCCGAGCTCCTCGACCTCGTGGAGAGGACCAGCGAGGCCTACGTCGCCCGCGGCGTGCGCTGTGGCGACCGGGTGGTGCTCTGGGGCCCGAACAGCATCGACTGGGCCGTCGCCGCGCTCGCCGTGTCGTACGCCGGCGGGGTGCTCGTGCCGGTCAACAGCCGCTACGTCGGCCCCGAGGTCGCCGACGTCGCCGAGCGGACCCACGCCGCGCTGGTCGTCGTGCACGACGGGTTCCTGGGGCGCGACCAGCGGCGCGAGCTGGCCGACGCCGGCCTGAGCGCCGACGTCGTCACGCTGGCCGACCTCGTCGCGACCGCACGGGGCGGCGAGGGCCTGCGCCACGCGGACGTCGGACCCGACGACGTGGCCGACATCCTCTTCACCTCGGGCACGACGGGCCGCTCCAAGGGCGCGATGAGCGCGCACCGCCAGACCATCGGGGTGGCCCGCGCCTGGGCCGAGCTGGGCGGCGTGCGGCAGGACGACCGCTACCTGGCGGTCAACCCGTTCTTCCACTCCTTCGGCTACAAGGTCGGCATCGTGGTCGGGCTGCTCACCGGCTGCACGCTCTACCCCGTGGCCACCTTCGACGTCGGCGCGACCATGCGGCTCATCGAGGCCGAGCGGATCACGGTGTTCCCGGGCGCGCCGACGCTCTACCAGTCGATCCTCGCGGCACCCGACCGCGCCGAGCACGACCTGTCGAGCCTGCGGCTGGCAGTGACCGGTGCGGCCGTCGTACCCGTCGTCCTCATCGAGCGGATGCGCGACGAGCTGGGCATCGACCAGGTCGTCACGGCCTTCGGGATGACCGAGGCCGTCGTGGTGAGCATGTGCCGCGAGGGCGACTCGGCCGAGACCGTGGCCACCACCAACGGGCGCGCCATCCCCGGCATGCAGATGCGCATCGCGGACAACGGCGAGCTGCTGGTCCGCGGCGAGCACGTCATGCTCGGCTACCTCGACGACCCCGAGGCCACCCGCGAGGCCATCGACGCGGACGGCTGGCTGCACACCGGCGACATCGGCTCCCTCGACGACGACGGCAACCTGCGCATCACCGACCGGCTCAAGGACATGTACATCTCCGGCGGCTTCAACGTCTACCCGGCCGAGGTCGAGCAGGCCCTGCTGCGCATGGACGGCGTCGCCGACGTCGCGGTCGTCGGTGTCCCCGACGAGCGGCTCGGCGAGGTCGGCAAGGCCTTCGTCGTCGGCGACGTGACCCCGGAGGACGTCGTGGCCTTCGCGCGCGAGCGACTGGCCAACTTCAAGGTGCCGCGCCTGGTCGAGCGGGTCGACGCGCTCCCCCGCAACCTGTCCGGCAAGGTGCTGAAGGCGGAGCTGCGCCGTGGACCTTGAGCTGAGCGCCGATGAGCGCGCGTTCCAGGCCGAGGTGCGCGCCTGGCTGGCCGCGCACGTGCCGGCCGAGCCGCTGCCGTCCATGGACACCGCCGACGGCTTCGCGCGCCACCAGGAGTGGGAGGCCCGGCTCGCCGAGGCCCGCTGGTCGGTGGTGTCGTGGCCCGAGGAGTACCACGGCCGCGACGCCTCGCTGGTCGAGTGGGTGGTCTTCGAGGAGGAGTACCACCGCGCCGGCGCCCCCGGCCGGGTGTCGCAGAACGGCATCTTCCTGCTGGCCCCGATCCTGTTCGACCACGGCACCCCGGAGCAGCGCGACCGGTTCCTGCCGTCGATGGCGACGGGTGAGCGGATCTGGGCCCAGGCCTGGTCCGAGCCCGAGGCCGGCTCCGACCTGGCCTCGCTGCGGTCCACCGCCCGGCGCGACGACGAGCGCGGCGGCTGGGTCCTCAACGGACAGAAGACCTGGTCCTCGCGCGCGGCGTTCGCGCACTGGGGCTTCGGGCTGTTCCGCTCCGACCCCGAGGCCGAGCGGCACCGCGGGCTCACCTACTTCCTGTTCCCGCTCGACGCCGACGGCGTGACCGTGCGCCCGATCGCGCAGCTGGACGGCGAGGCCGGGTTCGCCGAGCTGTTCTTCGAGGACGTCTTCGTCCCCGACGCCGACGTCCTCGGCGCACCGGGCGACGGCTGGCGCGTGGCGATGTCGACGGCCGGCAACGAGCGCGGCCTGTCGCTGCGCTCCCCCGGCCGGTTCTGCGCCGCGGCCGACCGCCTGCTCGCGCTGTACGCCGAGCGCCCCGACGAGCGCGTCGCCGACCGGGTCGTCGACGCGTGGCTGGGCGCCCAGGCCTACCGGCTCTACACCTGGGGCACGGTGACCCGGCTCGCCGCCGGCGGCGACCTGGGCGCGGCCGGCTCGGTCAACAAGATCTTCTGGTCCGAGCTCGACATCGCGCTGCACGAGGCGGCCCTGGACCTCCTCGGCCCCGGGGCCGAGCTGGCGTCGTCGTGGCTGGACGGCTACACCTTCGCGCTGTCCGGCCCGATCTACGCCGGCACCAACGAGATCCAGCGCAACATCGTCGCCGAGCGCATCCTCGGGCTGCCGAGGGAGGCCCGGGGATGAGGTTCGAGCTCGACGCCGAGCACCGCGACTTCGCCGCCTCGCTCGACGCGCTGCTCGGCGCGGCCGGCACCCCGGCGGTCGCCCGCGCCTGGGCCGACGGCGACCACGAGCCCGGGCTCGCGCTGTGGGCGCGGCTGGCCGAGCTCGGCGTGACCTCGGTGGCCGACGCGCCGGTCTTCCTCGCCGTCGCCTTCGAGCGGCTCGGCTTCCACGCCGTGCCGGGGCCCTGGGTGGAGTCGGTGGCCTACCTCGGCCGCGAGGACGGCATCGGCACGGTCGCCGTGCCGCCCCACGTGCCGCTGGCCCTGGACGCCGACGCCGCCGGCCTCCCGGGGCTGGGTGCGCCGCAGGTGTCCGTCGACCGGACACGACGGCTGTTCCAGGTCGAGGCCACCGAGGCGGTCGACGAGGCCGCGTTCGACCGCGCCGTGCTCGCGGTCTCCGCGCAGCTGCTCGGGGCCGGCGAGCGCGTGCTGGCCGACTCGGTGGCCTACGTGAAGCAGCGCCGGCAGTTCGGCCGACCGATCGGGTCCTACCAGGCCGTCAAGCACGCGCTGGCCGACGTGCGGATCGCCCTGGACTTCGCCCGCCCGCTGGTCCTCGGCGCGGCCCTCGGCGAGGTGCCGACCTCGGCGGCCAAGGTCGCCGCGGGCGACGCGGCGTACCGCTCCGCGCGCACCGGGCTCCAGGTCCACGGCGCCATCGGCTACACCGCCGAGCTCGACCTGTCGCTGTGGCTGACCAAGATCCGCGCGCTCCTCACGGCGTGGGGCACGCCCGCGGTGCACCGGCAGCGGCTGCTCGAGGCGCTGACGGACGGGGCGGTCTGATGGACTTCGCGCTCTCCGAGGAGCAGCAGGCCCTCGCGAACACCGTCCGCGCGCTGCTCGACAAGCGGGCCGACGCCGGCGAGGACGAGCTCTGGCGGGCGCTCAGCGAGGAGGTGGGCGTGGCCGCGCTCGCGGTCCCCGAGGAGCACGACGGCGCGGGGGCCTCCCTGGTCGAGGCGGCGCTCGTGCTCGAGGAGGTCGGGCGCTCACTCGTGCCGTCGCCGCTGCTGGCCTCGGTGGTGGCGGCCGAGGCCCTGCTGGCCGGCGGCACCGACGAGGCCCGGGCGGAGCTGCTGCCCCGGATCGCGGCGGGCGAGCTCGCGGCCTTCGCGGTGCCGGGCGAGCCCGCCCTCTGGGCCGACCGGGCCGCGGTGCTGCTGGTGGCCGGCGACGCGCTGCTGCTGGCCGACGGACCGGGCCGGGCGCTGGCGTCGATGGACCAGACCCTCCACCTCGGCGTCGTGCCGGAGGCGGGCGGTCGCGAGATCGGCGACGCGGGCGCGGCCCGGGCGCGGGCCGACCTGGTCGGCGCCGTCGGCGTCGCCGCGCTGTCGGTCGGGCTGGCCTCCCGGGCACTCGAGATGACGGTGGCCTACAGCCGGGAGCGGGTGCAGTTCGGGCGGCCGATCGGCTCCTTCCAGGCCCTCAAGCACCGGATGGCCGACCTGCACGTCCTGGTCGAGATGTCCCGCTCGGCCGCCTGGGCCGCGGCGTACGCCGTCGCGCACGACACGCCCGACGCCGAGCGGCTCGCGCACGTGGCCAAGTCCTACTGCTCCGACGCGCTGAGCCGGGTGGCGGCCGAGACCGTGCAGCTGCACGGCGGCATCGCCATCACGTGGGAGCACGACGCCCAGCGGGTGTTCAAGCGCGCCCACGCGCTCGGTCAGCTCTACGGCGCACCCCACGTGCACCGCCGGCTCATCGCGCTGGCGGGGACTGCGCCGGCGGGTGCGTGACCGCCTCGAAGGCGCCGGCGGCCCGGCGCAGGTAGCGCTCCACCACGGCCAGCTCGTCCGCGGTGAACGAGGCGTCGAGCTCGGCGAGGCCGGCGAACATCGGCGCCAGGTGACCGAGGATCTCGCGCTGCCCTGACTCGGTGAGGTGCACCTCGACCCGCCGGCGGTCGTCGGCGTGCGGGCGCCGCTCGGCGTGACCGCGCTCGACCAGCCGGTCCACGATCCCGGTGGACGCGGCGGTGGATACCTCGAGCAGCCGCGCCACCTCGGCCGGCCCCATCGGCGCGCGGCTCAGGTGGTCCAGCGTGGTCATCTCTGTCTCCGACAGCCCGGCCCGGCGGGACACGGCGTGCCGCAGCCGCAGTCCTGCGCCGACGAGGTCGCGCAGCGCGAGAGTCGCTCCGGACGGGATCCGGCCGCCGGACACGTCGCCGGTCTGGGCCACTTTTGTCTCACCCACTTGGTTGCTAAGTTGCTTAGCGATCCTACTCGCTCAACCCAGGAGTCTGGCATGGTCCCGGTGCTCACCGGACGTCGTACGGCGTGGTTGGTCGCCCTCCTCCCCCTGCTGTTCGCCGGCGCCCTCATCGGGCTGCTGGGCGAGGCCGAGCACGACGCGAGGTCCACCGACGCGTTGCCGAGGGGTGCCGACAGCACCCTCGCCGCGCAGCTGCGGGACCGGCTGCCCGCCGACGACGCCTCGGTGGCGATCGTGCTCTGGACCGCCGACGAGGGCGCGCTGAGCCAGGCACAGCTGGGTGCGCTCCAGCAGCAGGCGACGGGGCTCGGCCAGGACGTCGCCCTGGTCCCGGCGCAGGACGGCACCGCGGCGCTGGCCGTCGTGCCGGTCGAGGCCACGTCGGCCACCCAGAACGCCGATCGGGTCGACGCGCTGCGCACCGATCTCGACCGCGGCGCCCCGGACGGGGTGACCGCGCAGGTCACCGGACCCGCCGCGGTCCAGGCCGACCTGGCCGCGGTCTTCGACGGCGCCAACACCCGGCTGCTCCTCGTCACCGCCGGCGTGGTCGCGCTGCTGCTGGTGCTGACCTACCGCAGCCCGCTGCTGTGGATCGTCCCGCTGGTCGTGGTCGGCGCCGCCGACCGGCTCTCGGCCGTGCTGGCCACGCACGTGCTGGCCCTGACCGGCACCGCGTGGGACGAGTCGACGGTCGGCATCCTCTCGGTGCTGGTCTTCGGCGCCGGCACCGACTACGCGCTGCTGCTCATCTCGCGCTACCGCGACGAGCTGCGCCGCCACGCGTCGCGGCACGAGGCGATGGCGCTCGCCGTACGCCGCACCGCCGAGGCCGTGCTGGCCAGCGCGACCACCGTCGTGCTCGGCCTGCTCACCCTGCTGCTCTCGCTCGTGCCGACCACGCGGGGGCTGGGCCTGGCCTGCGCCGTCGGCGTCGTGGTGGCCGCGACCTTCGTCCTGGTCGTGCTGCCGGCGGCGCTGGTGCTGTTCGGGCGCTGGGTCTTCTGGCCGCGGGTGCCGCGCGAGGGCGAGGTGTCCATCGTCGAGACCCGCTCGCTGTGGCGGCGGGTGGGCGACCGGGTGGCCGCCCGGCCGTCGGCGTTCATCGCCGGCACGCTGCTCCTCGTCGTCGCGCTGGGCTCCGGTCTGCTCGGCATCCGCACCGGCCTCGACAACGCCGACCAGTTCCTGGACGAGCCCGAGGCGATCGCCGCCTCCGAGCGGCTGGCCCAGTCCTTCCCGGCCGGCACCTCCGACCCCACCCAGGTGCTGACCCGCGCCGACGGCCAGCAGGTCCTGGCCGCCGTCGAGGGCTCGTCGGTGGTGGACAGCGCGCGCATCACCGCCCAGGGCGACGGCACCACCCAGATCGACGCCGTCCTGGACGCCGACCCCGGCTCGAGCGCGGCCGCCGACGACGTGCGCACCCTCCGCTCGGACCTGGCCGGCTTCGACGACACCCACGTGGGCGGCACCGAGGCGGAGACCATCGACGAGCGCGACGGCGCCCAGCGCGACGAGCTGGTGATCCTGCCGCTCATCCTCGGCCTGGTCCTCGTCGCGCTGGTGCTCCTGCTCCGCTCGCTGGTCGCGCCGCTGCTGCTCGTGGCCACGGTGCTCGCGACGTTCGCGGCCAGCCTGGGCGTCTCGTGGTGGGTGTTCACCGGCGTGCTCGGCTTCGACGCGCTCGACGTCGGCGTACCCCTGCTGGCCTTCCTGTTCCTCGTCGCCCTCGGCGTGGACTACAACATCTTCCTCGTCACGCGGGCGCGCGAGGAGGCCGTCGAGCACGGCAGCCGGGAGGGCATGCTGCGCGCGCTCGCCGCCACCGGCGGGGTCATCACCAGCGCCGGCATCCTGCTGGCCGCCGTGTTCGCGGTGCTCGGCGTGCTGCCGCTGGTCGTGCTGGCCCAGCTCGGCACCATCATCTGCATCGGCGTCCTGCTCGACACCCTGGTGGTGCGGACCGTGCTCGTGCCCGCCCTGGCCCTGCGCCTGGGCGACCGGTTCTGGTGGCCGCGACGCCCGGCCCGCCCGTCTGCCACCCTGGGCGGGTGAGCGATCCCGTCGTACCGGTCCGCGTCGTGCGCTTCGACGAGCTCGAGGCCGCCGACCCGACCCCCGGCATGCACCGCGAGCGCGCCTTCGAGCTGCCGATCCTGTGGTCCGGGCGCGTCACCACCCAGCCCGGCGCCCTCAGCGGGTGGCACCACCACGACCGCAACGAGACCAGCCTGTACGTCGTGCAGGGCGTGCTCCGCCTGGAGTTCGAGGGCTTCGACGGCCACGTCGACGCCGAGGCCGGCGACTTCGTGCACGTGCCGGCCTTCACCGTGCACCGCGAGTCCAACCCGACCGACCTGCCCTCGGTGGCGGTCATCGCCCGAGCCGGTGGCGCGACGCCGACGGTGAACGTCCCCGCTCCTCCTGGGCTCGCCTGACGGTCGGTGGGTGCAACCGCGCGCTGACCTTGTGGCAGGTGCTTGACACAAGGCGGGTGGGGTCGCAGGATCCGTTGTGTCAGGACCTTGGCACAAGGAGCGGGTGTGTTCGGGATCGGGATCGTCGAGTTGGCGGTGTTCGCGCTCGGCGCCGGCGCCCTGGTGGTGCTGGTGCTCTACCGCGCGACCCACGCCGTGGTCGTGGCCCTCGGCGGCCCCGGCGGGGAGACCGCCCCGGCCGCGCGCGCCTGGCAGCAGGTCCTCGCCGTCCGGGTGCTGGCCCTGGCCGTCGGCACGGTGCTCGCGGCGTTCACCTGGCGAGTGGGCGACCTGGGACGGGGCCAGATGCTGGCCCTGGCGGTGCTCGGCCTCTGCGTGCTGGCCGGCACGGCGGTCGGCGAGACCGTGATCCGGCCGCGCCCACCGGCCGGGCCGCGCACGGCGTCGCTGCGGCCGCGGCGGGTCCGCGACCACCTGCCGTGGACCGCCTGGCTGGTCGCGACCCAGGCGGTCCTGCTGGTCGCGCTCATGGTGCTGACCACGCTGACCGCGAGCACCGACGACCTCGGCCACGCGCGGGCGCTCGCCTGCTCGGCCGGAGGCCTGGGTGAACGGCGCTCGCCGTACCCGGGAGCGTTCTACACCGGTCCGCTCGCGATCGCGCTGCTGGTCGTCCTGGGCACCGCGACGCTCGCGGCGCGCCGGGTGGTCGACCGACCGCGCGGGATGGCCGACACCGAGGCGGGCGACGACCGGCTGCGGCGCGACTCGCTCGACGTCGTCGTGGCCGCGACCGGCGTCGCGCTCGGCTTCCCGCTGGCCGGTCTGGCCGCCACCGCCGGCTCGGCCATGACCGGACTGTCCGAGGCCTGCGCGCCCGGCTGGGCGCACCCGGTCGGTGCCGTCCTGCTCGTGGTCGCGCTCGTGTCGCTGGGCAGCGTCGCCGGGCTCCTCGGCCGGCTCTACCTCGGGCGGGGACCCCGCGGGTGAGGCTGAGCGTCGACCCGGCCGACCCCACCCCGCCGTACGAGCAGCTGCGCCGCCAGCTGCTCGACCTGGTGGGCACGGGCGCCCTGGCCCCGGGTGACCGGCTGCCGCCCCTGCGGCAGCTGGCCGGCGACCTGGGGCTCGCGGTCGGCACCGTGGCCCGCACCTACCGCGAGCTGGAGGCGGCCGGCGTGCTGACCTCACGCCGGGGCGGCGGCACCCGGGTCACGGACCAGGCGCGACGCCTGCCCGAGGCCGCCCGCCGCGCGCGGGTGCGCGAGCTCGCGGCGACCTACCTCGCGCACGCCCGGGCCCTCGGGGCCAGCGACGACGAGATCCGCGCCGCGCTGGACTAGGGACACCCCGCGGCGCTGCCCAGGTCAGGCCCTGGTCCGCCGTGAGCGAGCGCGTGCCGCCGGACCCGCGCCGAGCCGGGCGACCACCACGTCGTCGTCGGGCCAGGACGGCAGGGCCGGCGGCGGCGACGCCGTCAGGCGTTCTCGGCGTCGGTGGTGGCGTACTGGCCCCGGTAGAACAACAGCGGCCAGTCGATGCCGCTGTCGTCGGCGGGAAGGCCGAGGTCGAGGACGCGGCCGATGACGATGTGGTGGTCGCCGGCCTCGATGACCTGGTGGATGCGGCAGTCGACGTAGGCGAGCGTGTCCTGGATGAGCGGGGAGCCGGTGCCGGGCGCGGGGGTCCAGGTGACGCCGGCGAACTTGTCGGCGCCCTTGGAGGCCATCTGGTTGGAGAGCCAGGACTGGTCGGCGGCGAGGAAGTTGACGCAGAACTGGCCCGAGCGCTGGATGGCCGGCCACGCGCGGGACGTCTTGGCCGGGATGAACAGGACCAGCGGCGGGTTGAGCGAGACGCTCGAGAACGACTGGCAGGTCAGGCCGACCGGGGCGCCGCCGGAGATGGAGGTGACGACGGTGACGCCGGAGGCGAAGCGGCCGAGCACGTCGCGGAAGCGGCGGGCGGCGGCGACGGCCTCGGGGTCGTCCGCCTCGACGAGCACGTCCTCGCCGGCGCGCAGCTGCACGTCGTACATCGCATCGCCCAGCCAGGACTCGATGAGGTCGTGGCTCGGCCAGGTCTCGCGGGCGTCCGGCCGCATCCCCTCGGGGACCTCACCGTGCGGGACGCGGTGCCGATCGCTCACGGTGCCCACGGTAGGTCCTACGACCCGCCGCCGAAGTCGTGACCCCAGTAGGAGACGGCGGTCGACTCGCGGGCGACCCACTGCCGGTCGTCCACGGTGAGGCCGTCGGTGCCGAACTCGACGTCGAAGCCGGCCGGGGACTTCACGTAGAACGAGACCATCTCGTCGTTCATGTGCCGCCCGAGCGTGGCCGAGAGCGGCACCTGGTGCTTGCGGACCCGCTCCAGCGCGCGACCCACGTCGTCGAGCGCGGAGACCTCCAGCATGATGTGGACGCACTTGGCCGGGTTGGGCATCGGCAGGAACGCCAGCGAGTGGTGGCGCGGGTTCACGCCGAGGAAGCGCAGCCAGACCTTGGTGCCGGGCTCCTTGCCCACGAACTCCCCCGGCATCGACATCGAGTCGCGCAGCCGGAAGCCGAGGTCGTCGCGGTAGAACCGCAGCGCCTCCACGTCGTCGGTCACCGGCAGCACGACGTGGCCCATGCCCTGGTCGCCGGTGACGAAGCGGGCGGCGTACGGCGTCACGACGGGCCGGGCCTCGTAGGTGATGCCGTGGAACAGCTCGAAGACGTTGTCGAAGGGGTCGCGGAACCGCAGGAGCTCCTGGACCCGGCGCTCGTCGAGCTCCTCGCGGGTGCCCTCCTCGACCGCGATCCCCGCCTTCTCGAGGTGCTCGCGCGCCTCCTGGAGCGCGGCGTGGTCGGCCAGCTCCCAGCCGACGCAGTCGAGCTGGTCGACGTCGGAGGGGAAGACGACCAACCGGGAGGAGACCTCGTCGATGCGCCAGTACTGGTGGTCCGGCGACGGCCCGCGCCCGCGGGCCAGGCCGAGCACCTTGCCCGCGAACAGCTCCCACTGCTCGAGGTCGGTCGACGCCACGCGGACGTAGCCCATGGACTTGATGTCGATCATGACCGCTCCCGGTGCGCGGCCAGGAACGCCGTGGTCACCTCGGCGAACTCCTCGGCCGCCTCGATCTGCGCCCAGTGCCCGCAGTTGGGGAACACGTGCAGCCGGGCCCGCTTGATCGACTTGAGCGCGACCAGCGCGCCGTCGAGCGGGTTGACCCGGTCCTCGCGGCCCCAGGTGAGCAGGGTGTGGTGCTTGATCCGGTGCGCCTCGCGCCAGAGCATCCCGTCCTCGGCGGTGGCCGGGTCGAAGAACGACATGCCCATCGAGACCATCGCCTCGCGCGCGCCGGGCGCGGTGGCGTCGGCGTAGCGCATCTCCACGAGCTCGTCGGTCACCAGCCTCTGGTCGACGACCATGGTGGAGATGAACGCGCGGAGCGCCTCACGCGAGGGCTCGAGGTTGAACTCGGTGAGTCGGCGCACGCCCTCGGTGGGGTCGGCGTGGAAGAGGTTGTACGACAGCCCGCCCGGCCCCATGAGCACCAGCCGGCCGACGCGGTCGGGGTGCTCGAGGGTGAGGCGGGTGGCGGTGCCGCCGCCCAGGCTGTTGCCGAGCAGGTGGACCCTCTCGATGCCGAGCTCATCGAGCAGCCGCACGACGTGGTCGGCGGCGAAGCGGAAGTAGTTGCCGACCACCGACGGCTTGTCCGAGCCCCCGAAGCCCGGCATGTCCACGGCGAGGGTGCGGAACGACGTGGCGAAGCGCGGGATGGCCGGCTCGAAGTTCGACCTGGACGACGCCCCCGGGCCGCCGCCGTGCAGCAGCACCAGCGGCAGCCCCGCGCCGACCTCGGGGCGGGACGCGCCCTCGTCGTAGTAGGCGAGCGTGAGGTCGCCCGCCTTCGCGCTGTGCTGCCGGAGGGGCTCCTCCACCTCAGTACATCCCCGGGTCGATCTTGTGGCCGAACTCGTGGGCGCCGTACATCTGCAGCGCGCGCTCGGGGTCGTTGGCCGCGTGCACCCGACCGGCGTGCGCGTCGCGCCAGGCCCGCTGCAGCGGGGTGCCCTCGGCCAGCGCCCGACCGCCCGAGGCCTCGAAGAGGGAGTCGATCGCGTCGATCGCGCGCTGGGAGCCGATGACCTGGTCGCGGCGGACCTTGAGCCGCGTCTTGAGGGGGATCCGCTCGCCCTTGGCGACGTACTCCTGCTCCTCGCGGATGTTGTTGACCAGCAGCGCCCAGGCCGCGTCGATCTCGCTGCTCGCCCTGGCGATCCGGACCGCCGAGAACGGGTCGAGCGACGCCTTCTCCCCGAGGTACGCCGCGCGCGTGCGCTGCTGCTGCATGGCCACGTGGTCGTCGTAGGCGCCCATGGCGATGCCGATGATCGGGGTGGTGATGGTGCCGGTGAAGATCGAGTGGAACGGCAGCTTGTAGAGGTCGGAGGGGTTCTGCGCCTGACCCGGGCCCCGGCACTGGCCGGTCTCGCCCATGCTGAGGGTGAACGCCTCGGGCACGAACACGTCCTCGACCAGGATGTCGTTGGAGCCGGTGCCGGAGAGCCCGACCATGTGCCAGACGTCGAGGATCGCGTAGTCCTTGCGCGGCAGCATGAAGGTCTTGAAGTCGACGACGTTGCCGTCCTCGTTGAAGACCAGCCCGCCCAGCAGCACCCACTGGCAGTGGTCGCAGCCGGAGCTGAAGCTCCACTTGCCCGACAGCCGGTAGCCGCCGTCGGTCACGGTGGCCTTGCCGGTCGGGGCGTACGACGAGCTCAGCCGGGTCGCGGTGTCCTCGCCCCACACCGCCTGCTGCGCCTCGTCGGCGAACAGCGCCACCTGCCACGGGTGCACCCCGACCACGCTGGAGACCCAGCCGGTCGAGCCGCACGCGCTCGCGACGTCCCGGACCGCGGTGTAGAAGTCGACCGGGTCCGCCTCCAGCCCGTCGAAGCGCCGCGGCTGGAGCAGCCGGAAGAACCCGGTCTCCTCCAGTTCCTTGACCGACGACTCCGGGACGACCCGCAGCCGCTCGGCCTCGTCGGCCCGGTCGCGGAAGGTCGGGAGCAGGTCTCGGACCCCGTCGAGCACTGACTGAGTCGCAGCCTGGGACATCGCTCTCTCCTCCGTGTTGGTGCCCCTCCATACTAGAACACGTTCTAGTACGTGGTCGAGAGCGGGCCCCGGCCCCGGTCAGCCCTCTGCGGCGCGGGCCTCCCGCTCCACCTTCGCGACGTGGGCCGGCCAGTCGTAGCCGTCGTCCATGTTGGGGTCGCTCGCGTTCCGTCCGGCGGCGCCGTCGACCAGCTCGCGCACGATGTCGGCGTGACCCGCGTGCCGGTGCGTCTCGGTGGCCATGTGCACCAGGATCCGGTGCAGCGTCACCTCGTCGTCACCCTCGGGCCACCACGGCACGTGGCCGACGGTGTCGAGGTCGCACTGCTCGAAGGTGACCGCGGCGTGCGCCCAGGCCGTGCGGTAGAGGTCGAGCGCCCACTCCCGGCTCTCCCCGGCGGTGAGGAACAGGTCGTCGTTGGGGTCGGCGTCGTCGTCGTGCCAGGGCAGCGCGATGCCGCTGGGCCGCCCGAAGGTGTCGCCGAAGTAGCCGAGCTCGACGCTGGCGAGGTGCTTGACCAGACCGAGCAGGTTGGTGCCGGTCGGCGTGAGGGGCCGGCGGGCGTCGTGCTCGCTGAGGCCCTCGACCTTCCACACCACGGCGTCGCGCGCGGACTGGAGGTACTCGATCAGGGTCGCCTTGGGATCGTCCATGACCGCGACCCTGCCAACCACCACCGACAGGCGCCACCGCATTGCGTCGCATCCGCCACCCGGTGTGTGACGATCCTCCCCGTGACCGCCGAGGACGAGGCCCGCGCGCTGCTCCAGGAGCTCCAGGCGGCGGTCACCGACCGCGACCTCGACCGGCTCGTGTCCGTCTTCAGCGACGACCCCGTCGTCTTCGGCACCAACTCCACCAACCTCGGCGTCGACGAGCTCCAGACGTACGCCGCCGGTGTGCTCGCCGCCGAGCACACCCCGGTCTGGTCGTGGGACACCGTCATCGTGCTCGAGGAGTCCGACGACCGGGTGCTGTTCACGGTCATCGGCCGCACCGGCGTCGGCGCCGCCCTCAGTGAGCCGTTCCGGCTCAGCGCGCTGGCCGTGCGCCGGCCCGGCCGCGAGGCCGACTGGCGGCTGCGGCACTTCCACGGCTCCGTGCCCGAGCCGCTCTACTGAGGCGCCGCGCCCTCCCGGCTCCTGACCTGGCACGGCGCCTCCCGCACCGTGTGGGCTGCCGCAGCGACTGCGACCACGCTGGTCCGGCCCGCTAGGAGTTCGCGGCCGCCTTGTCGGCCTCGGCCCGGAGCATCAGCGCGATGTCGATGAGCTGGTCCTCCTGGCCGCCGATGAGCTTGCGGCGGCCGGCCTCGAACAGGATCTGGGCGCCGCTGACGCCGTAGCGCTCGGCGGCGTTGCCGGCGTGCTTGAGGAAGGAGCTGTAGACGCCGGCGTAGCCCATCATCAGCGTCATCCGGTCCAGCTGGCACTCCTCGGGCATGGCCGGCTTGATGACGTCCTCCGAGGCGTCGACGACCCGCAGGAAGTCCACGCCGGTGGTCCACCCGAGCTTGTCGCAGACGCCGACGAAGGCCTCGAGCGGGGTGTTGCCGGCGCCGGCGCCGAAGCGGCGGACGCTGCCGTCGATCTGGGTGGCGCCGGCGCGAGCGGCGATGATGGTGTTGGCGACTCCGAGGCCGAGGTTCTCGTGGCCGTGGAAGCCGACGTCGGCCTGGTCGCCGATCTCCGCGACCAGGGCGGCGACACGGTCGGCGGTCTGCTCCATGATGAGCGCGCCGGCCGAGTCCACGACGTACACGCACTGGCAGCCCGCGTCGACCATGACCCGCGCCTGCCGGGCCAGCACCTCGGGCGGCTGGGTGTGGCTCATCATGAGGAAGCCGACGGTCTCCAGCCCGAGCTCGCGCGCGAGCCCGAAGTGCTGGACCGAGACGTCGGCCTCGGTGCAGTGCGTGGCGATCCGGCAGATCTGGCCGCCGTTGTCCTGCGCGGCGCGGATGTCGTCCTTGGTGCCGACGCCGGGGAGCATGAGGAAGGCGATCTTGGCGCGCGTCGCGGTCTCGGCCGCGATCTTGATGAGCTCCTGCTCCCAGGTCCTGGAGAAGCCGTAGTTGAACGACGAGCCGCCGAGGCCGTCGCCGTGGGTCACCTCGATCACGGGTACGCCGGCCAGGTCGAGGGCCTCGACGATGTCGTGGCACTCCTGCGCGGTGAACTGGTGCCGCTTGTGGTGCGAGCCGTCGCGCAGGCAGGTGTCGGTCAGGCGCAGGTCGAGCGCGCCCCACGGCTCGGTGCCGTGGGTGCCGGACCAGGTGCGGGCGAGGTCGTCGCGCTCGTGCCTCACCGGCTCGCCGCCGTGGTGGAGGCCATCGACTCGCCGACCCGCGTCGCGGCGGCGGTCATGATGTCCAGGTTGCCGGAGTACGGCGGCAGGTAGTCGCCGGCGCCCTCCACCTCCACGAACACCGAGACCTTGAGGGCCCCCTGGGTGGCCGCGGACGGCTCGTCGAGCTGGGGCTCCTGGAGCAGCCGGTAGCCGGGCACGTACTCCTGGACCGCCCGCTCCATGGCGAAGACCGAGGCCACGATGGCGTCGCGGTCGGCATCGGGCGGCACCGCGCAGAAGATGGTGTCGCGCATGATCATCGGGGGGTCGGCGGGGTTGAGGATGATGATCGCCTTGCCCCGCTCGGCGCCGCCGATGCTCTCCACGCCGGCGGCCGTCGTCCGGGTGAACTCGTCGATGTTGGCGCGCGTCCCGGGGCCGGCGGAGACCGACGCGACCGAGGCCACGATCTCGGCGTACGACACCGGCGCGACGCGCGAGACCGCCGCGACGACGGGGATCGTGGCCTGGCCGCCGCAGGTGATCATGTTGACGTTGAGCGCGCCCAGGTGCTCGTCCCCGTTGACGGGCGGGATGACGGCCGGGCCGACCGCGGCCGGGGTGAGGTCGACCGCGCGGATGCCGGCCTCCTCGTAGCGCGGGGCGTAGTCCCGGTGGACGTACGCCGACGTGGCCTCGAAGATCAGGTCCGGCAGCTCGTCCTGCTCGAGCAGCCAGTCCACGCCCTCGTACGACGCCTCCAGGCCCTGCTCGGCCGCCAGCCTCAGCCCCTCGGAGGTCGGGTCCACGCCGATCATCCAGCGCGGCTCGATGACCTCGGAGCGCAGCAGCTTGTACATCAGGTCGGTGCCGATGTTGCCCGGCCCGACGATGGCGGCGGTCCTCTTCATCCCTGCTCCTCGAAGCTGACGGCGAGCGGCGCGAAGCCGCTGATGGAGGCGACGACCTCGTCGCCGGACGAGAACGGCACGAACGGCCCCAGCGCCCCGGACAGCACGACCTGGCCGGCGCGCAGCGGGTCGCCGAAGCGGTGGCACTGCACGGCCAGCCAGCGCAGCGCCTCGAGCGGGTCACCGAGGCAGGCCGCGCCGGTGCCCGAGGACCGCTCCTCGCCGTTGACGGTGAGCGACATCGTGACGTCGACCGGCGACAGCTCGTCCAGGGAGCGGCCGTCGGTGCCGACCACGAACAGCCCGCTCGAGGCGTTGTCGGCCACCGTGTCGGTGAAGGTGATGTCCCACGCCTCGATGCGCGAGTCCACGATCTCCAGGGCCGGCAGCGCCACCTCGACCGCGGCCCGCACCTCGTCGAGGGTGGGCTCGGCCAGGTCGAGGTCGGCGCCGAGCCGGAAGGCCACCTCGCCCTCGACCCGCGGCTGCAGCAGGGGTCGCATGGAGATCGGCGACTGCCCGGAGACGTCCATGTCGGAGAGCAGGTAGCCGAAGTCCGGCTGGTCGACGCCGAGCTGGTCCTGCACCGCCTTCGACGTCGCGCCGATCTTGCGGCCCACCACGGTGGCCCCGCCGTCCAGGCGCCGGCGCACCAGCCCCTGCTGCACGGCGTACGCCGCGGGGAGGTCGTCGGTGCCGATCAGGTCGCGCACCGGCGGGCACGGGACGCGGCTCTCCAGGGCGGTCGCCAGGCGCGCGGTGGCGGCCGCGACGGCGTCCGGGGAGGTCACCGGGTCAGAGTAGAACCTGTTACAGTTTTGCGCCATGAGCACCCCCCTCGTCGCCCTCCGGCGCGAGGGACCTGCCGGCCGAGGTGGACGTCGTCGTGGTGGGCGCCGGAGCGGCCGGGATGTGCGCCGCACTGGCCGCCGCCGCGCAGGGTCTGGACGTCGTGCTGCTCGAGAAGAGCGCCTTCTTCGGGGGCTCCACCGCCCGCAGTGGCGGCGGGGTCTGGATGCCCGGGAACGCCGCGCTCCGGGCCGCGGGCCAGGTCTCCCCCGACGACCTGGAGCAGGCCAAGCGCTACCTCGACGCCATCGTCGGCGACGACGTGCCCAAGACCCGCCGCGACACCTACCTCGAGCGCGGTCCCGAGGTCCTCGACTTCATCCACGCCCACACCCCGGTCCGGTTCACGTGGGTGCCGGACTACGCCGACTACCACCCCGAGGCGCCCGGCGGCCGCGCCCAGGGGCGCTCGTGCGAGCCGGTGCCGCTGGACGCGCGCTTCCTCGGCGACGAGCTGGAGCGCCTGCACCCGCAGTACACCAAGGCGCCGGCCAACCTCATCGTCACCCAGGCCGACTTCCGCAAGATCAGCCTCGGCCTGCGCACCTGGCGCGGGCCGGCGACCATGGCCAAGGTGCTGCTCAAGCGGGTGGTCAGCCTGCTGCGCGGACGGCGGATGTACGCCATGGGCAACGCCATCGCCATCGGCCTGCGCCAGGGGCTCGTCGACGCCGGTGTGCCGCTCCACTACGAGACCGAGCTGACCGGGCTCCTGCTCGAGGACGGCAGGGTCGTCGGCGTGGAGGCGGGCGGCCGCACCGTCCGCGCGCGGCACGGGGTGGTCCTGGGCAGCGGCGGCTTCGAGAAGAACCTCGCGCTGCGCGAGCAGCACCAGCCGCACCCGACGTCGATCGAGTGGACCACCGGGTCGCAGTTCAACGCCGGCGGCGGGCTGCTGGCCGGCGTCGCCGCGGGCGCGGCCACCGACCTCATGGACGACGCCTGGTGGGGGCCGACCATCCCGCTGCCGAACGGGCCGTGGTTCTGCCTGGCCGAGCGCAACCTGCCCGGCTCGATCATCGTCAACCAGGCCGGCCGGCGCTACATGAACGAGGCGCTGCCCTACGTCGAGGCCGTGCACGCGATGTACGACGGCGAGGCCACCGGCGTCGGCCACGTCCCGAGCTGGCTGGTGCTCGACCAGCGCTACCGCAACCGCTACCTGTTCGCCGGCCTCTCCCCCCGCCAGCCGTTCCCCGGCCGCTGGCTCAAGCACGGCGTGGTCAAGAAGGCCACCACCCTCGAGGCGCTCGCGGCCGAGATCGGCGTACCGGCCCAGGAGCTGACCGCCACCGTGACGCGCTTCAACACCTTCGCCGCGAGCGGCGTCGACGAGGACTTCCACCGCGGCGAGTCGGCCTACGACCAGTACTACTCCGACCCGACCGTGAAGCCGAACCCCTCGCTGCACGCCATCGACCAGGCGCCGTTCTACGCGGTGCAGATCGTGCCGGGCGACCTCGGCACCAAGGGCGGGCTGGTCACCGACGAGCGCGCGCGGGTGCTGCGCCCGGACGGCTCGGTCATCGAGGGCCTGTACGCCGCGGGGAACGTCTCGTCCGCGGTCATGGGCCACACCTACGCCGGGCCGGGGGCCACCATCGGGCCCGCGCTGGCCTTCGGCTACCTTGCCGCGGAAGACATCGCGACGAGGGTCGCGCGCAGGGAGAAGGAGAGCGCCTGATGCCGATCGACCCCGCCGTCGCGATCGGGGCCGAGCTCGGCCAGCGGCCGTTCTCCTGGTCCGCCAGCGACGTGCTGCTCTACCACCTGGCCATCGGGGCCGGCGGGAGTCCCGGCGACAACCTGGACCCGGCGGTGCTGCGCTGGACCGCCGAGCACGGCGACGCGCAGGTGCTGGCGTCCTTCGGCGTGGTCGCGCCGACCTTCCACGACACCGAGGCGCCGTCGGTGGAGATGCCCGGCGTGCAGATCGACCTCGGCCAGGTCGTGCACGGCTCGCAGTCCATCACCGTGCACGCGCCGATCCCGATGTCCGGCCGGGCCACCCAGACCACGACGATCACCGACGTCTGGGACAAGGGCAAGGCCGCCGTCATCTGGCAGGAGGCCACCGTCACCTCCGACGAGGGCCGCGACCTGTGGACCACCCGCTCGTCGATCTTCGTGCGCGGCGAGGGCGGCTTCGGCGGCGAGCGGGGCGGCTCCGAGCCGGTCGTGCTGCCCGACCGCGCGCCGGACGCCGAGACGACGTACGCCGTCGCGCCGAACCAGGCCCTGCTCTACCGGCTCTGCGGTGACCGCAACCCGCTGCACTCCGACCCGGCCTTCGCCCGGGCCGCGGGCTTCCCGGCCCCGATCCTGCACGGGCTCTGCTCCTACGGCATCGCCCTGCGCGAGCTGACCACCGCGCTGCTGGACGCCGACGCGACCCGCGTGGCGGGCTTCGCGGTGCGTTTCAGCGGCGTCGTCTTCCCCGGCGAGACGCTGCGCGTGCGCGGCTGGCACGAGGACGGCCGGATCGTCGGCGAGGCGACCGTCGCCGGCGGCGAGCGCGACGGGGCGCCCGTGCTCGGCGACGTGGTGCTCGAGCTCAGCTGACGAACGGCGCCACCAGCGCGACGAACGCCTCCGGGTCGTCGACCCACGAGAAGTGGCCGGCGCCCTCCTGGACGACCAACCGGCCGCGCGGGAACGCCGCGGCCACCTCGGCCATCGCGACGACCGGGTTGCCCACGTCGACGCTGCCGGCGAGCACCAGGACGTCGGCGTCGAGGGCGCGCAGGGCCGCGCGGGTGGCGTCCGGGTCGAGGGCACCCTCGGCGACGAAGTCCCAGGCCTCGGCGATCCGGCGCCCGTCCATCCAGCGGTCGTACGCACGGGTCTCGTCGTCCCACCGGCCGTGGGTGAACGGCGCGACCGCCCGCTCGTCGGCCGGGTCCTCCGAGCCGGCCTGGACGCGGGCCAGGGCGGCCGCGGCGTCGGCGTACCACGGCTCGGCGGAGCGTGACGCCGCCACGGCCGAGCGCGCGTCGTCGGGCACCGCCACGCCGAGGCCGCGGGGGCTCGGGGCGACGAGCAGCAGCCGCTCGACGCGGTCGGGGTGGCGCTCGGCGTAGCGGTAGGCCAGGTTGGCGCCCGCCGAGTGCCCCAGCAGGGCCAGCCGGTCGAGACCGAGGTGGCGCCGGACGGCCTCGACGTCGGGCACCTGCCGGTCGCAGCGGTACGTCGCGGGATCGGCCCGGTCGGACCCGCCGGTGCCGCGCGGGTCGAGCAGGGCCAGGGCCCGGTGGGAGGCCAGGCCACCGAGGTCGCGGAAGTACGCCGCGTCCAGCATCGGTCCACCCGGCAGGCAGAGCAGCGGCTCACCGGGGCCGTCGAGGAGGTGGAAGGCCAGCCGGGTGCCGTCGTCGGCGACCGCGTGTGTGGTCACGGGTGGCGGCCGGCCAGCACTCGCGCCACGTCGTCGGGAGCCGGCATCGCGGCGATCTCGGCGGCCACCCGCTGCGCCGCCGCGCGGAGGTCGCGATCCGCCAACAGCCGCTCGACCGCGACCCGGACCGCGTCCGCGCTCACCGCGCCCGGGCCCAGCACGAGCGCGGCGCCGGCGCGGACCCCGCCCTCGGCGTTGCGGAACTGGTCGGCGCCCTGAGGGACGCACAGCTGTGGGATCCCGCGGGCGAGCGCACCCAGGAACGTCCCGGAACCGCCGTGCGAGACGACGGCCGAGGTCCGGTCGAGCACGTCGCTCTGGTCCACCCAGCCCGCGACCGTGACGTGGTCGGGCTGCTCGCCCAGTGAGCCAGCGTCGAGACCGGGGCCGAGGGCCACGAGGACGCGGACGGGGAGCGCGGCGACGCCCCGGGCGAGCTCCTGGAGCAGCTCGACGCTGTGGTGGACGGTGCCCAGGGTCACGTAGACCAACGGCTCCGCCGGCCGCGGGGCCGGTGCCGCCGTGACGGGCCGGAGCGGCAGCACGTGGTTGATGTGCTCGGTGCTCGTCGTCTGCACGGCGGGAGGGCAGATGTCGAGGTAGCCGGCGTCGAAGCAGCCGGCGTGGGGCGGGACGTCGAGACCGTGCTCGCGCCACACCGGGGCGAGCCGGCGGCCGGCCTCCTCCAGCAGCGGCGGTGGGATCGCGGTGCCGAAGGAGTGGGTGACCACGGGCGCGCCGAGCACGGCGCCGACCAGCGGTGCGGCCAGCTCCGCCTGCTCGTGGACCAGGAGGTCCGGGCCCCAGTCGCGGGCGACGGCCAGGAGGTCCGCGGCCATGGGCGGGGCCAGAGCGGCGCCGAACATCCGGGGGAAGACGTACGCCGCGCGCTCCGGGCCCGGCCGCTCCTGCGCTCCGGTGAGGACCGCTGACCGGAGCGCCTGCTCCTCCGCGCCGTGCACGCCCGCCGCCACCGCCTCGATGCCGGCGGCGGTCACCAGTGGGGCGGCCTGGGTGGCGGTGGCCCACCGGACCTGGTGGCCGGCCTCCCGGAAGGCCCGGGCCAGCTGCAGCATCGGGACGACGTGTCCGGGGCCGGACGTCGAGGAGAACAGGACACGCATGGGCCACTGTGGCACGGGCCGGTCGCCCTCAGGCCGGCTTGCGCCCCACCACGTAGAGGCGGTCGGTGGCCTCCTGGCGCCGGGCGATCGCGCCGCGGTGGTACCACTCGAGGTCGCTCAGGCCGACCCGCTCGAGGAGCGCGATCACCGCGGCCGGGTCGTGGAGGACGAAGTCGAGGTCGACCGGGGCGCCGAACCAGTCGTCGTGGTGGCGGACCTCGGCGCCGGTGTGGAGCGCGACGACGAGCCAGCCGCCGGGCGCGAGCGGCCGGGTGAGGGCGCCGAGCGCCTCGGGCAGCTCGGAGCCGGCCAGGTGGATGAGGGAGTACCACGCCAGCACCGCCGACCAGCCGGGCGCGGACGTCGGGCGCATCAGCCGGCGCAGGTCGCCGACCTGGTAGTCGCCCTCAGGGAAGCGGCGCCGGGCCTCCTCGACCATCCGTGGCGAGAGGTCGAGGCCGGTGGCGTCGGCGCCGGCGTCGGCCAGGTAGGCGGTGACGTGGCCCGGCCCGGAGCCGACCTCGACCACCGGGCCACCGTCGGCGTGCGCGGCCACCCGGTCGAGCAGCCAGCGCTCGAAGGGCAGGTCGTCGAGCTCGGCGAGCAGGCTGGCGGCGTACCCCTCGGCGACGGCGTCGTACGACGCGCGCACGCGCTCGTCGCGCTGCTGACCGCCGGCCGCGAGCACCGAGTCGCGGTCGACCGCGGGCTCCGCCGCGGCCTCGGTGGCCACGGGCACGTCGCCGAGCAGGTGCGTCCAGCGGGTGTCGTGCTGGCCGCGCTGACGGGGCAGCTCGCGCACCAGCGGCTCCGGGCGCGCGGCCATCGCAGCGAGGACGGTCTCGACGGCGCCGCGGTCGGCGAAGGCGTGCAGCCGGTCCGTCCGGCTGCGCAGCTCGCCCGGCGCCTGTGGCCCGCGCAGCAGCAGCACCGTGACCAGGGCGCGCTCGGCGTCGTCGAGCTCGAGGACCTCGGTGAGGAGCTGGTGGTACTTCAGGGTCCGGCGACCGCTGTCGGACCACACGACCCGGACCAGGTGGCGGTCCTTGAGCCGCTTGAGCGCCGCCTCGACCGTCGGCTCGTCGTACTCCACGACGGGCTCGCGGCTGCTGGTCTGGTTGCAGCCGGTGCGGACCGCCGACAGGGTCAGCGGGTAGGTCGCGGGCACGGTGAGCTGCTTCTCCAGCAGCACCCCGAGCACCCGCTGCTCCTCGTCGTCCAGCACAGGCAGGGCCACACGGACACCCTACGAACACGGCACCGGCCGAGTCGCGTGAGATCTTCCGTGTCGACCGCTCATCAGGGGTCTGAAGCGCGGTCGGATCGTCTGCGGCTCGGCCGGTGTCGTGGTGGGGGGCAGCTGGTCTGTGGTGTCCCGTCGTCCAGGCTCAGGCGGCCAGGGTGCCGTTCAGCGGCTCGACGACCGGCTCGAGCAGCGGGTCGAGGGTCACGGCGAGGCGGCGCTCGAGGCGGCGCACCGCGCGGGCGCGGCGCCACTCGGTGGCCAGCGTGCGCAGCACCCGGAAGCCGTCGCGGAAGGTGCGCAGGTTGGACTCGCCGAACATCCGCAGCCGCTCCTGCGAGGGCACCTCGGTCACCGAGACGCGGGCGGCGGCGAGCCGGCAGCTGATGACGGTCTCGATCTCGAAGCCGTCGCCCCAGAGCATCGTGTCGCCGGAGGGCGCGGGGAGCCGGTGGTCGGGCAGGTCGAGCAGCGGCACCAGGTCGGCCCAGAACGCGTTGTAGCCGTAGCAGAGCTCGGTGTGCCGGACCCGGAAGAGCGTGTTGAAGACGCGGAGCAGGGCCCGGTTGCCGAGCCGCCGCAGCGGGGTGAGGTCGTCCGAGCCGCCCCCACCGGCGTGGCGGGTGCCCTTGGCGAAGTCGGCGCCCTGCTGGAGGGCCTCGACGAACCGGCCGATCTCGGCCGGGTCGGCCGAGCCGTCGGCGTCGAACATCACGACCACGTCGCCGGTGACCCGGGCGAAGCCGGCGGCCAGGGCGTTGCCCTTGCCGCGTCGCGACTGGAGCACGGTGATGAGGTCGGGCCGCGCCCGGCGGGCGGCCTGGACGGTGCCGTCGACCGATCCGCCGTCGATGAGGATCACCTCGTGCACCGGCGGCAGCAGCGGCAGCACCGCGGCCAGGTTCAGCGCCTCGTTGAGGGCCGGCACGACCACGCTGATCCGCGGGTCGCGGGTGTTGCGTCGTCCGACCCCGTCGGACAGGCCCTCAGAGCTGACCATGCGCGTGCCTCTCCCCTTCCCCCGTTCGTGCCGCGGCGACAGCCGGCGACGGCAGGAACGTTAGGCACGCCTCGACGCACCCGCACCCTGTCGCGCCGTTTCGTGTACCGATCGTGGAGGAGCGGCCCGGAATGTCACTGACTGGTGCCCCCGGTGTGGGTGTGTCTGGTGGGATCGGTCTGGACCCGCGCCCACGCCCGGGGCGATCAGGCCACGCTGACCAGCAGCTCGATGGTCTTCTCGTCGGGGTCCCAGCGCCGCAGCGTGGTGAGCCGGAGCACGACGTCCTCGGCGCCCACCGCGTCGACCGCGCGCTGGAGGTCGGCCCGCTCCAGGCGCCGGGCCAGCGTCACGTGGGGCAGCCAGCCCTGGTGCGGGAGCGCGCCGGTGGCGGCCCGCAGGTCCAGGACGGCGGCCAGGAGGGCGTCGGGCACGTCGACCGCTCGGGCCAGGGTCAGCCTGTGCCGGCCGAAGACGAGCAGCCCGGCGGCACGGACCTCGAGCGGCAGCAGCGCCCCGAGGTGCCCGACCGCGAGGTCGGCCGCGGCCGCCACGTCCGGAGCGGCCAGGAGGGTCACGTGGGGGGCGTTGCTGGCGCCGGTGTGGTCGAGCTGGGACGGCAGGCCGGCGTCGTGCAGGGCCTGCCAGTCCCGGCGTACGGCCTCCTCGCCGGCGTCGTCGGGGAGCAGCTCGAGGGCGTGCAGCATCAGGACGCGAGCCAGCGCTGCGCGCGGCGGGTGTGTTGGGCCTTCTTGCCGGGCGCCATGGCGTCGTAGAGGTTGGCCACCATCCGCGCGCGCGGGTTGGTCGCGAACACCTCACGGTGGTCGCGGATGAAGGTCCAGTAGAGCGCGTCCCAGTCCTCACGCCACTCCCCCGGCGGCAGGTCTGACATCTTGCGCAGGTAGTTGCTTCCCGAGACGTAGGGCTTGGTGGTGATGGCGGTGCCGGCGGCGAACTGGCTCATCGCGTAGACGTTGGGGACCATCACCCAGTCGTAGGCGTCGACGAACAGCTCCATGAACCACTCGTACGCCGCGTCCGGGTCGACGCGGAGCAGGCACATCGCGTTGCCGATCACCATGAGCCGCTCGATGTGGTGGGCGTAGCCGCGCTCCAGAGCGCGCTCGATGACCAGGTCGACCGGCGCCAGCCCGGTGGTGGCGTCCCACCACCCGTCGTCCAGCGTGCGGGTGTGGCCAAGCTGGTTGGTGGTGCGCATCCGTCGGCCCCACAGCACGTAGGTGGCGCGCATGTACTCCCGCCACCCGATCACCTGGCGGACGAACCCCTCCAGGCTGGCCAGGGGGACGTCGTCCACCGCCAGCGCCCGGTGG
This sequence comes from Nocardioides anomalus, assembly GCF_011046535.1. Taxonomy (NCBI): domain Bacteria; kingdom Bacillati; phylum Actinomycetota; class Actinomycetes; order Propionibacteriales; family Nocardioidaceae; genus Nocardioides; species Nocardioides anomalus. The sequence continues at coordinate 1,914,928 of NZ_CP049257.1, read as the reverse complement.
AGGACGTCCTGGGGACTCAGCAGCCCGATGTTGAGCCCCGGCGTGATCACGCTGTGGAAGACGAACGGGTGCTCGGCGCTCACCGCGTCCTCGTAGGGGCCGAACTGGTCGAACCGCTCGGCCAGGAACTGGCCGTAGCCCGCCTCGGCCTCCTCGTGGCTGGTCGGCCAGGCGAAGCTGTGGACGTTGCCGGGATGATCCGGGAACCGCTCACCGACCCAGGCGATCGCCTCCTCCACCTGGGGATGACGCGCGGGTGTGGACAGCTCCGGGACGGGGTGGCCCCTCGGGAGCTTCTTGCGGTTCTCCTCGTCGAAGGACCACTTCCCGCCCAGGGGCTGGTCGCCGCCCTCGACCAGCACGTCCAGGCGCTGGCGCTGCCAGGAGTAGAAGCTCCCCATGCGCGCGCCCCGGCCGGTGCCGTCGCCGAAGTAGCTCTTCAGGGTCGGCCGGTCGGTGAGGAAGTTCGGCGTCTCCAGCCACTCGGTGACCACCGGCGCCAGGTCGCGGCCGAGCCAGTCGTCCACCACGTCGTACGCCGTGACCTCGGTCGGGTCCAGCTCGTCCAGGACCTGGGCCAGGGCGGTCCGGCTCCGGCGACGGCCGTCGGTCTCGACGTAGCGCACCGCGAAGCCGGCCTCCTCCAGTCGCTCGGCGAACCGCTTCATCGAGGCCCGGTGCAGGACCAGCTTCTGGACGTGGAAGCGGTACTGCCGGAACAGCAGGTCGTGCTCGAGCAGCACGAACGTCGTCCCGTGCGGGGCGTCGAGGTGGTCCAGGAAGAGCTGGTGCGGCAGCACCAGCCGGACGCGCCGTTCCCCCATGGGTGACCGGTACCCCAGACTGCGGGCATGGGCGTTCTCGACGGCTGGGTGCAGGGTGAGTTCACCGCGAGCGGGGTCGCGCACCCGACGTACCGCAGGGGCAGCGGCCCCGGCGTGGTCATCATCGCCGAGATCCCCGGCATCACCGCCGACGTGGTCGGCTTCGCCGAGGAGGTCGTCGCCCTCGGCTGCACCGTCGTCCTGCCCCACCTGTTCGGGCAGGTGCCGTCCTCCGACTCCCCCGTCGCCGCCGCCCGCACCCTCGCCCAGTGCTGCGTGAACAGCGAGTTCAACAAGCTGCACCTGCGCCGCACCTCGCCCATCGCGGACTGGCTCCGCGCGCTGGCCCGCGACCTGCACGCCGAGCTGGGCGGCCCCGGCGTCGGTGCCCTCGGCATGTGCTTCACCGGTGGCTTCGCCCTGGCCATGATGGTCGACGACGCCGTCGCCGCTCCCGTCGTGGCCCAGCCCTCGCTGCCCTTCCCGATCGGCCGGGCCCGCGCCGCGGACCTCAACCTCTCCCCCGCCGACCTCGACCGCGTCAAGGAGCGCGCCGCCGCCGGCTGCCAGGTCCTCGGCCTGCGCTACACCGGCGACGTCGCCGTCGGCACCCGCTTCGAGACCCTCACCCGCGAGCTCGGTGACGCCTTCATCCGCGTCGAGTTCCCCGGTCGCAAGCACTCGACCCTCACCGCCCACCGCCAGCAGGCGGGCGTGGACGCGGTCCTCGACTTCTTCCGGGACAAGCTGCTCACGAGCGCTTGACCTCGAGCGCTCGAGGTTCCGCATGCTGGGGGCGTGACCGACACCACCACCGCACCGTGGCTGACGATCCAGCACATGGCCCGGCGGTCCGGCTTCAGCGAGCACACGCTGCGCTACTACGAGGACATCGGCCTGATCGGCCCGGTCCCGCGCGACGAGTCGAGCGGACACCGCCGCTACCCGCCCGAGGCGGCCGAGCGGATCGAGGCCCTCGCCTGCCTGCGCGCGACCGGGATGAGCATCGACGACATGCGTGCCTACCTGCGCGGGCTGTCCGCAGGGAGGGCGGCGGCGACAGAGATGGTCGACCTCTTCTCCGGGCACGCCGCGCGGCTGGAGGAGGAGCTGACCGCGCTGCGCCTGCGCCTGGACTACGTGCGGGCCAAGGCGGAGCTGTGGCAGTCGCGGGTCGACGACGACGAGCCCCGCGAGCAGCAGGCTCGGGCGCTCTCGAGCCGACTGGCGCAGCGGCTGCGCGGCGAGGACCGCGCATGAGCCACCGCGCCACCCGCCTCACCACCCCGTTCGGGCGCACGAGCAGCGCCGACGACGTGCTGCGGGGCGTGGACCTCGCCGGCCGGCACGCGCTGGTCACCGGCGCCAACACCGGCCTCGGCCGGGAGACGGCGCGGGCCCTGGCCGCCGCCGGCGCGTCGGTCACGGTCGCGGGTCGCAACGCCGACGCGGTGCGCGAGGCGGCCCGCGCGATCGCGGTGGCCACCGGCAACCCCCGGGTCGACCACCTGGTGGTGGACCTGGCGGACCTCGCGTCGGTCGACGCCGCGGTCGGGGGCTGGTCGCGACCCCTGGACGTGCTGGTCAACAACGCCGGTGTGATGGCCGTCCCCGAGCTGACCCGGACCCGACAGGGCCACGAGCTGCAGTTCGCGGTCAACGCCCTCGGCCACCTCGCCCTCACGCTCGGGCTGCACGACGCCCTGGCGCGCAGCGGCGACGCCCGCGTCGTCTGGCTGAGCTCCAACGCGCACCTGTTCTCGCCGCCCGTCCTCGGCGACCTCGACCGCCGCTTCCGCCCCTACGACCCGCTCCTGGCCTACGCCGAGGCCAAGGCCGCCACCGCCCTGCTCGCCGTCGAGACCGACCGGCGCTGGGCCGACGACGGCATCCGCGCCCAGGCCTGCAACCCCGGCGCGATCGCCACCGGCCTGCAGCAGCACACCGGCGGCCTGCAGACCCCGGTCGAGCGCCGGAAGACGGTGCCGCAGGGCGCGGCGACATCGGTCCTGCTGGCCGCCTCGCCGCTCCTGGCCGACGTCGGTGGACGCTACTTCGAGGACTGCGACGAGGCCGAGGTGCGCCACGAGAGCCCCGGGCTGTTCGGGACCGGGGTCGCCGACTACGTCCTCGACACCAGGCTGTCCGCGCTGCTGTGGGACCAGGCGGTCGCGCTGCTGTGAGGGCCCTCAGGGGCTGAGCGAACCGGCCCGTCGCTCACCCACGGGTGCAGTCGGCTCCCACCGGCGTCGAGCTCGGGCCGGCCGGCTGGCGGCACGCGGGTTCAGGTGAGGGCCTGGAGCACCGCCCCGTCCGCCACGGCGCCGGCGAGTCGGAAGCCGCCCAGGTGCAGCAACGGCGGCGCCAGGAAGCGGCCAGGGTCGACGCCGCGCGCCCGACCTGGACCGGCGAGAGCAACCGAGCAGGCCTACCGCAGAGGTGCTCGCCGACCCACGTCGTTGCCCACCCGGCGGCACCGAGCCGAGCCGAGCCGAGCCGCTCGGCGGGGAGCAGGGGTGATCGCCCCCTCCACGACACCCGACTCCAGGTGCCGGACGTCCCGCCACGTGCTGGTCACGGCGGGCACCGGGGTGCCCACGAGTGGGCGAGGACTCGGCGCCGTCAGGCGCTGAGGACGAGCCCGCTCGTCGGCACCCCGGTGCCCGCCGTGACCAGCACGTGCGGGACGTCCGCGACCTGGTTGACCGCCGTACCCCGGATCTGCCGGACCGCCTCGGCGATGCCGTTCATGCCGTGGATGTAGGCCTCGCCGAGCTGGCCGCCGTGGGTGTTGAGCGGGAGCCGGCCGCCGAGCTCGATGGCGCCGCCGGCGATGAAGTCCTTGGCCTCGCCGCGGCTGCAGAAGCCGAGCTCCTCGAGCTGCATGAGGACGTACGGCGTGAAGTGGTCGTAGAGGACGGCCATCGGCATGTCGCCGGGGGTGAGGCCGGACTGGCGCCAGAGCTCGCGACCGACGACGCCCATCTCGGGGATGCCGATGTCGTCGCGGTAGTAGGACGTCATCACGAACTGGTCGGCGCCGGAGCCCTGGGCGGCGGCGGTGACCACGGCCCGCGGGGCGGCGAGGTCGCGGGCGCGCTCGGCCGAGGTGACGACGAGGGCGACGGCGCCGTCGGACTCCTGGCAGCAGTCGAGCAGGTGGAGCGGGTCGACGATCATGCGGGAGGACTGGTGGTCCTCGAGCGTGATGGGACGCTGGAAGAAGAAGGCGTGGGGATTGGTGGCGGCGTGGCGCCGGTCGGCGACAGCGACGGCGCCGAAGTCGGCCGAGGTGGCGCCGTACTCGTGCATGTAGCGCCGCGCCTGCATGGCCACGGTCGCGGCGGGGGTGCCGAGCCCCATCGGGTAGGTCCAGGCGTTGTCCAGGCCGTTGGTGTTGACCTGGGTGGCGGCGGCCAGTGAGAACTGCCCGAAGCGCGACTCCGAGCGCTCGTTGAAGCCGCGGTAGCAGACCACGACGTCGGCCACGCCGGTGGCGACGGCCATCGCGGCCTGCTGGACGGTGGCGCAGGCGGCACCGCCGCCGTAGTTGATGCGGCTGAAGAAGCGCAGCTCGGGCAGGCCGAGCTCGCGCGCGACCGCGATCTCCGAGGAGGTGTCCATGGTGAACGTCGTGAGGCCGTCGACGTCGGCGGCGGTGAGGCCGCAGTCGGCCAGGGCGGCGCGGATGGCCTCGACCGAGAGCTGGAGCTCGGAGCGCCCGGACGCCTTGGAGAACTCGGTCGCCCCGATGCCGGCGATGGCGGCGGCGCCGGAGAGCGTCATGCGACGACCCGCACGGTGCCGGTGACGTGGTCACCCAGCGCGACCCGGCCGACGACGTCGATGGTGGCCACACCGTCGGACACGGAGGCGACGGTGCCGGAGAAGGTGAGCGTGTCGTAGGGGTACGCCGGCGCGCCGAGCCGGATCGCGATGCCCTTGAGCTCGACGTCGTGGCCGAGGGCGTCGGCGACGTAGCGCTCCACCAGGCCGTTGGTGGTGAGGATGTTCATGAAGATGTCCTGCGACCCGGCCGCCTGCGCGACGTCGCGGTCGTGGTGCACGTCCTGCCAGTCGCGGGTGGCGATCGCGGTGGCGACGATCGTGGTCGGGGTCAGCGGCAGGCTCCACTCCGGGAGCACGTCGCCGGGGCTCACGCCCGCCTCCAGGCCGGCAGGGTCAGCTCGTCGTCGATCCGCCGGAAGTCCACGCACAGCCGGTCGCCGATGGCGATCGTGTCGTCGGGCGCGTCGACCACCTCACCGACCATCCGCACGCCCTCGTCCAGGTCCAGCAGCGCGATGACCAGCGGCAGCTCCTTGCCGGGCACGGGCGGGTGCCGGTGCACGACGTAGGAGAAGACGGTGCCGAGCCCGGAGGCGACCACCCACCCCATGTCGTACGCCGGGCACGCGCGGCAGGCCGGCCCCGGCGGGAAGCGCAGGGTGCCGCAGGCGTTGCACCGCGGGATGCGCAGCTCGCCGGCCGCCGTGCCCTCCCAGAAGAAGGCCGAGTCGCGGTTCACCACCGGCCGCACGGTCACGAGGCGCGCTCCTTCGGGATGAACTTGAGGACGCGGAAGAGCATGGTCGCGACGACGTCGGCGCCGACGTACCAGGTGTTGCGCGAGGTCACGAAGTACCCCTCGCCCATCGCGGTCTGCTTCGGCCCCACCACGGAGTCCAGCGCACTGGTCACCCGGGGCCGCTCGCCCACCCGCAGGTAGCGCTCGTAGGTCTGCTCGCAGTTGGTGCCCAGCACCGCGGTGTAGCCCTGGGCGCTGAGGAACTCGGTCATCCGGCTGAGCGGGTCCTCGGGCGGCCGCCTGCGCCCGAGCCCCGGCATGGTCCACACCTGGGCCATCGAGGGCGGCGCCTCGTCGCCGTCGCGGAAGCGCGCGCTCTCGTAGCCCATCGCGTCCAGCCAGGTGCCGATGGTGGCGTCGTTGACGGGGTACGGCGCGAGCGACTCCGACGCCTCGCCGAGCGCCTTGATCCGCTCGGCCTCCGTCATGATCAGGTCGTGGCGGCCGGTCACCGCGGCACCCGTGGCAGCCCCAGCCCGAACATCGCGATCAGCTCGCGCTGCACCTCCTGCACGCCGCCGCCGAAGGTCAGCACGAGGTTCCGCTTCTTCTGCGCGTCCAGGTAGACCATGAGCGCGCCGGTCTCCGCCTCGGACGGGTCGCCGTAGCGGTGCACGACCCGGGTCAGCTCGTCGAGGAGCCCCTGGACCTGGTCGGCCGCGAAGACCTTGGACGACGAGGCGTCGCCGACCGAGATCTCGCCGGTCTCGGCGGCGCGGGCGACCTCCCAGTTGAGCAGCTCGTTGACGCGGAACACCGCGGTGGTCCGACCCATCAGCTCGACCACGTCGGGCCGCTCGGCCACGCCGGCCTTCCTCGCCCACTCGAGCACCCGGTCGCGCAGTCCCTCGATCCGGCCGGCCGGGCCGAGCATGACCCGCTCGTGGTTGAGCTGGGTGGTGATCAGCTTCCAGCCCTGGTTCTCCTCGCCGACCAGCATGTCGACCGGCACGCGGACGTCGTGGTAGTAGGTCGCGTTGACGTGGTGGCTGCCGTCCGCGGTGATGATCGGCGTCCAGGAGTAGCCGGGGTCGGTGGTGTCGACGATGAGGATCGAGATGCCGCGGTGCTTGGGCGCGTCCGGGTCGGTGCGCACCGCGAGCCAGACGTAGTCGGCCTGGTGCCCGCCGGTGGTCCACAGCTTCTGGCCGTTGACCACGTAGTGGTCGCCGTCGCGCCGCGCGCTGGTGCGCAGCGAGGCCAGGTCGGTCCCGGCGTCGGGCTCGGAGTAGCCGATGGCGAAGTGCACGTCACCGGCCAGGATGCGCTTGAGGAACAGCTCCTTCTGGCGCTGCGAGCCGTAGCGGATCAGCGTCGGGCCGACGGTCTGGAGCGTGACGGCCGGCAGGTGCACGTCGGCGTACTGCGCCTCGTTGGCGAAGACCGTCTGCTCGATCTCGCCGAGCCCCTGGCCGCCGTACTCCGCCGGCCAGCCGACGCCCATCTTCCCGTCCTCGCCCATCTGCCGCACGACGCGCTGGTAGGTCTCGCCGTGCCGGTCGAGCCCCATCTCGCGCTGGTCGTGCTGGGACGCGAGCCCGGTGAAGTACTCGCGGGTCTCGGCCTTGAACGCACGCTGGGCCGCGCTGAGCTCGAGGTTCTTGGTCGTCGGGTCCTCGACCGGGACCTGCTCGGCGCGCCCGTCGAGCAGGTGGACGATGTCGGTGACCCAGCTGGAGTAGTGGTGCAGGGGGTAGCTCTGGTCCACGCCCACGCCGCCGTGCAGGTGGTGACAGGTGCGCAGTGCGCGCGGCGCCTCGGTGCTGGTCCAGTACGCCGCGACGGCGAGGTCGTCGGCGGCCGGGATGCCGTGCCCCACGCGCCACGCGGCGTGGTCGGCGGCCAGGTCGAGGGTGCGCGAGGCGATGTAGACGTCGGCGACCTGCATCGCCACCGCCTGGAACTCGGCCAGGGTCCGACCGAACTGGGTCCGCCCCTTGACGTAGGCGGCGGTGAGGTCGCGCGCGCCCGCGACGAGCCCGGCCGCGGTGAGGGCGAGGCCGGCCGTCCACAGACCGGCCAGGAGCTCCGCGGCACCCGGCTCGAGGAGCTCGGCGGCCGCGCGGTCCAGGGCCACCGTGTACGTCGCGCCGACGGAGGAGCTCGTCCGGATCAGGCTCACCCCCGGGTCGCTCACCTCCACCAGCGCCACCACGGCCTCGTCGTGCTGCGTGCAGGTGACCAGCAGGTGGCTGGCCTGGCCGGCGTACGTCACCGCGAGCTTGCGGCCGGTCACCGTGCCGTCGGCGTACGTCGTGGGGGCGAGCTCCCTGACCGCGGGGGTGAGCACCCGCGTGCCGGTGACGACGTCGCGGAGCAGCGTGCGCTGGGCCTCGGAGCCGTGCGCGGCCAGGGTCAGCGCGCCGCAGCAGAGGGTCTCGAACACCGGCAGGTGCGCCGCCCGCGCGCCCGTCTCGCGGAGCAGCACCGCGACCTCGGGGAGTCCGAGGCCCTCGCCGCCGTACTCCTCCGGGACGGCCAGTCCCAGCAGGCCCGCGTCGGCCAGCTCGGCCCAGCCGCCGTCGCGCTCCAGCACGTCGGCGAGCACCGACCGGACCGCCGCCAGCGACTCCGCGCGCTCCGGCTCGAGCCCTGCCCGTCCGTCGGTCGCCACGGGCAAAACTGTAACGTGTTCTAGTCGGCGGGGCCACGCCCCGCGACCGCCGTGCGTGTGGGACGCTCGCCCCGTGAGCGAACGGCCCCAGGGTGCGGGCTGGCCGTCGTGGGTCTACGCCGTGGGCGTGCGCCCGGACCCACGGTTCAGCCTGGCCAACGAGCGCACCTTCCTGGCGTGGGTGCGCACATCACTGGCCATGCTGGCCGGTGGCGTGGCCCTCGACGCGGTCGACCTCGACGTCGACTCGGGACTGCAGACCGCACTCGCCGTCGCGCTCGTGCTCCTCGGCCTGCTCGGGGCGGTCGTCGCCTGGCTGCGCTGGGCCGCGGCCGAGCGGGCCATGCGCCTGCACCAGCCGCTGCCCGGCACCGCGGCGCTGGCCTGGCTGTCCCTCGTGCTCGTGGTGGTCGCCGCCCTCCTCGTGCTGCTGATCCTGTGACGACCCCCCGTGACCGTCCCGGAACCGTCCCGCAGCAGCCCGAGCACCTCGAGGACCAGGTCGAGCGCACCCTGCTGGCCTGGCGGCGCACCGCCCTCTCGATCCTGGCCGCCGGGCTGCTCATCGGCCACCTCACCGCCCAACGCACCAACCCGGCCGCGCTGGTCGTCTCGCTGCTCGGCATCGGCGCCGTGGTCGGCTTCGTCTGGCTCCGGCACGGCGTGAGCACGGCGGCGTCCGGGCTGGTCCTGGTCCTGGGCGTAGCACTGCTCGCCGTCGTCGTGCTCGTCGGCGTGGTGGCCTGAGACGGCGTTGACACCCGTCCGCGCCACCCCCAGGGTGGTCGGACCGCACGAGCAGTCTCGGGAGGACCTCGGTGAAGCGCTACCTCAAGGACGTCGACCCCGCGGTCTTCTGGGGCTCGGCCGTCGTCATCGCCGGCTTCGTGGTCTGGGGGGTCGCCGCCCCCGGGAGCCTCGGCTCGGTCATGACCACTGCCCTGAACTGGGTGATCGGCAACTTCGGGTGGGCGTTCATCGTGGTGGCCACCGGCGTGCTCGTGCTCTGCGTCTACCTCGCGATCTCTCCGTGGGGCCGGCTGCGCCTCGGCCCGGACGACTCGCGCCCGGAGTTCAGCACGTTCTCGTGGGTCTCGATGATGTTCGCCGCGGGCCTGGGCGCCGGGCTGCTCTTCTACGGCATCGCCGAGCCCGTCACGCACTGGTCCGCGCCGCCGCACGGCCTGGCCGAGCCGCGGACCGAGGAGGCGACGCTCACCGCGCTGCGCTACACCTACTTCCACTGGGGCTTCAACGGCTGGGCCATGTACGCCGTCATGGGCGGCGCGATGGCCTACTTCTCCTTCCGCAAGAACCTCCCCGTGCTGGTCAGCGCGACGTTCACCCCGATCCTCGGCAAGAACGCCACCACCCACCCGATCGGCCGGCTCGTCGACGCGCTCGCCATCGTCGCGACGCTGTTCGGCACCGCGACCGCGCTCGGCCTCAACGGGCTGCAGCTCAACAGCGGGCTCGACTACCTGCTCGACGTGCCGAAGTCGAACACCGTCGCCGTCCTCATCATCGTCGCGGTGACCGCGCTGTTCCTGGTCTCGGCCACGTCCGGCGTCGAGAAGGGCATCAACTTCCTGGCCAACCTGGGCTCGTTCGCCACCATCGGGCTGTTCCTGTTCTTCCTGATCGCCGGCGGCTCGACCGTGTTGATCGTCAGCAACGGCATCGAGTCCATCGGCAACTACGTCATCCAGGTGCTGCCGATGTCGCTGCAGACCGGCGTGGGCGACGAGCAGTGGATGGCCAGCTGGACGATCTTCTACTGGGCATGGTGGGTCTCGTGGGCGCCGTTCGTCGGCATGTTCGTGGCCCGCATCTCGCGCGGGCGCACCATCCGCGAGTTCATCGTCGGCGTGGTGGCGGCCCCGACCGGCTTCGGCTTCTTCTGGTTCGCGGTCGTCGGCGGCGTCGGCATCCGGCTCCAGGACACCGGCAAGGCCGACATCGTCGGCTCGCTGGCCACCCCGGAGCTCTCGCTGTTCACCGCCCTCGACGTGCTGCCGCTGCCCGTGCTCAGCTCCGCGCTGTGCATCGTGCTCATCGCGCTGTTCTTCATCAGCGGCGCCGACGCCGCCTCGATCGTGATGGCCACCATGGCCTCGCGCGGCAACCTCGAGCCGTCGAAGTTCGTGGTCGTCGTGCTCGGGGTGCTCATGGGCGGCATCGCCTGCGCGATGCTGCTGGTCGGCGGGCTCACCGCCCTGCAACAGGCGGCGGTGCTCGGCTCGGTGCCGTTCATGTTCGTGCTCATCGGGACGGCGTACTGCTGGGTCAAACAGCTGCGCGAGGACACGCGGGATCCCCAGGACGTGCAGGAGCGGGAGAAGGCCGAGTCCGCGGCATGAGGCGGCTGCTCCTGGCCGTGGCCGCTCTCGCGCTCCTCGCGGGTGGGTGCGGTGACGCCGGCGACGACACCGGCGGCTCGTCGCAGCCGCAGGGCGCGTCGCTGCGGGTGACCCTGGGGACCCAGGAGTTCCCCGAGGCGCGGATCCTCGGGGAGCTGTGGCGCCAGGCCCTGGCCACCAACGGGTACGCCGTCGACCTGCGCAAGGGCGTCGGGCCGGCCGAGGACCTCGACCAGGCCCTGCAGGACGGCACCATCGACGGCTACGTCGCCTACACCGGCACCGTCCTCTCCGTCGTGGCCGGCCAGGACGTCACCGGCCTGGACCCCGAGGAGACCTACGCCCAGGCCAAGGAGTTCTACGCCGGCCAGGACATGGTGATGAGCGACATGACGCCGTTCCAGAACAAGGACGCCATCGCCACCACCACGGCGTACGCCGAGGAGCACGACCTCACCGAGATCGGCGACCTCGCGGGGCTGGACTCCTTCACCCTCGGCGCGCGCCCCGAGTTCGAGGACCTCCAGCTCGGGCTGACCGGGCTGCAGGAGACCTACGGCCTCGACAACGCGGAGTTCGCGCCGGTCGAGCTGGGCGAGCAGTACACCGCGCTCGACGACGGCACCGCCCAGGCCGTCGACGCCTTCACCACCGACCCGCAGCTCGAGGGCGGCGGCTACCGGTTGCTGGAGGACCCCGAGCTGCTCTTCGGCTCGCAGAACGTCGTGATGGTCGTCGGGAAGGACGACCTCAAGAGGGTCGACGCGACGGCGTTCCTGCGCGTGGTGGACACCGTCAACAGCGAGCTCACCGAGGAGGCCATGGTGCGGATGAACGCCGAGGTCACCGAGGGCCGCAGCGACGAGGTGGTGGCGCGGGAGTTCCTGCGCAGCGTGGGGCTGGACCGACCGATCCGAGGAGACTGACCATGGCCGAACAGCCACCACGCAACCCCTTCGAGGGCGTCACCGACTTCTTCAGCGAGCTCGCCCGGATGCGTTCGATCGGGCTGCACGGCGGGGCCGAGCACGGCGTCGAGGCCGCCGAGCGGACGCACGCCTCGGCCTGGGTGCCGGCCACCGACATCCTGGCCCGCGGCGGCGACCTGGTCATCCGCGTCGAGCTCGCCGGCGTCGACCCCGAGGACGTCGACCTCAGCTTCAGCCACGGCGTGCTCACCGTGTCCGGCACCCGCCGCGCCGGCGAGGGCGACGACGACGCGGACTTCCTCATCCGCGAGCGCTTCTACGGCGCCTTCCGCCGCGCGATCACCCTGCCCGAGGGGACCGAGGCCGACCAGATCGCGGCCGAGTTCGACGACGGGCTCGTCGAGGTCACGGTCACCGGCGGCGTCCGGCCCGCCGACAGCACCCGCATCTCGCTGGCCGACCGGTCCGGCGGCGCGACCTCGCGGTCGGTGCGCGCGGACTGACCCCGTCCGGGCGGACGGGGCCGCCTCACTGGTGGATGAGGGCGATCCGGTCCCGCTCCTCGGGGCTGCCCGGCTCGGTCACGTCGGCCAGGTCGAAGCGGACGCTGTGGATCAGCCCCTCGAAGGCGTTGCGGACGGGCGGGTAGTCGTCGCACACCGGCGTACCGCGGTCGACACCGACGTTGAAGGTCTCGTCGAAGGAGAAGTAGTACGCCGTGGTGATCGGGATCCGCCCGGAGCCGACCTGGTGGCCGTCGACCTCGAGCACCACGCTGGCCCCGGAGCCGGGCGGCCCGCCGTCGTACTCGAAGCGGACGACCAGGTCGTGGCGACCGGGCAGCATCGGCTTGCCGCCGCGCACGACGGTGAGGTCGCGGCCCACGAAGTTGTAGGCGTAGTGCGGGATGCTGCCGACAGTGTAGAGCGACCAGCCACCGAAGCGCCCGCCCTGCGCGACCACCACGCCGTGGGTGCCGGTGACGACCTCGAGGTCGGCGGTGATGACGTGCGAGCGGTTCTTGACGTTGGGCGCGGCCTCTTCGGTGAGCCGGCCGACGCGCGGCCCGAAGGACATCGTGGACATGCCGGCGTGCAGGTCGAGGCGACCGGCGACCTCGGGGTTCTCGCGCTCGGTGACCCGGTCGTCGAGCGGGAAGACGTGGTGCCGGGTGGCCTCGGCCTCGAACACCCGCTTGAGCTCCTCCAGGCGCTCGGGGTGCTCGGCGGCCAGGTCGTGCGCCTGGCTCCAGTCGGTGCTGTGGTCGTAGAGCTCCCACCGGTCCTGGTCGAAGGGCCGGTCCACGCCGCCGACCATCTCCCACGGGATGCCGTGGCGGGTCACCGCGGTCCAGCCCTCGTGGTAGACGGCGCGGTTGCCGATCATCTCGAAGTACTGCGTCGTGCGGCGGTCCGCGGCGTCGGGGTCGTGGAAGGAGTAGGCCAGGCTGGTGCCCTCGATCGGCTGCTGCTCGACGCCCCCGAACTCCTCCGGCGCGGGCAGCCCGGCGGCCTCCAGGATCGTGGGCAGCACGTCGATGACGTGGTGCCACTGGTGCCGGATCTCACCGCGCGCCTCGATGCCGTTGCCCCAGCGCACGATCATGCCGTCGCGGGTGCCCCCGAGGTGGGCCAGCTGCTTGGTCCACGGGTACGGCGTGTTCATGGCCAGGGCCCAGCCGACGGGGTAGATCGGGTACGTCGTGGGGTCGCCCAGCGAGTCCAGGCGGGCGGCCATGTCGGCGGTCTCGTCCTGGATGCCGTGGCCCACGAGGTGCTCGCGGAAGGTGCCGCGCGGGCCGCCCTCGCCCGAGGCGCCGTTGTCGCCGAGCAGGTAGAAGATCAGCGTGTCCTCGAGCAACCCCAGCTCCTCGAGCGCGTCGACGAACCGGCCGACCTGCACGTCGGCGTGCTCGGCGAAGCCGGCGTAGGTCTCCATGAACCGCGCTGCGACCCGCTTCTCGGTCTCGTCCAGCTCGTCCCAGTGCGGCACGCCCTCGGCCCACGGCGCCAGCTCGGCGGTCTCGGGCACGATGCCGAGCTCCTTCTGCCGGGCCAGGGTGGCCTCGCGCTGGGCGTCCCAGCCGGCGTCGAACCTCCCGGCGTACTTCTCGCGCCACTCCGGGGCGACGTGGAACGGCGCGTGCGTGGCGCCGAGTGCGAGGTAGGTGAAGAACGGGCGGTCCGGGGTGATGGCCTGCTGGTTCTCCACCCACTGGATCGCCTGCTCGACCAGGTCCTCGGACAGGTGGTAGCCCTCCTCGGGCAGCTTGTCCGGCTCGATGGCGTAGCGGCCCTTGTAGAGCTGGGGGTACCAGTGGTTCATCTCGGCGCCCATGAAGCCGTAGAAGTAGTCGAACCCCTCCCCCATCGGCCAGCGCTGGAACGGCCCGGACGGGCTGACCTCGACCGGTGGCGTCTGGTGCCACTTGCCGATGGCCGCCGTGCAGTAGCCGTTGCCGCTGAGGATCTGCGCGATCGTCGCGGCGCTGGCCGGCCGGTAGCCGTGGTAGCCCGGCAGCGGCGTCGACATCTCGCTGGTCACGCCCATGCCCACCGAGTGGTGGTTGCGACCGGTCATCAGCGCCTGCCGGGTCGGGCTGCACAGCGAGGTCACGTGGAACCGGCTGTACCTCAGCCCCTCGTCGGCCAGCCGCTGCGCCGTCGGCATGTGCACCGGCCCGCCGTACGGCTCCGAGGCCCCGAACCCCATGTCGTCGATGAGCACCACCACGACGTTCGGAGCCTTGGGCGGCGTCTCGACCGGCCGGATCGGGCGGGTGCCCGTGTCGACGTCGAGCGGCAGGCGGCTGCGGTCGGGAGCGCGGTCGGGGGCGGCGGCGGCGTCGGCCACGGGTGGGGGACCTCCTGAACGTCGGACGGGTGTTCAGGCGTCACTGTGGGGGACGCGCCGGACTCCGGGCAAGCAGGCTCGCCCAGAGCGGTGAGACGACGCTCAGACCTCCGCTGGCTCGCGATCCGTCGTGCCGACGGCCTCGCGCAGCCGGTCCAGCTCGACCGGGAAGCGGCGGGCCAGGTCGTCGACGTCGTCCACGGCCTCGCGGCAGGCGATGACGCCGACCCCGACCCGGCCGTGGTGGGACATCACCGTGATGTTGAGCCCCGCGCCGTGGAAGACCGGACCGAGGGGGTAGAGGCCCTCGATGCGCGCGCCCAGGAAGTACAGCGGGACGGGCGGGCCGGGCACGTTGCTGATGACCAGGTTGTGCACGACGGGGTGCCGCTCGGCCAGGCGGAGCGAGGCGTACGCGCGGACGGCCAGCCCGAAGGTCCGGGGCGCGGCGAACTCGGCCCAGTCCTGGAGCGCGTCCGCGCTGATCGCCTGGTGGTGCTCCTTGGCGTGACGGTTGGCCGTGGCCAGCTCCTCGAGTCGCTCGAGCGGGTCCTCGACGTCGGTGCCGAGGCGGGCGAAGAGGGCCGAGACCTTGTTGGCGCCGTCGGAGCGCCGGGACTCCTCGCGCACCGAGACCGGGACGGTGGCCAGCAGCGAGGACGACGGCAGCTCGTCGCGGTCCTCGAGGTAGCCGCGCAGCGCCCCTCCGGCGACGGCCAGGACCACGTCGTTCACGGTGGTCCCGGTCGCCGCCTTGACCGCCTTGACGTCGCCGAGGTCCATGTCGGCCAGGGCGACGGCGCGGTGGCTGGTGATGGTGCCGTTGAACGGCGTGCGCGGTGCGGTCAGCGGCGCGGCCATCGCGGTGCCCTCGCGGGCCCGGCCGATGGTGCCGACGACGCTCCTCACCGTCGGCGCCAGCAGGTTGACGGTCTGGAACGGTCGCAGCCCGCTGCTCACCGCCGCGCGGCCGAGCAGCTCGAGCCGCCCGGGCTCGTGCGGCCAGCGCTTCTCCTCACCACCGCCGATCGGGTCGCCCTCGGGCTCCAGGCTGCACAGGTGCGATACCAGGTTGGCGCCGGAGACGCCGTCCACGGTGGCGTGGTGCATCTTGGAGAACACCGCGATCCGGTCGCGGCCGTCTTCGCCGGCGTAGCCCTCGATCACCCACATCTCCCACAGCGGCCGCGAGCGGTCCAGGGGCAGACCGGCCAGGTGGCTCGCGAGCTCGACCAGCTCGGCGTACCCACCCGGCGTGGGCAGCGACATCCGGTGCACGTGCCGCTCGATGTCGAAGTCGGTGTCGCGCACCCAGATCGGGTGGTCCAGGCCCAGCGGGACCCGGCGCAGCTTGCGGGTGAAGTCGGGGACGTCGCGCACCCGCTCCTCGATGCCGTCGCGGAACGCGCGGAACGAGTACGGCCCCGGCATCGTGGCCGGGTCCAGCACGATCAGCCCGCACACGTGCATCAGCTGTGCGGGGGTCTCGAGGTACAGGAAGCTCGCGTCGAGCCCGGACAGGCGGTCCATCATCCCTCCCTAGAACGTGTTCTACCCACCCCAACGAGCCAGACCGGCTCCCGGCTACGTGACGGCCGCCTCACCCCGGGGAACTCGCCGCCCCCGCGGGCCGTTGAGGCACCGTGCGCCTCGAGCAGGAACTCTCCCGCCAGTCCGACACCCTCCTCGCCCTGGGCTACCCGGCCGAGCTGGCCGCCGCAGCCGCCGCGCTGCTGGAGCCGCTGCGCGCCGTGGTCGGCGAAGAGGTGCGCTCGGAGCCGAGCGGCGCGTCCTTCGTGCTGGTCCCGGTGGGGCCGCCGGTCTCCGCACGCGTGCCGCTGCTGCGCCTGGGTGAGCGCACGGGCACGCTCAGCCGGCACTTCGCCGACGTGGACACCTTCGGCCCGAACCTCGAGGTGCCTCGGGCCGCGGCGTACGCCGTGGTGGGCGTCGAGCGCGGCGAGGAGTTCTGCGGCGTGCGGCCGGGCGAGGCGGCTCCGGTGATCGCCGACCGCGGCCGGAGCATGCTGACGCTCGAGGAGGGGCTGGCCTTCCTGCACGCCGTACCCAACGCGCTGGAGAAGAACCGCTGCTTCCACACCGGGGCGTCGCGGGGCACGGACAAGAGGGTGCCCGCGATCTGGATCGCGGAGCGGGCTCCCCACGTGGGCTGGTGCTGGGAGGGCAACCACCACACCTGGTTGGGCGTGGCCAGCGCCGCGGCCCGGGTGGCTCCGGCGCTCGCGGGGGCTGCCGGCGCCATGTGACCGACGAGTAACCTGGTGGGCGTGTCGTTCCGCCGCCGCGCCCTGCTGTACGCCGCCCTGACCGCCAACGCGATCCGCCCGCTGCCGGGGTTCCGCGCCGGCGTGCCGTCGTTCTTCGCGGGCTGGCTCACCACCGAGCTGGCGCCGCAGTGGCTCGCCGTGACCGCCGCCGACGCCGCCACCCACCTGACCGAGCGGCGCCGCGACCCGGTCGCCCTGGGCCTGGCCGGCGCGGCCGTGCTCGGCCTCGGCTACCTCGTCGACCAGGCCCGCCGCGACCGGCAGACCGCCGAGGAGGCGCTCACCGAGGCGCTGGGCGCCGACTACGCCGAGCAGCTCGACGCGCTGCCCACGCCGGCCGAGCTGGCCACGCCGTGGCGCTCGCTGGTCAACCCGTTCCGCACCTTCCGCAAGCCGCCGCAGACGATCCGGGTCGAGCGCGACATCGCCTTCGGGGAGGCCGGTCGCCGCAACCACCTGGACATCTACCGCCCGGCCGAGCCCACCGAGGACGCCCCGGTCCTGCTCCAGGTCCACGGCGGCGCCTGGATCCTGGGCAAGAAGGAGGAGCAGGGCGTCCCGCTCATGCAGCACCTGGCCGCCAAGGGCTGGGTGTGCGTGGCCATCAACTACCGGCTCTCCCCGCGCGACCCCTGGCCGGCCCAGGTCGTCGACGTCAAGAAGGCCGTCGCCTGGATCCGCGAGCACATCGCCGACTACGGCGGCGACCCGGCGTACGTCGCGATCACCGGCGGCTCGGCCGGCGGTCACCTCACCGCGCTGGCCGCGCTGACCCCCGGCGCGACCGAGTGGCAGCCCGGCTTCGAGGACGCCGACACCTCGGTCCAGCTCGCCGTGCCCCACTACGGCGTCTACGACTTCGCGGGCTCCACCGGCACCAAGGCCTCGACCAAGCTGCGCGACCTGTTCCTCACCAAGTGGGTCATGCAGACCACGTGGGAGGAGCACCCCGAGGTGTTCGAGGACGCCAGCCCCATCCTGCGCATCGGCCCGGACGCCCCCGACTTCTTCGTCATCCACGGCGCCCACGACACCCTCGTCCCCGTCGACCAGGCGCGGCAGTTCGTGGCCCGGCTGCGCGACGCCTCCCACCGCTCGGTGGTGTACGCCGAGCTGCCCGGCGCCCAGCACGCCTTCGACGTCTTCCCCTCGATCCGCTCGGCGCACGTGGTGCGCGCGATCGACCGGTACCTGCACTGGCACTGGAACCAGTACCGCCGCGACCGCGCCGGCGCCTCCCCCTCGGGGAGCACCCTGAGGACCGGGTCGGGGACACAATAGGGACAAATCCCGATGCGCGCGGTCGGTGCGCACGGGCAGGGTTGAGCCATGGCCTCCCCGACCCCGACCCCCGTGCACCGCCCCCGGCCGCCGCTCGACGCCGAGATGCTGCGGCTCATCCACCACGCGCGGCTGGCCAAGCGCCGCCGCCGCGCGCAGCGGGTGCTGACCCGCGCCTGACGGTCCTCGACCGAGCGTCAGCGAGGCAGCCCGAGGATGCGCTCGGCGGCCACGTTGCGCAGGATCTGGGTCGTACCGCCGGCGATGGACAGGCAGCGGGTGTTGAGCAGCTCCCAGAGGTCGCGGCGCAGCTGCTCGTCCGGGGCCAGCAGCCCGTCCTCCTGGAGCTCGACGACGAGCTCGGCGCCGTCCTGACGGTTGCGCACGCCGAGCAGCTTGGCCACCGAGGACTCCGCGCCGGGGCCGCGACCGGCCAGCGAGCGCAGGGTGGTGCGCACGCCGAGCAGCGCGCAGACCGTGGAGAGCGCCACGGCGCGGCCGACCCGGGCGCGCTGGGCGCCGGTCAGGTCGCGCTCGGCGGCGAGCGCCACGGCCCGTTCGGTCGACGTCCCCAGTCGGGTGGTGGCCATGGCCACGCGCTCGTTGGCCAGCGTGGTGCGGGCCAGCCTCCACCCGTCGCCGGGCGCGCCGACGAGGCCGTCGTCGGGCACGAACACCTCGTCGAGGAAGACCTCGTTGAACAGCGCCTCGCCGGTGATCTCGCGCAGCGGCCGGACGTCGATGCCCTCGGCACGCATGTCGACGAGGAAGTAGGAGATGCCGCGGTGCTGAGGCGCGTCGGGGTCGGTGCGGGCGAGGCAGATGCCCCAGTCGGCGCGCTCGGCCACGCTGGTCCACACCTTCTGACCGGTGAGCCGCCAGCCGCCGTCGACCCGCTCGGCGCGGGTGCGCAGCGAGGCCAGGTCGGAGCCGGAGCCCGGCTCGGAGAACAGCTGGCACCAGGTCACCTCGCCGCGCAGCGACGGCAGCACGAACCGCTCCCGCTGGGCGTCCGAGCCGTGCTCGAGGATCGTGGGCAGCGCCCACCCGGCGATGACGATGTCCGGCCGGGTGACGCCCGCCCGGGCCAGCTCCTCGTCGACCACCAGCTGGGTGACGGCGTCGGCCCCGAGTCCGTACGGCGCGGGCCAGTGCGGCGTGAGGTAGCCGGCCTCGACCAGCGCCGCTCGCCGCTCCCCCTCGGGCCGGGCCGCGATCCGCTCGGCGGTGGCCCGGGCCTCGGGTCGCACGGCGGCGTCGCGGCCCTCGAGGTCCACCGCCACCGCCCGGCGCACGCCGGCCACCGCCCGCTCGGTCAGCCGCACCGCGGCGGCGTCGGGATCGCCGACCAGCCCGCGCAGGGCCAGGGCCCGGCGCAGGTAGAGGTGCGCGTCGTGCTCGTAGGTGAAGCCGATCCCGCCCAGCACCTGGATGCAGGCCTTGGCCACGTCGACCGCGCCGTCGAAGCAGGTCACCGCGGCCACGTCGGCGGCGTAGGACCACTGCTCCTCGCCCGCCGCCGCCACCGATGATGCGGCGCCGGCCACGTCCCACGCGGCCGCGGTCACGGCCTCGGCGGTCTCGAGCATCTCGGCGCACAGGTGCTTGACGGCCTGGAAGGCGCCGATCTTCTGGCCGAACTGCTCGCGGACCTGGGCGTACTCCACCGCCGTCTCCAGGCACCACCGCGCCACGCCCGCGGCCTCGGCGGCCGCGAGGGTGACCGTCGCCCGGCGTACGACGTCGACCGGCTCGGCCGGCCCCACGCCCACCCGGCCCCAGCGCCGGGTCAGGTCGATGCCCGCCTCCGGGGTCGCCCCCTCCCGCTCGACCAGCCCGTCGGACCCCAGCACGTGGGTGGCGCCGGCCAGGTCGCCGGCCAGCCCGGAGGCGTGCACCACCGCGACCGCCGCCCCCTCGCCGAGGTCGGCCGACGGCGCCACCAGCGCGGCCACCGCGGTGGACAGCAGCGGCCCGGGGACCAGCGCGTGTGCGCACGCCTCGAGGGCCACCGCCTGGTCCAGGACCGAGCCGCCGCCCCCGCCGCACGACTGCGGCAGCGCGATGGTGGCCACGCCCATCTCGACGCACGCCTCCCACACGTCGGGGAACGCGGCGTCCGCCTCCGCCTCGTGCCGGCGCGCGAGCTCCGGGCCACCCAGCTTCGCCGCCCACTCGCGCACGCTGCGCGCCAGCTCGGCGTGCTCCTCGGTGATGCCGACGGACATGCGACTCCCTCGAACTAGAACGTGTTCTAACTCTACTAGAGTCGTCGGGTGACGGACACGCCCGCGGACCTGCCCGAGGCCTGGCTGAGCCACGCCCTGGACGCCAAGGGCTTCATGCCCGAGGACGAGGGGCTGCTGCTCCACCGCTGGGCCCGGGAGCGGCTGCCGCACGGACCGGCCCTCGAGGTCGGGACGTACTGCGGGAAGTCGGCGATCTACCTGGGCGCGGCGGCCCGCGAGGTGGGCGGGACGGTGTTCACCGTCGACCACCACCGCGGCTCGGAGGAGAACCAGGCCGGGTGGGAGCACCACGACCCGTCCCTGGTCGACCCGGAGTTCGGGCTGATGGACACGCTGCCGGTGTTCCGCCGGACGATCGCGCGCGCGGGGCTGGAGGACCAGGTGGTCGCGGTGGTCGGGCGGAGCAGGACGGTGAGCGCGCACTGGCGCGCGCCGCTGAGCCTGCTGTTCATCGACGGCGGGCACGCCGAGGTGCACGCGCAGAACGACTACGCGGGCTGGGCACCCTGGGTGCACGCCGGCGGCGCGCTGCTGATCCACGACGTCTTCCCCGACCCCGCGGACGGCGGGCAGCCGCCGTACCACGTGTTCCTGCGGGCGCTGGAGAGCGGGAGCTTCGAGGAGGTCGAGGCGCTCGGGTCGATGCGGGTGCTGCGGCGGACCTCAGGCGAGGCGGGCGACCCGGTCGGCTGAGGAGGGGCAGCCGCACTCCAGCGCGAGCTCGCCGAAGTGCGCGCCGAGCGAGGTGCCGCGCATGATGCCGGAGCCGGCGGTGGCGTGGCCGGCGACCTCGCCGAGGGCGTCGACGGCCAGGACGACGGCGGCGGCGGTGTACGTCGTGTGCTCGACCGGCCAGTGCACGTCGCGCGGCTCGTCGGTCGGGGTCCCGTCGTCGAAGACCCAGCCGGTCCAGTAGCGGCCGTCGTCCTCGCGCAGGTGCTGCACGTCGGCGAGCAGGGCCAGCGCGCGGCGGTGGTCGCCGATGGCGTCGAGGGCCATGGCCAGCTCGCAGGTCTCGGCGCCGGTCACCCAGGGGTTGGTGTCGACGCAGCGGATGCCGAGGCCGGGCACCACGAACTCCTCCCAGCGCGAGGCGAGCAGGTCGTGGGCCTCGGGCCCACGGACGGCGCCGCCCAGGACCGGGTAGTACCAGTCCATGGAGTAGGTCACCTTGTCCTCGAACCGGGCGCGGTGCTCGCGCACCGCGTGGCCGAGCCGACCGCCCGCCAGCTCCCACTCTGGCTGCGGGTCGTCGAGCAGCTCGGCCAGGGCGACGCCGGCGCGCAGCGACTGGTAGATCGACGACGAGCCGGCCAGCAGCGCGAACGGCTCGGTCGGCGTCCAGCGGATCCCGCCGAAGGGCAGCTGCTGGGACACGACCCAGTCCAGCCCGGCGCGGACCGACGGCCAGAACCGCTGCACGAAGGCCAGGTCGCGGCGCACCAGCCAGTGGTGCCACACCCCGACCGCGAGGTAGGCCGACATGTTGACCTCACCGCGCGCGTCCTCGGGCTCCCCCGCGACGATCTTCATCGGCCACGAGCCGTCGGCGCGCTGCATGGTCGGCACCCAGTCGTAGGCCGCCTCGGCGGCCTCGACCTCGCCGCCGACCAGCATGGCCATCGCGGCCTCGACGTGGTTCCAGACGTCGACGTGCTCGCCGACCGTCCACGGCACCGCACCACACGGCTCCTGCATGGCCGCGATCGCGGCGGCGGTCTCGGCGACCTGGCGCGCGGAGAGCACGCCCTCGACGTACGGCAGCTGCACGAGCGGGCTCACGCCGGCTTGCGGAAGTAGAGGACCAGGCTCTTGCCGATGAGGGGGTCGAGGACCCGGCCGGCCAGCTGGAGGGCCTTCGGCTGCTTCATGATCTCCCAGACCAGGAGCTTGTGGTAGGCCTTGGCCAGCGGGTGCTCGTCGTTGTCGACGCCGACCGCGCACTTGATCCACCAGTACGGCGCGTGCAGGCCGTGGGCGTAGTGCTTGCCCTCAAAGACCATCGCCTCGCCCGGCGTGCCGTCGTTCATCCGGCCCGCCTTGGTCACCTTGTCCACGAGCTCGTGGTCGGTGTAGATGCGGATGTGGCCGCCCTCGGCGTCGTGGTATTCGTCCGACAGCTTCCAGTTGATGACCTCGGGAAGCCAGCGCGGCACCGAGACGGCGAGCGTGCCGCCCGGGCGCAGGACCCGGACCAGCTCCTTGATCGCGTCGACGTCGGCGTGGATGTGCTCGAGCACCTCGGCGGCGACGACCCGGTCGAACTCGCCGTCGGCGAACGGCAGCTGGAGCGCGTCGCCCTGCTTGACGTCGGCCTCGGCGCCCGCGGGCACCTCGCCGGCCTGCTTCATGGCGTGGAACAGGTCGCTGACACCGGTCAGCTCGTCGGCGTCCATGTCGAAGGCGACGACGTCGGCGCCGCGGCGGTACATCTCGAAGGCGTGGCGGCCCGCGCCGCAGCCCATGTCGAGGACGCGGTCGCCCGGGCGCAGCCCGAGCCGGTCGAAGTCAACGGTCAGCACTAGCGCTTCTCCTGGTGGTACTCGTCGATCGTCTCGGCGTAGACCTGCGCGACCTGCTGGGCCACGGCCCGCCAGCTGAACAGCTCGTCGACGCGCCGGCGCCCGGCCGCGCCGTACGCCGCGCGGCGCTCGGGGTCGTCGAGCAGCGCGGCCAGGGCCGCCTCGAGCTCACCGACGTCGCCGGGCGTGACCAGGTCGGCGCACAGGCCGTCGGGGCCGACGACCTCGGGGATGGCGCCGGCGTCGGAGACGATGAGCGGCGTGCTGCAGGCCATCAGCTCGGCCGTCGGCAGCGAGAAGCCCTCGTAGAGGCTCGGCACGCACGCCACCTCGGCCGAGCCCATCAGCGCGACCAGCTCGGCGTCGCTGATGCCGTGCACGAAGCGGACCGCGTCGCCGATGGACAGCTTGTCGATGAGCTGCTCGGTGCGCCCGCCCGGTTTGGGCTGGGTGACCAGGACGAGCTCGACGTCGCGCTCGGTGCGGAGCTTGGCGAAGGCCTCGAGCAGGGTGGCGATGCCCTTCATCGGCGCGTCCGCGCTGGCCATGGCCATGATCCGGCCCGGCACCCGCGGCGCGGTCGGCGGCACGAAACAGTCGTCGACGCCGAGCGGGATGGAGAGCATGCGCGCGGGGTCGACCCCGAAGTCGGTGGCGATGTCGCGGCGCGAGGACTCCGAGGGCGTGATGACCCGGCGCGCGCGGCGCGCGACCTTGGCCTGCATGCGCAGGAAGCCGTACCAGCGGCTGAGGGTGAAGCGCCGCCACAGGCTCGGCGCCTGCGCGAGGTCGATGCGGCGGTCGAAGGTGATCGGGTGGTGGATGGTGGTCACCAGCGGCAGCCCCATCTGCTCGATCTTGAGCATCCCGTAGCCGAGGACCTGGTTGTCGTGGACGACGTCGAAGTCGCCGGTGCGCTCCGCGAGCAGCCGGGCTGCGCGGGTGCTGAAGGTCTTGGGCTCGGGGAAGCCGGCCGCGCACATGGTGAGGAACTCCTCGACGTCCACCCGGTCGCGGAACTCGCGCAGCTTCGGCACCCGGAACGGGTCGGGCTCGCGGTAGAGGTCCAGGCTCGGCACCTCGGTCAGCCGCACGCCCTCGTCGAGCTCGGGGTAGGGCTGACCCGAGAAGACCTCGACGCTGTGGCCGAGCGCGACGAGCTCACGGCTCAGGTGGCGGACGTAGACGCCCTGGCCTCCGCAGTGCGGCTTGCTGCGGTAGGACAGCAGTGCGATCCGCATCCGACTCCCCATCTCCCAGCTCCGGCGGGGCCGGCCCTGCGACGTACCAGAAACACGCCTGAAACTGGAACGTGTTCTATCATGGACCACTCCCGGTTAGCCTAGTGAGTGGCCCCAACGCGGGGCGCAGCAGGTTCCTGGTGGAAGGTTGGCGGGTGAGCAGCACGAACTCCCTGACGGTCGAGGACCTCGGGTCCGCCGCACAGCGCGACCGCCGCAAGCGCATCCTCGACGCCACCATCGCCCTGGCCACCCAGGGCGGCTTCGACGCGGTGCAGATGCGCGCCGTCGCCGAGCGCGCCGACGTCGCCCTCGGCACGCTCTACCGCTACTTCCCCTCCAAGATCCACCTGCTGGTCTCCGCCCTCGCCCGCGAGCTCGAGCGCGCCAACGCCGCCTTCGCCGACAAGCCCATCCCCGGCGACACCGCCTCCGAGCGCGTCATCTACGTGCTGCGCCGCACCAGTCGCGGCCTCCAGGGCGACCCGCACCTCACCGAGGCCCTCACCCGCGCCTTCATGTTCGCCGACGCCAGCGTCCAGGCCGAGATCCACACCGTCGGCATGCTGCTGTCCCGCATGACCACCCGCGCCATGCACCCCGAGCGCGAGGACGCCGAGCTCACCGACGACGACATCGCCATCGCGCGGGTCATCGGCGACGTGTGGCTGTCCGCGCTGGTGGGCTGGGTGACCGGCCGGACCTCCGCAGCCGACACCGCGGCCCAGATGGAGAAGGCCGTGCACCTGCTCCTGCGGGACTGACGTCCCTGCGTCGCAGGTGGGGTGCCTTCCCCACCTGGTCCGCCGCGTCGGCCGCTCCGTGATCCCCGGCCACCTGCTGGGGACGGCCTCAGCCGCACACGTGCCGGCGGATCCAGTCCCCGGTGTCCGCGGGTGCCAGGCGCCCGGCCAGCAGGTCGTCGGCGAAGACGACGGCCAGCTCGCTGAGCCGGCCGTCGGGTGAGTCCGGGCGGTCGCGGCGGGCGTGGACGCCGAGCCAGCGGGTGCGGTCGGCGCCGAGGACGGTGACGGCGCGGGCGGTGCCGGTGAAGTGGCGGGCCTGGCCGGCAGTGTGGTCGCGGAGCTCGGGGCGGAAGCCGCCGCCGAGCAGGCGGTTGCGGCCGCCGAGGAGCAGGGCGGGCCAGGCGGTGAGGGTGCCGCGCGGGATCCCAGCGACCTCGCGGGCGAGCTCGACGAGGAAGGTGCGCGGGTCGGGGTGGGCCGCGGCCAGGCGGTCGGCGGCGGCGGCGAGCTCGTGGCAGGCGTTCGGGGTCATGCCGACAGCGCCGAGACCTCGAAGAGGAAGCCAGCGATGCCGGCGGTGCCCTGCATCCAGCCGACGCCGGGCGGGAGGAGCGGGTCGTCGGCGCGGTGCTCGACGAAGCGCCAGTGCGCGCGGTCGCCGTCGACGTACGCACGGTCGGCCAGGGCGTCGGCCATCCGCAGCGCGAGGGCGGGGTCGTGCGGGAGGACCGCGGAGCCGACACCCGCGGTGCCGCAGCAGCGGCCGTCGTTGTCCCAGAAGCCGGGGTGGCGGCGCTCGGGGATGCCGGAGGTGCGCAGGGCCTCCAGGCAGCGCTCGAGCCAGACCGCGGGTGGATCGCCCGCGACATCGGTGACGCCGGCGGCGTCGAGGGCCTCGAAGAGGGCCAGGGAGCCGGCGGGGCCGTGGCACCAGTTCCAGGTGTAGGCGTCCTCGCCCGGCTTGGGCGGGATGCGACGGGGCACGGCGAGCGCGCCGCGCTCCAGCAGCGCGGGGTCCGCGAGGGAGACGAAGTGCTCGGCGCCGCGGCGGGCCGCGTCCACGAGGGCCGGGTCGTCGAGGGCCACGCCGGCGCGGGCCAGGACGCCGGCGATCCCGGCCAGGCCGTGGGAGTGGTTCGGCATCTCCACGGGCCGACCGTCCTCGAGCCTGTCGGGGGGCACGTGGCGGCGGGGCACGAACAGCCAGTTCAGCCCGTGCGGGGTCTCCTCGGCCTCGGCGAGCAGCAGGGCGGCGGCGTGGCGGACCAGCTCCGGGGCGTCCGCGACGAGGCCGCCGTGCACCAGCGCGCCCGTACCCAGCGTCACGTCGTTCCTGTGCTCCCACGTGGCCGGGTCGGCCGCCAGCAGCCGCGCGGTGATCGGCTCGACACCGGGCTCACCGAGCAGCGTCAGCGCCTCGAGGTCGCTGACCATCCCGTCGAAGAACGTCACGTCCTCGGTGGTGTGCGTGCGCAGCCGTACCCCCACGGCCTCGGCGAGCTCGGACTCGGCCGTGGTCCACGGCCGGACCAGCGCGACCCGGGTGAGCGCGTGGACGAGCCCGCCGACGCCGCTGTGCATGCCGTCTCGGTCCCAGCCGGGCTCGGTGTCGGCCGGCGTGAGCGGGATCCAGGGCCCGTGCTCGTCGTACCGCACCTGGTCGAGCACCCACGACCAGGCCGCCTCCGCCAGGGTGCGGTGGTCGGTCACGATCTCATCGTGTCAGCCCGGCGCAGGGGTAGCGTCCCTGTGTGCTCGTCGAGACCGCCGCAGCCCGCGTCCTCGGGGTGCCCGCGGACGCCGCGACCGTCCGGTTCGTCGAGGCGGACGAGGCGGAAGGGACCTGGGCCGGCCGACGACTGCTCCTGCTCGACGACCGGCCGGCGTACGAGCTGAGCTTCTGGTGCGGGACGTGCGGGCTGTTGTTCCGTCGTCTCGAGGGGGCCGACCACGCACCGTCGATCGACCACGACGACCTCCGCTCGAGGCTGGCCGCGGGGCTGGACGGCGTGGACAGCACGGTGGTCGACGCCTACGGCGCGGTCCTCGCGCGCGGCGAGCACCGGCCCCTCCTCCTCGAGCTCCGGCCACGCCTGGTGCAACCGGGCACGCCCGACGACTACTTCACCGTGGAGCAGGTCCGGGTCTGGGGCGTCGACCCGTTCTGGGGACTGCCGCAGTACCCCGCGACGCCCTACTACCGCACCACCACCCGCCGCCTGCAGGACGACACCACACTCCACGAGTTCGTGGTGGGGATGGTGCCGCCCCGCTACAACGACCCCGCCCAGGTCGACGCGTACGCCGATGCGATGGAGGCGGGGGCCGTGCCGTGCGCCGTGGCGGTGTCCGTGCTCGACGTCACCGCGCCGGCCACCACCCCGGGCGAGGAGTGGGGTTGGCACTGGGGCCTGACCCACTTCCTGCTGGACGGGCACCACAAGCTGCAGGCGGCGGCGCGCACCGGTCGGCCGGTCCGGCTGCTGTCCCTGCTCGCGCTGGACCACGGGCTCGCCACACGGGAGCAGGTGGACCGGGCGCTGGAAGCACGGGCGGCTACTCGATGAAGGCCGCCGTGGAGCCGCCCAGCTCCATGGCCGGCAACCCCAGCTTGCGGTGGTCCCAGGACCGCGTGCGCTCGACGTCGAGGCGGACGACGACCCGGTTCTTGGCCATGAACTCCACGAACGGCTTCATCTCCTCGGAGTACTGGCCGTGGTAGCGCTCGAACACGTCGATGCACACGTCCCACACCACGTCGGGGTCCTCGACCACGACGCCGGTGCCCTCGAGGGACACCCCGCGCAGCTGGTCGTAGGTGTGGCCGGCCTCGACCAGGAACGACATCCGCGGGTCGCGGCGCAGGTTCACGACCTTCTGCGACTTGGCCTTGGTCTCGATCCAGACCGTGCCCTCGCGCACGGCGTACCACATGCCGACGAGGTGGATCTGGCCCTGCGGACCGTACGTCGCCACCGTGGCCGAGCGCTGCTGGTGCAGGAAGGCGTCGACCTCCGCCTCGCTCATCACGACCTGGTCGCGCTGGTTGGCCACGCTCTGAACCTAGCCGCCGAAGGCGTGGGTCGCGGTGACGCCACCGTCGATGGCGATCTCGGCGCCGTTGATGTACGACGACTCGTCGGAGCCGAGGAACACGTAGAGCGGGGCCACGTCCTCGGGGTGGCCGACACGGCGCAGCGGGACCTTGGAGGCGCCGTACTCCATGGCCAGGTCGCCGCCGTGCACGCGCGTCATCGGGGTGTCGATCATGCCGGGGTGCACGGAGTTGACGCGGATGCCGAAGCGGCCCAGCTCGTGCGAGGCGCCCTTGGTCATGCCGCGGATCGCGAACTTGGTCGCGCCGTAGGCCACGGTGTTGGCCATGCCCCCGAGTCCCTCGGTGGAGGAGGCGTTGATGATCGAGCCGCCGCCGTTCGCCTTCATGGTCGCGACCACCGACTGCATGCCGAGCCAGCAGCCGAGCTGGTTGACCCGCCAGAGCAGCTCGACCTCCTCGACCGGCATCTCCTCGACGGTGCCGAAGCGCAGGATGCCGGCGTTGTTGGCCAGCACGCTCACCGGCCCGAACCGTTCCTCGGCGTCGGCCACCACCCTCGCCCAGGCGGCGCCGTCGGAGACGTCCAGCCGCGCGAAGTGAGCGGCGTCGCCGAGCTCGTCGGCCAGCGCCTGGCCCTGCTCCTCGGCCACGTCGGCCAGCACCACGCGGGCGCCTTCCGCGACGTACGCGCGGACGATGCCCTCGCCCTGCCCCATCGCCCCGCCGGTGACGATCGCGACCTTGCCTTCGAGCCGTCCCACGTCAGAGCGCCCCCTTCTGGGTCTGCAGGGCCATGATCGAGTCGGCCGCGAAGCCGACCGCGGGGTCGCGCTCGGAGAAGAACCCGCCGAGCTGGCGGTCCAGGTCCTCGGCGTCCCAGAGGCCGCCGGTCGTGTCGAAGCGCTGCTCGACCACCGGCGCCGCGACCAGGGCGACCATCCCGCCGTACACCACGAAGACCTGGCCGGTGATGCGCTCGGCGGCCGGCGAGGCGAGGTAGGCGACGAGTGGGGCGACGTGCTCGGGTGAGTACGGGTCGACCGCGAGGCCGGAGGTGTCCTCGCCGAAGACCTGCGCCGTCATGGCCGTGCGGGCGCGCGGACAGATCGCGTTGGCCCGCACGCCGGTCCGGGCCATCCCGCGCGCGGTCGAGAGCGTGAGCGCGGTGATCCCGGCCTTGGCCGCGGCGTAGTTGGCCTGGCCGGGCGAGCCGCCCAGGAACGCCTCGGAGGCGGTGTTGACGATGCTGCCGTACGCCGGCCCGCCGCTCTGCTTGGCCTGCGCACGCCAGTACGCCGCGGCGCCGCGCGAGAGCAGGAAGTGCCCGCGCAGGTGCACGCGGATGACGTCGTCCCACTCCTCGTCGGAGAGGTTGTAGAGCATCCGGTCGCGGGTCATGCCCGCGTTGTTGACCACCACGTCGAGCCGGCCGAACCCCTCGACCGCGGCCTCGACCATGGCGTCGGCGGTGGCCCGCTCCCCCACGTCGCCCTCGACGACGGCCACCTCGGCGCCGAGCCCCTTCAGCTCGTCGGCCGCCTCGTCGGCCGCACCCGGTAGGTCGTTGAGGACCACCCGCGCGCCCGCCCCCGCCAGGGCGACCGCCTCGGCCCGCCCCAGCCCGGCACCGGCCCCCGTGACGACCGCGACGCGACCGTCCAGCCCCGTGTCTGCCACCCGCTCAGTCCTCCAGCGAGATCGCCGCGCGCGGGCAGGCGGCCACCGCGCGCTTGACGTTCTCGATGTTCTCGTCGGTCGTCTGCTCGGTCTTGAGCTGGAGGAAGTCGTCGTCGTCCAGCTCGAACACCTCCGGGGCCATCGCCTCGCACAGCGCGTTGGACTCGCAGAGGTCGAAGTCGACCTTGATCCGCACCTTCAGCTCCCTTCACTGGAGTGGCCCGGGAACACCTTGGCGCTCGGGTCGATGGCCACGGTGGCGTTGTTGACGGCGGTGGCGGCCTCGCCGAAGCCGACCGCGATGAGCCGCACCTTGCCGGCGTACTCCGTGATGTCGCCGGCCGCGAAGACCCGCGGCAGGTTGGTGCGCATCGCCGAGTCCACGACGATGTGCCGCTTCTCCACCTCCAGGCCCCACTGCTGCATGGGACCGAGGTCGGCGATGAACCCGAGCGCGGCGACCAGCGCCTGCGCCTCGCGCTCCACGCTCTGGCCGTCGACGTCGAGGACGACGCTCTCCAGCGTGCCGTTGCCGCGCAGCTCGGTGACCTGGGCCTTGGTGATGACGTCCACGTCGGAGTCCAGCACCTGCTGCACCGTGCGCTCGTGGGCGCGGAACGCGTCGCGGCGGTGCACCAGCGCGATGGTCCGCGCGATGCCCTGCAGGTGCAGCGCCCAGTCGAAGGCACTGTCCCCGCCGCCGACGATCACGACGTCCTTGCCGGCGTACGGCTCGAAGGAGGGGACGAAGAACTCCATCCCCCGCCCCAGCCACCCCTCGCCGGCCGGCAGCGGCCGGGGGCTGAACTTGCCGATCCCCGCCGTGATGAGCACCGCCTTGGCCCGCACCTGGGTGCCGTCGTCGCAGGTGAGCGTGACGCCGTCGTCGTCGGTCTCGAGCGTGCTGGCCGTGCGATCGAGCAGGTACGCCGGCCGGGCCGTCGCCGCCTGCTCCACCAGCCCGTCCACCAGCGCCCGGCCCTTGACCGCCGGGAAGCCCGCCACGTCGAAGATCTGCTTCTCCGGGTACATCGCCGTCACCTGCCCGCCCAGCTCCGGAAGCGAGTCGACCACCGCCACCCGCAGCCCCCGGAACCCGGCGTAGTACGTCGCGTACAGCCCCGTGGGCCCCGCCCCGATGATCAGCAGATCCGTCTCGACGACCGCGTCAGCAGTGCTCACGGCGCCGATCCTCCCACTCGTCGAGACCACCCGGAACTGGAACGTGTTCTAGTTTGGCACGCCCGGCGCTGCGCCGCCACCACGGCGAGCACGGACCGAGGCACCCGACCGGCAGGCTCGGCGCGCCGGACCGTGCCGGGCGCCGCGTGTGCGCACGCGAGACGCGCCCAGCGCGGCGGGCGTGTGGACACGCGGCGCCCGGCACGGTCCGATGACAGCGCGCCGAGCACGGAGTGCCGGAGTCACGACCAGACTATTTGGTGTCGAGGTTGCTGACCACCCACCCGTCCTGCGTGTGGATGACCGTGACCAGGGCGCGGTACGGCGTGTAGGTGGTGTCGCCGCCGTCCTTGGAGATGTACTGGTTGAGGAAGACCAGGGCCTGGACCTCGGTGCGGGTCGCGTGCGTGACGCCCTGGGCGACGACGCGGGCCTGGACGACGGTCTTGTCGGCGACGAAGGCGTCCTTGATGTCGGCGGCGGTGGCGCGGTACTTGGTGGCGAAGTCCTGGGTCATCAGGGCGGCGGCCTCGTCGACCTCCTGGTCGTAGTCCTGCCAGCTGACGGCCACGATGGTCTCGGCGGCCTTGGCCGCGGCGTCGACGGCGGCGGTGGCGTCGTCGCCGCTGAGGACGACGGGCTGGGACGAGGGCTTCGCCGAGGCGTCGTCGCCGCGGGCGGCCCAGGCGAGGAGGGCGGCGGCGACCAGACCGAGGACCACCACAGCCGCGACCAGGACGCGGGTGGCCCGACGGCTGTCGAAGAGTGACGACAGCGGTGGCTGAGGAGGGCGTGCTGCGCCCGTCTCGAAGCCTGGTGACTCGGGGCTCCCCCCTCGACGCCGGCTCCTCGCTCGGCTGGCTTCGAGACGGTTGCTGCACAACCTCCTCAGCCACCGGGGGCGGCGCGTCCGGCGCGTCGTCCGGCGCGTCGTCCGGCGCGAGTGCCTCGGGCGCCGGGCGCTGGCCCGCGACGCGGCGGGGACGCGAGACCGGCGCGCGGGAGGACGCCGGGCGGCGGGGGTGCGGGCGGCTCACGAGACGAACTGCAGGTCGCTGGTCAGCCACCTGCCCTTCTCGAGGACGAGCTGGAGCTGGATGCGATAGATCTCGGCGCGGGGGGTGGGGCCGGTCTGCTTGTTCTGCACGGTCCCGTCGGTGGCCACGATGACGGTGGCGGAGTCGGGGTCCTGGGCGACGACCCCGGTCCACAGGACCTTGCCGGTGCGGACCGACTTGTTCTGGGTGAGCAGGTCGACGAGGGCGTCGGTGGACTGGGCGTACTGCTCCTTGAAGTCGCCGGTGGCCCCGGCCATGACCGCGTCGATCGAGGACTGGGCGTCCTCGTAGCTGATGTTGACGAAGGCGGTGGCCTCCTGGTTGGCCGCGGCCATCACGTCGGCGTAGCGCTGCTGCTCGCCGGCCGGGGCCTCGTCGAGCTCGACCATCCCCTGGACCGGGAGCGAGGTCGGTGCGGGGTCGTCCTGGAGCGCCCGGACGGCGGCGACGACGAGCAGCGCCGCGGCCGCCATGACCAGGACGTAGAGCAGGACGTTCACACGGGTGCGGGTCACGGAGCCGCCGCCACCGGCCCCACGAGCAGCCACTTCCACGCGTCGTCGCCGAGCACCGAGAGGTTGCCGGTGCTGCCCAGCCGCACCGGGTTCCCTGACTGGTCGACCACGCCGGAGATGATGCCGGACGTGGGGTCGTAGCCGCTGCGGTACGCCGCGCCGGGGTTGCCGTAGCGGCCCTCGGGTGAGTACGGCGTGCCGCGCTGGACGAAGGGCGGGCCGGCGGTGCACTGCGCCGGGTAGATCGGGGCGTCGGAGTAGTCCGACGGTGGTCGCCACTCGCTCGGCGGCTCGTAGCCCTGCGTGCAGGGCTGGACCCGCTGGTCCAGCTGCAGGTTCACGTGGCCGTAGCCGTCGCCCGGCGTTCCGGTGAAGCCGCTGGAGATGACGTGCGGGAAGACGACCAGCAGCTGCTCGACGCCGGCCAGGTGCATCATCACCGTCTGGTTGACGCTGGCCGTGTTGGCCAGGAGCACCGGCAGCGTCGGCTCGAGCTGGGTGAGCAGCTGGTCCACCTCGCGGGCCGTGCCCGGGGTGTCGGACAGCGTGGTGCGCAGGTCCTGGTCGCTCGCGGCCAGCGTCTTGGTGATCTTGGCCAGGTCGCGGGAGAAGGCGCGGATGTTCTCGCTCTGCCCCTGCTGGGTCTGCAGGACGGTGAGCCCGTCGTCGAGCAGCGCGCGGGTCTCGGCGGTGTGCGCGGAGGCCTCGTCGATGAACGTCGAGCCGCTGTCCAGCAGGGTCTGGAGCGGGCGGCCGGTGTCGTGGAACATCGTGCCGAGCTCGCGGACCACGACCTGGAGGTCCTTCTTGTCCACGGAGTCGACGAACGCGTTGAGCTCGACCAGCAGGTCGCCCTCGTCGACCGGGAGGGAGTCGGCGTCGCCGTGCAGGACGTCGCCGGCAGCGGCGTACGGGCCCCGGTCGTCGGGCGGCTCGAAGTCGAGGTACTGCTCCCCCACCGCCGAGAGGTTGTGGACGTACATCGGCGAGTCCTTGGGCAGCCGGGTGCCGTCCTCGAGCGCGAGGCCGAGGGTGACGCCCTTGGCCGTCGCGCTCATGTGCGAGACCTTGCCGATCTTGACGCCGCGGTAGGTCACCTCGCTGCCTACGTACAGGCCGCCGGAGGTCGGCAGGGTGGCCTGGACGGTCAGCCCGCGCCCGAGCACCTTGTCGACGAAGCCGAGGTAGGAGGCGGTGATGTAGACGATCCCCACCGCGCTCAGCACGAGGAACGCCGCGATCCGGATCCGGGTGCCGCGCGTCACGACCCACCTCCCAGCAGGCCGCGCGTGGTGCGGCCGGCCGCGGGCGCGCCGAGCGGGCCGAGGACGCCGTCGACCAGGCCCCCGAGGGTGTCGCCGAGTTCGTCGAGCGGGACCTGCGGGACGGTGTTGAGCAGCACGCACACCTGGTTGGTCTGGTACTTCGGCTGCTGGCACTTCTGACGCAGCTTGCTGAGCAGGTCCACGTCGGCCAGCACCTTGCGGCAGGCACCGCTGGTCAGGTCGCCGCTGTCGAGGCAGGCCTGGACGTCCTTGAGCACCTCACCGACCGGGGGCACGTCGGGGATCGGGATGTCCGGGATGGGGATGTCGGGGAACTTCGTGCCCGGCGGGAGGAGGTTCTCCAGGTTGATGTCGGCGCGGATCGAGGTGTTGGCGTAGTCACCGCGCACCACCTCCGAGGCCTCCTTGGGGAACGGGAAGCTGATGATCAGGTTGAGCCCCGGCGCGAGCTTGTCGCCGGCCTCGTGGAGCTTGGCCAGCACCGGCGCGAGGTGGTCGAGGGATCTGAGCAGGTCGTCCTTGCTGGACGTGATGACGCGGGTGCCGACCTCGCCGAGCCGGTCCAGCGCGGAGAGCATGGCGATCAGCTCGTCGTGCTGGTCGGCCAGCACCTCGATGGCCGGCCCGGCCACGTCGAGGGCGCCGGTGACGGTCTGCTTCTCGGCGTTGAGGGTGGCGGTGAGGTTGCTGACCGACTCCAGGGCCCGCAGGATGTCGGCCTTCTGGTCGTCGAGGGTGCCCACCACGTCGGTGAGCGAGCCGAGCAGGTGGCGCAGGTCCTCCTGCCGCCCGGTCATCGCCTTGTTGAGCTCCTCGGTGATGGTGCCGAGCTGGGCCACGCCGCCGCCGCTGAGCAGGAACGACAGCGCGCCGAGCACCTCCTCGACCTCCGGGTTGCGGCCGGTCGCGCTCAGCGGGATCGTGTCGCCGTCGCCGAGCCGGCCTGCGGACGCGGCCTCGGCGGGCGGCTCGAGGGCGACGTACTTCTCCCCCAGCAGGCTGACCTGGCGGATCTCGGCGATCGCGTTGTCGGGCAGGTCGACGTCCTGGCGCACCAGCAGCGTGACCTTGGCGTGCCAGCCGACCCGCTCGACGTCGGTCACCTCGCCGACGGTGACGTCGTCGACCTTGACCGGCGACTTCGGCACCACGTTGAGGATGTCGGCGAACTCCGCGGTGACGGTGAAGCCGTCCGAGGCGTCCACCGGGCCGCCCGGCAGCGGCAGGTCGTAGGCGCCGTCGAAGTCGCACGCCGAGGTCAGCGTGGCCAGCAGCGTGCCGGTCAGGAGCAGGACCAGCCCGCGCAGCGCCCGGGTCACGACCCACCTCCGAGCAGGCCCGTGAGGGTCGGGTCGAGGTCCGGGGCGTACTGCGCCTGCAGCTCGGCGGCCTGCCGGAGCTCGGCGCTGCGCTGCTGCTGCCGGGTGGGCGGCGCCGAGCCGCGCTCGGAGCGGATGTCGGCCTGCCGGCCCTGCGACGGGATGGGCGGGAGGTCGTCCTGCACCGGCTGGAGCAGCTGCTTGAAGATCGTGCAGGCCAGGTCCTTGGTGGCCTTGGGCATCGAGGACTGCTGGACGATCGCGCACAGGAACCCGTCGGCGTCCCAGAGCTGGCCCTGGATGCCGATGCGCGAGCCGATGCTCCCGGACTCCTGGTTGTAGGCCAGCGTCAGGTTGTTGATGGCCACCGGCGCCACCTGCAGCGCGGTGTCGATGCTGTCGCGCTCGGAGTTGATGGTCTTCATCAGCGAGGTCAGCTTCTCGACGTCGGTGACCAGCGCCTGCCGGTTGTCCTGCACGAAGGTCTTCACCGTGCCCACCGAGTCGGCCACCGCGCGCAAGGCCTTCGCGATCTCGGTCCGCTCGGTGACCAGCGACGCGGAGACGCCGGCCAGGTCCTTGACGAAGGCGCGCACCAGCTTGTCGTTGCTGGCCAGCGTGTCGGTGAACGTCGCGAGCTCGCTGACGGTGTCGAACAGCGGCCCGGCGCCGTCCCCGAACGTCGCGGCCGCCTGCGAGAGCTGGTTGATCATGTCGTTGCC
Source organism: Nocardioides anomalus (assembly GCF_011046535.1). NCBI lineage: Bacteria > Bacillati > Actinomycetota > Actinomycetes > Propionibacteriales > Nocardioidaceae > Nocardioides > Nocardioides anomalus. The sequence goes on along the minus strand of NZ_CP049257.1, from coordinate 1,879,616 downwards.
GCGCTGGCCCTGGCCGTCCAGCGCGTTCGCACCTGCCTCGAGCAGGTGGTTGAGGGTGCCGTCCTCGTTCACACCGTTGGGCCCGAGCGCCTCGGCCAGGTCGCGGATGCTGGCGTAGATCCGGTCCAGCTCGACCGGTACGCCGGAGTCCGGCAGCGGGATGTCGGCGCCGTCACGGAGCTTCGGCCCGGCGGAGTAGACCGGGGTCAGCTGCACGAACCGGTCCGCCACCAGCGTCGGGGTGACCACCACGGCCTGGGCGTCCTCCGGGACGTCGACGTCGGCGTCGTACTCCATCTCCACGCGCACCGAGTTGCCCTCGGGGATCACCGCGGTCACCCGGCCGACGTTCACGCCGAGCACCCGCACGTCGGTGCCCTCGTACACGCTGACCGCGCGCGGGAAGTGCGCGGTCACCTTCGTGGTCTCCTCGGGCTGGCGCACCACGAAGAACGTCGCGGTCAGCAGCACGATGGCGATGACGACGACCCACAGGCGGGGGTTGAGGGAGAGGCGCACGGCGATCAGTCCGGGGGCCCGGGCAGGAACTCGCCCGTGGGGATCGCGGCCAGGTTGACGGCGTAGGCGTCGAACCACGGACCGGTGCCGATGATGTTGCCCAGGATCGAGGCGTACGGGCCGAGGGCGGCCAGGGTGGCCTTGAGCTCCTGGTCCTTGGAGTTGAGCAGCGAGAGCAGCTGGTCGACCTCGCGCAGGGCCGGCTCGAGCTGGGCCTGGTTGTCGGTGGCCACGCCCTTGAGCTGTTCCGACAGGTCGCGGGCGTTGACGAGCAGGCGGTGGATGGCGTCCTTGCGCTTCTCGACCTCCTCGAAGACCAGGCTGCTGTTGGACATCAGGTCGACGAGGTCCTCGCTCCGGTCGGCGAGCAGCGCGCTGACGTCGCGCGAGCTCTGCAGCAGGTGCTGGATCGCACCGTCGCGGGTGGCCACGCTCTGGCTGAGCCGCGCGATCCCGTCGAAGCTGGCCTGGATCTCGGGGGCCGAGGAGTTCACCGTGTCCGCGACCACGTCGAGCGCCTGGTCGAGCTGGGCGGTGTCGATCTGCTCGGTGGTCTCGGCCAGGTCTCCGAAGACGCCGACGATGTCGTAGGCCGACGAGGTGCGGTCCACCGGGATCGGGGTGTCCTCGTCGAGCTGGCCCTTGCCGTCGGGCTCGAGCTCGAGGTACTTCTCCCCCAGCAGGTTCAGCACCTCGACGCTGGCCTTGCTCTGCTCGCCGAAGTCCACGCCGTGGTCGACGTCGAAGGTGACCAGCACCTTGCCGTCGTCCAGCGCGACGTCCTGGACGCGGCCGACCCGGATGCCACCGACCTGGACCATGTTGCCCTGGTGCAGTCCGCTGGCGTCAGCGAAGTACGCCTGGTAGGTGTCGCCGCCGAAGCCGGGGAACTTGCTCAGGTTGAACGACGCCGCCATGACCAGCGCCATCACCACGAGCGTGATCGCGCCCAGGCGGAGCACCTGGGCGTCGGTGTAGCGCCTCACTGGCCCCCACCCCCGTCCGTGCTGCCGTCGGTGCCGGTCCCGGAGTCGTCGGACGGCGTCTCCGGGGCGCCGTTGCAGCGCGGGGCGGTGGAGTGGAAGTTCAGGTTGGCGACGGAGTCGAGGACCTGCTGCAGGCCGGGGATCGAGCCCAGGTTGCCGGGCAGCGTGATCCGGCCGGAGAAGCCGCAGACGTAGTAGTTGTACCAACTGCCGTAGGTGCCGGTGCGGGTCTGGTCGGTCATCGACTCGGGCAGCCGGTCGAGCAGCTCGACGACCTGCTGCTGGTTGGCCGGCTCGTTGAGCAGCTCGGCGAGCTTCTTGAGCTTCACCACGTCGGACCTGACCAGCGGCCGACCCTCGCGCAGCAGGTCGGCGACCACGACGGTGAGGTCGGAGATGTCGTCCAGGGAGCTGCCGATGGTGGTGCGGTCGCGGGCCAGGCCCGCCATCCAGCGCTGCAGCTGGGTGACCAGGGTGTTGAGCTCCTCGTGGCGCTGGTTGACGGTGTCCAGGGTGCCGGTGAGGTTGGTGATCACCTGGCCGATGAGCTGGTCGCGGTCGGCCAGGGTCGAGGTGAGCGAGGCGGTGTGGGTCAGCAGCTCCTGGATGGTGCCGCCCTCGCCCTGGAGGACCTGGATCAGGTTCATGCTCAGCTGGTTGACCTGGTCCGGTTTGAGCGCCTGGAACAACGGCTGGAACCCGTTGAACAGCGTGGTGAGGTCCAGCGCCGGCGAGGTCTGCGAGACCGGCAGGGTGTCGCCGTCCTCGAGCCGCTGGCCGGTCGGTCGGGGCGTGGTGGACACGGCCCGGGTGGCGGCACTGCCGGTGGCCGTCGCGGGGTCGTCGCCCACCCCCATCGACTCGGGCAGCGCATCGCCGTTCGCGTCGCCGGCCTCCAGGGCCAGGTAGCGGTCGCCGACCAGGTTGAGGAAGCGGATCTCGGCCCGGGAGGTCGTGGTCAGGGGCACGTCGGCCTTGACCCGGAAGGTCACCAGCGCCTGGGTGCGGTGGTAGTGCTCGACCTTGCGGACCTCCCCGACGCTGACCCCGGCGACGCGGACGTCGTCGCCCTTCTCCAGCATCGAGGCGCTGGAGAAGACGGCCCGGTAGGTCGTGCTGTCCCCGAACCCGAAGTTGCCCATGATCACCGCGAGCAGACCGGTGACCAGCAGCGAGACGATCGTGAAGATCAGCAGCTTGACCCCGGCCGCGATGGTGACGGCGTCGCGGGTGCTCACGGGCCGTCACCGCCGCGGACGACGGGACCGTAGAGCAGCGTCCCGAGCGCGCCGTACCCCGAGGCAGGCTTGCCGGTCTGGCCGGCCAGCAGCGCGTTGACCACCGCCTTGTCGGCCTCGGTGCCGGCGTACCCGCTGGCCATCCCGCCGCCGGCGGCTCCGTAGTCCGCAGCGGGGCGCCGCGCGCCGCCGCTGATGATCGTGGGGACGTCGGACGTCGGCGGGTGCTCGTCGATGTCCGAGCCCTCCTTGAACGCCGCGGGGGCGTTGGGCACGGGCGGGTCCGGGAGCCCGTCGCACCAGGGTCCGTGCCCGACCTCGCCGTACGTCGGTCGGTCGTCGGGGAAGTAGGAGTCGTACTGCGCGGTGCCGAACTCGATGTACTGCTTGATCTGGTTGCCCTCGAAGGTCTCGGCCAGGCGCGGGGCGTACTTCGCGGCACCCTCGATGAGGCAGGGGAACTCCGGGGAGTAGACGGCGAGCAGCTTGAGCACCGGCTCGGTGACCTGGCCGACCTGGATGAGGTTGGCCTCGTTGTCCGACAGGACCCGGGTCGAGGTGGTGGCCAGCCCCTGGAGGCCGGTGAAGAACGCGTGGAGGTCGTCGGCCTTCTCGATGACGGTCTTGCTGGTCACGGTGAGGTGGCCGAGCACGTCGATGAGGTCGGGGGCGGCCAGGTCGTAGGTGTCGGCCACGTCGGCCAGCGAGACCAGGTCCTCGCGCAGCGTCGGCAGCTTGTCGCTGATGGCGCCGAGGTACTCGTCGAGCTGGTCCAGGGTCTCGCCGAGCTGGTCACCGCGGCCCTGCAGGGCGGTGGCCAGCGCGTTCAGGGTGGCGTTGAGCTGGGCCGGCTCGACCGCGCGCAGCAGCGGGAACAGGTCGGACAGGATCTTGCTGAGCTCGACCGTCGTCTGCACCCGCTCGGCCGGGATCTGGTCGCCGTCCTGGAGGGTCCTGCCCGACGGGCTGTCCGGCTCGACGAAGGAGACGAACTTCTGGCCGAAGAGCGTGGTCGGGATGATCTGCACCCCGACGTTCTCGGGGATCTCGTCGGCGGCCTCGGGCTGGAGCGCGACGGTGATCACCGCCTGCCGGCCGTCCTGGCTGACGTCGCGGACCTGGCCGACGAGGACGCCGTGGAGCCGTACGTCGCCGTACTGCTCGAGCTGGAGCCCGGCCCGGTCGGCGTGGATGGTGATGGTGGTGACCGTCGTGAACTTCTTGGCCGAGATCGCGATGGACAGCGCGATGAGCAGGGCGATGACGGTGAGGAAGACGACGCCGGCCACCAGCAGGCGGGTGTGCTCCCGCCTGCTGTCGTGGTGGATGTTGACCAGCACCGTGGCGCCCCCTACCCGGTGATCCGCACCGTGGGGTTGCCGACCCACAGGGCATAGCTGATGAAGAAGTCGGCCACGACGATGGTCACGATGCTGGTGCGGATCGCGCGGCCCACGGCCATGCCGACGCCGGCCGGGCCACCGGACGCGGTGTAGCCGTAGTAGCAGTGGATGAGGATCACCGCGACGGCCAGCAGGATCAGCTTGAGGAAGCTGTAGAGGATGTCGATGGGCGGCAGGAACTGCAGGAAGTAGTGGTCGTAGGTGCCCGGCGACTGCCCGTAGATCAGGGTGACGATGAGCCGGGGCGAGAGGAACGACGCGGCCAGCGCCACGACGTACAGCGGGATGACGGCGATGAACGCGGCGACCATGCGCGTGGTGACCAGGAACGGCAGCGACGGGATGCCCATCACCTCGAGCGCGTCGATCTCCTCCGAGATCCGCATCGCGCCCAACCGCGCGGTGTAGCCGCAGCCGACGGTCGCGGCCAGGGCGATCGCGGAGACCAGCGGGGCGACCTCGCGGGTGTTGAAGTACGCCGAGATGAAGGCGCTGAACTTCGCGACGCCGAGCTGGCTCAGCGAGGCGTAGCCCTGGATGCCCACCTCGGTGCCGGCGAAGAAGGCCAGGAACGCGATGACGCCCACGGTGCCCGCGATGAGGGTGAGGCCGCCGGCGCCGAAGGTGATCTCGGCCAGGGTGTTGACGACCTCGCGCGGGTAGCGCCTGACCGCCCGCGGCGCCCAGGCCAGCGCCTTGACGTAGAACAGCAGCTGGTCGCCGTACTGCTCCAGGGCCCTGCGGCGTCCCTGGACCACCGCGCCCGCGACGCTGCCGATGCTCGCCATCCCCGTCCCGATCCCCTACAGCCCCGGTGGCGGGACGACCTGGAAGTAGATGGCCGTGATGACCGCGTTGAGGAAGAACAACAGCATGAACGCGACGATCACCGACTCGTTGACCGCGCGCCCGACGCCGCTGGGGCCACCGCCGGCGTTGAGGCCCTTGTAGGCGCCGACGATCGCGGCCAGCCAGCCGAAGACCACCGCCTTGATCATCGCGATGTAGAGGTCGGGCAGGCTCGCCAGGACGGTGAAGTTGGACAAGAACGCGCCGGCCGAGCCGCCCTGGACGATGACCGTGAAGAAGTAGCCGCCGCCGATGCCCGCGGCGATGACGATGCCGTTGATCATCGCCGCCACGAACATGGTGGCCAGCACGCGCGGCGCCACGAGCCGCTCGAGCGGGTCGACGCCGAGGACCTCCATGGCGTCGATCTCCTCGCGGATCTTGCGGGCGCCCATGTCGGAGCAGATGGCGCTGCCCGCGGCGCCGGCGATGATGAGCGCCGCCGCGATCGGAGCTGCCTCGCGGACCGTGGCCAGCACGGCGGTCGCCCCGGCGAAGGACTGGGCGCCGAGCTGTCCGGTGAGGTTGCCGACCTGGAGCGAGATGACCGCCCCGAACGGGATGCTCACCAGGATCGTCGGCAGCAGCGTGACGCTGGTGATGAACCAGGCCTGCTCCACGAACTCGCGGAACTGGAAGGGCCGGGTGAAGATCCGCTTGGTGACCTGGACGACCATCGCGGCGATCTCACCGGGGCCACGGATGACCGACACGGCACTGAACGCCATCGGTCACCTCCCCATACGTGCGACGGCCCAGGCAGAATAGAACGTGTTCTCGTTCTGCGCCACCGCCGCAGGCCACGACGAGGCCCACCCGCCTCCCCCGGGCCGGATCCGGGCGGCCTCGCCCTAGGCTGACCGCGTGGCGGAGCCGGTGTCGAGGGACGTGTGGTCGTCCTTCCAGCACGATCCCCGGGACCCGGCGAACGCCCCGCTGCGCGCCGCCGACGTCGATCGCGGTGTCGTCCAGCAGGTCCTCACCGAGGCCTTCGCCGACGGCCGCCTGGACCGCGAGGAGTACGACGAGCGCGCCACCGCCGCCCTCCAGGCGCGGACCCTCGGCGAGCTGCCACCGCTGGTGGCCGACCTGGTCCCCGACCGCCCGCTGCTGCCGGCGGCGAGCCCCCTGGCCGCGGCCACCTCGACCGACCTGGCTCAGCGCGCGCAGGAGAAGTGGGTGAGCGAACGGCGCGAGGCGGTGTTCAGCTTCCTCGGGTCGGTGCTCCTGTTCGGAGCCCTGTTCCTGTTCATCGAGGTGCCGTGGGTACTCATCGTCCCGTTGCTGGCCGGGCTCAGGATGCTGCGCACCCTCACCAGCGGGGACGAGATCCGGGCCGAGGAGGTCCGCCGGCTGGAGAAGAAGCGGGCCAAGGAGCTGCGCGCCCGCGACGAGCAGCAGCCCGAGTCGTGAACCGGGCCCTCCACTCGCTGCGGGGTCACCCCTCGGGCGTCCTGCTCGGCGGGCAGCTGCTCGTCGTCCTGGCCTTCCCGTTCCTCGACCACTCCACCGGCGGCCGCGCGGTGATCGGTGTGGTGCAGATGGTCCTGGTCTTCACCGCCGTGGCCGCCGTACGCCTCACGCCCGCGCTGTCGTGGGTGGCGCTGCTGCTCGGGCTGCCGGCCATGGTCTTCGCGGTCCTCGAGGCCATCGAGCCCGACACCGACTGGATCACGCTCACCTCCGCGCTCGTGCACGCGCCGTTCTACTTCTACGTCTCCTACGCGATGATCCGCTACCTGTTCCACGACGAGAAGGTCACGCGCGACGAGCTCTTCGCGACCGGTGCCGCCTTCACCGTCGTCGCCTGGGCCTTCGCCTACGTCTACGCCGCCGCCCAGGTGGTCTGGGGACCCGGCACCTTCGTGAGCGACGACGGCGACCACCAGCCGTGGTTCAACCTGCTCTTCCTGTCCTTCACCAACCTGACCAGCGTCGGCCTCTCCGACGTGCTGCCCATCGACCCCCACGCCCGCGCCTTCGTCATGGTCGAGCAGATCGTCGGTGTGCTGTACGTCGCGCTGGTCATCGCCCGCCTCGTCGGCCTCACCGTCGCCCGCGCCTCCGCGCGGTCCGACGGCGACGGCTGAGACCCCGCCGGTTCCCAGGCCCTCAGGGGTCCTCAGCCCTCCCAGCCAGCGGGGCAGTGCACCCGCGGCATGCGCCCGACGACGAGGCGGTAGGACTCGTCGACGGCCTCGAGCAGCTCGTCGTCGGGGACCCCGGCCAGCGACAGCGAGTTCCAGCCCGAGCGCCCGAGGTAGCGCATCACGGTGGCGGCGCCGGGGTGGCGCTCGAGCCACTCGTCGGCGACCTCGCGGGTGGCGCCGCCCTTGACCCCGACCTCGTCGGCGCCCAGGAACGCGAAGATCTTGCCGCGGTCGCCGGCGCCGACCTTGATGACCGGGTGGTCGTGCTCCCACGGGTGGTCCGCCCAGGCGCCCGGCTTGGCCAGGCAGTGCTCCTGGAGCCGGTCGACGTCCACGGGAGCCGACGCTAGCGCCCGCGCGGGTCGGGACCCCCTCACCCCTACGGGCGCCCCTTGCGGCAAAGTGCCACGTGAGGCGGGTGGGACGTCCTACGGTGTCAGCGCAGGGAGGAGGCGGCGTGGAGCTCTCGGAGCTGTACCGGGACATCGTGGAGACCTCCCCGGACGGGATCTGGGTCATCGACCTGGAGGGGCGCACCCTGTTCGCGAACCCCGAGATCGCCCGCATCCACCGCATCCCGCTCGAGGACGCCGCCCGGCTCACGGTCTTCGACACCCTGGACGAGCCGGGCCAGGAGCAGTTCCGCGCCCACCTGCGCGACGTGCGGTCCGGGCGGGTCAACCAGGCCGAGGTCGAGGTGCACTGGGTGCGCAGCGACGGCGAGCCGGTGTGGATGCTGTGCCGCGAGTCGGCGCTGCTCGACCGCGACGGCGAGGCGTGGGCGCTGCTGCACCGCTACACCGACCACACCACCCAGCACGAGCTGGTCGCGTCCCTGCGGGCCAGCGAGGACGCACTGGCCGACCAGGTCGCGCAGAACAACCTGATGCAGGCGGTGGCCAGCGCGGCCAACGAGGCCGAGACCCTGCGCGACGTGCTGCTCCAGGCGCGGCACATGGTGCTGCTGCACGACGACTGGGAGCGGGCCCGCGCCTTCGTGCCCGCCGCGGACGGCAGCGGCCGGGTCGAGCCGTTCTACGCCGTCGAGGGCGATGCCGAGGCCGACCGCGAGGACCCCTTCGCGGCGACCGAGCTGGAGCTGGCCCAGCAGTCCCACGACCGCCGAGCGGCGGTCTGGGACGAGCGCCGGCTGACCATCGCGTTCCCGGTCGTGCTCGACGAGGACGTGTACGCCGTCATCGCGATCACCTCCGCGCCCCCGTTGTGGCGCTTCGAGCTGATCGAGTCCATGGCGGGCCGGGTCGCTGAGCAGCTGGCCCGCGTGGCGTGGCGCGAGCGCGCCCAGCGCGAGCTCTCCCAGGCCCGCGACGCCGCGGAGGAGGCCTCGCGCCAGAAGTCGGAGTTCCTGGCCACCATGAGCCACGAGATCCGCACCCCGCTCAACGGGGTCATCGGCCTCAACGACCTGCTGCTGCGCACCGCCCTCAGCCTGGAGCAGCAGCGCCTCTCGACCGGCGTGCAGGTGGCCAGCCGCGCCCTGCTCGGACTGATCAACGACATCCTCGACTTCTCCAAGATCGAGGCCGGGCGGATGGAGCTGGAGCACCTCGACTTCGAGATCCGCCCGCTGCTGGAGCAGGTGGCCGGCATCCTCAACGAGGCCGCCCGCGACAAGGGCCTCGACCTCGTCGTCTCCTGTCACCCCGACGTCCCGGCCGTGCTCGGCGGCGACCCCACCCGGCTCGCCCAGGTGGTGACCAACCTGGTCTCGAACGCGGTGAAGTTCACCGAGCGCGGCGGCGTCATCGTGCGAGCCACCACGGCACCGGTCGAGGCCGAGGCGGAGTCCGGGGAGCCCGACGGGCCGCCGCGCGAGCAGGTGCAGCTGCAGGTCTCGGTGGGCGACACCGGCGTCGGCGTGCCCCAGACCAAGGTGGAGGACCTGTTCGACCCGTTCACCCAGGCCGACTCCTCCACGACCCGGATCTACGGCGGCACCGGCCTGGGGCTGGCGATCTCTCGCGAGATCGTCGAGGCCATGGGCGGCTCGCTCAGCTACGCCCCGAACTTCGGCGGCGGCAGCATCTTCACCGCCACCTTCGTCCTCGACGTCGGGAACCAGGACGGCGCCGGCGACCCCTCGGGCAGCACCGCCGACGCGCACGCCCGCCGGGCCCTGGCCGGGCGCCGCGCTCTGGTCGTCGACGACAACGAGACCAACCGCATCATCGCGCGCGAGCAGCTGGCCTGGTGGGGCGTGGAGTCCGACGAGGCGCCCTCGGTCGACGAGGGTCTCGCCCGGCTGGGCTCGGCCACGTACGACGTGGTGCTGCTCGACCTGGCCATGCCCCAGCAGGACGGCCTGGACCTGGCCCGCCAGGTCCGCGCCGACCACGCGAACGACGACCTGCGGCTGCTCATGCTGACCTCGGTCACCACCCTGCCGCCCGAGCAGCTGCGCGAGGCGGGCGTGGACGAGGTGCTGGCCAAGCCGGTCCTCTCCAGCGTGCTGCGCAGCACCCTGCTGCGGCTGCTGGTGGACGAGCCGCGACCCGAGGCGGTGAGCGAGCCCGAGCCGGTCCGCACCCAGACCAAGGGTCACGTGCTGGTGGTCGAAGACAACGCCGTGAACCAGATGGTCGCGACCGGGCTGCTCGGCGCCCTCGGCTACACCACCGAGACCGCCGACGACGGGCTGGCCGCGATCGAGGCCACCCAGGCCCGGGACTTCGACCTGATCCTCATGGACGTGCAGATGCCGCGGATGGACGGCTACACCGCGACCCGGCACATCCGCGAGGCCGAGGACGGGGCGCGCCGCCCGATCATCGCCATGACCGCCGCCGCCGTCGAGGGCGAGCGCGAGCGGTGCCTCGAGGCCGGCATGGACGACTTCCTCACCAAGCCCGTCGACCCCAAGCGGCTGGCCGAGACCCTGGAGCGCTGGCTGTCCCGCCCGGCGTACGCCGAGCGGCTGGAGATCGCACGACTCTCCGAGCTGCGCGAGCTCGACGACGGCGTCGGTCCGTCGTACATCGACCGGGCCATCGGCAACTTCCTGCGCAGCGCGGTGAGCGACGCGGAGGCGCTCACCGCCGCCGTGTCCGAGGGCGACCCGACCGCCGTCCGCAGCTTCGCGCACCGGATGGCCGGCGCGGCGCTCAACCTCGGCGCCCAGGCGCTCGGGACGACGGCCCGCGAGGTCGAGGAGCGCGCGGTGGCCGGTGACGTCGCCGGTGCGGCGGCCTTGCTCCCCCGGCTCGGTGCCGACCTCGAGGCCGACCTGGAGGCGCTGCGCGCCTACCAGCGCGAGCAGTTCCCGCTGCGCGCGCTCTGACTACTCGTCCTCGTCGCTGTCCTCGTCGCTGTCGTCGATGAGGCCCTCGCGCCGGGCGGCGGCCACGAGGTCGCGGATCTGCTGGACGCTCCCGCAGCCGGCGTCGATCTGCTCGTTGCGCTCCTTCAGGAAGGCCAGGCCCAGCTCGGCCCGGGCCTGCTCGCCGACCTCGTCCCGCGCGGGGTTGAGGATCGTGAGCTCCTCCTCGGTGAGGTGGTGGTTGATGAGCTTCGCGAGCTCCTCCACCGCGTCCTCGAAGGCCTGGGTGTCGGTGCCCTTGAGCTCGAGGACGGCCAGCATGGCCTCGTGGCCCTCGGCGTGCTCGTGCTCGCCGTGCTCGGCCTCCTCCTCGCTGATCGCGCGCTTGCGCTCGAGGCGTGGGTAGACGTGCCGCTCCTCGGCGATGGCGTGCGCGGTGTGCAGGGTCGCGAGCGCTCGGCGTACGGCGTCGCGGTCCGAGGAGCTGTCCCGCAGGTCGCGCAGCAGGGTCTCGAAGCGCCGGTGGTCGTCCAGGATCAGCTCGATGACGTCGCCCTGCACGGGGCGCCCCAGGTCGATGCTCGTCTCAGCCACGGCCGGCCAGTACCCGATCACGGCGCTTCGACGTGCGCCTCCCACCGGGCCCTGCGCTCGGCGTCGGTCTGCTCCCACCACGGCGGCTGGCCGCGCTCGCCCAGCGCGACCTTGGCCGCCTGGACGCCGTCTCGGGACCGGCGCTCCTCGTCGGTGCCCTTCGTGCGCCCGACCTCGCGACGCCAGGCCATCAGGACGTCGACCAGCTCCTGGCGGCGCTCCTCCGGGATGGCCGGGTCGCTGGCGCGCCAGCGGCGCCCGTCGATGACGACGTAGCGCCCGTCCTCGGTGTGCTCCACGCCACGAACCTAGGCTGGAGGCGATGACGGACCGTTCGCCCCGCGCCGCGCTGGCGCTGGTGGTGACGGTCACCGTGGTGCTCAGCGTGGTGCTCTCCCTGCTGCACCTGCCGTCCGCGGTGCTCTTCGCCTCGCTGATCGGCGGCATGGCGCACGCCCTGACGTCCCGGACGGTGCTGGAGTTGCCGGCGTGGTCCTACCGGCTGGCCCAGGGCGCCATCGGGGTGGTCATCGGCGCGGCCGTGAGCCTGCCCGCGCTGCGGCGCATCGGCCACGACGCGCTCCCGATCGGGCTGGTCATGGTGGCGACCCTGGCGCTCTCGGTCGCGGCCGGCCGGCTGCTCGCGCTGCGCCGCGACGTCTCGCCGGTGACCGGCGTCTTCTCGCTCATCGCCGGCGGCGCGTCCGGGGTCGTGGCCGTCGCGCGCGACCTCGGCGCGGACGAGCGGGTCGTGACGGTCGTGCAGTACCTCCGCGTCCTCGTCGTGCTGCTGACCATGCCGGTCGTCACCGCGGTCGTCTTCCACCCCGAGCGCGGCCAGGGCTCGCTGTCCGCCGCCGACGCCGGCCTGCCGCGCGACCTGGTCTTCGTCGTGGTGTCCCTCGCCCTGGGCAGCCTGCTGGCCCGGCTGGTCCGCTTCCCGACCGCCGCGCTGCTCGGCCCGCTCGCCGTCGCCGTGGCCCTCGCGCTCTCGGGCCGGCTCGGCGACGTGCAGGTGCCGACCGCGGTGCAGTACGTCGCGTTCGCGCTCATCGGCGTGCAGGTCGGCCTGCGCTTCACGAGGGCCAGCCTGGCCGCCATCACCCGGATGCTCCCGGTGGTGCTGGCCCTCATCGTCGGCATGGTCGTGGCCACCGCGCTCGTCGGCGCGCTGCTGGCCTGGGCCACCCCGGTCGACGGGCTCACGGCGTACCTCGCGACGACGCCGGGCGGCCTGTTCGCGGTGCTGTCCACGGCGGCCGACGCCGGCTCGGACGTGACCTACGTGCTCGCCGTCCAGCTCTGCCGCCTGCTGGTCATCCTCGCGCTCACCCCTCTCCTCGCACGCTGGCTGTCATCTCGGCGCGGTTGAGCACCGCGCGGGTGCGACGGCGGTAGCGCCAGACCTGGACCAGGCCCAGCGCCCAGAGCGGGTACTGCGTGGCCATCGCCCAGCGGAACCCGTCGGCGTCGTAGGCCGTGCTGGCGCCGGGCGTGCGCCAGTCGAGGACGAGCCCGATGGCGACGACCGCCACCAGACTGGCCGAGAAGCCGGCCTGGTTGATGATCCCGTTGGCGCTGGCCAGCCGCTCGGCCGGGTTGGACGTGCGGGCCAGGTCGAAGCCGATCATCGACGCCGGTCCCCCGATGCCTACGACCTGGGTCAGCACGACGAGCAGCCAGAACGGCGCGTGGCCCGGCCAGGCCAGCACCACCGTCCAGGTCGCGACGATCGCCCAGGTGATGACCAGCACCGTGGTCGACCGGTGCCACGGGTGCTGCCCGATGAGCCAGCCGATGGTGGGGCCGCTGTACATGAAGGCCACCACGACCAGGCTCAGCAGCAGTCCGGCCTGGCCCTCGCTCAGCCCCTCGCCCTTGACCAGGAACGGGAAGCCCCACAGCAGCGTGAACGCGTTGGCGCTGCACGGCGTGACGAAGTGCATCCAGAAGCCGAGCCGCGTGCCCGGCTGCGCCCAGCTGGCGGCCAGCCGCTCGCGCACGGTGGCCAGGGTCAGCCGCGGCCCGCGCAGGACCCGGCCCTCGGGGGCGTCGTGGACCAGCACCGCGACGGCGGCGGCGACGACCACGCTGACACCGGCCGCGAAGAGGTACGCCGGCGTCCAGCCGAGGTGCCCCAGCGCCCAGGTCATCGGGGTGGCCGCGGCGATGGCCCCGAGCTGGCCGACGGTGCCGGACAGCGCGGTGACCAGCGGGACCCGCCGGCCGGGGAACCAGCTGACCACCAGCCGCAACAGGCAGATCCAGGTGAGCGCGTCGCCCATCCCGACGAAGGTCCGGGCCAGCAGCGCCGCCCCGTAGCTCTGGGCCACGGCGAAGCCCGCCTGCGAGAGGGCCAGCACGACCGCGCCGGTGAGCATGACCGTCCGCGCGCCGTACCGGTCCACCAGCAGCCCGACCGGGATCTGCATCGCGGCGTACACCAGCAGCTGGAGCATGGTGAACGTCGCGAGCTGGGACGCGCTGATGTCGAAGCGGTCGGCCGCGGCCAGCCCGGCCACGGCCAGGCTGGAGCGGTGGAAGATGGCCAGGAGGTAGGCCGCGAGGCCGACGCCCCACACCACCCACGACCGCCGCACCCGGCCGACGCTATGCCTGTTCGCCGGGTCACACCGGCCCGGGTCAGCCCTCCCCGGGCAGGTCCTCGGTCACCTGCTCCCCCGGCTGGGTCGGGTCGATGGTGGTCTCGTCCGGGTCGGGGGCGTGCTCGTCCGGTGTCGTCGTCACGACCGGGCGGTACCCGGCTCGCGCTCCGGCGCGGGCGCCTCCGGGTCGTCGGTCCAGTTCGAGGCCCAGCGCAGCAGGTTGCCGCCGGAGGCGTCGTAGAAGTGCATGAGGCTGATCGGCGGGGAGTAGGCGTGCACGCTCACCGCCGGCGGGACCTGGTGGTTGCGCACGTCGTGGACGTACGCCGGCCCGAAGGCGACGGTGTCCCCGACCCGGCGCTGGTCGTTGACGAGCATGCCGCGCGCGTCGTGGCGCGGGCCGCTCCAGACGTACTCGGTCAGGGTGCCGCTGACCACGGTGAACGCACCCGAGGAGCCGCCGTGGTCGTGCAGCTCGGTGCCCTGCTCGGTGGTCCAGCTGATCAGCCACACGTCGACGTCGTCGTCCTGGTGGATGCGGACGTGGTAGCGGTCCTCGGTGTGGTACTCCGCGACGTGCTGACCGTCGCGCACGCGCTCGGCGTACTCGGCGACCACGGCCCGCAGCTCGGCGAGCGACAACTGGCGCCCGCTGACCGCGGGCCCGGGGAAGGTGGTGCTCACCGGACGATGGTGCCATAAACCGGAGTTAGTTGGTCAACATTGCCTACTAGTGCCGCTGGCGTGTCGAGAGCTGTGGTACGACTGCACCCGTGAGCGCCAGGTACTCCTCCGTCGACGAGCTGCTCGAGGCGGCCCGCGCCGACATCGTCCGGCTCGAGCCCGAGGCGGCCGCCGAGGCCGTCCGCGAGGGCGCCCGGCTGGTGGACATCCGACCCGAGTGGCAGCGGCGCGCGGACGGCGAGATCCCCGGTGCGGTCGTGGTGGAGCGCAACCACCTCGAATGGCGGCTGCACCCGGAGTCGGACGCGCGGATCCCGCTGGCCGACACCACCGAGCGCTGGGTCGTCTACTGCACCGAGGGCTACACCTCCTCGCTCGCCACCGCCGCGCTGGTCTCGCTGGGGGTGGACGCGTCCGACCTCATCGGCGGCATCCACGCCTGGCGCGCGGCCGGGCTGCCGACGGTCCCCGGCCCCACGCCCATCGAGCAGGTCGTCCGCGGCTGACGGCGGTGGAGCTCCGCTCGCTCGTCGCCCAGGCCCGCGGCCGGGAGCCCGTCGCCCCGCTGCTCACCGACGCCGCCCTGACGGCGCTGGACGAGGGCAGCCGACAGCTCGCGGAGCTGGCCGCGGGCGGCGAGGTCTACGGTCTCAGCACGGGCGTCGGGGCGCTGCGCGACGTCGCGGTGGACGCGGACGGCGGCGTCCCGCTCCGGCTGTGGCGCAGCCACGCGGCGCGCTTCGGCCCCGAGCTCGACGACGCCGACGCCCGGGCCGTCCTGCTGGCCCGCCTGGCCCAGCTGGCGGCCGGCCCGTCCGGGGTCTCGCCGGCGCTGGCCGTGGCCCTCGAAGGCGCCGTGGTGGCGGGCGCGGTCCCCGTCCTGCACGAGTACGGCGCGGTGGGGACCGCCGACCTGTCCGTCCTGGCCGAGCTCGCGCTGGCCCTGGTCGGCGAGGGGCCGTGGCGCGGCGCGGCGCCCCCTCCCGCGGTCCCGGCCGTCTCCGACGCGCTGCCCTTCCTCAGCAGCAACGCCGCCACCGTGGGCACCGGCGCGCTGGTCCACGCGGACCTCGTCGGGGTGCTGGCCGCCGCCGAGCGCGTCGCCGCCCTCTCCTGCCTCGCGCTGCGCGGCGCGCGCGAGGCCTACGACCCCCGGGTCTTCGACGAGCGCCGGGACCCGGAGGCCGCCGCGGTCGCCGCCCGCCTGACCGCCCTGCTCGACGCCGCGTCCGAGCGCGGCGCGCGCCTCCAGGACCCGTTCGCGCTGCGCACCCTCCCCCAGGTCCACGGCGTGGCCACCGCGGCGCTCGGAGGGCTCGAGGCCGCCCTGCGGGCCGAGCTCGACCACCCGCGCGAGAACCCGCTGCCGCTCCCCGGCGCGGCCCTGCACCACGGGCAGTTCCTGACCCAGCGCCTCGCCGCGGCGCTCGACGCCACGCGCGAGGCCCTGGTCGGCGTGGTCACTCTCAGCCAGGCCCGGCTCGCGGCCCTGGTCGACCCGCGCCTGAGCGGGCTCGCGGCCTTCCTGGCCGACGGGCCGCCGGGCAGCTCGGGCGTGATGATCCTGGAGTACGTCGCCGCCGACCTCGCCGCCCGCGTCCGCGGTGTCGCGCTCGCGACCACGCTCACCCGCACGACGCTCTCCCTCGGCCTGGAGGAGACCGCCAGCCACGCCACCCAGGGCGTGCACGCCGCCCGTGCGGTCGCCGGCCTCCTGCCCGACCTCCTGGCCTGCGAGCTCCTGGCCGCCGCCCGGGCCCTGCGCCTCGACCCCGCCCGGGTCCCGGACGGCGGTCCGGCCGCCGACCTGGCCCACTGCGCGCTGGCCGCGCTGGGCGACGTACCGCTGGCCGACCACCCGCTGGGCGACGAGCTGCGCGCCGCCGCGGACCTGGTGCGGGACTGGGCCGCGGACCCGGCCGTCAGCCGCTCAGCGCCGCCACGAGGCCGGTGAGGTCCTCGACCTCGACGTCGACACGGTCGTCTGCCGTCGGGCGCTCGGCTCCGGGGCGGGCGACGTACGCCGTGCGGAACCCGTGGCCCGCGGCGGCCCGCAGGTCCCACGGGTGGGCGGCGACGAACAGCGTGCGGGACGGCTCGAGGCGGAGCGTGTCGATGACGTGGAGGTAGGCCCGGGCGGCCGGCTTGAACGTGCCGACGGCGCCGGTCGACAGCACGACGTCCCAGCAGAGTCGTTGCGCGTGGGCGACCCGGGCCAGCGCGTCGAGGTCGCCGTTGCTCAGTGCCGCGACGAGCACGTGCTCGCGGAGCGCGGCCGTCGCGTCGGGCACCTCGGGCCAGGCGGCGTACGCCACGTCCACCGACGCCGCCACGGCCTCGGCC
Source organism: Nocardioides anomalus (assembly GCF_011046535.1). Classification (NCBI taxonomy): domain Bacteria; kingdom Bacillati; phylum Actinomycetota; class Actinomycetes; order Propionibacteriales; family Nocardioidaceae; genus Nocardioides; species Nocardioides anomalus. The sequence goes on along the minus strand of NZ_CP049257.1, from coordinate 1,862,967 downwards.
GCGTCGCCCCACGTCCCGCCGAGGGCGGTGACCGCGTCTCGGGCGGCCTCAGCCACCAGTCGCGCGTGCGGTCGCCAGGGGGCGCTCTCGGTGACCACGGCGGCCATGGCCGTGTCGAGGGCCGCGACCCAGCGATCGCGCAGCGACGAGGCGGACGTCACCCCGGTGTCGGCGGCCAACCGGCGGGCGGCGTCGACGACGACCGCGTCCTCGTCGACCAGCGTCCCGATCACGTCGAAGACCACCGCGTCGATCTCGGTCAGGGAGAACGGCGTCACGACGTCAGCCAAGCAGACCGGGGGCAGGTGCCGCGCCGACCTAGCGGTCGATGAGCGCCTGCATCGCCTCCGGGTAGCGGTCCCCCACCACCTTGACCTCCCGCGACGCCTCGTCGAGGTCGGCCAGGTCCTCCGTGGTCAGCTCGAGGTCGGCCGCGCCGAGGTTCTCCTCCAACCGTGAGCGCCGACGGGTGCCCGGGATCGGCACGACCCACGACCGCTGCGCGAGCAGCCAGGCCAGGGCGACCTGGCCGGTGGTGGCGCCGTGGCGCTCGGCCACCGTCCGCACCCGGTCGACCAGGGCCAGGTTGGCGGCGCGGGCCTCGGCGGTGAAGCGCGGCATCCCGGCCCGGATGTCGCCCTCGGTGAACTCCGTCGTGGCGTCGACCGCACCGGTCAGGAAGCCGCGGCCCAGCGGGCTGAACGGCACGAAGCCGATGCCCAGGTCCTCGAGCGTGGCCAGGATCTGGTCCTCCGGCTCGCGCCAGAAGAGGGAGTACTCGCTCTGCAGCGCCGTGACCTCCTGGACCGCGTGCGCCCGCCGGATCGTGTCGACCCCGGCCTCGGACAACCCGAAGTGGCCGACCTTGCCCTCGCCGATCAGCTCCCCGACCGTGCCGGCGACGTCCTCGATCGGCACGTCCGGGTCCACGCGGTGCTGGTAGAGCAGGTCGATCCGCTCGGTCCGCAGCCGCGACAGCGACCCCTCCACCGCCTCGCGGATGTGCTCGGGCCGGCTGTCGACCCTGCGGTCGCTGTCGCCGATGGCGAAGCCGAACTTCGTCGCGATGACCACCTGGTCCCGCAGTGGCTCGAGCGCCTCGCCGACGACCTCCTCGTTGTCGAACGGCCCGTAGACCTCCGCGGTGTCGAAGAGCGTCACCCCCACCTCGACCGCCTCACGCAGGAAGCGCACCATCTCCGGCCGCTCCGGCGACGGCCCGAACCCCTGGCTGATCCCCATGCAGCCCAACCCCAGGGCCGACACCTCGAGCCCGCTCGAACCCAGCTTGCGCGTGTCCATGACGCTCCCTCCGACGTGCGTGTCCTCGGCCTCCCGGTCGGTACCCGCGGCCGCTCCGCGTCCCTCAGCGCCGAGACCGGAGGAAGAGCCAGTAGCCGCCGACACTCGCCCTCGCCCGCTCCGCGGCCACCGCCACGCCAACAGCGACCACGGCGCTCAGGGCGAGGACGAGGCCGACCGCGAACACGGCGGGCGGCTCCCGTGGAGCGGTCGGGCCACGCCGGACCCCGGCCCTATGGGCGCGTGGCCGCGCGCCAGTCCGCCGCGGTCGCCGCGTCGTGGGCACGCGTGAACCCGCACGCCCAGGCGATCGGAGCGTCCAGCGGCGCCCCGCCCCAGCGCGGCTCCCCGCTCACGAGCAGCCGGGAGCCGATGTCGTACATCGCCGCGTCGCCCTCGGTCGGCTCCGCGCCCGTGCCCTGCAGGTCGACGGTGACCGTGTCGCCCTCGCCGCCGGCGAACCACTCGCGCACCTCGAAGGTCACGCCCGGGAACCCGAGGTCTGCTTCGCCGTCGCGGTCGGTGACCGACCGCCCGAGGTCTGTCACCACCCCGTCGAAGGCGAAGGCGCGCCCGGCCACCGCCTCGGGCGAGTACGACTCGACGCACGAGGCCTCGGCGCCACCGGCCTCCGGTCGGCCGGCGTCCGTGGTCGGGGTCACCACCCCCGAGGCGGCAACGGCGGGCGAGGCGTCGGTGGCGTCGGGACCGCTCGCCGGGCCGGCGCAGGCGGACAGCGACGTGGCCAGGCCGAGCAGGACCAGTGACGCCGCCTGTCGCCGCACCGCACTGCCTCCCGTCTGAGCACCCAGCCGTCGGACGCGCTGCCCCGGTCGCCGGGTTCCGGTCCGAGCAGCCTCCTCGCTCCGTGGCCGGACGACCAGCCTGGGACCGCGACCACGGACAGCGGGCGCGACGGGCCCCGTTCGAGCTCGCCGGGCGACTGCGCGACGAGATCAGCGAGCTCGAGGAGGAGCGGAGTCAGAGGGTGGCGGTCGCGAGCGCTAGCGAGTGGCCTCCATCATCTGGCGGAGCTCCTTCTTGAGCTCGGAGATCTCGTCGCGCAAGCGGGCGGCCACCTCGAACTGCAGCTCCGCGGCGGCGCCCTTCATCTGGTCGGTGAGATCCTGGATGAGCTGGGCGAGGTCGGAGCTGGGGAGGCCGGCGAGGTCCTTGGCGTGGTGGCCGGCGGCGCGGTCGCCGAGGACTGGGGTGGGCTGGCGGGGGCCGCCGCCCTTGGGCGGGCGGACGCCGCCGGCGCGGCCCTTGGCCTCGGTGCCGGCCCAGGTCTGGAGGAGCTCCTGGGTGGTCTCGTCCTCGCGGGCGAGCATCTCGGTGATGTCGGCGATCTTCTTGCGCAGCGGCTGCGGGTCGATGCCGTGGGCCTCGTTGTAGGCGATCTGCTTGTCGCGGCGCCGGTTGGTCTCGTCGATCGCGGCCTCCATGGAGGGCGTGACCTTGTCGGCGTACATGTGCACCTCGCCCGAGACGTTGCGGGCGGCGCGGCCGATGGTCTGGATGAGCGACTTGTCAGAGCGCAGGAAGCCCTCCTTGTCGGCGTCGAGGATGCTCACCAGTGAGACCTCGGGCAGGTCGAGGCCCTCGCGGAGCAGGTTGATGCCGACGAGGACGTCGTACTCCCCCAGGCGCAGGTCGCGCAGCAGCTCGATGCGCTTGAGGGTGTCGACCTCGGAGTGCAGGTAGCGGGTGCGGATGCCGGCGTCGAGGAGGTAGTCGGTGAGGTCCTCGGACATCTTCTTGGTCAGGGTGGTGACCAGGACGCGCTCGTTCTTCTGGGTGCGGTCGCGGATCGAGGAGATGAGGTCGTCGATCTGGCCCTTGGTCGGCTTGACCACGACCTGCGGGTCGATCAGGCCGGTCGGGCGGATGATCTGCTCGACCACGTGGGGCGGGGTGTTGCCGCCGACCTTGTCGAGCTCGTAGTTGCCCGGGGTGGCCGAGAGGTAGATCGTCTGCCCGATGCGCTCCAGGAACTCTTCCCAGCGCAGCGGCCGGTTGTCCATCGCGCTGGGCAGCCGGAAGCCGTGGTCGACCAGGTTGCGCTTGCGCGACATGTCGCCTTCGTACATCCCGCCGATCTGCGGCACCGCGACGTGCGACTCGTCGACCACGAGCACGAAATCCTCGGGGAAGTAGTCGAGCAGGGTGTTGGGCGCCGAGCCGGGCGTGCGGCCGTCCATGTGCATCGAGTAGTTCTCGATCCCCGCGCACGAGCCGACCTGGCGCATCATCTCGATGTCGTACGTCGTGCGCATGCGCAGGCGCTGGGCCTCGAGCAGCTTGCCCTCGCGCTCGAACTGGGCCAGCCGGTCCTCGAGCTCGAGCTCGATCCCGTGCACCGCCCGCTCCATCCGGTCGGGCCCGGCGACGTAGTGGGTGGCCGGGAAGACGTAGAGCTCCTGGTCCTCGGTGATCACCTCGCCCGTCACCGCGTGCAGGGTCATCAGCCGCTCGATCTCGTCGCCGAAGAACTCGATGCGGACCTGGTGCTCTTCGTAGACCGGGAAGATCTCGAGGGTGTCGCCGCGGACCCGGAAGTTGCCGCGGGCGAAGGTCATGTCGTTGCGGGTGTACTGCATCTGCACCAGCTGGCGCAGGATCGCGTCGCGGTCGTGCTCCTGGCCCACCTTGAGCCGCAGCATGCGGTCGACGTACTCCTGCGGGGTGCCGAGGCCGTAGATGCACGAGACCGTGGCCACCACGATCACGTCGCGTCGGGTCAGCAGCGAGTTGGTCGCCGAGTGGCGCAGCCGCTCGACCTCCTCGTTGATCGAGGAGTCCTTCTCGATGTAGGTGTCGGTCTGGGGGACGTAGGCCTCGGGCTGGTAGTAGTCGTAGTAGGAGACGAAGTACTCCACCGCGTTGTCCGGGAAGAGCTGGCGCAGCTCGTTGGCGAACTGCGCGGCCAGCGTCTTGTTGGGCTGCATCACCAGGACGGGCCGCTGGACCTGCTCGGCCACCCACGCCACGGTCGCGGTCTTGCCGGTGCCGGTCGCGCCGAGCAGCACGACGTCCTGCTCGCCGCCCTGGATCCGGCGCGTGATCTCCTTGATCGCGGCCGGCTGGTCACCCGAGGGCTCGAAGTCGGACACGACCTTGAACGGCGCCACGCGGCGCTCGAGGTCGGTGACTGGACGCATGCGTCGAGCCTACGGGCGACCACCGACAAGCGCCTGCGCCCAGCGCCAGGACCGCCTTACGATCGCGGCGTGAGCGCTCCCGGGACCACCGTGCGCGCCGTGACCGTCGACCGCCGACGGCACCGGCGGATCGTGCTCGACCTGGTCGTCGACCTGACCCGGCACCGCCCGGCGAGGTGGTGGGTGGGCGCGGCGCTGCTCACGCTGTTCGCGATCGGCGCCGGCCGTCAGGTCTGGTACGCCGGGCCGGCGGTCGCGGTCCCCGTGGTGCTCCTCCAGCTCCTCGTGTGGTGGCTCCGGGCCGCCCGCAGCGCCGCCGACGGGCTGGCCGTGGGACAGACGGTGAGCACCGGGTGGGCCGCGGACGGCGAGCTCGTCGTCACCGACGTCACCGGCCAGTACCGCCTGCCCCGGGGCTCGGTGCTGCTCGTCCGGCGCTCCGGACGCAACGCCAACGTCTACGGCCGCTCCCTGCAGTTCGTGATCCCGGGCGAGCTGCTCAGCGACGACGACGTCGCGTTCCTCGAGGGCCACGCGGCCGGACCCGGTCCGGTCGCGACATCCCCATCCGGGCTCGCCCGGTCCCTGCGCGTCACCGAGGAGGTGCAGACCCACCTGGTCGCGGACGCGACCTGGACCGTCGTCCGCACCGCCGACTTCCTCCTCCCTTACGTGGGCGCCGCCGGCTTTGCGCTGCTGGGGCTGCTCACCACCTGGGCCGGCTTCCTGTGGCTCGCCGGCGCCCTGCTGGCCCTCGCGGTCCCAGCCGCCGTGCGGTTCGTCCGCTGGCGCCGGGCGTTTCGAGCGGCGTTCCCGATCGGCCGGGTGCTGCACGCCGAGGTGACGCCCGAGCACCTCGCGGTCGAGACGCAGCACGGCACGCAGGTGCTGGCCTGGGACAACTTCGCGGCGGTCAGCAGCACCGACCACAACGTGCTGCTGCGGCACCGCCGACGCGCGTTCGGCGCCGCGCGCACGACACTGCTCCCCCTGGGACTGTTCCGGCCCGAGGACATCCACCAGCTCGCCGCCTCCGTGGGCGGTCGGCGCTGATGGCCGTCTCGCTCCTGCTCCGCCTCGTGGACGCCGACACTCCCGAGACCGTGTACGCCGAACCGGCCGGCCCGGCGTACCGCCTGACGCAGAGCGCGCTGGCCGCGCCGCTGGCCGCGGGCGACCTGGTGCGCTGCGCGAGGGACTCGGCCGGCGCCCTCCAGGTCGTCGACGTGGTCGAGCCGACCGACGCGGTGCTGACCGTCTTCGCGGCCGCGCCCGGACACGCCGAGGCGCTGGTGGCGCTGTGGACCGCCACCGGCGCGGGGGCGAGCCGGCGCGAGGGGCCGGTGCTGGTGACGACCTGGCCGGGCGTGCCCATGGACGCGGTGGCCCAGCAGCTCAACGGCGACGAGGACGCCGGGCGCGGTGAGTGGCTGCTGGCCGCGGAGCCCCACGAGCGGGTCCGCGCGACGCAGCACGACGTGGACTTCGGGCTCGGCTAGACGTCACTAGGCTGGAGGGGTGAGCGGGGCCAGCATGCAACGAGCGCTGCGGTGGCTCCGGCGGACCCTGGCGGTGGTGTTCGGGGTGCCGGTGCTGATCGGCATCGCGATGTCGCTGGTCGACTCCTACCGCCGGCGCGGCAAGAAGCCCAAGCCGTTCCCGACCACGCCGCCGGAGACGGTCGAGGTCGGCGAGGTGGGGATCACGACCTACACCTTCGGCCAGGACGTGTACGCCGACATGCTGGGCGCGATCGGGCGGGCGCAGCGGCAGGTGCTGTTCGAGACCTACATCTGGAAGGGCGACGAGGTCGGCGAGCAGTTCAAGGCGGCGCTGGTCGCGGCGGCCGAGCGCGGGGTCGAGGTCTACTGCATCTACGACGGGTTCGCGAACCTCGTGGTCTCGCCCCGTTTCAAGCGGTTCCCGACCTCGCTCAAGGTGCTGCGCTACCCGGTGTACGGCGCGGGGTGGCGCTTCTTCGACCTGCGGCGCTACGGCCGTGACCACCGCAAGATCCTGGTCGTCGACGACACCGAGGGCTACGTCGGCGGCTACAACATCGGCACGGCGTACGAGACCGAGTGGCGCGACACCCACGTGCGGGTGACCGGGCCCGCGGTGCAGGACCTGCGCCGGGCCTTCGCCGACTTCTGGAACCTGCACCGGCGCCGGCGGTTCCGGGCCAGCGAGCGGCCGCTGCTGGTGGAGACGGCCAGCGCGTGGGAGCCGCGGGTGCGGTTCCACCGCAACGTGCCGCGGCTGTGGATGTTCCCCATCCGCGGGATGTACATCGAGGCGATCAACCGGGCCTCGCGCAACATCTGGATGACCCACGCCTACTTCATCCCCGACACCGACTTCGTCGAGGCGCTCACCGCCGCCGCCCGCCGCGGGGTCGACGTACGCCTGCTGGTGCCGCTGAAGTCCAACCACGTGGTGGCCGACTGGCTCAGCCGCGGGTACTTCGCGCAGCTGCTCGAGGCGGGTGTGCGGATCTTCCGGTTCAAGGACGCGATGGTGCACGCCAAGACCTCGACCGTGGACGGCTCGTGGGTGACGGTGGGGACGGCGAACATCGACCGGCTCAGCCTCACCGGCAACTACGAGATCAACATGGAGGTCATCGACCCGGACTTCGCGGCCGCCCTGGAGGAGGTCTACCGCACCGACGAGTCCAACTGCATCGAGCTGACCCGCGGCGAGTGGGAGGCGCGCGACCTGCACCGGCGCTTCACCGAGATGGTCCTGAGGCCGTTGCGGCCGCTGCTCTGAGCTCGGGCGTCCGGGGGCTTCGGGTGCCTGCAACCGTGCGGTTGTAACGCTCAGTTACCGGCTCTTCCGACCCGTTGCGGCGGGTCGGAAGAGCCGGTAACTGCGCGTTACAAGCGGGGCCTGGGCCGGCGGGGGCGGTCAGCCCCCGGCGAGGCCCAGCTTGAGCTGGAGCATGAGCGCGAAGCGCTGGTCCGGGTCGTCCAGGTCGACCTCGGCGACCTCGGCGACGCGGCGCAGCCGGTAGCGGAACGTGTTGGGGTGCACGAACACCGCGCCCGAGGCGGCGACCACGTCGCCGAAGGCGTCGAGCCAGGCCGCGAGGGTGGCCACCAGCGTGCTGTGGTGGCGCCGGTCGTAGTCGAGCAGGCGCGCGAGCGCGCCGCTGGGCCGGTCGCCGCGGGCGGCGGCCAGGTCGCGCAGCTCGAGCACGAGGGCCTCGGCCTGGAGCTCGTCGAGGCGGCCGACGCGGCGGTCGGCGCGACCCTCGCGCAGCACCCGCAGCGAGCGGTCGACGCTGCTGCGGCTGTGGGCCAGGCCGGAGAGGTCGGGGGTGACCGGGCCGACCGCCGCGATGGTGGGCAGCCGGTCGCCGACGCGGTCGCGGAAGTCCTGGACGATGCGCACGGCGCTGGTCTCGCCCTGGTCGGCCGGGCCGAGCAGCGGCAGCAGCCCGTAGGCCACGCCGCCGATCTCGGCCACGGCGGAGCGGGGGTGGACGGCGGCGAGGTGCAGGGCGAAGGCGTCGCTGAGCCGCTGCCGCTCGTGGACCAGGTGGGCCGGGTCGGCGTCGCCGTCGTCCGGGGCGGCGTGGCGCTCGTCGTAGGCGATCCCGAGCACGAGCAGCGGCTGGCCGGTCAGGCCGAGCCGCTCGAGCGCCTCGGGGGCGCCGGGTCCGCCCTCGAGGGCGGAGCTGAGCAGGTCGGCCCGGACCCGGCGCTGGACGTCGGCGCCCGCGCGCACCCGCAGCAGGTGCAGGGCGACCAGGCCAGCAGCCTCGCGCAGGGCCTCGGTGCGCTCGGCGCTGAGCGGGCCGGGTACGGCGGCCCAGATCGAGCCCAGCACCTCGTCGCCGGCCCGGACGGCGATGGCCACGCGCGGGAGCGTGAAGCCCTGGCTGCCGTCGGCGATCGGCTCCACGAAGACCGGCTCGTCGCTGCGCATCAGCGCCCGGAACACGCCGGCCTCCTGCAGGTGCCGGGCGTAGCGCGCGGGCACCTGCCGGCCCAGGATCGTCTCCACGCGCGAGGGGTCGGCCTCGTCCTGGCGCCCGGAGAAGGCCAGCACCCGGGAGCTGCGGTCCTCGATGGTCACCGGTGCGTCCAGGAGGCCGGCGATGGCGTTGGCCACCGCGAACAGGTCCCCCGACGGCAGCCCGCCCAGCGACTCGGTCTCGCCGCCGCCCACGTCGCCGGCGGCCAGCACCGAGCGCAGCATCTCGGCGAGGTGCCCCCACGGCACGCCGCGCGACAGCCCGAGCAGGGCCACGCCCGCGGCGTCGGCGGCCGTGCGCACGTCGTCGGTCAGCACCACCGGCGCCCGCAGCACCACCCCGACGGCACCCTGCGCGCCGAGGGCGGACAGCAGCGCGACCACCTGCTCCGACGACTCCACGCCCACGCCGAGGACCAGGGCCCGCGCCGGCAGCACGGGCTGGTCGAGCGGATCGTGGATGACCACGCCGCCGAGCTCGCCCTCGTGCTCCACGTCTCCGTGCGCGAGGTCGAGCAGGGTCGCGCCCAGGTCGTCCAGGACGCGGCCCAGGCTGGCGCGCGGACGGGCGGAGGTCGTCGGCACCCCCCGACCGTAGGCCGCGAGCAGCAGGCCCGACTAGTGCCTCAGCACCAAACAGGCGTCCCGGATGGTGCTTCGGGACGAACTCAGAGCGCGATCCACTCGGTGGAGACGGTGACCTCGGCCAGCCGCTCCTCGAGCGGTACGACGCCCAGCCCGGGCCCGGTGGGCACGTCCAGGTGCCCGTCGGCCAGCACGAACGGCTCGGTCAGGTCCTCGGCGTAGTAGCGCCCCGACCCCGACGTGTCGCCGGGCAGCGTGAAGCCGGGCAGCGCGGCCAGCGCGACGTTGGCGGCGCGCCCCAGGCCGGTCTCGAGCATCCCGCCGCACCACACCGGGACGCCGGCGGCGACGCACACGTCGTGGATGCGCTTGGCCTCGAGGTAGCCGCCGACCCGACCCGGCTTGACGTTCACGATCCGGCACGCGCCCAGCCGGATCGCGGCCGCCGCCGTCTGGGCCGAGACGATCGACTCGTCCAGGCAGACCGGGGTCCTGATCAGCTTCGCCAGGTCGGCGTGGCCCAGGACGTCCTCCTCCTCCAGCGGCTGCTCGATGAGCAGCAGGTCGAAGGGGTCCAGCCGGGCCAGCTGTCCCGCGTCGGCGAGGGTGTAGGCCGTGTTGGCGTCGACCTGGAGCAGCACGTCGTCGCCGAACCGCTCGCGCACCGCACGCACCGGCTCGACGTCCCACCCGGGCTCGATCTTGAGCTTGATCCTGAGGTAGCCCTCGTCGAGGTAGCCGGCCACCGCGTCCAGCAGTTGCGGCACCGAGTCCATGATCCCGACCGAGACGCCGCACGGCACCCGTTCGTGCACGGCGCCCAGCTCGCGGGCGAACGACCGGCCGGCGGCCCGCAGCTCGGCGTCGAGCACGGCGGTCTCCAGCGCGGCCTTCGCCATCCGGTGGCCCTTGACCGGCGCGAGCAGCGGGGCCACGGCGTGCGCGCCGGTGAGCCGTCCGTCCGCCGAGCCGGCGGCCAGCCGCGGGACCAGGAAGCCGCGCAGCACGTCGGCCGCCGCGTCGGCGTACTCCGAGGAGTAGAGCGGCGCGGCCATGGCCACGCACTCCCCCCAGCCCTCGGCCGCATCGGTGACCACGCGGACGAGCAGGATGTCGCGGTCGGTCTCGGTGCCGAACGACGTGCGGAACGGCGACCGCAGCGGCATGGCCACCCGGCGCAGCTCGACACCGGTCATCTTCAGCGGCGTCACCGGACGCCCCGCACGACGTACCAGCCGGCGCGGTCGAAGCCGTCGATCCGCCCGCCCCGGCCGACCAAGGCGGTCAGCGCCTCGCGCACGGCCAGCCGCCAGCGCTGAGCCGTGGCCGGGTCGGTGGCGCGCAGCCGCCCGATGTCGGGGGGTACGCCGACCAGGAAGGTCCCGCTGCCGTCCAGCCGGCCGGGTGCGGGGCCGCCGTCGCCTCCCACCCCGAGCGCGACGGCGGCCCCGGTTGCGAGCTCGTCCGGAGCGGACGGGCCCACGCTCTCCCCGGCGCACGCCAGCGCGACGCGCGGGTCGCCGAGCCGCCACCGGACGAGGAGACGGTCGGAGTCGTCGTCGCCGTTGAGGGCATCGGCCATGGGGCCGTAGAAGTTGGGGAGGTACTCCGCCGCGGTCGCGCCCAGCTTGACCAGGTTGAAGTAGGCGTTGCGCGACACCAGCGGGTCGAAGGTCCAGGCGATCTCGCCGACGCCGCGCAGCATGGCCCACGAGCGCTGGTGCAGCTTGAGCGCGAAGCCGACGCTGCGCCCGCTCGCGGCCACGCCGGCGATGTGGCTGTGCAGCGCGTCCTCGCCCGGGGCGTGGAAGAAGCCGACGCAGGCGCCGACCAGCCGGCCGTCCTCGAAGGCGCCGCCGACGTAGTTGCCGGCCTTGGTGAAGGCCCGCAGGAGCTCGAGGGTCACCGGCGGGTTCTCGGCCCGGCCCCAGATCCCCGCGAACAGCGCGACCACGCCCTCGAGGTCGGCCAGGTCGGCGAGGTCGCGCACGGTCACGCCCGCGGCGCGCGCGGCGGCGTCGGCGGCCTGGACGGCGCGGTCCACGTCGCTCGCCACCCTCAGCTCGGTCATGGCTCCCATGCTGCTCAGGTCGTCGGGCGCGGTCATGGTCGCACCGCACCAGATGCGACGAGGTCGTTCGTCCGCACGGCCAGCAGCTCCTCGAGCAGCCCGCGCAGCAGCGCGGTCCGGCCGGGTAGCGCGTCGACGAGGACGTGCTCGTCCTCGGCGTGCGCACCGCCGCCGACCGCGCCGAGCCCGTCCAGGGTCGGGGTCCCGACGCCGGCGGTGAGGTTGCCGTCCGACGCGCCGCCCACGGAGGCGGCGCTGGGCGCAGGCAGGCCGAGCCGGTCCGCGACGGCCTGGGCCAGCGCGAACAGCGCGGCCGAGGCGGTGGCCTCCAGCGGCGGCCGGTTCGGGCCGCCGAACACCTCGACCTCGGCCCCCGGCAGCACCGGCGCCAGCGCCCGCAGGGCGCGGTCCACCCGCTCCTGCTCGGCCACCGTCCGCACGCGCACGTCGACCGAGAACGAGCCGCCGGCGGGCACGGTGTTGCTGGTGCTGCCGGACCGGCCGGCCGTCGGGGTGACCGTGGTGCCGGCAGAGGCGTCCCCCAGGCGCGCCACGGCCAGCACCTGGTGCGCGAGCTCGACGCTGGCGTTGACCCCGCGCTCGGGCTCCAGCCCGGCGTGGGCCGCGCGACCGGTCGCGCGCACGTCGTACAGCGAGACGCCCTTGCGCTCGGTCTTGAGCGCGCCGCCGTCGGCCGAGGCTTCGAGCACCAGGACGGCCTCGGCCAGCCGGGCCTCGTCCTCGACCAGGCCTCGTGAGCTGGGCGAGCCGAGCTCCTCGTCGCCGGTCACCAGCACGGTGACACCGTCCAGGCCGGCCGCGGCCGCGAAGGCCATGGCCACGCCAGCCAGCATGTCGAAGCAGCCCGGGCCGCGGAGCACGCCGCCCTCGACGGCGTACGGGCGGCGCTCGAGCGTGCCGAGCGGCCACACCGTGTCGTGGTGGCCGAGCAGCAGCACCCGCGACGGCCCGGAGCCGAGTCGCCAGCGCAGGTGGGTCCGGCCGTCCAGGACGATCCGCTCCGGCTCGACGCCCATCCGGGCCGCGCCGACGCCGGCGACCACGTCGGCGGAGCGCGCCACCGCGTCGAGGTCGGCCGACGGCGACTCGCACTCGACCAGCAGGCGGATGTCGTCGAGCAGAGCGTCCAGGTCGGTCACGACGAGACCTTGGGCGTGGCCCGCACGCCGAAGTGGAGGTACTTCTCGCCGGTCGGCAGCTCGTAGAACGTCACCGGCGCCCACGTCTCCACACCCGGCGGGCGCAGGGCGAACAGCGCCGGTCCGACGGGCACGAGGGGGTACTCCTCGACCGGGTCCGGCTCGAGCTCGGCCAGCGGCCCGGTCAACGTGGTGCGCAGCAGCGGCCCGTCCGGGCCCTGCTCGACGTCCATGCGCACCGAGGTGCGCTCGTAGGTGCCGACGTACGGCGTGATGTCGACCTCGGCGTCGGCCGGCGGGGTGAACCGCTCGGGCATCTGCACGCCGGCCAGCGCCGCGAACAGCTCGCGGTAGAGGTCCTCGTAGAGGTCGCGGGTGTGGCCCCCGTTGGTGAGCAGCGCGACGGCCAGTCCGCCGCCCTCGCCGTCGGGCAGCACGCGCAGGAACGCCGCCTGGCCCAGCGTGTTGCCGTCGTGGCCGACGAGCCGTTGCCCGCCCCAGCCGAAGCGGATCCAGCCCAGCCCCCAGGAGTCGCCCAGGATGATCTTGTCGGGCAGGTCGGCCTGGTGCGCGGCCATCGCGGCGGTGCTCTCCTCGCTCAGCAAGCGGGTGCCGTCGGCGGCGACGCCGCCGGTCAGGTGCATCCGGGCGAAGGCCAGCACGTCGGCCACCGGCGCCGAGACCAACCCGGCCGGTCCGATCGAGCGGGGCAGCTGCCAGGCCGCGGCCGGCACGGTCTCGCCGTCGCGCTGGTCGTGGCCCACGGCCGCGGCGTGCAGCAGCGCGTCCTCGGGCAGGGTGACCGTGCGCTCCAGGCCGAGCGGGACGTAGAGCTCGTCGCGCATCGCCTCGTCCCAGGTCTTCCCGGTCACCTGCTCGATGACCCGGCCCAGCAGCGCGTAGCCGGAGTTGCAGTAGGACCAGGTCGCGCCGAGCGGGTGGTTCTGCCCGGCCTCGCCGAGCACCTCGACGTACTTCTCCAGGCAGTCGTCGCCGCGGCCGGTGTCGGTGAACACGTCGCCGTCGATGCCGCTGGTGTGGGTGAGCAGGTGGCGCAGGGTGACCTGCTTGGTCACGTCGGGGTCGGCCAGCCGCAGCTCCGGCAGCACCTCGGCGATCGGGGAGTCCAGCTCGAGCAGGCCCTGGTCGACCAGTCGCATCGCGACGGTGGCGGTCCACACCTTGGTGATGGAGCCGATCTGGAAGAGCGCGTCGGTGCTGACCGGGTGCTGCGTGCGCACGTTGAGCACGCCGTGCGCCGCCTCGACCAGCTCGTCGGGCGCGCCGCCGCGGCCGGTGCGCAGGATGCCGAGCTGCGCGCCCGGGACGCCGTGCTTCTCGGCCAGCCGCTCGAGCCGGCGCTGCCAGTGCGCGGCGTCCAGCCGCGGCCGGCCGCCGCCGGTGGTGTACCGCTCGAGCCAGTCCAGGACCCGGCGGTTGAAGTCCAGGCGCTGCGACGGCGCCCCGAGCAGGATGAAGACGTGCGAGGCGCCGGGGTAGACGACGAGCTGGGTCTCCACTCCGAGCTCGACCAGGCTGGTGTGCCACTGCTGGCCCTGGCTGAGCGGGCAGGTCCGGTCGTCCTCGCCGTGCAGGACCAGCGTCGGGGTGCGGACCTGGGCGACCTGCGTGATCGGTGACATGGCGGCGTACCGCTCGGGCTCGTCCCAGGGCGTGCCGCCCAGCTCGTAGGCGGACAGGCAGAGGTCGTCGCTGGTGCCGTACATGCTGACCAGGTCGCTCACCGTCCCACCGGCGACCGCCGCGGCGAACCGGTCGTCGTGACCGGTGAGCCAGCAAGCCGTGAAGCCGCCGTAGCTGTAGCCGGCCACGGCCAACCGCTCCGGGTCGGCCAGCCCCTCGGCCACCAGCTGGTCGAGCGGCTCGAGGAAGTCCTTGGCGTCACCCACTCCCCAGGCGCCGTGCACGCCGTCGTAGAACGCCTCGCCGTAGCCGTCGCTGCCGCGCGGGTTGACCAGCAGCACCGCCCAGCCGCGCTCGACCAGCTCCTGGTGGTAGAGGTGGATCTCGTCGGCCGCGGCGTTCCACGCGTTGTGCGGGCCACCGTGCACGTCGAGCAGCAGCGGCTTGGGCCCGGGCCGCGCGGGGTCGTGGAGGAGCCAGCCCTCGACCTCGGTGCCGTCGGAGACCGTGAAGGTCCGCGCCTCGCGCGGGTGGTGCACGACGTCGGCCAGCGCCGCGCCGTGGTCGGTCAGCACGGTCTCGGTGCCGCCCTCGAGCGCCACGACCTCGCCGTACGACGTGGGCGTGGCCAGCGCCACGACCGCGCGGTCGCCGACCAACGAGAGCCCGGAGACGACCCGGCCCTCGCCGGCCAGCTCGGCGCGGGCGCCGGTGCCGTCGCTCGCGACCGACCACAGGTGGGTGCAGCCGCGCTCGCGCAGGCAGAACCAGACCCGGCCGTCGACCTCCACGGGCAGGCCGCCGGGGTAGGCCGGTGCACCCGGCATCACGTTGCGGTCCAGGCCCGCGGCCAGGTCGACCGGCTCGCCGCCGTCGAGCGGCACGCGCAGCAGGTGGGCGTGCCCGACCGGGTCGCCGGGGTAGCCCACCACGAGGAGGGCCGAGCCGTCCGGCGTCCACGTCGCGGCCGCGGCGATGCCGTCGGCCAGCGCGACCGTGCGGGGGTGGGCCAGCGCGTCGTCGACGTCGAGGGTGAGGACCGGGACGCGGAACCGCTCGCCCGTGCCTCGGGCGAAGACGAGGGTGCGGCCGTCCGGGCTCCAGCGCGGGGCGGCCACGTGGTGGTCGCCGTCGGTGACCTGGCGGACCGATCGCGCGGCCACGTCGAGGACGTGGAGCTGGCTGCGCGTCGCGCCGTAGGTCCCGGCGCCGTCGGCCTGGTAGTCGGTGCCGTCGGTGACCATCGGGCCCTCGGCCCCGCCGGTGGGGTCGACCGGGGCGGTGAAGGCCAGCCGCGCGCCGTCGGGGCTCCACTGCGGGGCACCGGCGCCGAGGGCCAGGTCGGTGAGGACGTCGACCTCGCCGCCGGCCACGTCGACCACCGCGACCTGGCCGCCGCGCAGGAAGGCCAGGCGGGAGCCGTCCGGTGACCACACCGGCGCGGTGTCGGCCGGACCGTGGGTGAGCCGCCGGTCCCGGTCGGTGACCAGCCACAGCTCGTCGACGTTGCGGTCCCCCTCGGCGTCGAGGGTGCGCAGCACGTAGGCCACGCGCGCACCGTCCGGGGAGAGGGCCGGCTGGCTCGGCACGGCGAACGCCGTGAGGTCGTCGATGCGGAGGCGTCGCGGCGAGGGGGGAGGTCATGACGGGGTGGTCCTTCCGGGTACGGCGGCCAGCAGCGCGCGCGTGTAGTCGTGACCGGGCTCGGAGAGGACCTGGGCGGTCGGCCCCTCCTCCACGATCCGGCCCTGGTGCATGACCGCGACGTGGCTGGCGACGTAGCGCACCACGGCGAGGTTGTGGGAGATGAACAGCATCGAGAGGCCCAGCTCGCGCTGGAGCTCGCGGACCAGGTTGAGCACCGCGCCCTGGATCGAGACGTCGAGGGCGGAGGTGATCTCGTCGGCGATGACCACCTGCGGACGACCGGCCAGGGCGCGGGCCAGGGCGACCCGCTGGCGCTGGCCACCGGAGAGCCGGGACGGGAGGTCG
The DNA here is from genome assembly GCF_011046535.1 of Nocardioides anomalus. Classification (NCBI taxonomy): domain Bacteria; kingdom Bacillati; phylum Actinomycetota; class Actinomycetes; order Propionibacteriales; family Nocardioidaceae; genus Nocardioides; species Nocardioides anomalus. The sequence continues at coordinate 1,847,071 of NZ_CP049257.1, read as the reverse complement.
CCCGCGCGGGACGGGTCGAGGTGCACCATTTCCAAGAGCCGCTCGACCTCGGCGCGGCGTTCGGCGCGGGAGGCGCCCGGCGGCATGGCCTCGGCCACGCTCTGGCCGATGGACATCCGGGGGTCGAGCGAGGAGTAGGGGTCCTGGAAGACCATCTGGAGTGGCCGGCGCCGCCCACGGGTCGGGACCGGGGCGCCGTCGAGGGTGATCGTGCCGCCGCTCACCGGCGCCAGCCCGACGGCGGCGCGGGCCAGGGTGGACTTGCCCGACCCCGACTCCCCCACCAGCCCGACCACGCGCCCGGCGGGCACGGTGAGGCTGACGCCGTCCACGGCCAGCGTGCGGTCGTAGCGGACGGTCACGTCGTCGAAGCGCAGCTCGCTCACGGGGTCTCCAGCAGCTCGGACAGCTCGGCCAGGTCGGCGTCGGCCCGCACGACGGGGTCGGGCAGCGGCTCGCCGGCGTGCCAGCAGGCCACCCGGCCCTGGGCGGTGTCGACCAGGGGCGGGTCCTCCGCCCGGCAGCGCGCGTCGGCCAGCGGGCACCGCGGCGCGTAGGGGCACCCGGGCGGCACGGCGTCGGGGGTGACCGGGCGGCCGGGGATGGTGGCCAGCGGGGCGTCGAGGTCGGTGGCCATGTCCGGTACGGCGGCCACCAGCGCCCGCGTGTAGGGGTGCTGGGCGGCGGTGCGCAGACCGGCCGCGGGGAGCTCCTCGACGACCTGGCCGGCGTACATCACGAGGACGCGGTCGCAGACCTCGCCGACCACGGTGACGTCGTGGCTGATGAGGACCAGGGCCACGTCGTCGGCGTCGCGGATGGCGGCGAGCAGGTCGAGGACCTGCTGCTGGACGGTGACGTCGAGGGCCGTGGTCGGCTCGTCGGCCACGATCAGCGCGGGGGTGCCCATCAGGCCCATGCCGATCATGGCCCGCTGGCGCATGCCGCCGGAGTACTCGTGCGGGTAGCGCTGGGCGCGCTCGGCCGCGTCGGCGATCCGGACCGCGTCCAGCCGGTCGACGGCCCGGTCCAGCGCCTCGCGGCGGGTCATGCCGAGGTGGGTGGTGCCGACCTCGGCGAGCTGCCGGCCGATGCGCTGGGTCGGGTTGAACGACGTCATCGGGTCCTGGAAGACCATGGCCAGCGAGGTGCCGAGCATCCGGCGCTGGGCCGGGGTGTCCTGGGCCTGCAGGTCCTGGTCGAGCAGGGCCAGCCGGGAGGCGGTCACCGCGCCGGCGTCGACCAGGCACGACACCGCGAGCGCGGTGAGCGACTTGCCGGAGCCGGACTCCCCCACGATGCCGACGGACTCGCCGCGGCGCACGGTGAAGGAGACGCCGCGGACCGGGCGCACCGGCCCGTTCGCGCCGGGGAAGGTCACGACCAGGTCCTGCACGTCGAGGACCAGGTCGTCCTCGCGACCGGCCGCGGACCCGCCCGCGGGCGCCGCGTGGTCCACCCGGACGCGCCGGGTGTCGGGCAGCCGGATCCCGGCGATCGCGTCGACGCCGAGGCCCTTGGCCACCGACTCGCCGAACAGGTTGAAGGCCAGGCCGGCCAGGAGCACGGCGGCGCCGGGGACGAGAGCGGCGGCGGCGTTGACGTAGATCGAGCTGATCCCGTCGAACAGCAGCCGGCCCCAGTCGTACTGCGGCTGCTGGACGCCGAGGCCGAGGAAGGACAGCCCGGCGAAGGAGAGCAGCGCGCCGCCCGCGCCGATGGTGGCGTTGACGACCAGCGGCTCGGCGATGTTGGGCAGCACGTGGCGGACCAGGATGCGGGGGCGGCTGACCCCCGCGACCCGCGCGGCCGCGACGTAGTCACGCGACTCGACCCCGGCGACCATCGTCTGCACGAGCCGGCCGAAGGCCGGGGCGCCGGCCAGCCCGATGGCCAGCACCGCCCCCGTGGCGCCCACGCCGAAGATGACCGCGAAGAACAGCGCGAGCAGGATCCCGGGGAAGGCGACCGCGATGTTGATGACCGTGCCCATCAGCCGGCGCAGCCGGGAGCCCAGCAGGAACGACAGCGCGCCGAGGGCCAGCCCGGCGACCACGGCGATGACCGTCGCGGCCAGGGCGAGCCCGAGCGAGAGCCGGGTGGCGACCAGGGTGCGGTAGAGGATGTCGCGCCCGAGGTTGTCGGTGCCCGCCCAGTGCTGGCCGGACGGTCCGGCCAGGAGGTTGCTGGTGTCGATCGCGTTCGCGTCGTCGGTCCACAGCAGCGGACCGAGCACGGCCAGCGCGACGACCGCGACGGTCAGGGCGGTGGCGGCCAGGCCCAGGGGCGTGCGGAGCACGCTCGTCCATCGGCGCACGGCAGGTCAGTCCTCCCGGATCATCGAGCGCGGGTCGAGCAGCGCGAGGGCCACGTCGACGAGGGTGTTCACCAGCAGCACGCTGGCGCCGTACACGATCACCACGGCCTGCACGACCTGGTAGTCCTTGTTGAGGATCGAGGACACGATCGTGCTGCCGAGCCCGGGCCAGGCGAAGACGTTCTCGACCAGCACGGTGCTCGCCACCATCGCGCCCAGGATCAGCCCGCCGAGGGTGAGCGACGCGGTCAGCGCGTTGGGCAGCGCGTGGCCGAGGTAGACCCGGCGCTTGGGTAGCCGCTTGGCCCGCGCGGTGCGCACGAAGTCGGCCTCGAGCACCATCACCATCTCGATGCGCACGATCCGGGCCAGGATCGCCGCCGGGCCGATGGCCAGCGACAGCACCGGCAGGACGTACGCCGACGGGCTGTCGTTGCCGGCCACCGGCAGCCAGCCGAGGTTGACGCCGAAGACGTAGACGAGCAGCACGCCGAGCAGGAAGTCCGGGACGATGCCGAGGAACACGCTGGAGGAGGTGAAGACCAGCTCGGTGCGCCGCCCGTGGCCGCGCCGGGTCAGCACGCCCATGGCCACGCCCAGCGGCACGGCCACGAGCACGGCGACCAGGAAGGCCAGCAGGGCCAGCGCCAGCGTGGCCGGCAGGCGCTGCGACACGATCTCCGAGACCGGCAGCTGCGAGGTCAGCGAGGTGCCGAGGTCGCCGGTGAACAGGTGCTGCAGGTAGTGCCAGTACTGCACCAGCAGCGGGTCGTCCAGACCGATCTCCGCGCGCTTGGCCGCGACCAGCGCGGGCGGCGCGGTGGGCCCGAGGGCCGCGCGCACCGGGTCGCCCGGGATCAGGTGGATCATCAGGAACGACGCGGTGACCAGCACCCACAGGGAGACGACCAGCCGACCGAGCCGGCGCACGCCGAAGCGCAGCCAGGGGTGGACCGTCACCCCGCGCGCCGGGCGCACCGGCGCGGGGGGTGCAGGAGGGGCGACCGAGTTCGCCAGGGCCATGTCGCGGGACCGTCGCTGTCCGGGTCGCCGCTACTTGGCCAGCATGCGGATGCTGGTCGGCATGAAGGTGCCCGGGTAGTCGAACTGGGCGCCGTTGCCGTAGGTCTTCACCGCGCTGGTCGCGAAGGGGACGATGTCGGCGGCCGCGACCAGCTTGCTCTCGGCGTCGAGCCAGGTCTGGCAGCCCTCGGTCCCGGCCATCTGGGTGGCGGCCTTGACGCCCGCGGTGTAGTCGGCGTTGTCGATGCCGGAGAAGTTGGTGCCCTGGTCGGCCAGGCCCGGCCCGGAGAGGAACGGGACCAGCTGGTCGGGGCTGTTGACGTTGAGCGGCAGCCAGGCGATGTCCCAGTCCCCGGTCCCGAAGGTCGCTCCCTCGAGTGCGGTCTCGTCCACGCCCTTGGCGGTCACGTCGGCGCCGGCGGCCTTCCACTGCTGCACCGCGAGCTCCGCGGCCGCGGCCACGGCGCTGCCCGCCGCGCTGGAGTACAGGAAGGTCAGCTTCTGGCCGGCGAGCGGGCCCTTGGCCGCGTCGGCGTCCATGGCCGGCATGGCCGGGGTGATGGAGTCACCGGGGCAGGCGACCGGGGCCAGGCCCGCGAACGTGGTGGCCGGGCTGCCCTCGCCCGCCGTCGCCACCTTGGCCAGCTCGGCGTAGTCGACCGCCTGGGTCAGCGCCATCCGCACGGCGGGGTCGCTGGTGCCGTGGCCGGCGTCGTGGTTGAACCACTGCTCGCCCACCATCGCGGTGGTGCTGACGCTGAACAGCTTGGCCGCGTCGAGGCGCTTGGCGTCCGGGCCCTGGATGGTGGCCGCGTTGACCTCGCCGGACAGCAGCAGGTTGGAGGCGGTGCCCTCGTTCTGCACGATCTTCATCACGATCGTGTCGGGCATGCCGTTCTCGTCGGTGGTGGCGCCGTTCGGGCCCCAGGTGTAGCCGTCGCGGATCTGGTAGGTGTAGTGGTCGCCCGGCACGGCCTCGGTGAGCTCGTAGGGGCCGGTGCCCTCCGTGGTGTTCTTGAGTGCAGCCCGGTCCTGCATCCCCGAGGCGCACACCATCGGCAGGCTGGCCAGGCCGTTGAGCACGAACGGCGCGGGCTCGGCGAGCGTCATGGTGACGGTGCCGGCGGCGTCGTCGCCGGTGGCCTTCGCCCCGACCGGCACGAAGGTGCCGAGGTAGGGGCTCTTGTTCTTGGGGTCGCCCACGTAGCTGATGTTGTCGGCGGCCTGGCTCGCGGTGAACGGCGTGCCGTCGGAGCAGGTGATGCCCTGGGCGAGGGTGAGGGTGACCGTGGTGCCGTCGACCGTCCAGTCGGTGGCCAGCTGCGGCTCGACCTCGCCGGACTGCCCGTCCACGAAGACCAGGTTGTCGTAGGCGAGCTGGTTGACCGCGAACAGCTGGGTGCTGGCCGAGGACTGCGGGTCCAGCTTGCCGGGGTCGCCGGCCAGGGACATGGTGAAGGTCCCGCCGTCGACGTACTGCGACTCGGGGGCCGCGTTCTTGGTCTCGCCGCCGGCCGCGGGCTTGTCGTCGTCGCTGTCGCTGCCGCCCCCACAGCCGGCCAGGGCCGCGGCGACCGCCGTGGCGAGGAGGACGGTGCGCACCGTGCTGAGCTTCATGTCGTGATCTCTCTCGAGGCTGGCGGGAGGTCGGGTCGGGGCTGGGCGGGTCAGACGCCGGCGCGGCGCACGATGCGGCCGAGGAACAGGTAGCGCGAGCGCCCCTCGCCGTCGTCGCCGAGGAAGGCGTGCGGCATGTGCATGCCACGGTCCGGCTGGAGCGGGATGAGCATGTCGTCGCCGTAGCCCACGAGCTCGACGGTGCTGGTCTCCTCGCCGAGCTCGGCCAGGAAGCCCTTGGGCACGGTCTCGATCCAGACCCGGCCCTCGTCGTCCTGGCTGACGTTGAGGTCGTAGACCTCCGCGGAGTAGGTGCCGACGTAGCGGCTCGCGTCCACGGGCTCCGGGTGCGCGGGCGGCGTGGGCAGGGCCTTGGTCTGCACGCCGCCCAGCTCCTCGAGCACGTGGCCGACCACGTCGCGGTAGAGGCTGAACGCGTCCCCGCCGTTGCTGAGCAGCACGACCGCGAGCCCGTGCTCGGGCACCATCCGGCAGAACGCCGCCTGGCCGATCGTGTTGCCGTCGTGGCCGACGACCGCGCTGCTGGCGTCGTCGAAGCGCTCGAAGCCGAGGCCCCACGAGCTGCCCATCATGCCGATCGGCGGCAGGGTGACCTGCTGCTCCTGCATCCGGGCGCTGGTGCCCGGGGCCAGCACCCGGGTGCCGTCGGCCGCCGTGCCGTCCTCGAGGTGCATCCGGGCGAAGGCGAGCAGGTCACGGGCGCGCATGGTCAGCATCGAGCCGGCCGGTGCGTTGGAGCGGGCCATGGCCCAGACCGGCGCGGGCTGCTGGCCGCCACCGGGCTCCTGCTCCATGTGGCCGACGGCCGCCCGGAAGAGGATCGCCTCGTAGGCGTTGGTCGCGGTGTGGGTCAGCCCGAGCGGGCCGATGAGGTGCTCGCGCAGGGCCGCGTCGTACGTCGTGCCGCGGACCACCTCGACCAGCCGGCCGAGCACGCAGTAGCCGGCGTTGTTGTAGGAGAAGCGCTCCCCGGGCGGGAACAGCTGGGCGACGTCGCCGAGCGTGGCGACGTACTTCTCGACGCAGTCGTCGCCGAAGCCGGTGTCGGTGAAGATGTCGCCCTCGAAGCCCGCGGTGTGGCTCAGCAGCTGGCGCACGGTGATGACCGCGGCCGCCGCCTCGTCGGCGATCCGGAACTCCGGCAGGTAGGTCCGCACCGGCGCGTCGAGCTCGACCTCGCCCTCGTCGACCAGCTGCATGACCAGGGAGGCGGTCCAGAGCTTGGTGACCGAGCCGATCTGGAAGACCGAGTCCGCGGTGGCCTCGACGCCGGTGGACTTGCTCAGCAGGCCGCTCGCGCCGTCGACGACCTGCCCGTCGTGGAGGACGGCCCAGGCCGCGGCCGGGACGTCGTACTTCTCGAGCAGCTGCGGGACCTGCTCCTCCAACCAGCTGCCGACGTGCTCCAGATCACCCATGCCGACACGCTAGGAAGACCGGCAGCGGCGGTGTTCGTCGCGGGCGACCAACACCGCGGCGTGGCTTGGGGCGTCTCGACGAACCGCGGGGCTCAGCCGCCCAGGACCTCCCGGGTGCCGTCGGCCCAGACGACCAGGCCGGTGCGGCGCCGGCTGCGCAGCCAGCGGGCCGCGTCGCGGCCGAGGGCGAAGGCGGCCGTGGCATCGAGGTCGGCCCAGGTCAGGTCGTCGTGGACCACGGTGACCGAGGCGACGGCGTCGGGAACGGCCCCGGTGCGGGCGTCGACGACGTGGCCGCCGCGGTGGGCCAGCCCGGAGGTGGCGACGGCGCCGGCGCGGACGGGTACGACGGCCACGACGCGGGTGGGGTCGTGCGGGTCCTCGATCCCGATCCGCCAGGGCGGCGCGTCCGGGTCGGCCACGTGGGCGACCAGGTCTCCCCCGGCGCTCAGGCACACGTCGGTGTCGGGGAGCGCGCGCAACGGACGCGCGGCGCGCTCCACGGCCCAGCCCTTGACCACGCCGGTCGGGTCGAGGACGCCACCGCGGCGCACGTCGAAGGCGCCGTAGGACTGGAGCCGGGCCACCTCGCCGAGGGCCAGGACCTCGGCCACCTCGGGCGGCCCGTCGTCGACCGCCACCTCGCCGCGGCCCAGCCGGCTGACGAACGACTCGGGTCGGTAGGTGCTGAAGACGCGGTCCACGTCGCGCAGCGCGGCCAGGGCCTCGGCCCAGGCGCCGCGGGCGGCGGCGTCGTCGGTGTGCCGGCCACGCAGGGCCAGGCTGATGGGCAGGCCCATCACCTGCTCGACGTACCGCGCGGGCCTCGTCGCCGTGGCGCTCACGCCGACGCCTGGTCCAGGGCGGACTGCAGGGAGGTGAGGTAGCCCTGGCTGGTCACCGTGGCGCCGCTGACCATGTCGACGTGGGCGCTCTGGGCGTCGAGGGTCTCCTGGACCAGCCGGGGCAGGGCGAAGGAGTTGATCTGCTGGTCCTCGTGGCTGCCGCTGGGGTACTGCAGCACCTCGACGTCGGTGATGGTGCCGGAGGTGTCCAGGGTGAGCTGGACCTGGACCGGCCCCCAGCGGGTCTGGGCCACGTCGCCGGTCACCGTGCTGGTGCCCCCGCCCGTGCCACCGCCGCCCCCGCTGGCTGCGGCGACGCTCCTGGTCGACAGGCTGGCTCCGACCGGGGCCTGCGCGGTGGCGGCGGGGCCGGACGTGGACGTGTGGTAGCCGAAGAGCAGCACCACCGCCGAGAGCGTGCTCATCAGCCACAGGACGATGCGCTTCATGCGGTCACCACCGGAAGGTCTCGACGTGCAGGTGCTCGGGCGGGAGACCGGCGGCCAGGGCCGCGCGGCCGATCTCGGTGGCCCACTCCTCGGGGCCGCAGACGTAGACGTCGCGGTGGGCGAGGTCGGGCACGTGGTGCAGCAGGTGGCGCGGGTCGTTGCCGGGCGCGGTCCGGGAGCCGGGCAGGTCGACCACGCGCAGGCCGCGCTCGAGGCTCAGAGCGGCGAGCTCCTCGGCGAAGAGCGGGCGCTCGGCGTAGCGGTGGACGAGGACGGCCTCCCCCGGCCCGTAGTCCAGGCCCTCGGCCAGCGCGCGCAGCGGGGTGATCCCGACGCCGGCGCCGACGAGCGCGACGTGGCGCCGGGTGCGGACCCGCGCGCTGAGCCGGCCGTGCGGGCCCTCGACGAGCACGCGGGTGCCGGGACGCAGCCGCGCCACCTCGCGGCTGCCGTCACCGAGGTCCTTGACCGTGAGTCGCAGGCGGCGCCCGTCCGGCGCGGCGGACAGGGAGTACGGGTGCGCGCGGCTCCAGCCGGGACCGGCCAGGAAGCGCCAGGTGAGGAACTGGCCGGCCTCCACCGGCATCCGGTGCAGGTCGCGACCGGCCACGTGCACCGACACCACTCCGGGCGCCTCGGGGACGACTGCGGTGACGCGCAGGTCGTGGCGCAGGGTGCGGTACGCCGGGACGCCGACGCGCCAGACCAGCACCGCCACCGCGGCCAGCGCCCACGCCGTCCACCAGAACAGCGTGCGCGCCGCGGACCCGACGAACTGCTGACCGGTCCACAGCTGGTGCGGCAGGGCGAGGCCGACGCCGAGGTAGGCGTAGAGGTGCAGCAGGTGCCACGACTCGTAGCGCAGTCGCCGACGCGCCGCGCGGACGCTGGTCACCACGACCATGACCAGCGCGAGGGTGCCGGCAGCGGCGAGCAGCATCCCGGGGTCGTCGAGGACCAGCCGCCAGAGCCGGCCGGGGCTGGCGAGGAGGTCGCCGCCGGCGTACCCGACCGAGGTGGTGAGCACGTGGGTCACCATCAGGTCGAAGCCGACGAAGCCCACCACCCGGTGCACCCGCGCCAACCGGTCCTGGCCGAAGGCGCGCTCGAGCACCGGCACCCGAGCCATGAGCACGACCTGGGCCAGCAGCAGCACGCTGGCCACCAGGCCGGTGAGCCGACCCACGGACAGGACCAGGGCGCCACCGGCCAGCGGCGCGCCGAGCCCGCCGTCGGCGACCCACCAGTAGGTCACGAGCAGCAGGGACAGCCACAGCGTGGCGCCGGCGGCCAGGCGGGCTCCCTGGTCAGCGGCGGCCCGGCTCGGGCGCGGGCGCGCGACCGGGACCCGCGCGACCGTGGGGACGGTGGTCACGTCGGCGACCCGGAGGTGCCGCCACCCTGCGCGGGCGCGCCGGGGAGCTGACCGCCCGGAGCCTGACCGTTCTGGCTCCCGGTCTGGCCGCCGGGCAGGCCACCGTTCAGGCCACCGTTCAGGCCACCGGGCGGGCCCTGCTGCTGGAAGCCCGGCTGCTGGGTGCCCGCGTCGTCGGCGGTGGCCCGGCCCACGGCGAAGCCGCCCAGGCCCACGGCGACCAGGGCCGCCACCGCGGCGCCGGCGAGGGTCGCCCGGAGCCGGCTCCAGGGCGTCGGACCGGCGGGACCGGTCGGTGGCGTCGGCTCGGGGTGCGGTGTCTCGGTCATGTCCGGGAGTCTCCGGGGCTCATCTGATGACCGACCCGGCCCCGCCTGTGCGTCACCTGTGAGGACGGCGCGCTGCATGAAGACTCCGTGAAGCGACCGCGCGGGGTGCATCGTGGAGCCGTGCGGGTGCTGCTGGCCGAGGACGACCTGCGGCTGGCCGACGTCCTGACGCGGACGCTGGCCGAGGCCGGCTGGGACGTGGAGACCGTGCACGACGGGCTCTCGGCGTACCGCCGCGCGCTGCCCGACGGGATCCCCTACGACGTGCTCGTGCTCGACTGGATGCTCCCGGGCCTGGACGGGGTCGAGGTCTGCCGGCGGCTGCGCCGGCTGGGCGTGACCACGCCGGTGCTGGTGCTCACCGCCCGCGGCGAGGTGCGCGACCGGATCGAGGGGCTCGACGCGGGCGCAGACGACTACCTGCCCAAGCCGTTCGACCTCGACGAGCTGCTGGCCCGGCTCCGCGCGCTGCACCGCCGCACGGCGTACGCCGACCAGGACCACGTCAGTGTCGGCGACCTCACCGTCGACGCGGGCGCCCGGCGGGTGCACCGGGGCGAGGTCGAGGTCGAGCTGTCCACGCGGGAGTTCGACATCCTGTGGCTGCTGGCGAGCAACGCCGGGCGGGTGGTGTCGCGCTACGCGATCCTCGACGAGGTCTGGGACGGCGAGACCGACCTCAGCAGCAACGTCATCGACGTCCACGTCGCGGCCATCCGGCGCAAGGTGGACCGGCCCTTCGGCACCGCCAGCATCACCACCGTGCGGGGCGCCGGCTACCGGCTCGAGCGGTGAGCCGGCTCCCGCTCCGGGTCCGGCTGGTCGCCGGGTTCTCCCTGGCCATGCTGGTGCTGCTGACGGGGGCCGGCGCCTTCGTCTACTGGCGGGTGGAGTACGCCCTGGACCGCGGTCTGGACACCGACCTCACCCGCGCCACCGAGGTCATCTCCTCACGGGTCGGCGCGGACGGCACCGTGCGCGACCGCGACGAGGCCGAGGCGACCGGGACGACGTGGCAGGTCCTGAGCAGTGGGGGCGCCGCCCTCGACTCCGGCGGCCCGGCCACCGAGCGGCCGCTGCTGTCCCCCGCCGAGCTGGTCCCGGGCACCTACGACTCCGGGAGCCTGCTGCCGGCCTCGGACGAGCCCTACCGCATCCGGGTCTCCGACCTGCCCGGCGACCAGGTCCTCCTCGTCGGCGCGCACCGGGACCGCCGCGACGAGGCCCTGCGCGAGCTGCTCCTCCAGCTGGTCCTGGCCGGTGGCACCGCGCTGGTCGTCGCCTCGGCGGTGGGGTACGGCGTCGCGCGCTTCGCCCTGGCCCCGGTCGAGCGCTACCGGCGCCGCGCGGACGAGATCGCGGCCGGCGCGGTGGACGTCCGGCTCGACGTGCCGGACGGGGCCGACGACGAGGTCACCCGGCTCGGCCACACCCTCAACGAGATGCTGGACGCCCTCGACGAGTCGCTGGCCCGCGAGCGCCGCTTCGTGCAGGACGCCAGCCACGAGCTGCGCACGCCGCTGACCCTGCTCCGCTCCCGGATCCAGCTGGCCCGGCGCCGGCCCCGCTCGGTGGCCGACCACGAGGAGGTGCTCGAGGAGCTCGAGGTCGACGTCGACCGCCTGGCCGCGCTGGCCGAGCAGCTCCTGGAGCTCAGCACCGCCCGGCCCTCGCGCGAGGTGCTGCTCGACCGGGTCCGCACCAACCTGGTCACCAACGCCGAGCGGCACGGCGCCCCGCCCGTGCGGGAGACGACCGAGCGCCGCGGTGGCTACGAGGTGGTCACGGTCAGTGACGCCGGGCCGGGGATGCCGGCGGAGCTGCTGGCCACGGCCACCGAGCGGTTCACCCGCGCGCCCGAGGCCCGCTCGCGACCCGGGGCCGGCCTGGGCCTGGCCCTCGTCGCCCGCCTGGTCCACGACGCCGGGGGCGAGCTGCGCCTGTGCCACGCCGGCCACCACGTGTCGTACGGCGTCCCGACCGGGCTCGCCTGCACCCACGGCCCGGAGATGACCGCGACGGCGTACCTGCCCCTGGACTAGCCACGGACCGGCCGGGGGCACGCCGTGACCAGCGGCTTCACGTCCCCTTCATCTTCGCCGACCTAGGTTCCGGGTCGTGTTCGACACCGTCAACGGCCTGCCCGTCCACCCGCTCGTCGTGCACGCCGTCGTCGTGCTGCTGCCCCTGGCCTGCCTGGGGACCCTGGCCATCGCCGTCCGGCCGGCGTGGCGGCGCCCGTACGGCCCGCTCGTCGTGGCCAGCGCCGCTCTGGCCACCGTGCTGATCCCGGTGGCCACGTCCAGCGGCGAGCAGCTCGAGAAGCACGTCGGCGACCCCGGCCGGCACGCGGAGCTCGGCGACCAGCTCATCTGGTTCGCGATCCCGCTCCTGGTGCTGTCGCTGGCCCTGGTCGCGCTGGACCGCTGGCCGCGCGGCGGCACCGCGCTGGTCCGGACCGTCGGCGTGCTCGCTGTCGTGGCCGGCGTGGCCGCGTCCGTGCAGGTCTACCGGGTCGGCGACTCCGGCGCCCGCGCCGCGTGGGGCGACCAGATCTCGTCCTCCTCGGGCGGGGAGTGACTCAGCCCTCGAGCGAGGCCAGCAGCCGGTCCTGGCGCTGGGCACCGGTGAGGTCGACGACCCAGTCGCCGTCGCCCGTCGGCTGACCGCACGGCAGGGGCACGGCGTCGAAGTCCTGGCTCGGGTCGAGGCAGGCGACGTTGAGGACGGTCCCGGGGCCGCTGACCAGGCGCCGGACGGTGCCGCCGGAGCCGTCGTAGTCCACGTCCATGGCCAGCACCCGCGCCAGGGTGCGGCCGGGCACCGTGGGCGACGCGCTGTCCATCGCGCCGTCGACGGTGTAGCTGAAGTAGAGCTCGGTCGCGGCCTGGCGCAGCCGGATGGTCTGCGGGTTGGTGCCCACGGTGTCGCGGTGGGCCAGCATCTTGCCGTCCATGGACCGGACGACCAGGTCGAGGGACTCCACCGAGCCCGGGAGCAGGTCCGGGTCGGTCGTGGTCATGGAGAGCTGCTCGACCGGCTGCGCGGCCCGGATCCAGGTGCTGACCTCGACGCTGCCGTCGGCGGCGACGTCGCTGGCGACGTACATCCCCTCGGCCGGCATGTCCGCGGGGAAGGGCTGGACGTCACGCTCGACCTTGGGCCGCGACTCGGTCGGGGGCGCGGGGTCGGGGACGTCGTCGCGGTTGAACCAGGCGAAGGCCAGCGCGATGACGCCGACCACGACGGCCACGGCGGCCAGGGACCGCAGACCGCGGCTCACGGGCGCCGCACCGCCTTGGCCAGGGGCACGGCGGTCACCACGGCGAGGTTCTGGTAGCCCCCCCGCGCGGCGTCGTAGGGCCCCGCGCAGGTCACGAGGGTCAGCCGTCGCCGCCCGTCCGGGGAGTGCAGCGACGAGCGCGGGCCGATGGTGCCCTGCGGCCGCAGCCGCAGCGAGACGATGCGGAAGGCCTGCTTGAGGCCGGCGGACCAGACGTAGACCCGGTCGCCGCGGTGGACCGAGAGCAGGTCCGCGAACGGCCCCAGGCCCTGGGTCCGCGAGTCGACGTGAGCGGCGACGAGCGTGCTGCCGAACGGATCGCCCAGGCGAGAGCCCCCGCTCCACCAGCCGGCCACGTCGATGTCGGAGGGTACGTCGAGCAGCCCGTTGTCGGTGGTGCCTACCGGGCGGATGCCCACCCTGCGCCCGTCGGGGAGCTGGATGCCCTCCGGCGCCTCGGGGACGACGCCGCCGACGCGCTGGGCCACCGCCGCCGCGGGCGCGGAGTGCGGCGGCGGCGCGGTGGCGGCCAGGGTCGGGGTGGACGTCGCGGCCGGCTGGGGGTCGCCGACGGCGCACCCCGACCCGGCCGCCACGGCGACCGTGAGGGCGGCGGCGCTCACCGTCCGGAGAAGGTCCACACGCGCACCCGGTCGACCAGCCCCGCGGAGCCGGTGTCGATCTGGCTCGGCGCCTGGGACGCTGACGCGGTGCCGCCCGTCGTGCGGGTGATGACGTTCATCGAGCCGTCCTTGGGGTTGCCCACGGCGTAGACGGCCGTGATGGTGCCCGGCTCGAGGTCCACGTCGAGCGGGCCCAGGATCGGGTCGGCCTTGATGCCGGCGGGCAGCAGCGAGACCACGTGGGCACCCGCGGCCACGTCGGCCTGCGCGAACTCGCCGTTGGCGATGTTGGTGAAGACGGTCTGGCCGTCGACGACCACGTCGGCCGGCGCGGTGGTCGCGGTGTGCGCGAGCAGCACGCGGGCCTTGCCGGGGTCGATCGGGTCGCTCGGCGTCGGGTAGACGCTGACGACCGGCTGCCCGCCGACCTCGGCCGGGCGGTGCACGACGACGTCGCTGGCCTGGCCGGCGCTCACGTCGACGGTGGAGTCGATGGTCTGCTTGCCGTCGGTGAAGCTCACCTGGTGGCTGCCCACGGCCAGCTCGAGCGGACCGACGACGGTCCCCTCGGCGACGTCCTTGCGGACCGGCTGGCCGTCCACGGTGACGGTGAGCTGGACCTGTGGGACGGCCTGGATGAGCGCGACCTGGCCCACGGCGGCCTTGGCCGGGGTCTGGGCCCGGGGCGCCGCCTCCTGGGCGTCGCTGGCGAAGCTGACGGTGGCGACGGCGCCGGCCACGGTGAGCGCGGCGGCGGCCGAGACGGCACGGATGATGCGTGTAGGCATGACGGTGGATCCCCCCTGGGCGCGCACGGAGCGCGCCCACTCAGCACGCTATCCGGGGGCTGGTCGGCCAAAACGCTGGTCTGGTCAGGTCACCCCGAACTGGGTACGCGCCAGGAGCTGGCGCCGCTCGGCCGCCGTGGGGGCGAGCGCGGCGGCCCGCTCGAGCTCGTCGCGGGCCTCGGCCACGCGCCCGAGGCGCTGCAGCAGGTCGGCCCGCACGGCCGGCAGCAGGTGGCTCTCCCGCAGTGCCGGCTCGTCGGCCACCGCCTCCAGGGCGCTCAGCCCGGCCTCCGGACCCAACGCCATGCCCACCGCGACCGCCCGGTTGAGGGTGACCACCGGCGTCGGGGGCAGCAGGTCGTAGAGCGCCACCGCTCGCGACCAGTCCGTGTCCGCGGCACGTGCGGCCCGGTCGTGGACCAGCGCGAGGTGGGCCTGGACGGCGTACGGGCCCCGCGGCGGCGGCGCGAGCGCCTCGGCCTCGCCGATCGCCGACAGGTCCCAGCGACTGCGGTCCTGGTCCTCCAGCGTGACCAGCTCGCCGTCGACGACGCGGGCGTGGCGGCGGGCGTGCTGGGCGAGCATCAGCGCGAGCAGCCCGCGCGCCTCCTCCTCGTCGGGGAGCAGGTCCACGAGCAGCCGGCCGAGCCGGACGGCCTCGTCGGCGAGCTCGGGCGACGCGGCGCCGGCGTAGCCCTGGGTGAAGACCAGGTAGACCACAGCGAGCACACCGTCGAGCCGCTCGGGCAGGTCGCCCTCGTCCGGCACGCGGTAGGGGATGCCGGTGTGGGCGATGCGCCGCTTGGCCCGCAGCAGTCGTTGGCTCATCGTCGCCTCGGAGACGAGGAACATCCGGCCCACGTCGGCCGTGCTCAGGCCCGCGACGACCTTGAGCGTCAGCGCCACCCGGGCCTCGAGCGCCAGCGCCGGGTGGCAGCAGGTGAAGACCAGGCGCAGCGGGTCGTCCTCGATCACCGGTCGCTCCTCGGGTGGGTCGGGCGGCGACTCGGGGGCCGGCAGCTGGGCGAGCTTGGCCCGCTCCACCCCCGCCCGCCGCAGGACGTCGAGTGCCCGCCGGTGGGCGGTGGTGGTGAGCCAGGCCGCGGGGTTGCGGGGTACGCCGTCGCGCGGCCAGGTGCGCAGGGCGCGCTCGGCCGCGTCGGCCACCGAGTCCTCCGCCAGGTCCCAGTCGCGGGTGGTGCGGATCAGCGCCGCGACGATGCGCAGCCGCTCGGTGCGCACCGTCTCCGCCAGGACGTCCTCAACCTTCGACAAAGGGGCGCAGCTCCAGCCGTCCGCCCACCGCCATGGGGTGCTCGGCGGCGACCCCGATGGCCTCGTCGAGGTCCGCGCACTCCAGGACGTCGAATCCGACGATCCACTCGCGGGACTCGGCGTAGGGGCCGTCGGTGACCAGCAGCTCGCCACGGCGACGCACGACGCTGGTGGCGTCCTCGGCCATCCGGACCTGGTCGCCCATCAGCCGGACGCCCGCGGCGTCGTACTTCTGCACCCACTCCTCCACGTCGAGGGTGCCGGTCAGATCGTCGTCGCTCTGGTCGCGCTCCGGGTCGAGGGTGACGAGCATGAGGAACTTCATCGGGGTGCCTCCCTGGGCTGTGGGTGTCGGTCTCGCAGCACGACGAACGGGCGGGCCCGGATCCGACAGGCCTACCGCTTGACCGGCAGGTGGGTGCGCGGCGCCATCCGCGCGCCGTGCCGGGGCCGGTGCAGGCGGGCCACGGCGAGCAGGTGCGGCACGCGGCCGCGCTGGGGCCGCCACGGCTCGAGGAAGGCCTCCATCTCGGCGTCGTCGAACGGCGTGCCGGTCAGCGCCCAGCCGACGTCCTTGGCCACGTGGTAGTCGCCGAAGCTGACCGCGTCGGGGTCGCCGAACGCCTTCTGCCGCACCTCGGCGCTGGTCCACACCCCGACACCGGGCAGCGTCCGCAGGCGCCGGTCGGCCTCCTCGTGGCTCAGGGCGATCGTGCGCTCGAGGCTGTCGGCGACCCGGGCCACCGTCACCACGGTGCGGCTGCGCGCGGGGTCGATGTGCATGCGCAGCCACTCCCACGAGGGCACGGTGCGCAGCGCCTCGGGCGTCGGCTGCACCCAGAGCCGCCGCTCCACGCCGGGGCCGGGCGCGCGCTCGCCGTAGCGGTGCACCAGACGGCGGAAGCCCGCGAAGGCCTCCTGCCCGGTCACCTTCTGCTCGATGATCGCGGGGACCAGGGCCTCCATGACCAGGCCGCTGCGACCGAGCCGCACGTGGGCGTAGCGGCGGCGGATCTCGTGGAGGACCGGGTGGCGCGGCTCGAAGCCGCTCCAGTCGTCATGCGCCCCGAGCAGCGCCGGCACGTGCTCGAGCGCCCAGTCCGCGCCCTCGCCCCAGGCCTCCGCCCGGACCTCGCCGTGGCGCAGCGGGTCGATGGCCAACGTGGCCGTGCCGACCGGCGTACGGCGGCCGAGCCAGACCCGCCCGGACTCCTCCAGCCGGAACGTCGGGTCGCTGCCGCCGTGGCGCTGCTGGTGCAGCACGCTCACCACCGGGCAGGGCCAGTCGGGGCGCCACACCCGCACCTGACCGCCTGCCACGCGCACGAGCCTACGGCGCACCGCCGACGGGCTAGGTTGCGTGCCATGTCGCTGCAGGTGGCCGACGCCGACCGGGTCCGCACCCTCACCCTCGACCGGCCCGAGGCGCTGAACGCCTTCGACGAGGCGCTCTACGACGCGCTGGCCGACGCCCTGCTCGCCGCCGCGACCGACGACACCGTGGCCGTCGTCCTGCTCACCGGCGCCGGCCGCGCGTTCTGCGCCGGCACCGACCTGCACGAGATGCACCGGATCGCCACCGACCCGACGTTCCCACGCGGCCGGCACGGCTTCCCCGGACTCGTCGATGCCCTCGACGCCTTCCCCAAGCCGCTGGTCGTCGCGGTGAACGGCATCGGGCTGGGCATCGGCTGCACCGTGCTGGGCTTCGCCGACCTGGCCCTGATGGCCGCCGACGCCAGGCTCAAGTGCCCCTTCACCTCGCTCGGCGTCGCGCCCGAGGCCGCGTCGTCGTACCTCCTGCCCCTGCTCGTCGGCCGTCAGAACGCCGCCTGGCTGCTGCTGTCCTCGGAGTGGGTGAGCGCCGACGAGGCGCTCGGGATGGGGCTGGTCTGGCGGGTCTGCCCGCCCGAGACCCTCCTGGAGGAGGCCCACCGCCACGCCGCACTGCTCGCCTCGCGCCCCCTCTCCTCGCTGGTCGCGGTCAAGCGCACGGTCACCGAGCCCCGCCGCGCCGGCGTCGCGGCCGCCCGCGAGCGCGAGGGCGCCGCCTTCGCCGAGCTCATGGGCGGCCCGGCCAACCTCGAGGCGCTGGCCGCCTTCGCCCAGGGGCGGGCACCGGACTTCACGGCGCTGCCCCCCGGGTGGTGAGGTGAGCCCATGGCCCTCGTCTACCCCCACGCCACCCTCGAGCCGTCCAAGCGCGAGCTCATCGACGCCTGGCTGGCGTCGCGTCCCTGGTACGACGGTCAGCCGCGCAAGCCCACCGGCTCGTTCCGCTTCGACGACCCGGCCGGCGAGGTCGGGATGGAGGGCTTCCTGGTCGGCGGGGAGGGCCTGGACACGCTCTTCGTGCCGCTGACCTACCGCGCCGCGCCCCTCGAGGGCGCCGACGCGCACCTGGTCGGCACGACGGAGCACTCCGAGCTCGGCACGCGCTGGGTCCACGACGGCTGCGCCGACCCGGTCTTCGTGCGCGCCCTGGTGACCGCGATCGTCACCGGCGCCCGCGGGGTGGACCACGAGTACGACCTGGGCGACGGCCCCGAGACCAGGCCGACCAACGCCCAGGTCCAGGGCTCGGGCCGCGCGGACGCGGCGGTGGCGGGCGTCGAGCTCGTCGGGAGCCACGACGAGGGTCCGCTCACCGTGGTCGACGCCGGGCCGATCGAGCTCGTCGTCGCGCGCGTCGTCGGCACCCGGCTCGAGGCCGCCGAGGTGCTGCGGGCGAGCTGGAAGGGCGGCGAGGACGTCGCCATCGCCGGCGTGCGTCCCGGCTGAAGTCGACCAACTCAGTAGGCATACTCTGTTCAGAACGGGCAACCGGCAGGGCATGCGCAAGATCGTCCTGCTGGCCCTGGTCGGCCTCGGTGCGCAGCTGGTCGACGGCAGCACCGGCATGGCCTACGGCGTCACCTCGACCACGCTGCTCCTCGCGATCGGCACCAACCCCGCCGCGGCGTCGGCCACGGTGCACCTGGCCGAGATCGGCACCTGTCTGGTCTCCGGGGCCTCGCACTGGCGCTTCGGCAACGTCGACTGGTCGGTGGTGGCCAAGGTCGGGCTGCCCGGGGCGGTCGGGGCGTTCGCCGGCGCGACCTTCCTCTCCAGCCTGTCCACGGAGACCGCGGCGCCGCTGATGTCGGCAATCCTGCTGCTGCTCGGCGGCTACGTGCTGGCCCGGTTCACCTTCCGCGGGCTGTCGTCGGAGCACCTCGGCAAGCCCCTGCGCAAGCGCTTCCTGGCCCCGGTCGGGCTGGTGGGCGGCTTCGTGGACGCGACCGGTGGCGGCGGCTGGGGGCCGGTCAGCACCCCGGCGATCCTGGCCAGCGGCCGCCTGGAGCCGCGCAAGACCGTCGGCTCGGTGGACACCAGCGAGGTCCTCGTGGCCATCGCGGCCAGCATCGGCTTCATCGTCGGGATCGGCTCGGAGGGCGTCCGCTACACCTGGGTCCTCGCCCTGCTGGCCGGCGGCATCGTCGCGGCGCCGGTGGCGGCCTGGCTGGTCCGCCACATCCCGCCCCGCGTCCTCGGCTCGCTGGCCGGCGGGATCATCGTGCTGACCAACGCCCAGACCCTGCTGAAGAGCGACTTCGTCGACGCGTCGCTGACCACCCGCACCGCGGCGTACGTCGTGCTCGGGCTGGTGTGGGTGGCCGCGGTGGCGTACTCGTTCAGCGAGTACCGCAAGAACCGCGACGAGGAGCAGCGCATCGTCCGGCAGGCCGAGCCGGCCCTGGCCTAGGCCAGGTCGTGGTCCATCTCCAGCGGGGCCAGGGTCCCCAGTGACTCGGCGACGACGACCAGGTCGTCGCCGTGGGAGAGGCGGAAGTCCTCGGGCGGGTTGACGTAGGCCTGGCCGCCGCGGCTGACCGACAGCAGGGTGGCCCGGTGCTCCGAGCGCAGCTTGGCCGAGAGCTCGTCGACGGTGTAGCCGACGTAGTCGTCGGGCAGCTGGACGCGGTAGAGCTCGGAGCCGTCGCCGCCGGAGACGATGTCGGTGACCAGGTTGGCCAGCCCCGGGTAGAGCGAGGAGCGGGCCATGAGCCGCGAGACGAGCTGGCTCGAGACCAGGATCTCGTCGGCGTCGGCGCGCTGGAAGTGCTCGACGTGCTGGGGGTTGTTGACCTCCACGACGGTGCGGACCTGCGGGGCCAGGGACTCGATGGCCATGACGCACAGGATCGACTTCATGTCGGCCTCGTTGGACCCGTCGGCCGGGCAGACGACCGCGGCCATCGCGTCCTCGATGCCGGCCCGCTTGAGGTCCGCGGCGGTGGTGATGTCGCCGCTGACGAAGTAGACGCCCTCGCCGGCGGGGTTCTTGTCGGTGTCGTGGATGACCACGATCTTGGTCGTGTACTCGTCGGTCGAGAGCTCCTGGATCAGCTCGCGCGCGGTCGCGTTCCAGCCGCAGACGATGATGTGGTCGCGGTAGCCGGAGGCACCCATGCCCTGGCCCTCCTTGAGCAGGTAGTCGATGAGGAACCCGACCAGGGCTCCGGTGAGCGAGGCGACGATGGCGACGCCGAAGAGGATGAGCAGCCAGCCGACGACGTACCCGGTCACGGTGTGGACCCGGCCGGACTCGCCGGCGCTCATCACCGTGGTCAGCGACCAGTAGAACCAGCCGACGAACTGCTTGGAGAAGCCGCCGAGGCTGCTGAAGCCGCGGTCGGTCTCGTGGCGCTCCATCACCGTCACCAGCACCGAGGACAGCACCAGGATCCCGGCCAGGAAGACACCGAGACGGGAGAAGAACGAGGAGTCCATCCCGCTGGTCAGCCGCTTCACGTGGAAGGCGGCCCGGCGCAGGATCGGGATCGAGAAGAACGTCGAGAAGCGCTTCGGGATCACGGCCATGGCGCGGGTGATCATCCCACCGGCGGTGTCCCGCCCACATGACTCGTCCGAGTCATTGTGTCAGTCCGCGAGCAGCTCCGGCCGCGCCTCGGCGAGCACCTCGGCGCGGTCCTCGGGCAGGACGAACCCGGCCGCGACGGCCGCGTCGGTGGCCCGCTCGTACGCCGCGAGGTACGCCGCCCGGTCCGGCCAGAGCCGCCGCAGCACCTCGGCGTCGAGCGGGAGGGTGCTGCCGAAGAGCTGGCACAGGTAGGACGCGTCCGGGTCGGTGTCGCCGCGGTAGGTCTCCACCGGCGCCTCCACGCAGGGCGTCCGCACCCCGCCGACCGCGTTGCCGGCCCGGTCACGGACGAGCTCCCGGCCCTCGAGCGCGAGCCGGGCCGCGGTGGGCGCAGGGTCGCCGTCCCGGGCCCACCCGTCCAGCCAGCGCAGCGCCGCGCGCACCACGTAGGCCTGCTGGCCCCGGTTGACCGGCCGCGGACAGCCCAGCACCGCCTCGAACTCGCCGATCACGTAGCGGTCGGCGTGGGCCGTGCCGGCCACCTCCCACAGCCGCACCCGCGCGCCGTCGGGCTGGCGGGCGCGGACGTGGTCGAGCAGCCCGACCAGGTCGGTCTCGGTCTGCACCATGAGCACCGGCACGTCGAGGTCGTCGCGGATGGGCGCGGCCGCGCCGGTGCGGTAGGCCCGCGGGTCGACCGCCTCCCCCGGCTCGCCCAGCGGCATCGCCGCGGCACCCCGGGAGTGGATGAGGAAGCCGTCGAAGACGCCGGTCTGCTCGTGCACGACGTTGGCGAACGTGGTGAGCGCGTAGGCCGACTGCGACTCCCCCAGGGCCAGCCGGACGTCGACGACGAGGTCGGGCAGCAGGTCGTCGAGGGCCGCGGCCACCTGGGCGAAGATCGAGTAGGAGTACGCGTCGCCCGGGTGGTGCAGCGCGGCGTAGCGCTGCCGGCCCTTGATCCCGGTGGGCGCCACCCCGGCCACCCCGACCGCGGCGGCCCCGCCCTCGACGCCGACGTGCTGGGCCGAGACCCCGACCCAGGCGTGGCCCCGGCGGACGATCTCCGCCGCGAGGTAGGTCCAGTCCGGCGCGGCGTCGGAGCCGGAGGAGACGTTGAGCCACTCGACCACGACGGTGCCAGAGAACGACCCCGGGCTCGCGGGCCGGCGTACGGCGACCCGGGTGGCGTACGCCGCCGGCTCGTGCCCGGCGTACGAGACGGCGGTGCCGCGCGCGACGTGCTCGCTGCGCACGTAGTCCCAGGCGGCCAGGTCCGGCCCGGGCCGCGCCGACAGCAGCCCGTCGTTGCCCGGCGGCAGGGCCTCGAAGCTCGTCACCGCTGCTGGGCGACGCTCTGCTCGACCAGCGTCGCCAGCCGCGAGCCGGCCGGCCAGCCGGCGTAGTGGCACAGGAAGATGGCCGCCTCCCGCAGCGCCTCGGCGTCCAGGTCGCCGGAGGACAGCGCCGCCGGGACCTGGATGGTCAGCACGTCGTGGCCGCCGGTCCCGGTGAGCAGCCCGATCAGCAGCAGCCGGCGGTCCCGGTCGGAGAGGCCCGGGCGGTTCCAGATCTCGGCGAACAGGTGATCGGCGGTCAGGGCGAAGAAGTCACCCGACCCGTCGGTCATGTCGAAGCCGTAGACCTCCTCCATCCGCTCCAGCCCGCGGCGGCGCTCCTCGGGCAGGTCGTCGAACTTGCTCACAATCCGAGCCCCTTCGCCAGGTCCGCCCGCGAGAGCTCCGCGAGCGGTACGTCGACGTCCAGTGTGGCGGCCAGCTCGATGGCGAAGGACAGGTCCTTCTCGCCCAGCGCGCGGACGTGGTCGAAGACGCCCCACCAGAAGTCGTCCGGGTCGAGCGCCGCGGTCGTCGCGCGGTGCATGATCGCGCCCGGCCCGCCGGTGATCGCGTCGGTGTGGCGCACCACCTCGCCCAGCGCCCTGAGGTCCAGTCCCGACGCCTCGGCCAGCCGCTGCGCCTCGGTCACCGCGGTGAACGCGACGAAGTGGATGAGGTTGCGGGCCAGCTTCATCCGGGTGCCGGCCCCGAGGGGTCCGGCGTGCACGACCAGCGAGCCCATCGCCTCCAGCGCCGGGCGGGCCACCGCGACGTCCGCCTCGTCGCCGCCGACCATGATCGCCAGCGACCCGTCCGCTGCGCCCATCGGGCCGCCGCTCACCGGGGCGTCCAGGACCCGCAGGCCGAGGTCGGCCAGCGCGGCCGGCGTCTCGGGCGAGACGGTCGAGTGCACGACCAGCACCGGCGCGTGGCCGGATGCCCGCACCTCGGCCGCCACCGACCGCACCTGGTCGTCGTCGCGGACCATCACGCAGAGCACGTCGGCGTCGGCCACGTCGGCCACCGAGTCCACGGTCACCGCACCGTCCAGCTCGACCGGCACCACGTCGTGCACGCGCAGGTCGAACGGCACGGCCAGCCGCGCGGCCATCGGGCGGCCGATGGTGCCCAGCCCGACGAACCCGATGCGCGTCATGGCCGGAAGGTCTGGCCGCCGTCGACCGCGACGATCTGCCCGGTCACCCACGAGGCCTCGTCGGAGAGCAGGAACAGGCAGGCGCCGACCAGGTCCTCGGGCTGGCCCATCCGTTTGAGGGCGAGCCCCTTGACCAGCTCCCTCGCGGCGTCGCCGGCCTGCTTGTGCGTGGCCGCGGTGTCGGTCGGGCCGGGCGCGATCGCGTTGACCCGGATGCCCATGCCGCCGAGCTCGTGGGCCAGCTGCTGGGTCAGGCCGTTCAGGCCGGTCTTGGCCAGGCCGTAGAAGCCGGAGTAGAGGTATGCCGCGGTGGAGCTCTGGTTGACGATCGAGCCGCCACCGCGCTGCTGCATGGACCGGTAGCAGGCGCGGGTCATCACCAGGGCCCCGTCCATGTTCACCGACATGAACGTCCGGTAGTAGTCCCAGTCCACGCTGATCAGCAGGTCGAACTCCATGTCGCCGTAGATCGCGGCGTTGTTGACCAGCAGGTCGATGCCGCCGTACGCCGCCACCGCGGCCTCGGCCATCGCCGCCGCCGACTCGTGCGAGGAGACGTCGGTGCGGACGAACAGCCCGCCGATGTCCGCGGCGACCTCCTCCCCCGCATCGGCGTTGAGGTCGGCCACCACGACCGAGGCGCCCTCGCGGGCCAGCGCCCGGGCGTAGGCCTCGCCGATCCCCTGCGCCGCGCCGGTGACCACCGCGACCTTGTCCGTGAACCGGGTGCTCATGCGGGCTCCGCCATCGTCTTGGTCTCGAGGTACTCCTCGAAGCCGGCCACGCCCATCTCGCGGCCGACCCCGGACTGCTTGTAGCCGCCGAACGGCGCGTCCGGGCTGAACCACACCCCGCCGTTCACCGCGAGGGTGCCGGTCCGGATCCGCCGGGCCACCGCTCTGGCCCGCTCCAGGTCCCCGGAGTCCACCGAGCCGGAGAGGCCGTAGGCCGACTCGTTGGCGATCCGGACCGCGTCGTCGTCACCGTCGTGCGCGATGACCACCAGCACCGGCCCGAAGATCTCCTCCTGGGCCAGTCGGCTCGAGTTGTCGAGTCCCGCCACCACGGTGGGCTCGACCCAGAAGCCGTCCCGGTCGATCACGTGACCACCGGTGGCGAAGGTGCCGCCCTCCTCCTCGGCCAGCCGGAGGTAGGACTCGACCCGGTCGCGCTGCACCTGGGAGATGACCGGGCCGCAGATCGCGCCGGGGTCGGTCGGGTCCTGGGCCCCGATCGACTCCATCGTCTGCGCGGCGACCCGGACGGCCTCGTCGTACCTCTCGCGGGGCACGACCAGCCGCGTGGTGATCGCGCAGCCCTGGCCGGCGTGGATGCAGGCGGTGAAGGCCGTGGCGCCGGCCACCGCGGCGACGTCGGCGTCGTCGAGCGCGATCGCGGCCGACTTCCCGCCCAGCTCGAGGAACACCCGCTTGAGGGTCGGCGCCGCGGCCGCCATGATCGCGCGGCCGGTCGCGGTGGAGCCGGTGAACGACACCATGTCCACGCGCGGGTCGGTGGTCAGCACCGAGGCCACCTCGTCGGACCGCGGCGAGACCACGTTGAGCACGCCGGGCGGCAGGCCGGTGTGCTCGGCGGCCAGCCGGCCCAGCTCGCAGGCCAGCCAGGGCGTGTCCGGTGCCGGCTTGAGCACGACGGTGCACCCGGCCGCCAGCGCCGGGCCGACCTTGGCCAGGTTGATCTGGGTCGGGACGTTCCACGGCGTGATCGCGGCGACCACGCCGACCGGCTCGCGGCGTACCGTCCGCCGGCTCCGGATCCCCATCGGCGCCGCGACGCCGAGATCGGTCTCGTACGCGTAGGACTCGGCCAGGTCCGCGACCCAGCGCAGCCCGTCGACCGGGACGTCGAAGCCCGCCGCGGTCTGCATGAACGCCGGCATCCCGACCTCGGCGGTGGTCAGCGCCCCGAACGTCTCCGCGTGGTCGAGCAGCGCCCGGTGCAGCTGGCGCAGGCAGTGCACCCGCAGCGCGACGTCGGTCGACCAGTCCGACTCGTCGAACGCGCGCCGGGCGGCGGCGATGGCGGCGTCCACGTCGGCCGCGGTGGCGTCCGGCGCCTGGCCGATCTCGGCGCCGGTGGCGGGGTTGAGCACGGCGTAGGTCGCGCCGTCGCTGGCGGGGACCAGCGTGCCGTCGATCAGCAGCAGCGGCGGGGGCGGCAGGCTCACGCGTCCCCCACCACCGGCGGCCACACCGACGACGGCAGGTCGGCGTGGGTGAAGTGGCCCGGCTGCGACCTGCCGTCCAGCGACATCCGGTCCAGCAGCCCCTGCGGGGCCTTGCCGCTGCCGGCGATCTCCAGGAACGTCGTGGCGACGCTGCCCAGGTCGAACCAGTCCCGCTGCCAGGCGAACCCCTCGGGCGTCCAGCCGAACCACGAGCCGCCGATGCCGCGGATCTCGTACTCGCGCCCCGTGGCGTCGTCGGTGATCCCCGCGCGCTGCTTCCAGAAGCCGACGACCATCCCGTTGGTCTCGTCCATCACCGTGGCCACGTAGTCGTAGTGCCACCCGTCCAGCCCGGCCATCTCCAGCCCCAGCGCCCACTCGCGGATCTGCTCGCGGCCGACGGCCATGAAGTGCTCGTCGGGGGTGTACATCCAGCCGTACGTCGCGTCCTCGGTGTAGAAGTCCGCCATCGGCCCCCAGTCGCGCTCGGCCTCGGCGGTGCGGTTGGCGACCAGCCAGCGCTCCCAGAAGGCGTCCATCTCGGCGCGGTCGTACATCTAGGCCTCCTCGATCGACAGAGCCATGGCGGGGCAGTAGCGGACCGCGGCCTCGACCTCGGGCCGCAGGGTGTCGTCGGGGTGCTCCTGCAGGACGGCGACCCGGTCGTCGTCGGCGTGGCCGAACACGGTGGGCGCCTCGCCCTGGCACATCTGGTGGGCCTGGCACAGGTCCAGGTCGGCGACGACCCTCATGCCGGCCTCATCGCGCACGCTTCCGGTAGCGGACCCGGCACGGCTGCTGGAGCTGGATGACCATCTTGGAGACGTCGTCGCGGTAGCTCTCGCCGGGCTGGGTCATCTCGAACTCGTAGTCGCGCAGGAGGACCGAGAAAATGGCCTTGAGCTGCATCATCGCGAACGCGTTGCCCACGCACCGGTGCCTCCCGGCGCCGAACGGGATCCAGGTCCAGCGGTTCTGCAGGTCCTCCTGGCGGGGGTCCAGGTAGCGGCCCGGGTCGAAGAGGTCGGGCTCGGGGAAGTCCGTGGCGATCCGGTTCGAGACCCGCGGGCTCGCGGCCACCATGGTCCCGGGCGCGATCCTCTGCCCGGCCAGCTCGATCTCCTCCTGCACCACCCGGAGCAGGATGACCAGCGGTGGGTGCAGCCGCAGCGTCTCCTTGAGCGCCGCCTCCAGCCGCGGGATCGAGCGCAGCGCCTGGAAGCTGATCTCACTGCCGTCGGCGTAGAGGACGTCGAGCTCGGCCACCACGCCCTCCAGCACCTCGGGGTGGCGGAGCAGCTCGATCAGCGCCCAGGCCGCGGTGCCGGACGAGGTGTGGTGGCCGGCGAACATCATCGAGATGAAGATCCCGGTGATGTGGTCCGCGCTCATCTCGATCGAGATGAGGACGTCGAGCAGGTCGCGCTCCTCACGGGCGACCTTCCCGCGCTCCTGGCGCCGGTCGATGATCGCCTGGACCAGCGCGACCAGCTCCTCGCGGGCCGCGTCGCGGCGGCGGAAGGACTCGATGTCGGCGTACGGGTCGACGTAGGCCAGGGCGTCGGTGCCGCGCTCGAGCTCGTGGTAGTGCTGGGCGAAGCTCGCGTCCAGCTCCTCGCGGAACGGCTGGCCGATCAGGCAGCTCGACGTCGTGTAGATCGTCAGCTCGGCGAACCAGTCGAGCAGGTCGATCTCGCCCTCGTCGCCCCACTGGCCGACCATGCGGTCGATCTCGGCCTCGATGGTCTGCGCGTGGCCGCGCATCATGTCGCCGCGCAGGGCCTGGTTCTTCAGCATCTGCTGGCGCTCCTCGGGCGAGGCGTCGAAGACCACGCCCTGGCCGAAGATCGGCGTCATGAACGGGTACGCCGCCGCCTGGTCGAGGGTGGAGTCGGGCGCCCGGAAGAACTGCTCGTTGGCCTCCGCGCCACTGACCAGCACCACGTCGCGGTCGGCCAGCCGGAAGCGGCCGATGTCGCCGCACTCATCGCGGACCCGGTGGAACAGCCCGATGGGGTCCACCCGCAGCTCGGCCAGGTGGCCGAACCCGTCGTCGGGCACCGCGTAGGAGACCTCGGGGATGGTCATGCGTCCTCCAGGGGTGCTTCGGGGCTGACCTCGACCAGCTTGAGGTGCACGCCGCGCGGGGCGCCGACGACGGTGGCGATGGCCTCGGCCACGGCGGCCGGCTTCATGAAGTGCGGGTGGCGGGCCAGCCCGAAGCGCACCCACTGGTTGAGCACGAACGCCGCGTCGTCGGGATCCCAGTCCTCGCCCATCCCGCTCCAGGTCGGGCCGGGCCGGACCACGGAGGCGCGGACGCCGGTGCCCTCGAGCTCCAGCTGCAGGCTGGCCACCAGCCCCTCCAGCCCCCACTTGCTGGCGGAGTACGCCGCCATGAACGGCCGGGGCTGCACGGCGGTGTCGGAGGACACGAAGAGCAGGTCGCCGCGGCGCCGCTCCAGCATTCCCGGGACGAAGGCGCGGACCAGCCGGTGCGCCCCGACCATGGCCAGGTCCAGCTCGCGGGTGACGCGCTCGGAGTCGATCTCGGTCAGCTTGCCGGGGGCGACCGCGCCGGCGTTCGAGACGACCACCTCGATCGGGCCGAGCTCGTCGGTCACCGCCTTCGCGAACGCCTGCACCGACCCGTCGTCGGTCAGGTCGAGCGCGTGGACCGCTGCCTCGCCGCCGTCGGCCCGGATCTGCGCGGCGACCTCCTCCAGCCGGTCGGTGCGCCGGGCGCCGAGCGCGACCGGGAACCCGGCCCTGGCCAAGGTCAGCGCCGTGGCCGCGCCGATGCCGGAGCTGGCGCCGGTCACCACGGCGGGCCGGCGCGCGGGCTGGTCGTACTTGCTCATCGCGCCACCACGCTCATCGGGACCGAGGCGAAGCCGCGCACGTTGAGCGAGTGCACCCGGACGCTCCGGTCGTGGTCCACCTCGACCTCGCCGACCCGGCGCACCAGCGCGGTCAGCGCGACGCGGGCCTCGAGCCGGGCCAGGTTCGCGCCCAGGCAGAAGTGGCGGCCGCCGCCGAAGGACAGCAGCGGGGCCAGCTCGTCGGGCTCGCGGTGCACGTCGTACTCGTCCGGTCGGGAGAAGACGCGCTCGTCGCGGTTGGCCGAGCCCAGGCAGAGCAGCAGCTTGGAGCCGGCCGGCGCGGTGCGGCCGTGCAGCTCGACGTCCTGGAGGAGGAGGCGGGCCAGCAGCTGGCTGGAGGTGTCGAAGCGGAGCGTCTCCTCGATCCAGGGCGCGACCAGGGTCTCGTCCGCGAACACCGCCTCCAGCTGGTCGGGGTGCCGGGTCAGGTGGAAGACCGCGTGGCCGAGCAGCTTGGTCGTGGTCTCGTTCCCGGCCACCACCATGAGGAAGAGGAAGGCGATGACGTCCTCGTCGGTCAACCGGTCGCCGTCCACCTGCGCCGCGATGAGCGCGCTGGTCAGGTCGTCGCTGGGCGCGCGCCGGCGCCGGTCGACCATCTCCTGGTAGTACGCCGCGAGCCAGAGCGCGGCCTCCATGCCGGCCTGCGGCACGTCGTGCACGCCGTCCTCGCGGTGCACGACGACGTCGGCCTGCCGCCGCACTTCGGCCCGGTCCTCCTCGGGCACGCCCATCAGCTCGGAGATGACGTCCATCGGCAGCTTGCCGGCGAAGTCGGTGATCCAGTCGAAGGTGCCGGCGTCGAGGCACGCGCCGAGGTACCGGTCGGTGAGCGCCTGGATGCTCGGCAGCAGGTCGTGGACCCGGCGCGGGGTGAACCCGCGGGAGACGAGGGACCGGAGCCGCTTCTGGCGGGGCGGGTCCATCCCCAGGATGGACATCACGCGGTGCGCGTCCGGGCTCCAGGCCGACTTCTCGATGGCCACGCCGTAGGAGTTGGAGTAGGTGCCCTCGGTGCGCAGCGCCTCGGCGATGTCGGCGTGCCGGCTCAGTGCCCAGAGGTCGAGGTCGGGGTTGTGGTGCAGCGGCTCGTGCTCCCGGAGGTGGGCGTACGTCGGGTAGGGGTCCTCCTGGAAGCCGTAGTCGTACGGGTCGAGCCTCACGCGTTCCCCCTCACCACGGTCGTGACCACGCGCTCGAGCCGGGCCGGCAGGTCGGCGTAAGAGATGAGGCCGAGGCCGGTCTGCAGCAGCGCACCGGTGAGCGCCAGCAGCAGCGCGTCGAGGACGTCCTCGTCGGCTGCGTCGCCGAGCGCCTCCCGGAACCGGCCGACCAGCTCCGCGCCGATGCTGACCCGGACCCGCTCGACGTCGGGGTCGGTGCCGAGCAGCGCGTGGTTGGCCGCGGCCGCGAGGTGCGGCCGCTCCTGCAGCACGCGCGCCAGGTGGGTGGTCACGCTGACCACCCGGTCGCGTGGCGTTCGGCCGGCGATCTCCGGTGGGTGCGCCAGCAGGACCTCGCGGTGGAACAGCTCGGCGAACAGGTGGTTGCGCGAGCTCAGGTAGTTGTACGCCGTCGCGGTGGACGTCCCGGCCCGGTTGGCCACCCCGCGGATGGTGAGCGCCTCGACCCCGGCGTCCTGCAGCTCCTCGTCGGCCGCACGCAGCAACCGGTCCAGGGTGGCGGCCTGCGGCACCTTGACGGCGTTGGACACCTGTCCAAACTAGAACGTGTTCTCGTGCGGTGTCTAGAGGCTGAAGGCCAGCACGACCGCGCCGGCGGTGATGGCCACGGCCGGCAGCAGCCGGCGCCGGGCCGCCTGCTCGTGCAGCACGAAGGCGCCGATGACCACCCCGACCGCGATGCTCAGCTCGCGCAGCGCGGCGATGGCCGCCAGCGCCCCCGAGGTCTGGGCGACCAGCACCAGCCCGTAGGCCAGCAGCGACACCGCTCCCCCGGTCAGCCCGAGCAGGACCTGGCGACGCTCGACCTGACGCAGCCGGCGACCGCGGCGCACGACGGCGACCAGCGGCAGCACCCACGACTGCAGGAGGAACAGCCAGCCGGCGTACGCCACGACCGGCGCGCCGCCGGAGACCGCGAGCCCGTCCACGACGGTGTAGCCCGCGATGGCCGCGCCGGTCCCCAGCGCCGCGGCCAGCCCGCGACCCGGGCCGCGACCGCCGACCAGCGTGACGCCCAGCAGCCCGGCGACGACCAGCGCGACGCCCACGACGACGTCCGGACCGAGCGGCGAGCGCGGCGCGAAGAACGACGCCACCGCGGTCAGCGCGACGCCGGTCCCCCGGGCGATCGGGTAGGACCGGCTCAGGTCGCCGTGCTCGTAGCTGGCCCAGAGCAGCAGCATGTACGCCACGTGCAGGGCCGCGCTCAGGGCGGCCAGGGCCAGGTGGTGCCCGTCGATCGGCCCACCGGTCACCACCAGGACCGCGCCCAGCGCGAAGGCGGACGTGCACAGCAGCGCGAAGCCGACGAGCCGGTCCGTCGCCGCGTGCGCGATCGCGTTCCACGTCGCGTGCATGACCGCAGCGATCAGGACGAGCACCACGACCAGCGGTCCGGGGTCGAGGTGCACCCGCGGCACCTTACGGCTGCTCGTCCCGCCGTCGGCGCAGGAACCGGCGCTCGCGCTCGTCGGTGGTGAGCGCCAGCGCCCGCCCGTACGCCGCGCGCGCCTCGTCGTGGCGCCCGAGCCGGCGCAGCAGCTCGGCACGGGTGGAGTGCAGGTAGGGGTAGCCGTCGAGCCGCCCCGCCTCCGCGTCGACCAGCGCGAGCGCCTGCGCGGTGTCGCCCCGCTCGGCCACCGCGACGGCCCGGTTGAGCCGGACGACGGGCGAGCCGGTGCGCTCGGCCAGCTCGGCGTACAGCGCGGCGACCTGCTCCCAGTCCACCGGGTCGGCGGTCTGGAGGACGGCGACGGCCGCCTGGAGGGCGTACGGCCCGCGTGGGCCGATGGCCCGGTCCGCGTGGCGCCGGGCCTCGGCGAGCTGGGCGTGGTCCCAGCGGGTGCGGTCCTGGTCCGCGAGCAGGACCAGGTCGTCGCCGTCGCGGCGGGCGGCCCGGCGGGCGTGGTGGGCCAGCATCAGCGCCAGCAGCCCGTGCACCTCCGCCTCGTCCGGCATCAGCGCCAGCAGCACCCGGCCGAGCCGGAGGGCCTCGTCCTCGAGGTCCACGCGGCCGGCGTACCCCTGGTTGTAGACGAGGTACACCACGGCCAGCACGACCCCGAGCCGCTCGGGCAGGAGGTGGTCCGGCGGGACGCGGAACGGGATGCCGGCGCCGGCGACCTTCCGCTTGGCCCGGGTGAGCCGCTTCTTCATGGTCTCCGGGGCGACGAGGAACGCGGCGGCGATCTCCTCGGTGCTCAGCCCGCCGACCGCGCGGAGGGTGAGCGCGACCTGCGCGTCCTGGGCGAGGGCGGGGTGGCAGCAGGTGAAGAGCAGCTCGAGCCGCTCGTCGGGGATCGTGCTCGGGTCCACGTCGGCGACCTCCTCGGGCCGGTCGAGCAGCGGCAGCTTCGCCGCGAGGGTCCTGGCGCGCCGCAGCTGGTCCAGGGCGTGGTTGCGCGCGGTGCGGACGAGCCAGCCGGCGGGGTTGGCCGGCACGCCGTCGCGCGGCCAGCGCTCGGCGGCGGTGGCGAACGCGGCCTGGACCGCGTCCTCGGCCAGGTCGAGGTCGCGGAGCAGGCCGACCAGGACGGCGAGGACGCGGCCCCACTCGTCCCGGAAGACCTGCTCCAGCTCCTCCACGCTCAGCGCACCCTCGGCGCACCGTCAGTGGGGTGGCAGCAGGAAGGGCCGGACCTCGACCGCGCCGCCCATCCGGGCCGCCGGCACGCGCGCCGCGATCTCCAGCGCGCCGTCGAGGTCGTCGGCCTCGACCAGGTAGTAGCCGCCCATGACCTCCTTGGTGTCGGCGAACGGGCCGTCGGTGACCAGCGCGGAGCCGTCGGCGACGCGGACCGTCGAGGCCAGGTCGGCGCCCTGGAGGTGGCCGCCGCCCCAGACGCGGGGGTCCTCGCGGATCGCGAGGTACTCGGCGGTCACCGCCGCCCGCTCCTCGTCGGTGTCGCCGTCCTGGGCGTGCGGGTCGGTGTAGATGAGCAGGGCGTAGTGCACGGTGACTCCTCGGTGTCGGTGTCGTCTGACATCTTGATGACGAACGGCGCCCCGCTCCGGGGACACGCGCAGGCGAACTCGTGGAGGACTGTCCGATGCTGCTGGCCGACCTGGTCGCGACCTCGGCCGAGGTCGCGGCCACGCGCTCGCGCAAGGCCAAGACCGCGGCGCTGGCCGCACTGCTGTCCTCGGTCGGCACGGCACCGCCCGAGGAGATCGCGGTGGTGACGTCCTACCTGGCCGGCTCGCTGCGGCAGCGCCGGACCGGGCTCGGCTGGCGGTCGCTGTCCGCGCTGCCGCCGCCCGCTCCCTCGCCGTCGCTGAGCGTGCTCGAGGTGGACGCGGCCTTCACCGCCATGGCCGAGCTCTCCGGGCCGGGCTCGCAGAACGCCCGGTCCGAGGCCGTCGCCGCGCTGTTCGCCCGCGCCACCCCCGACGAGCAGCGCTGGCTGCGGGGCGTGGTCACCGGCGAGGTCCGCCAGGGCGCGCTCGACTCGCTGGTCCAGGAGGGGCTGGCCGCGGCCGGCGGCGTCCCGCTCGCGGCCGTCCGGCGCGCGGCCATGATGGCCGGCTCCACGGTGGCCGTCGCGCCCGCCGCGCTGAGCGGCTCCGAGGACGCGCTCGCGACGTACGCCCTCGAGGTGATGCGCCCGGTCCTGCCCATGCTGGCCTCGTCGGCCACCACCGTCGCGGCCGCGATGGCGAAGGCCGGCGGCGGCCCCGGCCGCCCCGTGGCCGTGGACACCAAGCTCGACGGCGTCCGGATCCAGGTGCACCGCTCCGGCTCCTCGGTGTCGATCGCCACCCGCTCGCTGGAGGACATCACCGCCCGCCTGCCCGAGGTGGTCGACGTCGTCCGCGCCCTGCCCGCCTCCCAGGTCGTGCTCGACGGCGAGGTCCTCGCTCTCGACGACCACGGCCGCCCCCGGCCCTTCCAGGAGACCGCGTCCCGCGCCGCGATGAGCGAGGGCGTCCACCTCACGCCCTACTTCTTCGACCTGCTCCACCTCGACGGCCGCGACCTCGTCGACGCCCCCGGCTCCGAGCGCCTCGCGGCGCTGGCCGCGCTCGTCCCCGACGAGCACCTCGTCCCCCGCGTCGTCACCGACGACGTCGACGAGGCCGACGCCTTCACCGCCCGCGTCCTCGAGCTCGGCCACGAGGGCGTCGTGGTCAAGGACCTCGCCGCGCCGTACGACGCCGGCCGCCGCGGCTCCGCCTGGGTCAAGGTCAAGCCGGTGCACACGCTCGACCTCGTGGTGCTGGCGGTCGAGTGGGGGTCCGGTCGGCGCCGCGGGTGGCTGTCGAACATCCACCTGGGGGCCCGGGACGGGGACGGGTTCGTGATGCTCGGCAAGACCTTCAAGGGCATGACCGACGAGATGCTGGCCTGGCAGACCGAGCGCTTCACCGCCCTTGCCCGCGACCCCGAGCACGTCCGCGACGCCCACGTGGTCGAGCTCCGGCCCGAGCAGGTGGTCGAGATCGCCTTCGACGGCCTCCAGCGCTCGACGCGCTACCCCGGCGGACTCGCGCTGCGCTTCGCCCGGGTGCTGCGCTACCGCGACGACAAGACCGCGGCGGAGGCCGACACCATCGAGACGGTGCGAGCGCTGCTGTGAGTCACAGCAACGCTCGCACGGTGCCTCGCTCAGCCCTTGATGAGGTGCAGCCAGTCCATCTCGCCGGCGAAGTAGTCGCAGCTGTCGGCACCGGTCGCGGGGTTGCTCGTGTCGCAGTCGAACTTGCCCCCGATCGTCCACGGCTTGCGGTTGTCGATGGTGCCCGTCGGCTTGCGGATGCGCTTGTTGAACACACCGTCGACGTAGAGGCGGACCTCGCTCGGGGTCCGCTCGCACCGGATGGTGTGCCAGGCG
This sequence comes from Nocardioides anomalus, assembly GCF_011046535.1. Lineage (NCBI taxonomy): Bacteria > Bacillati > Actinomycetota > Actinomycetes > Propionibacteriales > Nocardioidaceae > Nocardioides > Nocardioides anomalus. Next base: position 1,813,262 of record NZ_CP049257.1, on the reverse strand, counting down.
CCGTCGCTGGTGTAGATGCTCGACTTCACCGCGGCCTGACCCGAGGGTGACTTGAACATGCAGCTCATGTAGCCCCCTGGTTGCTGGAACTTGACCTGACCGCCCGCAGTCGTGGCCTGTCCCTTCTGCACCACGTTGCCGAACTTCACGGTGGAGCGGAACCGGAACTCCACGGTGAAGTTGCCCGCGCCCGGGTCGAGCGACCCGTCCGGCGCTTCGTTGACCATGATCAGGTGGTCCGCGCCGTAGTACGTCGTGGCGTCCGGCGGGTGCCGGTCGATCACCGCCGACGTCCCCGTCATCTTGATGTGCGACCCGATGGCACCGTTGTGCCCGAACCCTGAGCCGTCGACCGCGACGGTCGACCCGGGGCTCTCGTTGAACTCCAGGTCGAGTGTGGTCTGAGTGGCCGCATAGGCGGCCGGTGTCGAGATGCTGGTCGCGGCGAGCGCCGCCGCGACGCCCACCAACCCCATGAACTTCCTCGCGCGCACTGGTGTCTCCCTCTCTGGCAACCGGCGGCAACAACCGCGGCGTCAGGATGTCCCGTCAAGACGGCTCTGCCGGGCCGACCCCGCCATATCACCAACATCGGTGATGCCGGCGGTCGAGCCAACGCTGACGAACCCGTCACACTCGTGCAACTCGGAGTTGCACACCGTTTACCATCGGATCGTGGCCACCCGCGCACCCGAGACCGACGGCCGCCGCAGTGCGGCGGCGGCGCGGCGGCGGGCGCGGGAGAAGGAGATCATCGCGGCGACCCGGGCGCTCTTCGACGAGCGTGGCGTGCGCGACGCGCAGATCGAGGACATCGCGCGGGCGGTGGGGATCAACCGGGCCATCGTCTACCGACACTTCTCCGGCAAGGAGGAGCTGTTCGCGCTCACCCTGGTGAGCTACCTCGACGAGCTGCACGCGGCGCTGCAGGGCGCGGCCGGCGGCGGGCTGAGCCCGGAGCGGACGCTGGAGAGCCTGGTCGGGGCGTTCGTGGACTACGGGCTGGCCCACCCGGCCTTCATCGACTGCGCGCAGGCACTGATGCGGCGCAGCGGCCCGGAGCTCCTGGACGAGATCAGCGAGAGCGCGCTGTTCCGCCTCGGGCGCGGGATCAGCGGCTGCCTGGCCGTGCTGCAGGAGGCCCTCCAGGCCGGCGTCGACGCGGGCCGGTTCACCGTCGAGGACCCGGCGCTGCTGGCCAACACCCTGTACGCCAGCGGGCTCGGCGCGCTCCAGCTCGCGCGGGTCGGGATCCTGGTCGCCGAGGCCACGCCCGGCGTGCCGACGGTCGGCGAGATCTCGCCGGAGCAGGTCCGCGCCTACCTCGTCGACTCCGCCCTGGCGCTCGTCACCCGCTAGGACGGCGCGGCGCCCGGGCCGCGGCCCGCACGAACGCCAGAGTGCCCGGGTGGACCACGCCTGGCACATCGAGCAGCGCGAGTACGACCGCCAGGAGAGCCGCCGCGGCACCCGGCACGCGTGGGACCAGCTCGACCCGCGTCGTACGGCGCTGGTGGTGGTCGACGTGGTCCCTTCTTCTTCGAGGACAACGACTACGTCCGCGGCACGGTGCCGCGGATCAACACCCTCGCGACCGCACTGCGGGCGAGGGGTGGCACCGTCGCCTGGGTCGTGCCGACGTCGCGTGAGCTGCCCCCGCGCGACGTGGAGTTCTTCGGGGCGGACATCGCGGCGATGTTCAACGCCTCCGGCGGCAAGGGCCCGGTCCGCGCGCGGCTCTGGCCGGAGCTGGAGCCCGCGGACGACGACGTGTACGCCGAGAAGACGGCCTTCAGCGCGTTCTTCGCCGGCGCCAGCGACCTGCACGAGCAGCTGCAGGCCCGAGGGATCGAGAACCTGGTCGTCGCAGGCACCGTGACCAACGTCTGCGTGGAGGGCACGGTCCGCGACGCGGCCGGGCTCGGCTACCGCGTGGTCCTGGTCGCCGACGCCTGTGCGGCGCGGCGCGACCAGGACCACAACGCGACCCTGCACGTGGTCTACCGGACGTTCGGCGACGTCCGGCCGACCAGCGAGGTGCTGGAGCTGTTCTAGGGTGCGTCGACCACGTCAGCGCACCCTAGGCGCGCTCGAGGATCGCCACGACGCCCTGGCCGCCGGCGGCGCAGATCGAGATCAGGCCGCGGCCGGTCCCACCCGAGGAGCTCGCCAGCAGCTTGGCCAGCACCGGCACGATCCGGCCGCCGGTGGCGGCGAAGGGGTGGCCGGCGGCCAGCGAGGAGCCGTTGACGTTGAGCTTGGCGCGGTCGATCGAGCCCAGGGGCGCGTCGAGGCCGAGGCGCTCCTTGCTGAACACCGGGTCCTCCCAGGCCTTGAGCGTGGACAGCACCTGCGAGGCGAAGGCCTCGTGGATCTCGTAGTAGTCGAAGTCCTGCAGCGTGAGCCCCTCGCGCTGGAGCATCCGCGCGACGGCGTACGCCGGGGCCATGAGCAGCCCCTCGCCGCCGTGCACGTAGTCCACGGCCGCGGTCTCGTACGCCGTCAGGTAGGCCAGCGGCTCCAGGCCGTGCTCCGAGGCCCACTCCTCCGAGCCGAGCAGCACCGCGGAGGCGCCGTCGGTCAGCGGGGTCGAGTTGCCCGCGGTCATCGTGGCGGACTCCCCGCGACCGAAGACCGGCTTGAGCTTCGCCAGCTTCTCCACGCTCGAGTCCGGACGCAGGTTGTTGTCCTTCTCCAACCCGCGGAACGGCGTGATCAGGTCGTCCATGAACCCGGCGTCGTAGGCCGCGGCCAGGTGCTGGTGCGACGCGGCGGCGAGCTCGTCCTGCTCCTCGCGGCCGATCTGCCACTCCAGCGCGGTCAGCGCGGCGTGCTCGCCCATCGACAGCCCGGTGCGCGGCTCGCCGTTCTGCGGGATGGACAGCCCGATGTCGCCGGGCCTGATCGCGGCGAGGGCCTTGAGGCGCGAGGTGGTGTCGCGAGCCGCGTTGACCTTCATCAGCTTCTTGCGCAGCTTCTCCGAGATCGCGACGGGCGCGTCGGAGGTGGTGTCCGAGCCGCCGCCGACGCCGGAGTCGATCTGGCCGAGCGCGATCTTGTTGGCCACCTCGATGACGGCCTGGAGGCCGGTGCCGCAGGCCTGCTGGATGTCGATGGCGGGGGTCTCGGGCGAGAGCTTCGAGCCCAGGACCGCCTCGCGGGCGAGGTTGAAGTCGCGGGAGTGCTTGAGCACCGCGCCGGCCACGACCTCGCCGAGCCGCTCACCCTCGAGGCCGAAGCGGGTGGCCAGCCCGTCGAGGGTGGCGGTCAGCATGTCCTGGTTGGAGGCCGAGGAGTAGGCGGTGTTGGACCGCGCGAAGGGGATCCGGTTGCCGCCGAGGACCGCGACGCGACGAGTGGACGAGTTCATGGGGCAAGTTTCTCGCGGGTAACTTGGTGGGACAAGCCATTGAGGCGGGCGTCACGAAAAGTGGACACCCAGTTACACAGAGAGTTGCAATAGAGCCATGAGCGACCGCTACCAGGACTTCGCGTCCAACCCGATCGGCAAGCTGCTGGTCAAGAACCTCGGCCTCCCGAGCCCGACGAAGCTGGAGCGGTACACCGCCGGCGCGCCGCTCGTGGACGGCACCGTCGTCGTCGGCGGCACCGGCCGTCTGGTCGAGTCGCTCCCGGGCCTGCTGGACCAGCTCGGCATCGCCAGCACGGTCACGGCCGAGGACGGCGAGCGCTACAAGGGCCTGGTCTTCGACGCCACCGGGCTCGCGTCGACCGAGGAGCTGCACGCACTGCGCGACTTCTTCACGCCCAAGCTGCGCAGCCTCGGGACCTGCCCGCGCGTGGTCGTCATCGGTACGCCGCCCGAGCAGCTCAAGGGCTCCGAGCGCGTCGCACAGCGCGCCCTCGAGGGCTTCACCCGCAGCCTCGGCAAGGAGATCGGCAAGGGCGGCACCGTCCAGCTGGTCTACGTGGCCGAGGGGGCCGAGGCGGCCGCGACGTCCACGCTCGGCTTCCTGCTGAGCCCCAAGTCGGCGTACGTCTCGGGCCAGGTCGTCCGGATCGGCGCCCACGGGACCACGGAGGCCGGCGAGGTCGCTGACTGGACCCTGCCGCTGGCCGGCCGCGTCGCGCTGGTCACCGGCGCGAGCCGTGGCATCGGCGAGCAGATCGCCCGCGTGCTGCACCGCGACGGCGCGACCGTGGTCGGGGTCGACGTGCCCCAGGCCGCCGACGCGCTCCAGACGCTGATGAAGGAGCTCGGCGGCGACTGGCTGGCCCTCGACATCACCCAGAAGGACGCGCCGCAGCGCATCGCGCACCACCTGACGGAGAAGCACGGCGGCGTGGACGTGGTCGTGCACAACGCCGGCATCACCCGCGACAAGAAGCTCGCCAACATGGGCGAGGACAAGTGGGACGCCGTGATCGGCGTCAACGTGACCGCGCCGGAGCGCATCACCCGCGAGCTGCTCGACCAGGGCGTGGTCCACGCCAACGGCCGCATCATCGGCGTGGCCTCGATCGCCGGCATCGCCGGCAACGTGGGCCAGACCAACTACGCCGCCTCCAAGGCCGGCGTCATCGGGCTGGTCGACTCGCTGGCCGACGAGGTCGGCGACGGCATCACCATCAACGCCGTCGCGCCCGGCTTCATCGTCACCGACATGACCGCTGCCGTGCCGTTCGCGACCCGCGAGGTCGGCCAGCGGCTCAACGCCATGTCCCAGGGCGGGCTGCCGGTCGACGTGGCCGAGACGATCGCGTGGTACGCCTCCCCCGGGTCCACCGCCGTCAACGGCAACGTGGTCCGCGTCTGCGGCCAGATGATGCTGGGCGCCTGATGAGCAACCCCGCGCTCACCCTGGCCCGGGCGGCGCTGCCGTCGATCCCGCTGGTCAACCAGCTGCCCGGCATCCGCAAGACCGGTGGCGCGTTCGCCGGCCTCTCGCGCACCGGGCCGGCCACCACCATCGAGCGCGACCACGTCACGGCGTACGCGCGGGTCTGCGGCTTCCCGGACAAGGACACAGTGCCGCTCCCCTACCCGCACCTGCTGGCCTTCGGGCTGCAGATGGCGATCATGAGCGACCCGGGCTTCCCCGCGCCCGCGATCGGCACCGTGCACGTGGAGAACTCCATCACCCAGCACCGGCCGCTGCGCATCGGTGAGAGCGTCAACGTCACCGTCAACGTCACCGACCCGCGCCCGCACGCCAAGGGCACGGTCTACGACTTCCACACCCTCGTGCGCACCGACGGCGAGACGGTGTGGGAGGAGACCTCGTCCTACCTGCGGCGCGGGCGCGGCGACGACGGCGCGTCCTCCGGCCCGGCCTTCCCGGACGCCGAGCCCAACGGCGTGGTGTGGAAGCTGCCCGCCGACCTCGGCCGGCGCTACGCCGCGGTCTCGGGCGACCACAACCCGATCCACCTCTACCCGCTGACCGCCAAGGCGCTGGGCTTCCCGCGCCAGATCGCCCACGGCATGTGGACGATGGCCCGCTGCGTGGCCTACCTGGAGAACCGACTGCCCGACGAGGTCCGCGTGGACGTGGCCTTCAAGAAGCCGGTCCTGCTGCCCGGATCCGTGGCCTTCGGCTCGACGCCCGTCGACGGCGGCTACGCGTTCGCGCTGAGCAGCCCGAGGAGCGGTGCGCCGCACCTGGCCGGGCGGACCACCGCGCTCTAGCGAACCCGGCGGCCCGGCGGAGCGTCGTACCGGTCATGACGAGGTGGACGCTCCTGGCCCTGCTGCTCACGACCGCGCCGCTCGCGGCGGTGACCGCCGCTCCCGCGGTGGCCGCGCCGACCTGCGACGGGCGCGCGGCGACGATCTCCGGCGCCGGCGACCTGGTCGGCACCTCCGGCGCCGACGTCATCGTGGCCACGGACAAGACCGCGACGGTCCGTGCCGGCGGCGGCGACGACGTGGTCTGCGGCAGCCTGCACGTGTTCGGCGGCCGCGGCGCCGACCGGATCCTGTTCGACGGGCACGTCACCTGGCGCGACACGATCTACATCGAGGCCGGCGCCGGCGACGACCTGATCCGCTTCGACGGCGACCAGGAGAGCCCGGCCGCCGGCACCCGCGAGGGCATCTACGCCGGCTCCGGGGACGACACCGTCATCGGCTCCGACGGCATGCTGTGGTTCTTCGGCGGCCCCGGGGACGACCGGCTCGTGGCCCGCGGCGGCGGCGACCTCATGGACGGCGGCCCCGGCGACGACCTCCTCCTCGGCGGTCCTGGACAGGAGATCGCGGCCGGCGGCACGGGCAACGACGTCCTCAGGGGCCGCGGCGCCCAGGACGAGCTCGCCGGCGGCCCCGGCCGCGACGAGGCCTGGGGCGGCGGCGACACCGACGTCTGCTACGACAACGAGGTCCAGCACTCCTGCGAGGCCGACGACTGGGTCTAGGCGCCGCGCGGGGACAGGGCGATGGCCGCGGCGCCGAGCAGGGTGAGCGCGGCGGCGACCAGGGCGGCGTGGTTCCAGCCGGCGTACAGGTCGGCGCCGGTGTGGGTGGCCACGGTGACGAACAGCGTGATCCCGCAGGCGGCGCCGAGGTAGCGGGCGGTGTTGTTGGCCCCCGAGCCCATGGCGGCGCGGTCGGGTGGCACGGCGGCGACGGCCTCGCGCCCGAGCAGGCTGTTGAGGACGCCGGTGCCGAGCCCCGCGAGCACGAAGGGCAGCACCACCCGCCACAGCGGCGAGCCGGCGTCGAGGCCCCAGGTGAGGAGCTGGCCGGCGGCGACGACGACGAGGAACAGGGCGACCGGACGCGGGCCCTCGAGCGGGTGCGGGATCCGGCGGACGAGCAGGGAGGTGACGACGCCGGTGCCGGCCCAGGCCACGGCGGGCAGGCTGGCCGCCCAGAGGCCGCGGCCGTAGCCGAGCTGGACCATGGCCGGGCTGAACGACGCCATGCCGATCATCCCGGCGCCGAGGACCAGCGAGCCGGCGGTGGCGGCGCGGAAGCGCAGGTGGCGCAGCAGCTCGGGGTCGAGCAGGGGGGGCCTCGACCCGCCGCTCGACGAGGACGAACGCCGCGAGCGCGACCACCGCGGCCCCGGCGAGGACCACCGTGGGCAGGTCCACTCCGTTGCGGCCCTGGGTGAGCGCGGAGACGGCCAGGGTCATGCCGGCCACCAGGAGCACGAGGCCGGCCACGTCGACCCGGGCGCGCACCACGGCCGCGGACTCGGCCAGGCCGCGGCGACTGACCGGGACGAGCACGACGGCGGCCGCCGCGGTGACCCAGTAGCTCGGCCGCCAGCCCGACCCGACGTCCAGCAGCGAGTCGAGGAGCGCGGCCAGCAGCACGCCGCCGGCGATGCCGAGCCCGACGGCCGCACCCCACGCCGAGGTGGCCCGCAGCCGCTCCGGGCCGAGCGGGTAGCGGTGGGCCAGCGCGGCCAGCCCGCAGGCCAGCACCGCCGCGCCGCCGACACCCTCGACCACCCGGCCGGCCACGAACAGCACCGGCTCGGCGGCGACGCCGCACACGAGTGCTCCGAGCGCGGTGGCGACCAGGCCGGCGACGTACACCCGGCGCCGGCCGAGCGAGTCGCCGACGACCCCGGCCGCGAGCAGCGCGCCGGCCAGCCCGACGCTCATCGAGCTCAGCACCCACGCACGCGCCACCGGGCCCGCGCCGAGGTCGGCGGCGGTGGCCGGGATGGTCGCGATCGGTGTCACGTAGGTGACCAGGACCAGCGCGGTCCCGAGCACCACGGGGAGCAGGGGCGTCGAGGTGTCGACGGCCGGCGGAGTCAGTTTGATTTCCGAACTCACCCCTGGGACGCTAGCACCCGTGTCCGCCCCCGTCACCCTGGCCCGCCTGCCCGGACGACCGTGCCCGATCGCCGCGTCCCTCGAGGTCGTCGGGGAGCGCTGGGCCCTCCTGGTCGTCCGCGAGATCGTCCTCGGCAGCACCCGCTTCGACCAGATCGTGCGAGGCACCGGCGCCCCGCGCGACCGCGTCGCGGCCCGGCTCAAGGTCCTGGAGGAGGCCGGCGTGGTCGAGCGCCGGGCCTACCAGGAGCGGCCGCAGCGCTTCGAGTACGCGCTGACCGACGCCGGCCGCGCGCTGGTCCCGGTGCTCGACGCGCTGCTCACCTGGGGGCTCGAGCACGTCGTCGCGCCCGACGACCCGGACCGGGTGGCGCACTACCCGGCGCCGAGCGAGCGACTGCGCAGGCAGGCGTGAGCGCCGAGTGGGGTGCGCCCCGGACCAAGACGGTCACCTGGTACGACCCGTCCATCGGCGCCGCGCAGGGGCTGCGGATGGCCGGACTCGACTACCTCTCCGCCATCCGCGACGGCGTGCTGCCGCCCGCGCCGATCTCGGGGCTCATGGACTTCGGCGTCACCGAGGTCGAGGCGGGCCGCGCGGTGTTCACCTGCCGCCCCGACGAGTCGGCTTACAACCCGATCGGCGTCGTCCACGGCGGCCTGGTGTGCACGCTGCTCGACTCGGTGTGCGCCTGCGCCGTGCACAGCACGCTGCCGCTCGGCCGGGGCTACACCTCGATCGAGATCAAGGTCAGCTACCTCAAGGCGGTGACCTCGCGCAGCGGTCTGCTGACCGCCACCGGCACGGTGGTCAAGGTCGGCAGCCGGGTGGCATTCAGCGAGGGCGTGGTCACCGACGAGGCCGGCACCGCGGTCGCCACCGCGACCAGCACCTGCCTCGTCTTCGACGTGCCCCAGTCCTAGGCCGTCACCGGGTCGGGTTGCCGAAGGCGATCTTGCGCACCCGGTGGCTCTGGGCCGCCGGCGCGACCGCACCGCGCTTGTTGAACGTCGCGGTCGCCGGGCTCCACACACCGAGGTCGGTGAGCCCGTTGCCGTCCCAGTCACCGGTGACCGGCACGTCGCCGGGGGTGCCGAAGACGACCGTGGTCGTGTACGGCGCGCCGAGCGGGTCGGTCATCAGCAGCGTGAACGTCGCTGTGGTCCGGTCGTAGACGCCGAGGTCGGTCGTGCCGTTGCCGTCCCAGTCGCCGGTGACGGGCAGGTCGTCGGCGTCGCCGAGAGCGACCTTCTTCTTGCTCCCGTCGGCCATCCGCAGGATGAACTTGCCGGCCGCGGGCCGGCGCACGCCGATCTCCCACGGGCCGACGCCGTCCCAGTTGCCGGCCACGGGCAGGTCGGTCTTCTTGCCGAACTTGATGGTGGTGCGCTGGCGCTTCACCTGGAGGGTGAACACGCGCGAGCTGGGCTCGCGGACGCCGGGGTCGACCCGGCCGTTGCCGTCCCAGTCACCGATCACGGGCTGCGCGGCCGGGTCGCCGATCTTGATGACCCGCTCCTTGACGCCGGTGCGCGTGATGTGGAACGCCGCCGGGTCGGCGCGCCGGTAGACCATGACCTCGGCGCTGCGACCGCCGTACATGTCGCCGGCCAGCGGCACGTCGGTGATGTTCACGACGGGGGTGATGGGCGTGCCGCCGCAGTTCTGCGAGGTCAGGGCGGAGTTCATCGCGAACGCCGCGCCGTGGAACCAGGCGTCGACGACCGCCCCGGCCACGCGCTCCTCGAAGTGCAGGTGCGCGCCGTGGGAGTTGCCCGTGTTGCCGACCGTCCCGACCTGCTGGCCCGCGGCCACGACCTGGCCGACGGTGACCAGCACCGAGTCCATGTGCGCGTAGAGCGAGCTCTCGCCGTTGCCGTGGTCGAGGACGACGTACTGGCCGTAGCTGGGCTTGTTCTTGCCGACGACGGCCGTGATCACGGTGCCGGGGGCCGCGGCCACGACGGGCTTGCCCTCGTCGCCGCCGGCGTAGTTGAAGTCGACGGCCCGCGGGCTCGGCGTGTGGCTGGCCCGGGACGAGCCGGTCCAGGTCTCGCCGCAGGGGAAGGGCATCTCGTAGGGCGTCACCGGCGGCGGCGTCGGGCCGAGCGCCTTGGGGCTCTGGCCCGCGTCGCCGGCGAGGGCGTGGCCGCCGTTGGTCGCCGTCGGGTCGTGCTCGGGGGTGGGGTCGCCCCGGTCCGGCTTGCCGTGGTCGCCGGGCTTGGCGCCCTTCCCGGTCGGGTGGTGCTGGCCGGGCGCGCCGAAGCTGGCGCCGTCGGCGGCGTACGCCGCGGGGACGAGGGCGGCGACGAGGAGGACGCCCGCGCCGGCCGCCGCAGCGGCTCGCTGGGGGGTCGGTCGGCGCCGGGTGGGGGCTCGGTGCTTCGGCCGGTGCATGTCACGCAGTGAACATTCGTCCCACGCGCCCCGTCCGCGGATCGGGGTGAAATGGCCGAACGGAGGAGGCGACACACTTGACAACAGTGACTGGTGGGTCCCCTGTTACTGGTGTTACTCGTGTGACTCACCGTTGTGGACCAGTGGTCACCCGCTCGAGGGTCGCCGGACCGTTCAGTCCTCGCGGGGTCGTCGGGCCCGGATGACACCCTCCTGGGCAGCCGTCGCCACCAGGGTCCCCTCGGCCGTGTAGACGTAGCCGATGGCCAGGCCGCGGCCGCCGTGGGCGGAGGGCGACCACTGGTCGTAGAGCCACCACTCGTCGGCCCGGAACGGCCGGTGGAACCACAGGGTGTGGTCGAGCGAGGCCATCATGGCCTGGGCCGGGTTGACGTCGTGGACCGCGAGCGAGGCCCCGAGCAGGCTGATGTCGCTGGCGTAGGTGAACGCGGCGAGGTGGGCCACCGGGTTTTCGGGCAGGCCCTCCTTGAACCGCACCCACATCTGCGCCCGGGACGGGTGTCGCGGGTCGGGCTCCAGGCCGTGCCGGGAGTTGCCCAGGAACCGCACCTCGAGCGAGCCCCACTCCTTGCCGAGCTCGTCGGCGTCGGCGTTGCCGCGCCCGCGCATCAGGTCGACCAGGTCGAGCCCGTGCTCCGGCCCGGGGACGTCGGGCACCACGTCCTGGTGGTCGAACCCCTCCTCGGGGCGCTGGAAGTTGATGGTCTGGTGGTAGATCGGCCGTCCGTGCTGCCGGGCGGTGACCCGGCGGGTGAGGAAGGAGCGGCCGTCGCGCAACCGCTGCACGTCGAAGACGATGGGCACCGAGTAGTCGCCGGGCAGCAGGAAGTAGGAGTGGAAGGAGTGCGCGACGAACTCCGGGTCCACCGACCGGGTGCCGGCGACCAGGGCCTGGGCCGCCACCTGACCGCCGTAGACCCGGGCCCGGGCCGACGGCGGCTGCGCGCCGCGGTAGAGGTCGTCGTCGAGGGTCTCGAGGTCGAGCAGGGTGAGCAGGTCGTCGACCTCGGCCGTCACGCCTCGCGCCCCGAGTCGCTCGGGTCGCTCGAGCCGTCGTCGAGCCCGGCCAGGAACTGCTCGAACTGCCGCCCGATCTCCTCACCGGTCGGCAGCGGCTCGTCGGGCGCGAGCAGGTTCACGCCGGACTCCTCGGCGCGCTCGAAGGCGTCGTACTGCTGCTCGAGCGCCGCCACGACCTCGCCGACCTCGGCGTTGGCCTCGAGGTAGCGGTCGATCTCGCCCTCGCGCTCCCGGGCCAGCTCGTGCAGCTCGGTCAGGTCGATGGTGAGCCGCCCGGCCAGCTCGACCTGCTCGAGCAGCACGGCCGCGGCCTGGGGGTAGTCCAGCTGCGCGAGGTAGTGCGGGATGTGGGCGACGAAGCCCAGCATGTCGTGGCCCCACTCCCCCAGCCGGACCTCGAGCATCGACTGCGCGCTGCTCGGGATGCGCAGCTCGCCGCGCCACGGGCTGGTGCCGAGCAGCAGCTCGGGCCGGTTGGCGTGCGGCGTGATCGCGAGCGGACGGGTGTGCGGCACCGCCATCGGCACCGAGCCCATGGCCACCACGCGGGTGACCCCCAGCCGGTCCAGCACCTCGCGGACGGCCCGGGCGAAGGCCTCCCAGCGGTTGTCGGGCTCGGGGCCGTGGAGCAGGAGGTACGGCGTGCCGCCGCTGTCGTGCAGCAGCCGGACGACCAGCCGCGGCGCGTCGTAGGCCTCGTAGTGGTCGCGCACGAAGGACATGGCCGGTCGCCGAGCGCGGTAGTCGTGGAAGGAGTCGACGTCGAAGGTGGCCACGACCGGCCCCGACGACCCGCGGCCGCTGTCGAGGTCCGCGAGGTGGCGCGCGGCGTGGGCCGCGGCGTTCCCGGCGTCCAGGAACCCGTCGAGCACCAGCACCATCGTCAGGTCCGTGGCGCCCTCGAGCTCGGGGATCTCGTCGACGATGTGGACGAGCCGTTCCTGGGTCACCGGTCCAGTTTCTCAGACACCCCACAGTGCGGCCACGTGCCGGGCGTCGGTGCCGCAGCAGCCACCCAGGACGCGCAGGCCGGGGAGCCTCCCGGCGAGGTCCTGGCAGTCCCGGCTCAGCTGCTCGGGGTCGCCGTCGTCGAGCTCCTCGGCCTGGTCCAGCTCGGCGTGCGACGCCCGGCTCGCGTTGGGCCGCAGCCCGGCCACCCGGTGCCACGGCCCGTCCCCCTCCAGCGCCGGCGCGACGTGGCTCGGGTGGGCGCAGTTGACGAGGTACCAGTCCGGGCCGCCGGCCGCGTCGACGGTCGCGACGGCCTGCGCCAGCGCCGTGCCGTCCGGGAGCCGGCCGTCGGTCTCGACGGTGAACCCGATGGCCACCGGGATGCCCACGTCGCGCGCGGCGGCGACGATCCCCATGGCCTCGTCGGCGCCGGTCAGGGTGAGGGCGGTGGCCAGGTCGGCGTCGGCCGCCCGCACCGACGCCAGCTGGGGCCGGTGGTGCTCGGCGTACGCCGCGGGGTCGAGCCGGTCGCCGGCCACGTAGCCGTCGCCGCGCGGGCCGACGATCCCCCCGACCAGGACCTCGAGCTCGGGGTGCGCCTCGCGGCGCTCGTGCATGAGCGCCACCGCGGCCCGGTTGACCCGGTCGAGGTCGGCGGCGTCGTAGCCGAGACGCGCGCCCCAGTCCGGGTTGGCCCGCCACGTCGGGGACTCGAGCAGCAGCCCGGCGCCAGCCCGCGCCGCGATCGCGGCGTACGCCTCGTAGTAGTCGGTCAGCAGCGCGCGACCGCCCTCGTCCTCGACCAGGGGGAACGCGGCGAACTCGGGCAGGTCCACACCGTGGTGGAAGATCAGGTCGGTCTCCAGGCCACCATCGGTGACCCAGCGGCGCTCGGCGAGCAGCTCCATGGTCCGTTGTACTGCGCCGCGGCGCGCCCGTCCAGGTCAGCCGCCGCCGGGGCCGGTCAGCGGTCGGCCTGGACCTCGGCCCGCGGCGGGTCGGACAGCGCGGTGATGTCCTCGACGATGCCCAGGGCGATGGCCTGCGGGGTCAGCCCGATCTGCTCCAGGATCCGACCGCGCTTGGCGTGGCCCAGGAACTCCTGCGGGATGCCGTGCAGGCGGAACGGCGTGGTCACGCCGGCCGCGTTGAGGGTCTGCAGGAGCACGGCGCCACAGCCACCGGTCTCGCCGTTGTCCTCGATGCTCACCACGAGCCGGTGCTGGCGGGCCAGGTCGACCAGCGCCGGGTCGACGGGCTTGACCCAGCGGGGGTCGACGACGGTGACGCCGATGCCCTGGGCGACCAGCCGCTCGGCCACGTCGACCGCGGTGGTGGCCATGGCGCCGACGGCCACGACGAGCACGTCGCGGGTGCCGGTGCGCACCAGCACGTCGACGCCACCGACGGTGTCGACAGCCGGTACGTCGTCGGGCGGCGGGCCTTTGGGGAAGCGCAGCACGGTCGGGGCGTCGTCGACGTCGACGGCCTCGTTGAGCAGCTCGCGCAGCCGGGTGGCGTCGCGCGGCGCGGCCAGGCGCAGCCCGGGCACCACCTGCAGGATCGACATGTCCCACATGCCGTTGTGGCTGGCGCCGTCGTCACCGGTCACGCCGGCCCGGTCGAGCACGAAGGTCACGCCACAGCGGTGCAGCGCGCAGTCCATGAGGACCTGGTCGAAGGCCCGGTTGAGGAAGGTCGCGTAGATCGCCACGACCGGGTGCAGGCCGCCCATGGCCAGCCCGGCCGCCGAGGTCGCGGCGTGCTGCTCGGCGATGCCGACGTCGAAGGTCCGCTCGGGGAAGCGCGCCTGGAACTGGTGCAGCCCGGTCGGGTGCATCATCGCCGCGGTGATGGCCACGACGTCCTGACGGCGCTGGCCGATCCGGACGATCTCCTCGGTGAAGGCGTTGGTCCAGATGGTGCCCTTGGGGTCCTGCTCGCCGGAGTCCGGGTCGAACGGGCCCACCTGGTGGAACTGGTCGGCCTCGTGGCGCTCGGCGGCGTCGTAGCCGAAGCCCTTGCGGGTGATGGCGTGCACGATGACCGGGCCGCCGAACTTCTTGGCCTGGCTCAGCGCGTGCTCCACGGCTGCGCGGTCGTGGCCGTCGACCGGCCCGACGTACTTGAGCCCGAGGTCCTCGAACAGCCCCTGGGGTGCGACCGCGTCCTTGACGCCCTTCTTCATGGCGTGCAGCGCGTCGTACGCCGCGGGGCCGACGCCCGGGACGGCGTTCAGCCGGCGCTTGACCAGGTCGAGGACCTGCTCGTAGCGCGGGCTGGTGCGCAGCCGGGTCAGCGCGGTCGTCAGCCCGCCGATGGTCGGGGTGTAGGAGCGGCCGTTGTCGTTGACCACGATGACCAGTCGGGAGTCCTCGGCCACCGCGATGTTGTTCAGCGCCTCCCAGGCCATGCCGCCGGTGAGCGCGCCGTCGCCGATGACCGCGACCACGTGGCGGTCCTCACCGCGGATCGCGTAGGCCTTGGCCAGCCCGTCGGCGTAGCTCAGCGAGGTGGAGGCGTGGCTGTTCTCGACCAGGTCGTGGTCGGACTCCGACCGGCTCGGGTAGCCGCTCAGCCCGCCCTCGACGCGGAGCCGGTCGAACTCCGCGGCCCGCCCGGTCACCATCTTGTGGACGTAGGCCTGGTGCCCGGTGTCCCAGACGACGCGGTCGCGCGGGGAGTCGAAGGTGCGGTGGATGGCCAGCGTCAGCTCGACCACGCCGAGGTTGGGGCCGAGGTGGCCGCCCACGGGCGCGCAGGACGTGATCAGCCGGTCCCGGATCTCCGCCGCGAGGGTGGTCAGCTCGTCGTCGGACAGCCGCCGCAGGTCCTGCGGCCCCGAGATCGTGTCGAGCACACCCATGACGCGAGTCTACGGAGTCACAGGTCCACGTACGCGATCGCCGGCTCCTGCAGGCTGCTCAGCCAGACCCGCCCCCGGTGCTCCCGCACACCGGTCACGAAGCCGAAGTGCGCGCTCGGCAGGTCGAGGTCGTGGACCAGCCGGCCCGCGTCGTCGTAGGCCTGGACCCGGCAGCTGGGCGCCGGCGCCGGCTGCAGCCGCCTCGGCGTCGCGGCGGCGACCCGGCGCAGCCACCGCGGGCCGCGGCGGATGCGCGTGGCCAACGCCACACGCGGGCCGGCGATCGCCACCCACACCAGGCCGTCGGAGCCCAGGGCCGCGTTGTCCGGGTAGCCGGGCAGCTCGGGCACCAGCAGCTCCCGCTCCCCCGCCCTCGCTCCGGTCAGCCACAGCCGGACGAGCGTGCAGGCGCCGGACTCGGCCACCGCGACGTACGACTCGTCGGCGGCCAGCGCCACCCCGTTGGCGAAGTCCAGGCCGTCCAGCGCGGTGCCGACCGTCCCGTCCGGGTCCCGCCGCAGCAGCCGGCCCGAGCGCGTGGCCATGGCGATGTCGCCCTGGTAGTCCTCGATGCCGTAGTGCCGGGAGGAGTCGGTGAACCAGATCGTGCCGTCGGCGGCCAGCGCCGCGTTGTTGCAGAAGGCCATCGGCACGTCGCGGACCGCGTCCACGAGCACCTCGACCGCGCCGGTCGCGGGGTCCACGCGCAGCACCCCGCGGCGGGCGTCGCAGACCACCAGCCGGCCCGCGCCGTCGAGCTCGATCCCGAGCGGCCGGCCGCCGGTGTCGGCGACGCGCTCGACGCGGGTCGCCGTCACCCGCCACAGCGCGCCGTCCTCGGTCCCGGTGTACGCCGCGCCGTCGGCGCCGACCACCACGTCCTCGGCGCCCGGACCGGGGACGGGCAGGACCGTGGGGCTCACTTCCCGGTGAGCCGCTTGACCGCGCCGGTGTCCTTGAGCAGGAGCTTGATGGTGCGCCGGTGCTTGAAGTCGAAGAGGTGCTTAAGCGAGCCGGCCCGCTCGTCGGCCGAGGCGTCGCCGATCCGGCCGACACCCCAGTTGTCCTCGATGAACCTCAGGACCGACGCCTGCTCGGTCGCGTGGTGGTCGACGTGGTTGGCGCGGGCGTACGGCGAGATGACGAGCAGCGGGAGCCGGGGGCCGGGGCCGCAGCGGCCGGGCTGACCGGCGGGGGCCGCGACGGCGGCGCACATCGGCGAGTCGAGGCCGGGCAGGGCCGAGCCGGCCTTGAGCCCGGCGGCGCGGTGGTCGTACCAGCCGTCGGAGTCGTCGTAGGCCACGACGATCGCGGTGTCCTTCCAGTACTTCGACTTCTGGATCGCGTTGATCTGGCTGACCAGGAAGTGCTGCTCGTCGATCGGGTCGGAGTAGCCCGCGTGGCCGTCCTGGTAGGCGCTCGCCTTGAGGAAGCTCACCGACGGCAGGCTCCCGGCCTCGAGGGCCTGACCGAAGACCGACAGGTCGTAGTTGTGGTTGGCCTGGTCGGTCTTGCCCACGGCCGCGATCGACATCGGCGGCAGGTGGTGGGGGTTGGCCGTCGACTGGTAGTAGGAGAACGGGTTGTGGTGCGGGATGTAGTCCAGGCTGCTGCCGCCGCCGATGTTCTGGTGGGTGGCGCCGCACTGCGCGTAGCTGCCGGCCACGGACGGGACGGTCGGCGCGAAGCCGCCCTGGAACCAGCCCCACGTGACGCCCTTGGCGTTGAGCAGGTCGCCGATGTTGCGGCCCTTGCTGGTGACCAGCTTGGCCGGGACGGTGTGGTTGCCGGCCGAGCAGTCGTCGTAGTACGGCTGCGGGTCGTTGTTGACGGTGCCGACGCCGGTGGCGTCCGCGCCGGACAGCGTCGCGGTGCTCGGCGGGTTGGACTGCGCGCCGGTGACGCTGTCGAGCTCGACGAAGCCGTGGGTGTTGCCCGAGACCAGGTTGAGCGCACCCGGCGTGGAGGGGCCGAAGACGGTGCTGAAGAAGGAGTCGGACATCGCGAAGCGCTGGGCGTAGTTCCACAGCCCGGTCACGGTGTTGCCGTCGAAGTAGCCCATGGTCAGCCCGGGGGCGCCGAACATCCCGGTGCAGGTGTCGCGGCTGACCTGCTGGACGAACTGGTCCATCTTGCCGCCGTCGTAGGCGTTCTGCTCGGGGGGTGTAGGCGTGGTTCTGGTCGCAGGTCAGCGCCTGGTCCGGGGAGAGCCGGAACGGCTTGTAGAGGTTGGGGTTGCTCTTGAGCAGCTTGGCGGTCTTGAGGGTGTCGACCTTGGGGGTGCCCTGGGCGCCCTTGAACCTCGTGCCGCCCTGGTTGGTCGCCTTGGGGTAGGTGCCGAAGTAGTGGTCGAAGGACACGTTCTCGTCGAAGATCACCACCACGTGCTTGATCGGAGTCTTCGTCTTGGCCTTGGCCGCGAGGACCGCCGGGACCGCCGGGACGGCGTCGGGCGCCGCCGCGACCGCACGCGGGGACGCGGCCACCGGGGCGGCGGCGTCGGAGGCCGGGACGAGCGCGACGGCGAGGGCCGCGGTCCCGGCGGAGCAGAGGGTGAGCACGGTTCCCAGGCGACGAGGCACAGGCCGTCACGTTACGCCGGAGACGAGCCCTTGCCCATAGAAGTCGGCCGTGTCGCGGACGCCGGGCAGCGCGTAGAAGTAGCCGCCGCCGATGGGCGAGACGTAGTCGGTCAGCGGCTCGCCCGCCAGCCGCTTCTGCACGGTGACGAACGCCCGGTGCAGGTCGCTCTGGTACGCCGTGAAGACCAGCCCCATGTCGAGGTCGCCGTCGAGGTCCAGGCCGCGGTCGTAGTTGTGCGCGCGGCGCAGCATCCGGCTGCCGTCGGTCGCCGGCGTGCGCGGGTTGGCGAGCCGGATGTGGGCGTCCAGCGGCGTGGTCGCACCGACGGGGTCGGCGGTGTAGTCGGGCCGGTCGGTCTCGACCGAGCCGGACAGCGGCGCACCGGTGTCGCGGCGCCGGCCGATCATCCGCTCCTGCTCGTTGAGGCCCACGCGGTCCCAGAACTCCACGAGCATCCGGATCACCCGCACGGCCTGGTAGCTGCCTCCGGCGGCCCAGGCCGGCTCCCGGGCCGGGTCGGCCCAGACGAGCCGGTCGTACTCGTCCTCGGTGGGGTTGGCCGAGCCGTCCATGAAGCCCATCAGGTTGCGAGGCGTGCCGCTGGGCCGCGGGGGCGAGGCGAAGGCGTCCACCCGCCAGCGCGGCTGCAGCGCGCCCCGGGTGTGCCGGAGCAGGTCGCGCAGCGCGTGCACGACGGTGTCCGGGTGCGGCGCGGCCAGCACGAGCAGGAGGTCGCCGTGGCACAGGGCGGGGTCGAGGTCGTCGTCGGGGAACGGCGTCATCGTGGTCAGCCGTCGTGGCCGCAGCCGGCGCAGCCCGAAGCGGTCGTCGAACAGGCTCGCCCCCACCGAGACCGTCACGGTCAGGCCGTCGGCGGGCACCTCCGGGCCGAGCACGCCGGAGTCCGCCGGCGGCGCGGTGAGGCCGACGTCCGGCGGCCGCCCGCCGGTGCTGAGGAACCGCGCCCGCTCGGTCAACGTGCGCAGCGCGTCGGCGAGCTCGCCGCGCCGGTGCCCGACCACGTCCAGCGCGACGTACGCCGCCGACGCGGTCACGTCGCGGGTGACGCCCGGCTGGTGCACGCCGTGGAACGCGATCGGCTCCGCCGGCGCGGTGCCGTCCTGGGCGCCGGCTCGGAGGTCCGGCCCGAGAGACGCGCCGCCGACCGCGCCGCCGAGAGCGCCGACCGCGCCGGCGCGCAGCAGCCCGCGCCGCGCGATGCCCGTCACGTCACCCTCCGGGGCTCGAGGACCGTCGCGACCGAGGCCAGGTGCTCGGCCAGCTCGGCCACGACCGCGTCGACGCGCTGCCGCTGCGCGGTCGGCCAGTCGGCGATCGCCGTGCTCCCCATCGGGCCGCTCGCGAGGCGCGCGACCAGCCGGCGGGCCTGCCGCAGCTCGCGGAACAGCCGGGACAGGTGCGGGTAGCGGGAGGCCAGCGGCTCGCGGACCAGGCTCAGCACGGTGCGCGTGCCGTCCAGTCCGGCCGCGACCGTGCGCAGGTCGCTGTGGCTGCCGAAGTCGGCGTCGCCGGTGAGCACCGGCCGGAGCAGGTTCTCCGCGATCTCGTGGGCGCGCACGGTGAACTCCACGGGGTCCAGCTGGGCGCCGGCCAGCTCCGCACGGAGCCGGTGCACCGCGTCGGCCAGCGCGTCGGCCAGCGCCTCGGTGGCAGCGCCCCGGGGGCTGCCCGCGGGGTCCCAGAGGACCCGCTCGACCCGGTGGAACAGCCCGTCGGGCACGCCGTCGAGGACGCCGTCGAGGTCGCCGAACGCGCCGTACGCCGCGCCGAGCCGCGCGTAGCCGGCGTGCGCCTCGAGCCAGGACCGCCGGGCGGCGGCGACGTGCCCCCGCGCGACGGCGGCGGCCAGCGCCCGGGTCTGCTGCTCGATCGCGGGCAGCCGGCTGCGGACCGTGCGGGTGTAGCGCAGCGTGGCCCGGATCAGCTGGTCCTGCGGGACGGGCACGACGCCGCGCACGCCCGCGCCCGGCCCGGTCAGCTCCCGCGCCGGCCCGGTGACCGGCGACTGCTCCTCGAACAGGCACTGCAGGGCGTACTGCCCGGCGGCCAGCCGCACGTGCACGGTCACCGTCGTGCCCGGGCCCAGCGGCTCGACCTCGGCGAAGACCTGCTCGCGGTGCGCCGCGTCCACGCCGAGGACGCGCACCTCTCCCGAGCGCAGGTCGGCGTTGCGCAGGGTGAGCTCCTGCTCGCCGGCCGGGCCGGGCATCCACGTCGAGCCGCAGTCGGTGAGCGAGACGTCCACCGCGGCCGGGGCCGCGCCGGGCTCGGCGCCCGACTCGGCCGCGGCTGGCCGGTGCTCGCCCGTGGTCACCGCCGCGACGACCGTCGCGGACGTGGCCGCGACGGCGAGCACGAGGGACGTCACGACGAGGCGGCGCCGGCGGGTGGGGGCCATGGCGCCGACAGCGTAAGCCAGGCAGAGGACTAGGGCATCGCGTCGCGCAGCCGGTGGGTGCGCCGGCCGAAGCCGTTGACGACGTACCGCATCGTGCGGGGCACCGGGACGCGCACGACGGCGTGCTTGCGGACGTAGTGCTCGACGGTCCAGGTGACCCAGTGGCCGGCCGGGAAGTACGCCGCGTCGCCGACGCCGAGCAGCACGGGCGGCTCCTCGTCGACCTGGATGGAGCAGCCGCCCTCGATGATCACGATGGTCTCGTCGACGTCGTAGTACCAGCGGAACCGGCCGGCGGTGCAGTCCCAGGTCCAGTGCGAGGCGCTGCCGTCGGCGCTCTCGGCCCACTCCGAGATGCGGGCCAGGGGCCGGCCCTCGAGGACCCAGTCGGGGTTGATCGGGTGGTCGGCGAGCTCGACCTCGCCGCGCGAGACGCTCAGCACACCGCTGGTGATGACCTCGCTCATGGGAGCAATCTAGGAGACGCTCACGCGCTCTCGCCGGGAAACCGGACCGTGGCAGGGTGTCCGTCGTGCGCGCCGTGCTCCTCACCGTCCTGCTGGCCCTCCTCGCGCTCGTGGCGCCGCCGGCGGGCGCGGTCGAGCCGCTGCACTCGACCGGCTACGTCTACGGCGACGCGCCCGAGTCGCTCATCGCCCGCGACGGGCACGCGTTCAGCACCCTCGGCGTGGACGGGGTGACGCTCTCGCCCCGCGGCACCCGCGTGTCTACCACCGACGGCCGGATGGCCGCCCTCGCCCATACGCACGGGCTGCGCGCGGAGCTGCTGGTGAGCAACTACAGCGACCGGCTCGGCGACTTCGACCCCCGCGCCGGCGCCCGGCTGCTGCGCGACCCGGCGCACGTGGAGGCCGTGGCCGGCCAGCTCGCCACGGCGGCCGCCGCGCAGGGCTGGGACGGCATCCAGGTCGACCTCGAGTCCCTGCGCCGCGGCGACGCCGACGGGCTGCTCGCCCTCGTCACCCGGCTCCAGCAGCTGCTCCCGGCGGAGAAGACCGTCTCGATCGCGGTGATGGCCTCCGATCGCGCCGAGGAGTACGTCGCGCGCGGCTACCGGCTGGCCGAGCTCGGTGCCGCCGTCGACTCGCTGGCCCTCATGACCTACGACCAGCACGGTCCGTGGTCCGGTCCCGGCCCGGTCGGCGCCCTGCCCTGGCAGCGCCGCGCCGTCGCCGTGGTGACCACCGTCGTGCCGGCGGCCAAGGTCGACCTGGGTGTGGCCGGCTACGGCTACACCTGGCCAGGCGGGCGCACCGTCTCGCCGAAGCAGGCCCGCCAGCTCGTGGCCCGTGACGGCGCCACCGCCCGCTGGCGGGACGGCGCCGGCGAGTGGACGGCCCGGCTCTCCGACGGCACCCGCCTGTGGTGGTCCGACGCCCGGTCCGTAGCCCTTCGCCAAGAGCTGGCCGGCGACCTCGGGCTGCACGGCATCGCCCTGTGGCGGCTCGGCTCGGCCGACCCGCTGCGCTAGGCCGGCTGCCCGACCCTCGACACCGGCTCGGAGTGCCGGTCGCCCGCACCGAGCAGCTTGTGGCGCAGGGTGCCCGGCTCGTACGCCGTCGGGTAGCGGCCCCGCTCCTGGAGCACCGGCACGACGTGCTCGACCACGTCGACGAACGAGCCCGGTGTCACGACGTAGGCCAGGTTGAAGCCGTCCACGCCGGTCTGCTCCACGAGGTCCTCGACCTGGTCGGCCACCTCCTGCCCGGAGCCGACGACCAGCGACCCCAGCCCGCCGATGGCGGCACGCTCGCCGAGGTCGCGCACCGTCCACGGCCTGCCGTCGTCCCGCGTCCCGGAGAACGCCGCGGCGTAGGTGTGGATGGCGTTGCTGCTGACCGTGCCGAGCGGCTGGTCGAGGTCGTGCCGGGACAGGTCCTCGCCCATCCAGCCCGACACCAGGGCGAGGGCGCCCTCCACGTCGGCGTAGCGCAGGTACTCCGCGTGCTTGGCGTGCGCCTCCTGCGAGGTCGCGGCGGTGATGATCGTGAGCTTGGTGTAGATCCGCACGCCGTCGGGGTCGCGACCCGCGTCGTGCAGCGCCTGCCGGGCGCGGCCGACGACGGCCCTCAGCGACTCCGGGCTGGAGCCGCCCACGAAGATGGCCTCAGCGTGCCGGGCGGCGAAGGCCAGGCCGCGCGGTGACGCCCCGGCCTGGTAGACCACCGGCGTGCGCTGGGGGGACGGCTCGCTGAGGTGGAAGCCCGGGACGTCGAACCAGTGCCCGTGGTGCCCGATCGGGTGCACCTTCGCGGGCTCGGCGAACACGCCCGACACGCGGTCGCGGACCACCGCGTCGTCCTCCCAGGACAGTTCCCACAGCTTGCGGGTGACCTCGAGGTACTCCTCGGCCTGGTCGTAGCGCTCGTCGTGCTCGAGCTGCGTGGCGCCCATGTTGCGGGCGGCCGAGTCGAGGTAGCCGGTGACGACGTTCCACCCGACGCGCCCCCGGGTCAGGTGGTCCAGCGTCGACATCCGCCTTGCGAAGGGGTAGGGGTGCTCGGCCGAGGTGTTGGCGGTGACGCCGAAGCCGAGGTGCTCGGTGACCAGCGCCATCGCCGGGACGAGCATCATCGGGTCGTTGATCGGGACCTGGGCCGCCGCCCGCAGCGAGGCCGCGCTGTCGCCGCCGTACAGGTCGTAGGTGCCGAGCACGTCGGCCAGGAACACCCCGTCGAAGACGCCGCGTTCGAGCACCCGGGCCAGCTCGGTCCAGTGCTCGAGGTCGGTGTAGTGCTCCGACCGGTCCTCGGGGTGGCGCCACAGCCCCGGCGACTGGTGGCCGACGGTGTTCATGGCGAAGGCGTTGAAGCGGATCCTGCGGGCCACGGCCGGCCCCTCAGACCGACGCCGGCAGCGGCGCCTCGAGCCCCACCAGCTCCGGCCGGGGCGAGCGGTGGCCGCGGACCCGGTCGGCGAGCCGGTCCAGCCGGGCTCGCTGCGCGTCGTCGAGGCGTACGTCGACCGAGCGGGCGTTGCTCCGCGCGCGGTCGACCTGCTTGGTCCCCGGGATCGGCACCACGTCGTCCCCCTGGGCCAGCACCCAGGCGAGCGCGACCTGCCCGGCCTGGACGCCCAGCTCGGCCGCCACCTCGCGGACCTCGTCGGCCAGAGCCACGTTGTGACGCAGCTCCTCGCCGCTGTAGCGCTCGCGGCCCCGGAGCCGCTCGGGAACGTCGTCGGCGGACCGGATCAGGTCGGTGAGCAGCCCGCGACCGAGGGGGGAGTACGGCACCAGCCCGATGCCGAGCTCGCGCGCGACCGGCACGACCTCGTCCTCGATGTCGCGGCTGAAGACCGACCACTCCGACTGCACGGCGGTGACCGGGTGCACGGCGTGGGCCCTCCGGATCGTCTGCGGCCCGGCCTCGGAGAGCCCGAGGTGCAGGACCTTGCCGGCCTCGACCAGCTCGGCCAGGGCCCCGAAGGTCTCCTCGATGGGCACCTGCGCGTCCACCCGGTGCAGGTAGTACAGGTCGACGTGGTCGGTGCCGAGGCGCCGCAGCGAGGCCTCCAGCGCGGACCGGACGTACTCCGGTCGGGCGTCGAGGTCGCGGCCGCCCGGCTGGTCGCCGTCGAGGCGGTTGCCGAACTTGGTCGCGATCGTGACCTCGTCGCGACGCGGAGCCAGCACCCGGCCGACCAGCGTCTCGCTGATGCCCTTGCCGTAGATGTCGGCGGTGTCGAAGAAGCTCACGCCCTCGTCCAGCGCGGCCTCGATGACCTCGCGGGCGACCTGCTCGTCGGCGGGCTCGGTGGACTGCACGAAGCTCATGCAGCCGAGTCCGGTCGGCGAGACGTCGAGGGCGCCGAGCCTGCGGTGCGTGCTCACGCGTGGGTCTCCGTTCGTCGGTCGAGGCCCAGGCGGGCCGCGAAGGTCTCGTGATCGTCGTACTCGGTGCGGGTCAGACCGCGACGCTGCAGCTCGGGGACGACCAGCTCCACGAAGTCGCGCAGCCCGGTGGGGAGCGACTCGAACATGAGCACGAAGCCGTCGGCCGCACCCCCGTCGCGCCACTCCTCGAGGCTGTCGACGATGGTCGCGGGGTCCCCGACGAGCGTGCGGTGCCCGAGCGACCCCTCGCGCAGGAAATCGCCCACGGTGCGACCCGGCTCGTCGAAGAAGCTCAGCACGGACTGGCGGAACCCCTCGGCACCGCCACCGCTGCCGGCGCTCTCCCGGACCGCCGGGGGCAGCGGCTCGTCCAGGGCCAGCGACGCCGGGTCGACGCCGATGAAGTGGGCGAGACCGGCCAGGCGGGCGTCGGGCGAGCCCACCAGCTCGTTGAGGGCCTCCCGCTTGGCCAGCGCCTCGGCGCGCGTCTCGCCCACCGTGACCACGACGCCGGGGAAGAGCCGGACGTCGTCGGCTCGACGGCCCGCCTTCTCGGCACGGACGCGCAGGTCGTCGCGGTACTCGCGCGAGGAGGCCACGGTGAGCTGGGCCGCGAAGACGCCGTCGGCGGTGCGGGCCGCGAGGTCGCGACCCGCGTCCGATCCGCCCGCCTGGAACACGACCGGGCGGCCCTGGGGCGGCGGTGGCACCTGCAGCGGGCCGGCCACGGAGAAGAACTCGCCGACGTGGTCGACCGGGTGCACCTTGTCGGTGTCGATGAACGTCCTGGTCCCGCGGTCCAGGGCGAGCGCGCCCTGCTCCCAGGAGGACCAGAGGGCATCGACGACCTCGACGAACTCCCCCGCACGCCGGTAGCGCGCGTCCTTGTCCGGCAGCTGGGCCAGGCCGAAGTTGCGGGCCGAGTTGGGGTCGAAGGACGTCACGACGTTCCAGCCGGCCCGGCCTCGGCTGACGTGGTCGAGGGACGCGACGACGCGGGCCACGTGGTACGGCTCGGTGAGCGTGGTGCTGATGCTCGCCACCAGCCCGACGTGCTCCGTGACCGCGGCCAGGGCCGAGAGCGTCACCACCGGGTCGAAGGTCCAGCGCGGCTGGCGCCCGGACTCGGGCTGCAGCGCGGCGAAGTCGGCCAGGAACACGCCGTCGAGGCGACCCCGCTCGGCCAGGGTCGCGAGCTCGCGGTGGTAGTCGAGGCTGATGAACGCGCGGGGGTCGGCGCCCGGCGCCAGCCAGGCGCCGGCGTGCACGCCGGACGGCTGCATGTTGACGATGAGCGGCAGCAGGCTCGTGGTGGTCACGAACGTCCTCCAGGGGTCGTGCGTCTGTGGGGCGGGGGGTCCGGGGCGGGTCAGAAGAAGGAGCCCACGGGCGGCGGCGTCCCGTTGAGCGCGTGGTCACCGAGGACGCGCAGCTTGTACGACGCCGGGTTGTGCGCGATGACGGTCCGGGCGTTGCGCCAGTGCCGGTCGAGCGCGGCGCCGGCGCGGACCGCCGAGGCGCTCCCGGCCTCGAGCAGGCCGGTGGCCGCACGCGTCGTGAGCTCGTCGACGACGACCTTCGCGCGGGCCGCGTCCAACGCAGCGCGCTCCATGGCCGCGACGCTGCCGTCGGCCTGCGCCGCGGCCAGCGACCGGGCCGCTTCGAGGACGGTGGCGCGCGCGGCGTAGGCGTCGGCCGAGAGGCGGCCGACCGTCGTCTGCAGCACCGCGTCGTGGCGCGGCTCGGGCGCGGTCCCGTGGAAGAAGTTCCGGCGCCGGCCCCGGACCAGCGCCACCGCGTCCCGGGCGCAGGCCGCCGCGATCCCGGCGACGACCGCGGTCAGGTACACCTGGGCGAACGGGCTGCTCCGCCGGGCCGGCCGGGCCTCCACCTCGGCGGCGGTGACGACCTCGTCGGGGCTGAGGCGCACAGCCCGGAACACGGTCGTCCCGGACGCGGTGAAGCGCTGCCCGAAGCCGTCCCAGTCGTCGAGGCACGTGACGCCCTCGCGGTGCGTCGGCACCACGGCCACCGCGACGCCCCCCACCGGGCTCGGCCGCCTTGACCACGATCTTGTCGCTGTAGGCGTTGCCCGTGGAGTAGTGCTTGGTGCCCTCCAGCACGTAGCCCTCGGCGTGCCGGGTGAGGGTGGTCCCGAACTCCTCCGCCCCGGCCCGTGGCATGTCGGTCTCCCCGAACCCCAGGCCGAAGAGGAGGCCGTCGCCGATGTCGGTGAGCCAGCGTCCGTGGTGGGCCTCGTCGGCCAGCGCGCCCTCGACGAACAGGAAGTGGTTGCGCAGCAGGTGCGCCACGTTGGAGTCGGCCGAGGCCAGCTCCACGGTGGCCTCGACCAGCTCGATCAGGGTGGCGCCCGGCCCGCCGAGCCGCGCTGGGAGCCGCACCGCGCCGTACCCCGACTTCGCGAGCAGCCGCACCTCGTCGTACGGCGCCCGCCCGGTCCGCTCCCGCTCGACCTCGCCCTCGGCCAGCGCGACGACCTGGTCGGCGAACCCGAGGCGGACCAGCACGGGGAAGTCCTCAGTAGTGGACGACACCGCGCGTCCCTCCGCCGACGCCGACCGCGTCCCCGTTGACCGCGACGCTGCGCGGTGAGGCCAGGAAGGCCACCACGTCGGCCACCTCGGTGGCGTCGACGAGCCGGTTGAGCGCGTTGGCACCGAGCTCGTCCTCGAGCTCGGCCAGGGTGCGGCCCTCGGCGGCAGCCCGGGCGGTCAGCTCCTCGGCCAGCTCCGGTGTGCGGGTGAGCCCGGGGTGGACCGCGGTCACGTTGACACCGTGCGGTCCGAGCTCGTCGGCGAGGTTCTTGGTCAGGGCGGCCACGCCGACGTTGCGGACGGTGCGGACGATCGAGCGGGTCTCCCGCGCGCCCAGGCCGGCGATGTTGATGATGCGGCCCCAGCCCTGGGCGACGAGGTGGGGTGCCACCGCCCTCGAGGTGCGCAGGTAGCCGACCAGCTTGGTGTCGACGTCGTCCCAGAAGACGTCGTCGCCCGTCTCGGCCAGCCGGGGCATGTGTCGGCCGACCGCCTGGTTGGAGGCCGAGTTGACCAGGATGTCGACACCGCCCAGCACCTCGACGGCCCGGTCGACCATGGCCCGGACCGCCGCGTCGTCGCGGACGTCCACGACCACGACGTGGGCCGAGCGACCGCTGCGCTCGGTCACCGCGGCCGCGGTCTTCTCCAGGGTGGCGGCGGTCCGGCCGGTGAGGACCAGGTCGACGCCCTCGGCGGCCAGCGCGTGGGCGACCTCGCGGCCGATCCCCCCGGCGGCCCCGGTGACGACGGCCCGCTTGCCGGTCAGCAGCAGGTCCATCAGCGCACCGCCGGCGCCGGGTCGGGCAGCCCGAGGTTGCCGCGCAGCGTGGTGGCCTCGTAGTCGGTGCGGAACAGCCCGCGCCGCTGCAGCTCCGGCACCAGCTGCTCGACCACGTTGACCAGACCGTCGGGGAAGAAGTCGATGTTGAGGTTGAAGCCGTCGGCGGCGCGTCCGGTGAACCAGCGCTCGATGTCGTCGGCGACCTGCTCCGGGGTGCCGACCAGGCTGCGGTGGCCGTTGGGGTTCTTGTCGAGCAGCTCGCGGACGGTGAGGCCGTCGCGCCGGGCGAGGTCCAGGATGGCACTCGCGAAGCCCTGGCTGAGCCCCCCGGAGCGCTGCTCGATCGTCTCCCACGGCGGCGGCTGGTCCAGCTGCAGGTCGCCGGGCTCGAGGCCCAGGGTCGCGGTCAGCGCGTCGAGCTCCTCGTCGAAGCCGGCCACCTCGTCGAGCCACCGCTTGCGCTCGCGCGCCTCGGCCTCGGTGCTGCCGAGCACCGGGAACAGGCCGGGCAGGATCACGACGTGGTCGGGGTCGCGCCCGTGCGTGGCGGCCTGGGCCTTGACGTCGGCGTAGAACTGCTGGCCCCCCTCGAGGGTGTGGCTCACCGAGAACACCGCATCGGCGTACGTCGCGGCGAGGGCGGTGCCCTGGGGCGAGCCACCGGCCTGGAGCAGCACCGGTCGGCCCTGCGGCGAGCGCGGGACCTGGAGCGAGCCCTCGACCCGGAAGTGCTGGCCGCGGAAGGCGATCGGGTGGATGCGCGCGGTGTCGGCGAAGGTGCCCGACTTCTGGTCCGCGACCAGCGCCTCCGGCTCCCACGACTCCCAGAGCTCCAGCGCGATCCGCACCGCCTCCTCGGCTCGCGCGTACCGGTCGTCGTGGCTCGGCAGGTCGTCGAGGCCGAACAGGAGCGCGGCGACGGGGTTGCGCGTGGCGACCACGTTCCAGGCCGCGCGACCACCGGACACGAGGTCGAGCGAGGCCGTCGACCGGGCGATGTTGTAGGGGTGCTGGAAGCTCGAGGACTGGGTCGCGACCAGCCCGACGTGCTCGGTGACCCGCGCCACCGCGGTGAGCGGGACGAACGGGTCGAGCGCCTGCCACGGCCGGGAGACCTTCGGCTGACCGTGGTCGAAGCCGTCGGAGAAGAAGACCGCGTCCAGCCGGCCGCGCTCGGCCAGCCGGCCGATCTCCTCGAAGTAGCCGAGGTCGAGGAAGCCCAGGGGGTCGGGCTGCACCTGCCACGAGGCGGGGTGGCGCCCCGAGCTGTTGACGTTGACGTTGAGGTGCAGCCGCCGGGGTCCGGTCACGAGGCGCTCCTGTCGCTGGCCGGTCCCGCGTGGTCGACCTGCTGCTCCAGCTCGCCGAGCGGGCGGAAGGGGTGGGCGATGCTCCAGGGGTCGGCGACGTCGCCGGCGATGAGCCACCGGCCGATGGCGAACGGCTTCCACCGGGCGGCGTCGTGCAGGGTGTGGGTGCGCGCGTCGCGCCAGTAGCGGTCCAGGCCGAGCTCGGGACGCGTCGAGCTGGAGCCGCCGACCTCGAACAGGCCCGCGGTCGCGGTGAGCGCGGCACGGGTGCTGGCCAGCTTGGCCGCCGCGACCTCGTAGAAGACGTCGGCGACCTCCTCGAGCGACGAGTCCTGCTCCAGGGCGGCCAGCCGCCGGGCGGCCGACTCCACGAGGCGGCGGGCGGAGAGCGCCGTGACCCGCAGCTCCCCGAGCAGCGCCACGCCGAGCACGTCGTCGCCGAACTCCCTGGCCCCGCTCCCCCGGCCGCCGTGCACCGTGCGGGCGAGCGCCAGCGCCTCGCCCACGGCTCCTTCGGCGAGACCAGCGTCGATCGCCGCGTGCACCAGCTGGCCGAGCGCAGAGACGCGGTACGTCGCCACCGGGTCGCCCGGGTGGTCGAGCACGGCGATGTCGTCGATCGCCACCTCGTGGTACTCCGAGACCCCGGACGCGGTGGTCCGCTGCCCCATGCTCTGCCAGTCGTCGTGGACGACCACGCCGTCGGCGTCGCGCGGGACCAGCACGGTGCGCTGCGCGCCGGAGGGGTCGCGGACCTGCACCGCGATGTGGTCGGCCAGCAGGGCCCCGGTGCTGTAGACCTTGCGGCCGGTCAGTCGCCAGGAGCCCGGGCCGCCGTGCAGGGCCGACGCCGACTCGCCGGGCGGACGCTCGCCGGGCTCGGCCGAGGCGTTGCCGAGGACCGCACCGGCGCCGAGCACACGGAGCCAGTGCTCACGCTGACCGGGAGCCGCGGTGAGCCGGATCCGCTCGACGGTCATGAAGTGGTTCTGCGGGATCTGGCCGAGGCTGCCGTCCGCCGCCGCGACCAGCAGCACCGCCTGGACCAGCGTCTCCTGGTCCAGGCCGAGGCCGCCGTGCTCGACCGGGACGGTCAGAGACCAGAAGCCGAGCTCGCGCAGCTGGTCGATCTCGGCGACGGCGTACTGCCGCTCCCGGTCCCGGCGGACCGCGCCGGCCCGGACCCCCTCGACGACCTGCGTGAGGTCGTCGAGGAAGGTCCGCGCCGTGGTCAGGGTGGACGCCGTCACTCGGGGGCGCCCGCGTCGGGTACGGCCTTCTGCACCTCGTTGTAGCGAGGGTCGAAGCCGATGCCGACGTCCGGCAGCTTCGCGATCGCCCCGCCGTCGAACAGGCTCTGCGCCACGGCCTGCTCGCGGGTGATGAGGTCGTCGTCGAAGGCCTGGAACTGCCCACGACGCACCTGGAACTCGAAGTCGGCCCGGGCGTCGTCGACCTTGAGCTGCTTCTTGAGGATGTCCTTGACCTCGTCCGGGTGGTCGTCGTGCCACGCCCAGTAGCCCGACATCCGCGAGAAGAAGTCCTTGAGCGCCGCGTTCTTGTCGTCGTCGGCGAGCACGTCCTTGCGGGCCGTCCACACGTTCAGCGCCGGGATGTCGGTGTCGCTGTCGTCGAGGAGGATCTTGGCGTCCCCGGAGGTGAGCGAGGACAGGATCGCCCCGTGGGCGCCGGAGTAGACGTCGACCTCGCCGTTGTTGAAGGCCGCCGCCGAGGTCGCGCCGTCCGCGAACTGGGTCGGCTTGATGTCCTGCTCGCTCAGCCCGGCCTTGACCAGGGAGACGAGGTACTGGGCGTGGTTGTAGCCACCGAAGTTGTAGCCCCAGGTGTGGCCCTTGGCCTGGCTGAGGTCGTCGATCCCGGCCGAGGTGCGGACCGCGGTGACGAGCGGTGAGTACTCCTCGCTGTAGGGGTTGCGCCAGCCGGCCACGATCTCCAGCGGCGCGTTGTCCGCGGTCCACTCGGTCTTGGCGTTGGCCTGCTCGATGGTCAACGAGGTGTCACCCATGTGCCCCAGGTCGATGGCCCCGGAGTAGAGCGCCTGCAGGTTGGCGGCCGGGCCGGTCAGGTTGACCCACTCCACGTCGAAGTCCGCGCCGTCGAGCACGCCGGAGGCCTTGATGAGGGCCGGGAACGCGGTGTCCTGGTAGGAGATCGTGAGCTTGGTCTTCCCACCGGAGTCGCCTTCGCTGCCGAACGCCGAGCAACCGGTGAGTCCGGCGGTGACGAGCACCGCGGTGAGCAGGGAGATGAGCAGCTTCTTCATGACGTCTTTCCGTAGTCGTTGCCGTGGTCGCGGTGGGCCGGGTTGTCCCGGCTCACGTGCGGGGACACGTGGCTGAGCTGAGCCAGCACCTCACGCTTGATCGCGTTGAAGGCGACCGAGGTCGTGTCCCGGGGTCGAGGGGTCTCGACCTGGATGTCTGCCTGGATGTGACCGCCCCCGAGGACGATCACCCGGTCCGCGAGGAGCAGGGACTCCTCCACGTCGTGGGTGACCAGCAGGACACCTGGCCGGTGGTCCTGCCACAGGGTGAGGACCAGGTCCTGGGCCTTGCGCCGGGTGAACGCGTCGAGCGCGCCGAACGGCTCGTCGAGCAGCAGGAGGTCCGGGGACCGGTACAGCGCCCGGGCCAGGCCCACGCGCTGCGCCTCGCCGCCCGACAGGACCTTGGGCCACGCCTTGGCCTTGGGCAGCAGGCCCACCTCGTCCAGGGCGTCGAAGGCCCGCTGACGGCTCGCCGCCCCGCGGCCGTCGGCCAGCACCACGTTGCGCCACACCCGCTGCGCCTGGATCAGGCGCGGCTCCTGGAAGACGACCGACGTGCGCCGCGCGATGGTCGCGGTGCCCGAGGTGGCGTCCTCGAGGTGGCCGAGGATGCGCAGCAGCGTCGTCTTCCCCGTGCCGGAGGGGGCCGAGCAGGGCGACGAACTCGCCCTGGGCGATGGTGAGGTCGATCCCGTCGAGGATCACCTGGTCGCCGTAGCTCTTGGAGAGCCCGGACAGGCGGACGACCGGCTCCCCCAGGTGCTCGCCGCCCGCGTGGGGCGAGAGGTCAGTTGCCGTCATGGGTCGCCCTCCACGGGAGCAGGACACGCTCGAGGCCGCGCATGACTCCGTCGACGAGCAGTCCGAGGACGGCGTAGACGAGGATCCCGGCCAGGATGATGTCGGTGCGCTGGAACTGGTTGGCGGTGTTGAGGATGTAGCCGATGCCGGCCTGGCTGTTGATCTGCTCGGCCGCCACGAGGGCGAGGAGCGCGGTGCCCGCGGCATACCTCCAGCCGACGAGGATCCCCGGCATGGAGAGCGGGACCACGACGAGGCGGATGGTCGCCCACCGCGACATCTCGAAGGTGCGTCCGACCTCGAGCAGCTTGCGGTCGATGCCGCGGATGGCGTGGTAGGTGTTCAGGTAGACCGGGAAGATCGAGGCCCCGATGATCAGGCTGATCTTCGAGGTCTCCCCGATGCCGAACCACACGACGAACAACGGCACCAGTGCGATGAACGGGATCGTCCGGATCATCTGCAGCGGCGCGTCATAGGCGCGCTCCGCGGTCACCGAGAGCCCGGCGACGATGCCCAGGAACAGTCCGGCGCCGCCACCGATGAGCAGCCCCACCCCGGCGCGGCGCAGTGAGATGGGCAGCGCGGCCTGGAGGTCGCCGGTCTGCCACAGCTCGCGGTAGGCGTCGAGGATCGTGGTCGGCCCGGGGAGGGTCTGCTCGCTGACCCAGCCGCGACTGCTGCTGAGCTGCCAGAGCACGATCAGCACGACCGGGGCGACGACCCGCAGCACGAGCTGCGGGGTGCGACCCCAGCCGCGGCCCGTCAGGCGACCGCTGCGCGCGCGGTCGTAGGTGCGCGTGACCGTGCGCACCGGCGAGGACGTCGCGGCCGCCGCCTCCTGGACCGCGGTCACGGGCGCTTCTCCTCGAACGCGAAGTCCCGGTCGCCGGTCGAGGCCGGGACGAGGGAGTACTCCCAGTCGAAGTAGTCGCGGTACCACTGGTCACGGTCGGGACCGAACGGCGGCGGACCGGTCTGGTCGACCACGTCGCCGGCGTACTGCGGGTCGGCGTCGGTGAGGCGGTCGGCGACCGCCTCGACGCCACCGTCGAGGACCTGCACGCTCGCGCCCGCGGCGTTGGCCTCGGCGGCCGCGAAGTGCGGCTGGTACGACGCGTCGCCCACCAGGACCGCGGGAGCGTCGCGCAGCAGCTCGGCGAGGTGCTCGCGGCGCGCGTGCACCGAGCCCGGGAGGTGCCCGGCGGCGTAGGCCTCGGAGCTGCGCAGGTCCAGGACGCGGTCGCCGGGCCGGAGCGCGTCGGCGGAGACCACCGGGACCTCGGGCAGCGGGGTCGGCGTCGGCTCGGTGCCGGCGGACTCATCGACGACGAGCACCCGCAGCGGGCCGTCGTGGAGGTAGCGCAGCCACTGCACGGTACTCGCGCTGCGCAGGAGGTCCTCGGTGTCGACCAGCACCACCGTCGAGCGGCGGACGGCGAGCTGCTCGTCGGTGCCCTGGACCAGCTGCCCGCCCTGGACGGACCGGCTGCCCCGG
Organism: Nocardioides anomalus; assembly: GCF_011046535.1. Lineage (NCBI taxonomy): Bacteria > Bacillati > Actinomycetota > Actinomycetes > Propionibacteriales > Nocardioidaceae > Nocardioides > Nocardioides anomalus. The sequence continues at coordinate 1,780,158 of NZ_CP049257.1, read as the reverse complement.
ACGTGGCCGGCGGCGTGCTCCTCGGGCCGGCGCACGTCGATGACGTAGGTGGTCCGGCCCGCATCGGCCTGCAGCTCCGCGAGCCGGGCCGCGCCGATCACCTCGGCGTCGGCGCTCTCGAGGGTCTGCTGGGCCCACTTGCGCAGGTCGTCACCGATCTCGGCGGGCGCCGCGAGCGGTTGGCCGTCGCCCCCCTCGATGGTGAGCCCGGCCCAGCCCCAGGCCGGCGTCCCGTTGTGGAGGGAGTAGACCGGGTTGACGATGCCGGTGTTGACCAGCGACTGCGCGCCCACGATGCCGCGGGTGCGCCCCGCGCAGTTGACGACGATCTTGGTGTCCGGGCCGCTGACCGCCTGCAGACCGCGGTAGGCGAGCTCCGCACCTCCGCCGGTGTCGAGACCGCCCGCCACGTGGTGGTGGACGTACTCCGTGTGCGGTCGGCTGTCGAGGACGACGACGTCCTCGCCGGCGTCGCGCCAGGCCTGGACGGTCTCGGAGTCGATCGTCCGGGTCGAGAACTCGGCCTCGATCCACTCGCCCAGCGTCTTGCTGCGCACGTTCGTGCCCGTGTAGAGCCGCTCTCCCGCAGCGGTCCACGAGTCGAGGCCGTCCTCGAGCAGCCGGACGTCCCGGTAGCCGAGCGCCTCCAGCAGCGCTGCGCCCCGGTCGTCCAGCGGACGACCGGAGGCGAGCACGATCGTGGTCGCGTGGTGCGGGACCAGCTCGTGGACCCGCTGCTCGAGGTCGTGGTAGGGCAGCCCGGCGCTCAGCGCCAGGTGGCCGGTGGTCCGCTCGAGGGGTGAGCGGAGGTCGAGGACCGCGAGCTCGCGGTCCGGGTCGTCGAGCAGGGCACGCAGCTCCGCGCCGGACGTCGTGGTGGGCATCAGCACCTCAGAGTTGATCGTCATTCATGACTGAACGACGTAACTCTACTGAGTTACTTATTTATGTGGCGCACCGGCCCACCGATTGGACGAGAGGTGTCTCAGATCACAGCCGCGCGACGTACCGCCGGCCGCGCAGCGCCTCCTCGACCAGCCCGACCGCGCGGCGCACGCCCGAGAGCCGTGCGTCCTCGGCCAGCCAGGTCTCGACCGCCGCGTCCACGACGTCCAGCGTGGCCACGTCGCGCAGCTCGGCGCGGGCCTCGCTCAGCCCGCGCTTGACCGCGGCCTGGCTGCCCTCGACGTGGAGCACGGCGAAGCGTGCGAGCACCACGACGTGGCGGCGCAGGGCTGGGTAGCCGCGGTACTCCGGCGGGCAGATGTCCAGCAGCCAGTTGACGGCCGTGCGCTCCCAGTCGGGGGCGTCGGGGGGACGGACCTCGCGGGGCCAGCCGGGCGGGGGAGACGAGCACCCGACCAGGATAGGTCAGGATTCGAACGCTTGTTCGATACTGGCGAGGTGTGGGTCACGCAGCCCCACGCCGTCGTAGGACCAGAACGGCTCGCCGTAGACCAGTGCCCCGCTCATCCAGGGCTCGTGGGCCGGGAGGAGCACGACCTGGAAGGCCGCCTCGGGGATCCGCACCGAGGGCCGCGTGAAACCGCGCGGGGTGGCCGGCGCGAAGCCGCGCGCGGAGTAGTAGGCCGGGTCGCCCTCCAGGAACACCGCGGGTACGCCGAGCGCCCGCGCGGCGTCGATCGCGGCGGCCACCAGGGCGGTGCCGGTCCCCCGGCGCTGGTGGGCGGGCGCGACCGAGAGGGGGCTGAGCACCAGGACCTCGACCAGCGCCGGCCGGGCGTCGATCCAGGAGCGGCTGAGCAGCACGTGGCCGACGACGTCGCCGTCCTCCTCGGCCACCAGCTCGGCCCGGCCGTGCGTGGCCCGCAGCGCCTCGGCGAGGTCGGCGACCCGGGCGCCCTCCGCGCCGAACGCGTCGGAGACGACGGTGCGGACGGCGGCGGCGTCGTCGGGGCAGTAGGCGCGGATCACGCCAGCAGCCAACCAGACGTCACTGCGGCGCCGGCTCCGCCGGGCGCAGCCCCAGCGAGCCGACCGCGGCCACGATGAGCGCGGCGCCGAGCGCGCCGGCGAGCGTGAGCCGCTCCCCCAGCAGCAGCACCGCGATGAGCACCGCGGTGACCGGCTCGAGCAGGGTGGCGACGACGGCGGTGCGGCTCGGGGTGGTCCGCAGCCCGGCGTAGAGCAGGACGTAGGCCAGCGCCATCGTGCCGACGCCGAGGTAGACCACGAGCAGCCACGACACCGGGTCGTCGCTGGTCACGGCCTCGCCGCGCGCGGCCGCGACCACCCCGCCGCAGACGACGAGCACGACCGCGGCGACGCTCATGGTCACCGCGGCCAGGGTGAGGCCGTCGTGCTCGTGCAGGGAGCCGACGGCCTCGGCGGACAGGGCGTACGCCGTCCCCGAGGCCAGCGCGGTGACCACCCCGAGCACCGGCCGCGACGCCGAGCCGTCGCCCGCACCGGCCAGCCCGATGAGCAGGAGGCCGGCGAGGGCGGCGAGCACGGTGAGGACCTCGAGGGTCGGCGGCGGGCGGCGTTCGCGGACCACCCGGATCACCTGGAGCAGCACCGGCGCCCAGCCGAGCGCGAGCACGGTGGCCACGCTGACGCCCACCGACACGACGGCGACGAAGAACAGCACCATGAACGTCGCGGTCAGCACCCCGACCGCGACCGCGCGCGGACCGTGCGCGGCGAGCAGAGCGCGGCACCGCGCGGCCCGGCCGGTCACCGCGACCGCGACCAGCAGCGCCAGCACGGCCGCGGTCGCCCGGTAGGCGCCGACCACCCACACCGACATCCCGGAGCGGTCGTCGACCACGTCGACGCCGGGGCCGATGGTGCCCCACACGACCCCGGCGGCGCAGACCAGCGCCAGCCCCCGCCAGGGGGCCGCGGTGGCGGCGCTCACCCGGCCAGGAAGCTGAACCGCACGGTCCGCTCGGCGTTGTCGACGTTGAGGTCGACCAGGCAGATGCTCTGCCAGGTGCCGAGGGCGAGCCGGCCGGCGAGCACCGGGACCGTGGCGTACGGCGGTACGAGGGCCGGCATGACGTGCGAGCGGCCGTGGCCGCGCGAGCCGTGCGCGTGCTCCCAGCGGTCGTCGGCGGGCAGCAGGTCCCCGAGCGCGCTGAGCAGGTCGTCGTCGCTGCCCGCGCCGGTCTCGATGATCGCGATGCCCGCGGTCGCGTGCGGCACGAACAGGTGCAGCAGGCCGTCGCCGCGGCCCTCGACGTACGCCGCGCAGTCGCGGGTCAGGTCGAGGACGACCTCGCGGTCACCGGTGCGGTACGGGCGCGTCTCGGAGTGCACCCGCCGATCGTGGCACGGGCCGCAGGAGGCGCACGACGACGGTCAGCCACACGCCGGCGTACACCGCGCTGGTGGCCACGTCGGTGAGGTGGTGGGCACCCTCGTAGAGCCGGCTCAGCGCCACGAAGACCGGGACGAGCGCGAGCAGCCCGACCAGCGCCCACAGCGCCCCGCCGGTCTCGCGCCGGCGCAGCCACAGGGCGAGCAGGACCGCGGCGCCGCCGTACACCGCGACCGCGGTGCCGACGTGCCCCGACGGGAAGCTGTGGTCGGGCACCAGCCCGCTGTCCAGGATCTTGACCGGCGGCCGGTCGCGCGGGTCGAGGTGGGTGCCGACCCAGTAGATGCCGCCGTGCCCGACGTCGGTGACGGCCATGACCACCAGCGGCAGGAACGAGCGCACCAGCAGCCCGAAGACGATGCCGACCACGGCCGCGAAGCCGAGCCCGACGGGGGTCTCGCCGAGCAGCGTGCCGAACTGCGCCACCGGGTCCAGCGTCCCCGTCCGCTCACCCGCGAACCAGCGCGAGACCGGGTCGTCGAAGCCGTCCACGGGGCCTTCGAGCGGGTGGGTGATCAGCCAGCCGACCCCCACCACGACGAGCCCGACGACGACGTACGCCGCGAGCAGGAGCAGCAGTCGAGCGCGCACCTCAGCCTCCTCCGGGTCCTCCCTGCACAGCCGGTCCGCCCTCCGCGGGGACCGCCGCACCGGAGCCGTACCCGGACTGCCCGCCCCTCAGCCCTCGCGTCCGCTCTCGTCCAGCAGCGCCCGGACCCGCTCGACCTTGGCGGTGAGCTGCCCGTCGTACCCGGGCCGGATGTCGGCCTTGAGCACGAGGCCGACCCGGGGCGAGACCTCGGCGACGACGTCGACGGCGCGCTTGACGACGGCCATCACCTCGTCCCACTCCCCCTCGACCGTGGTGAACATCGAGGTGAGCTCCCAGGGGAGCCCGGACTCCTCGACCACGCGGACGGCGGCGGCCACCGCCTCGGAGACCGAGCCGTCCTCGGCCGTGGCGGTGGGCGAGATGCTGAAGGCGACGAGCACGTTCCCAACCTAGGCCGCCCGGTGTCAGGCTCCGGGGGTGGACCTCGACGACGTCGACCGGATCGCCCGGTCGCACGACGGCGTCAAGCGCAAGGGCACCGCGGCGCGCCCGGCGTGGTACGTCGACGACCGGCTCGTCGCGCGGCAGCTGGACGCCACCTCCGTGGTCGTCCGGGCCGGGTTCGCGGCCCGAGAGCGGCTGCTGGCCGACCACCCGGAGACCTTCGGCGTCCCGCCGCGCTTCGAGCGCCACATGATGGTGGTCGTCGAGCTGGACCGGGCCGATCCCCGCGCCGTCGAGCGGGCGGTCAGCGAGGCGGTGGCCCTGCAGCGGCGGCGCTGACGTCGCCGTCCAGGTCGCCCTCCGGGTCGACGTCCGGGAGCGACGCGCGGAGCCGGGCCAGCGCGTCGCGGGCCTGGGACTTCACGGTGCCGACGGCGACGCCCAGCACGGCCGCCGTCTCCTTCTCGGTCAGGTCCTCGAAGTAGCGCAGCACCAGCACCGCCCGCTGCCGCGGCGCGAGCGAGCCGAGCGCGGCCCGCAGCGCCTCGCGCTGGTCGAGGTCGGGACCGGTCGCCCCGCGCTCGGGCGGTGCCTGCGTGCTCACCTCGCGCCAGCGTCGGCGCCGCCACCGCGAGACCGACTCGCGGGTCAGCACCTGCCGGACATACGGATCCGGCCGGTCCGCGACCCGCCTCCAGTGGGGCACCACCTTGACCAGCGCCGTCTGCACCAGGTCCTCGGCGTCGGCGTGGTCCCCGGTGAGCAGGTACGCCGTGCGCAGCAGCGCCGGCCGCCGCGCCGCGACGTACTCCTCGAAGGACGCCTGCAGGTCAGCGCGCACGACGCCTCCACAGCACGAGCCCCAGCAGGAGCAGCAGCAGGACACCGGCACCGACGCCCGCCGCGACGAGCCGCGGGTCGTGCGGCTGGGGCGGCGGCACCGCGTCGACCACCGGCGAGTCGAGCAGCCCGACGGCGAGTTGCTCGCCCGAGCGGTAGCTGCGGTCGAAGGTGGAGAGCACCTCCACCTCGCCCGAGGTCACGTCGACCGCCTCGAGCACCAGCCGGCCGTCGCGTGCCGTCTCCAGCACGACCCGGTCGTCGTCGAGCCAGCCGACCAGGGAGGGGAACCGCCCGACCCCGGCCTCGACCGGGCTCACCGGCTGGCCGTCCCCGACCGGGGCGGTGGTGAGCTGCCCCGTGCTCCCGCCCTGGTCCGGCTGGACCCACGCCAGGGTCTGCCCGTCCGGGCCCAGCGCGACGCGAGCGGGCTGGGTCTGCCCGAGCCGCAGTCGGGCGAGCGGGGTGCGCAGCAGGTCACTGGGCTGCCGGACGGCGTACCAGCTCCGGCCGGCGCCCGACGCGACGAAGCCGTCCGGGCCGGCCGGTCCCGACGGGCTCGCGAGGAGCCGCTGCGGGTCCTCGACCCGCTCCGGGGCGTCCGCGCCCGCCGGCCAGGCGAAGGACGCGACGAGGGTCGCGCTGGCGCCGTCGTCGCGGAGCTCGGTGTAGTCGTACTGGGCGAAGTAGACGGTGTCCCCGGCCCACCCGACCGGTTGGGGCGCGAGGCCGTGCTCGGTCTCGAAGCGGTGCCGGCGCACCGCCCCGGTGCTGGTGTCGAGGACGGCGATGCCGTCGGCGATCACCGTGCCGGCCTCGTCCGGAGTCGGTCCGTACCAGTACGACAGCCACCGGCCGTCGGTGGACAACGACCAGGTCGTGTCCTGACCGCCGGCGTCGCCCAGGAAGCCGGGCAGGTCGAGGAACGCGTAGGACTGGTCGACGGCCGACACCCCGACCAGCCCCGGGGCACCGTGGCCCAGCCAGTCGAAGTGCTCGGCCGGGAGGACCGCGACCAGCGGGCCGGTGGGTCCGTCCGCGGTCGGGAGCCGTGGGCTGGGCGTGAAGATCCGGTCCGGCAGCACCGTGCGCCCCTCCGGTGCCGCGGGCTGGACCGGGTGCAGCGGCCGACCGGCGACGCCGGCGGCGGACAGCGCGGCGAGCAGCGCCACGGCCAGCACCCCGCCGACAGTGGCAGCGCGGCGCCGGCGGGCGTACCGGCGGCCCCGGCCCCACAGGTCGGGGTCCGGGGCGCCGGGTCGGGCGTCCTCGGCCAGGTCGGCGAGGCGGTCGCGCAGGGTGCTCATGACCCTCTACACGCCGCGAGCGGCCCGGAGGGAGGGGTCAGCCGGCGTTGAAGATGACGTACTCGCCCTTGTGCAGGAAGAAGCCGAGGGTCTTGGTGCGGTGGATGCAGGTCACGCCCTGGCGCTCGCTGATGCAGGCGTACTTGCCCGAGGTCGTGGCCTCGCCGTACTCCAGCACCTGGGCGCGGGTGCGGATGGTGTCGGTGTTGCAGATCGGCAGCACCCGGTTGCCGCGGAACTCCAGGCGCCCGACCCGGTCGGAGACGGGGTTGCCCGGGCACGCGTCGGGGTCCTTGACGGAGCCCTGGTTGATCTCGCAGCCCTTGGGGCCGGCCTTGCCGATGTTGCAGTAGATGTTGCCGCTCGGCGTCACGAACTTCTTCAGCGCCTCGGTGCCGTTGGCCAGCTCGAAGTGGGCCAGCGCGGCGTCGTAGGTGCGCGGGATCCCCTTGTACGACGGCTCGGGCCGCTGGGCCTGGGCCGGCGCGGTGAGCGCGAGGGCAGCGGTCAGGAGGGTGAGGAGCACGACGAGGGCACGGCGCGGGGTCATGGCCCCGGACTCTAACGGCCGGGCCGGTCGTGGTCAGCGGTCGAGGAGGACGTACTCGCCCCGGTGCAGGAAGAACCCGCCCGAGCCCGAGCGGCTCACGCAGGTCACGCCGATCTCCTCGCTGACGCACGCGGTGTCGCGGGTGTACGCCGCCTGGCCGTACGCCAGCACCGGGGCGCCCGAACGAACGATCGTGTCGGTGTTGCAGACCGGGACGGCCCGCCCGCCCTGCAGCTCGAGGCGCCCGACCGTGGTCGTCGGCGCGCCCGCGCAGACGTCCGGCGACGGCACCGCGCCCTCGCGCAGCTCGCAGGCCGCCGGCATCGAGGCCACGTTGAGCGCGCAGTAGATGTTGCCCGACGGTGTGGTGAAGTCGGCCAGCTCCTCGGCCCCCTTGCGGGTCACGTCGTCGGCGGCCTGGACGTGGGCGAGCCCCTCCCGGAACGTCGTCGGCGGCGCGGAGAGGTCAAGGACGTCCAGCGTCGGCGACGCCGTGGCCCCGTCGGAGGGCGAGGCCCCGTCCGAGGGCGAGGCCCCGTCCGAGGGCGAGGTCGTCCCGGCGGTCGAGGTCTCCGTGGCGGGCGCCGTCACCGTGACCGTGGCGGTCGGCGCCGCACCCGCGTCCGGTGCGTCGTCGTCGCCGCAACCGGCGGCGGCCGCCACCATGGTGATGGTGGCGGCCGCGACCGCGAGCTTCCCGAGAGTGTTCACACGAGGTGGACGGATCAGCCTCGCCGCAGGTTGCGCAGGACGTACTGCATGATCCCGCCGTTGCGGTAGTAGTTGGCCTCGCCCGGGGTGTCGATGCGGACTACCGCGTCGAACTCGGTGTCGCCCGCCGTGACCTTGACCGTGCGCGGCGTGCTGCCGTCGTTGAGCCCGGTGACGCCGGTGATGGAGAAGGTCTCCTCGCCGGTCAGGCCCAGCGACTCGGCGTTCTGACCCTCGGGGTACTGCAGCGGCAGCACGCCCATGCCGATCAGGTTCGAGCGGTGGATGCGCTCGTAGGACTCGGCGACGACCGCCTTGACGCCCAGCAGCGCGGTGCCCTTGGCGGCCCAGTCGCGCGAGGAGCCGGAGCCGTACTCCTTGCCGGCCAGGACCACGAGCGGCGTCCCGGCGGCCAGGTAGTGCTCGGACGCCTCGTAGACCGTGGTCACGTCACCGTCGGCGGTGGTGAAGTCCCGGGTGAAGCCGCCCTCGGTGCCCGGCGCCAGCTGGTTGCGCAGCCGGATGTTGGCGAAGGTGCCCCGGATCATCACCTCGTGGTTGCCGCGGCGCGAGCCGTAGGAGTTGAAGTCGCGCTGCTCGACGCCGTGCTCGGCGAGGTAGCTGCCCGCGGGCGAGTCCTTCTTGATCGCACCGGCCGGGCTGATGTGGTCGGTGGTGACCGAGTCGCCCAGCTTGAGCAGCACCCGCGCGCCCTCGATGTCGGTGACCGGCTCCGGCTCGTCTGGCATCCCGTCGAAGTACGGCGGCTTGCGGACGTAGGTCGACTCCGGGTCCCAGGCGAAGGTGTCGCCCTCCGGCGTGGGCAGCGACTGCCACTGCTGGTCGCCGGCGAAGACGTCGGCGTAGTCGTCGGTGAACATGTCGGAGGTGATCGCGGTCGCGATGACGTCCTCGACCTCCTTGGCCGAGGGCCAGATGTCCCTCATGTAGACGTCGTGGCCGTCCTGGTCCTGGCCGAGCGGGTCGGAGAACAGGTCCACGTCCATCGAGCCGGCCAGCGCGTAGGCGACCACCAGCGGCGGCGAGGCCAGGTAGTTCATCTTCACGTCGGGGTTGATCCGGCCCTCGAAGTTGCGGTTGCCCGACAGCACCGAGACGACGGCGAGGTCGTGGTCGTTGACGGCCTGGCTGACCTCGGGGATGAGCGGGCCGGAGTTGCCGATGCACGTCGTGCAGCCGTAGCCGACGAGGTTGAAGCCCAGCTTGTCGAGGTACGGCGTGAGCCCGGCCTTCTCGTAGTAGTCCGAGACCACCTTGGAGCCGGGCGCCAGCGTGGTCTTGACCCACGGCTTGCGCTCCAGGCCCTTCTCCACGGCCTTCTTGGCCAGCAGGGCGGCGCCGATCATCACCGAGGGGTTCGAGGTGTTGGTGCACGAGGTGATCGCCGCGATGGCCACCGCGCCGTGGTCGACCTCGAACCTCGTCCCGTCCTCCAGCGTGACCAGGGCGGGGTTGCTCGGCCGGCCGCCGTCGGCCGGCGCCGCGGAGACGTAGTCGCGCGGCGGGGCCGAGCCGTTGCCGTTGTGGCTGGGCACGTCGGAGGCCGGGAAGCTCTCCTCGACCTCCTCGTCGTACCCGCTGGCGTCCGCGGCGTCGTCGGCGTCGTCATCGGCGTCGGCGGCGCTCACGTAGTCGCCGAGCGCACCGCGGAAGCCCTCCTTGGCCTCCGACAGCGAGACCCGGTCCTGGGGCCGCTTCGGGCCGGCCAGCGACGGGACGACCGTGGCCAGGTCGAGCTCGAGCTTCTCGGAGTAGCGCGGCTCGGCGTCCGGGTCGTGCCAGAGGCCCTGCTCCTTGGCGTAGGCCTCGACCAGCGCGAGCTGCTCCTCGGTGCGGCCGGTGAGCTTGAGGTACTCGATGGTCTGCTCGTCGACCGGGAACACCGCGATGGTCGAGCCGAACTCCGGGCTCATGTTGCCGATCGTGGCCCGGTTGGCCAGCGGCAGCGCGGAGACGCCCGGGCCGTAGAACTCCACGAACTTCCCGACCACGCCGTGCTGGCGCAGCATCTCGGTGATGGTGAGCACCAGGTCGGTGGCCGTGGCGCCCTCGGGCAGGTCGTTGTTGAGCTTGAAGCCGACCACCCGTGGGATGAGCATCGAGACGGGCTGGCCGAGCATGGCGGCCTCGGCCTCGATGCCGCCCACGCCCCAGCCGACCACGCCGATGCCGTTGACCATCGTGGTGTGGGAGTCGGTGCCGACACAGGTGTCGGGGTAGGCCGTGAGCTCGCCGTCGACCTCGCGGGTGAAGACCACGCGGGCGAGGTGCTCGATGTTGACCTGGTGCACGATGCCGGTGCCGGGCGGGACGACCTTGAAGTCCTCGAAGGCGCCCTGGCCCCAGCGCAGGAACTGGTAGCGCTCGCGGTTGCGCTCGTACTCGATCTCGACGTTGCGCTCGAAGGCCTCCGGCGTGCCGAAGACGTCGGCGATCACCGAGTGGTCGATGACCAGCTCGGCCGGCGCCAGCGGGTTGATCCTCGTCGCGTCGCCCCCGAGCTCGGCCATCGCCTCGCGCATGGTGGCCAGGTCGACGATGCACGGCACGCCGGTGAAGTCCTGCATGATCACGCGCGCCGGCGTGAACTGGATCTCGGTGTCCGGCTGGGCGTCGGCGTCCCACCCGGCGAGGGCGCGGATGTGTTCCTCGGTGATGTCGGCGCCGTCCTCGGTGCGCAGGAGGTTCTCCAGCAGCACCTTGAGGCTGAAGGGCAGCGACGCGACGTCGAGCCCCTCACCCTCCACCTGGTCGAGCCGGAAGATCTGGTACGACGAACCGCCCACCTCGAGCGTGCTCTTCGCGCCGAAGCTGTCCTTGCTGGCCACTGCTCACCATCTCCTCGTGTGCGGGCTTCTCTCGCCCATCCTGCCGCCGGTCCGCGGAGCGCGGTACCCGGGTCCCACCGCTGGCAAAGTCTCTTGATGTCAAGATACACGAGGTCGAGAGAGGCTGGCGACCCCGGCTCAGCCGGTGAGCGCCTCGGCCAGGAGCTCGACGTACCGCCCGACCAGCCGGCCGCTCGGGTCGTGGGTCGGGTTGACCTCGGTGAGGACCACGACGGCGAGCCGGTCCGAGGCCCGCAGGGTGGTGAGCACGGTGCGCAGCACCTCGAGCGACACCCCGGTGCCGTAGTGCGGGAAGTTGGCCAGGGCCAGCTCGCGGCCGTCGACCACGTCGACGTCGAGGTGCACGACGAGCCGCTCCCCCGCGAGCCCGTCCCGGGCGTCGGCGGCCAGGCCGGCGGGGTCCGCGGCCAGCTCGGCGTACGTCGCGTGCCGCAGCCCGGGTCGCGCCGCCAGGGCCTGCTCGTTGACGCTGCCCACGTCGTCGGGGTCGTAGCCGAGCAGCGCGACCGCGTGCTCGTCGAGGAGCGGGAAGACCGGGCCGACCCGCGCCAGCGCGTTGTCGGCGATGCCCAGCAGGTGCGCGACGCCGCTGGCGTCGAGCACACCGCTCGAGGTCGTCTCGGGCGTGTTGAGGTCGGCGTCGCCGTCGACGTAGGCCAGCGCCACCGAGCCCGACCGGCGCAGCCCGGCCACCACGCCGAGCGTCAGCGTGCAGTCGCCGCCGAGCACGACCAGGACCCGGTCGTCACGGGCCGCGCGCTCGACCGCGTCCGCGACCCGGCCGGCCACCGCGGCCACGGCGCTCAGGTTGCGGGCGGTGGCGTCCGACGCGTCGGGCACCCACACCGAGCCCTCGACGTCGCCGAGGTCCTCCGCCCCGAGCCGCTCGACCAGCCCGGCCGCGCGGAACGCGGCCGGCGCCAGGTCCTGTCCGGCGTGGTGGGCGCCCGCACTGGTGGGGACACCCAGGACCGCGAAGCTCACGTGAGCACCCGGGGCTCGACGCGGGTCTCGGTGACGCTGCCGTCGGCCTGCCGCTCCACGACGTACGCCGCGACGCCGGGCCGGTCGGCCACGGCCTCCACGAGCTCGGTGCCCTCGTAGACCAGCCCGACGCCGTCGTCCGTGGCGTGCGACGTCGGCAGCTCGCCCGCGCCCACGAGGGCGTGGAGCAGCGGCCGGCGCTGCGCCTCGGAGTCGTAGTGCACGCCGTTGCCGTAGGGCAGGAAGCCGAGCGCCGGCGGCGAGACCCGCAGGTCGCGGCCGTAGCTGTCGGTCGGGCCGCCGGCGTACCAGCAGATCGAGCCGGCCGACACGCCGCCGAGCACGACGCCGGCCTCCCAGCACTCGCGCAGCACCTCGTCGAGGCCGTGCACCCGCCAGACCGCGAGCAGGTTGGCCACCGAGCCGCCCCCGACCCAGATCACGTCCTGGGCCAGCAGGTGCGCGCGCACGTCGGGGACGTTGGGCATCGAGAACAGCTCGAGGTGCGACGCGCGGACCTCGGAGCCGGCGAAGGCGCGGTAGAAGCCGGCCGTGCCGTTCAGCGAGTCGCCCGCCGCGGTGCCGACGTAGCAGAACCGGGGCTGCGCCGGGTCGCCGGCCAGGTGGATCGCGTGCTCGATGATCGGGCCGCGCCGCCAGTGGTAGGCACCGGTGTCGGAGGGGGAGGAAGCCACCCGAGGTGGCCAGGATGCGCACCCGCCGAGACTAGGTGGCCGCCGGCCCGCGGCCCGCACCGCCGGTGCCTCAGGTTCCTGCAGGCTGCAGGAGTGCGACGCACTCCACGTGGTGCGTCATCGGGAACAGGTCGAAGGCGCGCAGCGCGGTGAGCCGGTAGCCGTGCTCGGCGAAGATCGCCACGTCGCGGGCCAGGGCGGCCGGGTCGCAGGCGACGTACGCCGCGGCGCGGGGCGCCCGGGCCACGACGGCCTCGACCACGGCGCGCTTGGCGCCCTCGCGGGGCGGGTCGAGGACGACCAGGTCCACCGGCTCGAGCGGCAGCGCGCTCAGCACGGCGCCGACGTCGCCGTGCCGCACGGTGGCGCCGGGGACGTTCGCCTCGGCGTGCGCGCAGGCGCGGCGGTCGCCCTCGACGAGCGTGACCAGGCCGGGGTCGCCCACCTCGGCGGCCAGGAAGCGGGCGAAGAGGCCGACGCCGGCGTAGAGGTCGAGGACGCGCTCCCCGGGCCGGGCGGCGAGCATCCCGACCACCGTCGAGACCAGCACCGACGGCGCCCCCGGGTGGACCTGCCAGAAGCCGGCGTCGTCCACACCGAACTCCAGGTCGTCGACGACGTGCGTCGCGGGCGGCCCGGCGATGAGGCAGTCGGCCACCTCGACGACCTCGTGCGAGCGGTGCTTGCGCATCCCCCTGCGCCCGCCGGGCAGGTCGACGTAGCGCTGCCGGGTGCGCCAGCGCAGCCCGTCGGTCTCGTGGGGCGGCTCGCCGGGGACCGGCTCCACCTCGACCGCGACGTCGAGCCCCGCCAGCCGGGACAGCTGCTCGCGCACCACCTCGGCCTTGAGCGCGCGCTGGCGCGGCAGGACCACGTGCTGGAAGTCGCAGCCGCCGCAGAGCCCGGGGCCGGCGTACGGGCAGGGTGGCTCGACCCGGTCCGGCGACGCCTCGAGCACCTCGACCGCGTCGGCGCGCCAGAACCGGTCGCCCTCGGTGCCCTCGGTGACCTCGAGGACCACCCGCTCGCCCGGCAGTGCGTGCCGCACGAAGACCACGCGGCTCTCCTCGCCCACCCGCGCGACGCAGTGGCCACCGTGGGCCACCGGACCGACCACGGCCTCGAAGCGTGCGCCCACGCGAGAGGCGCCCCGGGGCTTGCGGGCTCGGGTGGGGCGGCGGGTCACCGGCGCGCGTCGCGCCGGTCGACGTCGCCGCGGCGCAGGTCGCCGGGGCGGACGCGGAACTCGTCGCGCAGGTCGCGCTCGCGCGCGATCTGCGAGGAGCGCAGCTGGTAGGGCACGGAGGTGACCATGACGCCGGGGGTGAACAGCAGTCGGCCCTTGAGCCGCAGCGCGGTCTGGTTGTGCAGCACCTGCTCCCACCAGCGGCCGACGACGTACTCCGGGATGTAGACCGCGACCACGCCGCGCGGGTTGGCCTTGCGGATCTCGGTGGCGTACTCGACGATCGGCCGGACCAGCTCGCGGTACGGCGAGTGCAGGACCTTGAGCGGCACCTCGAGGCGGCGCTCGTCCCAGTCCTCCAGCAGCCGGTTGGTGTCGGCGGGGTCGATGGAGACGTAGACCGCCTCCAGGACGTTGGGGCGGGTGGCCTTGGCGAAGGCCAGCGCGCGCAGGGCCGGCTTGTTGAGCTTGGAGATGAGCACGATCGAGTGCACCCGCGTCGGCATGATGCGGTCCTCCTCGTCCGCGGCCAGCTCGTCGGCGACGTTGTCGTAGTGCCGGCGGATGCCGCGCATGATGAGGAAGAACACGACCATCGCCACGATCGCGATCCAGGCGCCGGCCAGGAACTTGGTGACCAGCACGATCACGAAGACCACGGCGGTCATGCCGAGCCCGAAGGCGTTGATGGCCCGGGAGCGGTACATCCGCCGGCGCACCGCGGGGTTCTTCTCGCTCTTCAGGTTCCGCGTCCAGTGCCGGATCATCCCGAGCTGGCTGAGGTTGAACGAGACGAAGACGCCGACGATGTAGAGCTGGATCAGCCGGGTGGTCTCGGCGTTGAAGGCGAAGATCAGGATGATCGCCATCACGGCCAGGAAGACGATGCCGTTGCTGTAGGCCAGCCGGTCGCCGCGCGAGCCGAGCGCCCGCGGGGCGAAGCCGTCGCGGGCCAGGATCGAGGCCAGCACCGGGAAGCCGTTGAACGCGGTGTTGGCGGCGAGCACCAGGATGATGCCGGTCATCGCGATGACGAAGTAGAAGCCCGGCGGGAAGTCGCTGAAGATCGCCTTGGCCAGCTGGGCGATGACCGTGTGCTGGTCGTAGCCCTTCGCGACGTGGCTGCCGTCGGCGTTGCGCAGCCGGTCGATGTCGTGCGGGTCGACGTACTTCAGGCCCATGTTGCGGGCCAGCACGATGATGCTCAGCAGCATGGTGATCGCGATCGTGCCGAGCAGCAGCAGGGTGGTCGCGGCGTTGCGGCTCTTGGGCTTGCGGAACGCCGGCACGCCGTTGGAGATCGCCTCGACGCCGGTGAGCGCCGCGCAGCCGGAGGAGAACGCGCGGGCCAGCAGCACGATCAGCCCGATCGTGGTCAGCTCGTCCTCGTAGCCGGGCTGCGGCACGATCGTCAGCTTCGCGCTCTCCACGTCGGGCAGGTCGCCGGTCAGCCCGAGCAGCAGGCCGTAGAGCGCCATCCCGATGATGCCGGCCATGAACCCGTAGGTCGGGATGGCGAACAGCGTCCCCGACTCGCGCACGCCGCGCAGGTTGAGCGCCATCAGCACGAGCACCAGGACCGCGGCGACCACCGCCTCGTGCCCGGACAGGAAGCCGATGGCCGAGGCGGCGTTCTGCACGCCCGAGGAGATCGACACCGCGACGGTGAGGACGTAGTCGACGAGCAGGGCACTGCCGACGGTCACGCCCGCCGTGGAGCCGAGGTTGACCGTGGCCACCTCGTAGTCGCCGCCGCCGCTGGGGTAGGCGTGCACGTTCTGCCGGTACGACGCGACGACGGTCAGCATCACCAGGGCGACGGCGATCCCGATCTTCCAGCTGAAGGCGTAGGCCGTGACGCCCGCCATCGACAGCATGATGAAGACCTCGTCGGGGGCGTAGGCGACCGACGAGAGCGCGTCGCTGGCGAAGACCGGCAGCGCGACCTTCTTGGGCAGCAGCGTCTCGCCGAGCTGCGAGCTGCGGAGCTTGCGTCCCAGCAGGATCCGCTTGGAGACGTCGCCGACACCCACGGCGGACAAGAGTACGCACGGGAGGGGCGCTCCCACGTCATCGCGGCGTCGATGCGGATACCGTGACCCGGTGCACGTCGTGATCATGGGCTGCGGTCGGGTCGGCTCGACCCTCGCCCGGAGCCTCGAGGACCGCAACCACACGGTGTCGGTCATCGACAGCGAGCCCGACGCCTTCCGGCGGCTGGGGCCGGGCTTCAACGGGGACAAGGTCACGGGCTACGGCTTCGACCAGGCCGTGCTGGAGAAGGCCGGGATCCGCCGCGCCGACGCCTTCGCCGCGGTCTCCAGCGGTGACAACTCCAACATCATCGCCGCGCGCGTCGCCCGCGAGACCTTCGGCATCCAGCAGGTCGTGGCCCGCATCTACGACCCCGGCCGCGCCGAGGTCTACCAGCGACTCGGGATCACGACCGTCGCGACGGTCAAGTGGACCGCCGACCAGGTGCTGCGCCGGATCCTGCCGGCCGGCGCCGAGCCGGACTTCCGCGACCCCTCGGGCACCATCCGGGTCGACCAGGTCCCGGTGCCCGAGCAGTGGGTGGGGCAGCGCACGGTGCACTTCCAGGAGCAGACCCAGAGCCGGATCGCCTGGATCGACCGTCTCGGCGAGGGCATCCTGCCGCACCGCGAGTCGGTCATCCAGGAGGGCGACCTGCTGCACCTGGTGATGCGCGAGGAGAACGCCGCACACGTGTTCAAGGTCATCGACGCAGGGCCGGAGGAGCACTGATGCGGGTCGCCATCGCCGGGGCCGGCGCCGTGGGCCGCTCCATCGCCCGCGAGCTGATCCAGAACGGGCACGAGGTCCTGCTCATCGACAAGGAGCCGGACTCCATCAAGCCCGAGCGCGTCCCCGACGCCGAGTGGCTGCTGGCCGACTCCTGCGAGCTCTCCTCGCTGGAGGAGGCGCGGCTGGACCGCTGCGACGTGGTCATCGCCGCCACCGGCGACGACAAGGTCAACCTGGTCACCTCGCTGCTGGCCAAGACCGAGTTCGGCGTGCCGCGCACGGTCGCCCGGGTCAACCACCCCAACAACGAGTGGCTGTTCAGCGAGGCGTGGGGCGTGGACGTCAACGTCTCGACACCGCGGATCATGTCGGCGCTGGTCGAGGAGGCGGTGACGGTCGGCGACCTGGTCCGGCTCTTCACCTTCCGCCGCGGCAACGCCAACCTGGTCGAGCTGACGCTGCCCGCCGACTCGCCGTACGTCGGCCAGCCGACCGGGCTCATCCCGTTCCCGGACAACTGCGCGCTGGTCTCGATCCTGCGCGACGGCCAGGTCTACGTGCCCGACGTGGAGCAGCCGGTCGAGTCCGGCGACGAGCTGCTGTTCGTGTGCCCCGAGGACCGCGAGGACGAGCTGGAGATGCTGCTCGCCCCGGAGGAGCACCGCTAGCCCCAGGTCAGGCCCAGGTCAGGCCCAGGTCAGGCCCAGGTCAGGCAGGGTCCGCCTCGGGCTCCGGCTCGGGCCGGGTCTCCAGCGGGGTGGCGTCGCGGGCCAGCAGCCAGATGATGAGCGACCACGACGCGATGCGCAGCGCCCAGCCTAGGCCGAGGCGGAGCACGCCGACGATGACCACGGCCGTGTCCTTGTCGAGGGTGCCGCTCCAGCCGAGCAGCCAGACCGGCCCCTGGAGCAGCACGCCGATCGCGCCGGGCGCGAGCAGCACCCAGGTGAGCCGGCTGCAGAGCTTCACGACCTGCTTGTCCTCGTGCCAGGCCAGCGGGTCGCCGGTGACGCTGCCGAGCATGAACCCGACCAGCGGCCAGCCGAACAGCGTCGAGGTCCCGAACACCACGGTGTAGCCGAGGCTGAACAGGATGCCGGGCAGGAAGTAGGCCAGCGCCTGGTCCGAGGCGTCCCCGCCGGCGTTGGCCGCGATCCGCGTGAAGAGGTAGCCGATGGCGATCGAGAAGGCCGCGTTGAAGACGTACTGCGGGGTCGAGCGCTGGATCAGCCGGGCCACCAGGGCGATGGCCACGCCGGCGCCGCCGACGACGAGCGCGAGCCGGATGTCCTTGGTGGCCAGCCAGATGACGGTGAAGAGCACGCCCGGGATGGCGGCCTCGACGATGCCGCGGCGCCCGCCCAGGGAGGCGGCCATCTGGGCGCGCACCATCGCCTCGACGGTCTCGACGGTCGGCGGCGGCTTGTCGCCGGTCGTCCCCCCGGTCGTCGCGCCCGTGGTCTCGCCCGAGGTGTCGGTCATGGGATGAGCGAGTAGCGCGGGTTGTACATGACGCGCATCCCGTCGTGGGCGCCGATGCGCCCCTCGATCTCGATGGCCCGGCCCGGCTCGATGCCGGCGATCCGCCGCCGGCCGAGCCAGACGACGGTGATGACGCCGGAGCCGTCGTTGAGCTCCGCTTCGAGGGCGGGTACGCCGGCGCGCGGGCGCAGCGTCACCGTGCGCAGCGACCCGCGCAGCACGACCTGCTGGCGGTCCGGCGCCTCGGCGATCGGGATGGTGCCGCTCTTGCCGGACCTGCCGGAAGGGGCGTACTCCTCGCGCAGGCGCCGGTCGTCCTCCTCCCCCGGGTTGGCCCAGTGGCTGAGGGTGCGGCGCAGCTTTGCCCTTGCTCACGCGTCCGGTCCCGCTCAGGCCTGGTCGACGCGGCGCGCCTGCGGCGGCATCACGACGGGGAGCGCCTCACCGACGGGCAGGGCGTGGGCGCCGCGGTGCACGCCGACCCGGCGGATGCTGTCCTCCCAGTCGGTCGCCTCCTCGGGGCGGGCCGCCGGGGCGCCGAGCAGGGAGGCGCGCAGCATCCAGCGCGGGCCGTTGATGCCGATGATGCGGGTCAGCTGCTGGGCGCCGCCGCGCTGGCCGACCTGGCAGACCAGCTCGGTGCCCCAGGGGCCCTCCCGCTCGGTCGCCGTGCCGCCGGACTGCGCGACCTCGGCCGCGATCTGGGGGCGCACCTCGTCCCACAGGTCGCCGTGGCGCGGCGCGGCGAACGCCCGCAGCTCCAGCGCCCCGTCGGGGCCGACCAGCTGCACGGCCTGGACGAAGCCGCTGGCTTGGTCGACCTGCATGCGCAGCTCGCGCTGCGGCTCGGCGGTGATGAGCAAGGAGCCGAGGTCGATGCGCTGGACGTCGCCGGCCGGGGGCAGGTCCTCGGAGTCGTAGGGGCCGTCGTACCGGTCGGGACCGGTCTCGGGCTGGGCCTCGTCCGCGCCGACGACGTCGTCGGCGGGGTCGGACTGCGCCTTGCGGCGGAACTTCACGTGCTCGCACTCCCTGCGTCGGTGGACCCGAAACCTCCGGTAGAACCGTAGCCGCCGTCTCCTCGCACGCTCTCGGGGAGCCGGTCCACCTCGGCGAACTCCGCCCGCTCGACGCGCTGGATGACCAGCTGGGCCACCCGGTCGCCGCGCCGCAGCTCGATCGGGTCGGCCGGGTCCAGGTTGACCAGCAGCACCTTGACCTCACCGCGGTAGCCGCTGTCGACGGTCCCCGGGGTGTTGACGATGGACAGCCCGTGCCGGGCCGCCAGCCCCGAGCGCGGGTGCACCAGCGCGACGTACCCGTCCGGGACGGCCAGCGCGATCCCGGTCGGCACCAGCGCCCGCTCCCCCGGCGCCAGCGTGACGTCGACCGCCGTCACCAGGTCGGCGCCGGCGTCGCCGGGGTGGGCGTACGACGGCAGCGGCAGGTCGGGGTCCAGGCGCACGACGGGCACGGGCAGCTCCACCCGCCGGAGGCTAGCCCCTGGCGCGGATGGGAGGATCCGGACCGTGGACGCGGGCCCGTACGACGAGCGCCTGGGCGTCCCCCTGCGCTGGTGGGTGCAGGGCGTGATGCTGGTCGCCACCCTCTGGCTCGCCCTGGTCGTCGCCGTCCCCGGCCCCGCCGCCTGGGTCTGCACCGCCATCGCCCTGGCCCTGCTCGCGCTGCTGCTCGTCACCTACGGCGGCGCCCGCGTGAGCGTGGCCGACGGCTGGTTCCGCGCCGGCCGCGCCCGCATCGAGGCCGTCCACCTCGGCACCGCCACCGCCCTGGACCCCGAGGAGACCCGCCGCGTCGCCGGCCCCGAGGCCGACGCCCGCGCCTTCCTGCTGCTGCGGCCCTACCTCAAGCGCGCCGTCCGCGTGGAGATCACCGACCCGGCCGACCCCACGCCGTACTGGCTGGTCAGCAGCCGCCACCCCGACGAGCTGGCCAAGGCCGTCCAGGGCCTCGCGGACTCCCACCGGCCCTGATGGGTACTGTCCGGCCATGGCTTCGGACAGCTCCAAGGTGTGGACCGTCATGTCCCTCGTGGCGGGCCTCGGCGCAGCCGCGGTGACCCGCAAGGTCCTCGACCGCAGCTGGAGGGTCGCCGCCGGCAAGAACCCACCCGAGAACCCCGCCGACCCCGACGTCTCCTTCCCCGAGGCCGTCGTCTGGGCCAGCGTCACCGGCGCCGCGATCGCCATCGCCCGCATGGTCGCCCAGCGCCGGGCGGCGCACTACTACGCAAGGTCCACCGGCCACCTCCCGCCGGGCCTGCGAGCCGGCGACACTCGGTAGTTCGCTCGTACCGTCCTGCTTCTTGCTGGCCCGTCGCCGTTTCTTGCTCGTTGGCGTGATCATTGCGTAGCGGCCGCGCGCTCACCACCCCGACTCCCGCTGTCAAGGACGCCTTCGGCGCCGCAAGCGGCGAACGGCGGGGCCTTCGGCCCGAGTGGTTCGTCCTTGACAGCGGGACCCGGTCGGGGCGTTAAGACGCGCTCAAGGGCGGGGCAAGCCCCGCCCGCAATGCGCGGCCGCCAAGGCGGCCACGCTTGCGTTCCCGTCTGCGAAAAACCCGAACCGCTTCCCCACCCACCCACGTGAAGGCGGAGACGAGACGGTGCCGCCGCCGAACCAGGCCGCCTGTGGGCTGACCCGGCCCCCGCCGGACCGCAGCCCCCTCGCCGAACGCTAGACCCGCGGCGTGGGGCACGCACACGAGACGTAAGAGGGCTGGGAGCAGTCGCGTGCAACACGGCGTCGGTTGCGTTCGGTGAGGGGGCGGCGGTCAGGCGGGGGCCGGGTCAGTCCACAGGCGGCCGGACCCGAGAGCCCGCACCACGAGAAGCAGCACCCAGACCACATGACAAACGCCCCGGACCGCCAAGGGCGGCCGGGGCGCAGCACCACGCCTATGCGCAGTCGAAGCAGATCATCTTCTTCGCATCGGCAAGCTGGCTCCGGTGGTGGACGAGGAAGCAGCTCATGCAGGTGAACTCGTCCTCCTGCTTGGGCTTCACCTCGACCGCGAGCTCCTCGTGCGAGAGGTCCGCACCGGGGAGCTCGAAGGACTCGGCGGCTTCCGCCTCGTCCTCGTCGACCTTGCCGGAGTTCTTGTCGTGGCGACGAGCCTTGAGCTCTTCGATGCTCTCTTCCGACTGGTCTTCGTCACTCTTGCGTGGCGCGTCGTAGTCAGTCGCCATGTCTGGTCACTCCCTTCGGCCGTTCTCACGTCTGGACATCCCCCGAGACCGACCTGATCGCGCCGTCGGCAGGGGAGGATTGTGCACCATCGACCCGGGAACGGACACACCGGAGGTCGATGCGCGGGGTGAACAGTGGGTGACGACCCGCTATTCCCCGGCGCTCAGCTCGTTGCGGCGGGCCCAGGAGGTGGACCCGCGAGGTACCCAGCGTCGTCCAGCGCACTCACGAACTCGTCGAACCCGGCCTCGGGACCGGCCATGAGGATGTCGCGGCCGCCGATGCCCGGCATGGTCTCGACGCGGGCGCCGGCGCGTCGGGCGACCAGGCCGCCGGCGGCGTGGTCCCAGAGGTTGACGCCCTCCTCCATGTAGGCGTCGAGCTGGCCGTGGGCCAGGGCACAGAGGTCGAGGGCGCAGCTGCCGAGGCGGCGGATGTCGCGGATGCGCGGGAGCAGGCGCAGCAGGGCGGCCGCCTGGATCTGGCGCTGGCGGGCCTCGTAGGAGAAGCCGGTGGCGACCAGGCGCTCGGCGAGGGGTACGACGGGCCGCACGCGCAGCGGCTGCCGGCCGTCGAGCAGGGCGGGGCCGTCCAGGGTGGCGGTGTACTCCGCTCCGGTGGCGACGTTGAGGACGACGCCGGCGACGACCTCGCCGTCGAGCTCGGCGGCGATGGAGACGGCGTACTGCGGGAGGCCGTAGAGGAAGTTCACGGTGCCGTCGATGGGGTCGACGATCCACCGGACGCCGGAGGTCCCGGGCTCGTCGTCGCCCTCCTCGCCCAGCACGGCGTCGTCGGGGCGGGCCGCGAGCAGGGCGCCGCGGATGAGCCGCTCGGCGCTGCGGTCGGACTCGGTGACGACGTCGGTGTCGCTGCTCTTGGTGTCGGCGACCTCGACGCCGCGGGCGGCGCCCGCTTGGACCAGGCGGCCGGCGTCGCGGGCGGTGGCGACGGCGAGCGCGAGGAGCTGGTCGGCCAGGGCGTCGGCCTGGGTCACGCGGGCTCCTGGCACAGCGCGGGCCGCTCGCCCTTGGGGTTGGGGCAGCAGTGGGCGGCGCAGCGGTCCCACGACGGCGGCAGGGCGCCGAC
Source organism: Nocardioides anomalus (assembly GCF_011046535.1). Classification (NCBI taxonomy): domain Bacteria; kingdom Bacillati; phylum Actinomycetota; class Actinomycetes; order Propionibacteriales; family Nocardioidaceae; genus Nocardioides; species Nocardioides anomalus. The sequence goes on along the minus strand of NZ_CP049257.1, from coordinate 1,758,128 downwards.
GACCGGCCGGTCGACGGACTGGCCGCGCTCGACCGCGGCGCGCTCGACCAGCAGCTCGCGGACCATGGCCACGAAACGGGGGTCGGTGCCGGAGGTGGCGACGCGGCGGAAGGGCAGCCCGAGCCGCTCGGCGGTCTCGGCGGCCTCGGTGTCGAGGTCGTAGACGACCTCCATGTGGTCGGAGACGAAGCCGATCGGCACGACGGCGACGCCCGGGACGCCCGCGGCGGAGAGCGCCTCGAGGTGGTCGTTGACATCGGGCTCGAGCCACGGCACCTGGGGCGGGCCGGAGCGCGAGCAGTAGACGAGCTCGAAGGCCGGGTCGCCGACCTGGCAGGCGACCTCCTCGGCGACCGAGCGGTGCTGCGCGACGTACGCGCCGCCCTGCGGGCCGGCGGTCGCGGCCATGGCGTCCGGGATGGAGTGGGTGACGAAGGCCAGGTGGGAGCCCGCGGGCAGCTCGGCCAGCGCGGTGCGGACGGCGTCGACCACGGGCGCCACGAAGCCGGGGTGGTTGTAGTAGTGGCGCAGCTTGTCGAGGGCGGGGGCGCCGGGGACCTCGGCGACGGCGTCGAAGAGGTTCTCGCGGTACTGCCGGCAGCTGGACCACGACGAGTAGGCGCTGGTCACGAAGCAGGCCGCGCGGGTGATCCCGTCGTCGGCCATCTGCTGCACGGCCTCGGTGAGGTAGGGGTCCCAATTGCGGTTGCCCCAGTAGACGGGCAGGTCGATGCCCGCCTCGGCCAGGTCCGCCCGGATGGAGGCGAGCAGGTCGCGGTTGAGGTCGTTGATCGGCGAGCGGCCCCCGAAGAGGCGGTAGTGCTCACCGACCTCCTCCAGCCGCTCGCGAGGAATCCCCCGGCCGGCGGTGACGTTCTCCAGGAACGGCACCACGTCCTCCTGCTTCTCCGGACCGCCGAACGAGACCAGCAGCAGGGCGTCGTACGGCATCACGTCGGGCACGCGTTCGAGCGTAGTCACCGATTGGCGAGCCCCGACGGGGCGGCCCTAGCCTGCAGTCCCAGAGCCAGAAAGCAGCAGTCCCATGTTCTCCCCCTACCGCCGCGTCCTCGCGACGCCCGGCGCGCTCCTCTTCTCCGCCACCGGCCTGGTCGGCCGGCTGCCGATCTCCATGGCCGGGCTCGGCATCGTCCTGCTGGTGCAGGCCGGGACCGGCTCGTACGCCGTGGCCGGAGCGGTCTCCGCGACGTACATGGTGGCCAACGCGGTCTGCGCGATCCTCCAGGGCCGCTACGTCGACGGGTGGGGCCAGGGGCGGGTGCTCGGCACGCTGGCGGTCGCCTTCGGCGCTGCGGTCACCCTGCTGGTCGTCGCGGTGCAGGCGGACTGGCCGCAGCCGGTGGTCTACGTCGCCGCCGCGCTGGCCGGCGCCACGCTGCCCGGCGTCGGGAACTGCGTCCGCGCCCGGTGGACCTACGTGCTCCGGGGCGGCCCGCAGCTGCAGACGGCGTTCGCCCTCGAGGCGGTCGTGGACGAGATGGTCTTCATGCTCGGCCCGATCCTGGTCACCGTCCTGGCCACGACCATCGACCCGGTGCTCGGCCTGGCCACCGCGGCCGCGGCCGGCACCCTCGGCAGCCTGGCCTTCGCCGCCCAGCGCCGCACCGAGCCGCCGGCCCGGCCGCACCGCCGCTCCGAGGGCGTGCGCCCGCGACTGCCCTACCGCACCGTGCTGCCGCTCGCCGTGGTCTGCGCGGCGCTCGGCGTGCTGTTCGGCGCGGCCGAGGTGACCACGGTGGCCTTCGCCGACGAGCAGGGCCACAAGGGCTGGAGCGGCGGGCTGCTCGCGGTCTGGGCGCTCGGCAGCCTGGTCGCCGGCGTCGTCACCGGCGCGCTGACCTTCCGGCGCTCGACGGCCACCCGGGTCAAGATCGGCGCGCTCGGCATGGCGCTGGCCATGGTGCCGCTGTCCTTCATCGGCTCGATCCCGGTGATGGGCGTGTTCCTGCTCATCGGCGGGCTCGCGATCGCGCCGACCATGGTGGCCGCGATGTCGCTGACCCAGGAGGAGGTGCCGCCCTCGCGGCTCACCGAGGGCATGGCGATCATGCAGACGGGGGTGGTCGCGGGCGTCGCGCCCGGCGCCGCGCTGTCCGGCGTGGTCGTCGACGCCTCGGGTGCGTCCGCGGCGTACCTCGTCAGCCTGGCCGCCGGCGTCGTCGCCGCGCTGGCCGCACTGGCGATCCCGCAACGGTCGCCCTCGCGCCCCCTAGAGTCGCCTGGTGAGCACGTGGACCAACTGGTCGCGACTGGAGACGGCGCACCCGACGCGTGAGGTGACCCCGGCCTCTGCCGACGACGTCGCCGAGGAGGTGCGCCGCGCGGCGGAGTCCGGCGGCACCGTGAAGATGGTCGGCACCGGCCACAGCTTCACCGCCATCGCCGCCCCCGAGGGCACGCTGCTCCGCCCGGACCTGCTCACCGGCATCGTGGCCGTGGACCGCGAGGCCATGACGGTCACCGCCCGGGCCGGCACCCGGTTGGCCGAGCTCAACCTCCAGCTCGAGCGGCTCGGGCTGTCGCTGCACAACATGGGCGACATCGCCGAGCAGACCCTGGCCGGCGCGGTCTCCACCGGCACCCACGGCACCGGCGGGACCGCGGCCGGGCTGTCCGCCCAGCTGGTCGGGCTCGAGCTGGTCACCGGCACCGGCGAGCTGCTGCGCGCGTCCGCGCAGGAGAACCCCGACGTCCTCGAAGTCGCCCGCGTCGGCCTCGGCGCCCTCGGAGTGCTGGTCACGCTCACCTTCCGGGTCGAGCCGCTCTTCGTGCTCGAGGCGGTCGAGGAGCCGTTCGGGTGGGACGAGGCGCTCGCGGCGTACGACGGGCTCGCCGCGGACGCCGACCACGTCGACCTGTACTGGTTCCCCCACACCGACCGGGTCCAGATCAAGCGCAACTTCCGCCGCGGCCCGGACCTCTCCCAGCGCCGCCCCCTCTCCCGGGCCCAGCTGGCCCTGGACGACCACTTCCTGCAGAACACCGTCTTCGGCGCGGCCACGGCGGTCCTCAACCGCACCCCCGCCGCCATCCCCCGCTTCAACCGGCTCGGCGCGCGCCTGCTCAGCCACCGCACGTACGCCGACGTGGCCCACCGCGTCTTCACCGCCGAGCGGCACGTGGTCTTCCGCGAGATGGAGTACGCCGTGCCGCGCGCGGCCGGCCTCGACGTGCTGCGCGAGTGCCGCCGGCTCATCGACGCCTCCGACCTGCGGATCAGCTTCCCGGTCGAGGTCCGCACCGCGCCCGCCGACGACATCCCCCTGTCGACCGCCTCGGGCCGGGACTCGTTCTACCTGGCCTTCCACACCCACCGCGACGCCGAGCACCGCGACTACTTCGCCCTGCTCGAGCCGGTGCTCCGCGCCCACGACGGCCGCCCGCACTGGGGCAAGGTGCACACCCGCACCGCGGCCGACCTGGCGCCGGCGTACCCGCGCTTCGCGGAGTTCTGCGCGCTGCGCGACCGGCTCGACCCGCAGCGGGTCTTCGCCAACTCCTACCTGCGCCGCGTGTTGGGCGACTGAGGGTGCCCCCGCTGGCATAGGCTCGCGGCCATCCGGACAGAGGACCACAGCGAGGAATGTCGGCACCCGAACGCACTCCCAGCCTCCCGCCGGTCGCAGCGCGCCCGCAGCCCTCGACCGGTGGCGGTTACCTGACCCTCGTCGGCGTCACCCCCGACGGCCGCCGGCTCCGGCTGGCCGACCCGCACGACCCCTCCGGAGCGGAGTACACCGTCGACATCGACGCCCGGCTCCGCGCCGCCCTGGGCGTGCCGCCCTCGCCCCGCCCCGACGACCCGGTGCCCTCGGTGCCCCCAGTGGAGACCCGCATGGACAGCTTGCTGCGACCCCGTGACATCCAGGCGCGCATCCGCGCCGGCGAGACCCCCGAGTCGGTGGCCGCCGCCGCGCAGACCACGGTCGAGAAGGTCATGCCGTACGCCGCCCCGGTGCTGGCCGAGCGCGATCACGTCGCCGAGCGCGCCCAGAAGTCCTCGATCCGCCGCCCGGCCGGCGAGGCCCGCACCCTGCTGGGCGAGGCCATCACCACCCACCTCCACGAGCGCAACATCGACCCCGAGGTCGTGACCTGGGACGCCTGGCGCCGCGAGGACGGCCGCTGGGCGCTGACCGGTCGCTACTCCGTCCAGGGCCGCGAGGGGCTGGCCGAGCTCACCTTCGACCAGCCGGGCAACTTCGTGGTGCTCGACAACGACGACGCCCGCTGGCTGGTCGGCGAGCTCGCCGAGCCCGCCCCGGAGCCCGAGGCCCAGGCCGACCCGGACGCCGAGCCCGAGGCCGCCGTACGCCGGCTGTCCGCGGTGCGCCCGGCCGAGGACGACGCCCAGCTGACGCTGACCGACGAGCCCATCGAGGCCTTCCTCGACGACCGCCCGGGGCTCGACGAGTCCGAGCTCATCGAGGAGGCCGCCGACGCCGCCGCCCTCGACGAGGACCCCGAGCCGGAGCCCGGACCCGATTCCGAGCCGGCACGCCGCCCGGTCAAGAAGAGCCGCGGCCGCGCCTCGGTCCCGAGCTGGGACGAGATCATGTTCGGTGGCGGCCCGACCGAGGGCTAGCCGCTACCGCGCCCGGCCGTCCGGGGTCCAGCACATCGCCTGACCGGACCCGAAGTAGTCGACGTCGCGGTCCGAGCCCACCTGGATGGACAGTCGCTGACCCACCGGCACCGGGGTCAGCAGCCCGGCCGGGACGTCGGGGGCGGCCGAGTTGGCCGCCACGAGGGCGTCGCCGTCGGTGACCACACGCATCGCGAACAGCCCGCCGGTGCTGCTGTCGCGCCGGTGCGAGGCGAGCGGCACCCCGATGCCGTTGCAGGACGTCCTGGCCAGGTCCACGACGTCGCGCCAGATGCTCTGACCGGTCAGGTAGCGCGCGAAGGTGTAGGGGAACGGCTGCCCGCCGACGGTCGCCGTGCCCGAGCGGACCTCGGCGTTGCTGCCGGGCGTGGCCCGGATCAGGTTGGCGATCGGCACGGGTCCGAAGACGGTCACGTCCGCCTCCGGTGAGCCCGTGCCCCCGGAGTAGGTGCCGGGCCCGTGGGCGAGGCGGTAGGAGTACTGCCCCAGGGCCAGGGGCGGCACCGCGACGGTGCCGCTGCCCTTCTTGGCCCGCCTGCTGTGCGGGACCTTCGCCACCGTGCGCCAGCCCGCGCCCGATCGGCGCACCTGCAGCACCAGACCGACCCGCTGGTGCTTGTGGCGCCAGCTGTAGGTCAGCACCGGGCTGTCGCTGCTCGTGTACGTCGAGGCGCTGGTGGCCACCGTGAGCACCTCGGGCTTGCGGGGATGGTGGCCGGCGCGCTCGGCCGGCGCGGCGGAGGCCGGGGCGACGAGCGCCGCGCTGAGCGGGAGAGCGGCTGCTGCGAGCAGCGTCGCGACGGTCTTGGCACGCATGGCGACCGGATGCCCGAGTCGCACCCCGGTGAAACCTGCGCGACGGGCCTGTCTGCGCCGGTGACCAGTGGGTAACCTCCGCCCATGTCGTACTTCGTCACGGGGGCCACGGGGTTCATCGGCCGGCACCTGGTCCAGGAGCTGCTGGACCACCGTGACGGACCCGTCTTCGTGCTCTGCCGGGAGTCCTCGCTGCCCCGGATGGAGGCGCTGATCCGGGCCTGGGACACCGACCGGGTGGTCCCGGTGGTCGGCGACCTGGGCGCCGAGCGGCTCGGGGTGGACGAGGCGTGGGTCGGCGAGCACGAGGGCGAGGTCGACCACTTCTTCCACCTCGCGGCCATCTACGACATGACCGCGGACGACGCGACCAACGAGCAGCTCAACGTGGGCGGCACCCGCCACGCGCTGGAGCTGGCCGAGGCGCTGCGGGTGGGCTGCTTCCACCAGGTCTCGAGCGTGGCGGCCGCGGGTGAGTTCCACGGCGTCTTCGACGAGACGATGTTCGACGAGGGCCAGCACCTGCCCTCGCCGTACCACCGCACCAAGCACGAGTCGGAGAAGATCGTGCGCACCGAGGCGACGGTGCCGTGGCGGGTCTACCGGCCGGCCATCGTGGTCGGGCACTCCGAGACCGGGGCCATGGACAAGGTCGACGGCCCCTACTACTTCTTCCCGCTCATGAAGCTGATGCGCGACACCCTGCCCGGCTGGCTCCCGCTGGTCGGGCTCGACCTCGGCGACACCAACGTCGTCCCCGTCGACTACGTGGCCAAGGCCATGGACCACCTCGCGCACCTGCCCGACCGCGACGGCGAGGCGTTCCACCTGGTCAACCCGGAGCCGCAGCCGGTGGTCGACATGGTCAACGCGTTCTGCGCGGCGGCCGGCGCCCCGACCTTCGCCACCCCGGTCGACCGGCAAGCCACCCGTGGCGTGGTCGGCCTGCTCCCCCGCGCGCTGCGGCCCTCGACCATCGTCAACACCGTCCTGCGGACCGCGCCGGCCCAGGCCGCCCTGGACCTCACCGTCGGTCGGCTCGGCATCCCCGCCGAGGTGCTCTCCCACACCGCCTTCACCGCAACCTTCGACTCGCGCCGCACCGAGCAGGCGCTGGCCGGCTCGGGCGTCTCGGTGCCGCACCTGGACGGGTACGCCCGCACGCTGTGGAGCTTCTGGGAGGAGAACCTCGACGAGGCCTCCGGTCGCGACCCGCGCAACCGCGAGGCCCTCCAGGGCAAGTACGTCGTCATCACCGGCGCCTCCTCGGGCATCGGCCAGGTCACCGCGCTCAAGGTCGCGCAGTGCGGCGGCGTCCCCGTCCTCGTCGCCCGGGGCCAGGACAAGCTCGAGGCCACGAAGGCCGCGATCGAGGCGCGCGGCGGCACGGCGTACGTGTTCCCGTGCGACCTGTCCGACCTCGACGCCATCGACACGCTCACCAAGGAGCTCACCGAGACGCTGCCGTCGGTGGACTTCGTGGTCAACAACGCCGGCCGCTCGATCCGGCGCTCGCTCAAGCTGAGCCACGACCGGTTCCACGACTTCGAGCGCACCATGCAGCTCAACTACTTCGGCGCGATCCGACTGGTCATCGGCCTGCTGCCGGCCATGCGGGAGCAGAGGCGCGGCCACGTGGTGAACGTCAGCTCGATCGGCGTGCAGACCAACCCGCCGCGCTTCTCGGCGTACGTCGCCTCGAAGGCCGCGCTCGACTCGTGGTCCAACGTCGTGGCCAGCGAGCTGGTCGGCGACGGCATCACCTTCACCGGCATCCACATGCCGCTGGTGCGCACGCCGATGATCGCCCCGACCAAGATCTACGACAAGTTCCCCACGATCTCACCGGCGCAGGCGGCCGACCTGGTCATCAAGGCCATGGTCGAGCGGCCGCACGAGATCAACACGCTGCTGGGCAACGCCGGCGCCATCGCGCACACGGTCGCGCCCAAGTTGGCCTTCCGCGTGCTCAACATGGCCTACCACGTGTTCCCGGACTCGGCCGCGGCCAAGGGCGAGGTCAACCCGGGTGCGCGCGAGTCCGAGCAGATCATGCTGGCCCGGGTCTTCAAGGGGATCCACTGGTAGTGGAGGACTCCCCCCTTCGCCTCAACGCCCGGCGTTGGCCCGCTTCAGAGACGTCATGAACTCCCGGCGCGCCCTCCGCGACTTCTGCAGCGTCCTGTTGATCCGCTGCACCTCGCGCTGAGCGCGCTCGACTGCTGCCTTGTCTTCCTCGATCTGCCGTCGCAGGTACGTCTCATCCGCCATCGCGAGTCCTGTCCTCCTCTCCACCCAGCCTAGCGAGCAGCTCCTCGCGTTGTCTGGCGCTGTCCCCGAGCCGTTCTTGCAGTTGCTCGATCGTGCCCCTCGCCTCGCGGAGCTGTCGACGGAGCTCGTCGGAGCTGTCGATGAAACGCTGGGCCGGCGCGTCGGTCTCCACTGGCCCTGCGCCTCGGACCCACTGGCCACGCCGGGCGCGTACCGCTACGGAGATGAGCACGTAGATGATCACCACACCGACCAGCAACCGACTGCCGGCGACCAGTACGCGACTGTCGAAGACCGCATCCCAGGCGGAGTCGTGCGAGATGTCCGGCTCGTCGGTGTGGAGGTAGACCGCTGCGAAGAGCAGGACGCCGAGCGCGGCCACGGCCGCGAACTGGCCGCGGCGGCTAGCGACACTCTTCACGGTCAGACGGTAGACCGCGGAGACGGGCGCGCGGGTGCCTTGTGCACAGGGAGCGGGTTCACCTCGACCAGGTCCGGGGTCCCTCCGAGCCCGCGGCGTAGGTCTCCATCGGCACCTCGTCGGCCCGCCACGACTCCAGCACGGGCTCGACGATGCGCCAGCACTCCTCGGCGTTGTCGCCGCGCACGGCCAGCAGCGGGTCACCGTCGAGCACCCCGGCCAGCACCTCGCCGTACGCCGGGAGGTCGCCGTCGGCCAGGTCGGCCGCCGGGTCGGCGGAGTCCAGCGCGAAGGGGTCGCCCGGGCCGCTGACGTCCAGGTGCAACGCGATGCGGGCCGGCTTGAAGCCGATGGTCACCCGGTCGCGGGAGTCGTGGCCGACCAGGCCGTCGGGCAGGTGCGGGGTGCGCTTGAGCGTCACCACCGCCTCCTTGCGCGGCTGACCGAGCGCCTTGCCGGAGCGGAGCTTCACGGGCACGCCGGCCCAGCGCCAGGTGTCGACCTCGAGGTCGAGCTCGGCCAGGGTCTCGGTGCGGCGGCGCGGGTCGACGCCGTCCTCGCGGGTGTACGCCGGGACCCGGTGGCCGCCCAGCTCACCGGCGGTGTAGCGCGCTCGGCGCCCGGCGCCGCGCGGGCCGCCCCGCAGCCGGGTGTTGCGCAGCACCTGGGCCTTGGCGGCGCGCAGCTCGCGCTCGTCGATGCGGCTGATCGGGTCCATCATCAGCAGGGCCATCACCTGGAGCAGGTGGCTCTGGACCATGTCCATGAGCGCGCCGGCGTGGTCGTAGTAGCCGGCCCGGCCCTCCAGGGCCAGCGACTCGTCGTAGACGACCTCGATGGACTCCACGTGCTGGTTGTTCCAGATCGGCTCCAGCATCCGGTTGGCGAAGCGGACGCCCAGGATGTTGATGACGTCGCTGCGGCCCAGGAAGTGGTCGATGCGGAAGACCTGCTCCTCGGGCACCAGCGTGGTCACCAGCTCGTTGAGGGACCGGGCCTCGACCAGGCCGGTGCCGAACGGCTTCTCCATGGCCAGCACCGTGCCCTCGGGCAGGTCGACGAGCCGCAGCGCCTGGCAGACCCGGGCCGTCACCGCGGGTGGCAGCGCGAAGAAGATCGCCGGGGTCCCCTCGCACTGCTCGAGCAGGCCGCGCAGCTCCTCGACCGAGGTGACGTCGTGGGTCTCGTAGTGGCTGTGGCGGACGGTCTCGGCCACCCGACCGCGCGCCGTCCCCATCGCCTCCTCGACCCGGCGCCGCCAGGCTGCGTCGTCCAGCTCGCTGAGCCCGGTGCCGATGAGCCGCAGCGAGCGGCCGGGCGCCCAGTCGCTGGCCAGCAGTGACGCCAGGCCGGGGAGCATCAGCCGCCGGGCCAGGTCGCCGTCGGCGCCGAGGACGAGCAGGGTCCCGATCGTGGGGGTCATGGGTGTCCGGTGTCCGCTCAGAGCTCGACGACGGTCTTGCCGAAGTTGCGCCCCGCGAGCATGCCGACGAAGGCGTCCACGGCGTTCTCCAGCCCGTGGGTCACGTCCTCGCGGTAGCGGACCCGACCGTCGGCCACCCAGGCCGACATCTCCTCGAGGAACGCCCCGAAGTGCTCGCGCTCGAACTCGTTCTGGATGAACCCGCGCACGGTCAGGCTCTTGGTGAGCACGAGCCGCATGAACGCGTCGAGCCGGTCCGGCCCCTCCGGTGCGCTCGTGTCGTTGTAGCCGGCGACCAGCCCGCACACCGGGACGCGCGCGTAGAGGTTGAGGTGGCGCATGACGGCCCGCCAGACCTGGCCGCCGACGTTCTCGAAGTAGACGTCGATCCCGTCGGGCACGGCCTCGGCCAGCCGCTCGCGGAAGTCCGGCGCGCGGTGGTCCACGGCCGCGTCGAAGCCGAACTCCTCGACGAGCGCGCGGCACTTCTCCGGTCCGCCGGCGATGCCCACGGCCCGGGCGCCCCTGATCCGGGCGATCTGCCCGACCGCGGAGCCCACCGGCCCGGTCGCGGCGGCGACGACGACCGTCTCGCCCTCCTCCGGCCGGCCGAGCAGCAGCAGCCCGGCGTACGCCGTGAAGCCCGGCATCCCGAGCACCCCGAGCGCCGTGCTGGGCGGGTGGGCGTCGTCGAGCGCGCGGGTGTGCCGGGCGTCGGCGACGGCGTGGGACTGCCAGCCGGAATAGGACAGCACCAGGTCGCCGACCTGCCGGCGGTCCGAGCGGGACTCCACGACCTCGGCCACCGTGCCGCCGACGACGACGTCGCCGAGCTGGAGCGGGTCGGCGTAGGACTCGGCGTCGCTCATCCGCCCGCGCATGTAGGGGTCCAGCGACAGGTAGCGCACCCGGAGCAGGACCTGGCCGTCCTCGAGCGCGGGCAGCTCGGTGGTGACGGTCTCGAAGTCGTCCGGAGTCGGCTCGCCCTCGGGGCGTCGCCGGAGCCGGATCTGGGTGCTCTGCGTCAACTCGTCTCCACGGGTCGCTCGGGGTCGGTGATCCAGCCGGACCAGCTGCCGGGGTAGAGCGCGGCGCGCACCCCGAGCAGCTCCAGCGCGATCAGGTCGTGAGTGGCGGTGACGCCGGAGCCGCAGTAGACCGCGACCTCAACGCTGCCGTCGGTGGGCACGCCGGCCGCCTCGTAGAGGGCGCGCAGCTGGGCCGGGTCGCGGAACCGGCCGTGGGCGTCGAGGTTGGTGCTGGTCGGCACGTTGACCGCGCCGGGCACGTGGCCGGCCACCGGGTCCACGGGCTCGACCTCGCCGCGGTAGCGCTCGGCGGCACGGGCGTCGACGACGACCGGTACGTCGAGGAGCCGGTCGGCCTCGACGACCGGCATCGCCCCGGGGCCGGGCCGGAAGTCGCCCTCGGCCACGGTCGGCGTGCTGGCCTGCACCGCTCCCCCGGCCTCTCGCCAGGCGGACCACCCGCCGTCGAGCACGCGCACGTCCGGGTGGCCGTGGTGGCACAGCAGCCACCAGGCCCGACCGGCGGCGTGACCGGCCCAGTCGTCGTAGACCACCACGGGCCGGTCCGCGCTCACCCCGGCGCGCCGCATCGCGGCGCCGAAGGCCTCCGGGTCGGGCAGCGGGTGCCGGCCGCCCGCACCGGGCGGCGCGGCGAGGTCGCGGTTCAGGTCGACGTACGCCGCGCCGGGGACGTGCCCGGCGTCGTACTCCCGGCGGCCCGGTGGGCCACCCAGCCGGTAGCGGACGTCCAGCACGGTCACCTCGCCGCGGTCGAGCAGCTCCAGCAGCTTGGCGGCGTCGATCAGCGGTGAGCTCACGCAGCCATCCTGAACCGTCCGGGCGTGGTGCCGAGCAGCGCCCTGAAGTGCCGGGTCAGGTGGGACTGGTCGTGGAAGCCGACGGCCACCGCGACCTCGGCGGCCGGGACGCCGTCGAGCAGCAGCCGCCGGGCCCGGTCGAGGCGACGCCCGACGACGTAGCGGTGCGGCGGCAGCCCGTGCTCGCGGCGGAACACGCGGACCAGGTGCGAGGGGTGGGTGCCGAGCTCGCGAGCCAGGGCGTCGAGCGTGGGTGGGTGGTCGGTGTCCAGGCGGGCCCGGACCAACCGGGCCAGGCCGGGATCGCGGTCCGGGCTCGGACCGGCGGCCGACAGGTGGCCCGCGATCCGCTCGGTGACCAGCGCGAGGCGGGACTCGGCCTCGAGCGGGTCGGCGAGCGAGGCGTGGACCGCGGAGACCGCGCGGGCCAGCCCCGGGTCGTCGAAGGAGGGGTGGCGCAGCGCGGCGCCGGTGAGCGACGCCGGGAGCCACCGCTCGTCGACGTACAGCACGCGCTTGTCGAAGCCACCCGGCGAAGCCGACCGGCCGTCGTGGGAGACGTACGGCGGCAGGACGGTCACCCGCTGCGCCACGGCCTGCTGAGCGCGGCCGTCCAGCGTGTAGTCCACGCCGCCGGCGTCGACCAGCAGCACCGTCCACGACTCGTGCACGTGGGCCGGGTAGGCGTGGGCGTCGAAGTGGGCGTGCAGCACCTCGGCCAGCCCGGGCACCGCCGGGCGCCAGGCGCGCACCCGCTCGCTGGTCGCGCTGGTCCCGGGCATGTCAGGAACGTACAAGACCGGCCCCGCCCCACCCGACGACGCTGGGGCGGTGAGGTTCGACACCAAGATCGCCGTGCTCGTCCGCGACGACCTCGAGTCCTGGCAGCGGCTGAACGTGACCGCGTTCCTGGTCAGCGGGATCGCCGGCGCCCACCCGCAGCTGATGGGCGAGGCCTACGAGGACGCCGACGGCACGACGTACCTGCCCCTGCTGGGCCAGCCCGTCGTCGTGCTCGAGGCCGACGCCCAGACCCTCCGCGCGGCCCACCAGCGCGCGCTCGGCCGGGAGCTGGCCATGAGCGTCTACACCCGCGAGATGTTCTCGACCGGCCACGACGAGGCCAACCGGGCCGCGGTGCGCGCCGTGCGCCGCGACGAGCTGGACCTGGTCGGGCTGGCGGTCTTCGGGCCCAAGAACGGCGTGGACAAGACGGTCAAAGGAGCCCACCTGCACCCCTGAATAGGGTGTGCGGGTGGCCGAGCTCCAGTTCTTCACCGGGACCATGGACTCGGGCAAGAGCACGCTGGCGCTGCAGACCAACCACAACCGCGCGGCCCGCGGCCTGGTCGGCCGGATCTTCACCAGCCGCGACCGCGCCGGCACCGCGATGCTCTCGAGCCGGCTCGGCCTGCAGCACGAGGCGATCGAGGTCGACCCCGACTTCCACTTCTGGCGCTACGTCGTCGACGAGCTGACCCGCGGCGCGCGCGTGGACTACCTCATCTGCGACGAGGCGCAGTTCTACACCCGCGACCAGGTCGACCAGCTGGCCAAGGTCGTCGACGAGCTCCAGCTCGACGTCTTCGCCTTCGGCATCCTCACCGACTTCCGCAGCGAGCTCTTCCCCGGCAGCGCCCGCCTGGTCGAGATCGCCGACCGGATGCACGTCCTGCAGGTCGAGGCGCTGTGCTGGTGCGGGCGCCGCGCCACCCACAACGCCCGCACCGAGAACGGCGTCATGGTGGTCGAGGGCGAGGTCATCGTGGTCGGCGACGTCGACGCAGCCGACACCACGGACGCCACCGATGCCACCGAGCCGCCCGAGGTGGCCTACGAGGTCCTCTGCCGGATGCACCACCGCCGCCGGATGACGGCGGCCCGAGCCCACGCGGTGGCGCTCGGCGCCGAGCCGCTGCCGTTCGGCTAGGACCTCGCTACGGCGTCGCGGGCGCCAGCTCCTCCGGCTCGGCCGCGTCGCCCTGCTCCACCGGGTGGTCGTCGTCGGCGTGCGTCGCCGCCAGGTAGGCGACCAGAGCCGCGAACAGCACCAGCCCGAGCGCGGTGACCGGCCCAGTGCCCCACCCGATGCCGCCCTCGGCCGGCTTCTTGGCCATCCCGTCAGCCATCGAGGCACCCAGCGGCCGGGTCAGGACGTAGGACGCCCAGAAGGCGATGGTCGCATTCAACCCGACCCGCCACAGGACCAGCGGCACCAGGATGAGGGCGCCGAACAGCACGATCGACCACACGAAGCCGAGTCCGAAGTCGATGGCGGTGGCGTCACCGAGCGCCGTGCCGAGGCCGAAGGTGAGCAGCACGACGCCCCAGTAGAACCGCTCGCGGCGGGCCGTGGTGATCGAATGCACCGAGATCGTGCCCTCGCTGCGCTGCCACCAGGTCAGCAGCCCGACGAGCAGGACCAGGTAGACGATCGAGTCGAACCAGTACGGCGTCCCGAGGGCCACGTGCGGCCCGTCCGCGATCATCGTCCCGAACAGGGCCACGCCGAGCACCGTCAACCAGTAGCGCACCGGGTGGTACTCCTCCGAGCGCAGCTGGAACCAGAGCGCCAGGAAGAAGCCGCCGACCCCGACGACGCCCGCGAGCGGGATGCTCACCGTCCCCATGAAGTCCGCGCCGGTCTCCCCGATGCCGGTGGTGAGCACCTTGACCACCCAGAACAGCAGCAGGACGGCGGGGACCTTGGGGGCCGCGAAGGCTCGGTTGCGCATGGATCCGGACGGTAGGAGCGCGAACCTGCCCGCCACCTGACTGCTGCGGCGGGCCAGGCCGGGAGGGGTCAGCCGACCAGGATCGGGATGAGCATCTCGTCCGGCGTGAGCGAGCCGTGCAGGCCGACCAGGCTCATCTCGTAGGCGAAGTCCCTGCTGGAGAACAGGGCCAGGTCGCCGCGGGCCGCGACCACCACGTCGCCCAGGCGGGGCCCCACGAGCTCGGTGACGGCGCCGAACCAGCCGCGGTCGACCGCCTGCGCGCGGGTGAGCACCTCGGCGCGGTCGCCGAGCGTCTCGGCCCAGCAGGCGGCGACCGAGGACGCGGCGCCGTCGGCGACGTACAGGTGGCGGAAGCGGGCCTCGCCGCCCAGCAGCACCAGCCCGTCGCGCAGCTCCGGGTGGTCGTCGACGTCGAGGCGCGAGGCCGCGGTGGAGTCGACCATGCCGTGGTCGGCGACCACCACGAGGCGGACCTCGTCGGGCAGCGCCTCGCGCAGCTGGACGGTCTCCGCGTCGATCGCGGCGAGCTGCTGGAGCCACTGCGGGGAGTCGACGCCGTAGCGGTGGCCGGTCCAGTCGAGGTCGCCGTCGTAGAGGTAGGTCAGCGACGGGTGCCGCGCGGAGCCCGCGACCGCGGCGGCGATCCGCTCGCCGATCCGGTCGGCGCCGATGTAGCCGGCGCCGCGGTGCGCGGCGATGGTCAGCCCGCTCCGGTCGAACTCGCGCTTGTTGACCACGTCGACGCGGACGCCGGCGTCGGTGAGCCGGGAGAACGCCGTCGGGTGCGGCTGCCACTGCAGCGGGTCGACCGACTTGTCCCAGAACAGCGCGTTGAGCAGCTTGCCGGTCTCGGGCACCCGGCTGGTGAAGCCGACCAGGCCGTGGGTGCCCGGGGTCAGCCCGGTGCCCAGCGAGGTGAGGCTCGTGGCCGTGGTCGACGGCACGCCGGCCGTGCCCGGCTCGTGGTCGGTCAGCAGGGAGGCGAGGTACGGCGCGTGCTCGGCGTACCGCTGCAGGAGGTTGGCGCCGAGCCCGTCGACCAGGAACACGACGTACGCCGGCGCCTCGGGCAGGGTGAGCCCGGTCGGCGCGGGCAGCACGTCGGTGCCGAGCGCGCAGCCGACCGCCGGGACGACGTCCCCGAGTGCGCGGCGGCCGTAGGCGGGCTCGACGAAGCCGCTCAACCCTGGGTCCGCGCCGAGAGCTGCTCGGCGAAGGACAGCAGCCGGTCGACGGCGTCGGTGCCGTCGGCCGCCGCGGAGACGCGCAGGGAGAAGTCGTCGGAGGCCAGCACGCCGGTGTAGCCGTGGTCGGCCTCGCACTCGGGGTCGTCGCAGCCGGCCGGCTCGAGGTCCACACGCTGCACCCCGCCCCACCCGAGGGTGATGACGGCCTCGGCGGGCGGCGTCGGGCCGCTGGTCGGGTTGGTGACCATCCGGGTGACGACGACGGACGTCACCGAGCTGAGCCGGATCGCCTCGCTAGAGGTCGACGTGTAGGGCTCGGGCAGCAGGTCGTCCCCCGCGTGCTCGTCGGTGTGCACGATGATCAGCCGGCTCGGCGTCAGCACCATGACCGACAGGTGGCGACGCACCTCGTCGCGGTCGAAGGTCGGCTCGTGGTGGACGTAGAACGAGACCACCCGCTCCCCCGCCACGGCCGCGCTCACGCTGCCGGACACGACCTCCGGGTAGTAGCCGGTCCGGTCGATCGCGTCGCGCAGCTCGGGGCTCCGGTCGGTGTCGTCGGTGCGGCCGTCGGTGGTGCGCAGGGGCATGGCCTCGAGTCTGTCATGGCGAGGCTCGCGGCCACCCCCGGACTGCAGTGGCAGGCTCGGCGCGCCGGACCGTCCCGAGCGCCGACCGGAGCGAGCCCCTGGGCGAGCGAGGGAGGTGCTCGGGACGGTCCGTCTGAGCGCGCCGAGCACACCCGAGCGGAGCGAGGGTCATCCAGGGATGGTGTCCCCTCCGGCCGACGGCATCCGGCGCACGAACCAGTCCGAGCGCGGATCGCTCACCGGCTCCACACGCGCGGAGGCGGTGAGGACGCTGGAGCCGTGGGCGCCGGCCAGGACCAGGCCGAGCTCGAGCGAGCGGATCTGGGGCAGGTCGTTCTGCAGCTGCGAGACCCGCTGGATGAGCCGCTCCACCTCCTCGACGTCGACGACCTCGCCCCCGCGGTAGCCGAACAGCATCGGCGAGCTGCGCACCTCGCGGACCATCGAGGCGGCGTCGTGCTGGTAGATCGGCGGGATCCGGTAGGCCACGTCCGCGAGCAGCTCGATGATCGGCCCGGAGATGCCGAAGGAGACGACCGGCCCGAAGAGCGGGTCCTCGAGGCTGCGGATGGCGATGGGTACGCCGGGCGGGGCGTTGCGCTGGACCACGAACGACGCGGCCTCGGGGTCGTCGATGACCGCGGTGAGGTCCTCCCAGGCGTCACGCATCCCGCTCGGGCTGTCGATGCCGCGCACCACGTGGGCCTGGTCGGGCCGCTCGCGCAGGTGCTCGGCGGTGGCCTTGAGCACCACGTCCCAGCCGAGCTCGCGGCCGACCTTCTGGGCCTGCTTGAGCGTGGTCACCGGCACGGCCGGCCACAGCTCGATGCCGTACGCCGCGAGCAGGGTGGTCAGGTCGTCGCGGTCGAGGTCGGTGCCGTCGGGGTGCGCGGCCAGCACGGGGCCGATGACGGCCTGCGCGGCCGCCGGGTCGATCGACTCGACCTCGGGCGCGCGGCCGTCGGGGGTGCGCAGCCACACGGCGTACTCCACGACGCGGGCGAGCGCGCGGACGGCGGCCTCGACGGCGGGGTAGGACGGCACCGAGCCGCGGCCCGCGGTCGCGCCGGCGACGTCGGGCACGCGCAGCAGCTCGGGGATGCCCTCGGCGCCGAGGAACGTCGAGACCAGCGGCTTGTCGGACTGCTCACCGACCGCGGCCAGCACGTTGGCGATCTGCTCGCCGGCCACGTTGAGCGGCGGGATGTAGACCACGACCACGGAGTCGATGTCGGGGTCGTCGATGGCGTCGTCGAGGGCGTCCTCGAAGTCCTCGGCCGTGGGCTCCGTGCTCAGCGCGACCTGCTTGTTGACCACGAGCCCGGCGGCCGCGGCGGCGTCCGCGGCCAGCAGCCCCAGCGCGTCGGAGTTGCCGACGATGGCCACGCGCCGCCCGCGCGGCAGCGGCTGGTGGGCGGCCAGCTGGGCCACGTCGAACATGTCCTCGAGGGTGTCCACCTGGATCACCCCGGCCTGGCGGAACATGGCGTCCACGGCCTGCGGCGGCGCCGCGATCTTGCGCACCGCGTGGCCCATCGGCACGCCCTGCGTCGTGCGGCCCGAGCGCACCGCGATGATCGGCTTGCGCAGGCTCACCCGGCGCGCGATCCGGCTGAACTTGCGCGGGTTGCCGATCGACTCGAGGTACATCATCACGACCTCGGTCGACTCGTCCTCCTCCCAGTACTGCAGGAGGTCGTTGCCGGACACGTCCGCGCGGTTGCCGGCGCTGACGAAGGTCGAGAGGCCCAGGCCGCGGTTGTTGACCTTCTCCAGGATCGCCGAGCCCAGCGCACCGGACTGGCAGAAGAACCCGGCCCGGCCCTTCGGCGGCAGGATGCCGGCCAGGCTGGCGTTGAGGCTCACCTCGGGGTCGGTGTTGATGATGCCGAGGGCGTTCGGGCCGATCAGCCGCACGCCGTACGAGCGGGACAGCCCGACCAGCCGCCGCTGCCGCTGCCGTCCCTCCTCGCCGGTCTCCGCGAAGCCGCTGGAGATGACCACGAGCCCGTGCACGCCCTTGGCCGCGCAGTCCAGGACCACGTCCTCCACCGACTCCGCCGGCACGGCGACGATCGCGACGTCGACCTCGTCCTGGATGTCGGTGACGCTGGTGTACGTCGGCAGCCCGGACACCGCGCGGGCGCTCGGGTTCACGGCGTACACCCGCCCGGTGAAGTCCCCGGTGACCAGGTTGCGCACCAGCGCCTGCCCGATCGTGTCCTGGCGCCGGCTCGCGCCGATCACCGCCACCGAGCGCGGGTTGAAGAACCGGTGGATCGACGCCGCCTCGGCCACGTGCTCGCGGCCCTGCATGATCCCGATCGCGGTGTCGGTCGGCTCGATCGGGAACTCCAGCTGAAGCACCCCTTCCTCGTAGGCGCTCACCACCCGGTAGCCCGCGTCCCGGAACGTCTGGATCATCCGCTGGTTGTCGGGGAGCACCTCCGCCACGAACCGCTCGACCCCGCGCTCCCGCGCCGCCTGCGCCAGGTGCTCCAGCAGGATCTGCGCGATCCCCCGCCCCTGGTGCTGGTCCTCGACGAGGAACGCGACCTCCGCCTCCCCCGGCTTGACCACGTCGTAGCGCCCGACCGCGATCATCTGCCCCTGCAGCGTCAGCACGAACGCCACCCGCTGGTCGTGGTCCACCTGCGTGAACCGCCGCACGTCCCGGTCGGACAGGTGCGGCATGGGCGAGAAGAACCGGTAGTACTTCGACCGGTCCGACACCCGCCCGTAGAACTCCACCAGCAGCGCCGCGTCCTCCGGCCGGATCGGCCGGATGTGAGCCGTCTTCCCGTCCCGCAGGATGACATCGGCCTCCCAGTGCGCCGGCGCCACCGCCGCCGTCTGCTCACTGGTCACCCCTGAACCGTATCCGCAGGCTCGGCCAGCCACTCGGGTCTTCCCACGTGCCGTCGGCTCGCGGGGGCCCGTTCGTCGAGGGCCGGCTCCCGCTGACCCCGACGGTTCCTGCTGTGCGGGTGATCAACGCCGCGCGGCCGCGCGCGCCAAGGCGGCCACCCCGCGGTCCGGCGCCGAGAACTTGTAACGCTCAGTTGTAGGCACTGTCGACCCGTTGCAACGGGTCGGGACATCCCGTAACTGAGCGTTACAAGCTCCCGGCGGCGCCAGCCGTGGCGACCCGCACCGCCCCCACCCCACCCCACCCACGTGAAGGCGGAGACGAGACGGTGCCGCCGCCAGACCAGGCCGCCTGTGGGCTGACCCGGCCACCGCGGACCGCGACCCCCTCGCCGAACGCTAGACCCGCGGCGTGGGGCACGCACACGAGACGCAAGCGGGCTGGGAGCAGTCGCGTGCAACACGGCGTCGGTTGCCTTCGGCGGTGAACACCGGATCCGGCGGTGGCCGGGTCAGTCCACAGGCGGCCGGAAAGCACGAGAGCCGCACCACGAGACACAGCACCCAGACCCCCCGATGAATGCCGACGCCCCCGCGAGTCCACACCCCCATGACGCCCACCCCCATCACCCCCTGCCTCTGGTTCGACGACCAGCTCGAGGAGGCGGCGGCCTTCTACACCTCGGTCTTCCCGGACTCCTCCGTCGGGCACCTGACCCGCTACCCGGAGGGCGGACCGGGCGCACCAGGGACGGTGATGGCCGGGGAGTTCACGCTGCGAGGCACGACCTTCCGCGCCATCAACGGCGGGCCGGAGCTCGCGGGGTTCCACGAGTCAGTGTCGTTCTCGGTGACCTGCGCCGACCAGGCCGAGGTCGACCACTACTGGGAGGCGCTGTCGGCCGACGGGGGCGAGACGCGGGTGTGCGGGTGGCTGCGGGACCGCTTCGGGCTGTCGTGGCAGATCGTGCCGCGGCGGTTCTTCGAGCTGGCCGCGGACCCCGACCCGGCGCGGGCTGCGGCCGCGACCGGGGCGATGCTGCAGATGACCAGGATCGTCGTCGCGGACCTCGAGTCGGCGGCGGACGAGGTGGGGTCCTCGCGGTCCGCCGGGTGACCAAGGACACGGCCCGCGGGGGCGTCGTACGTCGTTAGCCTGAACGCAGTCCGTGGACTCCACCAGGGAGCCGCGAGACAGACGGGAGCTCGACGATGAGTGAAGAGACCGCCCCCTACGGCACCGGGCCGAGCAGTGCGCCGGCCCCCGTGCGGAAGGTGCGCACGCACCACCTGCGGGAGATGAAGGAGCGCGGCGAGAAGTTCACGATGCTCACCGCCTACGAGCAGTACGCCGCGCAGACCTTCGACGAGGCGGGCATCGACGTCCTGCTGGTCGGCGACAGCGCGTCCAACAACGTCTACGGCAACGAGACGTCGCTGCCGGTGACCGTCGACGAGCTGATCCCGCTCACGCGGGCGGTGAGCCGGTCCGCGCGCCGGGCGCTGGTGGTCGGTGACCTGCCGTTCGGCTCCTACCAGGCCTCGCCGGAGCAGGCCTACCTGACCGCGGTCCGGTTCATGAAGGAGGGCGGCGCCCACTGCGTCAAGCTCGAGGGCGGCGTGGAGATGGCGCCGCAGATCGAGCGGCTGACGCGCGGCGGCGTACCGGTCATGGCGCACATCGGCTTCACGCCTCAGTCCGAACACGCGCTGGGCGGCTACCGGGTCCAGGGCCGGGGTGAGACGTCCGCGCGCCTGCTGGCCGACGCCGAGGCGGTACAGGACGCCGGCGCGTTCGCGGTGGTCATGGAGATGGTGCCGGGCGACGTGGCCGGGGAGGTCACCCGCAAGCTGCGCATCCCCACCATCGGCATCGGCGCCGGGAACGAGACCGACGGCCAGGTGCTGGTCTGGCAGGACGCCTTCGGGCTGCGGACCGGCAAGATGGCCCGCTTCGTCAAGCAGTACGCCGATCTGCACGGCGTCCTCCTCGACGCCGCCCAGGCCTTCGCCGAGGACGTCAAGGGCGGCACCTTCCCGGGGCCCGAGCACACCTTCTAGCCCCCGCTCCTCAGGGCGCGTCGACGCGCAGCACCTCGAGCCGGTCGTGGCCGTGGTCGCGCACCACCCGCGCCGTCAGCCGGCCCGAGGCGCTCGGCCAGGTGTCGGCGGCGAGGTCGCCCGGGACGGCGGTGGCCGGGCCACCCGAGACGGGTGCGAGCCAGAGGTGCAGCGCGTCCGCCGTCCAGCCGACGTAGCCGGCGCCGGCGATGGGGGTGAACGGACGACCCTCCGGGACCGGCACCGGCGTGGGCGGCTGCTGCGGCCGGAAGAGGTCGGCGGTCCACAGCGTGTGCGGGTCCGCGATGCGCGGCAGCCGCTCGGTCCACACCAGCTG
This sequence comes from Nocardioides anomalus, assembly GCF_011046535.1. Classification (NCBI taxonomy): domain Bacteria; kingdom Bacillati; phylum Actinomycetota; class Actinomycetes; order Propionibacteriales; family Nocardioidaceae; genus Nocardioides; species Nocardioides anomalus. The sequence goes on along the minus strand of NZ_CP049257.1, from coordinate 1,736,943 downwards.
GTGCCGGCCGTCGTACGCCGCGGCGACCACGCGGCCGCCGCGGGTCAGCCGGCGCCGGGGTGTGTCGGGGTGCGGCTGCTGGTCGACCAGGTAGAGGTCGGCCGGCGTCCCGCGTCGGCCGTGGGCGAGCCGGTGCACCACCTCGATGCGCTCGTCGTTCAACTCGCCGACGAGCGTCGCGCGGCCGCGCCGGGCGGCCCACGAGACGCGCCCGGTCGACAGGTCGAGGGTCAGCAGCCGGCCCGGCGCGGTCGCGTCGACGAGGTGGCACCACCGACCGCCGCCCGGGAGCATCGTCAGCCGCCCGTGCGAGCGGTACGCAGTGACCGCGGCACCGGTCCGCCAGCTCGTCCACGTGAGCCGACCGGCGCCCCGGACGTAGGCCACGTGGTCGGCGTGCACGGCCAGGCCCCGCACGCGCAGCGGCAGCCGGTGGTGCGCGACGACACGGTAGGTCAGCGGCGCCGGCGCGGCCGCCGCCGCGGGCAGGGGCCGGGGCGGCGGTGACGGGCGGGCCGCCGGGCTGTCGCGGCACCCGGCCAGCCCGAGGAGCGCCACCACCACGACGACCAGCCACGCGCGCATGCTCCTGCGACGCGGCCCGGGCCGGGCCGGTTGTCCATGACACGTGTCACCCCCAGGTCGTGACGGCCGGGCGAGTGCCGTGGGCCCGACCGAGGACACGCTGAGGACATGACCCAGAACCAGACGCCGGCGGTCGCGCTGCACGGCGTGACCAAGAAGTTCGGTGCGGTCGAGGCGGTCCGCGGCATCGACCTCGAGCTGCACCAGGGCGAGATCGTGGCCTTCCTCGGGCCCAACGGCGCCGGCAAGACCACGACCATCGACATGGTGCTCGGCCTGTCGCAGCCGACCACGGGCACCGTGCAGGTGCTCGGCATGGAGCCGCGGCAGGCCATCGCGCGCGGCCTGGTCTCGGCGGTCATGCAGACCGGCGGGCTGCTCAAGGACCTCAGCGTCCGCGAGACCGTGCAGTACACCGCCAGCCTCTTCGCCGACACCCGGGCGGTCGACGACGTCCTGGCCAACGCCGGCATCACCGGCATCGCCGACCGCAAGGTCGCCAAGTGCTCGGGTGGTGAGCAGCAGCGGCTCCGCTTCGCGATGGCGCTGCTCTCCGACCCGGCCCTGCTGCTGCTGGACGAGCCGACGACCGGCATGGACGTCGAGGGCCGGCGCACGTTCTGGTCGGCGATCCGGCGCGACGCCGAGCAGGGCCGCACGGTGCTGTTCGCGACGCACTACCTCGAGGAGGCCGACCAGTACGCCGACCGCATCGTGCTGGTCAGCAAGGGCAAGATCGTGGCCGACGGCTCGGGCGCGGAGATCCGGGCGCTGGCCTCGGGCCGCTCGATCCGCGCCACCGTCACCGACGTCGACACCGAGCACCTGGCCGCCCTCGGCGGCGTGGACGGCGTCGAGGTGCGCGGTGACTCCGTGCTCATCCACGCCAAGGACAGCGACGTGGTCGCGCGCTACCTGCTGACCGAGACCGACGCACGCGACCTGGAGATCACCGCCAAGGGGCTCGAGGACGCGTTCCTCAGCCTGACCGGGAACGAGGAGTGAGCATGACGACCACCACCCCCACCACGATCGACGTCAGCGCGCGGAGCGTCCCGCGTCTGGGCGGGTTCAGCGCCACCGTGCTCGGCATCGAGCTCAAGCGGGTGCTGCGCAACCGCCGCACCCTCTTCTTCACCCTCGTCTTCCCGGCCGGGCTGTTCTTCGCCTTCGGCGGGACCGACGGGTGGGACGACCAGGCCGGCCACGGCAACGTGGCGGCCTACATCATGGTCTCGATGGCGCTCTACGGCGCCGCGCTCACCGCGGCCTCGGCCGGCGCCACGGTGGCCATGGAGCGCGCGATGGGCTGGTCGCGCCAGCTGCGGCTCACGCCGCTCAGCCCGGTCGCCTACATCCTCATCAAGGCCCTCGTCGCCCTGGTCATGGGCGCGATCGCGGTCGCGGTGGTCAACGCCGCGGGGCTGTTCCAGGGCAAGCCGGAGATGCCGGCCGGCCGCTGGGTCGCGTGCGCGGTGCTGTGCGTGATCTGCACGCTGGTCTTCGCCGCGCTGGGTGTCTTCGTCGGCTACCTGGTCCCCGGTGAGAACGCCATGCAGGTCCTCGGCCCCGGTCTCGCGCTGATGTCCTTCCTCGGCAACGTGTTCATCCCGATCGACGACCACACCAGCGTGATCTGGCACATCGCGCAGTGGACGCCGATGTTCGGCGTCGCGGAGATCACCCGGGCGCCGCTGACCGGTGAGCTCCCGTGGTACGCCGTCGTGAACGCCCTGGGCTGGCTCGCGGTCTTCGTCCTCGGCGCGGCGTGGCGGATGTCGAAGGACACCGCGCGCGTGTGACTACCGTGCTCGGTGTGACGGTGAGCGAGACCCGGCCGGCCGAGACGGAGGCGGCGGACGCCCAGTCCCCCAGCCACGTCGGCCGGCTCGGGCCGTTCTTCGCGGGCATCTGGCTGTTCTTCCTGCTCAACCCGCTGCTCGAGGGCTGGGCCCGCCGCGACGAGCTGCGCGGCGTGCTCGGGATGGTGACCACGGTCGCGTTCGCGGCCGTCTACATGCTGCTGTGGGTCCGCGCCCGCGCCGACCGGCAGCGCCTGGTGGTCGACCCCGCCCTGGGCTGGTCGCTGGCGTACGTCGGCGCGCTGGTCGGGCTGGCCGCGCTCACCGTGTGGTGCGTGGGCGAACCGGGGCTGGCCTGCGCGGTCTACGTCAGCGTCGCCTGCGTCATGGTCTTCCCGCTGCGGGTCTCGGCGCCGATCGCGGTCGGACTGGTCCTCGGCGCCATCGCGCTGAGCGCGGTCGAGGGCTGGGGCAGCCAGGTCGGCACGGCGTTCGCGATCATGGCCGCCTCGGTGGCCGTGTTCGGCCTGCGTGCGGTGATGACCCGCAACATCGACCTGGTCAACGCCCAGATCGAGAACGCTCGCCTGGCCGTCGACAACGAGCGCACCCGCTTCGCCCGCGACCTGCACGACATCCTCGGCCACTCGCTGACCGTCATCACGGTCAAGGCCGAGCTCGCCCAGAAGCTCCTCGACGTCGACGTCGAGCGCGCCCGGGCCGAGATCGCCGACCTCGAGCGGCTCAGCCGCGACGCGCTGGCCGACGTACGACGGGCGGTGGAGGGCTACCGCGACATCAGCCTGCCCGGCGAGCTGGTCCGGGCCCGCGTCGCGCTGCGCGCCGCCGAGATCAGCGCCGAGATCCCCAACAGCACCGACGAGGTGCCCTCGGAGCTGCGCGAGCTGTTCGCCTGGACCGTGCGCGAGGGCGTGACCAACGTGATCCGGCACTCGCGCGCCACCCACTGCGAGGTGCGCCTGGCCCCGGACCGCGCGGAGGTCGTCGACGACGGCACCGCGATCCCCTCGCCCGACGGCCACGGCTCCGGCCTGGCCGGTCTGCGCGAGCGCGCCGCCGACGTCGGCGCCACCGTCGTCACCCGCCAGCTCGAACCCGGCTTCTCCCTCTCGGTGGTCCGGCGGTGACCACCCCGTGACGATCCGCCTCCTGCTCGCCGACGACCAGGCGCTGGTCCGCGGGGCGCTGTCCGCGCTGCTCACGCTCGAGCCCGACCTCGAGGTGGTGGCCGAGGTCGGCGACGGTCCGTCCGTGCTGCCCGCCGTCCTGGCCGCCCGGCCCGACGTGGCCCTGCTCGACGTGGAGATGCCCGGGCTCGACGGCATCTCCGCGACCGCCGCGGTCCGCGAGGCCTCGCCGTCCACCCGCGTGCTGATCGTGACGACCTTCGGACGGCCCGGCTACCTGCGCCGCGCCCTCCAGGCCGGCGCGGCCGGCTTCGTGGTCAAGGACACCCCCCGCCGCCCAGCTCGCCGACGCCGTGCGCCGGGTGCACGCCGGCCTGCGCGTCGTCGACCCCGCCCTGGCCACCGACTCCCTCGTGGCCGGCGAGTCCCCGCTCACGCCCCGCGAGACCGAGGTGCTCCGCGCCGCCCGCGACGGCTCCGCGGTGGCCGCGATCGCCAAGAAGCTGCACCTGTCCGAGGGCACCGTCCGCAACCACCTCTCCGCCGCGATCGGCAAGACCGGCGCCACCAACCGCGCCGAGGCCGTCATCGCCGCGGACGGCAACGGCTGGCTCTGAGACCCCACCGCGCTCTCATCGAGCGCGGGTACGGTGCCGGGCATGCGCCCGGTGCTCGTCGCGACCGTCCTGGCCCTGCTCGTCCCGCTCGCGCCCGCCGCCCCAGCGGTGGCCGCGCCCGCCGAGGGTGCCGTCGCCGCCGCGCCGGCCAAGAAGGGCGTCCCGAGGCTCAAGGTCCGGCCGGTGGTGCGCCACCTCGACCACCCGTGGGACGTGCGGTCCCTCCCGGGCGGCGGGCTCATCTTCACCCAGCGCGACCGGGCCGAGCTCTCGGTGTTCGTCGGGGGCAAGGTGCACCGCGTGAAGTTCCCCCGCAAGCAGGTCTGGGTCTCCGGCGAGACCGGGCTGATGGGGCTCGAGGTCGACCCGGACTTCCGCAGCAACCGGCGGATCTACACCTGCCAGGGCGGGAACACCGACGGCGGCGGCCACGACGTCAACGTCAAGGCGTGGACCCTGGACAAGCGGCTCAGGAAGGCGAAGCTGGACCGGGAGCTGGTCGGCGGCTTCCCCACCAGCTCCGGGCGGCACGGCGGCTGCCGGCTCCTCGTGACCAGCGACGGCTCGCTGCTCGTCGGCACCGGCGACGCGGCCCAGGGCACCAACCCCGAGGACCTCGACTCGCTCGGCGGCAAGACGCTGCGGCTGGACCGGTTCACCGGCGCGCCGTGGCCGGGCAACCCGTTCGCCGGCGCACAGGGCCCGCGGCGCTACGTCCACACCTACGGCCACCGCAACGTCCAGGGCGTGACCGAGCGCGCCGACGGCACCCTGTGGTCGATCGAGCAGGGCACCACCCGCGACGACGAGGTCAACCTGCTGCAGAACGGCGGGGACTACGGGTACGACCCGGTGCCCGGCTACAACGAGACGGTCCCCATGACCGACCAGGGCCTGCCGGGCGACCAGATCGAGGCGAAGTGGAGCTCGGGCGACCCGACCGTGGCCACCTCGGGCGGCACCTTCGTCAACGGCACGAAGTGGCGCGCCCTCGACGGCGCGCTGGCCGTGGCCTGCCTCAAGGCCAGCCGGGTGCTGTTCCTGACCTTCGACGCCGCCGGCACCCTGCAGAGGGTGCGCCAGCCCCGGGCGCTGAAGCAGTGGGGCCGGATCCGCACCGCGGTGCAGGCGAGCAACGGCGACCTGCTGGTCACCACCGACAACGGCGGCGGGAACGACGTGATCCTGCGGGTCCGCCCCCGGGGCTGACCCCAGACGGAGTGGCTCAGGCGGTCCAGTCGAAGAGCGCCTCACCGAGGACGAGCACCGCGAACCACACCACCACCGCGATCACCGGCAGGAGCAGGGTGCGCCGCGGGTGCGGCGTCCACCACCGGGTGGCGACCACGAACAGGACCACCCAGACGGCCAGCAGCAGCACCACGCCGTACCACGGCGCGAGCAGCCCGCTCGCGGCGTACAGGAAGAAGCAGCCGGCCATGCCGACCATGGCCACGAACGGCCACGGCGACGCCTGGTCGCGCTGCGGGATGGCCACCGGCGGCGCTACTTCTTGTCGTTCCAGTTGGGGTCGTTGTCCCAGGCCTCGTTGCGCTCCTTGACCTTCTCCAGCGCGCGCTCGGCGTCGGCCTCGGTCTCGTAGGGACCCAGGCGGTCCTTGTAGGCGCAGCCGTCCTGGCCTTCGACCGCGTGGTGGTTGAGGCAGTACCAGTAGGACATGGCACCGAAACATAGCCGTCAACGACGTCACTAGGTTGGGTACATGGTGGCCATGTTCGACGGGTACGTCTCGTCGGGCCCCGCCTACGACGAGATGTTCGACGGGGACCGGCTCCGGCCGCCGTACGCGCGGCTGCGCACCAGCCTGGACACGATGACCACGCCCGAGCTGGTCAGCCGGGTGGAGGCGCTGCAGAAGGGCTACCTCGACCAGGGCGTCACCTTCGACATCGGCGGCGAGGAGCGGGCCTTCCCGCTCGACATCCTGCCGCGCGTCATCGAGATGGACACCTGGACGACCATCGAGAAGGGCGTCCAGCAGCGGGTCCGCGCCCTCGAGCTCTTCCTGGCCGACGTCTACGACGCGGGGCAGGTCTTCGACGACGGCGTCATCCCGCGCGGGGTCATCACCACCTCCTCGCACTACCACCGCGCGGCCGCCCACGTCCGCCCTCCCAACGGCGTGCGCGTGCACGTGAGCGGGATCGACCTGATCCGCGACAACGCCGGCGAGTTCCGCGTCCTCGAGGACAACGTGCGGGTGCCCTCGGGCGTGTCCTACGTGATGACCAACCGGCGCGCGATCTCCGCGGCACTGCCCGAGACCATCGCCGAGCACCGGATCCGCCCGGTCGCGGGCTACCCGCAGCGGCTGCTCCAGGCCCTGCGCGCGGCCGCCCCCGCCGGCGTCACCGACCCCACCGTGGTGGTGCTGACGCCCGGGGTGTTCAACGGCGCCTACTTCGAGCACGCCCTGCTGGCCCGGACCATGGGCGTCGAGCTGGTCGAGGGCCGCGACCTGGTCTGCCGTCGCGGCCGGCTGATGATGCGGACCACCAAGGGCCTGGAGCCGGTGCACGTGGTCTACCGGCGCATCGACGACGAGTTCCTCGACCCGGTGCACTTCCGCGCGGACTCCGTGCTCGGCGTACCGGGCCTCATCGACGCCGCCCGCGCCGGCAACGTGACGCTGGCCAACGCGGTCGGCAACGGCGTGGCCGACGACAAGCTGGTCTACACCTACATGCCCGACATCATCCGCTACTACCTCGACGAGGAGCCGGTGCTGCGCAACGTCGACACCTGGCGCATGGGCGACGCCGAGGCGCGCGCGGAGGTCCTCGACCGGCTCGACGAGCTGGTGCTCAAGCCCGTCGACGGCTCGGGCGGCAAGGGCATCGTCATCGGCCCGCACGCGACCCGCGCCGAGCTCGACGGGCTGCGCACCAAGGTGCTGGCCGACCCGCGCGCGTGGATCGCGCAGCCGGTGGTGCAGCTGTCCACGGTGCCGACGTTCGTGGACGGCTCGCTCGGGCCCCGCCACGTCGACCTGCGCCCGTTCGCCGTCAACGACGGCTCGCGGGTCTGGGTGCTGCCCGGCGGCCTGACCCGGGTGGCGCTGGCCGAGGGCGAGCTGATCGTGAACTCCTCGCGCGGCGGCGGCTCCAAGGACACCTGGGTGCTGGCCGGGCCGACCCAGGTCGAGCTGCAGGAGGCGGCCGAGGAGCCGGTGACCGAGCCGGTCGCCGCGGCGGCCGAGGTGCCCGAGGTGCCCGAGTCGCCGGTGGCACCGGTGGCCCCGCCGGTCCACCACGCCCCGGAGATGCCCGTCGGCCCGGTGCTCGCCGACCTGCACGCCCAGGCCGAGCAGCAGCAGCAAGGGGGTGGCCCGTGCTGAGCCGGATCGCGGAGTCGATGTTCTGGATCGGCCGGTACGTCGAGCGCGCGGAGGACACCGCCCGCATCCTCGACGTGCAGACCCAGCTGGTCCTCGAGGACGCCACCGTCGACGAGGACGCCACCTGCCGCTCGCTGCTGTCGATCATGGGCGTCGAGCACGTCGAGGGCCGCGCCGACCTCCCGCTGGTGCTCGACGCGCTCTGCTACGACCCGGCCTCGTCCATCTCGATCGCCTCCGCGCTCGCCGCCGCCCGCGAGGGCGCGCGCCGGGCCCGCGAGACGCTGTCGGTGCCGATGTGGGAGGCCCTCAACACGACGTACCGCGCCATCCCGAGCGGGCAGTTCCAGGCCATGCGCGCGCCGGCGATCTTCCAGTGGGTGCGCGAGCGGGCGGCGCTGGTCAACGGCACCGCCGACGCCACCACCGTGCGCGACGAGGGCTGGCACTTCCTGATGCTGGGCCGCTGCGTGGAGCGCGCCGACATGACCTCGCGGCTGGTGGCCAGCGCCGCGCTGGCCGGCGCCGGCCAGCCGTGGACGCCGACGCTGCGCGCGTCGGGCGCCTACGAGGCGTTCCTCCGCGCGTACCGCGGCATGGAGACCGAGCGCGCGTCGGCGGAGTTCCTGCTGCTCGACCGGCTGTTCCCGCGCTCAGTGGTCTTCGCGCTCAACCGGGCCGAGCAGTGCCTGGAGAACGTCGAGTCCTCCCAGCGCGCCGGCTTCCAGAACGACGCCCAGCGTCTCCTCGGGCGGATGCGCGCCGAGCTGGAGTACCGCTCGCTCTCGGACCTCATGGACGACCTCCCGCACCAGATGGAGCGGGTGCAGACGACGTGCGCGCTGGCCACCGAGGCAGTCACCCGGCGCTACTTCGCCGGCTCCGAGGCGCTCGCGTGGCAGGGGGTCCAGGGATGAGCATGCAGCTGCGGGTCGTGCACCGCACCACCTACACCTACGACGGCAAGGCGGTCGCGTCGTACAACCAGGCCCGGCTGACCCCGGTCACCACGCCCGACCAGATCGTGGTGCACAGCCGCCTGGAGATCTCCCCGAAGCCGTGGACCTTCGAGTACCGCGACTACTTCGGCACCCAGGTCACGGCGTTCGAGGTCGTCGACCCCCACGAATCGATGACCGTCACCGCCACGTCGACCGTGCACGTCAACCGCCCGCCCGTGCCCCAGCCCGCGACCACCTGGCCCGAGCTGACCCGACGCGAGGTCGCCGACCGGTGGACGGAGTACCTCATGCTCCCCACCGCGGTCGCCCCACCCGAGGACTTCGCCGTCCGCTGCCGCGAGGTCGCCTCCGCCGCCGCCCTCCCCGGCCACGCCGCCCGCCGCCTGTGCGCACTGGTGGCCGAGGAGGTCCGCTACGTCCCGGGCGCCACCGACGTGCTCACGCCCGCCGCCGCCACCTGGGAGCAGCGCGCCGGCGTCTGCCAGGACATGGCCCACCTGGTCATCGGCGGCCTGCGCTCCCTCGGCATCCCCGCCCGCTACGTCTCCGGCTACTTCCACCCCTACCCCTCCCCCGCCGTCGGCGAGCCCACCGAGGGCGCCTCGCACGCCTGGGTCGAGTGGTGGGACAACGGCTGGCACCCCTTCGACCTGACCAGCTCGGTCCAGCCCGACGACCGCTACGTCGTCGTCGCCACCGGCCGCGACTACGACGACGTCAAGCCGCTCAGCGGCATCTACTCCGGTGCCGGCACCAGCGCCATGGAGGTCTCGGTCGAGCTGACCCGGCTGGCCTAGGGCCTGTTGATCACGTCAGGCTGGCGCCGCGCTGAGTCGACCAACACGCCCTAGCCGTCGTCCAGGAGCGCATGCAGGACCTCCCGGTGCCTCCGGTACGCCGAGCGCCCGGGGCCGGTGATCTTGAACCGCGTCGTCGCACCCCGGCCCCGGCCGGACTTGGCCACCGCCACGTAGCCCGCGCCCTGGAGCGCCGTCATCTGCTTGGACAGGTCGGAGTCGCTGACCCCGAGGTGCTCGCGCAGGAACGCGAAGTCCGCGGACCCCGCGCGGCTCAGCACCCCCATCACCGCAAGCCGCTTGGGCGCGGTCAGCAGCGGGTCGAGCTCGGCCCAGGACGCCTGCCCCGTCCCCGTCGCGCTCACCCGAGCCGCGCCCGCGTGGCCGCGGCCGCCGCGGCGTACGCGCGCTCGTACCACCAGACCAGCGGCGTGGTCAGGACCAGCACCGCGACGGCGGCGGTGACCGGCTGGCCCACCAGGCACAGCACGAGGGCCAGCCCGGCCACCACGGCGAGGCCGACCACGAACAGCAGCAGCACCGGCCGCAGCTCGCGTGGCGCCCAGCCCGTGGGCATGGTGCCGCGGTAGCGGCGGTACCACGCGAGGAACCCGAGCTCGGCGCCGACCAGCACCACCAGGGCCAGCGAGCGGGCCACGCCGTCCAGCAGCCCCAGGGCCAGCGTCAGCGCCCCGGCCCAGAGGCCGACCGCGGGCGGGTACCACGCCGGCGTCGTCGGCAGCTCCACCCACGGCGCCGCCTCCGCCCGCTCGGCGGCTCGGAGCAGCTCCTCCGCCGTCGCTTCACTTTCCATGGTGGAAAGCGTACGCATCGCTTTCCGTTGTGGCAAGTGGTCCGCTCGACGGCCGCGTCAGGACCGCGTCAGGACCGCGCCAGCGAGCGGCCGCGCACCAGCCGGGTCGCCTCGTCGCCGTACGCACGGAGCATGCGCACCACCTCGCGCACGGCCTCGGGCTCCTGGCGGAAGCCGTCCGCGGTGATCGCCAGGACGACGTCACCATCGGCGTCGAGGACCGGGACGGTCACCGTCTCGACCGCGCGGAGAGCGTCGTCGTCCAGCGTCGGCGGCTCGACGGGTCCGAGGGCGCAGCCGCGCTCCCGCACCAGGGCCAGGCGGTCGGCCGCGTCGGGGTGGTGGTGCCTGGCACTGCGGTCGTCGACTCCTGGCCCCCAGGCGTCGAAGACCGCAGCACCGTGCGGTTGGGAGAGGGCCTCCGGCCCGACCAGTGCGGTGGGCTCGGTGGCGCCCTCGGGCGCGGGCGGCTCGAGCCGGCCCAGGACCACGACCCGGTCACCGCTGCGCGTGGTCACCAGGCACCGCAGCCCGCTGTCGGGCAGTCGGCGCAGCACGGGGCGGACCAGGTCCAGGCAGCGCAGCTGCCGGGTGAGCACGCCCTCCGCGTCGGAGGCGGTGAAGCTGAGCGGGCTGAAGCTGCCGTAGCCGCCACGGAAGAACAGCAGCGGCAGCTTGCTGCTCTCGATCCCCAGCGCGGTGACGTCGCCGAGGACGACGAAGTGGTCACCGGCCGCCTGCACCGACGCCGGGGTGCAGTCGATCCAGGCCACGACGCCGTCCAGCAGCGGGGCGCCGGCCGGCGAGGAGCGCGCCCCCACCCCGTCGAAGCGGCTGGCCGCCGGCGCCGTGGCGAAGCGGCGCGCCACCGGTTCCTGGTCGGCTGCGAGCACGTTGACGCAGAAGGCCGACGCGCCGCTCAGCTCCGGCCAGGTCTGCGAGCCGGCGCTGGGGAAGAAGGCGACCATGGGCGGGTCGAGCGAGACCGACGTGAACGAGCCCACGACCATCCCGCTGCGCGCCCCGGCGGGCGTCACCGCGGTCACCACGCAGACACCGGTCGGGTACTGGCCCAGGACCTGGCGGAACCAGTGCCGGTCGAAGGGCGAGCCCCCCATATCTGAGTACCTCTCAGACACGTTGTCGATCCCTCCTCGGCCGAACTGGACGCACCTGCGGTCGCGAGCGGCGACCGGATGGTCGCGGCACTGCAGGACTCCGGCACTCGGTGCGCCGCGTCGGTCCGGTCATCCTGCCTGCCGACACGAGGGGTTGCCAAGTGTCGGTTTCTGAGTAGATTCAGGTCTCGCTGAGAGCGCCGTCACACCCGCGCCGCAGCGCTGCCACCGCACGCGACCGACGAGGAGACCCGGCATGGCCCGCCCGGACCGCATGGACTTCGGCATCTTCATCGCGCCGTTCCACTCCAACGACGACAACCCCACGCTCACCCTGCGCCACGACCTGGAGCTCATCGAGCTGGCCGACCGGCTCGGCTTCGACGAGGCCTGGGTCGGCGAGCACCACTCGACCGGGGTGGAGCGCATCGCCGACCCCTTCATGGTGCTGTCGGCCGCGGCGGTCACGACCGCACGGATCCGGCTCGGCACCGGCGTGGTGAGCCTGCCGTACCACCACCCGCTCATGGTGGCCGACCGCACGGTGCTGCTCGACCACCTGAGCCGCGGTCGGGCCATGCTCGGCGTCGGGCCGGGCGCGCTCATCTCCGACGCCGACATGATGGGCATCGAGCCGGTGACCCAGCGCAGCCGGATGAACGAGGCGCTCGACGCCATCATCCCGCTGCTGCGCGGCGAGACCGTCTCGGCGAAGACCGACTGGTTCGAGCTGCGCGAGGCCCAGCTGGCCTTCCTGCCCCTCAACCCCGACGGCGTGCCGGTCGCGGTGGCCAGCACCACCTCCCCCTCGGGCGTGACGACGGCCGGGCGGCACGGCGTCGGCGTCCTCTCCCTCAGCGCCGGCTTCATCGGCGGCAAGAAGGACATGAAGGAGCAGTGGTCGATCGCCGAGAAGGCCGCGGCTGACGCCGGCACCGAGATCAGCCGCGACGAGTGGCGGATGGTGCTCCGCGTCCACCTCAGCAAGGACCGCGACCAGGCCATCCGCGACGTCGAGGCGGCCCGCGAGCGCGAGCGGCAGGTCTACTTCAAGCCGGTCCTGGGCCTCGAGAACGACTACACCCTGGCCGACGAGATCGCCGACGACAGCTCGATCATCGGCACCCCGGAGGACTGCATCGCCGCCATCGAGCGGATGGTCGAGCAGACCGGTGGCTTCGGCACCTTCCTGATCATGACCCACGACTGGGCCGACCGGCCCCAGACGCTGGCCAGCCTCGAGCTGTTCGCCCGCTACGTCATGCCTCACTTCCAGGGCACCCTCGCACCGGCGCAGCGCTCCGCTGCGACCGTCACCGCCAAGCGCCCGGGCTACAAGCCGCTGGCGCAGGCCGCCATCACCAAGGCGTTCTCCGACGCCGGCCGGGACCTCCCCGACGGCACCAACATCCAGAGCCTGCGCTGATCCGCACGGCCACTCGACGCTGCGACCTCTGCACCGACACCGCCCACCTCACTCCTCTCGGCTGACACCCCGGAAGGTCCTCATGAACACCACCTCTGCTCAGCGCGCCCTGATGACGATCGGAGCCCTCACCCTGGCCGTTGCTCTGGCGGGCTGCCGGGACGACCCGGGCGCCGACGCCGACGACGGGGGCGGGTCGGGCTCCAGCACCGCGCCGATCAAGATCATGCAGATCGGCACCTTCGAGAGCCCGTCGCTCTCGCTGACCGACGCCAAGGCCGGGCTCGACGCCCACGTGCAGGCGATCAACGCCGACGGCGGCATCGACGGCCGCAAGATCGAGGTCACCTTCTGCAACGACGCCTTCGACGCCAACACCGGCGCGGCCTGCGCCCGGCAGGCGGTCACCGACGGGGTCGTCGCGGTCGTGGGCGCGGCGAGCTCGCAGGCCCCCTCAGAGCTGCCGATCCTCGAGCAGGCCGGGATCCCGTGGCTGGCCGGCGCCGGCTCGGGCGGTCCGATCGAGGGCACCAGCGCGGTGTCCTACCCGATCCACGGCGGCACCCAGTCGATGCAGGTCGCGATGGGCCGGCTGCTCGCCGACAAGGGTGCGACCAACGTGGCCGTGATCGTGGCCGACGCGGCGGCGGCGTACGCCGCGGCCGACGACATCAAGCACGGGGCGGAGGCCGGCGGCGCCGACTCCTACCGCATCCTGGCCCCGCTCGGCGCGGCCGACTTCAGCGCCGTCGCCTCCTCGGCCCTGGCCAAGGACCCCGACGCCGTCGCGGTCGCCTCGACCGCCACCGACGCGCCGCGCATCATCCAGGCCGTCCGCCAGGCCGGCTTCGACGGCAACATCTCCACCCTGGCCAACATCTTCAAGCCGGCCGACCAGGAGGCCCTCGGCGACGCCGCGGACAACGTGTTCGTGACCTCGAGCCTGTCGCCGGTGACCAGCACCGACATCCCGCAGGTCCAGGAGTTCCTGGACGCGATGAAGAAGTACCACCCCGAGGCGGTCACCGACAACGGCTCCCTGGGCACCTGGACCGCCGTGACCTTCCTGGCCGGCATCGTGGACCAGATCGGCGACGGCGAGGTGAGCGCGAAGGCGATCACCGACAAGCTCGACGACCTCGACGGCCCCATCGAGTTGGGCACGGTGCCGGACTACGACGGCATCCCCGACCCGCCGCCGGTGGCCGACTACCCGCGGGTGCCGGGCTTCAGCGTCTACGTCTCGCAGGCCGAGGACGGCACCCTGGTCCAGGACGGCGACCCGATCGACCCGCTGGCCGAGTCCTGACCGTGGGACGCGCCACCGAGGGACCGGTCCTCGAGCTGCGCGGGCTCAGCGCTGGGTACGACGACCTGGCCGTGGTCCGCGGGATCGACGTCGCGGTCCACCCGGGCGAGATCGTCGCGCTGCTCGGCCCCAACGGCGCGGGCAAGTCCACCACGCTCCTCACCTGCGCCGGCGAGCTGCCACCGCTCGCCGGCGAGGTGAGGTGGCGCGGCGCGCCCGTCACCACGCCGCTGCACCAGCGGGCGCGCGACGGCATGGCGTTCGTGCCCGAGGAGCGCTCGGTGCTGATGTCGATGACCGTGCGCGACAACCTGCTGCTCGGGTCGGGCGGACTGGCCCCGGCCGTCGCGCTCTTCCCCGAGCTGGAGCCGCTCCTGCCGCAACGCGCCGGCCTGCTGTCCGGGGGGGAGCAGCAGATGCTCACGCTGGCCCGCGCGCTGGCCACCCGGCCCACGGCGCTGCTCCTCGACGAGCTGTCGCTGGGGCTCGCGCCCCTGGTGGTGGGCCGGCTGTTCGACGCCCTCCGCACCGCCGCCGACGAGCAGGGCGTCGCCGTCCTGCTCGTGGAGCAGCAGGCCCGCCGCGCGCTCGGGGTCGCGGACCGGTGGTACCTCATGCGCCAGGGGTCGATCGTCGCCGCAGGTGACTCCGCCGACGGCATCGAGACCGTGGAGTCGATGTACCTCACCGACGGGCGGCTCGACGTACCGGACGCCGGCGCACCCGTCCCGTCCCCCACCCCTCGATAGGGAGAGTCGTGGAAGTCCTCCACTTCGTGCTGCTCGGCCTCGGCATCGGCGCGATCTACAGCCTGGTGTCCCAGGGGCTCGTCCTGGTCTACCGCGGCTCGGGCATCGTCAACTTCGCCCAGGGCTCGTTCGTGATGGTCGGCGGCTACGCCTACTACGAGCTGAGGGTCGGGCTCGGCTGGGCGTCGGTCCCCGCGGTCGTCGGCTCGGTCGTCGTCGGCACGGTGCTCGGGGCACTCGTGCACCTGCTGATCCTGCGCCCGATGCGCCGCTCGTCGCCGATCGAGCGGGTCATCGCGACCCTCGGCGTCCTGCTCTCGCTGCAGTCGGCCGCCGTGCTGAAGTACGGCGTGAGCACGCTCAGCGTGCCCTCGGCGCTGCCGACCCGACCGGTGGAGCCCTTCGACGGCGCCACCATCGGGCTCGACCGGCTCATCATCCTCATCATCGGGGCGCTGATGACGCTCGGCCTCTACGTGCTGTTCCGCACCACGTCGTTCGGGCGGGTGGCCGGCGCCGTGGCGGAGAACCAGCGGGCGGCAGCCAGCCTGGGCCACTCCCCCGACCGGATCGCGACGACCAACTGGGCGCTGGCCGCCGGTCTGGCCGCCCTCGCCGGCGCGCTG
Source organism: Nocardioides anomalus (assembly GCF_011046535.1). Taxonomy (NCBI): domain Bacteria; kingdom Bacillati; phylum Actinomycetota; class Actinomycetes; order Propionibacteriales; family Nocardioidaceae; genus Nocardioides; species Nocardioides anomalus. The sequence continues at coordinate 1,721,632 of NZ_CP049257.1, read as the reverse complement.
CTCGCGCCGATCACCTACCTCCAGCCGACCCAGCTGACCCTGCTCGTCGTCCCCGCGCTGGCCGCGGCGCTGCTGGGCCGGTTCGTGTCCTTCCCCCTGGCCTTCGGTGGTGCACTGGCCATCGGTGTGGCGCAGTCGCTGATGACGCGCTACGTGACCGTCACCGGCTGGGCGGACAGCGTGCCGTTCATCCTCATCGTCGCCTACCTCGCCCTGCGCGGGACCTCGCTGCCGCTGCGCAGCCACGTCCTGGAGCGGCTGCCGTCGGTGGGCGACGGCCGGATCCGGGTGCTGCCCGCGGCCGCGGTGTTCCTCGTCTTCGCGCTGCTCATCGGCCTGGTCGTCGACCCGGTCTGGGCCCAGGCCCTCACCGTGACGATGGCCTTCGCCATCCTGACGCTGTCGGTCACCGTCGTCACCGGGTACGCCGGCCAGCTGTCGCTCGCGCAGTACGTCCTGGCCGGGGCGGGCGCGTTCGTCGCGGCCAACCTGGTGCACGCCTGGGGCTGGAGCTTCCTGGCCGCCCTCGGCGGGGCCATGGCGGTCTCGGCAGTCCTCGGCATGGTCGTGGCCCTCCCGGCGCTGCGCACCCGCGGGATCAACCTGGCGATCGCGACCCTGGGTCTCGGCATCGTGGTGTTCAGCCTGGTGCTCAGCAACTACGAGTACGGCGGTGGCGACACCGGCATCCTCATCGACCCGCCGTCGCTGTTCGGTTGGGAGTTCGGCGCGATCCTCTACCCCTACCGCTACGGGCTGGTCACCCTGGTCGCGCTCACGTTGGCGGCGATCGCGGTGGCCAACATGCGCCGCGGCAGCGCCGGGCGTCGGCTGCTCGCCGTGCGCTCCAACGAGCGGGCCGCGGCCGCGCTCGGCGTCGACGTCTTCGCGGCCAAGCTCTACGCCTTCGGCTTCGCCTCGGCGCTGGCCGCGCTGGCCGGGGTGCTGCTGTCCTTCCAGAGCGTCAACGTCATCCCCGCGCAGTTCGGCGTCATCACCTCCCTGCTCGCCATCGGCGTGGCCGTGGTCGGTGGCGTCGGCACCATCGGCGGCGCGCTGTTCGCCGCGACCCTGCTGCCCGGCGGGGTCGGCACCCAGCTGCTGCACGACGCCGACGGCCTGGAGCGCTACCTGCCGCTGGTCAGTGGTCTGTTCCTGCTCTACGTGCTGCGCAGCGGGCACGACGGCCTCTACGAGATGAACGTCGACCTGGCCCGCAAGCTGGGCCGACCGCTGCGTCGCCTGCTCGTCCGCAAGCCCTCGGCGGAGCCGGCGGCCGGCGTACCGGAGGCCGCGCGCCGCAAGCCCGAGCCGGTCGAGGGGGCGACGCTCGACGTGCGCGACCTGCGGGTCACCTTCGGCGGCGTCGTCGCCGTCGACGGGCTGTCGTTGCAGCTGCGCCCCGGCGAGGTGCACGGACTCATCGGCCCCAACGGTGCGGGCAAGACGACGGTCATCGACGCGCTCACCGGCTTCGTGCGGCCCGCCGCCGGCGCCATCGACCTGGACGGCCGCTCGATCCGCAGCTGGTCGGCGCGGCGCCGGGCCCGGGCGGGCGTGGCCCGCTCCTTCCAGTCCCTCGAGCTCTTCGCCGACCTCACCGTCCGCGAGAACCTCGCGGTGGCCTGCGACTCCGGGGCGCTGCTGCGCTACGTCACCGACGTGGTCCGCCCTGGGCGCATCACGCTCACCGGTCCCGCCTTGGCCGCGGTCGCCGAGTTCCGGCTCACCGACGTCCTCGACCGCCGCCCCGGCGACCTGGCCTTCGGCCAGCGGCGGCTGGTGGCCATCGCCCGCGCCGTGGCCGCCGGCCCCCGGGTGCTGCTGCTCGACGAGCCCGCGGCCGGGCTCAGCGACGAGGAGTCCCGCGAGCTCGCCGGGCTGATCCGCTCCCTGGCCCGCGACTGGGGCATGGGCGTCCTGCTCGTCGAGCACAACGTCGACCTCGTGCTCAGCGCCTGCGACGTCGTCACCGTCATGGAGTCCGGTCGCTGGCTGACGACCGGTGCCCCGGCCGAGGTCGGCACCGACCCGAAGGTGATCGAGGCCTACCTCGGCCCGGACGCCCACGACGCCGCCGGAGCGGGGGTGCCCGCGTGAGCGCGTCCGTGGCCGACTCACCCGTGACGCTGGCCGAGATCGCCGCCGAGGCGGAGGCCTTCTTCGCCGCGCGCGTGCCCCGGCGCACCGACGGCGTGGTCCACGGCTCGGGACCCGACGGCGTGATCGGCGTCGGCCACCACAGCGCCGAGTCGGAGGAGACCGAGCTGGCCCGGGCCCAGGCCTGGCAGCGCGAGCTGTGCGACGCCGGGCTGGCCTGGGTCGACGGGCCGGTCGAGTACGGCGGCCGCGGGCTCAGCGCCGAGCACGCGCACACCGTGGCCGAGGTGGCCGCGGGCTTCGAGGTGCCCATCACCTCGTGCTTCATGGTCAGCCACCAGATCGTCGGGCCGACGATCCTGTCCCACGGCACGCCCGAGCAGAAGCGCGCCCACCTGCCGGGGATCTGGCGCGGCGACACCGTGTGCTGCCAGCTCTTCTCCGAGCCCGAGGCCGGCTCGGACCTGGCCGGGTTGCGCACCACCGCACGTCGCGACGGCGACGTGTGGGTCGTCACCGGGCAGAAGCTCTGGTCGTCGTACGCCCACGTGAGCCGCCTCGGCGAGCTGATCGCACGCACCGGTGAGCCGGGCAGCCGGCACCGCGGCCTGACCGTGTTCCTCGTCGACATGGACTCGCCCGGCATCGAGGTGCGGCCGCTGAAGCAGATCACCGGCGGGGAGCACTTCAACGAGGTGTTCCTCGACGAGGTGCGGATCCCGGACTCCGCGCGCGTCGGCCCCGTCGACGGCGGCTGGGCGATCGCGATGACGACGGTGACCAACGAGCGCTCGGTGCTCGGTCGCGAGCACAACGGGATCATGCTCGACCCGGTCCGCCGGCTCTTCGCTCTGGCCGTCGACCGCGGCGCGGCCGACGACCCGGCGGTCCAGGAGCTCCTGGCCGAGTGCTGGGCGCGCGAGCAGCTGCTGCACGAGACCGCCTCCCGGTTGGCCGGGCAGCCGCGCGGGCCGTCCGTGGTGAAGCTCATGATGACCTCGGACATGGAGTTCTACTCCGAGGTCGCGGGCCGGCTGCTCGGCTACCGGATGGTGGCCGACACCGGCGCGTGGGGCACCTACGCGTGGAGCGAGCTGCTGCTCAACGCCCCCGCCCACCGGATCGCGGGCGGCAGCGACGAGATCCAGCGCAACATCCTGGCCGAGCGGGTGCTCGGCCTGCCGCGCGAGGCCCGGCCGTGAGCGCGGACGAGGGGGGAGCTCCACGCGTTGCGTGAGGTCACCCGGGCCCACCTGGCCACGCTGGCCCCGGCGACCACCGACGAGCGGGTGCTCGACCCGGCCGCTCCGCTCGACCGGGCCGCCTGGCGGTCCCTGGCCACCGGGCTGGGGCTCCCGGGGGTGCGGGTGCCCGAGGACCTCGGCGGTGCCGGGCTCGACCGGACAGCGGAGCTGGTGGTCCACGAGGAGCTCGGTCGGGCGCTCTACGACGGTCCGCTGCTCGGCACCCTCCAGGTCGCGGCCGCGCTGCTCGAGCTCACCGACGACCCCGTCAACCGCCAGCGCCTGCGGGCGATCGCCGGTGGCGAGCTGGTCGCCGTACCAGCCATGCCCGTCGAGGAGACCTTCCCGCTCCTCTACCCCGACGCCGAGCGCACCGGGGACCGCATCGTGCTGACCGGCTCGCTCCCCTGCGTCGTCGACGCCCAGGTGGCGGACGCGTTGCTGGTCCTGGCCGAGCACGAGGGGTTCCACGCCTACTTCTGGGTCCGCACCGACGATCCCGGCGTCCGCGTCCTCCCGCTGCCGACCCTGGACCTGACCCGGCGGATGGCCAGCGTGGTGCTCACCCGGGCGGTCGGTGAGCTCGTGGCCGAGCAGGACCGCGCTCGTGCGGCGGTGGCCGCCGTGCGCCAGGGCACCGCGCTCGCGCTCGCCGCCGAGTGCGTCGGCGTCGCGGACCGGTGCCTGGAGATGACCGTCGAGCACCTCAAGGTGCGGCGACAGTTCGGCCGCGAGATCGGCTCCTTCCAGGCGCTCAAGCACCGCTGCGCCGACCTGCTCGTGGAGCTGGAGACCGCGCGCTCCGCACTGGCCATCGCCGTGCGAGCGGTCGAGACCAACGACCTGAGGGGGCGCCGCCCCGAGTCCCTGGCCGGGCTGGCCGTGGCCCGGACCCGCTGCGGCCGGGCGGCGTTCCACATCGCCCGCGAGACCGTGCACCTGCACGGCGGGACGGGCTACACCTGGGAGCACCCGGCGCACCTCTACCTGCGCCGCGCCACCTCCGACCAGGCCCTCCTCGACTCGACCGGCCAGCAGGCCCGCCTGCTCGCGACCTCGGTCCTGGCCACCCTCCACGCGGAGGCGACCGCGTGATCGTCATCGACGGCACCGCGCTCGACGAGCCGTGGGAGTTCGGCCGGCTCTCGGTGCGCCTCACCGACCCCGTCGGCACCGTCGGCGACTGGGCGCGCCCGCTGCCCGACGACCACGTGGCCGTGGCGCCGGCGCTGCTCCTCGAGCTCGCGGGTCCGCTCGCCGCCGACCCCGAGTGGCGCGCCGGCCTCGACGCCATGCTCGCCTACGCCGGCCAGCACGGCTGGCTCGAGGACGACGGCTGGGTGCGCATCCACGTCGAGCGCTAGGCTGCCGCTGCGGATGGGCTGGCCGGGCGACCGCGTCGGCGTACCGAGAGGTGCGTCGCCGAGGAAGGTCCGGGCTCCACAGGGCGAGGTGGTGGGCAACACCCACCCGGGGTGACCCGCGGGACAGTGCCACAGAGAACAGACCGCCGCCCTCCTCCGGGGAGAGCGGTAAGGGTGAAACGGTGGTGCAAGAGACCACCAGCGGCCCGGGCGACCGGGCCGGCTAGGCAAACCCCACCTGGAGCAAGGTCAAGAAGTCCGGGCGAGAGCCCGGGCGCGTGTGCGTTCGAGGGCGGCCCGCCCGAGCACGCGGGTAGACCGCTGGAGGGGGTCGGCAACGGCTCCCGTAGATGGATGGTCGCCCCCCGGGAGACCGGGGACAGAACCCGGCCTACAGGCCAGCCCGTCCGCACCCCCCGGCAGGCTCTGCTCGCGCAGAGCCCGCCCGGGGTGCAGGGTCCTGCGTCCCGTCCCGTCCCGGCTCGGTCAGATCGGCAGGTACGCCGCGGTGCAGGTGAGGTCCGCGGTCGGGTTGGTGATCGTCACCGTGGCGTTGGTCGTGGTGCACGCGGCGTCACCGGACCAGCCGTTGAAGGCCAGGCCCCCGGACGTCGAGCTGGCGGTCAGCGTGACGGTCGCCGCGCCGGAGGGCACGGTGCAGCCGCCGGTGTTCGCCCCGTTCACGGCGCAGGAGCCGGCCGTCGTGGTGGCGGCGACGGCGCTGGCCGGTGCTCCCCCGGTGTTGTAGGTGACCGCCCTCGACGGGGCGAACGTCGCCGTGCAGGCCACGGTCGCGGTCGGGTTCGTGATCACCCGTCGCTTCTGGGTGTCCGTCGTCCCGGGGCAGCTCGCGCCGCTCCAGCCGGCGAAGGAGTTGCCCGCGGCCGCCACCGGGGTCAGCGTCACCGTCGCCGCGCCGCTCGGCACCGTGCAGGTGGCGCCGGAGCACACGCCGGCCGAGGTCGCCGCGGTGACGCTGCCCCCTGCCGTCGCGGCGCCGGTCACCGTCACCGTCGAGACGGTGAGGGCGGCCGAGGCACGACAGTTGTTGCCCTCCTTGCGCTCCTTCAGCTTGTCGGTGCTGTCGGCGCACGCGATCAGGTAGTAGGTGCCGACCGTCGGCGCCGGGACCTGCACCGTGGCGGTGAGCTCGGCCTTCTTGCGCGGCTTCACCTTCGGGGCCTTCACGGTGCCGACCACCGCGTCGTCCGACGAGGCCGTGGCGTCCCTGGAGACCGTGAGCGCGACCGTCGAGGAGCCGGCCTTCCTGGTCCCTGCGTTCTTGAGCTGCACCGACACCGAGAGGCTGGTGGTGCCGGTGACCTCCACCTGGGTGATCTTGAGGTCGGGCTTGGGCTTGGCCCGCTGGGCAGCGTCGGAGGCCAGGGCCGGCCCGCCCACGGCGAGGACGAGGACGACCGCAAGGGCGGTCAGAGGAGTGCGCATCCTCGGACCCTAGGTCCACCGGACCCGCAATCCGTCCACTGACGGCACGCCGCGCTGAGCCGGTTCTGACGGTGAGCCTCACCGGGAAGGGCCGACGCACGGGTGAAGCGGCTGGCCCCGCGGGGGACCGGAGCCAGCCGCCTCGTGATCACGATCGTGTGCCGCAGGACGGCGCCAGGTGGGCTGGACCAGCGCAGGCCACCCGACCGAGTGAGGAAGGGTCTCCTTTCGGGTGAGTGCGCCAGCTCGAGAGACACCCGCGTGGGTGAGGTTCGTCGACACTTCGCAGCGAACCTCGACACACGGGCCGTCGGCGGCGCAGAATCGCCCACGAGGGGTCGGGCGGACCCGCACCGCGCGTCGGGGGGAGCGGGTCCGCTCGCTCAAGGCGTACGGCAGACCGGGAGCACTGACGGCCGTGGCAGAACCACCCCGGCGCGAGCCGGACCACCTGCGCGACCCGCAGCCGCACGTGCTGTCCATCGGCGCGCTGGCCGCGGCCACGGGGATGTCGGTACCGGCGCTGCGGGCGTGGGAGGAGCGCTACGGCTTCCCGGCGCCCCACCGGACCCAGGAGGGCGGCGGGCACCGCCGCTACTCGGCCCGCGACATCACGACCATCCGGCGGGTGCTGGAGAGGCAGGCGGCTGGCACGGGCGTGCGCGAGGCGGTCGACGCGGCCCTGGCCGAGCGCGAGCGCGGGGTGCTGCTCTCGGTCCACGGCGAGGTCTCGGCCGCGCACCCAGGCCTGCCGCGGACCACGCTGGCCAAGCCCGCGGTCCTCGCCCTGTCCCGCGCGATCGAGGACGAGGTCGTGCTGAGCGGCGCCGGGGGCCACCTGTTCGGCGGCTTCCAGACCGTGCGGCACCACGCCGCGTCGCGAGCGCGGTGGCAGGAGCTCGCCGGCCTCGTGGCGTCGGCGCACGCCTTCGCGCAACCCGACCACAGCGACCACAGCGACCACAGCGGCTGGAGCGACGACGAGGTCGTCCTCGTCGACCTGCCGCCCGGCGTACCCCTCACGCGCGAGTGGCTCCTGGTCCACGACGGACCGGCGCTGGCCACCGCCCTGCTCGCTCGCGAGCGGCCGGACGACGGACCACGGACCTTCGAGGTCGTCTGGACCGTCGACCCGGCGGTGGTGCGCACCGCGGCACGCCGGTGCGCAGCGGCGGCGTCGGCGGCCGGCAGCGAGCGCGCGACCGCGCTGCTCGCCGGTGCGCTGTCCGACCCGCGGCGCACGCCGCCGAGCGGGCGGTGGGCCACCGAGCGCCTCCTGCAGGGCGTGGCGTCCCGCCTCGCACGTGGGTGACGTCACCCCCACCGAGGGCTCGGCGCGGCCGGACGGGATACCGGTGGGGTATGGCCATCATCGGATTCCTCATCTTCGGTCTCGTCGTCGGCTTCCTGGCGCGACTGCTCAAGCCCGGACGCCAGAACCTCGGACTGCTCGGGACGCTGCTCCTGGGCGTGCTCGGCTCGCTGATCGGCGGCATCGTCGCCTCCGCGCTCGGCACCGGCGACATCTTCGAGCTGAACATCCTGGGCGCGGTCGTGGCGATCATCGCCGCGGTGCTCCTGGTCGGCGTGGTGGAAGGCCTGATGGGCCGCAAGTCGCCCGCCCACCACTGATCGACTTCACCCCCAGGGGCCCTTCTGGCAACCCGAACGGGTGAAGAACTCCACGCCTGCGGGATGAGAGCGATCTTGCGGCCTAGCGTCGGCGCCGGTCGCAGGTTCAACCCCCGGAACCTGGGGGCCACGCACGCCCCGCCGGACCTCAGGTCCAGCGGGGCGTCGCTCGTCCGGGGGTGCGGCGGCGCCGCTCCCCCGCCGCCACGACCGCGAGCAGGACCAGCGCGGCCAGCACGAGCCAGCCGACCCAGTAGTGCCGGTCGAGCAGCGCGGGGTTGTGCACCTGGCGCCCGAACGCCCCGAGCACGGGTACGGCGAGCAGGGTCAGGCTGCCGAGCACGAGCAGGCCGATGGCCGCGGGCGCGCGGTACGCCGCGGGCAGCAGCCGCCCGCCGACGAACAGCACCAGCAGCACGAGGGGCGCGAGCACGCCGTCGTGCAGCACGACGCCGCCGACCAGCCAGGTGCCGGCGCTGACGAGCTGGTCGCGGTCCTGGGTGGTGAGCAGCAGCCAGGCGCCGTACAGCCCGACGACGCCGCCGAGGCCGCCGAGGAGCAGCCGGGCCCTCACGCGAGCACCTCGATCCGGGTGACCCACTTGGTCTGCAGCACGCCGGGCCGGTTGGGGGCGATGAGCCGCGCCGGGTAGCCGTGGTCCAGGGCCAGCGCCTCGCCGTTCAGCAGCAGCGCGAGCGTGGTGCGGTCGTCGTCGGCGAAGTTGCCCGGCAGGGTGGAGCGGCGGAACGCCCCGCTCTCCTGCAGCGAGGTCAGGTGCACGTCACTGCCCGCCGGGCGGTCCACGAGGTCCAGCAGGGTCCGCAGCCGCACGCCGGTCCAGGTGCCGCTGGCCGACCAGCCCTCGACGCAGGCGATGGGCAGCTCCTGGGTCTGCTGGTCCAGGGCCAGCAGCTCGTCGCGCGACAGGGTGACGGTGCGGTCGCCGCGCACCAGCTCCAGGCGGTACGCCGCGGAGGTGGCGGCCGCGCCCACGCGGGCGGCGTACGCCGACTTGGTCACCGGCAGGTCCTGCGGGCCGTCGCCGGAGTGCGGGGCCAGGACCGAGACCTTGCGCAGGAACGGCACGGTGTTGCCGGCCACGGCCAGGGCGGCGAGCCCGGCGGCCAGCCAGCTGGCCCGCACCAGGCCGCGCCGCGACAGCGCGCTGGGGCGGGTGGCGTTGCCGGAGTCGAGGGCGGGGTCCTCGACGTCGGTGCCCAGGGCCTCGCGGATCACGGCCAGCTTCACCGCGACGTGCACGACCAGCGAGCCGATCGCGATCCAGGCCAGGGCGTAGTGGGTGGGCCGGAAGGAGAAGTCCCAGGGGTACCACTCGGTGATGTTGGCCAGCCCGGAGGCGAGCAGGAACAGCGCCGAGGCCACCAGCGTGAGGATGGACAGCCGCTCCAGGCCGTCGAGGGCCGCCTTGCGCAGCTCGCGCGGCGGGCGCCGGAACAGCTGCGGGTAGACCGTCCAGAGCTTGACGAGCAGCAGCGGGACGCTCGCCGTACCGGTCACCACGTGCAGCCCCTGGGTGACCCGGTAGCCCCACGACGGACTGGTGGGGAACGGCACGGGCTGGCTCGGGCTCTGCGCGTAGTGGCTGATGAGTCCGGTGGTGAAGCAGATCCCGAAACACACGGCCAGGACCAGCCCGACCCGGGCCGCGACCGCGGCGCTGTGCAATCGTGAGGTGAAGGACTCGTCACTCGGTAGGCGGCTCACCGTGTCTCACCCCCCGGGGTGGGGTACCCATCCCGTGCACGTCCCGTGACGAACACCCTGATGGAGGACCACGTCTCGAGGGTACTGACGGTCCCAGCAGCAGGAGCCAGGAAGGGGTGCCACGGCTTGATCGAATCTCTCCGACAGGTCCAGGTCGTCGGCGCGCTCGCGCGCCTGGCGCGCACGGGCGGATGGGCCGACATCCTGGAGGGCCGGCCGCTGACAGACGAGCTGGACGTCGCCGACGCCCGGTTGCTGGTCGCTGCGCAGGTGCTGCGCGAGTCCGCCGGCGGCCGGCTCGAGCCGGTCGACCTGCACCCGTGGTACGACGACCCGCAGATCCTCGCCGCGAACCTCGTCGCCGAGCTGCGCCGCGCCCTGCACCACGGGCACGACGAGGACCGGCTGACCGCCACCGACCCGGACCAGATCCTGGCCATGGGCGTGGCCAGCCGCTCCGTGGCCGCCATCCTGGCCGAGGGCGTGCTCCCGATGCTCCCGGTGACCCGCGACCGGCTCGACGAGGGCCGCGCCCGCTTCCTCGACGTCGGCGTCGGCACCGGCGCGATCGCCCAGACCATCTGCGAGACCTTCCCCGGCACCAGCGCGGTCGGGCTCGACGTCTCGTTCGAGGCGCTCAGCATGGCCAAGGAGCACCTCGCCGAGTCCCCGGTCGGCCACCTCATCGAGCTGCGCCAGCAGTCGGTGGTGGACCTGGTCGACGAGGACGCGTACGACCTGGCCTGGATGCCCCAGATCTTCCTGTCGCGCGCCGACCTGGAGGTCGGCCTCGGACGCGTGCGACGCGCGCTCCGGCCCGGCTGCTGGCTGGTGATGCCGGTGGCGGCCAGCGCGGACGGCTGCACGCCGCTGGAGGCCGCGGCGCTCGAGCACGACGCGGTGCTGCGCGGCGGCGGGCCGATGTCGGTGCTGTGCGCGGCCGAGCTGCTGCGCGAGGCCGGGTTCGCGCGCGTGCGGGACATGCCTGGAGTGTCGCAGTCGCTGGTCATGGCGCAAGCGGCCTGACCCGCGCCCAGGTGGTCGCGAACCGCGATCCGGGCGCCAGCGCCGCCACCGCGTCGGCGTCGGCGACGGTGTCCACGTCGCGCAGCGTCGCTGCCTCCCCCACGCTCAGCCCGGCCCGCTCCAGGGCGGCGCGGGTGTCGGCGCCGGTGGTCGGGGTCGACATCTCGACCGCGGCCAGCGCCGCCGCGGCGGCCGGGTCCCGCAGCGCCAGCACCCACCAGCCGCCGTCCTCCGCCGGGCCCAGCACCGCGTCGTACGACGCCAGCCCGGCGAGCGCCTCCTCCAGCAGGGCGGGGGTCAGGTGCGGGGTGTCCATGCCGACCTGGACCACCGGTCCGGGCACGCGGGCGTGCGCGTCGGCCAGCCGCGCCCCGAAGTCCGGGCCGGCCTGGGGGTGCACGGTCCAGCCCGTGGTCGCGGCCGCCAGCTCCTCGGCGCGCACGGCGCCGCGCAGGTCGCCGGCCAGCGACAGGTGGCGCTCCGCGGCGACGGCCGAGCAGGCCGCGAGCGTGTCCAGCAGCGAGGCCGCGGCGACCTGCGCCGCCTCGGCCATCCCGATGTCGGCCCCGAGCCGGGTCTTGACCCGTCCAGGCTCCGGCGCCTTGGCCACGACAAGGACCGACGTCACGAGAGCACCCGCGCGAAGTCGCGGGCGGTGCGCAGGGTGCCGCGCACCGAGCCGGACACCTTGGACTTCGTGCCCTCGGCCCGCGGTCGGTAGGACACGTCGTGCTCGGAGAAGCGCCACCCCGCCCGGGTCGCCTTCTGCAGCAGCTCGACCGGGTAGCCGAAGCGCCGGTCCTCCACGCCCAGGGCCAGCAGATCGGCCCGGCGGCAGACCCGCATCGGCGCGATGTCGTGCGCGGGCAGCCCGATCCGGCGACGCAGCCAGGCCACGATCAGCGCGTTGCCGGCCCGCGCGTGCCACGGCCACGTGCCCCGCCCCGTCGGCCGACGGCGGCCGACGGCCAGGTCCGCGCGCCCGGAGCGGACGTCGTCGATGAGCGGCAGCAGCTCGACCGGGTCGAAGGAGCCGTCCCCGTCCATGAACGCCACCAGGTCCGCGGTCGCGGCCAGCAGCCCGGCGTGCACCGCCGCGCCGTACCCCGGCCGGTCCTCGACCACCACCGTCGCGCCCAGGCGGCGCGCCACGTCCGCCGTGGCGTCGCGCGAGCCGTTGTCGGCCACGATGACGCGGATCCCGTCCGGGACCTCGGGCAGCAGCGCGGCGAGGGCCGGTGCCTCGTCGCGGCACGGCAGCACCAGGTCGACGTCCACGTGACCCCTCCTCCTACGCTCACTGACATGTCGGGCCCACGCGCGGTACCCCGTGCCGTCCCCTGGCTCGGTCTCCTCGCCGCCGCGGTGCTCGTCACCTTGGCGTTCGTGCTCCCCCGGGAGCTCGGATGGGAGGTGGCCAGCCGCGCCCCGCGCAACGCCTCGCCCCGCGAGGTCCCGCCCCTGCACGGCTTGTGGCAGCCGGACCTGTTCGGTCCAGGCACGCTACCGGCGATCGCGATCGCCCTGCTCGGCTTCAGGTACGCCGCCGACCTGGCCGAGCGGCTCTCCTGGCGCCGGCTCCTGCTCGCGTCGTACGCCGCCTCGCTGGGCTGGCTGCTGTCCCTCGCCTTCGTCGACGGCACCAGCGGGATCTCCCGAGTGCTGGGCAACCCCTACGAGTACCTCGTCACCGCGCGCGAGGTCGGAAGCTTGCACACGCTGCTGCAGACCTACGTCGACCGGATCCCCTACGCGGCCTCCGACAACTGGCCGACCCATGTGGCCGGACACCCGCCGGGCACCCTGCTGTTCTTCGTCGGGCTGGTCACGATCGGGCTCGGCGGGGACTTCGCCGCCGGTCTCGTGGTGACCGTGCTCGCCGCGACGACGGTCGTCGCGCTCCTGGTCACCCTGCGCGCCCTGGGGGCCGAGTCCTGGGGTCGGCGCGCCGCGCCGTTCCTGGCCCTCACCCCCGCCGCGGTCTTCATGGCCGTCTCGGCCGACGCGCTCATCGGCGCGGTCGTGGCCTGGGGCATGGCCTGCCTGGCCCTGGCCACCCGCCGGCTGTGGTGGGCGGTCCCGGCCGGCCTGCTGCTCGGCTACGCCGTGCTCATGTCCTACGGCATGCCGCTCGTGGGGCTGATCGCCCTCGCGGTTCTCGTGGCCGGGCGCGCGTGGAAGCCGCTGCCCGTCGCGGCCGTCGCCGCCCTCGCCGTGGTGCTGCTGTTCGCCGCGCTCGGCTTCTCGTGGTGGGACGCCTACCCCGTCCTGCGCGAGCGGTACTACGACGGCATCGCCGCCGACCGGCCGCTGTCCTACTGGTGGTGGGCCAACCTGGCCCTGCTGGTCGTCAGCACCGGGCCGCTGCTGCTGGCCGGGCTGTTCTCCGCGCCGTTCGCGCGCCCCCTGCGCGAGGCCCGCGTCCCGCTCCTGCTCATCGGCGCGGGTGCACTGGTGGTCGCCGCCGCCGACGCCTCGGGCATGAGCAAGGCCGAGGTCGAGCGGATCTGGCTGCCGTTCGTGCCGTGGCTGACCCTGTCCTTCGCGCTGCTGCCCGCCGGCTGGCGCCGCTGGGGCCTCGGCCTCCAGGTGCTCGCCGCGCTGCTGGTGCAGCACCTCTTCTACACGTCCTGGTGAGTCGGCCCTAGGCCCGCAGCGGCGCCGTGGCGAAGGCCGGCAGCCCCTGGTCGGGGTGCACCTGGGCGGTGAAGTCGAGCTCGGCGGCGGCCCGGGCGGGCGAGGCGACGACGTGGCGGACGTCGCCGAGGCGGAAGCCGCCGGTGACCTCGGGCGCGAGGCCGCTGCCGGTGCCCTCGGCGACCAGGCGCGCGACGTCGAGGATGCCGACGGGGTGCCCGGAGGCCACGTTGTACGCCGCGTAGGAGCCCTCCGGGGCCTCGAGGACGGCCCGGAGGGCGGCCAGGTTGGCGCCGGCGACATCGCGGACGTGCACGAAGTCGCGCATCTGGCCGCCGTCCTCGTAGACCTGGGGCGCCTGGCCGCGCTCGATCGAGGAGCGGAACATCGCCGCGACCCCGGAGTACGGCGTGTCCCGGGGCATGCCGGGGCCGTAGACGTTGTGGTAGCGCAGCGCCACGGCCGACGCACCGGCCTGCCGGACCCAGGCGGCGGCGTAGTGCTCCTGGGCCACCTTGCTCGCGGCGTACGACGAGCGCGGGTCGAGCCGGGCGTCCTCGTCCACGAGCGCCCAGCCGAGCGCCCGTCCGCACACCGAGCAGTGGTTCTCGAAGTCACCGGACTCGAGCGCGGCGACCGCGCGCGGGGGCGGCACCTGGTCGCCGTGCTCGGAGCAGACGTAGCGACCCTCGCCGTAGACCACCATCGACGAGGCCAGCACCAGCCGGCCGACGCCGGCCTCGTGCATGGCGGCGAGGAGGGCGGCGGTGCCGAGGTCGTTGTGACCGGCGTAGTCCGGGAGGTCGCCGACCTTGACGCCGGCGCCCACGACGGCGGCCTGGTGACAGACCGCGTCGACGCCGTCGAGCAGCGCGGTCCACGAAGCGGCGTCGCGGACGTCGAGCTGGTGGGTGCCGGCGGGCGGCTGGGCCGCGCCGTGCGCCATCGGGAGCATGAGGTCGACGCGGACGACGTCGTGGCCGTCGGCGTCGAGGAGCTCGCCGATCGCCGTACCGATGAAGCCGGCCGAGCCGGTCAGGAGGATGCGCACAGGGTCACGGTGCCCCACTGGGCAGACTGGTGGGCATGTGGGGTGATCTGGCGCCGGCGCGACGGCGGCTGTACGTCGGGCTGCTGGCGCTCGTCGTCCTGGTCGCGGCGGCCGTGGTCGTCGCGGTCCTGCTGCGCGGCGGGGACGACGTGGAGCCGGTGGCGCAGGACCAGCCGGGGCCGGTCCTCCTGGTGCCCGGGTACGGCGGATCGACGGCCTCGCTCCAGGTCCTGGCCGACGCGCTGACCCAGGACGGCAAGGACGCCCGGGTGGTCAAGCCCCGGGGCGACGGCACCCAGGACCTGCGCGACCAGGCCGCCGACCTCGGCGACGCCGTGGACGCCGCGCTCGCCGACACCGGGGCGCCGTCGGTGGACCTGGTCGGCTACTCCGCGGGCGGGGTGGTGGTCCGCTACTACGTGGCCGAGCTGGGCGGCGGCTCCCACGTGCGCCGCGCGGTGACCCTGGCCTCGCCGCACCACGGCACCGACCTGGCCTCCCTGGCCGGCTCGCTGGGCTCCTCGGCCTGCCCCGAGGCCTGCCAGCAGCTCGACCCCGACTCCGACCTGCTGCGCGGGCTCAACGCGGGCGACGAGACCCCGCCCGGCCCGGCGTGGGTGGCGCTGTGGACCGAGGACGACGCCACCGTGGTGCCGCCCGACTCGGGCTCGCTGGAGGGTGCGCTCGACGTCGACCTCCAGGACGCCTGCCCGGGCACCACCGCCTCGCACCCCGACGTGCCCCGCACCCCGGCGGTCATCGCCCTCGTCGAGGCGGCGCTCGCCACGGGCGCTCCGACGGTCCCCGGCGACTGCTAGTCGGTGACGTCCTTGGTCATGAAGTTGGCCCAGGCGGCGCCGACGAAGACCACGACGTACACCGCCTGCAGCAGCACGCCGCGCAGGACGTCGCGCCAGAGGATGGGGTCGCGGAACAGGTCGACGAAGGCCAGCCAGTAGCGCGTGGGCAGGTACGGCGCGATGCTGTCGGCGGCGTCCAGGGTGAGCAGCAGCGTCGAGGCGACCAGGATGGCCATCGTGCCGAGTGCGGCGCCCAGGGGCGACTCCGCCACCGTGGACAGGAACAGCGCGATGGCCGCGACACCGAGCATGCACAGCATCGCGTAGGCCAGGGCCAGCAGCGTGCGCCCGATGAGCTCCGGGGTCGACATCGACGAGCCGGAGACGCTGGTCGCCGGGCCGGTGGCGGTCACGCTCTCGTTGCCGAGCAGCAGCACGCCGAGGACGTAGGCCGTCACCGCGACCACGAGCACGGTGAGGACCACGAAGGCCATCACCGCGACCAGCTTGGCCACCAGCAGCCGGGTCCGGCCGACGGGGCGGACCAGCATGTAGCGCAGCGTGCCCTGCTGGGCCTCCCCCGCGATGGCCTCGCCGGCGGTGATGGAGACCGCGATGGGCAGGAACAGCGGCAGCACGATGCCCATCGCCGCCAGCGGGAACAGCGTGCCGTCGGTGAGCACCGCGGACAGGAACGCCGGTCCGGTGCCGGGCCGCGGCCCGAGGTCGGTCACCGCCAGCAGCACGGCGACCAGCGCCGGCAGCGCGTCGATGAGCGCGATCGTCCACCACGTGCGGCGGCTGCGCACCAGCTTGACCAGCTCGACCCGGATCACCGCTCCAGCACCTCCGCCTCGCCGTGCGCGCGGTGGCCGTCGGCGCCGCGGTCGGAGCCGAACCGGTCCGCCGACGCGCTGGTGGCCGCCAGCACCACGTCCTCCAGCCGGCGCCGCTCCGGCACCAGCTCCCGGACCCGGACGCCGGCGCCCACCAGCCGGGCGTTGAGCGCGGCCGGGTCGGCGTCGCGGACCAGCAGCCGCTCGCCGTCGGCGTGCTCGACCACGCCGTTGAGCAGCTGGCGCACCCGGGCCACGTCGGGGGTGTGCACCTCGACCCGGCCGGTCAGCCCCTGCAGCGCGCTCAGCTGGTCCTGGACCACGAGCCGACCCCGGTCGAGCACGCCGACGCGGGTGCAGAGCTGCTCGATCTCGGCCAGCAGGTGGCTGGACAGGAAGACCGTGGTGCCCGCGGCGTTGAGCTCGAGCAGCAGCGTCCGGATCTCGTGGATGCCCTGCGGGTCGAGCCCGTTGGTCGGCTCGTCGAGGACCAGCAGCCGCGGACCCTGGAGCAGCGCGCCGGCCAGCCCGAGCCGCTGGCGCATCCCCAGGGAGTAGGCGTGCACCGGTCGGTCGTCCACACCGTCGAGGCCGACGCGCTCGAGCGCCTCGGCCACCCGCGCGCGGCGGGTGCGGCGCTCGGTGCCGCGACCCATGGCGTCGAACAGGGCCAGGTTGCGGCGCCCGCTCAGGTGCGGGTACGCCGCCGGCCCCTCGACCAGCGCGCCGACCTGCGGCAGCACCCGGCGCCCGGCGCCCGGCATCTGCTCACCCAGCACCTCCATCCGCCCCGAGGTGGCCAGCACCAGGCCGAGCAGCATGCGCACGGTCGTGGTCTTGCCCGAGCCGTTGGCGCCGAGGAAGCCGTAGACGTCGCCCTCGCGGACATCGAGGTCGACCGCGTCGACCGCGGTGATCCGCCCGAACCGCTTGGTCAGCCCCAGCGTGCGGATCACGCTCGTCGCACTCATCGACCATCCCCCGTGTAGACGAAACCGGACCGCACGTCGTCGGCCGCCCGGACCAGCGCCGACCGGGTCAGCGTGCCGGCCAGCAGCCAGCCACCGTCGCCGGGCCCGCCGGTGAGCACCACGCTCAGCGGCCCCACGCTCACCGCCGTGCGGCGGTCGTCCTGGTCCACGCCGGGCGTCGAGGCCAGCTGGTCGCGCAGCGCGTCGGCCTCCCGGTCGCGCAGCGGGATCGCGATCGCCTGGGTCAGGCCCTCGCCGTAGACCCCGACCGCGCCGTCGGAGGCGTCGCCCAGCGGGAGCCCGGCCGCGGTGGGCGGCGGCAGGAGCGGGGCGTACTGGTTGGCCGCGTCGGCGATGTCGAGGACGTCCTCGTAGCGCAGCTCGGTGCTCGGCGTCGGCGTGAAGGACACGTCGCCGACGGTGGGGCGCGCGGCGGAGAAGTCGCTCAGCGTGCTGCGGAACGCCGGGCTCGAGTCGTCGGCGTACACCTCGACGCGCAGCGGTACGCCGGTGTCCGGGTCGGCCCACAGGTCGACGTGGTCGATGCTCGAGAGCTCCGAGGACGGCACCACCCGCAGCCCGGGGGCGCTGATCCCGCCCACCCGCTCGGCCGGGATCCGGCTGACGTCGGCCTTGGTGACGCCCTTGAGGAACCGGCGCGCCAGCTCGGCCGGCACCAGGTCGGCGGTGCGCGGCAGCCGGATGTCGGGGTCGCGGCTCACGGTGGCCTCGGCGTGCTCGTAGTCCCACTCGGTGGTGCGCTCGCCGTCGTGGACCAGGTCGGTCTCGCCCGCGGTCAGCAGCCGGTCCACGCGCCAGTGGTCGGCGTCGCGCCACCAGACCCGCATCCGGGTGGCCTCGCCGAACAGCGCGCCCACGTCGCTGAACCGGTCGGCGTCGGGCAGCTGGAGGGTGCCCTCGGTCTCGGCGTACCCGGACCAGCCCTGGTCGGTCGACGCCCGGACCTGGGCCAGCAGCCGGGCCGCGCTCACGTCGCTCTCGGCCGCGGGCAGTGCGCGCAGCGCGACGGGCGTCGCCACGAGCAGCAGCGTGCCGACGGCGACGACGCACCAACGGCGCACCCGGGTCATCCCTTGAAACTACGTCGGCTCCATGAGGCCACGATGAGAGCGGCCAGCAGCGCCCCCGTCGTGCCGAGCGTCTCGTCCCCCAGCGTGTCGCGGTAGGCGCCGCCCGCCTCCTTGCCGGCGCGGATGAACAAGGCGTACTCCCCCAGCTCCCAGCCGAGCGCCAGCACCGCCCCGACCCCGGCCACCAGCGGCACCAGGACCCACCGCGGCCGGACGTGGTCCACGAGGAGCAGCGAGAGCCCGGCGGCCAGCAGGAACCAGTGCGCGAAGTGGCTCAGGTCGTCCCACCACCCGACCCGCCGGAACAGGTCGAGCCAGTTCGCGGTGGTGTCGGAGAGGAAGGGCAGCATGAGCAGCCCGAACGCGGCGTACGGCGCCCGGGTGGCAGCGCCGCCCGGTCCGCGCCGGCCGCGGGCCAGCCACCAGGCCAGGGGGCCGACGAGCATGAGCGCCGGGTAGGCGACCAGCCGCACCGCCCAGCCCTTGTCGTCGAACTGGTCGCCGACGACGACGACGGCCGCGACCAGCTCGGCGACGGTCACCGCCAGGACGGTGGCCGGGAACCAGGCCGGGCCGGGGCGGGTCATCCGGCCAGTGTGCGGGCCTTCCCTAAGACTGCTGGTCGGCCGCGTCCCCGCCGTGCGCGCGCAGCGCCACGGGCTGCCAGTGCTCCCAGGTCGCCAGCCGCTGCTCGTAGTCGGCCCGGGCGATGCCGAGCGGCAGGGCGCCGAAGAAGACCCGCAGCGGCGGCTCCTCGGCGTCGACGACCTCGAGGATCGGCCCGCGGGTGGCGACCGGGTCGCCGGGGGTGCCGCGGCGGCTGGGCCGGTTGGCGGCGGCCTCGCGGACGTCGGCGTAGGCCTCCAGCTCCTGCGAGCGGACCGCGGACGGGCCGCCCCAGTCGGTGGCGTAGCCGCCCGGCTCGACGAGGGTGACCTTGATGCCGAAGCCGGCCACCTCCTGGGCCAGCGCCTGGCTCAGACCCTCGAGCGCCCACTTCGAGGCGTGGTAGATGCCGACGGTCGGGAAGGCCGAGATCCCGCCGATCGAGGAGACCTGGACGATGTGGCCGCTGCCCTGCTCTCGCAGCAGCGGCAGCGCGGCCTGGGTGACCCACAGCGCGCCGAACAGGTTGGTCTCGAGCTGGTTGCGGGCCTCTTCCTCGGTGATCTCCTCGACCATGCCGAAGTGGCCGTAGCCGGCGTTGTTCACGACCACGTCGAGCCGGCCGAAGTGCTCGTGCGCCTGCTGGACGGCGGCGAAGGCCGCGGCGCGGTCGGTGACGTCGAGCCGCAGCGGCAGCACCGCGTCGCCGTACGTCGAGACGAGGTCGTCCAGCGCGGAGGTGTCGCGCGCGGTGGCGGCCACCCGGTCGCCCCGGTCGAGGGCGGCGATGGCCCACTCGCGGCCGAAGCCCTTGGACGTGCCGGTGATGAACCAGGTCTTGCTCATGGCTCCACTCCATCTCCTGGAGCGCGCTCCAGGTCAACTCGGTCGGGTCGGGCCGGGTCAGCCGGCCTCGAGGACCCGGCGCAGGAACTGCCGGGTGCGCTCGTGCTGCGGGTCGGTGAGGACCTCGGGGCCGCCCTCCTCGGCGATCACCCCGTCGTCGAGGAACAGCACCTGCTCGGCCACGTCGCGGGCGAAGCGGATCTCGTGGGTGACGATGACGAGCGTCCAGCCGTGGGTGGCCAGGTCGCGGATGACTGCGAGCACCTCGCCGACCAGCTCCGGGTCGAGGGCGGAGGTGGGCTCGTCCAGCAGCACGACCTGGGGGTTCAGGGCGAGGGCTCGGGCGATGCCGACGCGCTGCTGCTGGCCCCCGGAGAGCTGGGAGGGGTACTGGTCCTCGCGGCCCTCCAGCCCGACCTGCTCCAGGAGCCGGCGAGCGTCGGCGGTGGCCTCGTCCACGTCGCGGTGCTGGACCTGGACCGGCCCCTCGAGCAGGTTGCCCAGCACGGTCTTGTGCGGGAACAGGTGGTGGGACTGGAAGACCATCCCGCTGCGCGCCCGCAGCGCCTCGACCTCCCGGCGGCGCGTCGCGTTGTCGACCCCGGTCGCGGAGAAGTCCACGGCGGCGTCGGCGATGCGCACCCGGCCGGCGTCGGGAGGCTCCAGGACGTTGAGCGAACGCAGCACGGTGGTCTTGCCCGAGCCCGACGGGCCGAGCAGCGCGGTGGCGGTGCCCTCGAGGGCGGAGAACGAGACGCCCCGGAGCACCTCGCGCTCTCCGAAGGCCTTGCGCAGGTCCTGGACCTCGACGAGCGGCTGGTCGGTCGGCTGGGTCACGCGACGTACCTCCCGAGTCGGCGCTCGAGCGGGTCCTGGACCAGCGAGACCAGGAAGCACACCACCCAGTAGAACAGCGCGGCGAAGACGTAGAGCCAGAAGAAGTCGCCGCTCGACGCGGCCGCGTCCTGCGCGCGCTTGAACAGCTCGGGCACCAGGATCACCGCGGTCAGCGAGGTGTCCTTGATGAGCGAGAGCAGCGTGTTGGACAGCGGCGGCACGGCGATGCGGGTCGCCTGCGGCAGCACGATCCGGCGCATCAGCTGCGGGTAGTGCATGCCGATGGTCGTCGCCGCCTCGTACTGCCCGCGCGGCACCGAGAGGATCGAGGCGCGGATGATCTCCGCGGCGTACCCGCCGACGTTGAGGCTGAGCGCGATGATCGCGCTGGGCACGCTGGGGATCTTCAGTCCCAGCTGCGGCAGGCCGTAGAAGATGATGAACAGCTGCACCAGCAGCGGGGTGCCGCGGACGGCGGAGATGTAGATGCGCGCCGGGACCTGGAGCAGCCGGTTGCTCGAGATCCGGGCCAGCGCGACGAGCAGCGCGATGACCAGGCCCAGGGCGAAGCTCACCGCGGTGAGCGGGATCGTGTAGGCCAGCAGGCCCTTGGCCATCGGCCAGGCGGTGTCCTGGAGGACCGCACGGGTGCCGCGGGTGTCGGAGCCCTTCACGTCGACGTCGCCACTGCCCTCCTCCACCGAGACGTCGGCGCCGAAGTACTGCTCGGAGATGTCGGCCAGCGTGCCGTCGGCCGCCAGCGCCTCGAGCGCGGCGTCGGCCTGCTGTTGCAGCTGCGGCTCGTCCTGGCGGAAGGCCAGGGCCTGCTCGCTGACGTCGTCGCCCGCGTCGCCGGCGATCTTGATGTCCGCCGAGCCGTTGGACGCCAGGTAGTCGAGGACCGCGATGTTGTCGTTGACGATCGCGTCGACCCGGCCCTGCGCCAGCAGCTCAGCGGCCTGGGCGAACCCCTCGACCGAGCGGACCTCGGCGCCGGCGTCGCGGGCCACCTGCGACCAGTTGCTGGTCGCCGACTCGGCGGTGACCTTGCCCTTCAGGTCGGCCAGCGACGTGATGTCATCGGTGCCGGCCGCGGTGACGATGACGCCGTGGGAGTAGGTGTAGGGCGCGGAGAACAGGTAGCGCGCCTGCCGGTCGGGGTTGATGGTGATCTGGTTGGCGATCACGTCGATGCGCCCGGCGTCCAGGGCCGGGAAGATCGCGTCGAAGGGCGCCTCGACGAACTGCAGCCTCCAGCCCGCCTGGTCCGCGACCGCCTTGACGACGTCGATGTCGTAGCCGGTCAGGTCGTTCGACGACGGGTCGTGGAAGGTGAACGGCGGGTAGGTGCCCTCCGTGCCGACCCGCACCACCGGCCGGTCGCCGGTGTCGTCGGCGCACGCCGGGCCGGCGCTCACGCCCAGGCCGACGAGAACCGCGGTCAGGACGGCCAGGAGCGCCGGCAGGAACACACGCAGAGGGCGCGCCACGGGTCTGGTCACCGCTACGCTCCCGTCCTCAGCCGCTGCGCCACCCGGCAGCGGTACCCACCCTTGGAGGTCCCCGCCATGGTCCGCCTGCGTCGCGTCGCTGCCGTCCCGCTCCTCGCCCTGGCGCTGGGGGCCACCGCGGTCCCCGGGCCGGCGCACGCGGCGTACCCCTCCTCGGTGACCGTCAAGGACAGCCGCACCTCGGCGCGGGCGGTCGACATCTCGGAGGTCAGGCTCGAGGCCAGCTCGTACTACGACTCCGAGCAGTACCTGACCGTCACCGTGCCCGGCGGCTTCCGGCCCGGTCACCACCTGACGGTGTGGTTCGACCTCGACGGCGACTCCACGCCGGACGGCCACTACGACCTGCGCCTGAGCAAGCCCAAGAAGCCGGGCGGCAAGTACCTGGTGAAGAAGCAGGAGTTCCGGCGCGGCGGCGGCTGGGACGACCCGGGCACCAAGGCCCGGTGCAGCAACTCCGAGGACTTCCCGGTGTCCGCCACCCAGCTGCGCAAGGGCACCAAGAAGATCCCGCTGGGCCTCGACCTCTGGTACTGCCTCGGAGTGCCGAACCCGCCCGGCCTGGAGTCCGGCAGCTGGCGCGTCGCGGTCCGGGTGGCCCTGGGCAAGAGGGCGGACATGGCGCCGAGTGGGCGCGGCTGGAGCCCCTTCGTGGCCGGCTGGGAGCCCTGCGAGCCGTCCGCGAGCGGTGACTGCTCCTAGGCGCCGCCCGGGCCGGGCTCGGGAGCAATGAACGGCGTGTGACTGTTGACTGAACGGCAGTCGCGGGCGCTACCTTCGACATCGTGGCTGAGCGACCCGTCCGGTGCGGCGAGTGCGGTGCCCCGCTGCAGGAGGTGAGGGGCGAGGCGCTCTGCACGAGCCTGCTGTGCCCCACCAACCTGGCCGGCCAGGAGGAGACCCCGCTCGCCGCGGGCTGAGCCCGCACCCCACCGTCTCCCCGCGGCCCGAGCCGCCCTGTGGGACCATGGCCGCGCCATGGAGAGCCGGGTCGCAGCGTCGGTGCTGTGGCTGCGCGCGCTCTTCGCGGGCACCTTCGCGGTCTTCCTCGGCACCGTCGGCCACGTCATGGCCGACGGGCTGCTGCCGGCGCCGTCGTTCCTCGCGTTCCTCTACGTCGGCACGGTGCTCGGGAGCCTGCCGTTCCTGGCGCGGCCGGCCACGCTGCCCCGGCTGCTGGTGCTGCTCGTCGGCGGGCAGACCGTGATCCACCTCTGCCTGACCCTGACCGCGGGCCACCGGGGTGACCCGCGGGTCACCGCACCGGCGGCGCCGCCCCACCTCGGCGGGGCCAGCCTGCCCACGGTGGACGGGCACCGGGTGGGCTCGTTCCAGGACGCGTTCGCCGGGACCGCGGCGCAGCCCGCGCAGACCCCGACCCTGCCGATCCACCACCTGGTCGCCGACCTGCACGCCCACGCGCCGATGATGGTCGCCCACCTCGCGGCCGCCGCCCTGGTCGCGCTGTGGCTGGCCCACGGCGAGCGCGTGGTCTTCACCGTGCTGGTCGCCACCGCCGCGCTGGTGCTGGCCCTGGTCCGACCGGTCGTCCCGGTCGCGGTGCCGCCGCTGCGCCGCCCCTCGCTCCCCCAGGTCGCCGCCGTCCGGCTGCGCGACCTGCTCCTCGGCCGCGCGCTCTCCCGGCGCGGACCGCCTCTCCTCGCGGCCTGAGCGCCGCTGCGCCCCACCCGCTCGCCCTCCGTCCGGAGCCGGTCGAGCGGGCTGTCCTGCGTCCCTTCCGGCTCCGAGGAGAGCTCGATGACCTCTGCACCACTGACGCCTGCGCGCGTCCGCACCCCACCCGACGCACCACACACGGCCCGCACCAGCCGCGGCTCCGGCTGGTTCCGCGCGGTCTGGCGGTGGCACTTCTTCGCCAGCTTCCTGGTCGTCCCGGTCCTGCTGCTGCTGGCCACGACCGGGCTGATCTACCTGTTCCGGTTCCAGCTGGAGCCGCTGCTCCACCCCGACCTGCTGAAGGTCGAGCCGGGGGCCACGGTCCAGCCGTACGTCACCCAGCTGTCCGCCGTCGAGCAGGCCTACCCCGGCGTCACGCCGGTCAGCCTGGCCGAGCCGCGCGACGACCACAGCCCGACCATCGTCTCGGTCACCACCGCGGACGGCGAGGGGCGCGACGTGTACGTCGACCCCTACCGCCTCGAGGTGCTCGGCTCGATGAACCCCGACACCACCCTGTCCGGCACCGCCATCCGGCTGCACGCGAACCTGATGACCGGGACCTTCGGCGACCGGCTCATCGAGGTCGCGGCCTGCTGGGCACTGGTGATGGCGCTGACCGGCTACTACCTGTTCTTCCGCGGTCGACGCGCGCGGCGCCGGGCCCGGGCCGCGGACCGGCCCGGCTCCCGGCTCCGCTCGCGCCACGGCCTGGTCGGGCTCGTGGCCGGCGTCGGCCTGGTCACCCTGCTCGTCACCGGGCTGCCGTGGACCGGCTTCTGGGGTGCGCAGGTGCAGTCGCTGGCGACCAAGGGCGGCTCGTCGCTGTGGAGCACCGACCCGGGTGCGCTCAGCAACCCGACGTCGACGCTCGACGAGTCGCTGCCCCACAGCCACACCCAGGACGTGCCCTGGGCCCAGGGCGACACCGAGGTGCCCACCGGGCCGGCGCCCGCGGAGGGGGTGAGCGTGGCCAACGTCGACACCGCCCTGGAGGTGGCCGACCGCGAGGGACTGCGCCACCCCATGACGGTGGCGCTGCCCGCCGCGGACGACGCCACCGGCGTCTACTCGGTCATCGGCTACGCCTTCGACGCCCCCTCCGACGAGCGGACGGTGCACGTCGGCCGGTACGGCGGCGAGGTGGAGTCGACCTACGGCTTCGCCGACTACCCGCTGCTGGCCAAGGTGGTGGCGCAGGGCATCGGGCTGCACGAGGGCCGCAGCCTCGGCGGCTGGTCGATGGCGGGCTCGGCGCTGATGTGCGTGGCCATCATCGCCATGTGCGTGACCGGGCCGCTCATGTGGTGGCGGCGCCGACCCCGCGGCGCCGGCCGGCTCGGGGCACCGCGCGGGCGGATGCCGGTCCGGGCGACCCCGGTGCTGCTGGTCGGGCTGGTGACGCTGGGCGTCTTCCTGCCGCTGTTCGGGATCTCGCTGGTCGTCGTGCTGCTGCTCGACCAGCTCGTGCTGCGGCGGGTCCCGGCGCTGAGCGCCTGGTTCGGGACTACCTGACCTGTGCTGATGGCGGCGACTCCGTCGCCGCGTGCCCGGCGCGCTGACGACGAACCGGCGCGCCGGGCCTGGCGGGTCAGCGGACCCGGATCGTGACGCCAGCCTCGGCCGGCGCCAGCTCGCCGATGACGGGGTGGCCGGGCAGCTCGCCGGCGACCAGCAGGCCGCCGGAGGTCTGGGCGTCGGCCAGCAGCACGAGCTCGTCCTCGGAGACGCTCGCGTCCAGGTGCGGGCGCACCCAGTCGAGGTTGCGGCGGCTGCCGCCGGGGACGAAGCCCTCGGCGTACGACGACCGGACGCCGTCGAGGTAGGGCACCGCTGCGGAGTCGACGACGGCGGTGACGCCACTGGCCCGGGCCAGCTTGTGCAGGTGGCCGAGCAGCCCGAAGCCCGTCACGTCGGTCGCGCACACCACGCCGGCGGCCAGGGCGGCGCGGGAGGCGTCGCGGTTGAGCGCGGTCATCGACGCGATCGCCTGCGGGAAGACCTCGCCGGTCGCCTTGTGGCGGTTGTTGAGCACACCGACGCCGAGCGGCTTGGTCAGCGTGAGCGGCACGCCGGGGCGGCCGGCGTCGTTGCGCAGCAGTCGGGCGGGGTCGGCGATGCCGGTGACGGCCAGGCCGTACTTCGGCTCGGGGTCGTCGATGCTGTGCCCGCCGGCCAGGTGGCAGCCGGCCTCGCGGGCGGTGTCGGCGCCGCCGCGGAGCACCTCGGCGGCCAGCTCGAAGGGGATCTTGTCGCGCGGCCAGCCGAGCAGGTTCACCGCGACCAGCGGGTCGCCGCCCATGGCCCACACGTCGCTCATCGCGTTGGCCGCGGCGATCCGGCCCCAGTCGTAGGGGTCGTCGACCACCGGGGTGAAGAAGTCGGTGGTCATGACCACGGCCCGGTCGCCGTCGAGCCGCACGACCGCGGCGTCGTCGCCGGTCTCCACGCCGACGAGGAGGTCGTCGCCGGTCGCGGGGACGACGTCGGCCAGCACCCGCTCGAGCTCGCCGGGCGGGACCTTGCAGGCGCAGCCGCCACCGGCGGCGAACTGGGTGAGGCGCAGGGCCGGTCGCTGGGTGGGAGCGGTGGTCACCCCTCGATCTTGGCCGACGCCTCCTGACGCTGCGCCAACCGCTCCTTCTGTGGGACCACGACGTACTTCGGGTCGCGGGCGGAGGCCAGCCCGGCCTCGAAGATCCCGAAGCGCAGCACCACCGAGCCCGCGACGTACGACGCGCCGGCGGCGGCCCGGGCCAGCCGGGACCGGCGACCCAGCAGCGACAGCGCGGCGCCGGCCACGGTCAGCGCGCGGGAGGTCTTCATGAGCGCGCCCGGCTTGCCGATCTCGTAGGGCTCGGCCACCAGCCCGTGCCGCCGGACGATGGCCTCGGTGGCGGCCAGCTCGAGCGCGGCGCCGGCCAGGGCGAGCCGCAGGGCGGGACCGGACTCCTCGACCGGCGCCAGGACCATGGCCAGCCCGCCGCCGGCCGCGGCACCGGAGCCGCCGAAGACGAAGGGCAGCTCGCGACGGGCCTCGGCCCAGGCCGGGATCGCGGTGTTGGCGAACAGCGCCGCGGTGTAGGTGGCCAGCGGCGGCCCGAACGCGGCCGCGCCGACGCCGCACAGTCGGGCCAGCCGTGGGAGGCGGCCCAGCACCTGCAGCGCGAAGGCGCCCGTGGAGAAGGTCGCGAACGGCGCCAGGATGAACGAGCCGACCGAGAGCGGCGAGGTCGGCTTGAAGACCCGCAGCATGTTGAGGAACCGCTCGGGGCGACCGAGGTCGTGGATCAGGAACACCGTCCCGAGCCCCGCGGCGGCCGCGGCGGCGCCGCGGGTCACGGCCTCCAGCCGGGGCCGGTTGCTCAGCGCGGCGCCCTCGGCCAGCACCGCGGACGCGCCGCCCAGGCCGCCGAGGAAGAGGTAGAGCGGGACGTCGGGCGTCTTCCACGTCGGGGTCTTGAGGATCTGGCGGCCGTAGTAGGACTCGAACTCGGCGTCCGGCACCATCCGGGTCTCGCCGCGGCTCACGAGGACATCACCGGGGCCTCACCGCTTGCGGCCGAGGAAGGACGCGGCACCGAGGCCGGCGAGCGTGGCGGCGGCGTACCCGACGTGCCTCCAGACCGTGCCGAGCTGGCGGGTGGGCACCACGGGGTCCGGGGGCAGGCCGTAGACCTCGGGCTCGTCGAGGAGCAGGAAGAACGCACCGTCGCCGCCGACGCCGTCCTCGGGGTCGCGGCCGTAGAGCCGGGCCACGTCCACGCCCTTGTCCTGCAGCTCGGCCAGGCGCGCGTCGGCGCGCTCCCGGAGCTCGCTGAGCTCGCCGAACTGGATCGACTCGGTCGGGCAGGCCTGCGCGCAGGCGGGCTTCTGGCCCTCCTTGAGCCGGTCGTAGCAGAGCGTGCACTTGAAGGCCCGGCCGTCCTCCTTGCGCAGGTCGATCACGCCGTAGGGGCAGGACGGGACGCAGTAGCCGCAACCGTTGCAGACGTCCGGCTGGACCACGACGGTGCCGAACTCGGTGCGGAACAGCGCACCGGTCGGGCAGACGTCGAGACAGCCGGCGTGCGTGCAGTGCTTGCAGACGTCGGAGGACATCAGCCAGCGCACGCCCTCGCCGCTGCCGTCGGCCCCGGTCTCGGTCGCCTGGTCCTCGCCGCGGAACGACGGCATGCCCAGGTCGACCGCCGGCGTCACGGGCTTCTCCACGAAGGCGACGTGGCGCCACGTCGAGGCGCCCAGCGCGCTGGTGTTGTCGTAGGACTCGCCGGTGAGCAAGTAGCCGTCCTCGGGGACGTCGTTCCACTCCTTGCACGCCACCTCGCAGGCCTTGCAGCCGATGCAGACGGAGGTGTCGGTGAAGAAGCCCATCCGCGGCGGGGGGCTCCTCGTAGCCGGCGTCGGTGGTGACGTCGTCGAGGCGGCCCCAGAGGCGGCCCTCGCTGAACAGGTCGGAGAAGAGGGTCATCCGTCGGCTCCGCTCTCCTCGGGGTGGGCCATGTCGACGCCTGCGCGGCGACGGTACTCCTCGACGTACTCGAGCAGGGCCGGCCCGCGGGGGCGCCGGCCGGGCCTGATGTCGCAGGTGCCCACCTTGTCCTGGATGTAGACGTTGGGGTCCAGGGTCACGTTGACCAGGTCGTTGGGCGAGTCGCCCTGGGTGAGGCCGTTGCGGCCCCAGTGGTAGGGCAGGCCGACCTGCTCGACGTACCGGTCGCCCAGGCGCAGCGAGCGCAGCCGGTCGGTGACCAGCACCCGCGCCTCGATGGCCGAGCGGGCGGTGACGATGGTGACCCACTCGCCGTGGGTCAGCCCACGCTCCCGGGCCAGCCGCGGCGAGACCTCGCAGAACGGCTCGGGCTGGAGCTCGGTCAGGTAGGGCAGGGTGCGGCTCATGCTGCCCGCCGTGTGGTGCTCGGTCAGCCGGTAGGTCGTGAAGACGTAGGGGAAGACGTCGCTGTACGCCGGGTTGATGGGGTTGCTCGGGTGGTCGAGCTTGCGTCGCGAGGGGTTGTTCTGCTGGCCGTAGAGCGGGTTGTGGAGCGGTGACTCAGGCGGCTCGTAGTGCGTCGGCATCGGGCCGTCGGCCACGCCGAGCGGTGCGAACAGCCACGCCTTCCCGTCGGTCTGCATGATGAACGGGTCCTGGCCGCCGATGGCGTCGGGGCCCTTCGCGCCCTCCTCGGGCACGAAGTCGGGCGCCCGGTCGACGATGAAGTCCGGCACGTCGGGACCGACCCACCTGCCCTTCCCGTCGTCGGCGTCCGGGTCCCAGGTGATGTAGCGCTTGCGCTCGCTCCACGGCGTGCCGTCCGGCGCGGCCGAGGCCCGGTTGTAGAGCTGGCGGCGGTTGGCCGGCCACACCCAGCCCCACTCGGCGGCCACCCAGTCCTGCTCCCAGTGCGGCTTGCGGCGCCGCGACTGGTTGACCCCGTCGGCGTACACGCCGCTGTAGATCCAGCAGCCGCACGACGTCGAGCCGTCGTCCTTGAGCTCGGTGTAGCCGGACAGCGGGTTGCCGTCGGCGTCGGTGCCGTTGATTTCCTTCAGCACCGCCTCGCCCTCGGGGTCGCCCTCGTCGTCGACGGGGTAGTCCCAGGCCAGGTCGAGGATGGGACGGTCCATGTCCTCGGTGGAGTCGCGCAGCTTCTCGCGGATCCGCTGGCCCAGCTCGTAGTAGAACTGCAGCTCGCTGCGGCAGTCGCCCGGCGGCTCGACGGCCTTGTCGCGCCACTGCAGCATCCGCTGGGTCTGGGTGAACGAGCCGGACTTCTCCACGTGGGTGGCGGCGGGCAGGAAGAAGATCTCGGTGCCGATGTCCTCGGTGACGAGCTCGCCGGTCTCGATCTCCGGGCCGTCCTTCCAGAACGTCGCAGACTCGATCATCTGCAGGTCGCGCACCACCAGCCAGTCGAGGTTGGCCATGCCGAGGCGCTGCATCTTGCCGTTCGCGCTGCCCACCGCCGGGTTCTCGCCGACCAGGAAGTAGCCCTTGGTCCCGCCCTCGATCATCGACTTCACGGTGGCGTACGTCGAGTGGTCGCCGGTGATGCGCGGCAGGTAGTCGAAGCAGAAGTCGTTCTCCGGCTGCGCCGCGTCGCCCCAGTAGGCCTTGAGCAGGCTCACGGCGTAGGAGCGGACGTTGCCCCAGAAGCCGGCCTTGCCCTCGTCGTCGAGCACCCAGGCGTCCAGGCTCTGGTGCTGCGAGGCGTTCGGCATCGGCAGGTAGCCCGGCAGGATGTTGAACAGGGTCGGGATGTCGGTCGAGCCCTGGATGCTGGCGTGGCCGCGCAGGGCCAGGATGCCGCCGCCGGGGCGGCCGATGTTGCCCAGCAGCAGCTGGAGGATCGCGGCGGTGCGGATCATCTGGGCGCCGACGCTGTGGTGGGTCCAGCCCACGGCGTAGCAGAACGCCGTGGTCCGCTCCCGGCCGCTGTTGCGGGTCAGCGCGTCCGCGACCTCGCGGAACTGGTCCGGCTCGATGCCGGTGACCTCCTGCACCATCTCCGGGGTGTAGCGGGAGAAGTGGCGCTTGAGGACCTGGAAGACGCAGTTCGGGTCCTGGAGGGTCTCGTCGCGCAGGCCCTTGTACTTGACCGGCGCGCCGCCCGAGCCGTGGCTCTCCGAGCGGGCCGCCTCGTGCGACTCCGCGTGACCCTCGGCGTCCTCGTAGTCGTCGTTCTCGCGGTCCCGCGCCGCCTGGTCGGCGATCTCCGCCTGGTCCTTCGGGACGTAGCCCCACGTCTCGGGGTCGTACTGACGGGTCTCGGGGTCGAAGCCGCTGAACAGCCCGTCGAGGTCGTCGGTGTCCTGGAAGCGCGGGTCGATGACGTTGGCCGCGTTGGTGTAGGCCACGACGTACTCGCGGAAGTCGAGGTCGTTCTGGAGCACGTGGTTGACCAGCCCGCCGAGGAAAGCGATGTCGCTGCCGGCCCGGATCGGCACGTGCAGGTCCGCGACCGCGCTGGTCCGCGTGAACCGGGGGTCCACGTGGATGACCGTGGCCCCGGCCCGCTTGGCCTCCATGACCCACTGGAAGCCCACCGGGTGGGCCTCGGCCATGTTGGAGCCCTCGATGAGGATGCAGTCAGCCTTCGCGAGGTCCTGCAGGAAGGTGGTGGCACCGCCACGGCCGAACGAGGTACCCAGACCGGGCACCGTGGAGCTGTGTCAAATGCGGGCCTGGTTCTCGATCTGGATCGCGCCCATCGCGGTGTAGAGCTTCTTCATGAGGTAGTTCTCCTCGTTGTCGAGGGTCGCTCCTCCGAGGCTCGCGATGCCCATCGTGCGACGGGTGCGCTGGCCCTTCTCGTCCTCCCACTGCCAGAACTGCTTGCGCGTCTTGATGACGCGGTCGGCGATCATGTCGACCGCGGTGTCGAGGTCGAGGTCCTCCCACTCGGTGCCGTGCGGGCGCCGGTAGCGGACCTTGGTCACGCGCGTCGGGCTGGTCACCAGCTGCTTGCTGGCACTGCCCTTGGGGCACAGCCGGCCGCGGCTGATCGGGCTGGCCGGATTGCCCTCGATCTGGACGACCACCTCGTCCTTGACGAAGACCTTCTGCGCGCAGCCCACCGCGCAGTAGGGGCAGACCGAGTCGACGACGCGGTCGGCGGTGACGGTGCGTGGCTCCAGGGTCCTGCTGCGCTCGGACTGCACGGCCT
Source organism: Nocardioides anomalus (assembly GCF_011046535.1). Taxonomy (NCBI): domain Bacteria; kingdom Bacillati; phylum Actinomycetota; class Actinomycetes; order Propionibacteriales; family Nocardioidaceae; genus Nocardioides; species Nocardioides anomalus. The sequence continues at coordinate 1,690,565 of NZ_CP049257.1, read as the reverse complement.
CGCCGCGCCCGAGCGTGTCCCTGCCCGTGAGCTGCCGCAGCAGCGGCCAGCCGAGGAACTCCACCACGGGGCGACGGTATCCCCTCGCGCCCGCGATCATCGGCACCCCTGGGGGTGTGATGCTGTGGCGCATGGCTGATCCCACCGTGGCCGCCCTGCTGGAGTGGCAGGGCTCGAGACGCCGGCACGTGCTCGAGCAGGTCGAGGCGCTGACCGAGCCCGAGCGGCGCGCAGCCCGGCTGCCGTCCGGCTGGACGCCGCTCGGCCTGGTGCAGCACCTGGCCCTGGACGTGGAGCGCGTGTGGCTGCGCCGGGTGATGACCGGTGCGGACGTCGAGCTGCCCCTGGGGTACGCCGGGTGGACGGTCGGACCGGACGTGCCGGCCGACGCGGTGCTCGAGGGCTACCGCACCGAGTGCGCCCTGGCCGACGCGGCCGTCGTGGACCTCCCGTCCGACGCGGCGCCGGCGTGGTGGTTCGACGGCGGCGAGCCGCCGTACGACACGTTGCGCGACGTGCTGCTCCACGTGCTGGTGGAGACCGCCACCCACGCCGGTCACCTCGACGTGGTGCGTGAGCTGGCCGACGGCGGTCAGCGGCTGGTGCTGGACGAGCCGTAGGCTCGCCCACGGAGGCGTACCTCGTCTGGTGACGGGCGCGGTCCTCAAAACCGTTGTGGCCGAGCACCTCGGTCAGGCGGGTTCGATTCCCGTCCGCCTCCGCCAGACCTGACCGGAGGGTGCCCATGTCCGACCCGCGGCGCGCCGTCCCGCGCACCGACACGGTGCTGGCCGACCCGCGGCTGGCCGAGGCGGCCGGCCGGCTGGGGCGGGCGCAGGTGAAGTCGGCCGTGGTCGAGCAGCTGGCCCAGGTGCGGCGGGCGGCGCTGGCGCCGGAGGCCGTGGTCGACGCGGTGCTGGACGCGCTGCCGGCGGGCGGCACCTCGCTGCGGCCGGTCATCAACGCCACCGGCGTCGTGGTGCACACCAACCTGGGGCGCGCGGCGTACTCCCCCGCGGCGGTCGACGCCGTGGTGACCGCGGCCGGGCCGACCGACGTGGAGCTGGACCTGGCCACCGGACGGCGCGGTCGGCGCGGGGCCGCCGCGCTGGCGGCGCTGGCGGCGGCGGTGCCGGCGGCCGAGGCGGTGCACGTGGTCAACAACGGCGCGGCGGCCCTGGGGCTGGCGGCCGGGGTGCTGGCCCGCGGGCGGCGGGTCGTGATCGCGCGCGGCGAGCTGGTGGAGATCGGCGACGGCTTCCGGATCCCGGAGCTGGTGGAGTCCTTCGGGGCGGAGCTGCGCGAGGTGGGGACGACCAACCGGGTGCGGTTCGAGGACTACGAGCGGGCGGTCGACGACTCGGTCGCCTTCGTGCTCAAGGTGCACCCGTCGAACTTCCGGGTGGAGGGGTTCACCTCGGCCGTGCCGGTCTCGGCGCTCGCCGCGCTGCCCGTGCCGGTGGTGGCCGACACCGGCTCCGGGCTGCTCCAGCCGCACCCCCGGCTGCCCGACGAGCCGGACGCCACGACGACGCTGCTCGAGGGTGCGGCCCTGGTCACGTCGTCGGGCGACAAGCTGCTGGGCGGACCGCAGTGCGGGCTGCTCCTCGGCCGCCGCGAGCACGTCGAGCGGCTGCGCCGGCACCCGATGGCCCGGGCGCTGCGGGTGGACAAGCTGACGCTGGCCGCCCTCGAGGCCACGCTCACCGGCGGCCCGACGCCGACCGCGCAGGCGCTGGCCACGACCGGGCCCGAGCTGCTGGCCCGGGCCTCCGCGCTGGCCGAGGCGCTCGGGGCCGAGGCGGTGCCGACGAGCGCGCGCGTCGGGGGCGGCGGGGCGCCGGGCGTCGAGCTGTCCAGCGCGGCGGTGGCCCTGCCGGAGGGGCTGGCCGAGCCGCTGCGGCTCGGCGCGGTGCCGGTGGTGGGCCGGGTGCACGAGGGCCGGCTGCTGCTCGACCTGCTCGCCGTACCCCCGGAGGACGATGCGCGCCTGCTGGCCGCCGTCCGGGCATGCACGTAGTCACCACCGCGGGCCACGTCGACCACGGCAAGTCCGCGCTCATCCGCGCCCTCACCGGCCGCGACCCCGACCGGCTCGAGGAGGAGCGCCGGCGCGGGCTGTCGATCGAGCTGGGCTACGCGTGGGCGCCGCTGGCCGGCGTCGGCGACGTGGCGTACGTCGACGTGCCCGGCCACCAGCGCTTCCTCACCACGGCCCTGGCCGGGATGGGGCCGGTGCCGGTGGCGCTGTTCGTGGTGGCCGCCGACGACCCGTGGATGCCCCAGGCCGAGGAGCACCTGGCCGCGCTGGACGCGCTCGGGGTGCGGCACGGACTGCTGGCCGTGACCCGGTCGGACCTGGCCGACCCGGCACCGGCGCTCGAGGCCGCGCGGTCCCGCCTGGCCGCGACCGGGCTGGCCTCGGCGCCGCACGTGGTGGTCAGCGCCCGCACCGGCGCCGGGCTGGATGCGCTGCGCTCGACCCTGGCCGGGGTGCTCCGCGGCGTCCCGGCGCCGGACCCGGCCGCCCCGGTGCGGCTGTGGGTGGACCGGCGCTTCCACGTCCGCGGCGCCGGCACCGTGGTCACCGGCACCCTGCCCGAGGGCACCGTCCGGGCCGGCGACCGGCTGGCGTTCGGCGACGAGCCGGTGCGTGTGCGGGGCATCGAGTCGCTCGAGGTGTCGCGCACCGAGGTCACGGGCGTGGCGCGGGTGGCGCTCGACCTCGGCGGCCACGCGCCCGCCGGCATCGCCCGCGGCTCCGCCCTGGTCACGCCCGGTGCGTTCATCTCCACCGCCGCCGTCGACGTGCGCCTGGACGGCGGTGGCGAGCCCCCCGAGCGGCCCGTGCTGCACGTGGGCTCGGCCTCGGCGCAGGTGCGGCTGCGACCGCTGGGTCGGGGGTACGCACGGCTCCAGCTGCCCGAGCCGGTGCCGCTGCGCGCCGGCGACCGCGCCGTGCTCCGCGATCCGGGCAGCCGCGAGGTCTGGGGCGTGGTGGTGCTGGACGCCGCGCCGCCGGCGCTGAGCCGGCGCGGCGACGCCGCGCGCCGGGCGCGCGTGCTCTCGGGCGAGGAGGCAGAGGCCGTGCCCGAGCCCGCGCCCGCCGCTCCGGTGGCGGCGCCCGTGGTCGAGGACCCCGCGGCGGAGGCCGCACTCGAGCGGCTGCGGGAGCACCTCGCGGACGCGCCCTTCGACGCGCCGGACGCGCCCACGCTCACGGCGTACGGCCTGGACGACGGCACCGCTGCTCGCCTGCACAGGGACGGCCGGGTGCTCCGGGTGGCCCCGGGCGTGGTCCTGCTGCCGGACGCCGCGGACCTCTCCGTCGACGTGCTGGCCGGCCTCCAGGCGCCGTTCACCACCAGCGCCGCCCGTCAGGCGCTGGGGACCTCACGCCGGGTGGCGCTGCCGCTCCTGCTCCACCTGGACAAGACCGGGCGCACCGTGCGGCTGGCCGACGACACGCGCCGGCTGCGCGGCTCCTGAGCCCGTCCCGGCGGAGTCTGCTGGAGGCCTAGGGCGCGCCGGAGCTGGCGGGCGGCGGCTGCTGCTGCTCGTCCCCGCCCTCGCCGTCCCCGCCGCTGAGGGCGCCCACGAGGATGAAGATCCCGAGCACCACGACGGCGATGAGGATCACGAGGAAGAAGATGATCTTCCGGCCCGGTCGCGCGTCTGCCATGCGGAGCCGGTAACCGCTGACCGCCGGGACACCCCGCCGCTCGGCGGTGGGCTATCGCACAGCCGCGGGCGCAACCGGTGGGCCCGCGGCGACGAAAGGCGTCGTCAGGCCGCTCGGGCGATGCGGCGGCTGAACTCGAAGGTGTTCTTGTTCAGCGGCGTGGAGCTGCTGGTGCGGAACTTGTCGAACCAGCCCTGGTAGCGCTGGTCGGTGTCGAGGTCGCCGGGGAAGATCACCCGCACGTAGCCGCTCCAGCGCACGAAGTCGGGCGCGTTGAGGCAGCGGGCGGGCACCGTGGCCAGCACGCTGTTGCCCTGGAGCTGGGTGGTGGCGCCGCCGCACCTGATGGCGATGCCGCTGGGGTTGCGGAAGGTGATCTTGGGAGCGCGGCCGGGGGCGAAGGCGGAGATCGCGGAGAAGTAGCGGCCCTCGCGGTCGGTGGCGGCGAGCAGGCTGGTCACGGCGAACGCCTTGGAGCGGTCGACGCCGCGGAGCTTGATGGCGATCTTGACGGCGTCGTGGCGGTAGGTGACGCGCGAGCCGACCAGGTCGGCGCTGGCGACACCCGGGGCGGGGGTGTACGCGCAGCGCGGCTTGCACTTCTTCGCCGCGACGTCGTGGGCCGGGTCGCTGCCCCTCCAGCTGGCCGCCTGGGCCGGTGCGGCCGCTCCGACGACGGCGAGGGCGACGCCGCAGAGCGCGGCGGCGGCCTTGGAGATGCGCGTTGACTTCATGTTCTGGTCCCCCGGGTGTTGATTGCTGTGGCGGCCAGTATGCCCACAGGGTGACGTCCGACACCGCGTTCTCGCCGCTCCCCCACGGGGCGCGACCGCCCGGACCGCCCGCCTGTGCCCGCTCAGGGCGGCTCGCCTCCCGGCAGGAGCGGCGCGGCGTCGTCGTCCTCGGTCCCGGGCCGCAGGTGCACCGCCAGCGTCGGCGACGGCAGCGCCTGCCCGCCGTCGAGCCAGCCCTCGAGGTCCGGGCGGCGCAGCCGGGCGCCGGAGAAGAACGGCAGCAGCACTGCCGCGGCCAGGCCCACCGCGGCCAGCACCAGCAGGACCACGAGCGCGTCGTCGACGCCTGCGGCCAGGTCGCCACGTGACTGCGCGAGGTGGAGCACGACCGGCGCCACGGCGTACGTCGCGAGCGAGCGGAGCAGCTGCACCATCGCGAAGGCGCGCCCGAGCTGGGTCGCGGGGAGCCCGAAGCCGGTGAGGAACAGGCCCGGCGAGACCGTCGCGCCCGCCCCGAAGCCCAGCAGCGCCGCAGCCACCAGGACCACCGGTCGCCCCGAGCCCAGCGCGAGCAGGAGAGCGGGCGCCGCCGCCAGCGCGAGCAGTCCGGCGTCGACCAGCAGGGGCAGGTACGCCGTGCGGACGAGCACCCCGAGCAGCACGGCCGCCACCACCGCGCCGATCGGCGTGGGCCAGAACAGCCACGCCACGGCCTCCGGCCCGCGCCGCACCACGTCGGCCTGCTCGAGCTGGACCAGCTGCAGTGCGCCCACGAACACCGCGCCCCCGACCATCGCGGCCATGGTCCCCGTGACGGGGAGCTGCGAGGCGAGCTCGCGCAGCGGGATCAGCGGCTGCTCCTGCCGCTCCTCCACCACGAACAGCAGGGCCAGCGCGACCAGCCCGCCGGCCAGCGGGAGCAGCACCGGCCAGGAGACGAAGGCGTGACCGGTCAACAGCGACGTGCCGGTGAACAGCAGCGTCGTGGCCACCACGACCCAGAAGACGGCCTGCACGTCGAAGGGCCGCTCCGGGTCGGGCGGGTCGAAGCGCACGAACCCGGCCAGCGCCGCCCCCCAGGCCAGCGCCTCGAGCACCGCGACGACCACGAAGAACGCGCGCCAGTCCTCGGTCCCCGCCACCAGGCCACCGACGACCGGACCGAGCGCGCTGGCCCCGAACATCCCGACGTTCACCACCGCGGCGCTCACCGGCACCCTGCCGCTGCCGAACCGGGTCAGCAGCACCGGCAGCGAGCTGATCAGCATCGCGCCCGCCGCGAACCCCTCGGCGGTCCGACCGATCGTGAAGACCAGCCCGTCGCCGGCCAGCCCCGCCACCAGCGTGGCCACCACGATCACCGGCGTGTAGACCAGGAACAGCCGCCGCTGCACGAACCGCTGCCCCAGCTGGGCGGCCACCACCGCGCCCACGGCGTACGCCGCGTTGCCCAGCCCGCCGGCCAGCTGCACCGCCTGCGCCGAGGCGTGCAGGTCGCGCGCCACCAGGTCGGCCAAGGGCGCGAACGCCGTGGTCACCACGACGTACGGGCACAGGCCGAGCACCACCAGCGCCACTGCCAGCGGGTAGCCGGCCCTCGAGCGTGTGGTCACGGGCCGAGAGGTACCCCGAAGAAACTTCTCGCCGCTGTGTCGTACGCGCGCCGACCCCTTCGTGGAGTGGATGACGGAGCAGCACCGAGCCGCTCCCCCACCACCAGGAGCCCGACATGAGCGCCACCCTCACCCTCGCCGCCGACGCCCGGCCCACCACCGGTCCCCGCGTCACCTGGACCCGCGCCCTGGCCACCGGCCTGGTCGCGGCCCTCACCGTCACCGCCGTCGCCGCGGCCTTCGCCGCCACCGATCACGCGCTCTCGGTCACCGACGGCGCGATCCCCGTCCTGAGCTTCGGCCAGCTCGTCCTCATCGCCGCCGTGCTCGGCACCGTCCTCGCCCGCCACCTGAGCCGGACCGCGTTCCTGCGCACGGCGTCCGTGCTCACGGTGCTCTCGTGCGTCCCCGACGTGCTCCTCGGCGCCTCGGCCCTGGACGCCGCCGGTCTGGTCCTGACGCACCTGCTGGCCGCCGCCATCCTGATCCCGCGCCTGGCCCGCCGCTGAGGGGTCCCCTCCGCACCGTCTCTCGGCTCCTGCTTGCCCGCGACGGTTCTTGCTCGTACGGGGATCAATTGCGTGCGGCCGCGCGCTTACCAGCCCGACTCCCGCTGTCAAGGACGCCTTCGGCGCCGCAAGCGGCGAACGGCGGGGCCTTCGGCCCGAGTGGTTCGTCCTTGACAGCGGGACCCGGTCTGGCTGGTGAGGGCGCGCTGAGGGCGAGGCTGCGCCCCGCCCCACGAAAGCGCGGCCGCCTTCGGCGACCACGCTGCGGTCCCGATGTGCGAAGACCCGCACCGCACCCCACCCACCCACGTGAAGGCGGAGACGAGACGGTGCCGCCGCCAGACCAGGCCGCCTGTGGTCTGACCCGGCCCCCGCCGGACCGCAGCCCCCTCGCCGAACGCTAGACCCGCGGCGTGGGGCACGCATACGCAACGCAACCACGCTGGGAGCAGTCGCGTGCAACACGGCGTCGGTTGCGTTCGGTGAGGGGCTGCGGTCCGGCGGGGGCCGGGTCAGTCCACAGGCGGCCGGAAACACGAGAGCCGCACCACGAGACACAGCACCCAGACAGAGCCCATCACCCCCGGCCTGGACCTGCACGGTCCACACTGAACCGTCACCCCCGCTCGCCCGTACGGGGAGTGGAGGTGTCCATGGCCGAGCCGACCGCGCTCATGAAGCAGCTGCACGACGAGCACGCTGCTGCCCTGTGGGGCTTCTGCCTGCACCTGACCAGCGACCCGGTCCGGGCCGAGGACGTCGCCCAGGAGACGCTGCTGCGCGCGTGGCAGCACTCCGAGGTGCTCGACGAGTCGCGCGGGTCGGTGCGGTCGTGGCTGTTCACCGTGGCCCGCAACATCGTCATCGACGAGTGGCGCAGCAAGCGCTACCAGAACGAGAAGTACACCGACCAGGTCCCCGAGGCCGGCGACCCGGTCGACCAGACCGACGCGCTGCTGCAGTCGTGGGTCGTGGCCGAGGCGATCACGTCGCTGTCGCCGGAGCACCGGGCGGTGCTGCTGGAGTGCTACTACCGCGGTCACTCGGTGGCCGAGGCCTCGCGTCGGCTCGGCGTGCCGGAGGGCACGGTCAAGAGCCGGACGCACTACGCGCTGCGGGCCCTGCGGCTCGCGCTGGAGGAGCTGGGGGTGGGCGCATGAGCGGGTGCGGGTTCGAGCACGACGACGGGGCCTACGTCCTCGGCGCGCTCTCGTCGGAGGACCGGACCGCCTTCGAGCGGCACCTGTCGTCGTGCGAGTCGTGCTCCCGGTCGGTGCGGGAGCTGGCGGGCCTGCCGGGGCTGCTGGCCCGGGTGCCGGTGGAGATCCTCGACCCCGAGGAGCTGCCCGAGCCGGTGCCGGACACGCTGCTGCCCGGGCTGGTGCGCCGCGTACGCCGCACCCAGCGCCGCCGCACCTGGCTCACCACGGGCCTGGTCGCGGCCGCCGCGGTCGTGGCCATCGGCGCGGCCGGGGTGGCGACCCTGGGCGGCGACGACGACGGCGGCTCGCCGCGGGCGTCGGTCACCGCGTCGGCAGCGGCGATGCAGCCGGTGGGCCACGTCCCGATCACCGCGAGCGTGGCGCTCACGCCCGTCGGGTGGGGCACGCGGGTCGACTTCACCTGCGAGTACGACGACGACGCCGGCACCGACGGGCCGGCGTACCGCGACGAGTCGCAGCCGAGCTACGCGATGTACGTCCGCACGACGACCGGCGCCGAGGAGCAGATCGCGTCCTGGCGCGCGCTGCCGCACAAGGTGCTGCGGATCGCGGCGGCCACCGCGGCGGAGCGCGACGAGATCACCGAGGTCGAGGTGCGCAGCAGCACTGGTCGCACGGTGCTGCGGCTCGCCGCCTGACCGCTCGGGCCCGGTGTTGCCAGACTGACCCCATGAGCGAGGAGCGCCCGGTCCACACCTGGCTGACCGACATGGACGGCGTGCTGGTGCACGAGGAGGTGCCGATCCCGGGCGCGCCCGAGTTCGTCGAGGCCCTCAAGGCCAGCGGGCTGCGCTTCCTGGTGCTGACCAACAACTCGATCTTCACCCCGCGCGACCTGCGCGCCCGCCTGCTGGGCAGCGGCATCGACGTGCCCGAGGAGTCGATCTGGACCTCGGCCCTGGCCACCGCGCAGTTCCTCGCCGACCAGCGCCCGCACGGCACGGCGTACGTCGTGGGTGAGGCCGGGTTGACCACGGCGCTGCACGACATCGGCTACGTCATGACCGAGCGCGACCCGGACTACGTCGTGCTCGGCGAGACCCGCACCTACTCCTTCGAGGCCATCACCCGCGCCATCCGCCTGGTCGAGGCCGGCGCCCGCTTCATCGCCACCAACCCCGACGTCTCCGGGCCGTCGCCCGCCGGGTCGCTGCCCGCCACCGGCTCGGTCGCCGCCCTCATCAGCGCCGCGACCGGCCGCTCGCCGTACTTCATCGGCAAGCCCAACCCGCTCATGATGCGCTCGGCCCTCAACCGGCTCGAGGCGCACTCCGAGACCACGGTGATGGTCGGCGACCGGATGGACACCGACATCATCAGCGGCCTCGAGGCCGGCCTGCGCACCGTGCTGGTCACCACCGGCTCCACCCGGCCCGAGGACGTGGAGCGCTTCCCCTACCGCCCCACCCGCGTCGTCGACTCCATCGCCGACCTGGTCGACCTGGTGCGGCCGGCGGAGTCCGACGACAGGGCCTAGAGGAACAGGTCGGCCGTCACCGGCATCGACCGGACCCGCACGCCGGTGGCGTGCGAGGCGGCGTTGGCCACGGCGGCCGCGGTGCCGACGATCCCGATCTCGCCGATGCCGCGCGAGCCCATCGGCGTGGCCACGGTGTCGGACTCGTCCAGCCACTCCGCCCGCAGGTCGCGGACGTCGGCGTGCGAGGCCACGTGGTAGGTCGCGAGGTCCTGGGTGACGACGTGACCGAAGCGCGGGTCGCGGAAGGACTCCTCGAACAGCCCGGCCGACAGCCCCATGGTCAGGCCACCGAGCAGCTGCGAGCGCGCGGTCATCGGGTTGATGACGCGACCGACCGAGTAGACGCCGTACAGCCGCGGGACGCGGAGCTCGCCGGTGTGCCGGTGGACCCGCACCTCGGCGAAGACGGCGCCGAAGGAGTGCTGGGCGTACTTCTCCGCCTCGGGCGAGTCGGCAGCCGCGGCGGTGGTGGAGACCCCGGCGTCGGGGGCGTCGTCGTGGTCCTCGCGGAACAGCTGGGCGGCGGCCACGATCGCGCTGCCCCACGAGCTGGTGCCCGAGGAGCCGCCGGCCACGGACGCCGACGGCAGCGAGGTGTCGGCGATCTGGAGGCGGACGCAGGACGGGTCGACCGCCAGCGCGTCGGCGGCGATCTGCTGCAGCACGGTGCGGGCGCCGGTGCCGATGTCGACGGCGCCGATCGCGACGTCGTACTCCCCGCCCTCGAGCGCGGTCACGCGGGCGCTGTTGCCCGGCATGATCATCATCGGGTACGTCGCCGACGCGACCCCGGTGCCGACCCACCAGTCGCCGTCGAGGGTCGAGCGCGGCTCCCGGCGCGAGGCCGGCCACCCGAAGAGCTCGGCGCCGCGGTGCAGGCAGTCGACCAGGCGGCGGTCGTGGAACGGCTTGCCGGTCTCGGGGTCCACGTCGGGCTCGTTGCGCACCCGCAGCTCGACCGGGTCCAGCCCGCAGGCCTCGGCCAGCTCGTCCATGGCCACCTCGTGGGCGAACATGCCGGGCATCTCCCCCGGCGCCCGCATCCACGACGGCACGGCCACGTCGAGCGGGACGAGCCTGTGGCCGGTGCGGCGGTTCGGCGCGGCGTAGAGCATCCGGGTCGGCGACGCGGTCTGCTCGCCGAACTCCTTCCACCGCGACGTCTGCTCGAGCACCTGGTGCTCGATGGCCGTGAGCCGGCCGTCGGCGCCGGCGCCGAGCCGGAAGCGCTGGATGGTGGCGGTGCGGTAGCCGACCAGGGCGAACATCTGCTGCCGGGTCACCGCCAGCCGCACCGTGCGCCCGGGGACGGTCCGCGCGAGCAGTGCGCACGTCATCTCCGGCGCGTGCGGCATGCCCTTGCTGCCGAAGCCGCCGCCGACGTACGGCGCCACCACGTGGACCTGCTCCTTCGCCACGCCGAGCAGCGGTGCGAGGGCCTCGGCGACCGGGTGCACGCCCTGGGTGGAGTCCACGAGCGTGAGCTCGTCGCCGTCCCAGCGGGCCACGGCGGCGTGCGGCTCGAGCGGGTTGTTGTGCTCGTACGCCGTCCGGTATGTCTGGTCGACCACCACCTCGGCCGAGGCGAGCGCGGCGTCCACGTCACCGTCGGAGGTCGCCGCCGGCATGTCCGGGTTCACGGTCTCGGGCTCGTAGGACTCGGCGTCCTCGCTCAGCTCGGCGCTGAACTCCTGCTCGTCGTAGGACACCCGGACCAGCCGGGCACCCTCGCGGGCCGCCTCCGGCGTCGAGGCCAGCACCGCCGCGACGATCTGGCCGCGGAAGCGCACCTCGTCGTCCTGCAGCACCATCAGCTCGACGTCCGGCTCGTCCTCGCCGCCCTGCAGCCTCGGCGCCGACGTGTGGTCGACGACCGAGACCACGCCCGGCTGCGCGAGTGCCTCGGTGGCGTCCACGTCGCTCACCCGACCGCGGGCGACCGTCGACTGCACCAGCCACAGGTGCAGGACCTCGCCCTCGGCCAGGGCCTCGGGGTCGTCGCGGTGCTCCACGGCGTACGGCGCGCGGCCGGTCACCTTGGCCACGCCGTCGACGCGGTCGTGGTGCGACCCCACCGACCGGGTCTCGATCGGGGTGGGCAGGTGCTCGACGGTCACTGGAGTCCCTCCTGGAGCCGGTGCAGCGCGGTCAGCGTGGCGCCGCGCACCATCGGCAGCTTGTAGGCCGTCTGCTCGGTGGTCCGGGCGGCGACGAGCTCGAGGTCGACCGCGGCCGAGATCCCGTCGTCGCTGAGCCGGCGCGCGGTGAGCGCGGCCTCGGCCCGGCCCGCCCGCCACGGCTTGTGGGCCACGCCGCCCCAGGCCAGGCGCACGTCCCGCACGGTGTCGCCGTCCAGCTCGACCGCGGCGGCCACCGAGACCAGCGCGAAGGCGTACGACGCGCGGTCGCGCACCTTGACGTAGGTCGAGCGCCGCGCGGCCTGCGTGGCCGGCAGCTCGACGGCGGTGATCAGCTCGCCGTGCTCGAGCACGGTGTCGCGCTCGGGGTGGTCCCCGGGCAGCCGGTGCAGCTCGGTGGCCGGCACCCGGCGCTCGCCGTCGCGGCCGAGCACGACCACCTGGGCGTCCACGCAGGCCAGCGCGACGGCCAGGTCGGAGGGGTGCACGGCCACGCACGACTCGCTGGCCCCCAGCACCGCGTCGTAGCGCTCGTAGCCGCCGATGGCCGAGCAGCCGCTGCCCGGCTCGCGCTTGTGGCAGGGGGTCGTGACGTCCTGGAAGTACACGCACCGCGTGCGCTGCAGCAGGTTGCCGCCGGTGGTGGCCTGGTGGCGCAGCTGACCGGACGCGCCGGCCAGCAGCGCCCGGGCCACCGCGGGCCAGCGCTCACGGACCAGCGGGTGCGCGGCCAGGGTGCTGTTGCGCACGTTCGCGCCGACGCGCAGGCCGTCGTCGGTCTCCTCGACCTCGTCGAGCCCGAGGTGGCGCACGTCGACCAACCGCCCGGGCGTGGCCACGCCGAGCTTGAGGTGGTCGACCAGGTTGGTCCCGCCGGCGAGGTACGCCGCGTCCGGGTCCCCGTCGAGCAGGGCGACCGCGTGGGCCGGGTCGTCGGCCCGCTGGTACTCGAAGGGCCTCACCGCTGCGCTCCCGCCGCCTGGCGGACCGCGGCCAGGATCCCGACGTAGGCGCCGCAGCGGCACAGGTTGCCGCTCATGCGCTCGCGCAGCTCGTCGTCGCTGGCCTCGGTCTCCTGCTGGAGGTCGGCGGTGACGTGGCTCGGGTGCCCGTCGGCCAGCTCTCTCAGCACTCCCACGGCAGAGCACACCTGGCCCGGGGTGCAGTAGCCGCACTGGTAGCCGTCGTGCTCCAGGAAGGCCTGCTGCACGGGGTGCAGCTCGTCGCCCTCGTCGAGCCCGGCGGCGGTGACCACCTCGGCTCCGTCGTAGGACACCGCGAGGGCCAGGCAGGTCAGGTGCCGGCGCCCGTCGAGCAGCACCGTGCACGAGCCGCACTGGCCGTGGTCGCAGCCCTTCTTCGGCGCGGTCACGTCCAGCCGCTCGCGCAGCAGGTCCAGCAGCGTGGTGCGCGGGTCGACCTCGACGTCGTGGGTGACGCCGTCGACGGTCAGCTGCACACGTGGGTCGGGCACGGGGGTCCCCCTCCGGTCGTGGAGCCCGGTCGGTATCCCGTCGCGCCGCGCGGCACGCGCGCGTGCTCGGATCAGCCCACCGCGCGCGCCGCCGCCCGCCCGGCCACCCGGCCGGAGAACAGGCAGCCGCCGAGGAACGTCCCCTCCAGCGCGTTGTAGCCCATCATCCCGCCGCCACCGAAGCCGTTGACCTCACCCGCGGCGTACAGCCCGGGCAGCGGCTCGCCCGACGACGTCAGGCACCGGCCCTCGAGGTCGGACTCCAGGCCGCCGAGGGTCTTGCGGGACAAGATGTTGAGGCGCACGGCGATGAGCGGCCCGGCCTTCGGGTCGAGCAGCCGGTGCGGGGAGGCGACCCGGATGAGCTTGTCGCCGAGGTAGCGCCGGGCGCCCTGCATGGCGGTGATCTGGGCGTCCTTGGAGTAGGCGTTGTCGACCTCGCGGTCGCGCGCCTCGACCACCTCGCGCAGCGCGGCCTCGGTGAGCGCCGGGACGTCGTCGTCGGCGACCTCGTTCATCCCCCGGACCAGCTCACCGAGGGTGGCGGCGACCACGAAGTCCTCGCCGTGCTGCTTGAACGCCTCGATGGGGCCCGGCGCGCCCTTCTTGACCCGCGACAGCAGCAGCTTGAGGTTCTTGCCGGTCATGTCGGGGTTCTGCTCGGAGCCCGAGAGCGCGAACTCCTTCTCGATGATCTTCTGGGTCAGCACGAACCACGAGTAGTCGTAGCCGCTCTGCCGCAGGTGCTTGAGCGTGCCGAGGGTGTCGAAGCCCGGGAAGTACGGCGCCGGCAGCCGCCGGCCGGCCGCGTCGAGCCACAGGCTGGACGGCCCGGGCAGGATCCGGATGCCGTGGTTGGCCCAGATCGGGTCCCAGTTGCGCAGGCCCTCGACGTAGTGCCACATCCGGTCGGGGTTGATCAGCCGGGCGCCGGCGGCCTCGGTGATCTGCAGCATCCGGCCGTCGACGTGGGCCGGCACCCCGGCCACCATCGTCCTGGGCGGCGTCCCGAGCCGCTCGGGCCAGGCCTTGCGGACGAGGTCGTGGTCGCCGCCGATGCCGCCGCTCGTCACGATGACCGCCTGGGCGGTGAGCGAGAAGAAGCCGGTCTCGTCGCGGTTGGTCGCGGCGCCGCGCACGGCGGCGTCCGGCGCGAGCGTGTGGCCCTCGACGCCGACGACCGTGCCGCCGGCGACCACCAGGCCGTCGACGCGGTGCCGGAACCGCAGCCGGATCCGCCCGGCGGCCACGTGCTCGCGCACCCGCCGCTCGAACGGCTCGACCACGCCGGGGCCGGTGCCCCACGTGAGGTGGAAGCGCGGCACCGAGTTCCCGTGACCGTCGGCGCGGCCGTCGCCGCGCTCGGCCCACCCGACGACCGGGAACACGCGGTGGCCCATCGAGCGCAGCCAGGCGCGCTTCTCGCCGGCCGCGAAGTCGACGTACGCCTCGGCCCAGGCGCGCGGCCAGCGGTCCTCCTCGCGGTCGAACTGCGCGCTGCCCATCCAGTCCTGCCAGGCCAGCTCGCGCGAGTCCTTGACGCCCATCCGCCGCTGCTCGGGGCTGTCCACGAGGAACAGCCCGCCCAGGGACCAGAAGGCCTGACCGCCCAGCGACTGCTCGCCCTCCTGGTCGACCAGCACCACCGACCGGCCCGCGTCGGCGGCCTCGGCCGCCGCCACCAGCCCCGCGAGCCCCGCCCCGACCACGATGATGTCCGCGTCCACGGGCGGTGAGTCTAGGAGCAGGGCTCTAGGGTCGAGCCGTCATGAGCTGGACGACGTGCAGGCTGGGCCACCGCCACTGGGGGCCGCGCGGGGCCGCCGGGCTGCTCGTGGCCGACGCCGGGCGGGCGCTGCTCCAGCTCCGGGCGGGCTGGGCGCACCAGGGCGGCACCTGGTCGGTCCCGGGCGGTGCCCGCGAGCGCGGCGAGTCCGGCGTGGAGACGGCGCTGCGCGAGGCCGGCGAGGAGATGGCCATCCGACCCGCCGAGGTCGACGTGCGCGCGTCCTACGTCGCGGACTGCGGTGGCGGGTGGACCTACGAGACCGTGCTGGGCGTGCCGGCGACCGCGCCGCTGCACGTCGAGCACCTCTCGGAGTCGGTGCGCCACGTCTGGGCGGAGGCCGACGAGGTCGACGACCTGCCGCTGCACCCGGCCTTCCGCGCCGCGTGGGACGCGCCGGACGGCGAGCTGCGGGCGTTCGTCGGGGCTACCTCTCCAGCGTGAACTCGACCTTGCGGGTCGCCACGTCGGCGGTGGTGAGCCGCACGCGCACGTCGGTGCCGAGCGGGATGTCGGAGGCGGACACGACCGGCGCCTCGACGGCGGGCTCGGCGACCGTGACCGTGCCGCGGATCGGGTCCTTCTCGTTGACGTCGACGACCACGGCGTCGAAGCTCTCGCCGACCCGGCCCTGGAGCAGCCCGGCCTCGACCAGGTTGAGCACGGCGCTCTCGTAGCGGCTGGCCAGCTGCGACGAGGTCTGCATCTGCTTGGCCAGCTCCGGCAGGGCGGCGTGGACCCAGCCCGGCACGTCGTCGCCCGCGCACAGGGCGACGCAGATCTCCGAGGCGTAGCGGTCGCCGAGGCGGCGCAGCGGCGCGGTGACGTGGGCGTACTCCGCGTTGAGCGCGTGGTGCAGCGGGTCGGCCGGCACCTCGCCGTCGAAGGCGACGTACCCGCTCCCGCGCAGCAGCCGAGTGCAGGCCGAGATCATCGCAGCGTGCTGCGGCTTGGCCGGGTCCAGGCCACGGATGAAGTCGGGGTAGAGCAGCTCGGCCGGCCACTCGATGCCGAGGGCGTGGGCGGTCCGGTGCAGCCGCTGCACGTCGCGCGGGTCCGGCGGCGGCAGGGTGCGCAGGAAGCCGATCCGCGCGTACATCATCAGCGAGGCCGCCGCGAAGCCGGTGAGCAGCGACATCTGGGCGTTCCACTCCTCGACGGGGAGCAGCTCGCGGTAGGTCAGCGTCCACTCCGGCCCGGAGGTGTCGACCTCCTGTTCGGGCAGCGGCAGCGAGACGCCGCCGCGGGCGCGCTCGCGCTGCAGGCGCAGCTCGCCGACCACCTTGAGCAGGGCCAGCGACTCCGACGCGCTGCCGTCGTCGATCTGCTGCTGCACGCCCGGGTAGTCCAGCCGCGCCCGGCTGCGCACCCGGGCCCGCTCGACCTGCACGTCGGTGCGCGCGCCGTCGGCGTCCAGGGTGATGGTCCACAGCAGCGCCGGGCGGACCTGGTCGGGCAGCAGCGAGCCGCCCCCCTCGGAGATCACCGTCGGGTGCAGAGGGACCCGGCTGTCCGCGCCGTACAGCGTCTGGCCCCGGCGGTGCGCCTCGACGTCGACCGGGTCGCCCGGGGTGATGAACGCCGCGAGGTCGGCGATCGCGTAGTGCAGGACGTAGCCGCCGTCGCCGGTCCGTTCCAGGTGCAGCGCCTGGTCGAGGTCCATCGAGCCCTCCGGGTCGACGGTGACCAGCTCGAGGTCGGTGCGGTCCAGCTCCGGCAGCCGCGGGTCGGCCACCGCCGCCGCCGCGGCCTGCTCGACCTCGGGCGGGAAGTCCGGCGTCACGTGCAGCTCGGCCTGGATCTCCGCGATGCCCTCGCGGAGCAGCCGCTCGACGTCGCTGTCGGCCGTCCGGACCCGGACCACGCGGCTGCTCGACATGTCGCCCACCCTAATCTTCGGAATCGTGTTGATCCTGCTGCCGCCGAGCGAGGGCAAGAGCTCCCCGCGCCGCGGCAAGCCCCTCGACCTCACGGCCCTCTCGGCACCGGAGCTGACCGGCGCGCGCGAGCGGGTGCTCGACGCGCTGGTCGACCTGTGCGCGACGGACCCCGAGGCGGCGGCCCGCACCCTGGCCGTACCCAAGACCCAGCTCGAGCTCGTCGCGCGCAACGCTCGACTGCGCGAGGCGCCCACCGCGCGGGCCGACGCGGTCTACACCGGCGTGCTGTACGACGCCCTCGGGCTGCCCGGCCTGGGCGCGGCGGCGCGGCGGCGGGCCACGGCCCGGGTGCGGGTGACGTCGAGCCTGTTCGGGCTGGTGGCACCGGGCGACCGGATCCCGGCGTACCGCCTCTCCGGCGACGCCGCGCTGCCCGGCCTCGGCGCGGTGGCCGGCGTGTGGCGGGCCGAGCTCGGGCCGGTGCTCACCGACCTGGTCGGTGACGGGCTGCTGGTGGACCTGCGCAGCGGTACCTACGCGGCGTTCTGGAAGCCCACGCTCCCCCGGGTCGCCACGGTCCGGGTGCTGCACGAGACCGCGCCCGGGAAGCGACAGGTGGTCAGCCACTTCAACAAGGCCACCAAGGGCCGCCTCGTCCGGGCTCTGCTCGAGGACGGAGCGAACCCGCGCACGCCGGCGCGGCTGGCCGAGGCGCTGCGCGACCTCGGCTGGACCGTGGAGGTGGACGGCGGCGCGCTCGATGTGGTCGTCTCCGAGGTGTGAGCGCTGACGAGCTGGCCGGCGTCGCCCTGTCCCACCTGGACCAGCTGGTCTTCGACGACGCGGGCGTGACCAAGGGCGACCTGGTGCGCTACCTCGACGCGGTGCACGAGCGGATGCTGCCCGGTCTGCGCGACCGGGCCCTGTCGGTGGTGCGGGCCCGGCTGGGCCAGGCGGCCTTCATGCAGAAGAACCTCCCCCAGCACGCCCCCGACTGGATCCGGACCACGACCGTCTACGCCCGCGCCTCCCAGCGCGAGGTCCGCTACCCCGTCTGCGACGACCGGCGCACGCTGGTGTGGCTGGCCAACCAGCGGGCGGTGGAGTACCACCCCGCGCTCATGCGGGTCGACGACCCTCACCAGAGCGACCTCGTCCTCGACCTGGACCCGCCGGACGACGTGGCGCTCGAGGAGGGGTTCCGGCTCGCGGTGGCCGCGGCGCTGCTGGTCCGGCGGGCGCTGACCGGCGCCGGGCTGACCGGGGCGGTCAAGACGAGCGGCGCCAAGGGCGTGCACGTGGTCGTGCCGCTGGTCGAGCACGACGTCCCGGACGTGGCTGCCGCCACGAGGGCCCTGGCCGCGCGGGCGGCCGCGCTCGACCCCGCGGTGGCCACCACGGCGTTCGTGCGCGACGAGCGGGACGGGAAGGTCTTCGTCGACTCCACCCGAGCCGGCGGCGCGACGGTCGTGGCGGCGTACAGCCCCCGGGCCCGGCCGGGCCTGCCCGTGTCCTTCCCGGTCGGGTGGGACCGGCTGGAGGAGGTGCGGCCGGGCGACTACACGGTGCGGACCGCGGCGGACCGGCTGGACGAGGCGGTGTGGGAGCCGGGCGAGCCGCAGCTGCTGCCGGCCGACCTGATCGCCGAGGGCCACGAGATCCCCCTCGCCCGGGTGGTGGCGATGCACGAGGGCAAGCGGCGCAAGCGCGAGCTCAGCGAGGGTTGAGCGAGCGGTACTCCCGGGCCGCCGTCGTCCCCGGTCGATCGGGCAGGTCCACGCCCGCGTCCACCACGCACAGCGCCTCGGC
The DNA here is from genome assembly GCF_011046535.1 of Nocardioides anomalus. Taxonomy (NCBI): domain Bacteria; kingdom Bacillati; phylum Actinomycetota; class Actinomycetes; order Propionibacteriales; family Nocardioidaceae; genus Nocardioides; species Nocardioides anomalus. The sequence goes on along the minus strand of NZ_CP049257.1, from coordinate 1,672,237 downwards.
CACCTCGACCGGGAGCCAGTCCGGGTGGACGTCGACGACCACCGGCGCGCCGACCTCGTCGAGCAGGACGTTGCCGAACAGCTGGGTGTGCACGAGCTGACCCTCGGGCCGCGGCGGCACCGCGGAGGCCAGCTCGGCGTGCAGAACGCGCCCGACGGCCAGGGTGACGTCGAGGTCGCGGGTGATCGTGCTGCCGGGCTCGTAGCGGCAGGCCGACCACCCGTCCACGACCCATGAGCCGTCCCGGGCCGGGACCGGTACGGCGAGTCGCAGGTCCTGTGGGCGCCGGCGCGGCCGGGTGTCCATGGCGACGGCGAGCCGGGCCAGCAGCGGGTTGAGCCAGTCCTGCACGGCCGGGTCGTGGCCGGGTGCGAGCACGAGGTCGCCGGCCACGACCGAGGCGTCGCCGAGCGGGATGACCGCGTCCGGGACCGCGAACAGGTCCAGGACGCGCTCGGAGGGGCTCACCAGGCCGACGCCGCGGCCGAGAAGGCGTCGCTCGGCCGCGCGTTGTAGAGCCGCATGCTCGAGCGGCCCTCCGGGAAGAACGACACGACGCTGACGGACGCGGGGCTCAGCTGCATGCGCCAGATCGACTCCAGCGGCGCGTCCAGGGCCCTGGCCACCAGGGTCTTGATGGGCGTGACGTGGCTGACCACGACCACGGTCTGCTCGGCGTGCCGCTCCAGGACCCGCTCCAGTCCGGCCAGCACCCGGGCCTGCACGTCCAGGAAGGACTCCCCACCGGGCGGCGCCACGTCGAGCGCGCCGAGCCAGCCGTCCAGGCCGGCCCGGTCGCGCTCGCCGACCTCGGCCAGGGTGAGCCCGTCCCACCGGCCGAACTCCATCTCGGCGAGGCCGGGCTCGACCTCGAGCGGCCGCTCCAGCCGGGCCGCCACGATCTCGGCGGACTCCTGCGCGCGGCGTACCGGTGAGGCGACCACGGCCCCGACCTCGGAGGCCAGCGGCGCCAGCCAGTCCGCGGTCGCGCGGACCTGCGCCCGGCCCTCGTCGCTCAGCCCGGGGTTGCTGCTGGCCAGGCCGCCGGAGAAGCGCTTGTCGGTGGTGTGCGCGGTGACGCCGTGCCGGATGAGCACCAGGGTCGTGGCCGGGCCGGGCGGACCCCAGCTCGACCGGGCGGGCACGACGGGCGCGGCGGGCGCCGGGGCGACCGGCTGCTCCCCCGCCACGGTGACGCCGCTCCGCTTGCCGTCCAGGGCCTCGTTGGCCAGCCGGTCGGCGTGCTTGTTCTGCTCACGCGGCACCCAGGTGTACGTGGTGCCGAAGGGCGCCAGCCGGGTGGCCTCGGTGGCCAGCGGCCGCATGTCGGGGTGCTTGATCTTCCAGCGGCCCGACATCTGCTCGACCACGAGCTTGGAGTCCATCCGGACCTCGATGTCGGCCTCCGGGGCCAGCTCCGCGGCCAGCCTGAGCCCGGCGATGAGCCCGGAGTACTCCGCCACGTTGTTGGTCGCCACGCCGATGGTCGTGCCCTCCTCGGCCAGGACGGCTCCGGTGGTGGCGTCCTTCAGGACCGCGCCGTACGCCGCCGGCCCGGGGTTGCCGCGCGAGCCGCCGTCGGCCTCGACGACGACCGACCGAGGGGCCGATCCGCTCACAGCCCGGATTCGTCGGTGCGGACCAGGATCCGCTGGCACTCGTCGTGGCGCACGACCTCGTCGGGCGCGGCGGCACGGATCGCGGCGAGCTCGGAGGGGTCGAGGGTGAGCCGGCAGCCGCCGCACTCGCGGCGCCGCAGCGCGCCCACCGCGACGCCGTTCTTGGCGATGCGCAGCCGCTCGTACAGCGCGAGCAGGTCGCCGGGGATGCCCGCCGCGGCGGGCTCGCGCTGGGCCAGGGTCTCCTCGAGCCGGGCGCCGAGCTCGGCGGTCTTCTCGTCGGCGGTCGCGGTCAGCGCGCCCAGCCGCTCGTCGGCCTCGGCGACCTGGGCGGTGAGCGTGTCGAGGTCCTGCTGGGCGTCCTCGAGCCGGGCCATCACCTCGAGCTCGTCGTCCTCCAGGCTGCCGATCCGGCGCTGGAGCGACTCCAGCTCGCCCTGCATCCGCTCCAGGTCCTTGGGGTTGCTGATGAGGCCCTGGTCCATCCGGTCCTGGTCGCGCTTGCGGCGGGTCTTGACCTGCTCGACGTCGGCGTCGACCTTGGCCTGCTCGGCGGTGAGGTCGTCCACGGCGATGGCCGCGTCGCGCCGCCGGCCGTCGAGCTCGGTGCGCGCGGCGGTCAGCGTGGCGATCTCGGCGAGCTCGGGCAGCGCCTCGCGCTGGTGGCGCAGGAGGTCGGCGCGGGAGTCGAGCTCCTGGAGGTCCAGCAACGCGAGCTGGGCGGCGGGGTCGGCTTTCAGCGCTCTTCTCCTGTGACTCGGTGGGTCCACGGGTCGGTGCGGATCTCGCTGACCCGGGTGTCCACCGTATCCCCGAGCGCGACCACGAGCCGCCGCGCCACCACCGGCAGCCAGGTCCACTCCGCCGCCCAGTGCGCCACGTCGACCAGCGCCGGCCCGTCGTGCTCGAGGAACTCGCTCGCCGGGTGGTGGCGCAGGTCGCTGGTCACGTAGACGTCGGCGTCGGTGCGCCGCACCGCGTCGAAAAAGGAAGTCGCCGGCTCCCCCGCAGAGCGCCACGCGACGCACCGGCCGGTCCGCGGCCCCCGCCACCCGCACCCCCTGCGCCGTCGCCGGCAGCGCGTCTGCCACCCGCTGGGCGAAGGCACCCAGGGTGGTCGACTCGACCGACCCGATCCGCCCGGTGCCGGTCGGGGCCAGTCCCGGGTCGGCCAGCTCGACCACGTCGTACGCCGGCACCTCGTAGGGATGCGCCGCCAGCAGGGCCGCCACCACCCGGGGCCGCGCCGCGCGGGCCAGCACGCACTCGACGCGGACCTCGTCGACCACCTCGAGCCGGCCGACCTCGCCGATGTGCGGCTGCGCACCCGCCAGGGGCCGGAACCGGCCCTCGCCGGGGCTGGAGAACGACGCGCTGTCGTAGTCGCCGACCACCCCGGCCCCCGCCTCGCCCAACGCCCGGCGGACCCGGTCGGCGTCCGCGGTGGGGACGTAGGTCGTGAGCTTGTCCAGCGCCGGGCCGTCCGCCGGCTGCAGCGGCGCCAGGTCGCTCAGGCCGAGCGCCAGCGCCAGGGCCTCGGACACCCCACCCGCGGCCTGGTCGGCGTTGGTGTGCGCGGTCAGCAGCGCGCAGCCGGCGTCCTGCAGCACCCCGAGCGTCCGGCCCTTGGGCGTCGTCCGGGCCACCCCGTGCACGCCCTTGAGGAACAGCGGGTGGTGCACGACCAGCAGGTCCGCGCCCCACGCCGCGGCCTCCTGCGCCACCGGCAGCACCGGGTCCACGGCGAACAGCACCTTCCGCACCGGCGCCTCCGGATCGCCGGCGACGAGCCCCACGGCGTCCCAGGAGTCGGCCGTGGCGGGCGGGTACCAGCCGTGCAGCAGGTCGACGGTCTCCCTCAGCGTGGGCACGCGCGCAGGCTAACCCGGTGCCCCGGTACGGCCTGATCGGGCCATCCCGCTCAGGAGCCGTCTCAGTGAGGATGGCGTGGTGCCGGACAACGGCGGTCGGGCGTTCTCCGCCGCTTACCCGTCCCTGGCCCTCGAGGACTTCGAGGGGTCCTCCGCCACCCCGGGCACCATCAAGTACCGCACCCCGCAGGCCGCGCTGTCGGCCGGCAACGGGGCGGGGTGCTAACCCGGTGGGCGCCATCGCGCCCGGGGTGCACTTCTTCGCCACCGGCAGCTCTCCGGACCGCAACCTGGCCGTGCTCACGCCGACGCAGGGCCAGGTGCCGTCGACGGCGATCGACGCGAACGACAGCGCCGACACGCTCGTCGTCGACTTCACCAGCCCGGTGGACACGGTCGGCTTCGACCTCGCGAGCTGTCCGAGCGAGCGCACGTGCACCCTCACCATCGGCTACGTCGACCTCTCGCCCGCCACCACCCGATCGGTGACGTGCCCGCAGTCGCCCGACCAGCGCTTCTTCGGCTTCACCGCCGATCGGCTCATCGACTACGTCACGCTGAACGGTGGCGTCTTCCTCGACAACCTCCGCTTCGGCACCCGGACCCCGACGCCTGCACCCACGCCCAGCAACGCCCTCGCCGTGGGGGCGGTCAGGACCGCGGCGCGCGCGGGGACCGCCACCGTGTCGGTGAGCGTCCCCGGCATCGGCACGACGACGGTCGGTGGGAAGGACGTGGCCGCGGCTTCGGTCGACTCCGCGCGGGCCAGGACGGTGTCGCTGCCCGTCGCGGTCACCGGCGCGCTGCGCAAGGCCCTCAAGCGCACGGGGAAGGCGACGGCCCAGGTCACGGTGACCTACGCACCGGTGGGCGGGACGCCGGCCTCCCGCGACGTCACCGTCAAGCTCAGGCTCAAGCACCAGGGGCGCTGACGGCACCGGCGCGGGGAGTGCGCCAATCGTCTGCGCGAGCGGCGCCGACCTCCCTACCCTCGTCGGCATGGACGAGGAGGCGACGGGACTGGTCGAGCTGGCCACCGCGGTGGTCGCGGCGCGGGCGGCGGTGGACATCGGCGTCGCCGGCGCCGAGGACCGCACGACCGAGGCCTACACGCGGCTGGTCGAGCGGCAGCTGGCCGAGGGGCTGGCGCACGACGCCCTCGAGACCGCCCAGGAGCTCGTCGAGCACCGGCGCACGGTGGCCGACACGAGCGTCGAGGGGCTGCTGCGCCACGAGCAGGCCCTGGCCCTGCTCGAGACCGCGCTCCCCCGCACCGCCGACGTGCGGCTGCGCGTGTCCGGCCTGCGCCAGCAGGCGCAGGTGCGCGAGCAGCTGGCCCAGCGCGACCCGGCCCACGTCACCTCGGCCGTGGTGACGATGCTCGAGCTGGCCACCGTGCTGCGCGAACAGGGCGAGCACCGCGAGGTCCGCACGGTCGCGGCCCGGGCCGCGGAGCTGGCGGCAGCCGTCCCTGACGAGCTGGACCGCACCTTCCTCGAGACCGAGGCCCACCTGCTCCGGGCCCTGGCCCTGGTCACCTCGCGGCGCCGGCGCAACCGCCTGGACGCCGTCGCTGCGGCCACCCGCGCCGTCGAGCTGACCCGCTCCGAGCGCACGCTGTGGACCCTGGCCACCATCCAGCAGACCCTCGGCCAGGGCGCCGAGGCGCTGGGCACCGTGGACGAGGCCCTCACGCTCCCGGCCCGCTCCCGCGACCCCGAGGTGCACGCCGACCTGCTGCGCCTGCGCGAGACGCTCACCGGCCGCGCGGCCAGCTAGTTGACCTGGCGCTCGCGCCCCTCCCAGTACGGCGCGCGCAGCTTGAACTTCTGCAGCTTGCCGGTCGCGGTCCGGGCCAGGTCGTCGCGGAACTCCACGCTGGTCGGCGCCTTGTAGCCCGCCGCCTTCTCCTTGCACCAGGCGATCAGCTCGGCCTCGGTGGCCTGCTGACCCGCCTCCAGCACGACGAGGGCCTTGATGGTCTCGCCCCACTTGTCGTCCGGGACGCCGATCACGGCCACCTCGGCCACGGCCGGGTGCAGGAACAGCACGTCCTCGACCTCGATCGAGGAGACGTTCTCGCCGCCGGTGATGATCACGTCCTTCTTGCGGTCGCTGATCGTGAGGTAGCCGTCCTCGCCGATGACGCCGCCGTCGCCGGTGTGGAACCAGCCGCCGGCCAGCGCCCGCTCGGACTCCTCCGGCTGCTCCCAGTAGCCCTCGAGCACCACGTTGGAGCGGGCCAGCACCTCGCCGGTCGCGTGGGTCTCGTCGGGGTCCTCCCCCTCGGGCATCTCGATCTTCAGGGTGACGCCGATGGCCGGCGCGCCGGCCCGGACCAGCTTGCCGGCCAGCTCCTCGCCGGACAGCTCGTCCCACTCCGCGCGCTTGCGGTTGATGGTGAGCAGCGGCGAGGTCTCGGTGAGGCCGTAGATCTGGATGAACTCCCAGCCCAGCTCCTCCTGGACCCGCATCACCGTCTTCGTCGGCGGCGGGGCGCCGGCCATGATGATCCGGACCCGGTCGCGGCCCGGGATCTCGCCCTCCCACGACTGCGCGGCCTCGAGCACCGCCGCCGCCACCGCGGGCGCCGCGCACATGACGGTCACCCCGTGGTCGCGGACCCGGCGCAGGATCTCGGCGCCGTCGACCTTGCGCAGCACGACCTGCTTGACCCCGAGGCCGGTCATCGCGAACGGCATGCCCCAGCCGTTGGCGTGGAACATCGGCAGCGTGTGCAGGTAGACGTCGCGGTCGCTCACGCCGGTGTGCAGCCCGAAGGTCACCGCGTTGGTCCAGATGTTGCGGTGGGTGATCTGCACGCCCTTGGGGCGCGCGGTGGTGCCGGAGGTGTAGTTGATCGTCGCGGTCGCGGTCTCGTCGTGCTCCCACGGGCGGGGCTCGGCACCGCCGTCGTCCGGAGCGGCGGCGTACAGGTCGTCGTCCTGGCCGAGCACGAACCGGTGCTCGACCGGTACGTCGGCCAGCGCGGCGTCGAGCTCGGGGTCGACGTACAGCACCCGGGCACCGGAGTGCTCCACGATGTAGCGGACCTCGTCAGGACGCAGCCGGAAGTTCACCGGGACCAGGACCCGGCCGAAGCCGGCCACGCCGAAGAACGACGTCAGCAGCCGAGCGCTGTTGTGGCTGACCACCGCCACCCGGTCGCCGGACCCGACGCCGAGCGCGTCCAGGTGCGCGGCCTGGCGCCGGGCCAGGGCCCCGACCTGGGCGTAGGTGAGGTCGCCCAGCGACGGGGCGGGCTGGTCCGGCTCGTCGACCACACCGGTGCGCTCGCCGTAGACCTGGACGGCACGGTCGATGAAGTCAGAGACGCTGAACGGGACGTGCACTGCTGCCTCCTGTGACGTGTGTCTCCCACCCTAGGACGCCCGGGTTGCCTGGGCGTTGCCCTCCCCGCGGATGAGAACCTCCTCATCGCGCTCTCACGCGCCGCCCACGGTGAGGGATGATCGTGGGGTCGTGCGCACGTTCTGGAAGGTCTTCGCCGCGCTCGCCCTGATGCTGCCCCTGGGGGCCTTCGTGGCGGGCACCCTCGTCGCGTCCGCGGCCGACGAGCCCGCGGAGCGCGACACCATCGTGATCCGCGACGGCGCGGCGTCGACCAGCCCCACCCCGGAGCCCGAGGACGACACCCCGGGGGTGGACACGGTGACGCCCTCGCCCGACGAGGTCCACGACGCGGGCGACGACCACGGCGGCGACCGTCCCGACGACCAGAGCGACGACCAGAGCGACGACTCCAGCGGCGGCGGCCACGGGAGCGGCCACGGGAGCGGCTCCGACGACCCCAGCGGCCACGGCAGCGGCCACAGCGGCAGCGGCAGCGGCAAGGGCGGCGGCGACGACCACAGCGGGCACGGTGGCGGCGACGACTGACCGCTGCGAGCGGACCCGGTCGGGCGCGTCGGTCCGGCTGCGGATCACCGCGGCGGTGGCGCTGCTGACGGTGCTGGCGCTGAGCGGGGCGGGCGCGATCGTCTACCTCATCGAGCGCGGCCGGGTCGACGACACCGATGCGCAGCTGGTGGAGCAGGAGTTCGGTGAGCTGCGGGCGCTGCAGCAGAACGGCGTGGACCCCTCGACCGGACAGCCGTTCGCCACCCCGCGCGACGTGGTCCGCAACTTCATGGCCCGCAACGTCCCGGCCGACAACGAGCTGCTGGTCGGGTGGTGGGACGGCGCGTCGCAGCTGCAGTCCCCGGCCTGGGACGGCGTCACCCAGGACGACGCCTTCAACGAGACCGTCGCGGGCCTGGTCGCCGGCAACGGCACGCGGACCGTCGACTCGTCGTACGGCGACCTGCAGGTCAACGTGCAGACCGTCGAGCAGGGCGCGCGCTCGGCGTCGCTGGTCGTGGTGGTGTTCAAGGCCAGGAGCGTGGCCGGGCTGCACGACACGATGCAGACCTACGCGATCGTGGCCGGGCTCTCGCTGCTGCTGGTCGTGGGGTTCGCGGCCGCCCAGTCCGGGCGCCTGCTGGCCCCGCTGCGCACCCTGCGCGAGACGGCCGAGGAGGTGACCGACTCCGACCTCTCGCGCCGGCTGCCCGAGACCGGGAACGACGACATCACGGCGCTCACCCGGACCTTCAACGGGATGCTGGACCGGCTCGAGTCGGCCTTCGTCGGCCAACGGCAGTTCCTCGACGACGCGGGCCACGAGCTCAAGACCCCGCTGACCGTGCTGCGCGGCCACCTCGAGCTGCTCGACGTCGGCGACCCGCAGGAGATCGCCGAGACCCGCGAGCTGCTGCTCGACGAGGTGGACCGGATGTCGCGGCTGGTGGGCGAGCTGATCCTGCTGGCCAAGAGCGACCGGCCCGACTTCGTCACGCTCCGCCCGGTCGACCTCACCGGGCTCACCGTCGACACGCTGTCCAAGGCCCGCGGCCTGGCCCCGCGGACCTGGACCCTCGACGAGACCGCCAGCGTCACCGTCCCCGTCGACGAGCAGCGGCTCACCCAGGCGCTGCTCCAGCTGTGCGACAACGCCGTCAAGCACACCGGCCCCGGCGACGAGGTCGCCCTCGGCTCGTCGTACGACGGGCGCACCGCGCGGCTCTGGGTCCGCGACACCGGGCCTGGCGTGGCGCCGGAGCACCGCGAGGTCGTCTTCGAGCGGTTCGGGCGCGGCGCCGTGCCCGCCGACGACGAGGGCTTCGGGCTGGGGCTGTCCATCGTCCGCGCGATCGCGCGGGCCCACGGCGGCTCCGTGTCCTACGTCGACGAGCAACCGCACGGCGCCCGGTTCGTCATCCACCTGCCCGTGTCCGACGACGAGCGACCTGAACCGACCGGCCCCGCCGCTCGTAGGACCGACGACACCCAGACCGAGGAGCTCTCCCTGTGGCCCGCATCCTGATCGTCGAGGACGAGGAGCGCATCGCGTCGTTCGTGGCGAAGGGCCTGAGCGCCGACGGGCACCGCACCACCGCCGTCGGCGACGGCCGGGTGGGCCTGGACCACGCGCTGAGCGGCGACTTCGACCTGATGGTCCTCGACATCGGGCTGCCCGGGCTGGACGGCTTCGAGGTGCTCGACCAGCTCCGCTCCCAGGGCTCGCGGCTGCCGGTCATCGTGCTCACCGCCCGCGACTCGGTCACCGACACCGTCTCGGCGCTGGAGGGCGGCGCGGACGACTACGTGCCCAAGCCGTTCCGGTTCGCCGAGCTGCTGGCCCGGATCCGACTGCGGCTGCGCTCCGCCTCCGACGGGGCCGGCGCGGGCCGCGACGACGTCCTCGAGGCCGGCGGCGTGCGCCTGGACGTGCGCACCCGGCGGGCCACGGTCGGAGAGCGCGAGCTGGAGCTCTCGGCCCGCGAGTTCGCGCTGGCCGAGACCCTCATGGTCAACGCCGGCCTGGTGCTCTCGCGCGAGCAGCTGCTCGACAAGGTGTGGGGCTTCGACTTCGACCCCGGCTCCAACGTGGTCGACGTCTACATCGGCTACCTGCGCAAGAAGTTCGGCGCGAGCGCCATCGCCACCGTGCGCGGCATGGGCTACCGCTTCGTCAGCTGAACGCCGGGAAGCGGTGCGCGCGGAAGAGGACACCGTCCTCGGCCTGTCGGACCTCGGAGTCCTCGTCGTCGTAGAACAGCCCGGCCGAGGCGCCCATCCGGCCGCGGAACGGCGGCGGGACGCAGTCGCGCGGCACCTCGACGACGACCGTCGAGCCGTGCACCTCGAGGTCGCCCTCGCAGTCCTGCGGTCCGGTGCGTCCCCGGAGCGCCACCCCGGTGATGTCGCGCTGCGGGATGGCCAGCACCGTGAGGTCCTCCTTCCGCTTGGCGTGCAGCCCGGTGCTGGCGGTGAAGAAGAGCTCGGTGCAGTAGCCGTTGCGCGCCGGCGGCACCGCCAGCGTGAACGCCACCTGCACCGTCCCACCGCGTCGCTGGAGCTCGACGCGGGTCAGGTCGACGATGCGCGTCTGGCCCGCCGACACCCCCGTCAGCGACTCGACGTCACCGGCAGGGTCCTTCGCCGCCGCCAGCGTCCGCACGCGCTCGGTGGTGGGGGCAGCGACGCTGTCCTCGCCTCGGGGCGCGGCCGCGGCCCCCGAGACCGGGAGAACCAGGAGGGCGGCGAGGGCGAGTCTCAGCACCGTCGGAGTCTGCTCGCTGGGGCGGCGGCCCGAACGACAGGCGCAGCTGGTCAGCCCGTGCGCGGCGTGCGACGGTGAGGGGCGTGCATCCTGGGACCCGGGAGGCGCTCGACGCCCTGGCCCGGGCGCTCGAGGCGCTGGGTGGCGTCCGGGCCCTGTGGGTGGCCGGCTCGCTGGCCACCGGCGACCACCACCCCGGCGTCAGCGACCTGGACCTGGTGGCCTGGGTCGAGCGGCCGCCGGACCGTGACGCCCTCACGGCGCTGCACCGGCGGCTGGACGACGGCGCGGCTCACGGGCTGGGCCTCGGCTGCCAGTACGCCGACGACGCGACCCTCGCCGACCCGGCCACGTCGTGCCCCACCTGGACCCACGGCGCCCTGGTGGACCGCACCGTCTCGGGGGTGACCCGGGCCGAGCTGGTCCGGCACGGCTGGTCGGTGCTCGGCCCGGCGCCGGCCACGGTGCTGCCCGCGGTGAGCGACGACGACGTGCGGGCCGCCGCCCGCGCCGAGGTCACCGGCTACTGGGCGATGGCCGCGCGCCACCCGCGGTGGTTCCGCGACCCGGTGCTGGCCGAGCTCGCCCTCACCGGGATGGCCCGCGCCCGCCACGAGCTGGCCACCGGCCAGCTGTTGACGAAGTCCGCGGCCATCGACCGGGCGGCCGCACCGGAGCGGCTGCGCGAGCTGCTCCGCCGGCGCCGGGCCGGCGAGGAGGTCGCCGGCTGGCCGCGGTCGCGGGCCGCGTGACTGGCGTGGCGCGACGTCCGACGGACCGTGCGGCTGGCGGTCAGCCCTGCGCGCCCAGCGAGCGCCAGTAGGCGTTGAGGGCGCCGTTGGTCTTGACGAACCACACGATGACGCCGACGAAGAAGAACCACCCGAGCAGCAGCGCCCACAGCCCGGTCGCCGCGCTGACCGGCTTGGCCTGGCCGCGGCGGGCGTAGAGGTTGCCCACCTCGTTCGGCGTCACGAACGCCATCACGATGCCGACGAAGATCGACAGCACGAGGGCCAGCCCGCCGCCGAGCCCGGCGCCGGTGTGCTGCTTCATCTCCTCGTGGGTCTTGTAGTACCAGTACAGGCTGTAGAACCCGAGGGTCACGATGGTCAGCAGCACGCAGGTGCCGGTGCTGCGGATCGTGCCGATCGGCGCGCCGCCGTGGCTCGGAGCCGGCACGCCGCCGTACGCCGGGGCGGGGATGCTGCCGTACGCCGGCGGCGCGGCGGGGACGACGGGCGGGGTCGGCTCGCTGGTCTGGCTCACGGCGTGGACCGTAGGCCGCCCGCGCGGGCGGCCGCGGTCGAACCGCCGATCCGCCCGCGCTGGTCCAGAACTCAGTACGACGCGACGCCGGCGCAGGTCTGGCCGCGGTAGCTGGCCTTGAAGGTGATCCGGTCGGTGCCGGCCCGGTCGGCCACCTGCCGCTCGACGCTGAACGAGCCGCTGCGCCCGCCGGTGGTGGCGGTGCCCTGGGCCACGACGACACCGTTGTCCTTGAGCTTCCAGCGCCAGCCCTGGCCGGCGGTCTTGCTGTCCACCTCGCCCTCCACCTCGAGGCCGCCGTCGTCGCTCTTCACCTTGAGCTTCCAGCGGGCGCCGTCGGAGCAGGAGCCGGTCTCGACGACGCGGATGCCGCCACCGCCACCGCCACCGCCGTGGTCGTCACCGCCGCCGTCGTCGTCGCCGTGGGAGGCGTACGCCGGGGCGCCGAGCGTGAGCAGGAGGGCGGTGGCCGCGGAGGCCAGCAGGGGCAGTCGGGTGCGGGTCATGGCAGGAGTCTGGGCACCCGGGGTGAGCCCGGCATGAGCGGCGGGTGAGGACGCTCTCACGAACGGCGCGACCAGGCGCGCAGCCGCCCGCCGGGCTCGGCGTCCGCGGACGGCGACTGCGACTGCGCCCAGACCCGGCGCCACTGGGCCACGTCGGGACCGGACGGGTTCGGGGTGTCGCCGGCGGCGGCCCGGCGGCGGGACTCCCACCAGGTGGTGGCGTCCTCGTCGAGCAGCGCGGCGACGGCGGACTTGATCCGCGGCGCGAACTCGCGCACCGACTCGCCCTCGCGCGGACGCAGGGGCTCGCCGAAGCGGATGGTGAGCTGGCGTCGACCGGGCGAGGGCCAGCCCTGGCCGCGGGGCATTGCGGCGAAGGTGCCACGGTGCGCCACGGGCACGACCGGGACGCCGTACTCGTGGGCCAGGAAGGCGGCGCCCATCCGGAAGTTCCCCATCCAGCCGTCCTTGGACCGGGTGCCCTCCGGGAAGATCACCAGGCTCCAGCCGTCGGCCAGCACCTCACCGGGCGTGGTCGCCATCGAGCCGCCGCGGCGGTCGATCGGGAAGGTGTTGAAGATCAGCGAGGAGCCGACCGCGCGCCACCAGGTGTCGAAGAAGTAGTCGGCCGCGGCCGCGACCGCCGTACGCCGCCGCCACGCGTCCGGCAGCGACAGCAGGACGAGCGGGGTGTCGAGGTGCGAGGCGTGGTTGGCGGCGAAGATGACCGGACCCTCGATGCGCTCGAGCACGTCGAGCCCCTCGACCCGGGTCTTGACCTGGGAGCGGAACAGCGGCTCCAGGCCGCCCTTCTGGGCGACCTCCCGGGCCACCACCGCCGGCCGCTTGCGCGACCAGTCGGACGGGAACACGGTCTGCTGCGCCGGCAGCACGTAGGGCTCGGCCGACCGCGGCACCAGCGAGCGCCGACCCCAGCGCCACCCGCGCGAGGCGGTCTTGAGGTCGGAGACGCCACCCCGCACCAGGCTCATCGGACGTCGGCCAGCAGGTGCGGCGGGTTGTGCAGGTAGGTGATCGACGGCGCGCTGCCCACGGTGCCCGACGCCATCTCCAGCGCGTCCTGCAGCGTGGTCGCGGCCCGGAAGCCCATCCGCGCCGCGGCCTTGCGGTTGCCGCCGACCCAGATGACCTCGCCGACGTGGTCCAGGGCGTGGGCGATCCAGTACCACATGTAGAACGGGTGGACGCCGTGGTAGGCGTGCGAGGTCCGGTAGAGGTGGATGTACCACGGGTCCTGGGCGAACTGCTGCTCGTACTTCTCGCCGACCACCGCGGGGTCGGTCGACTCGGCGAGGACCTCCTCGTAGAAGTCGACGTACGACGGGTGGTGCAGCTGGTTGAAGCCCTCGTCGAGCGGGTGGTAGAGGATCACCGCGCCGCCCTTCCTGACGACGGGCTGGCCGCGGTAGGAGTTGAAGTAGTAGCCGAGCCCCATGCAGGCGGCCAGGATCGGGTTCATCGAGCTGTTGACGTTGTAGGGCCCGAGGTAGGGCACGCCCATCACCATCACGTCGGACTGGCCGTTGACCTCGACCGAGTGCTGGGCGTGCACCTTCTCCAGGGTCCGCTCGTGCACCGCCTCGACCTCGCCGGCGTTGATCCCGGTGAGCCCGTAGACCGAGCGCACGTCGTGGAACAGCTTGTGCCGCGCCTTCTGCGGCGCCATGGCCAGCCCACGCCGCACCGCGAGCATCGAGGCCTGGTCGCGCACCGACCACTCCCACTCGCGCTTCTGCAGGAAGGCCAGCGAGGACGGGAAGACGTCGTTGTTGAGCGTGGTCTCGATCTGGAACACCTGCACGGTGTCCTTGATGATCCGGCCCATCCGCCAGGCCGAGTGGTGCATCGCGGAGTGCTTGTGGTCCATGAAGGACCGCGAGTGCACCATCGTCTTGGCGTTGTGGTGGTGGCGCAGCGACTTGTACGACGCCAGCCCGATGCCGACCGACTTGTGGCCGCCGTCCATCGCCACCAGGTTGACGTTGACGTAGACCAGCAGGTCGGACTCGGCGGCCCGCTTGCTGATCTCGATGTCCTCGCCCTTGTCGGTGGTGCCGAGGTGGGCGAGCTCGTCGCGGTCCTCGGCGTCGAAGTTGTAGAGGTCGCCCTGGGGGTAGAACGAGCGGAAGACGCGCTCCCCCACGATGTGCTTGAGCTCGGCCGCGGTCATCCGCCGGTGCAGCGCGTTGGCCGCGATGATCTTGACGTCGTCCACACCGGCCTCGGCCGCCATGGTCAGCACGGCCTCGATGACCCGGCCCCGGATGTCGGGCGACTTCATCGACGGCAGCGGCAGCGAGATGTCGTCGAAGGCGATGGTCAGCCGCATCCCCGGCCGCAGCAGCGCCGGCAGCGGCTCGGAGTCGACCGGGTGGCGCAGCGCGTGGTCGATGGCGTCGTCCACGTCGGGCACGGCGGGCAGCGACTCCGGCGGGTAGACCACGCGGGTGCCGAGCGGGAAGTTCTCCAGCCGGAAGCCGAGCCCCTCGTGCACCACCATCGGCGGGGTGCGGTCGTCGACCTCCAGGACGAAACCGGGCCTGCTCACTGCGAACTCCTAGGGTCGAAGGCCACCTTGACCGTGCCGAGACGGCCGGCCGCGTGGGCGTGGTCGAGCGCCTCCCGCCAGCGGTGCAGCGGGTAGGACACGACGGACTTGGACAGCTGGACGACGGGCTCGAGCGCGGCGAGCTCCGCGGCGAGCTCGAAGGCGCCCTTCCCGCTCTGCCCGTGGACCGGGGGTTCGTGACGGGACGAGGCGTAGGTCCCGACGAGCTCGAGCTCGCGGAACCAGGCGGCGGACAGGTCGGCGGCGGCCGGCATCCCGGACAGCACCACCCGGCCACCGGCGCGGGTGGCGCCGAGCGCGGTCTCCAGCGAGCTCTTGGACCCGACCGCGTCGACGGCGACGTCGACGCCGCCGAGGAGGTACGGCGCGGAGAACTCCGGCTTGAGCTGGAAGGCGCCGGTCTCCCGGCGTACGCGCCGCAGGGTCTCCGACGGGCTGACCACCTCGGTGGCGCCGAGCTCCAGGGCCAGCTCACGCTGGTGCGGGTGCTTGGCCACGACGGTGATCTGGCCGGCGCCGGTGAGCTGGCGCAGCGCCAGCGTGGCGAACAGCCCGACCGACCCGGCCCCGGAGACCAGGACCCGGTCGCCGTCGCGGACGCCGGCCCGCAGCGCGGTGTGCACCGCGCACGACAGCGGCTCCATCAGCAGCGCCTGCTCGTCGGACCAGCCCTCGGGCACGACGTGCATCTGGCTGCGGTGGGCGGTGAGCTGCTGGCCCCAGCCGCCGCCGGTGTCGCGGCAGAAGCCGGTCTGCAGCCCGGGCGCGAGGTCCCCGACGGTGATCCGCGAGCAGACGTTGGTGCGCCCGGCCGAGCAGTTCTCGCACGCCTCCACGCCGCGCGCGGCGCAGGTCAGCACGGGGTCCAGGACGACGCGGGTGCCGGCCGGCAGGTCCTCGCAGTCGTCGAGCAGCTCGGCGACGACCTCGTGGCCGGGCACGAAGGGCAGCGAGACGACCGCGGAGAAGTACAGCGACGTCGAGCCGGACAGGGCACCCAGGTCGGAGCCGCAGATCCCGGACAGGCGCGAGCGCAGCCGCGCCCACCCTGGGCGGTCGACCACCGGCGGGTCGATGGTCATGAGCCGCAGCGGGGCGGCGAAGCCGGACAGGATGCCGGGCATCCGGCTGCCCATGGCCTTGCCCGCCACCGTGCGCGGCAGGGACCGGAACATCTCGAGAGCGAGCATCACGAGCCACTCCCCGCGGGCGTCAGGCTGCGCACCGAGCCGGACGGGCTCGCCCAGTCCGCGACGTCCCAGTGCGAGCGGCGGGCGTGGCGGTAGAGGGGCACGTCAGGCCGCACCGCCACCGGGTGGCCCACCGCCTCGAGCAGCGGCAGGTCGGAGTGGCTGTCGGCGTAGGCGTAGGACGCCTTCATGTCGATGCCCCGCTCGGCCGCGTAGGACTGCATCCAGGCCGCCCGGGACTCCCCCACCAGCGGGCTGGAGGCGAGGTAGCCCGTGCAGACCCCCCGCTCGTCGGTGGCCAGGTCGGCGGCCTCGATGTGGTCGAAGAGCGGCAGCAGCGGGCGGGTCAGCGGCCGGATCGCGCCGGTGATGAGCACGGTCTCGTGACCGGCCGCGCGGTGCTCGCGGATGCGCCGCACCGCGTCGGGCGAGAGCCGGGACAGCACGTGGCTGGTGAGGTGCTCGTCGACGACCGCGTCGAGATCGGCGAGCCGGGCGCCGTCGTACTCGCGGTAGATGCCGCGCAGGAAGTCGCTGCGCGAGCGCCGCTCGGCCTGCACCAGGCTGGGGACCTTGGCCGCGATCCGGCCCAGCTCGGCCAGCCGGCCGGTGCTGTCCAGCTCGCGCAGCCGCACCCACAGGTAGGTCTCGATGACGTTCGACGACAGCAGCGTGCCGTCCATGTCGAAGAACGCCGCGATCCGCTCGCCCGAGGCGACGCCGCGCAGCCCGGTGGCCGCGGGCTTCTTGCGCAGCGCCCGGAGCTCGTCGAGGCGGCGCACCGGCTCGGTCACGGCCGGGCAGTGCACGTCGATGAAGTAGTGCGGCCAGTCGACGACCGCGGTGTCGAAGGCGAAGGTCTGCTGGTCCTCGGCGCTGAGCGAGGTGTAGAGCGCCATCGTGCGCTGGTCGGAGAAGCGCAGCTCGGCGGTGGCGTACTCCATGTAGAGGTCGAGGTAGCGGCGCAGGAACTCCAGGCGGCGGCCCTGCTGGTGCAGCTTGCGGGCCAGGTCACGGGCGCGGTCGCTGCGCGGCATGTGGCCCACGGCGTAGTCGGCGACCTTCCAGGCCTTCTCGCTGGTCGACAGCAGTCGCTCGACCGAGCGCGCTCCGGGGAAGCGCCACTCCGGCAGCCGGACCGCGCCGCGGTCGCCGTGGGTGAAGGGGTGCTGCTCGAAGTAGCGGCGCACCGAGGTGTACAGCACGTTGAACGTCAGCGGGTTCCGGTCGCCGCTGGAGACGTGGAAGTAGCCGACCTCCGCGGGCTCCGGCGGGTGGGCCAGGACCGCGACGATCGCGGAGACCACGTGGTCCACCGGGACGATGTCGACGATGGTGTCGGCCGCGGCCGGGAACTCCGGCAGCTCGCCGCGCCCGTAGGCCAGGATCAGCGGCTCGGCCATCTTGAAGCCCTCGATCCAGCCGACGTGCGGCCGCTCGAGCGCGGACTCGATGATGCTCGGCCGGACGATCGACGTGCGCTTGCCGGTGGCGGCCCAGCGCTCGACCACGCGCTCGCCCATGGCCTTGGTGAAGGTGTAGCAGTCGGTCCAGCCCAGGCTGCGGGCCCGCTCGGTGCCGATGCGGACCAGCTCGTCCTTGACCCACTGCCGGCGCGCGGCCTCGGTGGCCCGCGCCGCGGTGAGCAGCCCGGCCCGGCTGTGCTCGCGCTCGGCCTTCTTGCGCTCCTTGGTCAGCAGCTCGGCCTCGCGGGAGCGGTCCTCGACCGCCTTGCGCTGCCCGAGCCCCCACTCCAGCTCGCGGTCCAGGTCGACGTCGTGCTCGACCGGCGCCTCGGGGATGCTGCCGCGACGGCGCCCGGCGACGTACGCCGTGGAGATGTGCACGTAGTGGATGTCGCGGCCGGACGCCGCAGTGGCCTCGTCGATGCGGCCCAGCAGGTCGCGGGTGCCGACGACGTTGCTGGTGAACCCCTCGTCCACCGGCGGGTCGAAGGACACGTCGCCGGCGCAGTGCACGACCGCGTCGAGGTCCGTGGGCAGGACGGGCACGTCGGCCAGGTCGCCCTCGACGACGCCCACGCGGGCCGCCATCAGCGCCTCGACGCCGCCCGCGGCCTCGACGACCTCGGCGAAGATGGGCTTCTCGAGCAGCTTCGCGATCCGGTCGGTGCCGGTGATCGAGCCCTTGGGGCGCACCACCACCGAGGTGCGCACGCCGGGCACCTCCGCGAGCAGCAGGTGCAGCAGCGCCTCGCCGACGAAGCCGGTCACCCCGGTCACGAGCACGTGCTGCCCCGCCAGCCGCTCGGCCACCGAGCCGGGGGTCTGACTCACCACAGCGGACGATCCTGTCACAGGTGCTTCATCGCCTCCCGCCGGGACAGCCCCGAGAGACGCCCGCCCAGCCGCGCCACCTCCGCCCGCACCCAGTCCGGGTCGGTGCGGGCGTGCTGGCGCAGCGCCCACCCGATAGCCTTGCGCAGCCAGAACGACGGGTCGTCGACGTTCTGCTCGATCGCCCAGGTGAGCAGGTCCAGGTCGGTGGCGCCGCGGTGGCCGAGCTGGCAGATCAAGGCGGTCCGCCGCAGCCAGAGGTCCTCGTCGGTGGCCCAGGCGCGGACCGTGGGCGTCGCCTCGGCCCGGTGCGCGGCCAGCACGTCGCCGACCAGGTGGCTCGCGACCTCGTCGACCACATCCCACCAGGCGCCGGCGACCACCAGGTGCCGCCACAGCTCCAGGCTGACCGGGTCCAGCCAGGCGCGGGCCCGCCGGTGCCGGGCCACCGCGATCGCGGCGTACCACTCCTCACGGTGGGTGACCTCGTCCCACAGCGTCCGGACCGTGTCCTCCCACTGCGTGCGATCGACCGGCGCCCAGGCCCGCAGCAGCGGGCGGAGCGCGGTCTTGAGCTGGGGCGACGACACGCCGTGGTAGGGCAGCGCCGACTTCATGTAGCGCTGCTGGCCGGCCGCCCGCTCCTCGTCACCCGCCGCCGCGAGCGCAGCGCGGACGGCGGCGACCAGCTCCCGGTCCGCGGCCACCAGGGCACCCTAGGGAATCACCGGCCCGGCGCGGCCGTTCGGCCCCACGTGACCTCTGACGTGTTGACCCTGGACGACATCACGACCGTCGGCCTCATCGGCGCCGGCAACATCGGCACGGCGGTGGCCAGGCTGGCCCTGGCCGCCGGCCAGCAGGTGGTGCTCAGCAACTCGCGCGGACCCGAGACGCTCACCGGCCTCGTCGCCTCGCTCGGCGAGGGCGCGTCGGCCGACACCGCCGAGGGCGCGGCGACCCGCGGGGACATCGTCGTGGTGACCATCCCGCTCAAGGCCGTGACCGCCGTGCCGGTCGAGCCGCTGGCCGGCAAGGTCGTGCTCGACACCAACAACTACTACCCCGGCCGCGACGGCCAGGTCCCCGCGCTGGAGGCCGGCGAGGTGACCTCCAGCCAGCTGCTCCAGCAGCACCTGCCCACCTCCAAGGTGGTCAAGGCGTTCAACCACATCGGCTCGGGCGACCTGGAGTCCCAGGGCCAGCCGGCCGGCACCGAGGGGCGGCGCGCGCTGGCGGTCTTCGGCGACGACGCCGACGCGGTGGCCCTGGCCGGCCAGTGGCTGGACCGGCTCGGGTACGACGTGGTGAACGGCGGCGGCCTCGAGGAGAGCTGGCGGATCCAGCCGGACACCCCGGGCTACGGCCCCCGACTCGACGCCGATGGCCTGCGCCAGGCGCTGGCGGACGCGCAGCGCCCCTGAGGTCGCGGGCCGAGGGCGCGCGGACGGACACGCGCGGCGAGGGCCCGAGAGCCCCCACCGTGCGCGTCCGAGATCGCGACGACTTCCTCGACCGTTCCGGACCGGCCGAGGAGGTCTGGCGGCGGTGCGACCCGGCGGGACTGACGATCTCGGCCCGGGTCGCGACCGACACAGACCTGATGCCCGGGCCTCCGGGGGCCGAAACCTGGCTTCTGCAGGTCGTGTGGACAGACCGGTCGGCAGGGCGAGCACGGCGGGCGAGGTGGGTGGGCGCAGAGGGGATCGAACCCCCGACCACCTCGTTGTAAGCGAGGTGCTCTACCGCTGAGCTATACGCCCTCGAGGCGGGCAGCACCCTACGGGAGCGGCGCGGGCCGGCGGAAATGCGCGCCACGGTGCGGAAATGGAAGTTGAGCCGCTGGAGTCTCGGGTCACCAGCGGCTCAACAGGCAGAAAGTTAGCGCGCGGCCCCGGGGCCCCACAAACCCCCAGGTAGACCAATTCTCAACTGGTCCAGACAGAACTGCGCACCACCCGGGCGGGCCAGTCCGCCCTGGCCCGGTCGGTGCTCAGACCAGGTCGCCGAGCTGGCGCAGGTGCTCGTCGAGGTCGCGGCCCTCCGAGGTCGGGTTGTGCACCGACCAACGCAGCAGCCCCTCGCGGTCGACGACGTACGACGAGCGGCGCGCCGCGCCGGTGCGCTCGTCGAACACGTCGTAGGCCCGGCTGACCGCGCCGTGCGGCCAGAAGTCCGACAGCAGCGGGAAGTTCAGCCCGTCGGCGTCGGCGAACGCGCGCTGGGCGAAGACCGGGTCGCAGGAGATCCCGAGCACCTCGGTGTCGAAGGTGAGGAACTCGGCCAGCCGGTCGCGGATACCGGCCATCTCGCCGGTGCAGACGCCGGAGAAGGCGTAGGGGTAGAAGATCAGCGCCACCGCCTTGCGGCCGCGGAACGAGGACAGCGTCACGTCCTGGCCGAACTGGTCACGCAGGGTGAAGTCGGGCGCCGGGCCGCCCAGGGCGAGTCCGCTCACTCCTCGCCTGAGTCCTCGGAGTCGGAGCCGTCGTGGTCGACGAGCTCGCGCTTGAGCACCTTGCCGGTGGCGTTGCGGGGCAGCTCGTCGAGCACGACGATCTCGCGCGGCACCTTGTAGCGGGCGAGGTTGTCCTTGACGTGGGCCTTGAGGTCGTCCTCGCTGGCCGAGCTGCCGTCCTTGAGGACCACGAACGCACGCAGCCGCTTGCCGAACTCGTCGTCGTCCACGCCGATGGCCGCCACCTCGACCACGGCCTCGTGGCGGGCCAGGCAGTCCTCGACCTCCTGCGGGAAGACGTTCTCGCCGCCGGAGACGATCATGTCGTCGTCGCGGCCCTCGACGTAGAGCCGGCCGTCCTCGTCGAAGCGCCCGACGTCGCCGGAGCTCATCAGCCCCTCGATCATGTCCTTCTGGCCACCGCCGGTGTAGCCCTCGAAGAGCAGGCTGTTGCCGACGAAGATCCGGCCGGTCTCCCCCGGCGGGAGCTCCTGGTCGTCGTCGCCGAAGATCTTCACCGTCGTGGCCCACGGCGGCTTGCCGGCGGTCGAGGGCTCGGTGCGCATGTCCTCGGGCGTGGCGATCGAGGCGTAGGCGACCTCGGTGGAGCCGTAGGTGTTGTAGAGGTGATCGCCGAAGCGGTCCATCCAGGTCAGGGCCAGGTCACCGGGCAGCGCGGAGCCGGAGGCGGCGACGACCTTGACCGTGTCGAGGGAGTAGCGGTCCAGCACGTCGTCGCCGAGGCCGAGGATGCGCTGCAGCATCACCGGGATCACGACCAGCTCGTCGCAGCGCTGCTCGTCGACCACGGCGAGGACGCCCTCGGGGTCGAACTTGCGGTGCAGGACGACGGTGTGGCCGAGCAGCAGCGAGAGCATGAGGTGGGCGAAGCCCCAGGTGTGGAACAGCGGAGCCGCGATGTGCACGCGCCAGCCGTAGCGCAGCGGCATCCGCGAGAGCAGCGAGATGGCGGCGTCCACGCCGGCCTCGTTGCGGGGGGCGCCCTTCGGCGTACCGGTGGTGCCGGAGGTCAGGATGATGATCCGGGTGTGGTGCTCGGGCGGGTCGAGCGGCGAGGTGTCGGACTCCCCCTCGATGAGGCCCGCGAGCGTGTCCAGCCCGTCGGCCTCGCCGTAGGACAGGACCCGCTGCTCGACGTGGGCCTTCTCGAGCATCCCGGTGAACTCCTCGTCGTGCACCACGACGGTGGGGTCCTCGCGCTCGAGCACGTCGACCAGCTGGGGGCCGGCGAAGGCGGTGTTGAGGTAGATCAGGTCGGCGCCGAGCTTGGCCGCGGCCACGGAGGCCTCTACGAAGCCGCGGTGGTTGCGGGCCATGAGCGCGACCGCGTCGCCCTCGCCCACCCCGAGGCCGCGCAGCGCGCGGGCCAGGGCGTTGGTGCGCTCGTCGACCTCGTGCCAGGTCAGCTCGCCGTCCTCGTCGACAAGCCAGGTGCGCTCGGGCATGAGCGTGGCCATGGCCAGGAAGCCGCCCGCGGGGCCGGTGCCGTACTGCTGCAGCACGCGGCCGGCGCGGGCCAGGGCCAGCGGGGAGTACGGGCGGATGATCCCGGACTCGGCCAGGACCTTCAGGCCGTAGCCGGTGGAAGCGGCCTTGCCGGCCAGAGCGGCGAGCGGTGCGGGGAGGGTCGGCACGGTCGGCAGGATGTCACGCCCGGGTCTTGGGCGCGATCAACCGGGTGGCCGACCACTCCTTGCTCACCGAGGCGGTGGTCGTCTGCGAGAGCCCGGCGATCGGGGCCGCCTCCGCGATGTCGGCGGGGTCCACGGCGTTGGGCCGGCCGACCTTGGGCGTGAGCAGCCAGATGGCACCGCCCCCGACCAGGTCGGTGAGGGCGTCGACCAGGCCGTCGACCAGGTCGCCGTCCTCGTCACGCCACCACAGCAGGACGGCGTCGACCACGTTGCCGTAGTCCCCGTCGACCATGTCGGCGTCGATGGCGTCCTCGATGGCCACGCGGAGCGGGTCGTCGGTGTCGGAGTCCCAGCCGAGCTCCTGGACCACCATGCCGGAGCTGAAGCCGAGCCGCTCCGCTAGTCCCGGGGCACCGGTCTGGGTGGGTCCGCCACCCTCGGTCGAGCTCACGCCGTCCTCCTCGTGTCCTGCTGTCGTTGGCCTGCCAGTACGGCGGACCCCCGCGGCCGCGGGGGTCCAGTAGGGCGACAGTCCAGCGGAGTTGCGCGGCAGGCGCAAGCGCAGCTCGCCGCGCGGCGTACCCGTGGGTAGCAGAACGGCCGTCGAAGCGCTGGCCCGACGGTGACAAGATGAGTGGGTGACAGAGCAGACCACCGACCGCTCCGGCGCCCGAGCCACCACCCCCGGCTCCCCCGCTCCGGTGATCCACGAGGGGCTGCCCACCCAGCTCCCGGACATCGACCCGGACGAGACCACCGACTGGCTCGAGTCCTTCGACCAGCTGGTCGACGAGCGCGGCCGCGAGCGCGCGCGCTACGTGATGCTGCGGCTGCTGGAGAAGGCCCGTGAGCTGAACGTCGGCGTGCCCGCGCTGCGCAGCACCGACTACATCAACACCATCCCGCCGGAGCGCGAGCCGTGGTTCCCGGGCGACGAGGACGTCGAGCGGCGCATCCGCGCCTTCATCCGCTGGAACGCCGCGGTGATGGTCTCCGACGCCAACCGGCCCGGCCTGGAGGTCGGCGGGCACATCGCGACCTACCAGTCGGCCGCCTCGCTCTACGAGGTCGGCTTCAACCACTTCTTCCGCGGCAAGGACCACCCCGGCGGCGGCGACCAGATCTACATCCAGGGCCACGGCTCGCCGGGCATCTACGCCCGCGCGTTCCTCGAGGGCCGGCTCACCGAGGAGCAGCTGCTGCGCTTCCGCCAGGAGGTCCAGCACGGCGTGGGCCAGGGACTGTCGTCCTACCCCCACCCCCGGCTGATGCCGGAGTTCTGGGAGTTCCCGACGGTGTCGATGGGCCTCACCGGCATCAACTCGATCTACCAGGCGCGCTTCAACCGCTACCTGCAGAACCGCGGCATCAAGGACACCTCCCAGCAGCACGTCTGGGCGTTCCTGGGCGACGGCGAGATGGCCGAGCCCGAGTCGCTCGGCGCGATCCGCATCGCCGCGCGCGAGGAGCTGGACAACCTCACCTGGGTCATCAACTGCAACCTGCAGCAGCTCGACGGGCCGGTGCTCGGCAACGGCAAGATCATCCAGGAGCTGGAGTCCAACTTCCGCGGCGCCGGCTGGAACGTCATCAAGGTCATCTGGGGCCGCGAGTGGGACGAGCTGCTCGCCCGCGACGTCGACGGCGTGCTGGTCAACCAGATGAACCGGACCCCCGACGGGGCCTTCCAGACCTTCTCGGTCGAGGACGGCGCCTACAACCGCGAGCACTTCTTCGGCGCCGACCCGCGGCTGCGCAAGATGGTCGAGCACATGAGCGACCGGCAGATCGAGAAGCTGCCGCGCGGCGGCCACGACTACCGCAAGGTCTACGCCGCCTTCGACGCCGCGTCGAAGCACACCGGTCAGCCGACGGTGATCCTCGCCCACACCATCAAGGGCTGGACCATCGAGGCGCTGGAGGGCAAGAACGCCACCCACCAGATGAAGAAGCTCAAGCTCGACGACCTCAAGAAGTTCCGCGACCGGCTCTACCTGCCGATGAGCGACCGGGACATCGAGGAGGCCTACGAGACCACCGGCGCCGCGCCGTTCTTCCACCCCGGCGAGGACTCCCCCGAGATCGAGTACATGATGGAGCGCCGGCGTCAGCTCGGCGGCTCGATCCCGCGCCGCACGATCCGCGCCAAGTCGCTGATCCTGCCCGGCAAGGACATGTACGCCGAGCTCAAGCAGGGCTCGGGCAAGAACAAGGTCGCCACCACCATGGCCACCGTCCGGCTCCTCAAGGACTGGATGAAGGACCCCAACATCGGCCAGCGGATCGTGCCGATCGCGCCCGACGAGTACCGCACCTTCGGCATGGACTCGATGTTCCCGAGCGCCAAGGTCTACGACCCCGCCGGCCAGCAGTACGAGTCGGTCGACCGCAAGCTGCTGCTCGCCTACAAGCAGTCGGCCCAGGGCCAGCTGCTCCACGAGGGCATCTCCGAGGCCGGCGCGATGGCCTCGGCGACGGCCGCCGGGTCGGCGTACTCGACCCAGGGCGAGCACATGATCCCGTTCTACATCTTCTACTCGATGTTCGGCTTCCAGCGCACCGGCGACTCGATCTGGGCCATGGCCGACCAGCTGGCCCGCGGCTTCCTCATCGGCGCCACCGCCGGTCGCACCACGCTGACCGGTGAGGGCCTGCAGCACGCCGACGGCCACTCCCCGCTGCTCGCGGCCACGAACCCCGCGGTCGTGCACTACGACCCGGCGTTCGCCTACGAGGTCGCGCACATCATGGAGTCCGGGCTGCAGCGGATGTACGGCGAGTCCGAGGCCCACCCGCACGGCGAGGACGTCATCTTCTACATGACCGTCTACAACGAGCCGGTCTCCCAGCCCAAGGAGCCGGACGACGTCGACGTCGACGGCATCCTGCGCGGCATGCACCAGGTCACGGTCGCCGACGGCGACGGCCCCCGGGTGCGCCTGATGGCCTCCGGCGTCGGCTACCCCTGGATCGCCGACGCCGCGCGCATCCTGCGCGAGGACTGGGGCGTCCAGGCCGACCTGTGGTCGGTCACCTCCTGGAACGAGCTGGCCCGCAACGCCACCGCCGCCGAGGAGTGGAACCTGCTGCACCCGGGCGAGTCACCGCGCACGGCGTACGTCGCGGACCGGCTCGGCGGCTCCGACGCCCCGGTCGTGGCGGTCTCGGACTACATGCGCGCCGTACCCCTGCAGATCGCGCGCTGGGTCCCGGCCGACTACCGCGTCCTGGGCGCCGACGGGTTCGGCTTCGCCGACACCCGCCCGGCCGCCCGCCGCTTCTTCCACATCGACGCCCAGTCGGTCGTCGTCCAGGCCCTCCAGGCGCTGGCCGACGCCGGCCAGGTCGAGCGGGCCCAGGTGGAGAAGGCCTTCGCGCAGTACCGCATCGACGACCCCACCGCCGTCAAGGACGTGAAGCAGGAGGGCGGGGACGCCTGATCCCACCCGCCTCAGGAGTGGACAAGTTTCACCGGCTGGCCGGTGAAACTCATGCTTGGAGTACGAAACTCCCGCCCGAAACGTGAGTTTCACCGGCCGACCGGTGAAACTCACGCCTGTCAGGTTCGTGCAGCACGGCTCGGCCCTGCGTGGCAGCGTGGGGCCATGACGACGACGATCGCGATGATCACGCTGGACTGCGCTGAGATCACGCCGGTGGCGCAGTTCTGGGCGGCGGCCCTGGGCTACGAGCAGGTGGCCGGCGACGGCGAGAGCTACGCCATGCTGAGGGGCGCCGAGGGGCCGGCGCTGGGGTTCGGGACGGTCGAGGGCTACGAACCGCCGGGCTGGCCGAACGCGCACGGCAGCAAGCAGTTCCACCTCGACCTGGCGGCCGAGGACGTCGAGGCCGAGGCCGCGCGCTTGGTCGGGCTCGGGGCGACGCTGGCCGACCCGCAGCCGGGTGAGACGTGGCGGGTGCTGCTCGACCCGGCCGGCCACCCGTTCTGCATGACCAAGGCCGCCAACTGGGGCTAGGCGGTCACGTCGCTGACGTCCGGCACCGAGCGCACGGCGCGGACCGGCGCGGCCTCGCCGCCGGCGCGGAGCAGGCGGCGGAAGCGGGCGCGCGAGTAGGTGGCCGGCTCAGTGGAGCGGATGAACTCGTGGACCAGCTTGGCGAAGCGCTGCGGGTGGTCCTTGTGGGGGAAGTGGCCGGCGTCCGCGATCACCTCGACACGGGCGCCGGGCGCCAGGGCCGCGGCGTTGGAGGCGTGGCGCACGGGGATGACCCGGTCGTCGCGGCCCCAGATGACGGCCATGGGCATGGCCTCGGTGAGGTAGGCGCGGTCGGCCATGGTGACGATCTGTCCGCGCCAGTCCACGACGGCGCGGACGACGTGGCGGATGGCGGCGCGGGCGGCCGGGTCCTTGAAGGAGTCGTAGATCTCGGCGACCTCGTCGAGGTCGTGGGTGGCGCGCAGCCCGGTGCGGGACAGGGCGCGCAGGCCGGCGCGGCCGACGTGGCGCACGCCGGGCAGGGTGAGCAGGCCGAGGACCTGGTGGAAGCCGGGGGTGGTGATGGCCCGGATCGCCGGGGTCACCTCGGGGCCGAGGCCGCCGGAGGCCACCAGCACGAGCCGCTCGGTGCGCTCGGGGAACTGGTAGGCGAACTGCATCGCCACCCCGCCGCCGAAGCTGTGGCCGAGCACGGTGACCTTGTCGATGCCCAGGTAGGTCACCAGGTCGCGCATGCCGTTGGCGTAGCCGCCGACGCTGTAGTCGGCCCGCGGCTTGTCCGAGAGCCCGTGGCCCAGCAGGTCGGGGGCGATGACGGTGTAGCGCCGCGCCAGCGCGTCGATGACCGGCTCCCACGTCGTGTGGTCGCAGCCCAGCCCGTGCAGCAGCAGCAGCGCCGGCCCGGAGCCGGTCCGGACGTAGGCCCGGCGGTGACCGTGCAGGGTCACGAACTCGACCTCGTGCCGCGCCTGGTGCTGGAGCTCCGGCACTCGTCCCCCATGGTCAAGACACGGCTCAGCGCCACGTCGTCCGCCGATTCAACACCACGCACGCCCCGTCGGGGCAAGGGCCTCTCCACGGAGTGGGAGGATGTTCGGGTGAGCCGTACGGCGGACCCGGGCCGGGTGGCCGAGGAGCTGCGCCGGGCCACCGGCGCGCTCAGCACCGCCGCGACCGCGCGGATGGCCGAGGAGCTGCCGTGGTTCGGCGAGCTGAGCGCACAGGACCGCTCCTGGGTCGGCTCCATCGTCCAGGCCGGTGTGCGCGGGTTCGTGGACTGGTTCGAGCAGGGCGGTGACTCCCCCGCCGTGGTCACCGCCGTCTTCGGCGTGGCCCCACGAGCGCTGACCGGCGTCATCACGCTGCAGCAGACCGTGGACCTGGTGAGGCTCTCCATCGAGGTCGTCGAGAGCGACGTCGGCGACCTCCTGGCCCCCGCGGACGCGGACGCCGTGCTCCGCGCGGTGAGCCGGTACGCCCGCGAGGTCGCCTTCGCCACCGCCGAGGTGTACGCGCGGGCCGCGGAGGTGCGCGGCGCCTGGGACGCCCGCCTGGAGGCACTGGTCGTCGACGCCGTGCTGCGCGCGGAGACCGACGAGGCCGTGCTGTCGCGGGCCAGCGCCCTGGGCTGGAAGGCCAACGGCACCGTGTGCGTCGTGCTGGGCGCCGTGCCGGCCCGGCGCACCGAGACCGACGTCTTCGACGAGGTCCGCCGCACCGCGGGTGCGGCCGGGATGGACGCGCTCTGCGCGGTGCAGGGCGACCGGATGGTCGTGCTCCTGGGCGGCGTGGACGACCCGCGCGACGGCGCCGGCGTCATCGCGCGGCTGTTCGGCGAGGGGCCGGTCGTGGCCGGCCCGGTCGCGGCCGACCTGGCCGGCGCGGCCGCGTCGGCGCGCGCCGCGGTCTCGGCGTACCGCGCCGCCCCCGGGTGGCCCGACGCCCCCCGCCCGGTGCTGAGCGCCGAGCTGCTGGCCGAGCGGGCCCTCGGTGGCGACGGCCACGCCCGCCGCCAGCTGGTCGACGAGGTCTACCTCCCGCTGCTGCACGCGCGCGGCACCCTGGTGGAGACGCTCACCGCCTGGTTCGACCGCGGCTCCTCCATCGAGGGCGCCGGCCGGGCGCTGTTCGTGCACGCGAACACCGTGCGCTACCGCCTGCGCCAGGTCGCCGACCTCACCGGACTGACGCCGAGCCAGCCGCGCGACGCCTTCACGCTGCGCATCGCCCTCGTGCTGGGCCGCCAGTCCGGGCGGACCCTCGGACCGGCGGCCCAGGTGCACGAGGCGCGGAGCGAGACGGCCTGACACTTTTGTAGGGATCCCACAAAGACACCGCCCTCAGATTCGTGGGTGGCGGAGGCGAGGGCGGTCGGTCGGGAACGGCAGAGTGGGACCCGTGCTCGTGATCGTCGCGCCCGGCCAGGGCGCCCAGAGTCCCGGCTTCCTGACCCCGTGGCTGGAGTCCCCGGAGTTCCGGGCCCGCTTCGAGTGGCTCTCGACGGTCGCCTCGCTCGACCTGATCCACTACGGCACCGACGCCGACGCCGAGACCATCCGGCGCACCGAGATCGCCCAGCCGCTGCTGGTGGCCACCGGGCTGGTCGCGGCGCTGGGGATCTTCCCGCACCCGACCGACGCGTTCGGCAAGGTCAGCGCGGTGGCCGGCCACTCCGTGGGCGAGCTCACCGCCGCTGCCGGCGCCCGGGTCATCACCGCCGAGCAGGCCATGGTGCTGGTCCGCGAGCGCGGCAAGGCCATGGCCGAGGCGGCCGCCGTCACCGAGACCGGGATGACCGCGGTCCTCGGCGGGGACCCCGATGAGGTGCTCGCCACCATCGAGAAGCACGGGCTGACCGCGGCCAACAACAACGCCCCCGGCCAGGTCGTCGCCGCCGGCACCCTCGCGCAGCTGCAGGCACTGGCCGACGAGCCCCCGGCCAAGGCCCGGCTCACTCCGCTGAGCGTGGCCGGCGCGTTCCACACCGTGCACATGGAGCCGGCGGTCGGGCACCTGGCCAATCTGGCCCGCTCGGTCTCGGTCCACGACCCGCGCACCCGCTTCGTGTCCAACAAGGACGGCCAGGTCGTCCACGACGGTCGCGACGTGCTGCGCCGCATCGTCGGCCAGATCGCCCACCCGGTCCGCTGGGACCTGTGCCTGGACACCTTCGCCGACCTCGGCGTCACCGGGCTGCTGGAGATGCCGCCGGCCGGCACCCTCACCGGCATCGCCAAGCGCGCGCTGCGCGGCGTCGAGACCTTCGCGCTGAAGTCGCCGGACCAGCTCGACGAGGCCCGCGCGTTCTGCGACAAGCACGGCGAGTTCACCGAGATCGACACCACGCCGACCTGGCGGATGGTGGTCTCCCCGGCCAAGGGCACCTTCCACGTCGACCCCCAGGCCGCCGACGCCGACGTGCTGTCCAGCGGCAGCCCGATCGGCGAGGTGGCCAGCCTGCGCGACCGCATCGTCGTGACCGCGGCCCACGGCGGCCAGGTCGTGGAGTGGCTGGTCGAGGACGGCGACCTGGTCTCCCCCGGCCAGCCGCTGATCCGCCTGCACCCCGAGGGAGGCGCCGCGTGAACATCCGGACCGAGCAGGGTGCGGCCCACGCGGCCATCCGCGGCATCGGAGCCTACCGCCCGTCGCGGGTCGTCCCCAACAGCGAGATCATCGAGCGCATCGACTCCAGCGACGAGTGGATCCAGACCCGCTCCGGGATCAAGGAGCGCCGCTGGGCCACCGACGAGGAGACCGTGCGCCTGATGGCGGTCGAGGCGTCCAAGCAGGCCCTCGAGCGGTCCGGCGTGGACGCCCGGCAGGTCGACTGCGTCATCGTCGCGACGGTCAGCCACTACCAGCAGACCCCGGCCCTGGCCACCCTGGTCGCGCTCGACCTCGGCACCGACCGCGCCGCCGCCTTCGACATCTCCGCGGCCTGCGCCGGCTTCTGCCACGGCGTCGCGATGGCGGCCGACATGGTGCGCGGCGGCAGCGCCGGGTACGTCGTCGTCGTCGGTGTCGAGAAGCTCTCCGACCTCACCAACGTCACGGACCGCGGCTCGGCGTTCATCTTCGCCGACGGAGCCGGCGCCGCCGTCGTCGGTCCGAGCGACACCCCCGGGATCGGGCCGGTCGTCTGGGGCTCGGACGGCGAGAAGTACGACCTCATCCGGACCCCGTCCTGGCTGGAGGGGCTCGGGTCCGCCGACGCGCGGATGCCCTTCCTGGAGATGGACGGCAACCCGGTCTTCCGCTGGGCCTCCTATGAGATGGCCAAGGTGGCCCACCAGGCCCTGGACCGCGCCGGGATCACCGTCGAGGACCTCGACGTCTTCGCCCCGCACCAGGCCAACATGCGCATCACCGACGCCATGGCCCGCGCCATCAAGCTGCCCGCCCACGTCAAGATCGCCCGCGACATCGCCGAGCAGGGCAACACCTCGGCCGCGTCGATCCCGCTCGCCCTGGACCGGATGTACGCCGAGGGCGACGCCGTGTCCGGCGACACCGCGCTGCTCATCGCGTTCGGCGCCGGGCTGGCCTACGCCGCCCAGGTCGTCGTCCTGCCCTGACCCGAGCGCACCAGACCCGCACCAGACCCGCACCAGACCCGCACGAACCTGTCCGCACCACCCAACAGAGAAGGAACACGCCAGATGGCAACCACTGAGGAGATCCGCGCCGACCTCGCCGAGATCGTCAACGAGGTCGCCGGCATCGATGCCGATGACGTCCAGCTCGACAAGTCCTTCGTCGACGACCTCGACGTCGACTCCCTGTCCATGGTCGAGGTCGTCGTGGCCGCCGAGGAGAAGTTCGGCGTCTCGATCCCCGACGACGAGGTCAAGAACCTCAAGACCGTCGGCGACGCCGTCGCGTTCATCGAGCGCGCCCAGTCCTGACCCCCGGGCTCGACCAGCCTGACCCCCGCACCACCTCACCACCCCCAGCACGGAAGCGAGCAGCACCCATGAGCCGCACCCGCGTCGTCGTCACCGGCCTCGGGACCACCAGCCCGGTCGGTGGTGACGTCCCCAGCACCTGGGACGCCTTGATCAACGGACGCTCCGGCGTGCGTCGCATCGAGGCCGACTGGGCCGAGGACCTCCCGGTCAAGATCGCCGGCGTCGCCGCGGTCGAGCCCACCGAGGTCATCGAGCGGGTCAAGGCCCGGCGCATGGACCGGGTCACCCAGCTCGCGATGGTCGCGGCGCTGGAGGCCTGGCGCGACTCCGGGCTCGCCGACGCCGGCGACGACCTGGACCGCGACCGGCTGGGGGTGGCGGTGGCCACCGGCATCGGCGGCGTGCACACGCTGCTGAGCAACTACGACGCGCTCAAGGAGAAGGGCCCGCGCCGGGTCTCTCCGCTCGCCGTACCCATGCTCATGCCCAACGCGCCCGCCGCCAACATCAGCCTCGAGCTGCGCGCCCGGGCCGCGGCGAACACGCCGATCTCGGCCTGCGCGTCCGGCAACGAGGCCGTCGCGATGGCCATCGACGCCATCCGGCTCGGCCGGGCCGACGTGGTGGTCGCCGGCGGCAGCGAGGCGGCCATCCACCCGCTGCCGATGGCGGCCTTCGCCAACATGATGGCGCTGTCCAAGACCGGCTCGGAGGAGGGCGGCGACCCGACCACGGTCTCGCGGCCCTGGGACACCGCGCGCGACGGCTTCGTGCTCGGCGAGGGCGCCGGCATCCTCGTGCTGGAGTCCGAGGAGCACGCCCGGGCCCGCGGCGCCAAGATCTACGCCGAGGTCCTCGGCGCCGGCATCACCGCCGACGCCCACGACATCGCCCAGCCCGACCCGGAGGGCCGCGGCGGCTCGCGGGCCATCCTGCGGGCGCTGGAGGAGGCCCAGATCGGGCCCGAGGCGATCTTCCACGTCAACGCCCACGCCACCTCCACCCCGCTCGGCGACATCGCGGAGGGGCTGATGCTCCACGCCACCCTCGGCCAGCACGTCGAGCAGGTCGTGGTCACCAGCACCAAGTCCATGACCGGCCACCTGCTCGGCGGCGCCGGCGCCCTGGAGTCGGTGGCCACCGTGCTCGCTCTGCACCACCGGCTGGTGCCGCCGACGATCAACCTCGACGACCAGGACCCGCAGGTGGACCTGGACATCGCGACCAAGCCGCGCGACCTCCCGGTCGGCGACATCGCGGCCCTGAACAACTCCTTCGGCTTCGGCGGCGCCAACGTGGCGGTCGCCTTCGGGAGCGTGTAGATGACAGCCACCCAGGACGCCCAGGCGCCGAGCACCCCGGCCAAGCCGGCCAAGCCGCCGCGCGAGGAGGACCCGCGCCACCCCGTCAAGCGCCTCACCGCGCTGTACGACCAGGGCACGCTCGAGCTCCTCACCCCCGACGACGACTCGGGGATGCTCGCGGCGATCGGCAAGGTCGACGGCGCCCCGGTGGTGGCCTTCTGCTCCGACGCCACCACCATGGGCGGCGCCATGGGCGACGTGGGCTGCCGCGTGGTGGTCGACGCCTACCACCGGGCCCTGACCGACGGCATCCCGATCATCGGCCTGTGGCACTCCGGCGGCGCCCGGCTGGCCGAGGGCGTGCTCTCCCTGCACGCCGTGGGCCGGATCTTCCACGCCATGACCCAGGCCTCGGGCAAGATCCCGCAGATCTCGGTCGTGCTCGGCCCGGCCGCCGGCGGCGCGGCGTACGGCCCGGCGCTGACCGACATCGTCATCCTCGGCCCCGAGGGCCGGATCTTCGTGACCGGCCCGGACGTGGTCCGCTCGGTGACCGGCGAGGACGTCGACATGCTCCGCCTCGGCGGGCCCGAGCCGCACGGGCGCCGTTCGGGCGTGGTGCACATCCTCACCGAGTCCGAGGCCGAGGCGCTCCAGCGGGCGCGCACCGTGGCCTCGCTGCTGGGCGCCCAGGGCAGCATGGCCGTCGACGAGATCGAGGACCGCGACCTCGGCGCGATGCTGCCGGAGTCCAAGAAGCGCGCCTACGACGTGCACCCGCTGGTCGAGTCCATCCTCGATGAGGGCTCCGCGCAGGAGGTCCACGCCAAGTGGGCGCCCAACATCGCCACCGTGCTGGGGCGATTCGGCGGCCGCACCGTGGGCGTGGTGGCGAACAACCCGCTGCGGCTCGGCGGCTGCCTGGACTCGCTGTCGGCGGAGAAGGCCTCCCGCTTCGTGCGCATGTGCGACGCGTTCGGCGTGCCGCTCATCGTGGTGGTCGACGTGCCCGGCTACCTGCCCGGTGTCGGCCAGGAGTGGGACGGCGTGGTGCGCCGCGGCGCCAAGCTCCTGCACGCCTTCGGCGAGTGCGTGGTCCCTAGGGTCACCCTGGTGACCCGCAAGACCTACGGCGGCGCCTACATCGCCATGAACGCCCGCTCGCTCGGCGCCACCAAGGTCTTCGCCTGGCCCGGCGCGGAGGTCGCGGTCATGGGCGCCGTCGCGGCGGTGCGCATCCTGCACCGGCGCAAGCTCTCCGACGTCTCCCCCGACATCCGCCCGCAGGTCGAGGCCGAGCTGGCCGCCGAGCACGAGCGCATCGCCGGCGGCGTGGACAAGGCCCTGGAGATCGGCGTGGTCGACGAGGTCGTGCAGCCGGACCGCACCCGCTCCGCCCTGGCCCGGGCCATCGACGAGGCCGTCCAGACGGTCGGTGTGCGCAAGGGCCAGCACGGCAACATCCCGCTCTGACGTGACCCGGGCGCGTCGGGCTCGTTGAGCCCAGGAGAGACGGCCGTCACACGCCGACCCCGGGAGGTCCCGTCTTGCTCCGCAGCGTCCTCGGCACCACCGCCCTCGCCCTGCTGACCTCGCTCGGTCTCCCCGGACCGGCCGAGGCGAGCGCCCCGTCGCCGGCTCCGGCGCGCTACACCGACCCGTTGGCCGGTCTGCAGGAGCACCCGGAGTGGGGCTCGATCACCGGCGTGGACGGCCCGCTGCGCAAGGGGTGCAAGCCCTACGGCTACTCCTACGCCGTGACCCCGCCCGAGGGTGTGTGGGCCATCGAGGTCTACATCACCGGCCCCGGGCTCACGCCCCTGGCCGGCGGTGCGTTCCTGGACGGCTACGACCCGCTGACCGGCACCGGCTCCTACAAGCTCTGCCGCAACACGACCCGGTCCGGCACCTTCACCATCCAGGCCAAGCTCTCCGTCGACGACGGCTACGGCCACATCACCGAGGGCAAACTGCCGGCCGACACCTTCGTGCTCACGAAGAAGAAGAAGCGGCACCACCACCACCGCTGAGACGCGGCTCAACCCGCCGGACGGTGGCGGCCGACAATATGGCTCGGGCTGCTTCCCGACCGGCTCCGACCCCCTGGCCGGCCCGGGACGTTCCGGCTGTGCCGGCGCTCGACCAGGTCCGGGACCTGCGTCATCCGAGCGCGGGTGACCGCGGGCGACGACTTCCTCGGCTACACCGACGGCTGGCTGGCCGAATCGTCGTTCACGCCGACCACGGCGCGCCGGCACCGCTGAGCGGCCGGCTCACACCACCTGGTGCAACCAGCGGACCGGGGCGCCCTCGCCGGCGTGCCGGAACGTCTCGAGCTCGTCGTCCCACGGCTTGCCGAGCAGCTTGTCGATCTCGACCAGCAGCGTGGTGTCGCCCAGCGCGGCCTTGACCACGGCCGCCTTGAGCCGGTCCTCGGGGATCATGATGTCGCCGTGCATCCCGGTGACGGCGTGGAACACGCCCAGGTCGGGGGTGTAGGAGTAGCGCTGGCCCTCGGTCGTCGACGTCGGGTCCTCGGTGACCTCGAAGCGCAGGTGGTTCCAGCCGCGCAGGGCCGAGGCGATGGCCGCGGCCGAGCCGGAGTCACCGCTCCAGGACAGCTCGGTGCGGTAGGTGCCGCTCTGGGCGGGCTGCGGGATCCAGGACGGGTTCACGGCCGCGCCGAGCACGCCGCCGACGGCCCACTCGATGTGCGGGCACAGCGCGGACGGCGCCGAGTGGACGTAGAGCACACCACGGGTGGTGCTCTTGACCTCGGGGCCGAGCATCATGCGGGGTCCGTACATCTGCGCCTCCTCCATCCAGCGGCACGAGCTGCGCCTTCCCCAGCGGGCTCGAATCGGACAGCGAGACGTCGTACGAACGACAGCGGTGTAGTTGTGTGCCCATTGTGACCCATGGGACGGCTGTGCACCAGCCTGACGCGACGGTGCTCTAGACGCGGCAGGCGGCCACGGCCGCGACCACCTCGGGCGCGCGGGCGCCGAGGGGCAGCCGCGCGGCCGCCGAGGTCCGCAGCAGCCGGTCGGCCGCGCACCGGGCCACCGGTACGTCGACCCCGTCGCGCACCAGCGCGGCCGAGGTCCGGGCGCGGCCCACGAGCGCCGCCACGACGGCGGCCGAGGGCTCGCGGGTGGCGGCCGCCGGGTCGCAGGTCCGCAGCCAGACCGTCCCGTCCCGCAGTCCCGCTCGGGTGGCACCCGCCGGACCGGCCGCCGCCCAGGTGGCGAGGGCGGCCCGCATCTCGGCGGTGTCGGCGTCGGTGTCGCCGCGGAAGGCGGCCGCGAGGCAGTGCGCCCCGTCCTGGCGGAAGGTGACCGCGGCGTCGCCGCCCCAGCCGTCCACGGCGGTGAGCGCGTCGGCCACCGGCAACCGGGCCGAGAGCAGCGCGAGCCAGGCCAGCGGACCCGTGCCGGCCTCCTCGACCTGCTCGGCCCGGCCGCCGGGGTCCGGCGCCGGCACCGTGAGGTAGCCCTGGGCGTCGGCGAGCCGCGTCCAGGGGTCCAGCAGCGGCTCGTCGGTGCGGGGCGGGGTGCGGAAGAGGTCGTCGACCGCGGCGTCGCCGCCCTGCTGGGCGGCCAGGTCGACGAGCGGCGCGGCCAGGGCGTACGCCGGCCCGGCGGGCGGCTCGACCGGCGGCAGGCCCGTGCGCTCGTCCCGCGGGAGGCTGCGCGCCCAGGCGGCCTGGACCCGGCGGGCGTCGGCGTCGACCAGCGCGGCCACGACCGGCCGGCCGGTGCCGGCGGTGGCGAAGTGCTGGTCGAGCAGCGCCCGCACCAGCGCGGCCACGACCGCGGCCGGTCCGGCCGCCGTGACCTCGGCGCGCAGGCGGACCGGGTGCTCGAAGGCCAGCCCACGCTCCTGCTCGACGAAGCGGGCCAGCGGCGCGACGTCGGCGTCCCACGCGCTCGGGTGGCCCGGCTCCCCCCGCGCCGGCCAGCTCGTGGACCCCGGCGACGGCGAGCAGGGCGGCCAGCGCCACCAGCACCGCGCCCGCCCGGCCGACCCGGCGGCGCGGCGGCGGCGCCGGCTCCCCGCGCAGGGCGACGACGAGCTCGGCCTGGGCCGCGTAGCCGTCCTCGCTCATCGTCACGGCAGGAGGTTAAGGGCCTCCTGACGCCCTCGGGTCTGGTTGGCCGAGATCGGCGAGGAGGGGGTCACCTTGACCAGTCCGGTCGGCAACGACCGGGGCACGAGACGGCAACGACTCGGCAACACCGCACCGAGGAGCTCAGGGCCGCGACCGCGCCGCCCGGCGGGGTCCGAGGGCCAGGAGCGTGGCCAGGACCTCCTCGGCGATGCCCAGACCGCCCAGGTGGCTCTCACCGTCGATGGTGGTGAGCGTGGCGTCCGGGAGCAGCGACACCACGTGCTCGCCGTGGCGCCACGGCACGATGTGGTCGTCGTCGCCGTGCCACCAGCGCACCGGCACGCTGACGTCGCCGACGCGGGAAGCCCCAGTCCCGCGTGAAGAGCACCAGGTCGTTGAGGGGTGCCGAGGTCTGGAACCGGCTGCCGTTGAGCAGGTCGTCGAGGAACATCGCCTTGAACTCCGGGCGGCTCAGCAGGTGCCTGTCCCCCGGCGGCTGGACAGCGGCGTACAGGTCCAACGCGCTGCCGGCGAGCGGCCGCACCAGCCGGATGCCCTGGGTGATCGCCACCCCGAGCGGGACCCGGGCCGCCTGGAGCACCGGCGCGAGGCGTACGGCGAGCCGGATGGGGCCGCCGACGACCGCGTCCGGGCCGCGGGTCGGCGCCACCCCACCGAGCACGCCGACACCGTGCACGCGCTCGGGCAGCCGGGCGCCGGCGGCCAGCACGTACGGCCCTCCGCCGGACAGGCCGATCAGCCGGCAGCGGTCGATGGCCAGCGCGTCGAGCAGGAGCTCGAGGTCGGGGGTCCAGTCGGCGATCCGGTCGTAGAGCCAGGGCGTGGAGGAGCCGATGCCCGGGCGGTCCACGCCGATGATGCGCAGCCCGTGCGCGTCGGCGTACCGACGGGCCTCGAGCGGGATCTGGCGCCGCGAGCCGGGCGTGCCGTGCATCCACACCACGGCCTCGCCGCGGGGCGAGCCGAACTCGGCGAAGCTCAGCCGGCGCCCGTCGCGGACCGCGACGGTGCCCTCGAGGGTCGGCCGCTCGACGTGGTGCACGGCCGCAGTGTGGCAGAGGTCAGCTGACCCGCGGGAGGTGCACCGCGGCGGGGTCCACCACGTTGTAGGGGTCCGCCAGCGCGCCGTAGAGCTTGCCGTCGCCCACCACCCGGGGGCCGTCGACCAGGTCCAGGACCAGCACGGTGATGTTGTCGCGCCCGCCGGCGTCCAGGGCCATCCGGGTCAGCTCGGCGGCGGCCTCGTCGGGCTCGGCGCTGGCCAGGACCTCGGCGATCCGGCCGTCGTCGACCAGGTCGGTGAGGCCGTCGCTGCAGACCATCAGCCGGTCGCCGGGCGACACCTCGAGCCGGGTGACGTCCACGCCTGCCCCCTCGGGGTCGCCGTCGACCGAGCGCAGCACCACGTTGCGCCACGGGTGGGTGCTGCGGGCCTCCGGGCTCAGCTGGCCGGTGTCGACCAGGTGCTGGACGTAGGTGTGGTCGCGGCTGATCTGGCGCAGCACCCCCTGGCGCAGGAGGTACGCGCGGGAGTCGCCGACGTGGCCGAGCGCGACGTGGGTGCCGTCGGTGACCACCATCGTCAGCGTCGTGGCCATGCCCAGCCGGTCGAGGTCGCGCTGGACCCCCAACCGCACGCCGGCGGCCGCGGCGGCGTACGCCTCGGCCAGCACGGCCTCGGGCCGGCCGCCGGTGCGGCCGAGCGCGACCGCGCTGGCGGAGTACGCCGCGGTGGCCGAGGCGATCTCACCGGCGGCTGCGCCGCCGACCCCGTCGGCGACGAGCGCGACGTAGGGACCGAGGAACGCGGAGTCCTCGTTGTGCGGGCGCACCCGCCCGACGTCACTGCACCCTGAGCCCGAGAACCGGAGCATCACGACTCCTTCCGGAGACCACGCCCCCGAGATGGGCATGTGGTGCAGGAAGTACACCCCCGTGGTCAGCCTGCCGTCAATCTGCGCAGGCAGTACCCGCCACCGGCCCGCGCCAGCACCTCACCGGGACCATGACGTCGGTCACACCACAGGGGCGACCTAGGACTGGGCCTGCTTCTCCAGGTCGGCGGCCCGCTGGGCGGCGTCGGTGAGCTCCTCGGAGTCGATGGCCTGGGTGCGGTGGAACCAGGCCAGCGCCTCCTCGGTGCGGCCGGCCTCGGCCAGCGCGTCGGCGTAGGCGTAGCGCAGGCGGACCACCCACGGCTCGCGGGACTTCGACATCAGCGGCGCCTGCTCCAGGATGCGCAGCGCCGCGTCGACCTGGCCCATGTCGCGGCGCGCCCCGGCCTCGACGATGGTCATCTCGGCCTTGGCCGGCGGCGCGAAGCCCTCCACCGACGGGCTCTTGGCCAGCTTCACGGCCTGGTCGGGCTGGCCGAGGGCGCGGTGGCAGTCGGCCATGATCGGGAGGTACGCCGTGGCGCCGTTCATCCGCTTGGCCGCCCGCAGGTCGGCCAGGGCCTCGGCGTAGTGGCCCGAGGCGTAGGCCGCCTCGCCGGCGGCCTCGCGGACCACGGCCAGCCGCGGCGCGCGCGAGCGGGCGGCCAGCGCGTGCCGGTAGGCCAGCTCGGGGTCCTGGTCGATGTAGAGACCGGCCGCGGCCAGGTGGCGCGCGACGCGGGCGGCGAGCTTCTCGGGCAGGCCCTTGAGCTGGGCGGTCACCGAGCGGTCGAGCTCCTTGCCGGTCACGCTCTCGGGCAGGTCCGGGCCGTCGTACTCGGCCTGGTCCTTGGTGCGCGGGGGCCGGTCGTCGCGCGGCGGGCGGGCGGGCGAGCGGCCGCCGCGGCCCTGGGCACCGGACGTGGGCGCACTGCGGCCGGCGCCGCCCTGACCGCCGCTGCGGCCGCCGCCCTTGGCCTGCCCGCTGCCCCGGCCGCCGCCCTGACTGCTGCCCTGGCCGCCGCCCTGCCCTCGGCCCTGGCCGGCACCCCGGCCGGTGGGCGCGCCGCCACCCCGGCCGGCGGTGGTCTTCTTGCCGGTGGGACGCTGCGGACGACGGTTCTCGGGCACGATCCCCAAGCCTACGGAGTCGCGGGGAACGCCGCGATTCCCCGCACGTCGGCCGGGGTGCGGCAGCCGGCCAGGGTGAGCGCCTCGGTGACCTCTACGGCCAGCTCGGCGTGCAGCCGGGCCACCGCGGCCTCGCCCTCGGCCAGCGCCCAGACCGGCGGGCGCCCGAGGAACGCCGCATCGGCGCCGAGCGCCAGCGCAGCCACGACGTCGAGGCCGCTGCGGATCCCCCCGTCGACGTAGACCTGCGTCGCCCCGTCGACGGCGTCGACCACCGCGGGCAGCGCGAGCGCGGTGGGCAGCGCCCGGTCGAGCTGGCGACCGCCGTGGTTGGACACCCAGACCGCGGCGGCGCCGGCGTCCACGCAGCGGCGGGCGTCGTCGGGGCGGAGCACGCCCTTGGCCACCACCGGCAGGCCGCTCACGCCCGCCAGCCAGCCGAGGTCGTGCGGGCCGAGGTCGGTGGCCTTCTCCGCGCCGGGGCGGTCGTCGTACCCCTCGTCGAAGTTGACCCGCAGCCACTGCGGGTCGGCCAGCTCCCAGAACGACGACTCGGTGGGCTTGCGGGCCACGACCGGGGTGTCCACGGTCAGCACCAGGGCGGAGGCGCCGGCCTCGACGGCCGCGTGCAGCAGCGGCTCGGCCAGGGTCCGGTCGGCGGGGACGTAGACCTGGAGCCACCAGGGCCCGTCCGGCAGGTCGGCGAAGCGGGTGCCGGCGTTGCTGGAGACCACGGTGAGCGCCCCGGCCGCCGCGGTGGCCCGCAGCATCGCGGGCTCCCCGCCGGCGTGCACCTCGCGCTGGGCGCTGGTCGGCGCGACGCCCCACGGGACGGCGTACTCGTGGCCGAGCAGGGTGGTGGCCAGCGAGACCGAGGTGACGTCGCGCAGCACGTGCGGGGCGAGCCGGACCGCGCGCCAGGCGTCCGCCGCCTCGTCGCGGGTCGCGTTGCCGCCCGAGCCGGTGGCGACGTAGTCGAAGACGTGCGCCGGCAGGACCGCGCGGGCGCGCTCCTCGAGCCCCGCGAGCCAGCTCACGGGGCGGTGACCCCCGCGAAGTTCTTCTTGCCGCGGCGCAGCACCAGCACCCGGCCGCCGAGGAAGTCGTCCGGTCCGGGCACCTGCTCCGGGTCCTCGGCGCGCTCGTTGTTGACGTAGGCGCCACCTTCGGCGAACGCGCGACGCGCCTCGCCCCGGCTGGCCACCAGGCCGGAGGCGACGAAGAGGTCGGTGAGCGTCGCGCCCTCGGGGGCGGGCACCAACGGGCGGGCCGTGCCCAGCGCCTGGGCCAGCACGTCCGGGTCGACCCCCTCGAGCGAGCCGCCACTGAACAGCGCCGCGGACGCCGCCTCTACCTGCGCGGTGGCCCCGGCGCCGTGCACCAGCGTGGTGACCTCGGCGGCCAGCCGGCGCTGGGCGGCGCGCCGGAAGGGCTCGGCCGCGTGGGCCGCGACCAGCTCCTCGATCTCGGCGCGGGTGAGGAAGGTGAAGACCTTGAGCAGCTCCTCCACCTTGGCGTCCTCGGCGTTGAGCCAGAACTGGTAGAAGGCGTACGGCGACATCATCTCCGGGTCGAGCCAGAGCGCGCCGCCCTCGGTCTTGCCGTACTTGGTGCCGTCGGCCTTGGTGATCAGAGGCGTGGCGAAGGCGTGCGCGTGGCCGCCGTCGGCACGGCGGATCAGCTCCACCCCGCCGGTGAGGTTGCCCCACTGGTCCGAGCCGCCGAACTGCAGGGTCACGCCGTGCTGGCGGAACAGCTCGAGGAAGTCCATGGACTGCAGCAGGACGTAGGAGAACTCGGTGTAGCTGATGCCGGCCTCGAGCCGGCTCCTCACCACGTCGCGGGCCAGCATCCGGTTGACCGGGAAGTGCTTGCCGACGTCACGCAGGAAGTCGATGGTCGACAGGCTCGCGGTCCAGTCGTAGTTGTTGACCATCGTCGCGGCGTTCTCACCCTCGAAGGAGAGGAACGGCTCGATCTGGCGGCGCACCCGCTCGACCCAGTCCCGGACGGTCTCGACGGTGTTGAGCGTGCGCTCGCCGGACTCCTTGGGGTCGCCGATCATCCCGGTGGCCCCGCCGACCAGCGCGAACGGCGTGTGGCCGGCCTCCTGCAGCCGCTTGGCCGTGAGGATCTGCACCAGGTTGCCCATGTGCAGGCTCGGCGCGGTGGGGTCGAAGCCGACGTAGAACCGCACGCTCCCCGCACCCAGCGCCTCGCGCAGGGCGTCGAGGTCCGTCGAGTGCGCGACCAGGCCGCGCCACACGAGGTCGTCGAGGAGGTCGGGGTCGCTCACCCCTCCATCCTCCCCGATCCGCCGGCACCGGAGCGAACCGGTTCCACCGGGTACCCGTACGGTGGGTGGGCAGGAGGAACGGGTGAGCAGCAGTTGATCGGCGCATGACCACGACGGTGGTGGCGGGGCGGTACACGCTCGAGACCGAGGTCGGCCGCGGCGGCATGGGCGCCGTGTGGCGCGGCCGTGACGACGTCCTCGGCCGGACCGTCGCGCTCAAGCGGATCGGCGTCGCCCCCGGCGGGATCACCCCCGACGCCGTGCGGGCCGAGCGGGAGGCCAAGCTGGCCGCCCGGCTCAACCACGCCAACGTCGTGGCCGTCTTCGACCTGGTCAGCGAGGGCGACGTCCAGTGGCTGGTCATGGAGTACGTCGAGGGCACCGACCTCGGCGACCTGATCAAGCAGCGCGGGCGGCTCAGCCCCGACGAGGCCGTGCCGGTCCTGGCCCAGACCGCGAGGGCGCTGGCCGCCGCGCACGGGGCCGGGATCGTGCACCGCGACGTCAAGCCGTCCAACATCCTGGTCTCCCCCGACGGGCAGGTGAAGCTGTCGGACTTCGGCATCGCGCGCACCTCCTCCGACCCCGCGCTGACCCAGACCGGGCTCGTGACCGGCTCCCCGGCGTACCTCTCGCCGGAGGTGGCCAGCGGCCAGCAGGCGACGCCGGCCAGCGACGTGTGGTCCTGGGGCGCGACGCTGTTCCACGCGCTGGAGGGGCACGCGCCGTACCAGATCGGCGACAACCTGCTCGGCGCGCTCTACCGGATCGTCCACGAGGAGCCGCCGCGGCCCGCGCACGCGGGCTGGCTCACGCCGCTGGTCGAGGCCACGATGACCCGCGACCCGGCCCGCCGCTGGTCGATCGCGACGGCCGAGGAGTTCCTGGACCGCGGTCCCCGCGAGGCCACCGTGCCCGTCGCGCGACCCACCACGCCGGTGGGGCCGTCGGCCGCCGCGCGCACCCGCACCTACGACGACCAGGGCACCTCCCTCCTGCCGCTCGCCGCCGCCCCGGTCGGCACCCCCGGTCCTCCTCCTGCGACGGCGGAGACCCGGCGCCCGTCGGCCCGACCGGGCCGGCGCTGGCTCCTCGTGGCGCTGGCCGTCCTGGCGCTGGCCGTGGTCACCACGATCGCCTTCGTGATCGGGCTGGGCGGGGACGACGGCGACGGCGACGGCGCGAGCACGGCGCCGAGCGGGGGCACCACCGCGCCGCCGTCCTCGGAGGCCGCGCAGCAGCCGACGGCGAAGGGCATGGAGGACTTCGTGCGGACCTACATCGACACCGTCGTGTCCGACCCGACCTCGGCCTTCGACCTGCTCACGCCGGCGTTCCAGGACAAGAGCAACGGGCTGGAGGCCTACGAGAAGTTCTGGGGTCCGGTGCAGTCGGCCACCATCGACTCCGTCTCCGCCGACCCCCAGACGATGCGGGTCTCCTACACCTACACCTACCGCCGCGGCGGCGACGAGACGACCGAGGACATCACGCTGGTCCTGCAGTTCGCCGACGGGCAGTACCGCATCGCCGACGAGCTCTGACCTGCGGATTCCACCCCTTTTGGTGAGGCTCGCGGGGCGAGCCGCACGCGACTCGCCGCCTACATTCGGCTCCATCATGAATGCGCCGTCACGGGGCAGCGACCACCCGCTCGCTGTCGGTGTCTACGACGAGCCGGAGCTGATCGTCACCGGGGTCGGCGCCATGCTGGCGCGCTCGGGGGCGAGCGTCGAGGTGGTGAAGGTGACGGCGGACGGGGAGCCCCCGGCCGTCGACGTGCTGCTGTGCGACCCCA
Source organism: Nocardioides anomalus (assembly GCF_011046535.1). Taxonomy (NCBI): domain Bacteria; kingdom Bacillati; phylum Actinomycetota; class Actinomycetes; order Propionibacteriales; family Nocardioidaceae; genus Nocardioides; species Nocardioides anomalus. The sequence continues at coordinate 1,628,753 of NZ_CP049257.1, read as the reverse complement.
TCGGGCGCACCATGCAGCTCGAGGAGTACCTGACCCGCGTCGTCCACCGCACCACCGCGCCCGTCCTCGTCTTCACCTGGACCAGCAGCCCCTCCAACCTGCGGCGCTCCCTGGCCGCCGGCGCGCGGGGCTTCGTCTCCAAGTCGGCCAGCGCCCAGGACCTCGCCGACGCCGTCGCCGCGGTCTCCCGCGGCGAGACCGTGGCGCCGACCGGCGGCCGGATCGGCGCACAGCCCGGCATGGCCGACCTCAGCGCGCGCGAGGCCGAGGTCCTCGAGCTGATCTGCCGCGGCCTGAGCAACCTGGAGATCGCGGACCGGTTGTTCGTGAGCGTGAACTCGGTGAAGACCTACGTGCGGCAGATCTACCAGAAGATCGGCGTGGCCCGGCGCTCGCAGGCGGTGGCCTGGGGGCTCGCGCACGGGTTCTGAGCCCTCCCGGACTCAGCGGTCCGGGTCCTCCTCGAACCGGGTGGGGCGGCTCGGCCGCGACCGGGGCAGGTCGCTGTCGGCGAGCGCCCCGGAGTTGCCGACGATCGCCGCCACGGGCGGGATCACCGCGGCCACCACGCTCATCAGCACCGCCGCGGTGGTGGACCACAGGCGCACGACGTTCCAGGCCAGCACGATCAGGCCCAGGCAGACGGCCATGAGCCAGAAGTAGGTGCGGTGTCGGCGAGCGCGTTGCACTCCCTTCCGTACCCTGGAGGACGTGGTCACCGTCGCCGCGCTGCACCTCGCCCCCGGCTCGCGGCTGCCGATGAAGGCGCGCGACGCCGTCGAGGTCGAGACCGCGGCCGGCATCGTCGGCGACCGCTACCACGGCTCCCGGCACCGCCAGGTGAGCGTGCAGTCCGCCGAGAGCATCGCCGAGGCCGAGGAGCTGTTCGGCGCCCCGATCCCGCTCGGGCTGACCCGGCGCAACGTCACCGTCTCCACCGGCGAGGTGCCCCGCCAGCCCGGCTCGCTCATCCGGCTCGGGCCGGTCCTGCTCGAGGTGGTCCGCGTGGCCGCGCCCTGCAAGCTGCTCGACGACACCATCGGCCGCGGCGCCCAGGAGGCGCTGCGCCGGCGCGGCGGGTCGATCTGCCGGGTGCTCGCCGGCGGCCACCTCGCGGTCGGGGACCCGGTCGAGCTCGAGGTCCTGGCCGCGGCCTGAGCGGCCCGCGGGCGCCTACCAGCGCCCGGTGGACCTCACGATGGCCCACACGACCACCGAGCCGCCCGCGACCACGCCGAGGATGACCAGGAAGCCCTCGGCGCCGCTCACCCACCGAGCCTCGCAGGTCACGCCCCCACCCGCATGACGCGTCCGGGTCCACCCGCAGGTGCGTCGGGTGGCCCACCTGCGTCCGCGGCATGACCCGTCCTGACCATGCCGTCAGCGCCACCCTGACCCGCCCTGACCTGCGCAAACGCGGCCGGACGGCGTACGGCGACGCCCGCCGCCTGGTGCATCGGCACTAGCCGCCGATGGCTCGAACGCCCGCGCAGGATGGCTTGAAGGGGCCTCCCGCGCGCCGCCGCCCCGTCCTAGCGTGGTGAACGCCACCCGTCGGGTGACCAGGGATCACCCTCCGGGTGACCGGACGACACCGGACCGACGTGGCGCGGTCCCCCCGCCTCTCCCGGGCCGGGGGGACCGCCCTGAACACCTTTTGAAACTGAACTGAACGTTCATTACAGTCGAGGCATGAGCAGAGTCTGGTTCATCACCGGCGCAGCTCGCGGCCTCGGTCGCGAGGTCGCGCTCCACGCACTGGCCGCGGGCGACGACGTCGTCGCCACCTCGCGCGCGGGCGACGCAGGGCTCGCCGACCACGGCCCGGGACGCCTGCTCGAGGTGGCGCTCGACGTGACCGACGACAGGCAGGTCGACGCCGCGGTCCGCGCCGCGGTGCAGCGGTTCGACCGGATCGACGTCCTGGTCAACAGCGCCGGCCACGGGTTGCTCGGCGCGGTCGAGGAGACCTCCGACGACGAGGTCCGCGCGGTCTTCGAGACGAACCTGTTCGGGTTGCTCGCCGTGACGCGAGCCGTGCTGCCCGGCATGCGCGCGCGCCGGTCGGGGCACGTCGTCAACATCGGCTCGATGGGCGGCTTCGCCCAGGTCGCGGGCTGGGGCGTGTACGGCGCGACGAAGTTCGCCCTCGAGGGGGTCAGCGAGGCGCTGCAGGCCGAGCTCGCCCCGCTGGGCATCCGGGTCACCGTCGTGGAGCCGGGCGGGTTCCGCACCGGGTTCCTGGACGCCGTGCGGACCGCGGCCGTCGAGCTCGACGACTACGCCGACAGCTCCGGGGCGGTGCGCCGGGCGGTCCGTACGGGCTCGGTCCAGCAGGCCGGCGACCCGGCCCGGGCGGCCGCCGCTCTCCACACCGCTCTCATGTCCCCCGAGCCGCCGTTCCGCCTGCAGCTCGGCGCCGACGCGGTCGAGATGGTCGAGGACAAGCTCGACCGGGTCCGGGCCGAGCTCGAGCGGTGGCGCGAGCTGGCCGCGTCCACGGCTGGCCCGCCGTCGTGACCGAGGCCCGGCCGGTGACCGGCCGCGGGGAGCGGGCCCGGCAACGCGTGCTCGACGCCGCCGCGGAGCTGCTGGACGCGGGCGGGCTCGCCGCCGCCACCGTGGACGCCGTCAACCTCCGGTCGGGCGTCTCGAAGGCCACGATCTACAAGTACTGGCCCAACCGGTTGTGCGTGGCCATCGACGCGTTCGCCGACCGTCTCGAGCACGGCACCCAGCTGCCCGACGAGGGGTCCGCCGAGGCCGACCTGTCCGAGCAGACGCGGCGGGTCGCGCGCTTCTACGGCTCACCCACGGGTCGGCTGCTGGTCGAGCTCCTCGCCGCCTCCCTCGCCGACGCCGACGCCGCGGCCCTGATGCGGACCAGGCTGCTCGACAGCCGCCGACACGCCGTCCAGGAGCTCTGGGCCCGGTCGGTCACGGGCGGCGACGTGCGGCCCGACCTGGACCCGGACGTCGCCCTGGACGTCGCCTTCGGTCCGGTGATGTGGCGGCTGCTGCGCAGCGGCGCGGTCACCGGCGACGAGGCCGCAGCGCTGGCGGACGCCGCCTGGCGCGGTCTCGCCTCCGACCCTGAGCCGCCCGCACCCCGCGGCTGACCCGCGGGATCCCCAAGATCAAGGACGCCCGGTGAGAGCCGTCTTCAATACGGTGGTCGAGGCCGCGCCGCCGGTTGTCCCCCCAGGTCGCGGCGGCGCGGCCACCAGTGCTTCGTCACTGCGCCCCGACCAGATGGGGGTGCGGCGGTCCGGGACCGTGGTCATGCTCTGCGTCCGTGGCGACGCGCTCGCCGTCAGGATGCCTCTGTGGGGCGGGTGGGGCTCGAACCCACGACCCAGGGATTATGAGTCCCCTGCTCTGACCGACTGAGCTACCGCCCCTCGACGGCGGAGCCTAGGGCACCGCTCGTCCCCGACGACGTCCCGCACAGCAACCCGCACCGAGACTCGGTCGAGCATGCGGCGGTTGATCGGAGGGTGGCTGGTTCGAGTCCGACAGGGGGAAGCGCGCACAGCGACGACGACCTCCGGAGAAGGCCCGCCAGGGCCGACTCGGAGGTCGTCGTCGCGAAGTGTGCTCCCCCGGTTGGACTCGAACCAACAACCCTTCGATTAACAGTCGAATGCTCTGCCAGTTGAGCTACAGGGGATCGGGTTGCGCTGCTTGCGCAGCCCGGAAACCTTAGCAACGAGGATCCGGGCGGGAGAAATCAGCGGTCACCGACCTCCTCGCGCGCGCTCAGGAGCGCCTCCTGGGCGGCCTGGGCGACGAAGGGGTCGTCGGGGTCGATGCCCTCGTCGTACTCGAACAGCCAGGTGACCCGGCGCTCGCCGGTGGGGGCGCGGCGGGCGATGACGCGGACGCCCTTGGTGCCGCGCATGGCGACGTGGCGCTGCAGCAGGATGGTGGCGGTCACGCGCTCGCGGACGAGCTGAAGCAGGCGGTCGGGCTCGTCGAGCGTGAGGGCGTACGCCGCGCGCTGCTCGCCCCAGGTGCCGACCTCGGAGACCTTGAAGGTGGTGGAGTCGAGGTCCCAGTCGGCGGCCTCGATGCTCTCCCAGGGGATGCGGTGGCCGTCGGGGAGGTAGAGCGCGGCGCCGGTGCCGGCGACCGGCCCGTCGGGCGAGGTGGCGTGGGCCAGGACCTTCTCCCCCGGGTCGACGGCGACGTCCGGGACGTCGCGGCGGCGGAAGCCCCTCACTGCGCGCCGATGATGTGGTCGCGGAGCTTGCGGCGGTGCTCCTCGAGGGCGGCGAGCTCGCCGAACATCCGGTTGAAGGCTTCGGCGTGCTCGACGGGGTTGGTGCGCTGGAGCCTGGCCTTGACCTCGGCGATCCGGCGCTGGGCGGTGAGCTCGAGCAGCCGGAACACGTGCTCGGCGATGTAGTCGCCGGTGGGCTGGCGCTTGAGGGGCTCGACGCTGAGCTGGTTGAGCACGGGTACGACGTCCGGCGCGGCCGCGTCGCGCAGCCGGGCCACCCAGCCGGCGTCGCCCGCGCCGGCGGACGGGCCGCCGGCGGCGGAGACGACCTCCCACACGGCGCGGTAGGCCGGGTGGGTGAAGTCGTCGGGGCCGATCTCGGCGGTGGAGCGGCCGATGGCGGTGGGGTGCTGGACGACGAGCTTGAGCGTCTCGCGCTCGATGAGGAACCGCGGGTCGAGCAGGCTGGGCGCGGCTCGGCGGGCGGGCGGCTCGGGCGCGGCCTGGGGAGCGCCGGAGGAGGAGCGGCCGCGGCGCACGAACTGGTCCATCTGGGCCTGCACCTCGAGCGGGTCCAGGCCGGTGAGCTGGGCGATCTCGCGGGCGTAGGAGCTGCGGGCCGCGGCCTGGTCGCGGCTGCTGAAGACCAGCTGCATCGCCTCGCGGGCGGCGCCGACGCGGCCGTCGGCCCGGTCGAGGTCGTACTTCTCGACCAGGTTGCGCAGCACGAAGCGGTACAGCGGCACCCGTCGGGCCACCAGCTCGCGGACCGCGGCGTCGCCCTTCTTGATGCGCAGGTCGCACGGGTCGAGCCCATCGGGCTCGACCGCGACGTAGGTCTGGGAGACGAAGTTCTGGTCGCCCTGGAACGCCTTGAGCGCCGCCGCCTGCCCGGCCGCGTCGCCGTCGAAGGTGAAGATCACCTCGCCTCGGAACTCCTCGTGGTCGGCCATGTAGCGCCGCAGGACCTTGGCGTGGTCGTCGCCGAACGCCGTGCCGCACGACGCGACCGCCGTACCGACGCCGGCCAGGTGGCAGGCCATCACGTCGGTGTAGCCCTCGACCACCACCGCCTGCGACGACCGCCCCATCTCGCGGCGCGCCAGGTCGATGCCGTAGAGGACCTTGCTCTTCTTGTAGATCGGCGTCTCGGAGGTGTTGAGGTACTTCGCCTCGACCCGGTCGTCCTCGAAGATCCGCCGCGCCCCGAACCCGATGGTCTCGCCGCTCGCCTCCCGGATCGGCCACAGCAGCCGCCCCCGGAACCGGTCGTACGGCGAGCCGCCGCGCTGGCTCGGCACGGCCAGACCGCCGACGGTGATCTCCTCGGAGGTGAACCCGCGCGCCCGCAGGTGCTTGAACAGGTCGTCACCGCCGCGCGGGGCGAACCCCAGCCCGAACTGCTCGGCGCTCGCGCCGTCGAAGCCGCGCTCGGTCAGGAACTGCCGCGCCACCGCGGCCTCGGGCGTCAGCAGGTGCTCAGCGTAGAACTCCTGGGCGACCCGGTGCGCCTCGACCATCTTGCCGCGCGCCGGCCCCTTGGGCCGGTCGTCGAAGCCCTCGCCGTCCTCGCGCTTGAGCTCGACGCCGTACTTCTCGGCCAGCCGCTCGACGGTCTCCATGAACGACAGCCCGTCGATCTTCATCACGAACGAGATGACGTCGCCGCCCTCGCCGCAGCCGAAGCAGTGGAACGACTGGCGGCTCGCGTTGACGTTGAAGGACGGCGTCTTCTCGTCGTGGAACGGGCACAGCCCCTTGCGGGAGCCGGCGCCGGCGTTCTTGAGGGTGACGTACTGGCCGACGACCTCCTCGATGGAGGCCTTCTCGCGCACCTCCGCGATGCTCTCCTCACGGATCCGGCCGGCCACCTCCTGATCCTACGGGCGTCTCAGTACTCGCCGGTCATGACGTTCACAGGCTGCTCGCCGGCGGCCAGGCGGTGCAGCTGGTCGCGGACCAGGCGGTACGCGCGCGGCCACATCGCGCTGCTCGAGCCGCCGACGTGCGGCGAGACCAGCAGCCCGGGGCAGTCCCACAGCGGGCTGTCGGCGGGCAGCGGCTCGGGGTCGACGACGTCGAGGGCGGCGCGGACCCGCCCGGCGTGCAGGGCCTCGACCAGGGCGTCGGTCCCCACGACCGCGCCGCGGGCCACGTTGACCAGCAGCGCCCCGTCCCGCATCCGGGCCAGGAAGGTGGCGTCGACCAGGCCGCGGGTCTCGTCGGTGAGCGGCAGCACGAGGACGACGACGTGGGCGTGCGGGAGCAGCTCGGGCAGGGCGTCGATGGCGTGGACGCCGTCGCGGGCGGTGCGGGCCACCTTGACCACCTGGCACTCGAACGGCGTGAGGCGGGCCTCGATGGCCGCCCCGATCGCGCCGTACCCCACCAGGAGCACCTGCTTGTCGGCCAGCGACTCGTGCCAGCCCGGGGTCCACTCGTGGCGGTCCTGGGCGCGCACGAAGCCGGGCACGCCGCGCAGCGAGGCCAGGGTCAGGGTCAGCACCAGCTCGGCCGTCGAGGTGTCGTGGATGCCGCGGCCGTTGCAGAGCGTGACCCCGTCGGGCACCACGTCGCGGAGGTTGTCCACGCCGGCGGTCAGGGTCTGCACCACCTTGAGCGACGTCATCCGGGGCAGGACGTCGCGGACCTCGGGGCCGACGGAGTACGGCGGCACGAAGATCTCGACGTCTTCCACGGAAGCCGGGACCTCTTCCAGGGAAGCGACCACCTCGTAGTCGAGGCCGTCCGGCGGGTCGCCCAGCTCGGCCGGGTCGAAGGGCAGCCAGACGAGCGGACCGGTCACGGCGCCGAGACCGCGGCGGCGGACGTGATGGTGTCCACCCGGGTGAACGTGACGGTGTTCGGGGTCTGCGGCGACGGGACGCTCCTGATCGTGCTGCCGTTGCCCTCGGCCCGGAAGCGCAGGGTCGATCCGGCCGCCACCTCCAGAGCGGTGCTGCCCGAGCACGAGATCGTGTACGCGGTGCCCCCCTCGACCGCGCTGAACGCCAGCCGCGTCGCCCCGCTGTCGGAGCTCAGCTGGCAGAAGAGGGCCGTGACGTTGCTCGAGACGTCGAAGGAGGCCGAGTAGGACACCACGTAGCGACCCGCAGGTAGACCGGGGAACACGTAGTTCAGGTTCGCCGTGGGCGTGGTCGTCGTCGGCAGGCGGTACTGGAAGACCGGGGTCTGCAGCGCACTCGCGGGCAGGCCGCCCACGGCCTGGGCGTCGAGCGCCGTGGCCGCCCGGTCCGCCGTGCTGGCGCGCGCGACCGAGAGGCCGGGAGCCTGCTTCTCGACCACCGAGGCAGCGAGCTTCTTCACCGCCTTCTTGGTCAGGCCGGAGGCGGCCGCCGGCGCGACTCCGCTCCCCAACAGGACCCCGATCACGAGGGCGACGGCTACGGCGACGGCGACACGGGTCCGGGTCATCAGTGCTCCTGCGACGAGGGATGGTGGGAGGAGGCTACGCGCGCCAGCCGGCCGCACCGGTGCCGTGGCGGACCAGCCGGTCGTGCCAGGTCACCGCGCTGGCGTCGGTGAGCGAGGCGACCTGGTCGACCACGACCCGCAGCCGCTCGGCGTCGTCGCCCGCACGCTCCCAGTCGTCGGCGAAGGACCGGTCCAGCGACGCCGGGGCGTGCGCCAGCAGCGCGGCGACCAGCTCGGCGACCAGGGTCCGCTGCCGGGCCATCAGCTGGACCCGGTCATCGGCGTGCATGACGTAGTGCGCGGCGATCCCCTTGAGCACCGCCATCTCCAGCACGGTCTGCTCGGGCACGACCAGGTCGGCCCGGTAGCGCACGAACGGGCCCGGGGCCGCCGCGAATGTCGCCTCCTGCACCGCCCCGCAGAAGCGGCCGATCAGGTCGCTGGTGAGGTTCTTCAGCGCGGCCAGGGTCCGCCGCGTCCCGTCGTACGCCGCGTCCGGCCAACCGTCGACGCTCCTCAGTCCGTCGAGGGCGGCGCCGAGCTCGTCGTCGGACGCCTCGGGCAGGTAGCCCGCGCGCACGGCCGCCCAGACCGCGTCGCGGTCCAGCCGGGTGAGGTCCACCCGGCCCGCCACGACGCCGTCCTCGACGTCGTGCACCGAGTAGGCCACGTCGTCGGCGAGGTCCATGATCTGCGCCTCGACGCAGCGACGTGGCCCACCGAGCGGACCGGCCGGGGCGCCCTCGCGCAACCAGGTGAAGACCGGCAGGTCGTCGGCGTACACCCCGAACTTGCGCAGCCCCTCGGCGGCGGGCCAGGGGTACTTCGTGCAGGCGTCGAGCGTCGCCCGCGTCAGGTTGAGCCCCGCCGACTCCCCCGACGCGCCGAACGTCTTGGCCTCCAGCCGGGTCAGCAGCCGCAGCGTCTGCGCGTTGCCCTCGAAGCCCCCGCAGGGCGCGGCCAGCTCGTGCAGCGCCTGCTCGCCGTTGTGCCCGAACGGCGGGTGGCCCAGGTCGTGCGCCAGCGCCGCGGTCTCCGCGATGTCCGGCTGCGACCCGAGCGCCCGCGACAGGTCCCGCGCCACCTGCGCCACCTCGAGGCTGTGGGTCAGCCGGTTGCGCACGAAGTCGTCGACCTGCGGCCCGTGCACCTGCGTCTTGCCCGCCAGCCGCCGCGACGCCGCCGCGTGCACCACCCGCGCCCGGTCCCGCTCGAACGGCGTCCGCTCCGGCGCCTCCACGCGCTTGGGCGGCTCCGCGACGAGCCGCTCGCGGTCTCGCTCGTCGTAGCGGTCGGTGCTGTCCATCAGCACCCGAGCCTAGGTGACCGCGCCGACGGGCCGTCCACGGCCGGACGCCACGGCGCGGACCCCGCACCGGCTGGCGCCGTCGCGCGGCGCGACCGCCGCCGACCACTGCGACCGCGGCCGCGGCTCGGTGAGGACCGAGCGCAGCGAGGTCAGTTCACCGAGACGTGCACGTGGTCGTAGTGGTTCGCGGTGGCGGACCCGCGAGACGGCATCATCCGCCAGCCCTCACTCGACCGGACCGGCGTCCAGATGTGCTGGCGCCAGATGACGTCGTACAGGTTCAGCTCGGAGGCGTGGGCCTGGAGGAACTCGGCGATGGCGGTGCCGAGGGCGACGTCGCTGGTCATGATGTCGATGGCCTTGCCGCTGGCGTGCTCGCCGTGGGCGTCCCAGCCGCCGTAGGAGGTGATCTCCGGGAAGGCGTGGCAGACCGAGCGGTAGACGTAGACGGCGGCGTCGGTGAGGCCGTTCTCCACGCTGCCGTCGGGGCAGGGCTCCATGGAGAGGCCGGCGCCGGCGCCGGCGGGCTTCTCGTCGGCGAGGTAGCCGGTGGTGACCCAGCGCGACTGGCCGTCCAGCACGATCTCGGTGCGGCCCCAGAAGGTGCGGCCGGTGACGAGGACCTTCTTGCCGGCCTCGATCTCACCGAGCTGGGTGGCCTTGTCGCCGGGCTGGTTCCAGATGTTCAGCTCGTCGGTCGTCCACTGCTTCCTCTTCGCGCCGTCCACCGCGGCCTGGATGGCGGCCTTGGACATGGCGTTCGGCGGGACGGGGGTGAGCCGGACGTGCTTGGCGCGGTCCTCGGCGCGGGTGACGACCTCGGAGCGCTGGGACGGTACGGCGCTCAGCCCGGCAGCGGGGGCGTCGGCGCTGATCTTGGTCAGGTCGGACGCCGCGGGGTCGGCGGCCCCGACGCCGAGGGCGACCACACCGGCGGTCGCCAGGACGGCGAGCGGTGCGATGACGGCCATGGCCGGGGGCTTGCGGCGGGCTTCGGTGTCCCGCTTGTGGCGATGCTCGCCCACAGCGCTGATCCTCTGCTGGTTGGTGACAACGACATGCGTCGACCGGATTGTCACGGACAGGTCACGGCCGACGCGATTGACGACTCAACCACACGCCCCGCGGAGCAGCCAATCCCTGACACCCCATCCGGGTGACGCGGGCCACTGTCGGAGCCCCGGCTGAGCGGGCCGGCCCGCCTCGTCCTGAGACGCGGATCTCACCCGCCGGTGGTCTCCACGGCGTCCTCGGTGAGCCCGCAGCCGGTCCCGTCGGTGTCGTCGAGCCACCCCTCGGGGAGGGCGACGCGGTCGCGCGGCGAGCCCTGGCGGCCCCGCGGGGCCCCCAGCTCGGAGACCGGGAACGGCTCGTCGGGGTCCAGCCGCTCGAGCAGCGCGTCGAGCTCGGCCAGCGAGCTCACCATGGCCAGCGAGCGGCGCAGCTCGCCGCCGGCGGCGAAGCCCTTGAGGTACCACGACACGTGCTTGCGGAACTCGGTGCAGCCGCGCTCCTCGCCCAGGTGGTGGGCCAGCAGCTCGGTGTGGCGGCGCATCATGGCGGCCACCTCGCCCAGCCGCGGCAGCGTGGCCACCTCGGTCCCGTCGAACGCTGCCGCGAGGTCGCGGAACAGCCACGGCCGGCCCAGGCAGCCGCGCCCGACGACGACCCCGGCGCAGCCGGTCTCGGCCACCATCCGCAGCGCGTCGGCCGCCTCCCAGATGTCGCCGTTGCCGAGCACCGGGATGTCCACGTGCTCGACCAGCCGCGCGATCGCGGACCAGTCGGCGGAGCCGGAGTAGGCCTGGGCCACGGTCCGCCCGTGGAGCGCGATCGCGGCCACGCCGGACTCCTGGGCGATCCGGCCGGCGTCGAGGTAGGTCTGGTGCTCCTCGTCGATGCCGATCCGGGTCTTCATGGTGACCGGCACGTCGTACGGCGCGGCCGCGGCCACCGCGTGCTCGAGGATCTCGCCCAGCAGCTGCCGCTTCCACGGCAGCGCTCCCCCGCCGCCCTTGCGGGTCACCTTGGGGACCGGGCAGCCGAAGTTGAGGTCGACGTGGGCGACGCCGTACTCCGCGCACAGGATCTCGGTGGCCTTGCCGACGTAGACCGGGTCGGTGCCGTAGAGCTGCACCGACCGCGTCGTCTCGCGCTCGTCGAAGACCAGCATGTCGAGCGTGTGCTGGTCGCGCTCCACGACGCCGCGGCTGGTGATCATCTCGCAGACGTAGAGCCCGGCGCCCTGCTCTGCGCACAGCCGGCGGTACGCCGCGTTGGTGATCCCGGCCATCGGCGCGAGCACCACGGGCGTCGCCACCTGCAGCGGGCCGAGGGTGAGTCCGGACATGCCCCCCATTCTCCGTGCGGAGGCGCCCGATGCGGGAATCAGCGCGGGACGAGCCCCAGGCGCGCGGTGGTGGGCGCCGTGACCCGCTCACAGTCCCCCGTGACCGTGCAGCGCACCAGCCACCGCCGTCCGCCCGTGCCGACCACGGCCAGCAGGTCGCCGTCGGCCTCCCAGGCCACCGGTACGCCGGTCGTGCCGGCCAGTGCGAGCGCGGGCAGTGCCACGACGGCGCCGTCGCTGACCCGGCGGACCTCGAGAAGGGCGCGGCGGCGGTAGGTCTCGCCGGCGACCCACGCGCCGTCCGGCGAGACCGCGGAGGGCTCGAAGTCGGCGCTCCACGCCGGCGTCCCCGGAGCGCTGAGGGCGGTCGGGCCGACCTGGTCGTCGTCCTCGTCGTCGCCGTCCCCGGACGGGGTCGCGACGAAGAGCAGGTCGTGGTCGGGGTCGGCCAGCTCCGCGACCGGGCCCACCTTGGTCGACCGCTCCCCCGGGACCCAGCGCAGCGTCGGCCGCTCCCAGAAGCCGACGTAGAGCGCGTCGTCGTCCTGCCCGATGACCGAGGTGCCGTCGAACCACGCCCGGCTGCCCACCACGTCGCCGTCCAGGTCGAACACGGTCAGCTCGGTGCGCCCACCCCGGTCGGTGACCGACTCGACGACCTGTGCCGCGCCGCGGCGCAGCTGGTAGCCGACCGCCTCCTCGGCGTACCGGTGCAGCCAGACCTGGCGGACCGTCCTGCCGCGCACCGCCAGCACCCGGTCGTCGGCGCTGTCCACCGCGACCAGCCACTGGCCGGCGCGGCGGCCGAGCACCTCGACCCGGCCGCGGACCGGGAGGGTGACGCTCGAGCCGTCGGGGAGGTGCACCACGGTGCCCGTCGCGTACGCCACGGCCGGCGGCTCGGCGGGTTCGGCGACCGCGGGGGCACCCAGCCCGACGGCCAGGAGGGGGACGACGCAGGCGAGGAGACGCAGCACGCCCCGAGCGTCGCGTCGGCGGCGGCCCCGGACCATGGCCCGTCCGGGCCATCGACACGCGCGCGGACCGGGACTAGCCCCCGCGCTGACCGCTCTTGTTCTTGCCGCCCTTGCCGCCCGCCGGCTTCGGCGGCTCGGGGTCCTGCAGCTCGCCGGACCAGGTGATGGGGTCGAACTCCTGGGTGGGCCGGAAGCTCACCGCGGTGAGGTCGCCCTGTCGCGGCACGAGGTAGACCAGGCAGACCTTGGTCTTCTTGCCCGTGGGGAACTTCTTCGGGAACGCTCCAGGCTGGCAGGCGGTGAAGGCGCTGGCGAACGACGTGGCCTCGATGAGGGTGTTGTCGCCGTCCACGACGTAGAGCGGCACCCGCCGCCCGCCGAGGTCGGTGTCGCCGCGGTTGGTGATGGTGGCGCGCACGAAGTAGGGGCTGGCCTTCTTCTGGCCCGCGTCGAGGTCCCAGCCCTCGAACGACTTCTTGATCGTGGTCTTCTCGAGCCGGGTGATGGTGATGTCGAGGACGCCGACCTCGTCCTGCTTGGGCTGGTAGGCCACGGTCGCGGTGTCGCCGACCGCGAGCTGGCTGCCCTGCGGGCTCAGCTCGACGCCCGCCGGGACCGGCAGCGAGCTGGCCGAGGCCGACGGGCCAGCCGTGCCTGCCGTACCGGTCTCGCCGGCCGTGCTGGCGCTGCTGCTGCCGTCGCCGGCGTCGGGGTCGGACCCGCTGTCGTCACCCGAGCAGCCCGCGAGCACGCCGCCGGCCAGCACCACCGCGGCGAGGCCCGCGCCGACCCTCCTCAGCACCCCGTCATTGTGCAGGCGGGACGGCATCAGCAGCCGAAGAAACGCTCGGCGAAGTACGACGTGATGCCGGCCAGCGGGACCCGCTCCTGCGCCATGGTGTCGCGCGAGCGCACCGTCACCGCGTCGTCCTCGAGGGTCTCGAAGTCGACAGTCACGCAGTACGGCGTGCCGATCTCGTCCTGGCGGCGGTAGCGGCGGCCGATGGCCCCGGAGTCGTCGAAGTCGACGTTCCAGTTGCGGCGCAGCTCGGCCGAGAGCGCCTTGGCCTTGGGCGAGAGGTCGCTGTTGCGCGAGAGCGGCAGCACCGCGACCTTGACCGGCGCCAGGCGCGGGTCGAGCTTGAGCACGACCCGCTTGTCCACGCCGCCCTTGGTGTTGGGCGCCTCGTCCTCGGCGTAGGCGTCGACGAGGAAGGTCATCAGGCTGCGCGAGAGCCCGGCGGCCGGCTCGATGACGTAGGGGTAGTAGCGCTCGTTGGCGGCCTGGTCGAAGTACGACAGGTCCTGGCCGGAGTGCTTCGCATGCGTCTGCAGGTCGAAGTCCGTGCGGTTGGCGATGCCCTCGAGCTCGCCCCACTCCGAGCCCGCGAAGCGGAAGCGGTACTCGATGTCGACGGTGCGCGTCGAGTAGTGGCTGAGCTTCTCCTGCGGGTGCTCGTAGTGGCGCAGGTTGTCGGGGTCGATGCCGAGGTCGGTGTACCAGCGGGTCCGCTCGTCGATCCAGTACTGGTGCCACTCGGCGTCCTCGCCGGGCTTGACGAAGAACTCCATCTCCATCTGCTCGAACTCGCGGGTGCGGAAGATGAAGTTGCCCGGCGTGATCTCGTTGCGGAAGCTCTTGCCGATCTGGGCGATGCCGAACGGCGGCTTCATCCGCGAGCTGGTCACCACGTTGGCGAAGTTGATGAAGATGCCCTGGGCGGTCTCGGGGCGCAGGTAGTGCAGCCCCTCCTCGTTCTCCAGGACACCGAGGTAGGTCTTGAGCAGGCCGGAGAACTGGCGCGGCTCGGTCCACGCACCACGCGTCCCGCAGTTGGGGCAGGCCACGGTGGCCAGGTCGACCTGGTCGGGGTCGTCGAGGCCCTTCTTCTCCGCGACCTCCTCCTGGAGGTGGTCAGCGCGGAACCGCTTGTGGCAGACCTGGCACTCGGTGAGCGGGTCGGTGAAGGTGTCGACGTGGCCGCTGGCCTCCCACACCGGGCGCGGCAGGATCACCGAGGAGTCCAGGCCGACCATGTCGTCGCGCGACTGGACCATCGCGCGCCACCACTGGCGCTTGATGTTCTCCTTCAGCTCCACACCGAGCGGGCCGTAGTCCCAGGCGGAGCGGGTGCCGCCGTAGATCTCCCCGCACGGGTAGACGAAGCCCCGGCGCTTGGCCAGGGAGACGACGAGGTCGACGGTGGACGCGGGGGCTTTGGCCACGAGATGCTCCGGATGGTCACGGCCGGCTGGCTGCCGGTCTGGCGTTTGGGTGAACCCTCAGCCTATCGACCGTGTCGAGGCGGAATTGAGCTCGGTCCCCGGCTCGACCAGCTCGTAGGCACTGGGCTCGTCCACCGCGCGGCTCAGCAGCGGCACCGCGTGCATCTTGACGTCGTACGACGAGAGCGCGCGCCGGTAGGCGCCGACGTTCTCCCACCGCGTGGTGAGCACCCACAGCTCGGGCTCGTCCAGGTTGCGGCCGACGTGGCCGTCGACGTAGCCGGGCCGCTCGGCCAGCACCGCGTGCGCCCCCGCCAGCTCCGCGCGGAACGTCTCGCCCTCGCCGACCGGGACGCGGAAGCGGCTCACCACCAGCACCCCCCGACCCTAGCGAGGACCTCGGGGGCGGTGTCGACTTGAAAATGGTTCTCACTTGTGGTGAGAATCGTTCTCATGCGGATCGCCCCCCTCCTCGCCCTGGTCCTGGTCTCGACGACGGGCTGCGCGGCCTTCAGAGAGGACAGCGCGACGGCGAGCGGCAAGGTCGGCGTCGCGGCCGCGTTCTACCCGCTGGCCTTCGTGGCCCAGGAGGTCGGCGGCGACCACGTCGCGGTGACCAACCTGACCCAGGCCGGCAAGGAGCCGCACGACCTCGAGCTGGACATCAAGACCACCGCCGACGTGGCCGACGCCGAGCTGGTGCTGGTCGAGCACGGCTTCCAGCCGACCGTGGACGACGCGGTGGCGCAGGTGGCGACCGGCGACGTCCTGGACGTGGCCGACGTGGTGGACCTCGAGGGCGACGACCCGCACTTCTGGCAGGACCCCGCCCGGATGGCCACCCTCACCGAGGCGGTGGCCGACGAGCTGGCCGACCTCGACCCCGACCACGCCGACACCTTCCGGGCCAACGCCGACCGGCTGGTGGGCGAGCTCCGCGACCTCGACGGGGCGTACGCCGACGGGCTGCGCGGGTGCGAGCGCGACACGATCGTGGTCTCGCACGACGCGTTCGGCTACTTGGCGAAGTACGGCCTGCAGATCGAGGGCATCGCCGGCCTCTCCCCCGAGGCCGAGCCCACGCCCGCCGACCTGGCCCGCCTCCAGGACCTGATCCGCAGCGACGGCATCACCACGGTGTTCTCCGAGCGCCTGGTCAGCCCGCGGCTGACCGCGCAGCTGGCCAAGGACATGGGCATCACCACCGAGGTCCTGGACCCCATCGAGGGGCTGAGCGACGAGACCTCGCAGGAGGACTACCTTTCCCTGATGCGCGAGAACCTGGCCGCGCTCGAGCAGGCCAACGGGTGCCCGGCGTGAGCCTTCCCCTCCGCCTCACCGACGGCGCGGTCGCCATCGCCGGCCGCCCGGTCGTCCGCGGCGTCTCGCTGACGGTGCGGCCCGGGGAGTTCGTGGCCCTCATGGGCGCCAACGGCTCGGGCAAGTCCACCCTGGTCCGCGCCCTGACCGGACTGCTGCCGCTCACCGGCGGATCCCTGGAGCTGTACGGCGAGCCGATCGCGTCGTTCGCGGACTGGCGGCGCATCGGGTTCGTGCCGCAGCGCATCGGCGCCGCGTCCGGCGTACCGGCCTCGGTGTGGGAGGTCGTGGCCTCGGGCCGCCTCACCCACCGCCGGCTGCTGCGGCCCCTGTCCCGCGCGGACCGGACCGCGATCGACGAGGCGCTCGAGGTGGTCGGCCTCGCCGACCGGGCCCGCGACGGCGTCTCCCAGCTCTCCGGCGGCCAGCAGCAGCGCACGCTCATCGCCCGCGCGCTGGCCGGCGAGCCCGAGCTGTTCTTCCTCGACGAGCCGACCGCCGGCGTCGACCTGCCCAACCAGGTCGCCCTGGCCGCGTCGCTGGGCCGGCTCAAGGCGCGCGGGGCGACGGTCGTGCTCGTGGCCCACGAGCTGGGCCCGCTGGGCAGCCTGGTCGACCGGTCGGTGGTGATGCGCGACGGCCGGATCGCCTACGACGGCAGCCCGCTGGCCGACCACGCGGTGCACTCCCCCGGCTTCGGCGAGACCCACGCGCACCACCACCACCCCGACCCGGCCCGGCGCGACCACCTGCCCGCGGTCAGCTCGCCCTTCGAGGAGAGGTGGGACTGAAGGCCATGGACCTCTTCACCTACGGCTTCATGCAGCGGGCGCTCATCGCGGCCGTGGTCACCGGCCTGGCCGCACCGGCCGTCGGCACCTACCTGGTTCAGCGCCGGCTGGCCCTCATGGGCGACGGCATCGGCCACGTCGCGGTCACCGGCGTGGCGCTCGGGCTGCTCACCGGCACGTCGCCGACGTGGACCGCGGTCGTGGTCGCGGTGCTCGGCGCGGCGCTCATCGAGCTGATCCGCGAGCGCGGGCACGCCAACGGCGACGTGGCGCTGGCCCTGCTGTTCTACGGCGGCCTGGCCGGCGGCGTGCTGCTCACCGGCATCGGCGGCGAGAGCGCGGCCCGGCTGCAGCAGTACCTCTTCGGCTCGATCACCACCATCTCGGTGAACGACGTGCTGGCCACCATGGTCCTGGCCGCGGTCGTGATCGTGGTCTGCGTGGGGCTGTCGCCGCAGCTGTTCGCGGTGGCCCAGGACCAGGAGTTCGCCCGGGTGGCCGGGCTGCGCGTCCGCGCGTACAACCTGCTCATCGCCGTGCTCGCCGCGGTGAGCGTGACCGTCGCCATGCGGACCGTCGGGCTGCTGCTGGTCTCGGCCCTGATGGTCGTCCCGGTGGCCACCGCCCAGCAGGTCACCCGGTCCTTCCGCACCACGCTCGGCGCGGCCATGCTGCTCGGCTGCCTGGCCTCGCTCGGCGGGCTGGTGGTGGCGGCCTTCGCGTCGTACGAGGCCCGCGTCGCGCCCGGGCCGAGCATCGTGCTGCTCTCGCTGGCCGGCTTCGCGCTGGCCTGGCCGGTCGGCGTGTGGTCGCGGCGGCGGCAGCGGCTGGCCGCCCCGTTCGCGTACGCCGGCACGACGGTCCACGAGGAGGCGACGGCGCACGGGCACGACCACGGGCCGGAGTGCGGCCACCCCGCCGTGCGCCACGGCGACCACGTCGACTACGTCCACGACGGCCACCGGCACGCGCCGCACGGAGAGCACTATGACGAGCACTGACGGCTCGATGCGGCCGACCAAGCAGCGGCGCGCGGTCGTCGAGGCGATGGGCTCCTTCGACGACTTCCGCTCCGCGCAGGAGATCCACGACCTGCTCGGCCGCCGCGGCGACCCGGTCGGGCTGGCCACGGTCTACCGCACGCTGCAGCGGCTGGCCGACGCCGGCGATATCGACATGCTGCGCACCGAGGACGGCGAGGCCGTCTACCGGCGCTGCTCCGACAGCCACCACCACCACCTGGTCTGCCGCTCGTGCGGCCGGACCGTCGAGGTGGAGGGGCCGACCGTCGAGCGCTGGACGCGCGCCATCGCCGACGAGCACGGCTTCTCCGACGTCAGCCACACCCTGGAGATCGTCGGCACCTGCCGCGACTGCGCCTAGGCCGGGCTAGCCGACCACCGAGGGCTCGTCGCGCGGGGCGCGCGGGCGCGGCGGCGGCGCGTCGAGCGGCAGCCGGACGCGGAACGCCGAGCCGCGGCCGGGCTCGCTCTCGACCTCGATCCGGCCGCCGTGGCTGTCCACGATGGCCTTGGTGATGGACAGCCCGAGCCCGATGCCCTGGATGGACTGCTCGGCGGCGTGGCGGGCACGGAAGAAGCGGCTGAAGACGTGGTGGCGGTCGCGGGTGCTGATGCCGATGCCGGTGTCGCGCACCTCGAGCTCGACCCGCTCGTGGGTCACCGCGAGGTCGACCTCGACGTGGCCACCCGCGGGCGTGTACTTCACGGCGTTCGACAGCAGGTTGTCGACGACCTGGCTGAAGCGCTGCGGGTCGACCAGCACGAACAGGTGCTGCGGGATGCGGCACTCCAGGGTGAGCCCGGCCCGCTCGAGCGCGGGCCGCACGGCCTCCGC
Organism: Nocardioides anomalus; assembly: GCF_011046535.1. Taxonomy (NCBI): domain Bacteria; kingdom Bacillati; phylum Actinomycetota; class Actinomycetes; order Propionibacteriales; family Nocardioidaceae; genus Nocardioides; species Nocardioides anomalus. The sequence continues at coordinate 1,610,266 of NZ_CP049257.1, read as the reverse complement.
GGACTGCCGCACCAGGTGGGCGAGGTCGCAGCGCTCGCGCTCGAGGTGCACCAGGCCACGCTCGACCTGGGCCGTCTGGAGCAGGTCCGCGACCAGCCGGTCCAGCCGGTCCACGTTGCGCGCGACCACGCCGAGCTGGTGGCGGACCTCCTCGGGCAGGTCGTCGCGCTCCAGGACCAGCGCGGTGAAGCCGTGGATCGAGGTCAGCGGGGTGCGCAGCTCGTGGGAGACCGAGGCCACGAACTCGTCCTTGACCTCGAGCGCGCGCATGAAGTCGGTGACGTCCTTGTAGGCCAGGGCGGCACCGGCGAAGCGCCCGGCGTCGTCGCGCACCACCCGCGAGGAGACCGAGAGCGCGCGGCGGGTCAGCGGGTCCGCCCCGACCCAGATGAGCTGGTCGTCGAACTCCTCGCCCTGGGTGGCCCGGTGGGTCGGCATCTCGTCGCGGTCGACCAGCGTCTCGCCGTCCTCGTGGTAGACGTCGCCGAGCTGGCCGGCCACCCCGGCGTGCCCGCCGGGGAAGGCCAGGCGCATGAAGTCCTCGTGGCGGCGGTTCTTGTTGAGGTAGCGGCCCTCGCCGTCGAGCAGGACCAGCCCGACGTCGACGGTGTCGAGGATCGCCTCGCTGATCCTGCGCTGCAGCTCGATGGTCTCCTGGCTGCCCCGGACGCGCTCCACCACGCCGGCCAGGGCCAGGGCCACGACCACCGCGATGATCGTGGTGGTGACCAGCCGCGACACCACCACGCCCGACGGGCCGACGTACAGCAGGCCGGGGACGCTCACCAGCCCGACCGTGGCCACGCCGGTGACGACCGCGCCGCGGACGCCGTACACGTAGCCGAGCCAGAGGGCGGGGACGACGACCATCAGGGCCGTGCCGCCGACGGGGTCGAGCCGGCCGAGGCCGATGAGCCCGAAGTCCACGACCAGCAGGGCGAGCCGGCACCACTCGGGCACCCGCCGCCACGGCACGAGCAGGCTGACGACGAAGACCAGGGGCGCCAGGACGAAGCCGATCAGGGGCCCGGTGCGCAGCTCCACACCGCCGATCTGGCGCAGCGCGAGGTCGAGGAGGAAGAGCGCGGTGAAGCCGACCTGGAGCAGGCGCGGGTCACGCGGCTCCAGCCACAGCCGGCGGACCTCCTCGCTCAGGCGGGCCTTCACGTCCAGCAGGCTCCCACTTCAGGGACCCGCGCGCAGGCGTAATGCGGGGGCCGGATCAGGCCCGTCCGTACCGGCGGTTGCGGGCGGCGTAGGTCTCGATCGCGGCCCAGAGGTGGCGCCGGTCGACGTCGGGCCACAGGACGTCGGTGAAGACCATCTCGCTGTACGCCGCCTGCCACAGCATGAAGTTGGACAACCGCTGCTCCCCCGAGGTGCGCCAGACCATGTCGGCGTCGGCCTGCTCGGGCACGTAGAGGTGGCGCGCGACGGTGCGCTCGTCGATCTTCTCCGGGTCGAGCCGACCGGCCGCGACCTCGCGGGCGATCGAGCGCACGGTGTCGGCCAGCTCGGCCCGCCCGCCGTAGTTGACGCACATGGTCAGCGTGAGCACGTCGTTGTCCTTCGTGAGCTCCTCGGCGACCTGGAGCTCCTTGATCACCGAGCGCCACAGCCGGGGCGCCCGACCGGCCCAGCGGACCTTGACCCCCAGCTCGTGCATCTCGTCGCGGCGGCGGCGGATCACGTCGCGGTTGAAGCCCATGAGGAAGCGGACCTCCTCGGGCGAGCGGGTCCAGTTCTCGGTGGAGAACGCGTACGCCGAGACCGCCTCGACCCCGATCTCGATGGCGCCCTCGACCACGTCGAACAGCGACGACTCGCCCGCCTCGTGCCCCCGGGTGCGCGGCAGCCCCTGCTGCTTGGCCCAGCGGCCGTTGCCGTCCATGACGATCGCGACGTGCCGCGGCACCAGCTCCGCCGGCAGCTCCGGCGGGCGGGCGCCCGAGGGGTGCGGGGTCGGCGGGCGGACGGCCCGGCGGGTGGGGCTGTCCTTCGTGGCGCGGCGCACGGGCTCAGCGTTCCACGTAGGCCAGCGAGCGCAGCCCCCGCTCGACGTGCCAGGCCAGGAACGCCGCCACGAGCGTGCTGGCCTCCTTGAGGTGGCGCGGGTCGGCGGCCTCGACCACCGGCCACTCGCCGGCCAGCAGCGCGCCGAGCACGACGATCGTCCCCGCGGCCGGGCTCGCCGATCCCGGCACCCGGCAGGTGGTGCACAGCATCCCGCCGTACGACGGGTTGAACCAGCGGTGCGGCCCCTCCAGACCGCAGCGGGCGCAGTGCTCGAACGACGGCGCGTAGCCGGCCACCGCGAGCGAGCGCAGCAGGTAGGAGTCGAGGACCTGGCCCGGGCGCCGCTCGCCGCCGACCATCGCCCGCAGCCCGCCCACGAGCAGCAGGAACTGCTGGGTCGACGGCTGCTTCTCCTCGGTGACCAGCCGCTCGGCGGTCTCCAGCATCACCGTGCCGTTGGTGTAGCGCTCGTAGTCCGCGCCCAGCGGCGCCGCGAACGCGTCGTGGGTCTCGGCCTGGGTGACCGTGTCGAGGTTGCGGCCCTCGGCCAGCTGGACGTCGACGTGGGTGAACGGCTCGAGCCGCGAGCCGAACTTCGACGTCGTGCGCCGCACGCCCTTGGCCACCGCGCGCACCCGCCCGTGCTCCCGGGTCAGGAGCGTGATGATGCGGTCTGCCTCACCCAGCTTGTGGGTGCGCAGCACGATCGCCTCGTCGCGGTACAGCGGCACCGCACCATTCTGCCCGGCGTCAGGTCGTGCGGGCCGGACGGCGGCGGCGCGTCGGCTCGGTCTCCCAGACCTCGAGGGCGAACGCCGCGGCCTCGTGGTCCAGGCGCTCGGGGGCGACGCGCCACTCCAGGATGCTGCGGGCGCGCACGAACCGGGCGTTCGGCAGCTCCTCGGCCAGCATCGCGGCGTCGGCGGCGGGGTGGATGGGGTCGGCGGGGTGGCCGACGACCAGGGCCGGTACGGCGATCTGGCGGCGCCGGCGCGACGACGGCGCGATCCGGCCGAAGAACAGCCCGTGCACCACCGCGGCCACCGAGGCCGAGCGCTGGTCGAGGGTGTCCAGGAAGATCCCGGCCCAGAACGGCACCAACCCGCGCGGGATCGGCCGGGTGACCAGCCGCAGGCCGTCCACGGTGAAGGGCAGGAAGCGGGCCGCGAACATCAGCGGCGCGAAGGCCAGGATCCCGGCCTCCACGGCGTTGTCGAGCACCGGCATCTCGCAGATCAGGCCGCGGACCCGATCCGGGGCCAGGTCGGCGACCTCGAGCGAGACGTTCGCGCCGAGCGACGTGCCGCAGATGACGGCCTCCGGCGCGCCCAGGTGGTCGAGCAGCGCGACGACCTGCTCGGCGAAGGCGGACATGGAGTAGACGAGGGGGTCCGCGGGCCGGTCCGAGCGGCCGTGGCCGAGCAGGTCGAGGGTCACCACGTGCAGCCCCTCGGCGGCCAGTGCGCGGGCCAGGGGCTGATGCATCCGGCGCGGCATCAGCTGGCCGTGGAGCAGGACCACCCAGCGCTCGCCAGCGCCGTACTCGGTGTACTCCAGCCGGTCGCGCCCCGAGCCCGCGTCGACGAACAGCTGGCCGATGCGTTCGGAGACCAACACGGGCGCCACCTTATGTCGGCGATATCACCCCTGAGGGGTGGATGTGACCGAGACTGATCCGGTGACGCCCGCCGACCGACCCCTCGGCTGGGCGCCGGCTGTCGCCCTGCTCGTGGGCGCGGCCGGCGCCGCGGCCGCTGCCGTGCGCCTCGCGCCGGCCGGTCAGTCGGTGGCGACGTTCTGGCCCGCGGCCGGGCTCGGCCTGGTCGCGGTCGTGCTGAGCCCCCGGGCGCGCTGGAAGGTGCTGGTCCCCCTGCTGGCCGTCGCGATCGCGGTCGGTGACCTCGTGGTCGGCCGGGGGGTGCGCATCGCGGTGCCCCACGGCGTGGTCGAGGGGCTGGCGCTGTTGCTGGCCGCGCTGGTCCTGACCTACGGCGGGCGACGGCAGCCGGCGCTGGAGGAGCAGGAGCAGTTCGTCCGGCTGCTGGCCAGCGCAGCCGTCGTCGGCGGCGCCGTGGCGCTCGGCGGCGCGGTCGTGTCCCGGGTGGTCGACTTCGACCCGGTGCTGCCGCCACTGGCCGCGACCTTCGCGGCCCACGCCGCCTCGGTGCTGGTGCTCGTGCCCCTCGCGGTGGTCCGCGCTCAGCGCTGGGCCGGTAACCGCGCCGAGCTCGTGCTGCAGGTGCTGCTGCTCGCGGGCGCGTCAGCGCTCACCTTCGTGCCCGGCGCGAGCGCCACGCTCACCTTCGCCCCGGTGCTGTTCCTGGCCTGGGCCGCGCTCCGCTTCGACCTGAGGGTGGCCTGCGCCCAGCTGGCCCTGTTCAGCGTCTTCGTGACCGCGCAGACCGCTCTCGGGACCGGGCCGTTCGGCGACGGGATCGAGGCCGACGCCTTCACCGCCCTCACCGGCGGCGCGCTGACCCAGGGCTACCTGGGCTTCGCGGCCCTGCTGGTGCTGCCGCTGGGCATCGCCATCCAGCGCAACACGCTGCTGCTGGAGCGGATCACCACCGACGGCCGGCTGTTCCGGCGCAACTTCACCGAGTCCCTGCTCGGCATGGCCTTCCTCGAGCCCGACGAGACCGGGGCCGACCTGGTCATCGTCGACCTCAACGACACGGCGTTGGACATCCTGGGCCGCACCGAGGAGTCGCTGCTCGGCCTGCGGATCAGCGAGGTCCTCGACGTCGGCCCGGAGTACGCCGCCGCGCTCCCCCGGCTCGTCGACGGCAGCCTGGAGGGCTGGCGGGTCGAGGGCGCCCTGCGCTCACGCGCCGGCCGGGTCACCCTCCAGCTCTCCGCACTCGGCGGCGACAGCGACGAGGCGACGTTCTTCGCCGCCCAGCTGCTCGACACCACCGCCGAGCACGACGCGCGCCACGGCCTGGAGGCGGCGCAGACGCTGACCAACGCCACCCTCGACACCACCAACTGCATCATCATGGTCACCGACACCGACGGCATCGTGGTGCGCGTCAACCAGGCCACCTCCGCGATCACCGGCTACCGCGAGGACGAGCTGCTCGGCCGCAAGGTGTGGGACACCGGCATCACGCCGGCCGACGCCGCCGACGTGGAGGCCCTCTTCACCTGGCAGGACCGCAGCGGCGCACCGATCGTCCGCGAGTCCGACGCCCTGACCCGCTCCGGCGAGAAGCTGCGCATCGTCTGGAACACCAACATCGTGCGCGACGACCGCGGCGAGGCGATGTACGCCGTCATGACCGGCATCGACGTCACCGCCGAGCGCACCACCGCCGGCCTGGTCAACCACCTCATGGAGGCCTCGCTCACCACCGCGATCATCGGCGTCGACACCGCCGGGCGGATCTCGGTGGCCAACTCCGGCCTGCAGCACCTGCTCGGCTACGAGCGCGGCGAGCTGGTCGGCGAGCCGTTCCACAAGCTGCTGAAGCCCCACGAGCTCCTCGAGCGCACCGGCGCCGACACCCTCGACGGCGCGTTCGACGTCCTCGTCCGGGGCCTCGGCCGCGACGGCGAGACCCGGGCCCGCGACTGGACCTGGGTGGCCAAGGGCGGCGGCGAGCAGCTGGTCTCGATGACGCTCTCGGTGGCCCAGGACGCCTTCGCCGCGCAGACCGGCTACCTCTGCGTGGCCCGCGACGTCACCGAGCAGCGGCACAGCCAGGAGATGCTCATCGCCGCCCTGGACAAGGAGCGCACCGCCGTGGAGCGGCTCCGCTCGCTCGACCAGGCCAAGAACGAGTTCGTCTCCACCGTCTCCCACGAGCTCCGGACACCCGTCACGAGCATCGTCGGCTACACCGAGATGATGTCCGACGGCTCGATCGTCGAGCCCCTCCCCGAGCAGCTGCCGCTCCTGGAGACCATCAACCGCAACGGCCAGCGGCTCATCGCCATGATCAACGACCTGCTGATGCTCTCGGGCCTGGACAGCGACTCGGTGGCCTGGCGCCACGACCCCGTCGACCTCGCCGCCACCGTCGGCCCCATCGAGGACGCCATCCGCCCGCTGCTGCACGGTCGCCACCTCACCTTGGAGACCGACCGCCCCACCGGGATGGTCCCCGTCCTCGGCGACCGCGCCCAGCTCGAGCGCGTGATGATCAACCTGCTGTCCAACGCCGTGAAGTTCACCGAGGACGGCGGCACCGTCGCCTTCACCGTCGGCACCGACGGCGACGACGCCGTCATCACCGTCCGCGACACCGGCATCGGCATCCCCGCCGCCGAGCAGGCCGAGCTCTTCCAGCGCTTCTTCCGCTCCTCCACCGCGCAGGTCCGCCAGATCCAGGGCACCGGCCTCGGCCTCTCCATCGTCGCCGCCATCGTCTCCGGCCACGGCGGCACCATCGAGGTCGAGTCCGAGCACATGCAGGGCTCGACCTTCACCGTCCGGCTCCCCCTCGCCCCCTCGGAGCGGCTGACCCGCGCGGTGTGAGGAAGCGGGACGCCCGCGTCAGCGGTGGCCGAAGAAGCTCACCACCTGCTGGAAGGTCGGGCGGTTCTGCCAGTCGATGGGGCGCACGCCGACGATGCCGGCGGTGTTGGCGCGGATGTCGTCCTGGGTCTTGTCGTAGGTCAGCTGGTTGACGCTGCTCTTGCCCTGGTCGGAGAGCACCCGGGCCACGGCGGCCGCGAGCGAGGCGCGCAGGGTGGTGCGGCACGCCGCCAGGGAGCCCTGGCCGCAGTAGCCCGTGGAGTACGGCGCGTCGACCTTCTTGCCCAGCACCGTGCGCAGGTCCTTGGACAGGTAGCCGTACCAGGCGATGCCGTTGAACGACGAGCCCTGGCCGGAGCGCGGGTGGTCGTCCAGGCCCTGGGGCAGCTTGCGGACCAGGCCACCGAGGCGGTCGCCCATCACGTCGTAGGCCACCGACCGGGAGCCGGACTCCCACCAGGCGTCGAAGAGCGCGATGGCGGCCTGGTCCTCGTAGGTGCCGTTGCGGTCGCGGTCCACGCGCATCGCGCCGTCGCGGAGCCAGCCCTTGAGCAGCGTGGTGACGGGTGCGAGCTGCGGATCCTTGCCGATGACCTTGAGCAGCCACGGCAGGGTGTACGCCGCACGCGAGTCCGCGGTGGCGCCGCCGGCCATCACGCCGACCAGGCCGGGGAGGTCGATCTTGCGCTTGCCGCGGATCTGGTGCTGCAGCCGCTTCTCCAGGGCCTGCGAGCGGTAGACCGGCCCGTAGCTCCAGGTGTCGTCGGCGGCGGCGAAGCCGGGCGCGGGCTTGTTGTTCCAGCTGACCAGGTAGCCGCGCTGGGGGTCGGTCTGGTGCACGTGCTTCTTGAACGGCAGCCACCCCTTCCAGTCGAAGCGCCGACCGGCCCAGTGCGGCAGGTCGGGCTCGACCTTCTTCGAGCGCTTGGGCAGCAGCCCGGAGGAGAAGTAGGAGATGTCGCGGTCGTCGGCGTAGAACCAGTTGAACGTGTAGTCGATCTGACCGGCCGCCTGCTGGAACGACGCGGCGTCGTGCACGAAGCCGGGGTCGTTGAAGAGGCCGAAGCCCAGCACGGAGTCCACCTCGTGGCCGTACGTCGAGCGCTGCAGCACCAGGGCGACGGGCTTGCCCTTGACCGTGGTGCGCTGCTGGACGATGCCGTGGCGGGTGCGCAGCACCTGGAAGCGGTACGTCGTCGCGGGGGCGGGCGCCGTGAAGTTGGGCGTGGTCGTCTCGGTGTGCACGTCGGACTGCATCGGCACGCACGCGCCGTCGACCCGGTAGCCCGTCGAGGTCACCGACGGCTTGGAGCCGTCGGCGTTGCAGAGCCGCTCCACCACGGTGTCGACCACGTCGCTGCCGGCCGAGGTGGCGGACCAGGCGTAGTCGACGCCGCGGCCGAGCTGCACGAACAGGTTCGCGCCGGCGAAGGCCACGCCGCGCGCCTGGATGCCGGGACCGTTGAGGACCTGCTCGACGAGCAGCTGGGGCGCGAAGTAGCCGGTCTGCGGACCCATCACGGCCAGCGGCTTGCCCGTCTTGGACTCCTTGCCGGACACGAGCAGCGCGTTGCTCATCCCGTGCGCGCCGAGCTGGGACAGGTCGACGTGGACCCCGCCGGGCAGGTCGAGCGACGGCTCGGCCCCCGACGGCGCGGGCGCCGAACCGCGCAGGGTCGCGCCGGTGCCGGGCGCCGTCGGGCCCTTGAGGTCCGGTAGCGCCACCCCGGGCAGCGAGGGGTTGAACGGCTTGGCGTCGTAGGTCGTGCGGCGGGTGGCCGTGGTCGGCGCCTCGGGGTCGTTCTCCTCACGCAGGTCGGCGTAGATGCGCAGGGCCCGCTGCTGGCCGAACTTCTTCTTCAGCGCCTGCCACCACGCGGCGTTCGCGGTCTCGCCGCCGCCGCCCTTGCCGAAGATGCCGCCGACCAGCGAGGCGACGTAGACGATGTCGGCCCGGGTCCAGGCCGTCGGGGTCTTCTGGAGGCCGACGTACTCCGCGGGGCACGTGGGCGCGGCGACGGTCGGGCACAGGTCCTGCTGGGCCTGGTTGATGCCGGCCAGGAACGCGTCGACCCCGCTGAGCAGCCGCGCGCCGTAGGGACCGGCGTCGGCGGCCGCCGCGGCGACCTGCGCCTCGGCCTCCGCGGGCGTGTAGAAGGCCGAGCGCAGCTGGCTCTGGTCCATCGCGACGTTGCCCGGGGTGTTGCCGGTGAACTCGGCCATCCGGCCCGCGCCGGTGTGGCGCAGCACGTCCATGAGGAACATCCGGTCCTGGATCGCGGCGTACCCCGCGCCGAACTCGGTGTCCTCGAACGTCGCGCCGGTGATGAACGGGACCCCGTAGGCGTCGCGCTGGATCGTCGTGCCGGCCCGCGGCGTCTGGGTGCTCACCACGGTCGCCGGGGTCAGGTCGGCGCGCTTGTAGAGCCGGTCGAGGTCGCCCGGGTCGATGCTGCCCGGCGTCTGGCGCGTCAGCGCGTCGTACATCTCCAACTGGTCGGCCGCGTTGGTCGGCTTGCTCGGCGTGGCCGTGCTGCCGCCGAGCGCGGCCAGGTCGAGCGGCGTGACGTTGCCCCGCGAGCCCGGCGGCAGGATGTTCCACAGCGTGCCGAAGGAGTCGGCCCTGGCCGTCGGAGCGGGCCGCCCGGTGGTCCCGGTGTCGTCGGCGACCGCCGTCGGGGCCGTGGTCGCCACCAGCGCTCCCGCGGCGAGGAGACCGACCAGACCTGCGGCAGCGCGTGACCTCATCGCGCGAGCGTACGACGCGCTGCCGACAGCGCCTAGGACCTCCCCGTCGGCTCAGCCCGCGGCGCGGTTGACCGCGCTGATCACGGCCTTGAGCGAGGCGGTGACGATGTTGGCGTCCACGCCCACGCCCCAGTAGACCGAGTCGCGCACCAGGCACTCGACGTAGGCCGCGGCCAGGGCGTCGCCACCGGCCGAGAGCGCGTGCTCGGCGTAGTCGAGCACGCGCACGTCGAGCTCGTGGGGCAGCCCGTTGATGGCCCCGACGAAGGCCGAGAGCGGGCCGTTGCCCTCACCGTGCAGCGAGGTGAGCTCGCCGTCGACGTAGACGTTGACGTCGAGGGCGTCCTTCTCCCCCGCCGCCGAGGAGGTGTGCACCGAGTTGAGCTTGAGCGGGACCTCGCGGTCGAGGTACTCGGCGCGGAAGACGCTCCAGATCTCGTCGGGCGTCATCTCGCCGCCCTCGGCGTCGGTGCGCTCCTGGACCACGCGGCTGAACTCGATCTGCGCGCGGCGCGGCAGGTCGAGCTTGTGCTCGGCCTTGAGGATGTAGGCCACGCCGCCCTTGCCGGACTGGCTGTTGACGCGGATCACGGCCTCGTAGGTGCGGCCGACGTCGTGCGGGTCGATGGGGAGGTACGGCGCCTCCCAGGGCAGCTGCCCGACGGGGACGCCCTGCTCGGCGGCCTGCCGCTCGAGGTCCTCCAGGCCCTTCTTGATCGCGTCCTGGTGGGAGCCGGAGAACGCCGTGTAGACCAGGTCGCCGGCGTACGGGTGGCGCGGGTGGACCGGCAGGTTGGTGCAGTACTCCACGGTCCGGCGGACCTCGTCGATGTCGGAGAGGTCGACCTGCGGGTCCACGCCCTGGCTGAACAGGTTCATGGCCAGGGTGACCAGGTCGACGTTGCCGGTGCGCTCGCCGTGGCCGAACAGGCAGCCCTCGACGCGGTCGGCGCCGGCCATCATGGCCAGCTCGGTGGCGGCGACGGCGGTGCCGCGGTCGTTGTGCGGGTGCAGGCTGATCACGGTGTTCTCGCGCCGGGTCAGCTGGCGGCCGAACCACTCGATCTGGTCGGCGTACACGTTGGGCGTCGCGACCTCGACGGTGGCGGGCAGGTTGAGGATGATCTCGCGGCCGTCCTCGGGCTGCCACACGTCGGTGACGGCCTCGCACACCTCGACCGAGAACGGCAGCTCGGTGGAGGTGAAGATCTCGGGGCTGTACTCGTAGCCGATGACCGTGGTGTCGAGGTAGCTCTCGATCCCCTTCAGCACCGCCTGGGTGCCGCGGACCGCGATGTCCTTGATCTCGTCCTTGCTGGCCCGGAACACCACGCGGCGGAACAGCGGCGCCAGCGCGTTGTAGAGGTGGATGTTGGCCCGGGGTACGCCGACCAGGGACTGCACCGAGCGCTCGATGAGGTCCTCGCGCGCCTGGGTCAGCACCGAGATCGTCACGTCGTCGGGGATGTGGTCGCCCTCGATGAGCTGGCGCACGAAGGAGAAGTCGGTCTCGGAAGCGCTGGGGAAGCCGACCTCGATCTCCTTGTAGCCCATCTTCACCAGGAGCTCGAACATCGCCATCTTGCGCGCCGGGCTCATCGGGTCGATGAGGGCCTGGTTGCCGTCCCGCAGGTCGGTGGAGAGCCAGCGCGGCGCGGCGGTGATGGTCTTCGACGGCCAGGTGCGGTCGGGCAGGTCGATCGGCGCGAAGGGCCGGTAGCGCCCGAACGGCATCGGGCTGGGCTGCTGCGGAGGGATCGTGGTCATGGCGTGTCCTCTGTCGGCCCACGGGGGCCAGGTGGTCGGGGCGCCGGCCGCGCACACGCACTCCGCAGCGAGGGGGTCCGGCTGTGCTCAGACCTCGCTGCGGCAGCCAAGGAGGAGGCGTCGCGTCATGACCCGCTCACCCTACAGTGGCGGGATGAAGACGCGCATCCAGTGCCCGTGCGGCGAGACGATCGTCGGCCAGGACGAGGACGACCTGGTGGAGCTCACCAACGCGCACCTGAGCGAGCAGCACGACGGGCGCACCTACGACCGCGACATGATCCTCATGATGGCGACCTGAGGGTCAGCGCTTCTTCTTCCGCTTGACCTTGCCCGTCCACGTCGCCGGCGTCGGGTCACTCAGTCCAGCAGCCACGGCGCGCACCGCGAACGTGTGCTTGCCCGCCTTCAGCTTGAGCCTCACCCCCGACGTGCACGCGGCGTACGCACCGCCGTCCACGCTGCACTGGAACGTCGCGCCGGGCGTTGTGGAGGTGAACGCGAAGACGATCTTGGCCTTCTTCTTTCGGGTCTTGACCTTCGACCCCGGCGCCTTCGTGAGCGTGGTGTCCGGCGCAGCGACCGAGCGGTACGTCGCGGAGGTGGTCGAGCACGCAGAGTCGTCGCGGCCGACCGCACTGGCCTTGGCGTAGAGGGTGGTGGTCGCGCCGGCCGGGACCTGGGCAGGGATGCCGGCGCCCGCGAAGGCCGCCGCGCTCCCGCTGCCGAGCGGCGTGCCGGTGCACGACGCGTTCGGGAAGAGCCAGACCGTGGAGCCCGGGTCCGCGCTCCCGACCACGCTCGGCGTCACGGACGTGCCCTGGGTGGCCGGACTCGTGCCGCGCACGGTCGGCACGGGCACCCGGGTGCCCGTGACCGGACTGAGCGAGACGTCGTCGACCAGCATGTTGGTCACGCCCTCACCGCCGTTGCGGTAGCTGAACGCGAGCACGTGGCCGGTCCCGTCGGCGTACGCCGACAGGTCCACGACCTGCTTGGTGTACGCCGGGTCGGCCACGGTGCTCTCGGTGATCGTGCGCACCGTCCGGCCGTCGACCTGCACGAGCAACTGGGCGTCGTACGGCGCGCTCACGTCGCTGTTGCGGTACCAGAACGTGAGGGCCACGGCACCGCCCGCCGGGAGCACGACCGACTGGCTGACGCTGCCGGTGTGCCCGGCGTCGGGGAACCCGCCGAACCACACCCAGGCCTTGCCGGAGCGGGGCGCGCTCTCCGACCCGGGCGTGTAGATCGAGCTGGTCACGACCGGCGTGCCGGCGAGCGAGTCGGCGGCTGTCCAGAAGGGCGTGACCGCGGGGTTGCCGCTGGCCGCCTCGAAGCCGCCGTCGGGGAGGTCCGCGGTGTAGGCGAGGGGCGCCGAGCAGGCCGAGACACCGCCGGCGGCGTTCGTGGCGGTGGCCCGGTAGGTGGTGGTCGAGCCCAGCGTCACGGTGAGCGGCACGCCGGCGCTCAGCGCGCTCGCGCTGACCGTGGCGACCGCCGTGCCGGTGCACCCGGAGGTCGTGTAGAGCCGCACCGTCGAACCGCTGTCGGACGTGCCTCGGATCACCGGGGAGGTGGAGGGGTTCGGACTGGTCGGCGTCACGCTCGTGAGTCGTGGGACCGCGGGCGGCGCGGTGTAGGTCAGGCTCACGTCGTCGATCGACATCACCTTGGTGCCGCTGGTGGTGTTGGCGTAGACGAACGCGACGGTGTGGCTGGCGCCGTTGGCGTACTGCGAGAGGTTCACCGTCTGCTGGGTGTACGACGCCTGCGCGCTCGAGCCCTCGGTGTGCGTCTTCACCGTGGTGCCGTCGACCTGGACGCGCACGGTGGCGCAGGCACAGGAGCTGACCGCCTGGTTGGCGTACCAGTAGGTCAGCAGCGCGGTCCCGCCCGACGGGAAGGTCACCGACTGGCTGACGCTCGCGTTGTGGGGGGCGGTCGAGGGGCTGCCCCCGAAGGCGACCCACCTGCTGCCGCCGTGCGGCGAGACGCCGTTGCACGTCGAGGTCGAGCACAGGGGCGAGCCGCTGCGGCGGTTGTCCGCCTCGGTCCACGAGGGGCTGTTCAGCGGGTTGCCGGTGGCGTTCTCGAAGCCGCCGTCACCCAGCAGCTCGGCGGCGCTGGCCGGCGCGGCCGCGAACGGCGCGAGCACCACCAGCGAGGTGGCCACCAGGGCGGCTCCGCACGCGGCGGCACAGCGTCTGACCAGCGACATCGGCTCTGCTCCCCCATGATCCCCACGAGCAGCCGCGACGGCACAGCCCTGGTGACCAGTCTGACCGACGCCGGGCGGTGGACCAATGGCCCGGTCGCGTCATACCGCCCTAGGTATCTCGGGTGGGGTGCACGAACGGGGGCCGGCCGAGTGGCCGACCCCCGCCGTGCGGTGGATCACGCCCGGATGGCCTTGACCGCCGGGCGGTGCGGGTGGGCGACGAGCCACGCGGCTCGAGCCAGGACCGCGACCCAGATCAGCAGGGCCAGCACAGAGAGGGCGGCCATGGATCAGGCCGTCTTCTTGCTGCGGGTGAAGGTGCCGTTGGTGCCCTTCGGGAAGAAGCCACCGCGTCCCTTGGCCTTGGTGGTCAGGTAGGCGATGTTGTGCACCTGGAACGGGTCACGCGAGTAGGTGATGCCGTTCTTGTCGGTCGGGACCAGGTTGGCCGTGGTGGCGTCCCCGATGCCCTGGTCGATGTCCTTCTTGCCGTCGAGCGAGTCGCGGGCGTCGGACAGCTTCTGCACCTGGGCCTGGAGGCCCTTGGAGTACAGCGCGCTGCGCACGATGCCGGCGTGGTAGGCCTCGACCGAGAGGATGCCGGCGGCAGCCTCGAGGTAGGTCTTGTTGCTGATGAGCGGAGCCGCACCCTTGTAGGCCGTCACCCCGACGTCCTCGAAGAGGAAGGCCGCCAGCAGGAAGCTGTCCTCGTCCAGGAACGGGTTGAAGGTCTGGCCGGCGGTGATGAGACCGGCCGCGGTCGCGGCCGCGGTGAAGCTGCCCTGCAGGTCGATCGCGGGGCGGGCCACCTTGGCCGAGCCGAGCGCGGTGCGCAGGAACTTCACGTGGTCGAGCTCGTCGCCGGCGATCTCACGGGCGTACGCCGCGATGGCCGGGGTCTTGAACGGCACCGCGGAACCGCCCACGACACCGCCCTTCTTGCCCTTGCCGCCGGTGAGCTTGGCGGGCAGGCCCTGGCCGTAGACGGCCAGGTTGTAGAACTCCGCCTCGAGGTACTCGAGGTTGAGGGCGAAGTTGAGGATGGCGCCGTCGCTGATCTTCGGCGCGGCCTCCGCGGCACCGCCGAGGGCGCCGACCGTGGCGGTGGCCCCCACGACACCGAGGCCGGTGGCTCCGGCGGCCCGGAGGAAGGACCGGCGGTCCGCCTCGTTCTCCGCGCTGCGGTTGATCATGTCCTTCATCACTGCTTTTCCGAACACGCTGATCTCCAGTTCTGACGGGATGGGCACGGACATGCGTGTGCCACGGGTGGGGTTCGGAGTGCTGCGGGTCACGGACTGGTCGAAATCCACTTTCACCCGTCGGGGTGGGGGATCGGGCCGCATGCTGAGAAAGGACCACCCATCCGGTTCCAGGGCGGCTCCGAACTGCTCATGCCGAGGTCCGCGGAGCCGCCGCCGGACCGGCCCGCGGGAGGTCCCGGTGTTCCAGGAGCGCAGCCGCACCATCCCGCGCGCGTTGGTCAAGGGCCCGCTGCCCCTGCTCGGCCCGGCGTTCGTCACCGCGATCGCCTACGTCGACCCCGGCAACTTCGCGACCAACCTGACCGCCGGCTCGACGTACGGCTACCTGCTGGTCTGGGTGGTCGTGGTGAGCAACCTGATGGCGATGCTCATCCAGTACCTCTCGGCCAAGGTCGGCATCGCGACCGGGCTGAGCCTGCCGGCCCTGTGCCGCGAGCACTTCCCGCGGCCGGTGACCCGAGGGCTGTGGGTGCAGGCCGAGGCGGTGGCCATCGCGACCGACCTGGCCGAGGTCGTCGGCGGCGCGCTGGCGCTCAAGCTGCTCTTCGGGCTCCCGCTGCTGGTCGGCGGCACCATCACCGCCGCGGTGGCCTTCGCGCTGCTGGTCCTGCAGACCAAGGGCCACCGGCCCTTCGAGGTGGCCATCACCGGGCTGCTCGCCGTCATCCTCATCGGCTTCCTGTACGACGTGGCGCGGTCCGGGCTCGAGCCGCTGGCCATCGCCTCCGGGACGGTGCCGCGCCTGGACGGCCCGGACTCGCTGCTGCTGGCCACCGGCATGCTCGGCGCCACGGTGATGCCGCACGCGATCTACCTGCACAGCGCGCTCACGTCGCGGCGCTACGCCCGCCGCACCGAGCCCCAGCGGCGCGCGCTGCTCTCCAGCCAGCGCGCCGACGTCGTCACCGCGATGACCATCGCCGGCGTGATGAACCTGCTCCTGCTCGTGGTCGCCGCCGCGGCCCTGCGCGGCGGGGCGCCGGTGGACACCATCGAGGGCGCGCACGCGGCGTTCGGCGCGAGCCTGGGCTCGGGGGCGGCGCTGCTGTTCGCGCTGGCCCTGCTGGCCTCCGGCTTCGCCGCCTCCTCGGTCGGCACGCTCGCCGGCCAGGTCGTCATGGAGGGGTTCCTGCGCCGCCACCTCCCGCTGGTCCTGCGCCGGCTGGTCACCCTGGCGCCGGCTCTCGTGGTCCTGGCCATCGGCGTCGACCCCACCCGCGCGCTCGTCGTCTCGCAGGTGGTGCTGTCCTTCGGGATCCCGTTCGCCCTGGTGCCGCTGGTCCTCTTCACCCGCCGGGCCGACCTGATGGGCACCCTGGTCAACCGGCGGCTGACGACGCTGGTCGCCTCCGCGGTGGCCGCGGTGATCATCGCGCTCAACCTGGTGCTGCTGCAGCAGACACTGCTCTAGGACGCCTGGCCGGCCAGGTCGCGAAGGACCTCCCCCGCCGGCCGCTGGGTGGCGTTCCGGTAGCCCGCACCGGCCCACAGGTTCACGTGCTCGGGGTCGCCGGCCGCGGCGGCCGCGCGTCGGATCGGCGCGGTGAGGTGGTGCAGCGCCGGGTAGCCGAGCGGCCCCCGACCGTCGTACGCCGCGAGGAAGGCGTTGCGCAGCCCGCCGGCCGGGCGGCCGCTGAACGCATGCGTGGTCACGGGCGCACCGCGGTCGGTGGCCAGGCCGGCGCGGTGCGCGGCGCTGGTGCCGGCCTCGGGCGTGCGCAGGAGCAGGGTGCCGACGGCGACGGCCTCGGCGCCGGCGGCGACGGCGGCCCGGACATCGTCGGGTCCGCCCGTCCCCCCGGCGGCCAGCAGGGCCAGTCCGGGGAGGGCGGCGCGGACCGCCCGGACCAGCGTCGGCAGGTCCGGGGCCACCGGCGGGCGGCGCGGGGTGAAGGTCCCCCAGTGCCCGCCGGCGCTGCGCGCCTGCACGGCCAGCCCGTCCATCCCGGCGCGGGCGCCCGCCCGGGCCTCCTCGACGCTGGTCACGGTCTGCACCAGCGCGCAGCCGGCCCTCCGCAGGGCGGCCGCGGACGAGCCGTCCGGCAGCCCGAAGGTGAACGACACCACTGGCGGCGCGGCGGCCACCAGCACGTCGACCTTGTCGTGCCACGCGTCGTCGTCCTCGCGCGGAGCCGCGGGCAGCTCGACGCCGAACCGCTCGGCCAGCGGCTGCAGCGCGAGCCGGTAGGCGGCGTACGCCGCGGGGTCGACCGGCAGCGGGCTGGGCGCGAACAGGTTGACGCCGTAGCGCTCCACCCCCGCCTCGCGCACCTCGCGCACCCGGTCGGCCAGCGCCTCGGCGCCCAGGTAGCCGCCGGCCAGGAAGCCCGCCGACCCGGCCGCGCTCGCCGCTGCGACCAGTGAAGGCGTGCTCGGTCCACCGGCCATCGGCGCCGCCACCACCGGCAGCCGGCTCCCGAGCACCTCCAGCAGGGTCACGGCCCTAGCCTGGCACCGTGCCGCGCCCTGCTCGTCGTCCACCACGCCCCGACGCCGAGCGTGCAGCGACTCGCCGAGGCGGTGGTGGCCGGGGCGCACGACGACGCGCTCGAGGGCGTCGAGGTCGTGGTGCGCCCGGCGCTGGCGGCCGGCGCGGACGACGTGCTGGCCGCCGACGGCTACGTCCTCGGCACACCGGCCAACTTCGGCTACATGTCCGGCGCGCTCAAGCACTTCTTCGACACCGTCTTCCTCCAGGCCGGCGGCGCGCTCGGCGAGGACGGGTCGGCCGCGGGTGGCGAGCCCGGGGTCCGCAAGCCGTTCGGACTGTGGGTGCACGGGCGCCACGACACCACCGGCGCGGTCCGCTCGGTGCTGAGCATCGTGGCGGCGCTGGGGTGGACCCAGGCGGCCGACGTGCTCGAGGTGCTGGGCGACGTCGGCGAGGCCGACGAGGCGGCCGGCTACGAGCTGGGCGCGACCCTGGCGGCTCTGCTGATGGGCTGACCGGCGGCTCGGTAGGGTTTGCTCGGTTCGGCGAGGGGAGGTCTGGTGCGCGGTCGCAGCAGGCGCGCCCTCGCGCTCCTCGGCGCCGTGGCTCTGGCCGTGGCGCTCGGCGGCTGCGGCGACCACGACGGCGACGGCTCGGGCGACCAGGACCCCGGCCAGGTCGACGCGGTCGACGCGCCCGAGCTGGGCGCCTGCCGCGTGCTGACGCCCGAGGACGTGGCCCAGCCCACCAACGCCAGCCGCGCCGTGGCCTGCACCGAGCCGCACACGGCCGAGACCTTCGCGGTCGGCGACCTGCCCGCCGAGCTGCACGACGCGGCGTACGACGCGGGCGAGCTGGGCGCCTACGCCTACCAGACCTGCAGCCAGAAGTTCGAGAAGTTCCTCGGCGCCGACGAGAGCACCGTCATGCGCACGGTGGTCAGCTGGGCGTGGTTCCGGCCCTCGGAGAAGGCCTGGGACGACGGCGCGCGGTGGTACCGCTGCGACGTCGTCGGCGGCGGCGAGAAGAGCACGGCGTACGTCGACCTCCCCCAGACCGCCGCCGGGCTGCTGGCCCAGGCACCGCCACCGGACGAGTGGATGGCCTGCGTGAACGGCGCCTCGGTCAACGCCGCCCCGAAGGTGCCGTGCACGGAGCCGCACACCTGGCGCGCGGTCACCGCGATCAAGGTCGGCAACCCCGACGACCCCTACCCCGGCGACCGCGTGGTCGAGGTGACCACCCGCGACTACTGCTCGGACTGGGTCGGGAGCTGGCTGGGCTACCCGCCGGAGTACGACTACGGCTACACCTGGTTCCACGAGGAGGAGTGGAAGGCCGGCAACCGCCGGTCGGTGTGCTGGGCGGCGACGACGGCATGAGGGCCGGCACGAGTCGGGTCGGCCGGGCCGCCCGCGTGCTCGTCGTGGTGCTGGCGCTCGCCGGCGCCGCGGCCTGCAGCTCCGACGACGGCGGCGGCGACGAGCCGGCCGCGGCGGCCTCGACGTCCAGCTCGCCCAGCCCGACGCCGACCCCGGCTCCCCCGCCGCCCCCCGCGCCCGCCGACGGCGCCTGCTACCGCGTCTCCTACGACGAGGCGCTGGCCCCGACCAACTCCGAACCCGCCCTGGACTGCGGCAAGCCGCACACCAGCCAGACCTACGCGGTCGGCGAGCTGGACCTGGTCGCGGGCGGTCACCTGCTGGCCGTGGACTCCGAGGCCGCCCGCCGCCAGGTCGCGCGGCGCTGCCCGACCCGGCTCGCGGCGTACGTCGGCGCGACCCCGGAGCAGCTGCGGCTCTCGCTGCTGCGCGCGGTGTGGTTCACCCCGACCATCGAGGACTCCGACGCCGGCGCGGCGTGGTACCGCTGCGACGTCATCGCCGTCACCGGCGACCAGAGCGTCGCCAAGTTCACCGGCGACCTCAAGGGGGCGTTCAAGCGGCCCGCGGGCGACGACTTCGCCATGTGCGGGACCGCCCAGCCCGGCTCGCCCGGCTTCACGCGGGTGCTGTGCCGCGACGACCACACCTGGAAGGCCATCTCGGTGGTCGACCTGTCGGCCGGCGCCAAGGGTCCGCCGAACAGGCCCGCCTACCCCGGCGAGAAGGTGGTCCGCGCCGCCGGCGAGGACACCTGCCAGGACGCCGCCCGCGCGATCGCCTCCGACGCCCTGGACTACGAGTGGGGCTACGAGTGGCCCACCGCCGAGCAGTGGCAGGCCGGGCAGACCTACGGCCGCTGCTGGGCGCCCGACCCGGACTAGGTCATCGCCTGGACCAGCCGGTCCAGGAGCCTCTCGGTGGCCGCCGGCCGCCGCCCCTCGCGGGCGACCAGGCCGAGCGTGGCCGTGACCTCGGCGTCGGCGACGACCAGCGCGTGCACGCCGTCCTCGCCGCGGACCATCGACGGGCTGAGCAGCGCGACCCCGGCTCCGCGGCGGGTCAGTCCGAGCAGCGTCTCGGGCGAGCTGGCCTCCAGGTCGACGGGCCGCTCGAGCCCGGAGAGGTCCACGGCCGCCCGGACGCCGGTCCCGCGGACCAGGCCGAGCAGCGTCTCGCCCTCGAGGTCGCGCCAGCGCACCGTCCTGTGCCCGGCCAGGCGGTGCCCGTCGGGCACGACCGCGGCGACCGGCTCGTCGACCACCACGGTGGCGCTCAGGCCCTCGAGCACGTCGCCGGCCCAGCCGACGAGGGCCAGGTCGAGCTCGCCCCCGAGCACGTGGCGCTGCAGCACCTCGGAGTCGTCCTCGGCCAGGGCCAGCTCGACGCCCGGGTGCTCGCGCCGGAACGCCGCCAGCGCGTCGAGGAACGGCGGGATCGAGCAGCCCCGCACCATGCCGAGCCGGACCCGCCCGCGCACCGCGCCGGCGTACGCCGCGCTGACCTCGGCGATCTCCGCCACGCCCTCGAGCACCGCCCGGGCCAGCGGCAGCACGGCCTCGCCCGCGGCGGTCAGCGCCAGCGACCTGGGGCCGCGCTCGAGCAGGCGCTGGCCGAGCTCGTGCTCGAGCTTGGCCACCTGCGCGCTGACCCCGGACTGGCTCACGTGCAGCCGCTGCGCGGCGGCGGTGAACGAGCCGTCCTCCACCACGGCCACCAGGTAGCGCAGCTGGTGCAGCTCCATGACTGGCGATGCTAGCAGCGAGCAGAACCATCTGTTGGAGTTGTTGCTCGTCCTCGACCAGGCTGGAGACATGAGCACACCGAGAGAGCTGGCCGAGACCTACTTCGCCGCCTGGCAGGCCCGGGACGCCGCCGCACTGCGGGCCGTGCTGGCCGACGACGTCACCTTCGCCGGCCCGATGGCCACGCTCGAGGGCGCCGACGCGGCCGTGGAGGGCCTGATGGGTCTCGCCGCGGCCACCACCCGCCTCGACGTGCTGGCCCGCGTGGACGACGGCGACGACGTGATCACGTGGTTCGAGTTCACCCTCGGCGACCGGGGACCGGTCCCGACGGCCAACTGGAGTCACGTCGAGGACGGGCGGATCGCCGCCGTCCGGGTCACCTTCGACCCCCGGCCGATCCTCGAGCAGGACGGCTAGCCGAACAGCTGGGCCGCCATCGCCGCGATGAGCACCTCGAGGCCCTTGGCCGGGCGGACCATGACCGTGAACTCCGTCAGCCGACCGTCGGCACCCCACTGCAGCATGTCCACGCCGTGCACCGCGAGCCCGTCGAGCTCGGCCTCGAACTCGAGCACGGCCGAGTCGTCGGCGTACCACTGCCGGTGGTAGACCAGGCTCGGGCCGAGGACGGCGATGGCCGCGGAGAGGTACGCCGTGGTGACGGCCTTGCCCTCCTGCGGCGTGTGCACGGCGGGCGAGCGGAAGACCACGTCGTCGGCCAGCAGCGCGTCCAGTCCGGCGGGGTCGCGGGCCTCGGCGATCGCGTGCCAGGCGGCGACGGGCGCGGGGACCTCCGGCATCAGAAGCCCAGCTTCCGCAGCTGGCGCGGGTCGCGCTGCCAGTCCTTAGCGATCTTGACGTGCAGGTCGAGGTAGACCGGCGTGCCCAGCATCGCCTCGATCGAGACGCGCGCCCGGCTGCCGACGTCCTTGAGGCGGGCGCCCTTGCGGCCGATGACGATGCCCTTCTGGGAGTCGCGCTCGACGTAGAGGTTGGCGTGCACGTCGAGCAGCGGCTTGTCCTCGGGCCGGCCCTCGCGCAGGCCCATCTCCTCGACCACCACGGCGATCGAGTGCGGGAGCTCGTCGCGGACGCCATCGAGGGCGGCCTCGCGGATCAGGTCGGCGACCAGCAGCTCCTCGGGCGCGTCGGTGAGCTCGCCGTCGGGGTAGAGCACCGGCCCCTCGGGCAGCAGCCCGACCAGCAGGTCCGCGAGCAGCTGGACCTGGTCGCCGGCCACCGCCGAGACCGGCACGATCTCGGCCCACTCGGTGCCGGTCTCCTGGCCCAGGGCCTGGATGTCGAGCAGGTGCTGGCCGATCCGCTCGGGGGTGGCCAGGTCGGTCTTGGTGGCCACCGCGATCTTGACGGTACGACGGACCTTGGCCAGCTCGGTGACGATGAACCGGTCGCCGGGGCCGATCTTCTCGTCGCTCGGGAAGCACACCGCGACCACGTCGACCTCGGCCCACGTGGTGCGGACCAGGTCGTTGAGCCGCTCCCCCAGCAGGGTGCGCGGCCGGTGCAGCCCCGGGGTGTCGATGAGCACGAGCTGGGCGTCGTCGCGGTGCACGATGCCGCGCACCACGGTCCGGGTGGTCTGCGGCTTGTCGGAGGTGATGACGATCTTCTGCCCGACCAGCGCGTTGGTCAGCGTGGACTTGCCGGCGTTGGGCCGGCCCACGAAGGAGGCGAAGCCGCTCTTGAAGGGATCGCTCACGACCGCGCCTCGTCGTAGGACGCCCAGATCTCCTGGTCGCTGAGCCCGGCGGCCTTGCCCGCGCGCCAGACCGGCCCGGGGTCGACGCCCCGCGGCTGGCGGCCGGTGGAGGCGCGCCAGTAGCCCATCACGTCGTACGCCGCCGCGGGCAGCGCGCGCTCGCGCATGAGGTGCTTGCGGACCGCGCGCATCTGCGCGGACTCCCCGGCCATCCAGAAGTAGCCGTCGCCCGGGGGCCAGTCGATTCCCTCGACGACCTCGGCCAGCGGCCGGTCCACCCAGGTCACGTCGGTGCCCGGCGGGAGGTAGGAGGCGAGGTCGTCGGCGTCACCACCCGGGTCCACCCAGACCCGCGCCGGCAGCGACGTGGTCTCGACGATCCGCGCGACCGCGGGCAGCCCGGTCAGGTCGGCGACGAGCAGCTGCCACTGCGCCCCCTCGGACGGCGCGTAGGAGCCCTTGGCCTCGGTGATGGTCACCTCCGAGCCGACGCAGTCCGGTTGCTGCACCCACTCGGTGACCAGCCCGACCTCGTGGACCACCACGTCCAGCACGAGTACGCCGTCGGCCCAGGAGCGCACCGTGTAGTAGCGCGACTGGAACTGCCCCGGCACCACCAGCCCGACCCATTCGTCGGGCACCCCGGTGCTGACGAGGCCCTCGGCTGCCAGGGTGAGCCGGACCAGGTGCGCCGACAGCGCCTCGCGCGTCTCGACGCGCGCGGCGCACGTCGCGGCCCGGGTGCTCACACCCTCACGCTAGCTACGGGCGCCAGTCGTGCCGCAGCGGGTAGCCGCTCACGCCGTCGACGGTCTTGGTGGCCAGCACGTGGTGGAGCTGGGTCTCGTTGCGCTCGAAGCCGATCCGCGACCCGGCCATGTAGAGCCCCCAGACCCGCGCGGTGCCCTCGCCCACCTCGGCCACGCACTCGTCCCAGTTCTCGACCAGGTTGCGGCACCAGCCGGTGAGCGTCTTGGCGTAGTGGACCCGGAGGTTCTCCTCGTGCTGCACCTCGAGGCCGGCGTCCTGCACGTCCTTGATGATCTGGCCGGAGCCGGTGAGCTCGCCGTCGGGGAAGACGTAGCGGTCCAGGAACGCCCCGGTCTCGCGGAAGTGGTTGTCGTGGCGGGTGATGCAGTGGTTGAGCAGCCGGCCCTGCGGACGCAGGCGGTCCTCGATGAAGGCGAAGTAGGAGGCGTAGTTCTTCACGCCGATGTGCTCGGTCAGGCCGATCGAGGAGATCGCGTCGAAGTCGCGCTCCTCGACGTGGCGGTAGTCCATGTGCCGGACCTCGGCGAGGTGGTCGAGCCCCTCCTCCTTGATCTTCTCCTGGGCCCAGGCCGCCTGCTCGCGCGACAGGGTGACGCCGAGCGCGTGCACGCCGTACTCGCGGGCCGCGTGGCGCACCATCCCGCCCCAGCCGCAGCCGAGGTCGAGCAGCCGCTGGCCCGGCTCGAGGTCGAGCTTGCGGGCGACGAGGTCGTACTTCTCGAACTGCGCCTCCTCCAGCGTCGAGGTCTCGGTCGGGAAGACCGCGCAGGTGTAGGTCATCGACGGGCCGAGGACCAGCTCGTAGAAGCGGTTGGAGACGTCGTAGTGGTGGTGGATCGCCTCGGCGTCACGGCCCAGCGAGTGGCGCAGCCCCTCGACCGTGCGGCGCAGCCGCGACGGCGCCTCCTGCGGCGGCGGGGCCGGCGGGCGCAGCGTCGACAGGCCGAGCGAGCGGAGGATGGACACGACCTCGCCGGCCGAGGGGCGCTTGAAGCTCAGGTTGCTCTGGACCAGCTTGAGCGCCTCGTAGGGGTCGCCCGGGTGGACACCGCTGAGCTGGAGGTCGCCGGCGACGTACGCGCGACCGAAGCCGAGGTCGCCCGGAGCGGTGAGGATGTAGCGCAGGCCGCGCTCGTTGGCCAGGTGCAGGCCGTAGGCCGAGTCCTCGGGGCCGCTCGCGCTGCCGTCGTACGCCGTGAAGCGCAGCGGCAGCGGCGCCTTGAGCAGCGAGTTCAGGGCCTCGGCGATGCTGAGGGTCGTGGTCATCGGTCGCGTACCGCCTTGTCGTAGAGGCTGAGGAGCCGGTCCTCAGGGTCGTACTGCTGCTTGACGGCGGCCAGGTGCGGGCCGTCGTAGAGCCGGTCGAAGGTCTCCCGGTCGTAGAAGGCCTCGGAGTACAGCGACTTGTGGCCGCCCAGCTCCATCACCTTGGCCTCGATCGCGCGGTTGCGCGGTGCGTCGGGGGCCTCGGGGCCGACGTGCACCGTGCCCCAGAAGCCGACGTTGACGTAGGTCGTGCCCGGCCGCAAGGGGTAGGTCGGCCACTGCGCGCCGGTGGACGTGCCGGGGCTGACCAGCGGGCACAGCCACACCGGCCGCATGCCGACCTCGGCGTCGAACCAGTCCAGGAACTCACCCAGCCGCTCGACGGGCACCTCGACGTCCTGGACCACCATCTCGCGCTGCGGCCGGCCCTTGCGCCGGTCGAGCCAGTCCATGAAGCCGGTGCGGCGGTTGAGCCCGATCAGCCGGTGGTAGACGTCGCTGCGGCGGTACCTCCGCGGCCACAGCCGGCGCACCGTCGGGTTCTGCACCCCGAACGCGCCCGAGCACCAGAACCAGTCGGTGTCCCAGCGCCACAGGTAGTCGTGCATGGTCAACAGGTCGGTCTGGCGCTGCTGGATCGAGCGGTAGTAGACCTGCTGGCCGGTGTAGTCGCTCGTCGGTGGCTGAGGTGCGAGCGCAGCGAGCCTCGAAGCCTCCGGCGCGTCGCCGCGGTCCGCCAGGGGCTCGAACCAGCGGGCCAGGGTGAGGTAGTACTCCCCCGGCGCGAAGGCCACGCCGTCCAGGCCGTCGACCTGGAGCCCGTCGTGCTCGCGGGTCTCCACGATCTCCGCGATCGTCTTGGACAGCAGCCCGGGGTCGTCGAAGCGCACGTGCCGCAGCTCGACGCGGTCGGGCACCCGCTCCAGCCCGATCCGGATCCGCGTGGCGTAGCCGAGGCTGCCGTAGGAGTTGGGGAAGGTGTCGAAGAGGTCGTCACCGGGCCGAGTCGTCACCACCTCGCCCGCGCCGGTGAAGACGTCCATCTCCTCCACCGACTCGTGCGGCAGCCCGCTGCGGAAGCTGGTCGACTCGATCCCCAGCCCCGTCACCGCCCCGCCGAGCGTGATGGTCTTGAGCTGCGGCACGACAAGCGGGATCAGGCCGTGCGGCAGCGTCGCCTCGACCAGGTGCTCGTAGGTGCACATCCCCTGCACCTCGGCGGTCTGCCCCACCGGGTCGACCTCGATGACGCCGTCCAGCCCCGACACGTCGAGCCCGTGGCTCGTCGCCGCCCGGGGACGGAAGAGGTTGCTGGTCTTCTTCGCGAGCCGGACCGGTGAACCCGCCGGGATCGCGTCGTACGACGCCTGGAGGCGCGCCACCGCGGCCTCGTGCGCCTGCCACGAGGAGGTCACCCGCCGCACGTTACTCCCGAGTCGTGTCGGCGAGATTTCGGGTCGCCGTCCTGGTCAGAGCCAGGGCGCGCCGATGCTGACGCGGTAGCCCGGCAGCGGGGTCCGGCCCGCGGCGCGCAGCAGCGCCTCCCCGTCGGGGAGGTTCCACGAGGCGCCGCGGAAGGTCGTCTGGGCGTGGCCGCCGTCACCGTCGACGCGGACCAGGTCGCCGGACACCACGTGCTCGACGACGTCGTCGAGCTCCGTGAGCAGCTGGCCCGAGCCCTCGTCGCAGGCGTCGCAGCCGCAGTGCGGCGAGGCGTCGATCCAGACCGGCGGGTCGCCGACTCCCAGGTCGACGATGTTCTCGGCGACCCCCTCCACGCCGCGGTAGCCGAGCGTGAGCGGCAGCGCCCCCGGGGCGGTCGGCTCCCACCGCGCGACGCGCTCCGGTGGGGCCGCTTCGATCATCGGCGCGACGCCGGTGATCTCGACGTCGCAGGCTGCGCCGCGCTCGACCAGGACGTCGCGCCAGGCCGCGAGGCGGGCGCGCACGATGAGGTACTTCGCGGGGTCGAGCATGCGGGAGTACTCCTCCTCGCGCGGCGCCTCGTGGTCGCTGCGCGGTGGCGGCCAGCCCGGGGTGTCCGCGCCGGTGACCGCGAAGCGCTCGTCGACGGCCCGGCGCAGCGGGCTCAGGTCGTCGTCGACGACGTCACCGCGCCGCGGGGGTCGCCGAGCAGCACGGGGACGCCGGGGCCGGCGAAGTCGCGCAGGGCGTCGAGATCGCCGGCGGCGACCTCGGTGGCGTCGGTCAGCAGCACGGCGGCCTCGAGACCGGCCGAGCCGCCGGAGTGGGCCATGGCCACGCAGACGCCGAGCGCGGAGACCGACAGCGAGGGCAGGGCGAGGGTGGCGGCGGCGTAGGTGCGGCCGTCGGTGTCGCGGACGGCGGCGCCGTCGGGGCCGCCGGTGCGGCCGCGGGTGGCGCGGGCGAGGGTGACGAGCTTCTGGTCCTCGGGGGCGAGGGCGGTGGCGAGCGGGTCAGTCACGGGCGGCGGCCTCCTGGACGACGTCGGGTTCGGGGTCGGGCTCGACCCGGACGATGCGCACGGTGCCGACCTTGTTGCGGCGCCCGGCGGTGTCCTCGGCGGTGAAGCGCAGCCCGTGGGCCACGACCTGCGAGCCGGGGATGGGGACCAGGCCGAGGTGCTTGGCCATCAGCCCGCCGACGGAGTCGACGTCCTCCTCCGCGACGTCGAAGCCGAACAGCTCGTCGAGGTCGTCGATCGGGTAGCGGCTCGAGACGCGCACCGACCCGTCGTCGAGGGTCTCGGTCTCGACCTCCTCGGCGTCGTACTCGTCGGTGATCTCGCCGACGATCTCCTCCAGCAGGTCCTCGATGGTGACCAGACCGGCGGTGCCGCCGTACTCGTCCACCACGATCGCGAGGTGCTGGCGGCGGGCCTGCATCTCCGAGAGCAGGGCGTCGATGGGCTTGGACTCGGGGACCCAGTACGCCGGGCGCATGACCGACTCGATGCGCTGGGTGAACTCCACGTCGGGCGCCTCGAAGTCGCGGCGCACGATGTCCTTGAGGTAGGCGATGCCGACCACGTGGTCGAGGTTGTCGTCGATGACCGGCACGCGCGAGAACCCGGAGCGCAGGAACAGCGACATGGTCTGGCGCAGGTTCTTGTGGCGCTCGATGAAGATCACGTCGTTGCGCGGCACCATCACCTCGCGCACGGTGGTGTCGCCGAGCTCGAAGACCGAGTGGATCATCCGGCGCTCGCCGGCCTCGATGAGCGCGGAGGACTCGGCGAAGTCGACCAGCTCGCGCAGCTCGGTCTCGGTGGAGAACGGCCCCTCGCGGTAGCCCCGGCCGGGTGTCAGCGCGTTGCCGATGAGGATCAGGAGCTTGGGGATCGGGCCGAGCACCGTGGTCACGAACCCGAGCGGTGCGGCCGACCACAGGGCCACCCGCTCGGCGTGCTGGCGGCCCAGGGTGCGGGGCGCGACGCCGATGACCACGAAGCTCACGACCAGCATCACGCCGATGGTGACCAGCGAGGTCTGCCACCACGAGTCGTCGAAGACCGTGAGCGTCTCGCGGGTGACCAGCACGATCGCGGAGATCTCGCAGAGCAGGCGCAGCAGCAGGGCGGTGTTGAGGTACGGCGCCGGGTCGGCCAGGAGCGCGACCAGCCGCCGCGAGCCCGCCTGGCCGTCGGCCAGGAGCTCGTCGGCCCGGGCCCGCGAGAACGAGGTGAGAGCCGCGTCCGCCATGGAGAACAGGCCGGCCAGCACGACCAGCGCGGCGGCCAGCACGAAGATCAAGAGCTTCGCCACTCCTCGAGGAGCCGGTCCTGGAGCCCGAACATCTCCGCGTGCTCCTCCGGCTCGGCGTGGTCGTAGCCCAGCAGGTGCAGGATGCCGTGGACGGTCAGCAGCTCGAGCTCTGCCTCGGTCGAGTGCCCGGCGGTGACCGCCTGCTTCTCCGCGATGGTCGGGCACAGCATGAGGTCGCCGAGGATGCCCTCCTCGGGCTCCTCGTTGGCCAGTCCGGGCCGCAGCTCGTCCATCGGGAAGGCGAGCACGTCGGTCGGACCGGTGCCTTCCATCCACTTCTCGTTGAGGCCGGTCATGGTGTCCTCGTCCACGGCCTTGATGCACAGCTCGGCCAGCGGGTGCACCCGCATCCGCTCGAGCACGAACCGGCTCAGCCCGACCAGCCCGTCGACGTCGAGCGGCTGGCCGGACTCGTTGAGTACCTCGATGCTCACGGCCCGGTCACTGCCGGCTCGTGCCGCGCGGGGCGCGCGGCTCGGCGTGCTCCTGGCGCGCGTCGAACTCGTCGTACGCCGCCACGATCTTGCCGACCAGGCGGTGCCGCACCACGTCGTGGGAGGTGAGCCGGTTGAACGACAGGTCCTCCACGCCGTCGAGGATGTCCTGGATGACCCGCAGCCCGGACTTGGTGCCGCCCGGCAGGTCGACCTGGGTGACGTCGCCGGTGACCACGATCTTGGAGCCGAAGCCGAGGCGGGTCAGGAACATCTTCATCTGCTCCGGCGTGGTGTTCTGCGCCTCGTCGAGGATGATGAAGGAGTCGTTGAGCGTGCGCCCGCGCATGTAGGCCAGCGGCGCCACCTCGATGGTCCCGGCCGCGAGCAGCTTGGGGATCGTCTCGGGGTCGATCATGTCGTGCAGCGCGTCGTAGAGCGGCCGCAGGTAGGGGTCGATCTTCTCGCTGAGCGTCCCGGGCAGGAACCCGAGCCGCTCACCCGCCTCGACCGCCGGCCGGGTCAGGATGATCCGGTTGACGTTCTTGGACTGCAGCGCCTGCACGGCCTTGGCCATCGCCAGGTAGGTCTTGCCCGTGCCGGCCGGGCCGATGCCGAAGGTGATCGTGTGCTTGTCGATCGCGTCGACGTACCGCTTCTGGTTCAGCGTCTTGGGCCGGATCGAGCGGCCGCGGTTGCTGAGGATGTTGAGGCTCAGCACGTCCGCCGGGCGCTCGGTCGTCTCCGCGCGCAGCATCGCCAGCACCCGCTCCACGGTCTCGGTGCTCACGCCCTGGCCGGTGCGGATCAGCTGGACGAGCTCCTCGAGGAGCCGCTCGGCCAGCGCGATCTCGGCCGGCTGGCCGATGAGCGTGATCCGGTTGCCGCGGACGTGGACGTCGGCGTCGAAGGCCTGCTCGATGAGACCGAGGTGCTCATCGCCGGGCCCGAGCAGGCTGACCATGTTGATGCTGTTGGGCACGACGACGGTGTGCTTGGCTGGCTGGGGCGTCGTCCCCACATCGGTGGATTCAGTCATGTGTGCCCGGACGGGCAGGCCTCTCTGTCGGAGCTGGGTCTCTCTCCATGCTACGCAACGCCCGCACGCCGGCCCACCGCCTTTCCGCGCTGTTCGCCCAGGGCCGACGTAGGGTGCGCTCATGCCGCGGGTCGAGGACGAGCCCGACCACGACGACGAGTACGACGACGGGCTCGGCGACGAGAACACGCCGCCCTCGTGGTTCCCGGGCGGGCACCTCCCACCCGACGCCCGTCGCATGGGACTGACCCACCACGTCCCCGACGGAGCCCTGCTCGACTTCGCCGGCAAGCTCGACGGCGCCAAGCCGATCCACCGGATCACCGCCTGGGTGCTGCTGGTCGTCTTCGGCCTGCCCGTGGTGTTCGCGGTCCTGCGGCTGCTGCAGGCCTTGTCCTACTAGGCGAGCCCCCACCCGGTCGGGTGAGATGTGTCTTAGCCTGCGCAGGTCATCACCTCCTTCAGCTCCTGGCTCATCAACCCGGCGAGCTTCCGCGGCCTGGTGCTCCGGCCCGCCGGCGCGCCCGGCACCTACACCCTCCTCGCCAAGAGCACGACCGGCTCCGGCACTGACCGGGTGAGCGTCGCCACCCGGATCCCGGTCCACGCCGACGACGTGATCGCGCTCCAGGCCCTCAGCACCGTCAACGCGTACTGCACCAAGGCAGCGACGAGCGGCAACACCACCCGGTCGGTCGCCGTCGCCGACTTCGACCCGGACAGCGACGTCGCCGTCGACTTCAATGGCTCCTCGCCGGTCAGCAACCAGCAGGTCAACCTGTCCGCGGTCCTCGAGCCGGACGTGGACGGCGACGGCTACGGCGACGTGACCCAGGACCTCTGCCCGACCGACCCGACCCGCCAGGACGCGTGCCCTGCGCAGCCCACCAGCACGCCGACGACCACCCCCACCGGCACCCCGACCAGCACCCCGACCAGCACGCCGACGACCCGGCCGCTGCCGGACACCGTGCTGGCCGGCCAGGTGGCCGAGAAGACGACCAAGCGCAAGGTCACGCTGAGGTTCTCCTCGCCGACCTCGGGTGCGACGTTCACCTGCCGGGTGGACAAGAAGGCGGCGAAGCCGTGCGCGTCGCCGTTGAAGAAGAAGTACAAGCGCGGCAAGCACGTGGTCGTGGTGACGGCGAAGGACCCGGTCACCGGACTGGTCGACCCGACGCCGCTGACGGTGCGGTTCAAGGTCACCCAGAAGCGCTGAGGGCCGGCGCCGGCCTGGTCCGTCAGGCGGCGGGGTCCTCGTCGTCGTAGGCCACCGAGAGCAGCCCGAGGCACATCTCGTCGGTCGAGCCCTCGGCCCAGATGACGTAGCGGTCGTCGCGCTGGGTGGCGAAGGCGGGCAGCCGGTCGCGCAGCCACTGCTGGTGCTGGCAGGTGACGCGCAGGGTGTCGCCGGCGTCGAGGTGGACCGGGTCGACGGGCTTGCTGCCCTGGTTGTCGAAGTCCCAGACGGGGATGCGCAGCAGGTTCGCGGCGTCGGGGGTGCCGGGGTTGGCCTCGATGCTGATCTTGCGGCCGAGCAGGTGCATGTGGCCGGCGGCGGCGAGCACGGTCATGCCGCGGCTCACCCGGCGGGTGCAGCTGGTGGTCTCGCCGGGCTCGACGGTGGTGCCGCACAGCAGGTGGAGCAGGTCGTTGGTGCCGCCGACGCCGCCGAAGCGCTTCTTGACGTCGACCATCGCGGCGCCACGGTCGCAGAGCGGGCTCTGGTCGTGGCCGGGGCGGCACGGCAGCTCGACGGGGGCCGGCATGAGGTAGGTGTGCAGCGGCGTGAGGTCGGTCGAGCCGGGCATCCAGCGCAGCTGGGTGGACGAGCGGTCGGGCTCGGCGCCCTTGAGCAGGTTGTAGTGGACCTGCATGACGATCCGCGAGCCGGCCTCGAGGCGGACGCCGTAGCCGTCGGGCGTCTTGGTCTCGTCGCCGCCGGGCGCCCACGCGGCCAGCCAGTTGGCGTCCTCGAGGTCGTTGAACTCCCCGGCCAGGCCGGTCCCGCCGAAGCAGGTCCAGCCCGGGTCGACGGTGGCGGCGTCCTTGGCCTCGGCGTCGGCCACGGCGTCCGGGCCGATCTTGAACAGGATCACGTGGTGCACGACGTCGGGGTTGCCGGGCAGCACGTTGCTGCCGGTCAGCCACACGTCCTGGTCGACGCCGGGGTCGAGCAGGAAGCAGCGGTAGTCGTCGGTGCCGGTGCCGTACGGCGCGGAGGGGGTGTAGGTCTCCGGCATCGTCAGCGTCATCCGGTCCTCTCCCTTGCGCAGCGGGAGCAGGTCGCCTGTCGGGGTGTTGGCCAGCTGCTGCGCCTGGACCTCGGGCGGCTCGGTCGGCTGGAGCAGCGACCCGGGGTCGCCGGCGCGGCGGCCCTCCTCGTCGGAGGACGTCGTGCACGACGCGGCGAAGGGCACCAGCAGCGCGGCTACGGCGCCCGCGGCCAGCAGCCGGAGCCTCACGCCAGCGGTCCCGTCAGCTCGCCGGCCAGCAGGTGCAGGTGGGCGTGGAACACGGTCTGCCCCGCGCCGGCGCCGGTGTTGTAGACCAGGCGGTAGTCGTCGGGGTGGCCCTCGTCGGCGGCCACCGCGGCGGCCACGGTGACCAGCTCGGCGCTCACCTCGGGCGCGGCGTCGGCCAGCTCGGCGGCGTGGGCGTGGTGCTCGCGCGGCACGACGAGCACGTGCACGGTGGCGGCCGGGTTGATGTCGCGGAACGCCACGACCCGGTCGGTGCTGTGCACCACCTGCGCCGGCACGTCACCCGCGACGATTCCGCAGAACAGGCACCCCTCCACGACCCACCTCCACCCTCGACCCCGGTGTCGATGGTCGCACAGGCCACCGACACGCCGCCGCGGCGAAGGCGCGTGGTCCCACCAGTCACAGCCGTCCCACCGGAGGATGGGCCCATGCGCACCACCCGCCGCCGTACCCGCCTGCTGCCCGGCCTCCTCGCCGCTGCGCTCACCGCGGTCGTGCTGGCCGGCTGCGGCACCGACGAGGGACCCGACGTCGCCGACGACGAGCCCACCAGCGCGGGCTCGGGCGCGAGCAGTCCCACCAGCGAGCCGCCCGCCACCGAGAGCGCCTCGCCCGCGACGAGCAGCGCGACGCCGGCGGCCGAGACGGTGGCCGTCCCGGTCTACTTCGTCGGCGACACCCCGCTCGGGCCCCGGCTGTTCCGCGAGTTCCGCGACGTCGGGGCCGACGACCCCGTCGACGAGGCGCTGGCCCTGCTGACCGCCGGGGACGCCCTCGACCCTGACTACCGCACGCTGCTGCCGGCCGGCTCGATCACCCTCGCCGGGCACGACGAGAGCATCGCGCTCACCGCCGACCCGGCGTATGCCGAGCGACCCGACGGCATGAGCCCGGCCGAGGCCAAGCTGGCCGTCCAGCAGGTCGTGCGCACGGTGCAGGGAGCGCTGCAGAAGTCGGTCCCGGTCGCCTTCGACACCGACATGCTGGGCCTCGGCACGAGCTTCAAGGCCGCCGGGGACAACGCCGTGCTGGCCCTGGTCAACATCACCGAGCCGGCCGAGGGCGCCACCGTGAGCGGCACGTTCACCGCCAGCGGGGTGGCCAACTCCTTCGAGGCCACCGTGCCGTGGCAGATCCGCGACGGCTCCGGTCAGAAGGTGCAGGAGGGCTTCGCCACCGCCGAGGGCTGGGGCGACAAGCTCTACCCCTGGCAGGCGCCGGTCGACGTCAGCGCGCTGGCCCCCGGCACCTACACCTTCGTGGCCTCGACCGACGACGCCGCCGACGGCGAGGGCGCGGGTCCGACCGAGGACACCAAGACCATCACCGTCCAGTAGCGGCCGTGCAGCTCTCGGCGCGCGCCCTCAACCGGACGCTGCTGCGCCGCCAGCACCTGCTCGCGCGCACCGACGCGAGCGTCCCCGAGCTGGTCCGGCACCTGGTGGGCCTCCAGGCCCAGGAGAACCTGTCGCCCTTCCTCTCCCTGGCGGCGCGGCGGGAGTCCTTCGACCCGCGCGAGGTGACGGCCGGGCTCGAGGACCGCTCGCTGGTCCGGTTCCTGACCCTGCGCGGCACCGTGCACCTGCTCGTGGCCGACGACGCGCTGCGCCTGCGGCAGTGGACGGCGCCGGTGCACGAGCGTGAGATCGGGATCAGCGGCTCGGTCGGCACGGCCCGCGAGGTCGACCGCGAGGCCTTCCTGGCCGCGCTGTCCGACCTGCTGGCCGACGGACCAGTGACCCAGAAGGCGCTGGGACTGGCGCTGGCCGAGCACTTCCCGGCGTACTCCCCGACCCAGCTGGGCCAGCTGGCCCGCTCGGCCGCGCCCCTGGTCCAGTGCCCGCCGCGCGGCACCTGGCGCGGGTCGGGCGGCGTGGTCTACCAGTACGCCGACCGCTGGCTCGGCCGTCCCTTCGTCGAGCCCGACGTGGCGGAGCTGGTGCGGCGCTACCTCGCGGCGTGCGGCCCCGCCACCGCCGCCGACGTGACCACCTGGTCCGGGGTCACCCGCCTCGCGCCGGTCCTCAAGGGCCTGGACCTCGTGGTGCACGAGGGGCCGGACGGCAAGGCGCTCTACGACGTCCCCGACGCGCCGCTGGCCGACGAGGACGCGCCCGCGCCGGTCCGGCTGCTCGGCCAGTACGACAACCTCTGGCTCTCCCACGCCGGCCGGGACCGGGTGACCACGCCGGAGACCCGGCGGGTGTGGCAAGGCCCCAACGGCGGGCTCGCGAACACCGTGTTCGCCGACGGCATGCTGGTCGGTCTGTGGCGCGCGGCGGACGGACGCGTGGTCCTCGACGAGCCGGTCCGACCGCTCAGCCCCGCCGAGCGCGAGCAGCTCGACGTCGAGGTGACCCGGGTCGAGGCCCTGCTCGCGGTGCCCGCGAGCGCTGGGTAACGGCAGGCATGGCCGAGTACCCCCACCTGCTCCACACCGTCCTCGACACCACCGACTGCCGAGGGCTGGCCGAGTTCTACCGGGCGCTGCTCGGGCTGCAGTACCGCCCCGGCGACGAGGACCGCGACGACCCCGACTGGCTGGTCCTCACCGAGGCCGACGGCACCCGCCGCCTGGCTTTCCAGCAGGTCGACGAGCTCGCGCCGACGACCTGGCCGGCGCCGGACGTGCCCATGCAGCTGCACCTCGACCTGACCGTCCCCGACGTCGACGCCCTCGAGCGGCAGCGCCGGCGGGCCGAGGCGCTCGGCGCCCGGCTGGTGCTGGACCGCAGCGACGACGACGAGGAGCCGCTCTACGTCTTCGCCGACCCCGCCGGCCACCCGTTCTGCCTCTTCGTCGGCTGAGACCTAGCCCCAGCGGGGCGTCCGGGCCAGCAGCGCGGCCACGGCGGCCACGCCGGCGGTCGACGTGCGCAGCACCTCGGCGCCGAGCCGGACGGTCTGCGCACCAGCGGCGGCGAAGGCCTCGAGCTCCTCCGGCGCCAGCCCGCCCTCGGGGCCGACCACGAGCAACACGTCGTCGGGCACCGACGCCGGCAAGGCCGATGTGGCCTCCTCGTGCAGCACCAGCGCCAGCGACGCCTCGGCGACCAGTGCGGCCACCTCGTCGGTGCTCGCCAGAGGCGTGACGGACGGGAACCACGCCCGCCGGGCCTGCTTGGCCGCCTCGCGGGCGGTCGCCTGCCACTTGGCCAGGGACTTGGCCGCGCGCTCGCCGCGCCAGACCGCGACCGAGCGCGAGGCCGCCCAGGGCACGATCCGGTCGACGCCGATCTCGGTGAGCACCTCGACGGCGAGCTCGCCGCGATCCCCCTTCGGCAGGGCCTGGACCACGGTGACCCGCGGGGACGGCGCCGGCACCTCGGCGACCTCGGCGACGAGGACCTCGAGCCGGGCCTTTCCGGTCGCCACCACCGACCCGGTGGCGAGCCGACCGGACCCGTCGGTCAGCTGCACGGGCTCACCGACCGCGAGGCGGCGTACGGCGACCGCGTGGTGCGCCTCGGCCCCCTCGACGCTCACGCCCGCGCCCGCGGACACCCCGGCCAGGGACGGCACGAGGTGGACGTGGAGCGACACGGGACCGGGAGGGCTCAGTGCGTGTTGAACGCGTCGCGCAGCCGGCCGAAGGCGCCCTTGCGGGACTCGGGGCGGGCCTTGCCGGTGGGCTGCTCCTCACCGCGCAGGGCGGCGAGCTCCTTGAGCAGCTCCTCCTCGCGGGCGTTGAGCCGGGTCGGGGTCTCGACCGCCACGGTGACGATGAGGTCGCCACGACCGCCGCGCAGCCCGGGCACGCCGCGGCCGCGCAGGACCTGCTCGGTGCCGGACTGGGTGCCGGGCCGGACCTCGAGATCGAAGGTCGTCTCGAGGTCGGTGGTCGCGCCCTCGGGCGGCACCACGTCGGCCTCGAGCGTGGGCAGCTCGAGCGTGGTGCCCAGGGCCGCCGCCGTCATCGGGACCGTGACCGTGGTGTGCAGGTCGTTGCCCTCGCGGGTGAAGGTCTGGTGGTGCGCGACGTGGATCTCGACGTACAGGTCGCCGGCGGGGCCGCCGCCGGGGCCGACCTCGCCCTCCTCGGCCAGCTGCACGCGGGTGCCGTCGTCGACGCCGGCGGGGATCTTGACGCTCAGCGTGCGGCGCGAGCGGACCCGGCCGTCGCCGGAGCACTCCCGGCAGGGGTCGGGGATGATCGAGCCGAAGCCGCGGCAGGCCGCGCACGGGCGCAGGGTGCGGATCTCGCCGAGGAAGGACCGCTGCACGTGCGCCACCTCGCCGGCCCCGCGGCACGTCTCGCAGACC
Source organism: Nocardioides anomalus (assembly GCF_011046535.1). Taxonomy (NCBI): domain Bacteria; kingdom Bacillati; phylum Actinomycetota; class Actinomycetes; order Propionibacteriales; family Nocardioidaceae; genus Nocardioides; species Nocardioides anomalus. The sequence continues at coordinate 1,574,483 of NZ_CP049257.1, read as the reverse complement.
TGCGGGTGGGTGCCGGGCGCGGTGCCCTCGCCATGACAGGTGCCGCACACCACAGCGGTGTCGACCTTCAGCTCACGGGTCGTGCCGAACGCCGCCTCGGCCAGCTCGACCTCGAGCCGGATGAGCGCGTCCTGACCGCGCCGGGTGCGCGGCCGCGGGCCGCGGGTCTGGCCCGGCCCGCCCTGGCCGCCGAAGAAGGCGTCCATGATGTCGGTGAACGAGAACCCGGCGCCCTGGCCGAAGCCCGCGCCCATGCCGCCGCCGAACGGGTCGGCGCCGCGGTCGTACGCCGCGCGCTTCTGCGGGTCGCTCAGCACCTCGTAGGCGCGCCCGACCTCCTGGAACTTCGCGGACGCGTCGGGGTCGGGGTTCACGTCAGGGTGGAGCTGCCGGGCGAGCTTGCGGTAGGCCTTCTTGATGGCGTCCGCGTCCGCGTCACGGCTCACGCCCAGGAGGGCGTACAGGTCCGGCTGAGACATCTCTTCCTTCGTCTGGTGGGAGAGGCCTAGGCCTCGTCGAGGATGCGGGACACGTAGCGGGCCACGGCACGCACCGCAGCCATCGTGCCCGGGTAGTCCATGCGGGTCGGCCCGACGATCCCGAGCGTCGCGACGGCCTCGTCACGGGGTCCGTAGCCGGTGGTGATGACGCTGGTGGCCGAGAGCTGCTCGTAGGGCACCTCGGCGCCGATGGTGACCGTCACGGAGTCGCCCTGGGCCTCGCCGAGCAGCTTGAGCAGGACGACGTGCTCCTCCAGCGCCTCCAGCAGCGGGCGGACGGCGGAGTCGAAGCTGTCGCCGTAGCGCGCCAGGTTGGCCGCGCCCCCGACCACGATCCGCTCGTCGAGGCGCTGGTCCACCATGGCGTCGACGAGCGACTCGACGACCGCGGAGGTCTCCGCGCCGTCGCGCTCGGGCACGCAGCCACGCAGCCCGGTCACCGCGTCGGCGATGATCTGGCCGGAGGCCACCGAGTTGAGCCGGGCGCGCAGGTCGGAGAGCCAGCCGTCGTCGAGCTCGGCGCCCAGCTCGACCACGCGCTGCTCGACCCGCCCGGTGCTGAGGATGAGCACGGCCAGCAACCGGGTCGGGGCCAGGGCGACCAGCTCGATGTGGCGCACCGTGGAGCGCGAGAGCGTGGGGTACTGCACGAGCGCGACCTGGCGGGTCAGCTGCGACAGCACCCGGACCGAGCGGGAGACCACGTCGTCGAGGTCCACGGCGCCGTCGAGGAAGGTCGCGATGGCCTTCCGCTCGGCGGAGCTCATCGGCTTGACGGTGGTGAGCCGGTCGACGAAGAGCCGGTAGCCCTTGTCGGTCGGCACCCGCCCCGCACTCGTGTGCGGCTGGGTGATGTAGCCCTCGTCCTCCAGGGCGGCCATGTCGTTGCGGACAGTGGCCGACGAGACGCCCAGCCCGTGGCGCTCGACGAGCGCCTTGGAACCGACCGGCTCCTCGGTGGCCACGTAGTCCTCGACGATGGCGCGCAGGACGGCGAGTCGACGTTCCTCCTGCACCGCGCACCTCCCGAGCAGCCTGGCTGGCACTCACGTTTCCTGAGTGCCAATGCTACTCGCCGCGACGACGGCACGCTCGTACGCCGGAAGTAGGTTAGGCTTGCCTTACCTGACCGTCTCGACCAGGAGTCGCCGTGACCGACGCCGAGCTCGCCCGCAGCATCCTGTCCTGCCCCGACGGCGCCGAGGTCGCCGTGGACGGCTTCCCGGCCGCCGGCTGCGACGACGAGCTCGGGATGCGCGACGCCGACGGCGTCCCGACCTTCTCCTGCCGCCTCGGCTCCCCGATGGCCGACGCGGGACGGACGGGCAGCCCCGCGCTGGTCACCCTGACCAGCGGGCTCGGCCCGGGCGGCAGCGCCGACCGCGCGCTCACGCTGACCCTGACCGGCTCGCTCTCCATCGGCGAGGTCGAGCACTGCACCTGCTGCGGCGAGCAGCGGCTCGAGGTGGTCCTCGACCTCGACTTCGTCGTGCTCGGCCGGGACGGGGAGCAGCGCCGGGTGCCGCTGCGGGAGTTCCGCGACCCGGGCCTGCGGCTCAACCGGGGCTACCTGCAGCGGGCCCGCGAGCACGCCAACGACTGCCACCGCGAGCAGCTCTCGCAGGTGGTCACGCGCACCACCGGCACGCCGGCCGAGCACCTCCTCGACGTCTCCCTCGTCGACCTGACCACGCACGGCGCGGAGCTGTCCTGGATCGACCGGCGCGGCGGCCACCGGGCGGCGCTCTGGTTCTCCCGTCCCGCCGCCAGCGTCGAGGAGCTCGGCGTGCTGCTGCGCCACGAGCTGCACGCCGGCATCTGCTAGACCTGCAGGGTGCCGTTCACCGAGGTCGCCCACGACGTCTGGGTCTCTCGCCAGGAGTGGTTCGACCTCAACGTGAGCGTGGTCCGCGGGTCGGCCGGGCTGCTGGTGGTCGACACCCACGCCTCGGCGCTCGCCGCGCGCGCCGTCGTGGAGGAGGTCCGCGCGCTCGGAGCCGGCGAGGTCGTGGCGGTGGTCAACACCCACGAGCACTTCGACCACACCTTCGGCAACGGCACCTTCCGCGCGGCGTACGGCGACGTCCCGCTGCACGCCCACGAGGTGGCGGCCGAGCGGACGGTGACGGCCGGCGAGCGGATCAAGGCGGAGTACGACGAGCCGGAGAACCGCGACGACCCTCACCGCGCGGAGGTCCAGGAGACCGAGATCGTGCCGGCCGACACGACGTTCTCCTCCGCGGTCGCGCTCGACCTGGGCGACCGGTACGTAGAGCTGGTCCACCCCGGTCGCGGCCACACCGCCGGCGACCTCGTCGTGCGCGTGCCCGACGCGGACGTGGTGCTGGCCGGGGACCTGGTCGAGGAGTCGGCGGCGCCGGGCTTCGGCGCCGACTGCTACCCGATGGACTGGCCGCTGACCCTCGACGTGGTGCTCGGGCTGCTCACCCCCGCCTCGGTCGTCGTGCCGGGGCACGGCGCCGTCGTGGACCGCGAGTTCGTCGAGATCCAGCGCAACGACATCGGCATCCTGGCCGAGACCATCCGCGACCTGGCCACGCGCGGCGTACCCGTGGACGAGGCGCTCGCCGGCGCCGAGTGGCCCTTCCCCGCCGACGGCCTCGCGCGGGCGGTCGCCCGCGGCTACGAGCAGCTGCCCCGCAGCCAGAAGCGCCTGCCGCTCGTCTGACGACGCGACCGGCGCGGGGCGGGTACTGACCCCCCATGAGCGAACAGCGCGACGAGCAGGACGCGACCGGCATCTCCGACGAGCAGCTGCCCGAGGACCTCCAGCCCGGCGAGGACAACCCGCTGGCCGAGCCGCTCGACGACAACGAGACCGCGGGCGACCTCGAGCCCGGCGAGCTGCTGGAGGAGGGCAAGACGCCCAACCAGTGGGACGAGGAGCACAGCGAGGACTGACGCGGGGGCGCGTGTTGGTCCCGACCGCTGTCGGTGGACCGACCTACGGTCGATGGTCATGACCGACCGCTACGGGACCGACGTGCTCGCCGGCGACTGGCGCGTGCCCAAGCGGGGCCGCGCCGTCGAGGCGGCGGCCGAGCTGGGCAGCGTGGTCGAGGAGGTCACCACCGACTTCTGCGGCGAGGTCGTGGCGGTGGACCGGGACCTCGACGTGCTCACCCTGGAGGACCGGCGCGGCCGGCGGCGGACCTTCCCGCTCGGGCCCGGCTTCCTGCTGGACGGCAAGCCGGTCATCCTGCGGGCGCCGGTGCGGCAGGCCGCCCCGGCCAAGCCGACCCGCACGGCGTCCGGCTCGGTCGCCGTCCCGGACGCGCGGGCCCGGGTGGCCCGGGCCAGCCGGATCTACGTCGAGGGCCGCCACGACGCCGAGCTGGTGGAGAAGGTCTGGGGCGACGACCTGCGCATCGAGGGCGTCGTCGTGGAGTACCTCGGCGGCGTCGACGACCTGGCCGAGCACCTGCGCGCCTTCGGCCCCGGGCCGGGCCGCAAGGTCGGGGTCCTGGTCGACCACCTGGTGCCGGGCTCCAAGGAGAGCCGGATCGCGGCCTCGGTGTCCGGGCCGCACGTGCTGGTCGTCGGCCACCCCTTCGTCGACGTCTGGCAGGCGGTCAAGCCCGACCGGATCGGGCTGACGGCCTGGCCCGAGATCCCCCGCTCGGTGGAGTGGAAGAAGGGCGTCTGCGCCCACCTCGGCTGGCCGCACGCCGACCAGGCCGACACCGCCCGGGCCTGGAAGCACATCCTGGGCCGGGTCTCGTCCTACGACGACCTCGAGCCGGCCCTGCTCGGCCGGGTCGAGGAGCTGATCGACTTCGTGACCGCCGAGGACTGAGCCGCTTCAGCTCCTCAGGATGTAGCCGCGGGAGTCCTTGGCGTCGTCCTTCACCAGGATGATGATCCCGTCGATGATGCTCCACAGCCCGCAGGTGAAGAAGGCCACGAGCAGCTGGGCCACGCCGATGCCGGTGAAGCCCATGTAGAACCGGCCCACCCCGAACGGGATGAGGATCTGCAGCAGCCCGGCGACGAGCTTGGACTTGTCGGAGTAGGGGATGCCGGTGCCCGGGTGCAGGCCGTACGGCGCCTGCGAGCTCACGCCGTACGCCCCGGCCGGGAGCCCGGGCGGCTGGTAGCCCTGGTAGCCCGGGTAGCCGCCGGTCGGCGGGGGCGGGGGCGGGGGCGGGGGCGGGGGCGGCGGCGGGGGCACGGCGCCGGAGAAGCCGTAGGGCTGCGTCTCGTCCGGCTGCGGGTCGGTGGGACCGGTGGTCATGGGGCCAGCCTAGGAGCCGCGAGGCCCGGACCGGTCGCTCCTCAGGGAGAAGTCAGGGGCCGGTCCGGGCGGCTCAGAGCAGGTCGCGGACCACGCCGTCGGCGAGCAGCCGGCCGGCGTCGGTGAGCACCAGCCGGTCGCCCTCGACGCGGACCAGGCCGCGCTCGACCTGCTCCGGCACGCCGGCCCGACCGTCGTCGTCGAGCACGTCGAGGGGCAGCCCGCCGCGCAGCCGCAGCTCGAGGAGCACCCGCTCGACCCGCCGGGTCTCGGCGTCGAGCACCTCGCGCGCGTGGGCCGGGCTCACCCCGGCGGCGATCCGGTCGGCGTACGCCGCGGGGTGGCGCACGTTCCACCAGCGCACGCCGCCGACGTGGCTGTGCGCGCCGGGGCCGACGCCCCACCAGTCGGCGCCGGTCCAGTACAGGACGTTGTGCCGGCACTCCGCGCCCGGCCGGGACCAGTTGGAGACCTCGTACCACCCCAGCCCGGCGGCACCCAGCCGCGCGTCGGCGACGGCGTACTTGTCGGCCAGGTCGTCCTCGTCGGGCATCGGCAGCTCGCCGCGCCGCACCCGCCGGGCCAGGGCGGTGCCGTCCTCGACGATGAGGGAGTACGCCGAGACGTGGTCGGGCCCGCAGGCCAGCGCCGCGTCCAGCGAGGTCTCCCAGTCGGCGAGCGACTCCCCCGGCGTGCCGTAGATGAGGTCCAGGCTGACCTGGTCGAAGCCGGCGTCGCGGGCCCACGTGACCACGTCCGGGACCCGCTCGGGGTCGTGGGTGCGGTCGAGCACCCGCAGCACGTGCGGGACCGCGGACTGCACGCCGAAGGAGATGCGGGTGAAGCCCGCGTCGCGCAGCGCGACCAGGTCGGCCTTGGTCACGCTGTCCGGGTTGGCCTCGGTGGTCACCTCCGCGTCCGGCGCCAGCCCGAGCTCGTCGCCGACGGTCCGGAGCAGCTTCGTCAGGTCGGCCGGGTCCAAGAGCGTGGGCGTGCCGCCGCCGAAGAACACCGTGCGCACCGGTGCGGCCTCCTCCCCCAGCACCCGCCGGGCCAGCCGCACCTCCTGGACCGCCGCGTCGGCGTACGTCGTCCGCGAGGCGCCGGGCACGCCGCTGGCGGTCCCGAGGTCGGCCACGGTGTAGGTGTTGAAGTCGCAGTAGCCGCAGCGCACCGTGCAGAACGGCACGTGCACGTAGACCCCGAACGGCCGCTCGCGCGCGCCGGTCAGCGCCGCCTGGGGCAGCGACCCGTCCGGCGGCGCCGGGTCACCTTCGGGCAGGGCGGACGGCACCCCTCCAGTATCAGACCGGCACCTTGAGGGAGAGCGTGTAGCCCTCCTCGACCGAGCCCGTCACCGACGCCAGCTGCAGCGAGTAGCCGTCGCTGAACACGTTGTCGGAGTCCAGGCTCACCCGGTCCAGGTTGTCGACGCTGGCGTCGTAGCCGTCCGCCACGCCGTACACCTCGCGGCAGGTCGCCTCGGGCAGCGCCAGCTGGGAGGTGCGCAGCTTGTTCGTGTACGTCGTGGCCGAGTCCAGCGACTCGTAGACCTCGAAGTGCATGTGCGGCCACCGGCCGTCGTAGCACGCCGGGAAGATCGTGGTGAACCGCACCGTGCCGTCCGCCGCGGTCTCCTGCACCCCGCGCAGGTAGTTCTCGTCGGTGATGCCCTCGGAGTACATCGAGTAGCGGCCCTCGCGGTCGCAGTGCCACAGGTACAGCGCCGCGCCGGCCAGCGGGCTGACCTCGCTGCCGTTGAGGTCGTAGACGGTGAGCTCGACGGTGACCGGCACGCCCTCGGCCACCCCGGACGCCGAGCCGAACGAGCGCGTCAGGTCGCTGCGCACGATCCCGCTCTCGCTCAGCACGTTGACCCCGTTGGAGCCGTCGCCCGGGTAGGGCCCTGCCGTCTCCTCCGGTATCTCACCCTCCCCGACCTCGACCGCCGACTCGGCGTCCGCGCCCCCGCCGCCACGTGCCGGCGGCTGGCCGCCCGGCGGCTCGGACTGCGCGGTCGTGGTCGACCCGGTCAGCGTGGTGTCGTCGTCCCCCGTGCCGCAGGCGACCAGCGCCACCGCGCCCGCCCCGCCGAACAGCCCCAGCAGCCCCCGCCGCGCCAGCCGCGGCAGGTCGTGGGACAGCCCCAGGTCGTGGTCCTCGATCTCGTGCTCGCTCATGCCCCCGAGCCTGCGGGGCCAGGCTGTGCGCCTGCTGTGGACCGCCACGGCGGCGCCTAGGTGGCCCAAGTGGCCGCCCATGCGGACGAACAGGTGGCCGCCAAGGTGATGGGCAGGCTCGGCGCGCCGAACCGCGTCGGGTGCCGTCGTTCCGCGCCCCGGCGCGCGCGCCGCGGCGGAGCCCGGCGCACCGAGCGCGCCGGGGCGCGGAACGGCGGCACCCGACGCGGTTCGATGAGAGCGCGCCGAGCAGAGGTGGCGGAGCCGCCTCAGTTATAGAAGCTCTCGATGCGGTCCTTGTTGTTCTCCTGGACCACGTTGCGCTTGACCTTCATCGAGGGCGTGAGCTCACCGGACTCGATGGACAGGTCGTGGTCGAGCAGCTCCCACTTCTTGATGGTCTCCCAGCGGTTGAGCTTCTCGTTGAGCTGGTCGACGTACTGGCCCACCATGGTGTGGACGGCGTCGGAGGAGACGACCTCGGTGTAGGACGTGCCGGCCATGCCGTTCTCGGCGGCCCAGCCGGCCATCGCGTCCTCGTCGAGGGTGATGAGCGCGACGCAGAAGTTGCGCTCGTCGCCGAAGACCACGAACTGGCTGGCGTAGGGGCACAGCGCCTTGAACTTCGACTCGATGGCCGAGGGGGCGATGTACTTGCCGCCGGAGGTCTTGAAGAGGTCCTTGATCCGGCCGGTGATGGTGAGGAAGCCGTCGGCGTCGATGGCACCCTTGTCGCCGGTGCGGAGCCAGCCGTCCTCGGTGAGCGCCTTCGCGGTCTCCTCCGGCAGGTTGTGGTAGCCCTCCATCACGTGCGGGCCCTTGATCATCACCTCGTCGCCCTCACCCAGCTTGATCTCGCTGCCGGGGATGGGCGGGCCGACCGTGCCCATCTTGTAGTCGTCGGGGTGGTTGACCGTGGCGCCGGCGGCGTTCTCGGTCATGCCGTAGCCCTCGAGGATGAGGATGCCGGCGGCGTTGAACCACTCCGCGATCTCCTGGTTGAGCGCGGCGGAGCCGGAGATGAAGAAGCGGACCCGGCCGCCGAAGCGCTCGCGGACCTTGCTGAAGACCAGCTTGTCGAACAGGCCGTGCTGTACGCCGAGCAGGGGCGGCACGGACGTCCCGGCGCGCTTGCGGCGGTCGACCTCGAGGCCGACCTTGAAGGCCTGCTTGAAGATCTTCTCCTTGAGCCCGCCCTCGGCCTGCTGCATGGTGACGATCCGGCCGTGGGCCTTCTCGAAGATGCGGGGCGCCGCGCCCATGAAGGTCGGCTTCACCACGCCGAGGTTGTCCACGATCTTGTCCACGCGGCCGTCGATGGCGGTGGCGAAGCCGCAGGCCAGCTGGGAGGACAGCAGCACCTTGCCGAAGGAGTGCGCCATCGGCAGCCACAGGAACTGCAGGTCGTCCTCGTGCAGGATGTCCTGCGCCTTGATGGCGGCGCCCTCGTAGACCCACGCCTTGTGCTGCAGGCGCACGCCCTTGGGCCGCCCGGTCGTGCCGGAGGTGTAGATGAGGGTGGCCAGGTCGTCCGGGCCGATGCCCGAGACCACGTCGGTGACGGCGTCGGGCTGCTCGACCAGGTGCTTCTCGCCCAGGTCGGCCAGCGCGTCGAGCGAGATGACCCAGTCGCCGTCGGCCGAGTCGAACACCGGGTCGAAGGTGACGACCTTGCTCACGGTCGGCAGCTCCGCACGCCTCTCGACGAGCTTCTTGATCTGCTCGTCGTCCTCGGCGAACACGACCTGGCACTCGGAGTCGCTGAGGATGTACGCCGTGTCCTCGGCGTTGGTCGAGGGGTAGACCGTGGTCGTGGCGCCGCCGGCGCACATGACCGCGAGGTCGGCCAGGATCCACTCGTAGCGCGTGGAGGAGGCGATGCCGACCCGCTGCTCCTTCTGCACGCCGAGCGCGAGCAGCCCGGCGGCCAGCTTGGTCACGCGGTCCCCGGCCTGGGCCCAGGTCACCGACTCCCAGCCCTCACCCTTCGGGAAGCGGTAGGCCTCGCCGGGGCCGGACTCGGCGACGCGGTCGAGGAAGAGCTGGGCGAAGCTCGGGGTGAGATGGTCGACGAAGCTGGTGTCCACCTGACGCGACATGCGACGTAACCTAGTTCACAACCCCTACCGATCGGTAGGAAGCCGCGACGTGGTCCTCGGCCCGCCGGCGCAGCTTGACGGCCAGGCCGTCCACCTCGAGCAGGCGCGGCAACAGCTCGGGCTCGCCCATCGCCGCGCGGAACGCCGTCCGCATGGTCACCCCGTGCCCGGGACGGTGCACGACCTCGACCGGGTCGCCCTCCTGGAGGGTGCCCTCCTGGAGCACGCGCAGGTACGCCCCGGGGTGGCCGTGCTCGGCGAAGCGACGCACCCAGCCCCGGCTGTCGTGACCACCACGACCCATCCAGGTCTTGAAGTCGTGGCACGGCGTGCGCACCGAGGCGACCTCGAGCAGCGTGGTGCCGATGCGCCACCGCTCCCCCAGCTCGGCGTCGTCGACGACCACGCCCTCGGTGGTGAGGTTCTCGCCGAACTCACCGTCGCGCAGGTCCGTGCCGAGCTGCGCGGCCCACCAGTCCAGCTCCTCGCGGGCGAAGGCGTAGACCGCCTGGTCCGCGCCGCCGTGGTGGCGGGTGTCGGAGACCTGGTCGCCGCCCAGTCCGAGCCGGCGCACCTCCACCGGACCCGCGACGGCGACCTTGTCGATGGACGTGCGGCCGATGCCGGCCCACGCCGCCTCGCGCGGCGTGCCGACGTTGACCGAGCGGACCAGTCCCTGCACGCGACCATCATGCGCCCGCTCCTCAGTCCTGCACCGCCTTGGCGATCGCGACACACATGGTCAGGTAGTCGCGGTCGGGCCCGTCCGGGTGGTCCTGCAGCTCCCAGAGCGCGTTGTGGAGCATCCTGACCACCACCCAGTCGCGGGCCCGGTCCTCGTCCAGGTACGCCGCGTCGACCAGCGTGTGGAACCGGCGGCGCACGGCCCCGCGCACGTCACCCGAGGCCACGACCTCGTCCCACCGGTTCCACAGCATCGGCGCCGGCTCGTAGTGCGGGTCCCCGCTCACCGGCTTGGGGTCGATGACCAGCCACGGCTCGCGGTCGGCGGCCAGCACGTTGGCGTAGTGCAGGTCGGCGTGGATCATCGTCCCGCTCGCGCGCTCGTCAGCGGCCAGGTCGCGGCCCAGGGAGACCGCCTGCTCGACCATCCGGTGCGGCACCGGCGCGTCGCGGGGCAGGGCGGCGAGCTCGTCGGTCCAGCGCGCGACGTACGCCGGGAGCGGGCGCAGCTGCGGGGGCGCGGGGACGTGCAGGCGCGCGTAGCGCTCGCCGACGACCTCGCAGGCCTCGACGTCGGACAGCGACGAGAGGTCCACGGGGTGCAGCCGCTCCAGCAGCAGCGCCCGGCGCCGCGGGTCGGCGCGCAGCAGGCGGACCACGCCGTCCCCGCCCCAGCGCTGGAGGGCCAGGGCCTCGTGCTCGCCCTCGTCGTCGGGGAAGCTCAGCTTGAGCACCGCCTCGCCGCCGTCGTGGCGCACCGGCAGGGCGAGCGAGCACCAGCCGGACACCGGCTCGCCGTCCGGGGTCAGCCCCCACTCCTCGCTGACCTCACGGACCAGCCGCGGCAGCCGGTCCACGAAGGCGGCCCACTCCGGTCCGCGCGTGGCGAAGGCCAGGACCTCGGCGGGCAACGGGACGACGGGCACCACCCGATGGTGGCGGACGTGGACAAGGACGGTGGACCGCGCTTGGATGGGCGGTACGGCGGGCCCGTGGGGGGACCGCCGAGCGAACAGGTCCGTGGGGGGCGTCTGTGGCGACTGGGGTGCGCGCACGCGTGCCGGGGCGAGCGCGCCTCGCGACGGCGCTGGCCGCTGCCCAGGTCCCGGGCGTCCTGCTGGCCGGCGCCCTCGCCGGCGAGTCCCTGGTCCCCGCATTGGCCGCCACGGCGGTCGCGCTGGCCGTGGCGTGGGCGGCCGACCTGCACCGCCCGCGGCTGGTGCTCGCCGTCACCGCCGACCTGCCCGGCCTGCTCCTGGCCGCGGGGGCGGCGACGCTGACCCTGCTCGCGCTGGGCGGTGCCACGTGGTCCTCCGCGCCGCTCGCCCTGGCCGGTCTGGTCCTCGGCCACACCCTCGTCCTCGGCGGTGCCCTCCTGCTGCGCCGGACCGGCCGGCTCGGGCGGCGGGTCCTGGTCGTCGGCACGGGTCGCGAGGCCCGCCGGCTGGGCGCGACGCTGCTGGGGGCGCCGGGGCTCGGGCTCCGGCCGGTCGGGTTCGTGGCGGCCACCGACCCACTCGACCCGACCCGAGCCCGCGGACTCCCGGGCCCGCTGCTCGGGACCCTGACCACGCTGCCCCGCGCGATGGCCGAGGCCCGCGCCGACGCCGTCGTCCTGGCCCACGACGGGCCACTCGACGCCGCCGCCCTGGAGGGGCTGCTCGCGTCCGGTGCCGAGCTGTACGCCGGCCCCGAGGCGGCCCGCACCGCGCCCGGACACGTCCGCCCGCCGGCCGAGCTGGTCGACGGTCTCCCCCTCGTCCGCCTGGAGCGCCGCGCGGCGCCGGCGCCCGTGCGGGTGGTCCGACGGGTCGCCGAGGCGCTCGTCGCCCTCGTGGCCCTGGCCGTGCTGCTGCCGCTCACGGTGGTGCTCGGCGTCCTGGCCAAGCTCGAGACCGGGGGCGTCCTGGTGGCCACCGACGGCGGGATCCGCTTCCGCACCCGGCGGCCGCGGTCCGTGGGTCGCCCCGGTCCGGTCGGTCGGGTGCTGCGCCGCAGCCACGCCGACGCGCTGCCCGAGGCGGTGGCCGGCTGGGCGCGCCGGCTGCGCAAAGCCGGCGGCGCGGCTCCGGTGCCCTCAGCGCCCCCGGCGCTGACCCACCAGGCGCAGGTAGACGCGGGCCAGCTCGCGAGCTGACGTCGTCACGTCGTGGTGGGTCTCGACGTGCGAGCGCCCGAGCCAGCCCTCGTCCTCGGCCAGCTCGGGGTCGCGCAGCCGCTGCACCAGCGCGGCCACCAGCCCCCGCGCGTCGTCGCCGTCGACCACGGCGCCGGCACCCTCCGGCAGGCTGTCCACGACGCCACCGACACCGGTCGCCACGACGGTGCGGGCGCAGGCCATCGCCTCGAGCGGGACCAGGGCCATGCCCTCCCACCGGGACGGGACCGTCACGACGTCGGCGGCGGCCATCCACTGGGCCACGTCGGTGCGGGCGCCGGCGAACAGGACCCCGTCCAGCGGCTCGGCCAGCCGCTCCAGGGCGCGGCGGTCCGGCCCGTCCCCGACCAGGACCAGCTGCGCCTCAGGCACCTGCGCGCGGACCTCGCCCCACCCGGCCAGCAGGTCCTGCTGACCCTTCTGCACCGTCAGCGCCCCGACGCAGAGCACCGTGGGCACGTCCTCCAGGCCGAGCAGCTTGCGCGCGTGGACCCGGTCGCGCGGCCCCGCCGGCCGGAACGCGGCCAGGTCGATGCCGTTGGGGATCACCGAGCTCGACGCGTGGACGCCGAGGCTCTCGCCCAGCTGCCGCTCGGTGGCGCTGACGCAGACCAGCTCGGTGGTCCAGCGCGCGGCGTACTGCTCCCAGCGCAGGGCCAGGCTCTGCACCCCGGTGCGCGGGGCCAGGAAGGACCAGGCGTGCGGCTGGAAGACCGTCGGCACCCGGTCCCGCACGACCAGGCGGCCCAGCAGCCCGGCGCGACCGCTGTGCAGGTGCACGACGTCGGGGCGGGTCGCGGCCACGATCCGGCGCAGGCGCGCCGCCGCGCCGAGGGTGGTGCTCGAGTCGGTCTCGGAGCGCCACCAGCGCACCGTCGCGCCCGCCTCGCGGGCGGCGTAGCCGAGGTCGCCGTGGGAGGGGCAGGCCACGGTGACGTTCCAGCCGCGCTCGACCTGGTCGCGCACGTAGCTCGTCGCGACCGAGGCCACGCCGCCGGTGGTCGGGACCGACACGTGCAGCACGTGCAGGCGGCGGTGCGTGGGCACCGCCGAGGTGGGCCGGGCGGCCACCTCAGGCGGCCTTCCGCCCGGGCTCCCGGCCGACGAGGACGACGCCGAGCAGGTGCGCACCCGCCGCGCGGATCCGGTCGGCGTGCGCCCGCAGCGCGCCGGCCGAGACCGACTGCTCGACCAGCGCGAGCACGAGGGCGCTGTCCGCGGCCATGGCCCGCGAGTCGTCGCAGACCTCCAGCGGCGGCCCGATGACGACGACGTGGTCCGCCCCGGCCGCGGCGGCCTCCATCACGGGCGCGAACCGCTGGGCGATCAACTCGGCCACGTCCGCGTCGCCGTAGGTCCCCGCCGGCAGGACCTGCAGCAGGTCCACGGGGCCGGGGCTGAGGGCGGTGTCCAGGTCGGCGCCGAGGAGGACGTCGTAGAGCCCGGGGGTGTCCGGGGCGTCCTCGACCGGCGTCCCGAACCGGTCGCCCATCCGCCCGTCCACCAGCAGCACCCGGCGCCCGGTGCCGGCCAGGGCCAGCGCCACGTTGGCCCCGATCCAGACGTTGACGTCGCCGTCGGCGATGCCGGCGATGACCACACGCGGCGACCCCTCCTCTGCCCTGGCCTCCAGGGCCAGTCGCAGGTGCCGGAACAGGTCCGCCTCGGCCGTCCCGGGATGGAGGGCGGGCATCGCGGTGAGGTCGTCGGGCGGGTCGAGGTGGGCCAGCAGCGGCGCGGTGGCCGCGTCCTCGACGCCGGCCGCGTCGTCCACGGTGTGGGTACGCCGGTCGCGCGCGACGGCGGCCGCGGTGGCCAGCCCCAGCGCGAGCAGCAGGCCGACGCTGATCACCAGCCGCAGGTCGGGCCGGCTGGAGCTGTCGGGGACCGCGGCCGGGTCGCCCAGGGTCAGGTCGAGGGAGCGGTCCAGCGCCGGTCCCACCAGCGCCGGCGCGGTGCGGTCGTCGGTCAGCACCTCTGCGACGCCGTTGGCGACCTGGGCCGCGGCGTCCGGGTCCCGGTCCTCCACGGTGACGTCGACCAGGACGGTGCCGCGCACCCAGTGGCCGGTGATGGCCCGGCGCAGCTCGGCCACGCTGCGGTCCACCCCCGTCCGGGCCCGGACCTGGTCGACCACGCCCTGCGAGTCCGCGAGCTCGGCCAGGGAGGCGCGCAGCGCATCGGGGTCGTCCTCGGACCCGGCGCCGTCAGCCGCGCCGGGCTGCCCCGCCGCGCTGATCGTGGCGGTGGCGGCGTACGACTTCGGGGCCAGTGCGACCCCGAGCGCGGTCGCCCCGCCCGTCAGCACGAGGACGAGCAGGACCAGGGTCCGCTGGCGCCACAGCGCCACCCCCACGTCGCGCACGTCCACAGGTCGTCCTCACGCTCTGCTGCGACCGCAGGCGTCAGCCCCCCTGAGCGCCTGTCCTCCCCGTGTCCACCGAGCCTGCCGTGACACGTGCCCCAGCCCGGCGGCGCCCCCCGCGCTGCGCATCGGGCGCACCGCCACCAGGGCAAGTTTCTCCGGTGGACGGGCACCTTGAACGTCGAATTCACGATCCGGGCGCCACCTGTCCAGACGTCCTCCGGTCCGCGCTGGCCGGCAGCAGGGCGCTGCGCAGCGGTGGCGGGCGGCCCAGCGCCCACGCCAGCGCGGCCAGCAGCCACAGCGGGAGGGCCAGCTGCTGGGTCTCCAGCAGCGACACCGCGACCAGGGCGCCGAGAGCGACCAGGACGTCGCCGGTCAGCCGCCCGCGGGTCCTCCGCCAGCGCCGCACCGCACCGAGAACCGGCAGCAGCCACCCGGCGTACAAGGCCAGGGTGCCGAGCACGCCGATCTCGGCCGCGGACTCCAGGACCGTGCTGTACGCCGTGTCCACGTCGGGCGGCGCGTCCTCGCGCCCGGCGTACGACGCCGGCCCGTGGCCGAGGACCGGGCCCTCCCGGGCCAGCGCCCAGGCGACCTGGCGCTGGTCGTTGCGCTGGGCGATCCCGGGGTCGGAGTAGCGCTGCGGGTCGCTCAGCACGTCCCCCACCGGGACCGGCAGCAGGGCGACCGCCACCGCGACCAGCGTCACCACCACGGCCAGCAGCGCGCCGGCCCGCCGCCACGGGAGCAGCCCGGTCGCCACCCCGAGCACGGTCATCACCACCAGGCCCACGAGGGCCGGGCGCGACTGGGTGCCGATCCCGGCCAGGAGCAGGACCGTGGCGCAGCCCCACACCCACCACACCGGGTCCTCGCGCCGGCCGCGGACCGTGCCGACCAGGGGCAGCGCCGCGAGCAGGAAGAAGGCGGTGCCGTCCGCGGTGTCCACCGGCCCCACGGGCGCGACGACCCGGTGCCGGTCGGCGAGCACCGCGGTGACCAGGCCGCAGACCGCGGCGGCCGTGCAGGCCAGCACGTAGGTCCGCGCCACCGTCCGCGGCGCCAGCGGGCCGGAGCTGCCGGTGGCCAGGCTGTCGGCCAGGACCAGGCCGACGACGGCCAGCCCGCCCCAGCGCAGCACGACGGCCAGCCCCTGCGCGCCGAGCGGGTGGACGGCGTACGACGCCACGAGGGTGGCGACCAGCACGGCCGCGGGCAGGACCAGGGCGCCGAGCCGGTGCGGTGGCCGCCGGCCCCGGGCTCGGCGCACCAGCCAGGAGAGGACCAGCACCAGCCCGAGCCAGGGCACCACCCCCGGGGAGAGGCGGTCGAGGTAGCCCTCGAAGACCGAGCCCACCACGAGCGCCGGCACCGCCCACTCCAGGCGGAGCAGCAGCACCAGCGACGCCGCGACCGTCACCGCGACGACCAGCGTGACCACCGGCGCCAGGCCCGCTCCGAGGCCCAGCGTCACGGCGAGCAGCAGCGGCAGGACGAGCAGCGTCCGCGCGCGCGGACGGGTCTCCGGCACCTCCCGGTCGGGCAGCGCGAGCACCGCGGCCGGCGTTGGGGCGGGCACGCTCAGGACGAGCGGAACAGCCACCCGAGCGGCTTGCCGGACGTCTCGGCGTCCTCGCCGTCCGCCGCGGCCGTCGACCGGTCAGCCGCGCCTTCCGGCGACCCGCCGGCCGACCCACCGGCTGACCCACCGGCTGACCCGCCGGCCGAGCCGTCGGCCCGGCCGGCCGGGTCGTCGGCGCGGTCGTCCGCGGGCCGGTCACCGGCGCGCCGGGTCTTGGACCGGGCGGTGGCGCGCATCGCGTCGCGGGCGTAGCGCGCCCCGACGTCGGTGTCGTCCAGGGGCGGCAGCGGCGGGTCGCCGTGGTCGACGTGCGCCGAGAGCAGGAAGGCCTCGGTCGCGGTCCGGGGCGGCTCCGCGCCGGTCTCGGCCGGATCCGCGTCGGCCGCGTCGTACACCGGCTCGGCCGCCGGCACCGCGCTGTCGGGTGCCATGCCGTCGACCCAGCTGCTGGCCGGGCCGTCCTCGTCCTCGGTGCCGGCGTCCTCGCCGGGCAGCGTCGAGCGGATCAGGTGGTCGATCGGCTCGGGGCGCGGCGGCCGTGGCGGCTCGACGGGCTCGGGGGGCACGCTCATGCGGCCCCCGCCGCCTGCCGAGGCGCCGGCGTCGGCGTGCCGCGGCGGCTCGGTGAACGCCGTGGTCCCGGCCTCGCCGAGGGACTCCGTGGTGTGCACCCGCAGCGAGTCCAGCGCACCCAGCATCTCGCCGATGTTGGCCACCGCGGCCTCCATCGAGACACCGAGGATGCGCACCGACGCCTCGATGTCGCCGATCATCCCCTGCTGGCGCTCCTGGACGCGGGCCAGCTCGCGCCGGCTCTGCTCGGTCACCTCGCGGGTGACCTGCTCGGTCAGCTCGGCGCGGACCCGGCGGCGGTACTCCTCGACCTGGGCCTCGGCCCGGGCCCGGACCGCGTCGGCGGCCGCGCGGGCCTGCCGGGTGATCTCCTCGGCCTCCGAGCGCGCCCTGGCCACGACCCCCTCGGCGCGGGCCCGCGCGTCGGTGGTGACCCGGTCGGCCTCGCTCCGGCTCTCGCGCACCAGCTGCTCGGAGACCTGCTGGGCCTCCTCGATGATCGCGTCCGCGTCCGCGACCGCGGCCTCACGGGTCGCGCTGGCCTCGGCCAGCAGCGACTCGATGTCGCGGCGTGCGCTCAGGCTCGCGCGCAGCTCGGTTGCGCGCGCGCTGCCGCTCGCGGCGTCGTTCGGCTCCATGCCGTCATCCCCCACACTTCGCGGCCACTCCCCACAAGCGGCCGTCCCCGAGACACCCCCACCGATGCCTGGACCGACGCGGGTCGAGGGCATCTCGCGGCACAGGGTATCCCGGCGACCCACCAGGTCCGCGATCCCCAGAACAGGGGGTGTTGCGGCGCGTCGCGGCCCGCACGGACGCCGCTGCGGGGCCCTTGGGGCGGCTGGGACGAGGGTTACTTCTGGGACTTGTCGCCGGTGGAGAGCGCGGCGACGAACGCCTCCTGGGGGACCTCGACGCGGCCGACCATCTTCATCCGCTTCTTGCCCTCCTTCTGCTTCTCGAGCAGCTTGCGCTTGCGGGTGATGTCTCCGCCGTAGCACTTGGCCAGCACGTCCTTGCGGATCGCGCGGATGTTCTCGCGGGCGATGACCCGGGCGCCGATGGCGGCCTGGATCGGCACCTCGAACTGCTGGCGCGGGATGAGCTCCTTGAGCTTGCCGGCCATCATCACGCCGTAGGAGTACGCCGCGTCCTTGTGCACGATGGCCGAGAACGCGTCGACCGGCTCGCCCTGGAGCAGGATGTCGACCTTGACCAGCGCCGCGGACTGCTCACCGGAGCGCTCGTAGTCCAGCGAGGCGTAGCCCTTGGTCCGCGACTTCAGCTGGTCGAAGAAGTCGAAGACGATCTCGCCCATCGGCAGCGTGTAGCGCATCTCCACGCGGTCCTCGGAGAGGTAGTCCATCCCCAGCAGCGTGCCGCGCTTGGTCTGGCACAGCTCCATGATGGTGCCGATGTAGTCGCTCGGGCTGAGGATCGTGGCGCGCACGACCGGCTCGCGGACCTCGGCGATCTTGCCCTCGGGGAACTCGCTGGGGTTGGTCACCTCGAGCTCGGTGCCGTCCTCGAGCGAGACCTCGTAGACGACGTTCGGGGCGGTCGAGATCAGGTCGAGGTCGAACTCCCGCTCCAGCCGCTCGCGGGTGATCTCCATGTGCAGCAGGCCGAGGAAGCCGACCCGGAAGCCGAAGCCCAGCGCGCCCGACGTCTCCGGCTCGTAGGTCAGCGCGGCGTCGTTCAGCTGCAGCTTCTCCAGGGCCTCGCGCAGGTCGCCGTACTGGTCGCCGTCGATGGGGTAGAGCCCGGCGTAGACCATCGGGTTGGGGTGCTTGTAGCCGCCCAGCGCCTCGGTGGCGCCGTGGTGCTGGGTGGTGACGGTGTCGCCGACGCGCGACTGGCGGACGTCCTTGACCCCGGTGATGAGGTAGCCCACCTCGCCGACGCCGAGGTCGGTGGCCTTGACCGGCTCGGGGCTGATCACGCCCACCTCGAGCATCTCGTGGACCACGCCGTTGCTCATCATCTTGATCCGGTCGCGGTGCGTGAGCTTGCCGTCGACGACCCGGACGTAGGTCACCACACCGCGGTAGGTGTCGTAGACCGAGTCGAAGATCAGTGCTCGGGCCGGCTTGTCGGCGTCGCCGACCGGCGGCGGGGTCTCGGCCACGATGTGGTCGAGCAGCTCGGCCACCCCGACACCGGTCTTGGCGCTGACCCGGAGCACGTCCTCGGGCCGGCAGCCGACCAGCCCGGCGAGCTCCGCGGCGTACTTCTCGACGTTGGCGCTGGGCAGGTCGATCTTGTTGAGCACCGGGATGATGTGCAGGTCCGCGCCCATGGCCAGGTAGAGGTTGGCCAGCGTCTGGGCCTCGATCCCCTGCGCCGCGTCGACCAGCAGCACCGCCGCCTCGCACGCCTCGAGCGAGCGGGACACCTCGTAGGTGAAGTCCACGTGGCCGGGGGTGTCGATCATGTTGAGCACGTAGGTGCCCGGCTCGGCGCCCTGCCCGTCGCCGGGCTCGACGGTCCACGGCATCCGGACGGCCTGGCTCTTGATGGTGATGCCGCGCTCGCGCTCGATGTCCATGCGGTCGAGGTACTGCGCCCGCGCGCTGCGCTCGTCCACCACGCCCGTCAGCTGCAGCATCCGGTCGGCCAGCGTCGACTTGCCGTGGTCGATGTGGGCGATGATGCAGAAGTTGCGGATGGTCGCCGGCGGGGTCTGGCCGGGCGCCGGGGCGTTCACGGTGCGGGTCATGTCGTGGGAAATCCTCCCACGGGTCAGGTGGACCGCCGATTCCTCAGGGACTCGACCAGCGCCTTGAGCCGGCCCTCGGCCGCCAGGACCAGGATCGGGACGTAGCTCGTCGCCGGGAGGAGCAGCATCACCGCCAGCGCCACCAGGAGCAGGAGCGCGGTGAGCAGGCTGCCCAGCGGGCCCTCGTACGCCGCGCCGTCGGTCAGCTCCGGGTGGCGCTGGACCTCGGCCCGGAGCCCGGCGTTGAGGAGGACGCCGAGGGCGACGGTGCCGACGTAGAGCACCTTGACCGTGGCCTGCCCACCGGACGCCGCGACCAGCGAGGTCGGGAACGGCAGCACCACGATGGTGAACGCCCACGTCAGCAGCAGCGTGGTGGTGCGCGCGTTGCCCACCACCAGCGGCGCGACCGCGTGGTGCTGGCCCAGCCAGATCCGGGCGATGACGTAGAAGCTCAGCGCGACGGCCCACAGCTCGTCGGAGTGGTCGCGCAGCAGGTCGGCGGCACGGCCGCCCTCGTGGAGCTCCGGCGCCAGCTCGACGAGCGGCAGCACCAGCAGGGTGATGGCGATCGCGACGATCGCGTCGACGAAGGTGAGCAGCCGGTCCAGGTCGCGGTGCCGCTCGCGCTCGACCGCCCCACCCGCCGCGCTGTCCACGGCCGCAGACTAGGGCGTGGGCCGGGGCGTCGCGCCGCGCGGCGAGACCAGGCCGTGGTCGAAGGCGTAGACGATGGCGGCGGCCCGGTCGCGCAGGTCGAGCTTGGTGAAGATGCGGCCGATGTGGCTCTTCACCGTCACCTCCGAGATGAGGAGGGTCGCGGCGATCTCGCCGTTGCTGAGGCCGCGGCCCATGAGCTCGAGGACCTCGCGCTCGCGGGCGGTCAGCTCCTCGACCGGGCGGCCGGGCGGCGCACCGGTCTCGGCGCTCCGGTAGCGCTCCAGGACCCGGCCGGTGACCGCGGGGTCGAGGAGGGCTTGGCCCGCGGCGACGGCCCGGACGCCGCGGACCACGTCCTCGGCCGCGCTGTCCTTGAGCAGGAAGCCGGCCGCCCCGGCGCGCAGGGCGCCGGAGAGCAGCTCGTCGTCGTCGAAGGTGGTGAGGACCAGGACCGGCGGCGGGTCCGGTACGCCGCGCAGCGCGGCGGTCGCCTCGATGCCGCTCGTCCGGCGCATCCGCAGGTCCATCACGACCACGTCCGGGCGCAGCCGGCGCACCGCGTCGACCACCTGGTCACCGTCCTCGCACTCCCCCACCACCGTGAAGCCGTCGCGGGGGCGCAGGATCCGGGTCAGGCCGGAGCGGACCAGCTCCTGGTCGTCCACCAGGAGCACCCGCACCCTGCTCGGCTCGTCCCCGTCGTTCATGTCCCCGTCGCTCACGTCCGGGCCGCCTGTCCGTGCCGGGTCCGGCGGGGACGCTCCGGCTCCGGCTCCGGCCGGGAGCGCGGCAGGTCCACGCGGACCTCCCAGCGGCGGCCCTCGGGGCCGGCACTCAGCCGGGCGCCGAGCTGCTGCGCGCGGGCCGCCATGCCGCTGAGACCCGAGCCGCCGGCGTTGCGGCGTACGGGCCGCGGCAGGGTGTTGGTCACCACCAGGCTCGGGTCGTCGCCGAGGTCGAGGCGGACCTCGGCGTGCGAGCCGGGCGCGTGCTTGGCCACGTTGGCCAGCGACTCCTGGACGATGCGGTAGAGGCCGAGCCCGGTGGCCTCGGGCACGCCGCGCGGGTCGCCCGCGGCGTGGAGGGTGACGTCGACGCCGGCGCGCTGGAACTCCGCGACCAGCGCCGGGAGGTCGGCCAGCCCGCGCGGGGCCGCCTCGCCCGCGCCGTCCTGGCCCAGCAGGTCGACGGTGCTGCGGATGTCGGCCATGGCGCGGCGGCCCACGCGCTCGGCCTCGCTCAGCGCGTCGAGCGCCTCGCCCAGGTCGCCGCTGCCGGACGCGGCGTCCTCGAGGTCGCGGCGTGCGGCGGTCAGGTGGAGCATCGTGACGCTCAGCGAGTGGCCGACCAGGTCGTGCACGTCGCGGGCGATGCGCTGGCGCTCCTCGAGCACCGCCTGCCGCTCGCGCACCTGGTGCTCGCGGGCCTGGGCCTCGATCCGCAGCTGCTGGGCGCGCAGGATGAAGCCCATGTCCAGGCCGACGACCACGGCTGCGGCCCAGATCGCCACCTCGGCGCCGGCCATGTCTCCGCCCAGCCCGGCCGCGACGACCACCGCCTCGCCGGCGACCAGGACCAGCAGGCCGCGGCCCACGCCGGCGACCGCGGTGACGTGGCCGACCATCAGGACCATGAGGAACGGGACGACCTCGTAGTCCACCGGCCGGCTCAGCATCAGCGTCAGCGTCGCGCCCCCGGTCAGCACCACGAACGCCACCCACGTGTGGTCGCGGCCCCACAGCTCCAGCACCCACGGCACCAGCGCGACCAGGACCAGCGCGGCGGCCAGCGGAACGCCGTCGCCCCAGCGCTGCAGCACCGCGACGGCACCGGTGAGCAGGGCCGCGGAGTCGATGAGCGCGGCGATCCAGAGCGGGTAGTCGGGCAGCCCGCGCGCCACCCACTCCCGCTTGCGCCGCTGGATGAACGCCGCGAGGCTCACCCGCCGAGGGTAGGGCCGCCCGCGCGTGCGCACATCCGTCTCCGGTCGGAGCCCTGGCGGGACGCTGGTGACCCGGTGGCCGCCCGAGGTCGGTCCCGGCGAGGATGACCCGGTGTCCTCCCACATCCCGCACGGCCGGACCGCCCGCCGCCTGGACTGGGTGTTCCTCCCGCCCCGGGTCCGCGCGGAGGTCGAGGGCCGATTGGGGTCGGCGGTGGTCGAGGCCGCGTCTCAGGACGCCGGGTTCACGCCCGGGTTCGCCTCGGTCCTCACCTGCGCCGACGGCAGCCGGCACTTCGTCAAGGCGGCATCGGTCAAGGCGCAGCGGATGTTCGCCGACGCCTACCGCGAGGAGGCCCGCAAGCTCGGCGCGCTGCCCGCCGAGGCGCCCGCTCCGCCGCTGCTGTGGAGCGTGGAGGTCGACGACTGGTTCGTGCTGTGCACGCAGTACGTCGAGGCGCGCCAGCCCGCCCGACCCTGGCGCGAGGACGAGCTGGCCCTGTGCCTGCAGACGCTCGCGGCCGCCGTACCCGTGCTGACGCCACCGCCCCTGCCGCTGCCGACCGCGGCCGAGGAGTTCGCGGCGTGGCCCGCGCTGTGGGACGACCTCGACCTCCCGCACCGCGAGGAGGCGAGCGCGCTGGCCGCGGCGTTCGCCTCGGTGATGGCCGGGGACACCGTCGTCCACACCGACGTGCGCGACGACAACATCCTGCTGACCACCGACGGCCGGGCGCTGCTGTGCGACTGGAACTGGCCGTTCGCGGGCGCACCGTGGCTGGACTCGCTGTTCCTGCTCATCGGGCCGCGCGGCGACGGCGTGGACGTGGAGGCGGCCATCGCGGCCAGCCCGCTGCTGTCCGTGGTGCCGGCGGACTCGGTCGACGTGGTGCTGGCCCTGGTGACCGGCTACTTCTTCACCAGCGCCGCCCAGCCCGTCCCGCACACGTCGCCGCACATCCGCGAGGCCCAGCGCTGGCAGGGCGAGGCCTGCTGGGCGTGGCTCCGCGAGCGGCGGGGGTGGACGTGACCGCTCCTCGCGCGGTCGGCGCCGAGCTGGGCGCGCCGGTCGTCTCGGTCGCCGAGCAGGCCGGCGGCACGTCCCCCGGCTGCGCCACCCGCGTGGTCACCGCCGAGGGACGGCGCGCGTTCGTCAAGGCCGTCGGCGCCGACCTCAACCCGCACACGCCGACGCTGTTCCGTCGCGAGGTCGACGCACTGCGGCTGATCGGCACCCATCCGCTGTGGGCGTCGCTGCTCGCGCACACGACGACGGAGAGTGGGTCGCGCTCCTGCCCGAGGACGTCGAGGGGACCACACCCGACCTGACCGACGACGCCACGTGCCCGACCTGCCGCCCGACGCCGTGCCGTCGTGGGTCCGCGCCCGGCTGCGCGACCTCGAGCCGCTGGTGGACGCGTTGCTCGACGTGCCGTCGGCCAAGCTGGACGGACCCCCTCCTGGCGCGGCTGGAGCGGGTGGACTCGCCTGGTTCGACGCGTCGCTGGCCACCTCGCCCGCCCTGGCCGCCGCCGGCGAGGACCTGCGCACGGCGTGGCTGCTCGGCTTCGGCGTGCACGCCGCCTGGCGGGCCCACACGGCGGTGGACCAGAACCTGCCCACCCTGAGAGCGTTCCGCCAGGCGGAGTCGGCGAGGATGTTGGCCGCCGCGGGTCGCCGGCTCGGCCGCTGAGGCCCGCCGCACGATTTTGGGGCCGTCGCAGCCCGCTGTTACCGTTGTCCGTCGCGCTGGCGTCCTGTCGCCGCGCCCCCGAACTCCAGACCCAGTCCACCACGCACCGAGAGAAGCCCAGTGGCCAACATCAAGTCCCAGATCAAGCGCAACAAGCAGAACGAGAAGGCGCACGAGCGCAACAAGGCCGTGAAGACCGGCCTCAAGACCGCTGTGCGCAAGTTCCGCGAGGCCGCCGAGGCGGGCGAGACCGAGCAGGCCCAGACCCTGGCCCGCGACGCCGCGAAGAAGCTGGACAAGGCCGCCTCCAAGGGCGTCATCCACAAGAACCAGGCCGCGAACCGCAAGTCCGCGATCGCCAAGAAGGCCGCGTCTCTCTGAGGCCCTCTGCGCACGACCCGCTCTCCAGGGAGCGGGTCGTTCTGCATTTCCCGGCGCGGTTCCCGACCGTCGGCTAGCGCGGCTCGCGCAGCCCGGTGATGGTGAGCACCAGCCGTTCGAGCGTGTAGTGGGCGTCGGAGGCCGCGCCCTTGATGTCGGCGTCGGCCTGGGCCACCGCCCGGATGGCGTGGGCCAGCCCGGTCTCGGACCAGCCGCGCGACTGCTCGCGCAGGGTGCGCAGCTTCCACGGCGGCACGCCGACCGCGCGGGCCAGGTCGGCCTCCCTCATCCGCGCGGGCGCGCCCTGGTAGCGGGCCAGTCCCCGCACCCCGCCCGCGAAGGCCGAGGTGACGAGCACCGGTGGCGTGCCGCCGTCGAGGGCCCAGCGCAGCTCCTCCAGCGCCGCCTGCCGACGGCCGCTGAACGCCGCGTCGGCCACCGCGAAGGACTTGGCCTCGGCCCGGCCGCCGAAGTACTTCTTGACCATCGACTCGCTGATCGACTCCCCCGGGAAGTCGTGGGTCAGCTGGTGCGCCGCCGCGGACAGCGACCGCAGGTCCTGGCCCACCGCCTGCACCAGCGTGTCGGCAGCCTCCCGGTCGATCCGCGCCCCGAGCGCGCCGACCTCGGAGGTGACGAACTGGGGGTACTCGCTCGGACGCAGCTCGGCCGACTTCGACTCCGTCACCGCCGGCAGCTTGCGCAGCTTGGTCAGCACGCCGCTGCCCCGCTGCCCCCCGGAGTGCACGAGGACCAGCGCGACGTCCTCGGCCGGCGCGGCGGCGTACTCCAGCAGGCCGTCCACCGACTCCTCCGGCAGGTCCTCCAGGGCACGCACGACCACGCAGCGCACCGAGCTGAACAGTGACGGCGCCGCCAGCTCCCCGAAGGTGGCCAGGGTCAGGCCGGCCGCGCGGGTCTCGGAGAACTCCGCCTCGGGGTCGGCCGTGCGGACCGCGTCGCGGACCGTCGCCACCGTCCGCTCACCGAGGAACTCCTCCTTGCCGGTGACGAGCGTGATGCGGCCCAGGACGTCCACGGCGGCCAGCCTAGGTGGTGGTGCCGACGGTCCTCACCGGCTGGTGACCACCTCCGGCTCACCGCCGTCCACGACGACGGCGAGGTCGCCGTCCTGGTCGGTGCGGTAGAGCGCGGCACCGTCCCGCTCGAGCGGCTCCATCGCCGACGCCGCCGGGTGTCCGTAGTCGTTGTCGGCGCCGACCGACACGAGCACGTCGCGCGCGTGCAGGCTGCGCAGCCACTCCTCGTCCTGGTGGGCGCTGCCGTGGTGGGGCAGCTTGAGCACGTCCACCTCGAGCCCCGGCCACAGCCGCGCCAGGGCCTGCTGGCCCTCCGGCTCGATGTCGCCGGTGAGCAGCAGCCGCAGCCCACCGGTCTCGACGAGCAGGACCACGCTGGCCTCGTTGGCCGTCGACCCGTCGCCCGGACCGCGTTCGGCCTGGTCCGCCGGCGGCCACAGCACCTGGAACCGGGCCTGCCCGACCGCGAACGTCCGCCCCTGCGCCACCTCCTCCGGTCGTACGCCGGCCTCCGCCGCCGCATCCACTACCTCCCGCACCCCGCCGGGTGGGTCCTGGAGCCGGGTGGTCCACACGCCGCCCACCTCGCGGCCACCCAGGGCACCCTCGATGCCGTCGACGTGGTCGGCGTGGAAGTGCGTCAGCACGGCCACCGGCACCCGCTCCACCCCGAGCCGGTCCAGGCACCGGTCGACCGCCCGCGCGTCCGGTCCCGCGTCGATGACCACCGCGGTGTGCGGCCCGGCCGCCACCGCCAGGGCGTCGCCCTGCCCGACGTCGCAGGCCACGAGGAGCCAGCCGTCCGGCGGCCAGCCCAGCCGCGGCGGCCGGGCCAGCACCGCCACCACCAGCAGCGCGGCCAGGACCAGGCTGGTGATCGGGTTGCGCAGCAGCCGGGGGCCGACGAGGGCGATCGCGACGGTGGACGCCGTCAGCGCCGCGAGCGCCACCGGCCCGGTCCCCCACCCGATGGCCGCCGTCGGCAGCGCCGCGCCGTGCTCGGCCACCGTGATGACCCAGGCCACGCACCAGGACGCCAGCGTCCCGGCCACCTGCCCGACCGGCGCCCACACCAGGGTCAGCAGGCCGCCGGCCAGGCCCAGCACCGTCGCCGGACCCACCACCGGCGCCACCAGCAGGTTGGCCACCACCGCCACCAGGCTCACCTGGCCCGACAGCGCGGCCACCAGCGGCGTGCAGGCCAGCTGGGCCGCGGCCGGCACCGCCACCGCCTCGGCCAGCCACCGCGGCAGCCACCGGCCCAGCGCGTCACGCCACGCCGGCGCCAGCAGCAGGATCCCGCCCGTGGCCAGCACCGACAGCGCGAACCCGGCGCTCACGGCCAGGGTCGGGTCGAGCAGCACCAGGACCACCACGCTGCCGCCCAGGGCCCGCAGCGCCTTGTGGCGCCCCGCCGTACCCATGGCCAGCAGTCCGATGCTCCCCATGACCGCGGCCCGCAGCACGCTCGGCTCGGTGCGCGCCATCAGCACGAACCCGACGATCCCCGCCGCCGCGACCAGGTGCAGCCACCGCCCGCGCACCCCGGCCCAGCGGGCCAGCACCAGCAGGAACCCGACCACCAGCGTGAGGTTGGTGCCCGAGACGGCCAGCAGGTGGGTCAGGCCCGTGGTCCGGAACGCCTCCTGCAGCTCCGGGTCCACCGCCGCGTCGTCGCCGTCCACCAGCGCCGGCACCAGCGCCCGCTGGTCCGCGGGCCGCCGCGCGACCGAGTCGCGCAGCGCCTGGCGGACCGCCCCCGCCCCGCGCCACCAGACGTCGGGCCGTCGGCTCGTCCGCGGGTCGCCGCTGGCCTTGAGCAGCGCGCTGACCTCGCGGTCGTCGTCCGCCGTGACCAGTCGGCCGTGGACCTCGACCTGCGCCCCCAGCGCCGGCCGCGCCCTGTCGGCCCCGGCCAGGACCAGCACCTGCGCCCGCAGCTCGAGCGTCTGCCCCCGTCCGGTGACCCGCCCGACGGCCAGCCGCCAGACCACCTGGTCCGCGAAGCCGCCCTGCACGGTGTGCGGGTCGGAGGCGACCGTCCCGACGACCGTGACCGCCGCACCCTCGCCGGCCAGGACCGCGACCGGGTTGTGCGCCGTCCGCTCGGCCCGGAACGCGGTGACGCCCGCGGCGGCGAGCGCGACCAGGAGGAGGGCGGCCACCGCGACCCTGGCCGCTCGGCGCCGTACGGCGAGGGTGGCCCCGGCCGCCGCGCTGCTGATGAGGACGGCCGCCAGGACGCGGCCGGTCGTGAGCGAGGCGGCCAGGGACCCCAGCCAGGCGGCGGCACCGAGCAGGGGCATGCGGAGGTCGAGGCGCTCGTGGAGGGCGGGCGCCTCATCGGGGTCGTGGCCGTCCGCGGCGTGGCCCTCGGCGGCGTGGCCCACGGCGGCGTCACGGCCGTCGGGGTCGTGGCCGTCCGCGGCGTGGCCCTCGGCGGCGTGGCCGACGGCGGCGTCACGGCCGTCGATGTCGGTGCCCTCGGCGGGGGGGCGTCGGGGTTGCTGTGCCCGGCGGCACCGCGGGTGGGACGGGCGTCGGCACCGGTCGTCACCTCGCGGCCGGGCGTGGACGGCATCGAGCGTGCACGCTCCGGCGGCGGCGCCCATCGAGGGCGGCCTGCGCCGCGCGGCGCGGCGCGCCCGGGTCGGCGTGCTCGGCCCGACCGCGCCTGCGCGTCCGTGCGGCCGAGGCGCAGGGTCGCCGTCGGCGGGGCGAGGCGAGCGCAGGCGGCGCTGGCGAGTGGAGCGGTTCTCTCGCCGAGTGCCGTAGCGCGGCCTTCAGCGGTGACACCAGGTTGCGGCGGCACGAGGTCGGATGCGCGGAAGGCGCGGTGGAGCGCGGCCGCGCAGACGGCGGGCAGACCCCCGCGTACGACGGGCGGCGCGGGGCACGGAAGGCGCGCGCGGGCGCTGCCCGGCCACTGAGATGGCGGGCGAGCGCGGCCGTGCGGTCGGCGTCCGTGCTGTCCGACGGCGGGGCCAGGCGAGCGCCGGCGGCCAGCGCGGGTGAGGCGGCGCTCCCGGGAAGGGCGCGAGAGCGCTCAGCAGCGGTCACGGGGCGCCTTGGCGACGCCACGTCCCTGGTGCAACCCGCGCGGCCCAACAGCCCGGCCCACTTCGCAATCAGCAGGTCGGGGGCGCCGGGAAGCCCGGCGGTGCAGCCGGCGGCCCAGGGCGACGCCGCGTTGTCGGCGAGGCCGGCGCTGCCGCGCTGAAGCGTGGCGGCGCGGGCGGCGCCCGAAGTCGATGTCACGCCTTCAAGGGCGGCCGGCGCGGTCGCGGAGGAGCGCAGCGGCGCGGTCAGCCCGCCGGGTCGGCCACGGCGCGGTGACCATGGCGCCGGCGGGGAGGGCGGACGCCGCCGCGGTGCGGGGTGGCGGGCAACGGAGGACGGCGGTCACGGGGGGTCAGACCGTGACGTAGGGCGCGAGCTTGCCGAGGGTGACCTCGCCGATGCCGTCGACCTCGAGGAGCTCGTCGACGCTGGAGAAGCCGCCGTGCTGGTCGCGCCAGGTGAGGATGGACTGGGCGGTGACGGGGCCGACGTCGGGGAGGGTGTCGAGGTCGGCCTCGGTGGCGGTGTTGAGGTTGACCACGGTGGCGGGGGTGCCGGGGGCGTTGCCCGCGGACGAGGTCGAGGTCGCGCCCGAGCCGGAGCCCGCGGGGGGCGGTGAGGCCGCGGCGGCGAGGCCGGTGGGTGGGTCGGTGCCGACGAGGACCTGCTCGCCGTCGACGAGGACGCGGGCGAGGTTGAGGCCGGTGAGGTCGACGCCGGGCTTGGCGCCGCCGGCGGCCTGGAGGGCGTCGACGACGCGGGCGCCGGCGTCGAGGACGGCGATGCCGGGGTGGCGGACCTTGCCGGCCACGTCGACGGTGACCGCGGCGGGAGCGGGCGAGGCGGCGCCGGACGGGGGGCGCGGCCGAGGCGCCGGCCTCGACGACCGGCTCCACGGCGGGGGCGTCGGAGACGAGCGCGCGGGCGGGCGCGGCCGCGAGGTCGTCGGCGGGGTGGGCCGAGCCGCGCACCAGCCACCAGGCGGTGACGGCCAGGGCGAGGGCGACGACGACCGCGACGACGGCCAGCTGCGGGGCGCCGAGGCTCAGGTGCGCGCGGTCGGCGAGGTGGCGACCCGGCACGCGGGTCGGCCCGGGGAGCGGGCGGGCGGCGGGGCGCGCCGCGGGCCGGGGCGAGGCGGTCCGGGTGTGCTCGTCCCACCACGAGGCGTCGGTCGGGTCGACGCGGGGGGCCGCCTCCGGCCGCGCGGTTCGTACGCCGGCCAGGTCGTTGCGCAGCTGGCTCAGGCGCCGGTCGAGGTCGGCCTGGGAGAGGTCGGGTGGGCGGGTGCGCATGGGGGGAACGTAGGCGGATCCGGCGACGGGTGTCGGGGGTGCGGGCGGGGCCTGTGGAGAACCCGGTCGGGGGCGTCGGCTGTGGAGAGGCGGTGGCTCAGAGCAGCGGGGCGACGCACACCGCGAGCATCCCGGGGCCGACGTGGGCGCCCAGGACGGCGCCGAGCTCGGCGCAGCCGACCTCGCGGCCCTCGAGGTTCGGGGCGAGCCGGGTGGCGAGCTCGGTCTGGAGCTGGCCGGCCCGGTCGGGCGAGGCCAGGTGGGCGACGGTGACGTCGCAGGGCGCCGACCCGGCCGCGGTCACGGCCAGCTCGGCGAGCCGCGCGAGCGCCCGCCCGGAGGTCCGGACCCGCTCCAGCGAGGCCACGCGGCCATCGGTGATGGTGAGCAGCGGCTTGACCGCGAGCGCACCGCCGAGCAGCGCGGCGGCGGCGCCGATCCGCCCGCCCCGGCGCAGGTACTCCAGCGTGTCGACGTAGAACAGCGACGAGCACAGCGCGGCCCGCTCCGCCGCCGCGGCAGCGGCAGCACGAGCAGAGGCACCCGAGGAGACCGCGTCGGCCGCCGACAGCGCGGCGTACCCCGTCGCCACCCCGACCTGCCGGCTGTCCACCGCCACGACGGGCACCGGCGCGTCCCGGGCCGCGAGCTGCGCCGACTCGAACGTCCCGCTCATCTCCGAGGACAGGTGCACCGAGACGATCTCGGTGGCGCCGGAGGCGGCGAGCGAGGAGTACAGCTCCAGCAGCGCTGCCGGCGTCGGCCGGGAGGTCGAGACCGGCCGGAAGGCCTTGAGCGCCTCGGCCACGAGCTCCGGTGTCGCGCCCTGGGAGCCCTCGTCGTACACGTCCGCCCCGATCACCACCTGCAGGGGCACCACCACGATCCCGCGCTCGGCGGCGACCTCCGGCGACAGGCACGCCGTGGAGTCGGTGACCACCACGACGGACATGGACGCGAGGCTAACCGGTCGTCGTGCGCTCCACGTGAGCCCGCAGGCTCAGCGCGATGCCCTCGGGGTCCGCGCCGGGCTGGCCGGCGACGAAGCCGCCGTGGTGGCTGGGGAACTGCGCCACCGGTACGCCGACCGCGGCCGCCACCGCGCGCCCGCCCCGCGCGGCGAGCGTGTCGCCGGAGCCGGTCCCCACCGCGACCACCAGCCGCTCCCCCAGCGCCCCGAGCGCGGCCACGTCCGGTGCGTAGCGGTTGCAGGCCGGCATGTTCCGGATCAGTGGGTTGGTCCGCGAGCCGTCGTCCTCGGCCGACAGCCCGAAGGCCGTCGGGTCGGGCGCGGGCCGGGCCAGGTAGGACCGGTCCACCTCGCCGTCGTGCAGGACCAGGGCGATGAACTTCGCCATGGCCGGCCCGTCGCCGGAGCGGTGGTACGTCGCGACGATGTCCTCGAGTGCGGACAGCACGTGCTCGGCGTCGGGCAGCCCGACGACCGTGGGCGGCTCGTGGGCCACCACCGCGCCCAGCACCTCCGGGTGCAGCTCGGCCAGGCGCAGCAGGTTGACGGCGCCGCCGGAGGTGCCGAAGCAGTCCACCGGTCCCGCGTCGAGCGCGGTGATGAGGCGGTACAGGTCTTCCGCGTGCTCCTCGGGCGTCAGCGGCCCGGTCCCGGCCGGGTTGCGCCCGGCTCCCCGCGGGTCGAGCGTCACCACCGGCCGGTCGGGGAAGAACGACACCAGCGTGGCGAACTCGGCGGCCTCCATCGGCGAGCCGAACAGCAGCAGCGGCGTCCCCGCGGAGAGGTCACCGCGCACGTCGTGGGCGAGGAGGTCGGTCGTCGAGGCCATGCCTCTCCGACCCCGGAAACCCGCTGGACTCATCGCCCTAGGGTGACGAAGTGAGAATCGTCTACGCGAACGCCGGCGGACCGGCCGGCCATCCCGACGCGTCGCCCGAGCTGGCCGACGTGGGCCGCTACGCCCGCCGGGTCGTCCGCCGGTTCGTGGCCCAGGCCCGTGCCGACGAGCAGCCGACGTTCCGCTCGATCGTGGCCGAGCACCTCGGTCGCGGGGTCGAGGACCTGCCGGTGACCGAGGAGGGCTGGCCGGGCTACGAGCACGTCAACGTCCAGCGCGCGCTGGACGCCTGGCTGGCCGGGGACGGCCGCGAGCACCGGCTGGTCGGGCTCACCGACTACCGCCACCGCGGTCAGTTCGGGCTGGGCGACCTGCTCGCCGCCGACGAGGTGTCGCGGATGCACGCGACCCGGCCGGGGGCCACCACCCGCGTGGCCCGCGCCTCCGGTCCGGACGGCGCGACCGAGGAGTGCCTGCGCGCCGCCCTGGTCCTGGCCAGCGACGGCGAGGAGCGGCTGGCGGCGCTGGTCCGCGGCCCGGACCACGAGTCCGACCAGAACGGCGTGCGCGTCGAGGTCGTGGCCACGAGCGACGAGGCCGCGCGCGCGTTCACCCGGTCCCTGCGCGACCTCGCGCTGGAGCGCAACGTCTACCGCGGCCAGGTCGTGTCCTTCGGCCGCGACATGTTCGGCGAGCGCGGCTCGCTGCTGAGGTTCCGCACCCGCCCGCGCGTCGGCCAGGACGCGCTGATCCTCCCCGAGGCCACCTTCGGCGACATCCGCCGTCAGGTGGTCGGCGTGGCCCGCAGCCGGGACCGGCTGCGCGCGGCCGGGCAGCACCTCAAGCGCGGGCTGCTGCTCTACGGACCGCCGGGGGCCGGCAAGACGCACACCGTGCGCTACCTGATGAGCGAGCTGGCCGACACCACCATCGTCGAGCTCACCGGCGAGAGCCTCCACGCCCTGCGCGAGGCGTGCTCGATCGCCCGGTCGCTCCAGCCGGCGATGATCGTGGTCGAGGACGTCGACCTCATCGCCGAGCAGCGCGACCACTACGGCGGCGAGACGCCGATGCTGTTCACCCTGCTCAACGAGATGGACGGCCTCGACGAGGACGCCGACGTGGTCTTCCTGCTCACCACCAACCGGGCCGACCTCCTCGAGCCGGCCCTGGCCGCGCGGCCCGGCCGGGTCGACCAGGCCGTGCACGTGCCACTGCCGGACGCGGCGGGCCGGCGCCGGCTGCTCGACCTCTACCGGGGTCGGCTCGAGCTCGACGCCACCCGCCTCGACGACGTCGTCGAGCGCACCGACGGCGTGACCGCGTCGTTCCTCAAGGAGCTGCTGCGCCGCGCCGCCGTGGTGGCCGCGGCCGAGGGCGACGACGCCGAGATCCGGGTCGGCGCCGACGACCTCGACGCCGCGCTCGCCGACCTCCTGGACACCCGCAACGCGATGACCCGCGCCGTGCTCGGGTTCCAGGAGGAGACGCCCTAGGAGCTAGACGACGACGTTGACCAGCGCCGGCTCGCGGACGATGACCCGGCGCACCTCGCGACCCTCGACCGCGCGGACCACGGCGGGGTCGGCCAGGGCCAGCGCCTCCAGGTCGGCGGCGGAGATGTCGGGCGCGACGTCCAGGCGGGCCTTGACCTTGCCCTGGACCTGCACCACCGCGACGACCGAGGACTCGACCAGCAGCGCCGGGTCGACGTGCGGCCAGCCGGCGCGCGCGACGGTCGGCTCGTGGCCCAGGCGCGACCACATCTCCTCGGCGGTGTACGGCGCGACCAGCGACAGCAGCACGGCGACGGCCTCGACGGCCTCCCGCACCGCGGGGTCGGCCGGGCCGCAGCCCGAGTCGATGGCCTTGCGGGTGGCGTTCACCAGCTCCATCACCCGCGCGACCATGACGTTGAAG
The DNA here is from genome assembly GCF_011046535.1 of Nocardioides anomalus. Lineage (NCBI taxonomy): Bacteria > Bacillati > Actinomycetota > Actinomycetes > Propionibacteriales > Nocardioidaceae > Nocardioides > Nocardioides anomalus. The sequence goes on along the minus strand of NZ_CP049257.1, from coordinate 1,541,566 downwards.
CGCAGCCCGGCCAGCAGCTCGTCGGCCTCGTGCACGGTCTTCGCGGTGACCCGGCGCAGGGCCGGGTCGCCGTCCTCGACCGGGGTGCCCGGCGCCGAGGCGACGTCGCCGCTCAGCCGCCACGCGCGCTGCAGGAAGCGCAGCGAACCGCCGGGCGACATGTCGGCCCAGTCGATGTCGTCCTCGGGCGGACCGGCGAAGACCAGGGTCAGCCGGACCGCGTCGACGCCGTAGGCGTCCAGCTGCTCACCCAGGTTGACGCCGTTGCCCAGCGACTTCGACATCTTCTTGCCCTGGTTGATGACCTGGCCCTGGTTCATCTGGGCCGCGAAGGGCTCGACGAAGTCGATCATCCCCATGTCGTGCAGGACCTTGGTGAAGAACCGCGCGTACAGCAGGTGCAGCACGGCGTGCTCCACGCCGCCGACGTAGATGTCGGCCGGCATCCACTCGCGCACCGCGGCCTCGTCGAACGGGCCGTCGGTGAAGTGCGGCGAGCAGTAGCGCAGGAAGTACCACGAGGAGTCCACGAAGGTGTCCATCGTGTCGCTGTCGCGCTTGGCCGGGCCGCCGCAGGTCGGGCACTCGACGTTCACCCAGTCCTCGGCCGCGGCCAGCGGCGAGACGCCCTTGGGCTTCAGGTCGGCGCCGCGCAGGTCGGGCAGGACGACGGGCAGCTGGTCGTAGGGGACGGCGACCTCGCCGTCCTTCTCGCAGTGGATGATCGGGATCGGGCAGCCCCAGTAGCGCTGACGGCTCAGCAGCCAGTCGCGCAGCCGGAAGTTCACGGTGCCGCTGCCGACGCCGTCGGCCTCCAGCTGCTCGGTGATGGCGCGGATGCCGGCGGCCTTGTCGCTCAGCCCGTCCAGCGGTCCGGAGTTGACGTAGGTGCCGTCGCCGGTCGTCGCGACGTACGTCGTCTCGGGGTCCTCCTCGCCCGTGTCCACCACCGTGCGCACGGGCAGGTCGAAGGCCCGGGCGAAGTCCAGGTCGCGCTGGTCGTGCGCGGGCACCGCCATGATCGCGCCGGTGCCGTAGTCGGCCAGCACGTAGTCGGCCGCCCACACCGGGACCTGCTCGCCGCTGACCGGGTTGGTCGCGTGCACGCCCAGGAAGACACCGGTCTTGGGCCGGTCCGTGGCCATCCGCTCGATGTCGGAGGACCGGCGGACCTGCTCCAGGTACGCCTCCAGGGCCGGGCGCTGCTCGTCGGTGACCAGGCTCTGGGCCAGCGCCGCGTCGGCCGCGACGACCATGAACGTCGCGCCGTACAGCGTGTCCGGCCGCGTCGTGAACACGGTGATGGGGTCGTGGCCCTCGACCGCGAAGGTCACGTGCGCGCCCTCGGAGCGGCCGATCCAGTTCTTCTGCGCGGTCAGCACGCGCTCGGGCCAGGTGCCCTCCAGGGGCGCCATGTCGTCCAGCAGCCGCTGGGCGTAGTCGGTGATCTTGAAGTACCACTGGGTCAGCTCGCGCTTGGTCACCTCGGTGCCGCAGCGCTCGCAGTGGCCGTCGACGACCTGCTCGTTGGCCAGCACGGTCTGGTCGTGCGGGCACCAGTTGACCGGGCTGTTCTTGCGGTAGGCCAGCCCGCGCTCACGGAACTTCAGGAACAGCCACTGCGTCCAGGTGTAGTACTCCGGGTCGCTGGTGTTGAACCGGCGCGACCAGTCGAAGCTGATGGCGTAGTTGCGGAACGACTCGTACTGGGTGTCGATGTTGGCGTAGGTGTAGGTCGCCGGGTGCTCGTCGTTGCGGATCGCGGCGTTCTCCGCGGGCAGGCCGAAGGAGTCCCAGCCCATGGGGTTCAGGACGTCGTGGCCCTTCTGCCACCAGTAGCGCGCGATCACGTCGTGCAGCGCCATCACCTCGGCGTGGCCCATGTGCAGGTCGCCGCTCGGGTAGGGGAACATCGTCAGCGCGTAGCGCTTCTCCGCGCCCTCGGGTCCGCTGCCGGCGCGGAAGGCGTCCAGGCCGTCCCACACCTGGCGCCACTTCTGCTGGACCGCGTGGACGTCGTACGCCGTCCCGGTCGTCTGCTCCTGCTCGTTGGTCGTCATCGTCGTTCCTCTTCTGGATCCTGGTCCCGGGCATGAAAAAGCCCCTCGGGCAGAGGGGCGGCCGCGTCGACGTCAGTGCGTGGTCAACGCGGCTGGGTAAGGAGCAGGGTCCTGGCCACGGGACAAGCCTACCGGAGGCGGGTGGGGTCTGCTCAGACCGTGCGGGGCAGCGGGCTGAGGGTCATCGGGAGCAGACCGTGCACCTGGCCCACGAGGCGGGGCAGGGCCTGCTCGTCGCCGGTCACGTGGCCGAGCAGCGCGGCCTGGAAGACCCCGTCCAGCACGGCGTACGTCGAGTCGGGGTCGAGCGCGACCTCGCGGTCGGCCAGCTCGGAGTAGCGGGTCACGACGCGCCAGCACATGTCGCGCAGCCAGCCGTCGATGACCAGCACGGTCTCGCGCAGGCGGGCGTCGAACATGCTCTGCACGCGCAGGTCGTACCAGAGGCGGTGCATCGGGGCCTCGGTGCTGATCGTCTCGACCAGCTTCTCGGCGAACCCGTCGAGCAGCTCGGCCTCGGTCGTCGCCGACGCCACCACGCCGTCATAGCGACGCGCGCACACCTTCTTGTAGTGCGTGATGCTGTAGAGCACCAGCTCGAGCTTGTCGGCGAAGTAGTAGTGCAGGACCCCGTGGCTGAACGGCGAGTTGCCGGCGATGTCGCGCAGGCTGGTCCGGGCGTAGCCCAGCTCCCCCAGGGTGAGCAGGGCGGACTCGGCCAGCTCCTGGCGGCGGTCGTCGTGACGGTCCGCAGGCGTGCGCCGAGAACCAGTGGACGGGATCACCGGTCCATGGTCGCAGCCGGGGCGCCGAGGGGTCCAGACCGATCCGGACAGTTGTCAAGACAATCCTTGACACTTGTCCAGACGAGAGGGAACGTGGAGCCCCACGAGAAAAGTCCGGGACCGCGGCGCGGCGGGGACCACTACCCCCCGGTGGCCTCCGCCCGCCCGTCCCGGGCCCATGAGCTGGCCCGCTCGACCGCGCCGACGCTGATGGAGTACTCCTCGTAGTACTCCCGGACCCCCGCCCGCTGCGCCTCCCGGTGCTCCGGGTCCCGCGCCCAGGTCTCGTGGCCCTCGCGGTCCGCGAAGGTCACCAGCGTGACCCGCTCGCCGTCCTCGGCGGTGAACACCTTGTGCTCGACGTACCCGGGCACCGCCCGCGCCAGCTCGCTCATCCGCGCCGCGTGGTCGGCGTACGCCGCGAGCGCCCGCTCGTCTCGACGCAGCCGGCTCCGGAAGACGGTGACGACCTGGCCGCGCTGGGGCTGCATGGCCTCACACTAGGCTCCGCGCCATGCCCTCCACCCCCGTCCTCGACCGGTTCCGGCTCGACGGCAAGGTCGCGGTCGTGACCGGCGCCTCGAGCGGTCTCGGCGTCGCCTTCGCCCAGGCCCTCGCCGAAGCCGGCGCCGACGTCGCCCTCGGCGCCCGCCGCGTGGACCGCCTCGAGTCGACCGCCGAGCTCGTCACCGCCGCCGGCCGCCGCGCCCTCACCCACGGCACCGACGTGTCCGACCCGCAGTCCTGCACCGACCTGGTCGCCCTGGCCGTCGAGGAGTTCGGCCACGTCGACGTGCTGGTCAACAACGCCGGCATCGGCACCGCCGTCCCCGCCACCCGCGAGACCCCCGAGCAGTTCCGCCAGGTCATCGACGTCAACCTCAACGGCTGCTACTGGATGGCCCAGGCCTGCGGCCGCGTCATGCCGCCGGGCTCGAGCATCATCAACATCAGCTCGGTCCTCGGCCTCACCACCGGCGGCCTCCCCCAGGCGGCGTACAGCGCCTCCAAGGCCGCCCTGATCGGCCTCACCCGCGACCTGGCCCAGCAGTGGACCGGCCGCAAGGGCATCCGCGTCAACGCGCTGGCGCCGGGCTTCTTCGAGTCCGAGATGACCGACGCCTACCCCGAGGGCTACCTCGACGCCCAGCTCCACCGCATCCCCGCCGGCCGCAAGGGCGACCCGGCGGAGCTCGCGGCGACGGTGGTCTTCCTGGCCTCCGACGCCGCGGCGTACATCACGGGCCAGACGCTGGCGGTCGACGGGGGCATGACGATCGCTTAGGTCTTCTCCGGGTTTCTCTGGCTCCCGCTGGACCGGTGTCGTTCTCGTCCTCGACGGGACCAATTGCGTAGCGGCCGCGCGCTTACCACCCCGACTCCCGCTGTCAAGGACGCCTTCGGCGCCGCAAGCGGCGAACTGCGGGGGCCTTCGGCCATCGGGAGTTCGTCCTTGACAGCGGGACCCGGTCGGGGCGGTAAGACGCGCTCAAGGGCGGGGCACGCCCCGCCCGCAATGCGCGGCCGCCTCTGGCGGCCACGCTTGCGTTCCCGATCTGCGAAAACCCGAACCGCACCCCACCCACCCACGTGAAGGCGAAGGCGAGGGTGCCGCCGCCAGACCAGGCCGCCTGTGGGCTGACCCGGCCCCCGCCGGACCGCAGCCCCCTCGCCGAACGCTAGACCCGCGGCGTGGGGCACGCATACCGGACGCAACCACGCTGGGAGCAGTCGCGTGCAACACGGCGTCGGTTGCGTTCGGTGAGGGGGTCGCGGTCCGGCGGGGGCCGGGTCAGTCCACAGGCGGCCGGACCCGAGAGCCCGCACCACGAGCCGCAGCCCCCAGTCCAGCAACCCCAACCGCGAAGCGGCGCGCCGCCCAACCCTCATGCAACCCCCCGGGAGAAGATGACTCCATGCCCCGCCGCAACACCCCCCAGGAGGTCCCCGACGACTTCGAGGAGCACATCCTCGACACCGACATCCGCCAGGAGATGGAGTCGTCGTTCCTGGAGTACGCCTACTCGGTCATCTACTCCCGTGCCCTGCCGGACGCACGCGACGGCCTCAAGCCGGTGCAGCGGCGGATCCTCTACACGATGAACGACATGCGGCTCTTCCCGGACCGCGGCCACGTCAAGTCGGCCCGCGTCGTCGGCGAGGTCATGGGCCGGCTGCACCCGCACGGCGACGGGGCGATCTACGACGCGCTGGTCCGGATGGCCCAACCGTGGGCGATGCGGGTGCCGATGGTGGACGGGCACGGCAACTTCGGGTCGCCGGACGACTCGCCGGCGGCGATGCGCTACACCGAGTGCCGGATGGCGCCGCCGGCGGTGGCGATGACGGCGTCGATCGACGAGGACACGGTCGACTGGAAGCCCAACTACGACTCGCGCGAGCGGGAGCCGGTGGTCCTGCCCGCCGCGCTGCCCAACCTGGTGGTCAACGGCACGACCGGCATCGCGGTGGGCATGGCCACCAACATGGCGCCGCACAACCTGGTCGAGGTGGTCCAGGCGCTGCGGCACCTGATCGTGCACCCGGGCACCGACGTGGACGGGCTGATGCGGTTCATCCCGGGCCCGGACCTGCCGACGGGCGGCAAGATCATCGGCCTGGACGGCATCCGCGACGCCTACGTGTCGGGGCGGGGCTCGTTCCGGATGCGGGCGACCGCGCGCGTGGAGGCCGTGGGCCGGCGCAAGGGCATCGTGGTGACCGAGCTGCCGTACGCCGTGGGCCTGGAGAAGATCGTCGAGCGGATCAAGGTCCTGGTCCAGGGCAAGAAGCTCCAGGGCATCGCCGACGTCAAGGACCTCACCGACATGACCCACGGCACCCGCCTGGTCATCGAGGTCAAGAACGGCTTCGTGCCCGAGGCGATCCTGGAGCAGCTCTACAAGCTGACCCCGATGGAGGAGTCCTTCGGCATCAACAACGTGTGCCTGGTCGACGGGCAGCCACGGACGCTGGGGCTCAAGGAGCTGCTCGAGGTCTTCCTCGGCCACCGCTACGACGTGGTGCGCCGCCGGACGCAGTACCGCCGCGACAAGAAGGCCGAGCGACTGCACCTGGTCGACGGCCTGCTGATCGCGCTGGTCGACATCGACGAGGTCATCCAGGTCATCCGGACCAGCGACGACGCGGCCACGGCGCGCGAGCGGCTGATGAGCGTCTTCGACCTGAGCGAGGCGCAGACCAACTACATCCTCGAGATGCAGCTGCGGCGCCTGACGCGCTTCAGCCGGATCGAGCTGGAGAAGGAGCAGGAGACCCTGCGCCGCGAGATCGAGGAGCTCGAGGCGATCCTCGCGGACGAGGCGCTGCTCAAGAAGGTGGTCTCCGACGAGCTGGCCGAGGTGGCCAAGACCTACGGCACCCCGCGCCGCACGGTCCTGCTCGAGTCCGCCGGGACCACCGTCACCGCGGCCGCCGCGCCGCTGGAGGTGGCCGACGACCCGTGCTTCGCCTTCCTGTCCTCCTCCGGTCTGCTCGCGCGCACGTCGAGCAGCGAGCCGGTCGGCGAGGGCGGCGGCCGGGCCAACCACGACGTGGTGGTCAGTGCGGTGCCGACCACGGCGCGCGGCGAGGTCGGGCTGCTGACCAGCCGGGGCCGGCTGGTGAAGGTGAGCGTGCTGGACCTGCCGGCGCTGCCGGCGAGCGCCAACGACCCCAACCTCCAGGGCGGCTTCCCGCTGAGCGAGCTGGTCTCCCTCGAGCCGGGCGAGCGGGCGCTGGCCCTGAGTCGGCTGGCCTCCGACGGGCCGGGCCTGGCCCTGGGGACCCGGTCGGGCGTGGTCAAGCGGGTCAACCCCGAGGTGCTGGGCAAGGACGAGTGGGAGGTCATCCGGCTCGACGACGGCGACGAGGTCGTCGGCGCGGCCGAGCTGGCCACCGGGACCGAGACGCTGTGCTTCATCACCAGCGACGCCCAGCTGCTGCACTTCGGCGCCGACGCGGTCCGGCCGCAGGGCCGCTCGGGCGGCGGCATCGCCGGCGTCCGGGTGACCGGCGGCGAGCGCGTGGTGTGGTTCGGCGTGCTGGAGGCCGGCGCGGAGAACGTCGTGGTCACCGCAAGCGGCTCGTCCACCGCCCTCCCTGGCACCGAGGCCGGCGCGGTCAAGGTGACGCCGTTCGCCGAGTACCCCGGCAAGGGCCGCGCGACCGGCGGCGTGCGCTCCCACCGCTTCCTCAAGGGCGAGGACACCCTGGTGACGGCCTGGGCCGGCGACGCGCCGGCCCGCGCGGCGGCCGCGAGCGGGGCGCCCGTCGAGCTGCCCGAGGCCACCGGCAAGCGGGACGGCTCGGGCCTGCCCGGCAGCCAGGCGATCGCCGCCGTGGCGGGTCCGGTCGGCGCGCGACTGGCGCGCTTCGGCGCGGACGAGGGTGTGCAAGGCTGAGGGCGTGAAGCGACCTGCGCGCCGGCTGGCCGCCCCGCTCGTGCTCGCCCTCGCCCTCACGGTGACCGCGTGCAGCGGCGACGACTCCGGCAGCGGGGGCAGCGGGGGCGGTGACGGGGGCAGCCAGGCCAGTCCCGCCGAGGTCCTCGCCGCCGCGAAGAAGAACCTCGACGACACCACCGGCGTGGCCATCACGCTGTCGACGAAGAACCTGCCCGACGGCGTGACCGGCATCAGCTCGGCCGAGGGCACCGGCGTGCACCCCTCGGCGTTCGAGGGCAGCTTCGACCTCAGCGTCAACGGCCTGCCGGCCACCGCTGACGTCATCGCGGTGGGTGGCACGACCTACGCCAAGAACTCGCTGCTCCTCCCCGACTGGACCGAGATCGACCCGGCCGACTACGGCGCCCCCGACCCGGCGAAGCTCATGGACCCCGACGGCGGGTTCTCCGGGCTGCTGGCCCAGGCCACCGACGCCAAGGCCGGCGACCAGGTCCGCGGCGGGTCGGACAACAAGGAGATCCTCACCGAGTACACCGGCACCGTCCCCAGCGACGCCGTCGCCGCGCTCATCCCCGACGCCGCGGGCGACTTCGACTTCACCTACACGATCAGCAACGACGACCAGCTGCGCCAGGCGGTGCTGACCGGCGCGTTCTACGGCGAGAAGGCCGGCGAGGTCACCTACACGCTGACCCTCGACGACTACGGCACCGAGAAGCAGATCACCGCGCCGTGACGGTGCCGTGACCGGGCGGTCGCCGCGGCTGCTGCTCACCCTGGCCGCCGTCGCGGTGGCCTTCGCGGCCGCCGACACCTACGTCGTCGTGCTCGCCCTGCCCGAGATGATGGGCAGCGTCGGCATCCCGATCGAGGAGCTCCAGCGCGCGGCCCCGATCGTGTCCGGCTTCCTGCTCGGCTACGTCGCGATGCTGCCGCTCATCGGGCGGATCGCCGACCTGCGCGGCCGGCTGCCGGTGCTCACCGCCGCGCTCGTGGTGTTCGCCGTCGGCTCGCTGGTCACGGCGTTGGCCTACGACCTGCCCAGCATGGTCACCGGCCGCTTCCTGCAGGGCGTCGGCGGCGGCGGGCTCGTGCCGGCCACCCTCGCGCTGGTCGCCGACCTCTACCCGGCCGAGCGCCGCGGCGTACCCCTCGGCGTCGTCTCGGCCGTCCAGGAGCTCGGCTCGGTCCTCGGCCCGCTGTACGGCGCGGTCGTCCTCGCCGTGTCGTCGTGGCCCGCGATCTTCGCGGTCAACCTGGCCGCCGGTCTGGTCCTCGCCGCCGCCCTCCGCGCCACCGGCGGCCGCGCCCCGGCCCGAGCGCGCGGGCGCCCGGACCTGCTCGGCGCGCTGCTGCTCCTGGTCACCCTGGTGTCCGGCGCCATCGTCTTCCTGCGCCCGGCCGAGCTGGTCCGCGACCTGCGCTGGGGCGAGTACTTCATCCCCTTCGCCGGCGACGGCCGCTGGCTCACGCCCGTCGGCGTGGTGCCGATGGTCGCGCTGGCACTCTTCGTGGTCCGCTGCGCCACGGCCCGGCGGCCGCTGGTCGACCTGCCCGGGTGGGGCCGCAACGCCCGGGAGGCCGACCTGACCGGCGCGCTGTTCCTGGCCGTGGCCCTGGGCGGGGTGATCCTGGCCTTCGCCACCGCCGACCCGCAGGTGCAGGTGTTCTCCGACCAGGGGCTCTGGTACCTCCTCGGCGCCGCCCTCGCCACCGTCGCCTTCGTGTTCCACCTGCGTCGGTCCGAGGCGCCCCTGCTCCCCCGCGGCGCGCTGCGGCGCACGCCGGCGTGGGGTGCGGTGGTCGTCAGCTTCTTCGTCGGTGCGGCCCTGATCGCGGCGCTCATCGACATCCCGATCTTCGCCCGCACCACGACGTACCGCACCTCCCAGCTGATGGCCGCGCTCGTGCTCGTCCGCTTCCTGGTCGCGCTGCCGGTGGGCGCGGTGGTGGGCGGCTACCTCATCCGCACCCGCAGCGCCGGGGCGGTCGCCGCGGCCGGCATGGGGCTCTCGGCGCTCGGCTTCGGTCTGATGACGCAGTGGGACGCCGACACCCTGGAGCACCTCTCGTCCAACGTCGCGCTGATCGTCTGCGGCTTCGGGTTCGGGCTCGCGCTGGCCCCGGTCAACGCCGCGGTACTGGACTCGACCGACCCCGACGTGCACGGCGTCTCCACGGCGATGGTCGTCGTGGCCCGGATGGTCGGGATGCTGGTCGGGATCTCCGCTCTGACCACGATCGGGCTGCGGCGCTACTACGCCGAGCAGGGCGCCCTCGACACGGTGTCCGACGTCTGCGGCGAGCCCCGCATGTGCTCGGCGTACCGCGAGCTCCAGAAGGCCGCGGGCGTGGCCCAGGAGCAGACCGTCTTCGCCGGCGCCGTGGTGTGCGCGCTCCTCGCCGGCGGGCTCGCGCTGGTGCTGTTCCGGGGGGCCGCGACCCGAGCGGTCCACGCGGGCGAGGTGCTGCGGGCGCACGGCTGATCGGCCGGTACGGTTCGGAGTCGTGGGTGACTTCGACGACCTCCTCGGCGCCAACCGCGAGTACGCCGCGCACTTCGACCTCGCCGGCTTCGACGGCATCGCCCGGGCCGGCGTGGCCATCGTGACCTGCATGGACTCGCGGATCGACCCCCTCAACATGCTCGGGCTCAAGGCCGGCGACGCCAAGATCTTCCGCAACCCCGGCGGCCGGGTCACCTCCCCCGCGCTCGAGGCCCTGGTCCTCGGCGTGCACCTGCTCGGCGTCGAGCGCATCCTCGTCATCCCCCACACCCGCTGCGCGATGAGCCGGCACACCGAGCTCGAGCTGCGCGAGAAGATCGGCGAGTCCGCCGGCGTCGACGCCACCTGGCAGGCCTTCGGCGTCATCGGCGACCCGATCGGCACCCTGGAGGACGACGTGCACCGGGTCCGCTCGCACCCGCTCATCCCGGACACCGTCCACGTCGGCGGCTTCATGTACGACGTCGACACCGGCCTGCTCGACCAGCTCTTCTAGGTCTGCGCCGTGCGCGTCGCCGCCGCCGTGCTCACCGGGGTGCTCGCCCTGGTCGGCTGCAGCGACGCCGGCGACTCGTCCCCGGCCGAGGCGTCCGGCCCGTCCCCCAGGCCGTCGTCGTCGTCGCCGACCGCCGCCGCGCCGGCCCGGTCCGCCGCACGGGTCAGCCGGCCGCACACCGCGGCCGAGGCGGCCGCCGCGCTGGCCGCCGCCGAGCCCGCCGTCCGCTCGTCCGCGACGTCCGAGAAGGACCTCGTCCGCGCCGCCCGCGCCCAGCAGCTGGCCTACCGCGAGCTGGGCGCACACCCGCGCTGGGACGCGGCCGTGCTGCGCGGCGTACCGGCGGAGCTGCGCGACGACGTGCGCGCGAACGTGGCCTCGCGCCGGGAGTTCCGGGCGATGCACACCACGCTGTCCGACACCCTCCCCGCCTGGCGGATCGTGGCGCCGTCGCCCGCCGAGGACCTGCAGCGCTTCTACCGGCAGGGCGAGCGCACCTTCGGCGTGGAGTGGGAGTACCTCGCCGCCATCAACCTCGTCGAGACCGCGATGGGCCGGATCCGCGGCACCTCGGTGGCCGGCGCCCAGGGGCCGATGCAGTTCCTGCCCTCGACCTGGGACCGCTGGGGGCGCGGCGACATCGACGACCCGCACGACGCGATCCTGGCCGCCGCCCGCTACCTCGCCCACAACGGCGGCGGCCGCGGGCAGATCGCGCAGGCGCTCTACCGCTACAACAACTCCGAGCACTACGTCCGCGGCGTCACCCGCCTGGCCGAGGTCATGCAGCGCGACCCGCGCGCCTACCTCGGCTACTACCACTGGGACGTCTACTACCTCACCACCCGCGGCGACGTGCGCCTTCCGGTCGGCTACGACCAGCGGCGGCCCGTCCCCGTCGCGGACTGGCTCACGGACCACCCGCAGCAGGGTTGAGCCTGCCCAGCACCACCGTCCCCGGGCCGATCCCCGGCCCCAGCACCGACCACCCGTGCGCGGCGTACATCCGCCGGGCCGGGTCCGCCGCATCGGCCGTCGTCGTCAGCAGCCACCGCTCCTGCGCCAACCCCGCGCACACCGCCTCCAGCAGCCGACCGCCCACGCCCGCACCCCGCGCCGACGGCAGCACCCCGATGCTCACCAGCTCGAAGTGCCCGCCCAGCCACTCCTCGGCCACCGCCGGCTCCAGCACCGCGGCCACGTGGTCGGTCCACCACTGCCCGCGCTGCCCGGTGTAGCCGTAGGCGAACCCCACCAGCTCGCCGTCGCGCCGCGCCCGCGCCAGCCGGAACCCCTCGCGCTCGACGTGCCGGTCCCAGACCTCAGCCCGCCACTCGTCGTACGACGCGTGGTCGCCGAAGACCGCGTCGTAGACCGGCCACAGCTCGACGGTGTCCGCCACCGTGACGCTGCCGACGGTCCCCATCACGACGTCGGCTCCGCTCGCCGCTCCCCCGCCGGCGCCCGCTGCACCTGCCACTCGTAGGCCTCCGGCAGCAGCTCGCGGACCGGCACCGCCCGGGTTGCGCCGCCCGCGTCGGGCACCAGCACCGCCACGTCCGGCTGGAGGTCCAGCAGCACCTGCCGGCACCGACCGCACGGCGCGATCACGCCGCGTCCGCGGTTGCCCACGGCCACCACGAGCACGAGTCGTCCGTCGCCGGCCGCCGCCGCGTTGGCCAGCACCACCAGCTCCGAGCACGGGCCGCCGGTGAAGTGCGAGAGGTTCAACCCGGTCACCACCCGGCCGCCGACGGTGAGCCCCGCGGCGGCCACGGTGTGCACCGCCCCGTCGGCGGCCGCCTCGACCAGGGCGGTCGCGGCGGCGACCAGGGCCTCGGCGTCCGCACTCACCCGTTCACCGTAGTGAGTGGCCGTTCAGCGCCGGCCGCCCGAGAAGACGACCTCGACGACAGGTGGGCTCGCCGAACGGCGGTGCGCGGCGCCCGGCCGACGGATCGAGAGTTCCAGCCCGTGAGCGAGCGGAGCCAGTCAGGCGTCGAGGGTGTCCGCGTCGATCTCGTACGCCCCCTGCACGATGAACTCCTTGCGAGGGGCGACGTCGGAGCCCATGAGGAGCTCGAAGATCTCCGAGGCGGACTCGGCGTCGTCGACGGTGAGGCGGCGCAGGGTGCGGCGGCGGGGGTCCATGGTGGTCTCGGCCAGCTGGTCGGCGTCCATCTCGCCGAGGCCCTTGTAGCGCTGGACCGGGTCCTTCCAGGTGACGCCCTTCTTGGTCAGCTCGGCGAGCTTGCGCTGCAGCTCGTCGTCGGAATAGGTGTAAACGTACTTGTCCATGCCCTTCTTGGGGTTGGACAGCTCGATGCGGTGCAGCGGGGGCACGGCGGTGTAGACGCGGCCCTCGCGGACGAGTTCGGGCATGTACTTGAAGAACAGCGTGGCCAGCAGGCAGCGGATGTGGGCGCCGTCGGAGTCGGCGTCGGCCATGAAGATGATCTTCTGGTAGCGCGCGGCCTCGAGGTCGAAGGTGCGCCCGGAGCCGGCGCCGACGACCTGGATGATCGAGGAGCACTCGGCGTTCTTGAGCATGTCGCCGACCGAGGCCTTCTGGACGTTGAGGATCTTGCCGCGGATGGGCAGCAGCGCCTGGAACTCGGAGTTGCGGGCGGCCTTGGCCGTGCCCATCGCGGAGTCGCCCTCGACGATGAACAGCTCGCTGCGGTCGTCGGTGGCGCGGCAGTCGTTGAGCTTGGCGGGCAGTGCGGAGGACTCGAGCGCGTTCTTGCGGCGCTGGGTCTCGCGGTGCGTACGCGCGGCGATGCGGGTCTTGGCCGCGTTGGCGACCTTCTCCATCACCAGCTTGGCCTGGGCCTTCTCGGCCCGCTTGGTCGAGGTGAGGAACTTCTTCAGCTCCGCCGAGACCACCTTGCGCACGACCGTGCGCACCTGCGGGGTGCCCAGGATCTCCTTGGTCTGGCCCTCGAACTGGGGCTCGGCCAGCCGCACGGTGACCACGGCGGTGAGGCCCTCGAGCACGTCGTCCTTGGTGACGTCGTCGTCGTTCGCGCGCAGCACGCGCGCCGCCTTCATGGCGTCGTTGAAGGTACGCAGCAGCCCCTGCTCGAAGCCGCTCACGTGCGTGCCGCCCTTGGGGGTGGCGATGACGTTGACGAACGAGCGCAGCTCGGTGTCGTAGCCGGTCCCCCAGCGCGCCGCGACGTCGACCAGGAGCTCGCGCTCGACCTCCTGCGGCGTCATGTGGCCCTGCTCGTCGAGCACCGGAACGGTCTCGGTGAAGGTGTCGCTGCCCTGCAGGCGCAGGATCTCGGTGACGGGCTCGTCCTTGGCCAGGAAGTCGGCGAACTCGGCGATGCCACCCTCGTGGCGGAACTTCTCCTCGCGCCGCTCCGGGCCGCGCAGGTCGCGGATGACCAGCTCGAAGCCCGGCACGATGAACGCCGTCTGCTGGGCGCGGCCGAGCAGTCCGTCGAACTCGAACGTCGCGTCCTGGGTGAAGATCTGCCGGTCCGGCCAGAACCGGATGCGGGTGCCGGAGCGGTTCTTGGCCACCCGGCCGCCCTTGCGGGTCAGGCCGGACTGGGGCGTGAACCTCGCCTTCGGGCCCTCGCCCTCGAAGACCCCGGGCACCCCGTGCTTGAAGGACAGCCCCTGCTCTGACGGCGGACGCTGCACGTCGATGTCCATGCGGGCCGAGAGCGCGTTCACGACCGACAGGCCGACGCCGTGCAGACCGCCGGTGGCGACGTACGAGCCGCCGCCGAACTTGCCGCCCGCGTGCAGCTTGGTGGCCACCACCTCGACCCCGGGCAGCCCGGTCCGGGGCTCCCTGTCGGTCGGGATGCCGCGGCCGTCGTCGTGGACCTCGACCGAGTCGTCGGGGTGGAGGGTGACCTCGACGTGGTGCGCGGCGCCGGCCAGGGCCTCGTCCACGCCGTTGTCGATGATCTCCCACAGACAGTGCATCAGGCCGCGGGTGTCGGTGGAGCCGATGTACATGCCGGGCCGCTTGCGGACCGCCTCGAGGCCCTCGAGGACCAGGAGGTGTGCGGCGTTGTAGGCGGTGTCGATCGGGCTCTCCTCGAACGTGTCTGGACCATGTGGCATCCGGATACCGTGGTGGAACCGAATCTACCTACGACACGCCGAACCACCACGGAGGCTCGCCTGCAGGCCGGGTCTACCGTGACCGCACAGCAGCAACCTGCAGGGATCAGCAAGCGAACCGAGCACCACCGCACCAGGCTTCACCGTTCTCGCCCCAGCGAGGTCTTCTGGACCACACACTTGGTCCGGGAGTGGGACACCGCGCAGGCGGGAACACCTTCCGTGGTTGGATTGGGATGTCTGAGGGGAACTGACGTCGCCGGGGAATCTTTGGAGACCCTGTCTACGTTCAACCCACGACACCAGATGAAGAAATGAGGCCGTCGTGAACACTGCAGTCGCTCCCAGCTCTCCGCTGACCGCAGCGGACCGCTGCGACCGTTGCGGGGCCCAGGCCTACCTCCGAGTCGAGTTGCAGTCCGGCGGTGAACTCCTGTTCTGTGCCCACCACGCTCGTGAGCACGGTGACAAGCTCAAGGAGATCGCCGTGGCGCTCGTCGACGAGACGGACAAGCTCCACGACAAGCCCGCGTCCGCGCCCAACGTCGAGCGCTGACCGGCCCGCACCGTACCGGCTTGCAAGGCCCCGGATCCGACAGGATCCGGGGCCTTCTGCTTGCCCCGGACTGTGACAGGCTCCTCGGGTGAACGGCGTCGAGGTGCTCGTGGCCCTGGCCATCGCGGTCGGGCTGGTCGGCATCCTCGTGCCGATCCTGCCGGGCTCCGTGCTCATCCTCGGCGGGGTGCTGGTCTGGTCGTGGTACGTCGGCGGCGCGACCGCGTGGGTCGTGTTCGCCGTGGTCGCGGCCCTGCTGGTGGCCGGCACCGTCGTGAAGTACCTCATACCCAACCGGCGGCTCAAGGAGGTCGGCGTGCCCGCCTCGACCCAGTGGGCCGGGGCGCTGGTCGGTGTCGTCGGCTTCTTCGTGGTCCCGGTCCTCGGGCTGTTCCTCGGCTTCGTGCTGGGGGTCTACCTCGCCGAGCTGCGCCGGGTCGGCTCGGCCTCGGCGTGGCCGTCGACCAAGCACGCGCTCCGGGCCGTCGGGCTGAGCATCGTCATCGAGCTGGTCGCCGGCGTCGCGGCCACCTGCGTCTGGGTGGCGGGGGTCCTGGCCACGTGACGGTCCTGCTCTCGCTGCTGGCCGCGGTGTCCTACGGCTTCGGCGACTTCAACGGCGGCATCTTCTCCAAGCGCGGCGGGGCCTGGGCGGTCTCGCTGATGGCCCAGGTCGCCGGTACGGCGTGCGTGCTGGTCTACGCCCTCGTCGACGGTGGTGACCCCGCCGCGTCGGACTTCGCGTGGGGCGCGCTGGCCGGCGTCGGCAACGGCTTCGGCACGGCGTTCCTCTACCGCGGGCTGTCGTCCGGGCGGATGGGGGTGGTCGCGCCGGTCTCGGGAGTCGGGGCGGTCGTCGTACCCGTGGCCGTCGCCGTGGTGACCGGCGAGCGACCCGGGCTGCTCGTCTGGACCGGCGTCGTGCTCGCCCTGCCGGCCGTGTGGCTCGTGTCGAGGGAGCCGGCCGCCACGGCGGCCGGCGCTCCCCCGGCGGCCGGCTCGGGCGTGCTCGACGGCGTCCTGGCCGGGCTCGGCTTCGGTGCGTTGTTCGCGGCCCTCGGCCAGATCCCGGAGGAGGCGGGCTACCTGCCGCTGGCCCTCAACCAGCTGGTGGCCGGCGTGGTCATCGTGGTCGTCGCGCTGGTGCTGCGCCAGGACTGGGTGCCGCGCAACCGGTGGGCCCTCGGCGGCGCGGTCAGCGGCGTGCTCGGCGCGCTCGCCACCGGACTGTTCCAGGCCGCCACCCAGCAGGGCTACCTCAGCGTGGCCGCGGTCATCACGTCGCTCTACCCGGCGTTCACCGTGGTGCTGGCCGCCGTGCTGCTGCGCGAGCGGGTGCACCGGACCCAGGGCGCCGGCCTCGCGCTCTGCGCGGCTGCTGTGGTCCTCGTCGCTGCCGGCTAGCCGGTCGGGACGGGGTCGCTGGGTACCGGAGGGCATGACCGACGACTCCGCCGCCCGCGACGAGCTGCTCCAGGAAGAGCTGCGGCACCAGGACGGGGACGACCCGTTGCGCGGCTCGCGGACCAGCGGCTTCTGGGCGGCCACCGTCGGCCTCGGCCTGGTGCTGTTGCTCCTCATCATCTTCATCGCGCAGAACACCCGGAAGACCACGGTCTCGTTCCTGGCCTGGGACGGCCAGGTCCCCGTGGCCGTGGCCCTGCTCATCGCGGCCGCGGCCGGGCTGTTCCTGGGTCTGCTCGCCGGACTCCTGCGCATCCTGCAGCTGCGCCGGCGGGTACGACGTACCCGCCGCTGAGGACTAGTCCCTCTCCGCGAGCTTCTTGATCCGCAGCAGGCGCTGCTCCCAGGCCCGGCCCACCCGCTCCAACTCGCGCGCCACGTCGCTGAGCCGACCGCCGAGCGCCCGGTGCACCAGCTCACGACCCCGCCGCTCGGACTCCACCAAGCCGGCCGCGGTCAGGACCTCGAGGTGCTTGACGATGGCCTGCCGGCTGACCGGCAGCTCACGGGCCAGCGCCGAGGCCGATGCGGGCGCCTCGCCCAGCCGGGCGAGGATCGCCCACCGGGTGTCGTCGCCGAGTGCGGCGAACACCGGCGTCAGCTCACCGGTCGCGCTCACGCGGCGGACCGCAGCACGAACCGGCGGGCGGCCTCGAGCTCGACCTCCCAGCCGTGGGTGTTCTCCGTGATCTGCTGGTCGATCGCGGCCCGGTCCTTGCGCAGCCGCGAGAACCCGCTCTCGACCACCCGCAGGGTGACCCCGCCCGGCCGCTCGTCGATCCAGAACTCGACCGTCGTCCCGGCCTCCGGCGCGACGTTGTCGACCCAGTGGAAGGCCACGTAGCGCGGCTCGTCCTGCTCCAGCGTGCGCAGCCGGAACTCGCCGTACGTCGGGTGGACCAGCACGGTGTGCCCGTCCTCCTCGCGCAGCTCGGGGTTGGCGTCGACCTCCTGCTCGTTGATCCACCAGCCGGGCCGCTGGACCAGGGCCCAGACCCGGTCGGCGGGTGCGTCGATGTCGATGCTGCGCTCGATCCGGTCGAGCTCGGTGTCGGTGCCGGTGTCGGTCACGGTGGTCTCCTTCGGGTCGGGACGTGCAACCACAGCATTGCACCGACTCCGCCGACATGCAACCGTCCGTCTGCAGGTGGCTGACGAGCGACGGGCCGACGCGGCCGCCGTGGGTGGTGGCGGCGGCGCCGGCCCGTGGTGCCGACGGCCGGCCCGGAGGCCGGCGCGCGGGTCAGGCAGGCTGCTGCTCCGCCTGGCAGTCGGCCAGGCGCTGCTCGGCCTGGGCCAGGCGCTGACGCTGGGCCGCCTTGTCCTTCTTGGCGTGCTGCTTCGTGGCCAGGGCCTTGTCGAGCCGGGTCTGGAGGCGCGCCTTCTCCTCGTCGGTGGTGGCGTCGGTGAGCCGGTCCTGGAGCTTCTCCACCTTGCTCTTCTGGTGGGCGAAGACCTCGGTCACCCGGGCGAGGGCGTCCTCGGCCTTGTCGACCTGCTTCTGCTCCTGGGCGCACGGCGTCTTGTCGGGCTTCCCGGAGGTCGCGTGCGAGGCGGCGTCGGCCGGCGCGAGGGACCCGAGGGTGCCCAGGGCGAGGGCCGCGACACCGGCGGCGGCGTACGTGCGGATGGCGTTCATGCGTGCTCCTTCTCCGAGGGATCGGTGCACTCCCTGTCTGTCGCCCGGGTGGCGGAGCGTTACAGGCCCCGCTCGCGGCAGGCGTCAGGCCGGTCTGGACCTGTGTGTGAGCCATGTCGCGATAACACGTTCCAGCTCCGGCCGTTGACCCTGGCAGGACCCCACGCTCGGGCGCTGGGCCGGAGGGAGCACGACGTGACCAAGGCAGAGACGGACGAGAAACGCAGGCGGCTGGTGCACGTGAGGTACGCCGTGGCCGCCGTCGGCGAGGCCGAGCACAGCCTGCACGAGGCGGTCGGCCGGGCGCGGTCCGAGGGCGCGAGCTGGGCGGAGGTCGCCGACGCGGTCGGCGACTCCCCCGAGGCGGCCGAGCAGCGGTTCAGGGACGCGGAGCACCACGAGGAGAGCTCGAGGCGGACCCGCTCGACGTAGCCGCACAACGGTGAGGCCCGACCTCGCCACCCGGTCAGGGGTCAGGCGCGCCCGTCGTCGGACTCGACCTGGGCCCTCGTCACCCGCGTCCACGCTCCCGGCGCGAAGCACTCCACGTCGACCCCGCGATCATCGACGATGAGCGCACCGTTCACGACACGGAAGCCGAGGTCCTCCTCGGACCGCTCCGCGAAGGAGATGAACGGCGTGCGCCCCCATCCGCCGGTGCGCTCCGCCGGCGCTCGACCCCGGCTGGCGTGTGGGATCTCGACGACGGCGCCACTGCTCAACGTGACCCTCAGGACCGTCGCCCCCTGCTTGGCCACGGCGCGGCGTACCGGAAGTCCGCCCCAGCCTCAGTCGAGGTAGTCGCGCAGGACCTGCGAACGGCTCGGGTGACGCAGCTTGGACATGGTCTTGGACTCGATCTGGCGGATCCGCTCGCGCGTGACGCCGTAGACCTTCCCGATCTCGTCCAGGGTCTTGGGCTGGCCGTCGGTGAGACCGAAGCGCATGCTCACCACGCCGGCCTCGCGCTCGGAGAGCGTGTCGAGGACGGCGTGCAGCTGCTCCTGCAGGAGGGTGAAGCTGACCGCGTCGGCCGGGACGATGGCCTCGGAGTCCTCGATCAGGTCGCCGAACTCGGAGTCGCCGTCCTCGCCGAGCGGAGTGTGCAGCGAGATGGGCTCGCGGCCGTACTTCTGGACCTCGATGACCTTCTCGGGGGTCATGTCGAGCTCCTTGGCCAACTCCTCCGGGGTGGGCTCGCGGCCCAGGTCCTGGAGCATCTGGCGCTGGACGCGGGCCAGCTTGTTGATGACCTCGACCATGTGCACCGGGATGCGGATGGTGCGGGCCTGGTCGGCCATGGCGCGGGTGATGGCCTGACGGATCCACCAGGTGGCGTACGTCGAGAACTTGTAGCCCTTGGTGTAGTCGAACTTCTCGACCGCGCGGATCAGACCGAGGTTGCCCTCCTGGATCAGGTCGAGGAAGAGCATGCCGCGGCCGGTGTAGCGCTTGGCCAGCGAGACGACGAGGCGCAGGTTGGCCTCGAGCAGGTGGTTCTTGGCGCGGCGGCCGTCCTCGGAGATCCACTCGAGCTCCTCGAGGAGCGCGGGCTTGAGCTTGCCGCCCTTGGCCAGCTTCTCCTCCGAGAACAGGCCAGCCTCGATCCGCTTGGCGAGCTCGACCTCCATCTCGGCGTTGAGCAGGGGGGACCTTGCCGATCTGCTTGAGGTAGTCCTTGACCGGGTCGGCCGTCGCACCGGCCACCATGACCTGCTGCTCGGGCTCGCCGGTGTCGTCGGCGTCGGAGACGACGAACGACGCCTCCTTCTCGTCCTCCTCGATGGAGGGGTCGGCCTTGACGTCCTTCTCGAACTGCTCGTCCGGCAGGTCCGGGAGGACCTTCTTGCCGTCGGGACCCACCTCGGCCTGGGCCTCGTCGACCTGGACCTCGACGGTGGCGCCGTCGGCGGGCGCGGCCTTCTTGGCGGCGGGCGCGGCCTTCTTCGCCGGCGCGGCCTTCTTGGCGGCCGGGGCCGCCTTCTTGGCGGGCGCGGTCGCGGTCTTCTTGGTCGTCGTCGCGGCGGCCACGCGGGCGCCGCTCACGTCGATGTGCACGGTGATGCCGAGCGTCGTCAGGTGCGCCAGCAGCCCCTTGAGGTGGCGTGGCTCGACCTGCGCGACCTCACTCGCACGGCGCACGTCCTCCGGCGTCAGACTGCCCCGGGAGCCCTGCTCGACCAGCGCGACGACGGCGGGGTGGGTGAGCACTTGCTCGGGGACCATGTGCTGCTTCGAGGACACGAACACCTCTTCAATCGTAGGACCGGAGGCCGGGGGGCGAGCGAGTTCTGGGCGCGGCACGACCCGCTGTCGTCAAGAGCCGCTCTGTCATTCTGCCACGCACCCAAGGGCGCACCCGCATCGGCGCGCAGCCGGTCCCACCCAGCGGGTCCCCGGGCCGTCGACCGGTGTCGGCTCAGGGGTCGACGACGTACGTCGACCGGTGTCGGCTCAGGGGTCGACGACGTACGTCGACCGGTGTCGGCTCAGGGGTCGACGACGTACGTCGACCGGTGTCGGCTCAGGGGTCGACGACGTACGTCGACCGGTGTCGGCTCAGGGGTCGACGACGTACGTCGACCGGTGTCGGCTCAGGGGTCGACGACGTACGTCGACCGGTGTCGGCTCAGGGGTCGACGACGTACGTCGCCGGGCCCTCCGGCTCGGCGGCGCGGGTGGTGAACGTCAGCCGCCAGTCGTCGCGGGTCTCGCCGTCGATCTCGAGGACCCACTGGTAGCGCTGGCCCGGCGTGAGCGGCAGCGGCCCGATCTGGAAGGCGAGCGGGAAGTCCACGTCGGCGCCGGGCACCAGCCCGGCCGGGCGCCCGACCTCGGCCTCGCCCTCGATCTGCACCGTCGTCGGTCCCTCGGGACCGGGCAGCAGCACGGGGTCGCCGTCCTGGCCGATGAGCAGCAGCCGCAGCGACATCGTGCGGTTGGTCTGGTCCCACGGCACGTCGACCTTGACCGCGATCGCCGACGGCACCGGGTCGGGGCCGGTGACGCTCCAGCCGCCGCCGTTGATGTAGAGCTTCCCGTCGGCGACCACCGCGTGGTCGGCCAGCATCAGCGTCGCGCGCACCCGGCCAACCTACTGCGCGCCCCGACGACCGCTCAGCCGGCCTCGGCCCCGGCCTTGGCCTTCGCCTTCACGGCCTTCTTGTGGTCGCGCACCTTCTGCAGGCTGCTCGGGTCGGTGACGTCGGCGACCGAGCGGAACCCGTCCTCGGCGTACGCACCGGCCGCCTGCTCCCAGCCCTCGGGTCGTACGTCGAGCTGCTTGGCCAGCAGTGCCACGAAGATCTGGGCCTTCTGCCGCCCGAAGCCGGGCAGCGCCTGGATGCGTGCGAGCAGGTCCACGCCGGTCTCGGCCTCGGTCCAGAGCCGTTCGGTGTGACCGGCGTACTGGTCCTCGACGAGGCGGGCCAGCTCCTGGAGGCGCGCGGCCATCGACCGGCCGTAGCGGTGGATGGCCGGCGGTGTCGTGGCCATCGCCGCGAACTCCTCGGGGTCGGCCTCGGCGATCGCCTTGGGCTCGACGGTGCCGAAGCGGGTGAGCACCTTGTGCGGCCCCCGGAACGCGTGCTCCATGGGGTACTGCTGGTCGAGCATCATCCCGACGAGGAGCGCGAACGGGCTGTCGGTGAGCACCTGGTCGGCGGCGTCGTCACCGGTGATGTGGATGGCCATGGGGCCATCCTGGCGCACGCGCCTCGCCCAGTCCTCAGTCGGACTTGACGGCCAGCACCGGGCAGGAGGCGTCGAGCAGGATGCGCTGGGCGTTGCTGCCCAGGATGAGCTTGCCGACCGGCGTACGGCGGCGCAGGCCGATCACGATGAGCTCGCAGGCGACCTCGTCGGCGATGGCCAGCAGGTCCTCGGCGGCGTCGAAGCCGGTCTCCGGGTGGCGCAGGTCGACCTGGACGCCGGCAGCCTCGACCCGCGCGCGGACCTCCTCGAGCTCGGCCTGGATCCGGCCGTGGGCGCCCGCGTCGTCGTGGTGGGAGCGGTGGGAGTTGACCACCACGAGATCGGCTCCGCGCAGCTGAGCCTCCGCGATGGACGCGGCCAGTGCGGCCTCGCCCTCCGGCTTGGGCACGTAGCCCAGGACCACCGTCGGCATCGTCTCTCCCTCCTGTGGACTGCGGCTGTACCCGTTCACCCCTTCGGGCACGCTAGCGGACCCGGGCCGCGGCGGCCTGTGGAGAGCCGGCGTCGGTCGCTCGCTTCCCGGGCAGGGTCGTCGCGGTGGAGGGACTGCGCGAGCCGCTGCCGGGCGAGACCCGGGCGCTGCTGCGCGAGGCCGTGCGGACGCACGTGCGGACGGTGCGCGGGCAGCGGGTGCAGACGCCGTGGTTGCACACCGGCACGCCCGGCGGTGCCGTGCAGAGCGTCCCCCTCGACCGCGCGGAGCCCTTCGACCCGGGGCTGCGGTGCGACGTGGTCGCCGCCCTGCGCGTCCGCGCCCGGGACGCGGCCCGGCTGGTGTGGCTCACCCGGGCCGGTGACCTCGCACCGCAGGACGTCGACGGCGTGTGGCTGTCCGCCGCACGGTCGGCGTACGTCGAGGCCGGGCTGGAGCTGACCTTCGTGGTCGTGACCCGGCAGGGGTGGCGCGACCCGCGCAGCGGGCTGGAGCAGCGGTGGGCCCGGGTGCGGCCGTGAGCTGTCAGTCCCAGGTGTGGACGGGCTCGTTGGTGTGCATGCGCTCGCGGTACTCCCCCAGCGTCGCGCGCAGCGCGTCGAACCGCTCGGTCCCGCCGGCCGCCTCGCGCTCGTGCATCCGGCGTACGAACCACTCGGCGCCGTTGGTCTGCAGCAGGCAGCGCTGCTCGATGATCCCGAGCAGGCGGTCGCTGGTCGCGCCCTCGACGCCCCACGCGTCCAGGCCCTCGCGGGCCATCGGCAGCAGCCGGCGCAGGGTGAGCTCGGTGGCGGAGACCTGGCCGACGCCGGGCCAGTAGAGCTGGGCGTCGATGCCGTGCTGGGCGGCGACGTGGAAGTTCTCCTCCGCGGCGCTGAACGACATCTGCGACCACAGCGGCCGCTCGCTCTCGGCCAGCGCGCGGACCAGCCCGAAGTAGAACGCGGCGTTGGCCACGGTGTCCGCGACCGTGGGGCCGGCGGCCAGGACGCGGTTCTCCACGCGCAGGTGCGGGACGCCGCCGGCGATGTCGTAGACCGGGCGGTTCCAGCGGTAGATCGTCCCGTTGTGCAGCTTGAGCTCGGGCAGGGTCGGCACACCGCCGTCCTCGAGCACCGCCAGCGGGTCCTCGTCGTCGGTGACCGGGAGCAGGGCCGGGAAGTAGCGGACGTTCTCCTCGAACAGGTCGAAGACCGAGTTGATCCACCGCTCGCCGAACCACACCCGGGGTCGTACGCCCTGCGCCTTCAGCTCCTCCGAGCGGGTGTCGGTGGACTGCTCGAAGAGCGGGATCCGCGTCTCGCGCCAGAGCTCCTGGCCGAGGAGGTACGGCGAGTTGGCGCACAGCGCTAGCTGGACCGAGGAGATGACCTGGGAGGCGTTCCAGTACTCCGCGAAGGTGTCGGGAGAGGTCTGCACGTGCAGCTGCGTGCTGGTGCACGCCGCCTCCGGGACGATCGAGTCGGTCGTCGTCTCGAGCCGGTCCTGGTTGCCCGGGCCGGCGATCGAGATGGCGATGTCCTCGCCGCGGGCGTCGAGGATCTGCTCGCCCAGCAGCTTGTAGCGCGGGTTGGCGCTGATGCTCCCCGCCGTCATGTGGTCGGGGGCGAGGGTGGGGAGGATCCCGATCATCACCATGTGCGCGCCGACGGCCGACGACTTCGCCTCGGCCTCGTTGAGGTCGGTGCGCAGCATCTCCTCGAACGTGTCGAGCCCGCCCTCGCGCAGCTTGACCGGCGGCACGTTGATCTCGACGTTGAACAGACCCAGCTCGGTCTGGAACGCCTCGTCCGCGATGGCCTCGAGCGCCTCGGCGTTCTTCAGGGCCGGGTCGCCGGCCTCGTCGACGAGGTTGAGCTCGACCTCCAGCCCCGTCATCGGGTCGTCGGTGTCGAACGCCGCCTCGCGCAGCATGCGCGCGAACACGTCGAGGTTGCGCCGCACCTTCTCGCGGTACCGCGTCCGGTCCGCGCGCGAGAACTCCTGGGCCTCGACCTCTTCCCCCATGTCGGGACCCTAGTTCCGACCGGCGGGCTCTGGGGAGGCCCACGCCTCGTGCGTCCTGGTCACCACGTCGTCCACGACCCCCTCTACCGCACCGCTCCGCTCGTACGCCGCCCGCTGCCGCGTCGCGCCCGTCCCGCTCAGCACCCGCTCGACGCCGTTGCGGACGCGCTCGCTGTCGCCGGCCCTGTCCACCCTCGTCCGCACGTGCTCGACCAGCCGCTCCAGCACCTCGCGGGCCGGGCGCAGCTCGTGGGTCACCGGGTCCAGCAGGTCGTCGGCCAGGCCGTAGCGCGACGCGCGCCAGCGTGCGGCCCGCAGCTCCTCGGCCCGCCAGCTCGCCTCCTCGCCGCTGCCCTCCGCCGCCGTCTCCACCAGCCCCCGGACCAGGGCGGCCAGCAGCCCGGTGTCCTCGACGTCGGTGGCCACGTCCAGGATCCGCACCTCGAGCGTGGGGTGGCGCTCGGAGAGGCGGGCGTCGAAGTACAGCATCCCGGTGTCACGCGCCGCCCCGCTCGCGATCATCCGCTCGCACGCCCGCCGGTAGCCCGCGACGCTCCCGAACGCCTCCGTCGGCCCCGCGCTCGGCCACGTCGACCACTGCTGGGTGCGCCAGGAGGCGTACCCGGTGTCCGACCCCTCGGCGTACGGCGAGTTCGCGCTCACCGCCAGCAGCACCGGCAGCCACGGCGCGATCCGGTCCAGGCAGGCCACGCCCTCCTCCTCGGAGGCGATCCACACGTGGACGTGCATCCCGCACGTCGTGCCCAGTCGCGCCACGTGGCCGTAGCGGACCATCATGTCGGCGTACCGGCTGTCCGGCGTGACCTCCAGCCGGTCGAGCCCCGTCGGCGCCGCGGCGCACGCGGCCACCGCGAGGTCGTGCGCACTGGCTGCCTCCTGCGCCTCGCGGCGGGACGTCACCACCTGGCGGACGATCTCGGCGATCTCGACCGTCGGCTCGGTCCGCAGCTCGACCATGTGGCGGAACAGCTCCTGGTCGATGCTGTGCGTCCCGCGCTCGGCGTCGGTCTTGAGGACCTGGCGCGCCCGCGACGTCACGATCCGCGTGGCCGGGTCGACCACGAGGAGCTCCTCCTCGACGCCGACCGTCCGGGTGTCCACGGCTGGCCAGTACCCCGACGCGCACGACCTGCCCCTCCCGGCCGCGCGCCGGCCGACCTCGCGCCGGCCGACCGCGGCGACGCGGCGACGCAGCGACGCGGCGACGCGGCGACGCGGCGACGCCCGACCGTGCGCCGGCCGACCGCGGCGGCGCGGCGGCGCCCCCGCGCGCGCCGCCGCACCCCGGGCGCCCCACCACGCCGTGGGCCGCGGGCCGCCCCACGTCGTCCGGTGGTCGCGCGCCCCCGCTGCCGCGCTACCGGGGTCCCCCGCGTCGTGTCGGGGGCCTCACGTCACCACGAGCACGCTCACCACCGGTCGCGGCCCCGCGACACCCAGTCCTCTCCCTTCTCCCCTGGCCCGCCCACCGCCACCACCTCCGCTGGTGCCGTTCCTGCTGTCTCGCCGGTCCTGCTGTGCGGCGGGGCCGCACTCAATGCCTCGGCGTGCCGCCACCGACCCCGTGGCGCACCTCGCGGTGCCGGCGCGGCCGCCGTCCTCGCGCTCGCCGCGCGGCTGGCCAGCCACGGGGCCTTCTACTGGTGCGCGGTCGACCGGGCCCGGGCCGCCGATCCGGACGACGCCCGACCCGCGCTGGTCGCCGACGTCCTCGCGGACGTCGGGCCGCGCGAGGTCTGGGAGGGCGCCGTCAGGCGACCTGCCAGGCCGAGGGTGGGACGGCGTTGGTGAGGACGTCCGCGACCAGGGCGGCGAGGGTGTTGTCGGGATCGGCGGCCCTGGCCCGGTCGACGGCGCACCAGGCGAAGGCGCCGTGGCCGGCCAGCCAGGCGGCGAGCGCGAGGACGGCGGCGGGGGCGGCGACGAGGTCGTCGGGGGCGCGTTGGACGGCGTCGCTCCAGAGGCGGACGTGGCGCAGGGCGGCGTCGCGGGACAGGGCGGCCCAGGCGGCGTCGCGGCCGGCGGGGTCGGTGAGGCCGAGCAGGACGCGGGCGAGCTCGGGGTCGGGCAGGCGGCCGGCGTCGAGGCGGGTGTCGACGAGGTCGGCGATCTCGTCGGGTGGGCTGGGTGAGGCGCGGCGGACGGCCTCGGCGACGGCGGCGACGCCCTCGGGGCGGGGTCGCAGGACGGCCTCGAGCTCGGCGCGCGAGCCGTGGACGACGATGCCCTCGAGGACGGCCTGGGCGCGGAAGCGGTGGTCGCCGACGTCGTAGGGCACGCCCGTGGGCGGGGCACCGGGCCGGCCGGGGGCGTACCACCGGCCGTCGGCGGCGCGCAGCACCTCGACGACGTCGATGCCGGCGGCGGTGAACGAGCGGCGCAGGCGGCGGATCGCGGTGCGGGCGGGTGGCCCGTCGTCGGCGTAGACCACGAACACCACGCGCTCGACACGGTGCCGCAGCGCGGGGTCGAGCAGGAGCGCGACAGCCTCGTCGGCGGCGTGGGGCGGGGGGAGGTCGACGCGGGCGTGGAAGGCCTCGAGGCCGCCGAAGGTGAGCATGACGACGGAGTCGCGGGGCTCGAAGCCGAGGACGACGGGCACGGCGGCCAGCACGTCCTCGGGCGAGCGGGCGGTGAGGGTGGTCGGGCGGGTCATGGCCAGGACGCTGCCCCGGCCGACCGACGGTCGGGGGTCGAGGCGGAGGCCCTGTGGAGAGGGCGCGTGGGCGGGCCGGTTGTGGAGACGGAGGGGACGGTCGGTGCCCGCGGGTACGTTGCGCGACGTGCGCGCCCACGCCTCGGTCCTCCACCTGGACCTGGACGCGTTCTTCGCCGCGGTCGAGCAGCGCGACAAGCCCTCGCTGCGGGGCAAGCCGGTCGTCGTGGGCGGCGTCGGCGGGCGCGGCGTGGTGGCCACGGCGTCCTACGAGGCCCGCAAGTACGGCGTCCGCTCGGCCATGTCCACCCGCGAGGCGCGCAGCCGGTGCCCGCACGCGGCGTTCCTCACCGGGCGCTTCCACGCCTACCGCGACGCCAGCACCATCGTCATGGGCCTGCTCCGAGCCGCGAGCCCGCTGGTGGAGCCGCTGAGCCTGGACGAGGCGTTCGTCGACCTCGAGGCCGCGGGCCTGCCCGACCTCGAGGTCCCGACCGTGACCGCGTTCGCCCAGGAGCTCCGCGAGAGGGTGCGCGACCAGACCGAGGGCCTCACCGCGAGCGTCGGCATCGGCACCTCGAAGTTCATCGCCAAGGTGGCCAGCGACCTCGACAAGCCCGACGGCCTGGTGGTGGTGGCGCCCGGGACGGAGCAGGAGCTGCTGCGCCCGATGCACGTCAGCGTCATCCCGGGCGTCGGCCCGGTCACCGTCGAGCGGCTGCGGCGTGCGGGCATCCACACCGTCGCCGACCTCGAGGCGGTGAGCCTCGAGGAGCTGGTCCGCCTGGTCGGCAACGCCCACGGCAGCGGCCTGTTCGCCCTCGCCCGCGCGGAGGACGACCGCACGGTCGAGCCGGAGCGCGAGACCAAGTCGGTCAGCTCCGAGGGCACCTACGACACCGACCTGACCGACCGCGCACTCATGGAGCAGCTGCTGACCCGCCAGGCCCGCGAGGTCGCGGCCCGGTTGAGCAAGCAGGGCCTGTCCGGGCGCACGGTCACCATCAAGGTGCGCCTGCACGACTTCACCACGCTCAACCGCTCGACCACGCTGCCCAGCCCCACCGACAGCGGCGCGACCATCGCCCGGCTCGCCCGCGGCCTGCTGGCCGACCTCGACACCTCCGGCGGGGTCCGGCTGCTCGGGGTCGGCGTCTCGGGCCTGGCCGACTGGATCCAGGAGGACCTGTTCGGCGAGACCGAGCAGGAGGAGGAGCCCGAGGCACCGGAGCCGGAGATCGTGCGCAGCCGCGACCGGCCGGGGTGGGCGCCGGGCATGGACGTGGTCCACGACGAGATGGGGCGGGGCTGGGTCTGGGGTGCCGGACGGGGTGTCGTCACGGTGCGGTTCGAGACGGCTCAGACCCCGGCCGGCCCGGTCCGCTCGTACGCCGACGACGACCCGCACCTCCACCACTGGCGTCCCGAGCAGGCCGAGGCCGGCGCGCCGCCCGAGGAGTAAACCGGTCGCCCCCAGCACTCCGCCTCCCTACGCTGGCGGACCGTGGACATCACCGAGCTGAGCGAGGCCGACCTCGCCGACGACGCGCTCATGCGCGAGGCCTACGAGCTCAGCCGCCGCGCCGAGACCCTCGGTCGCGAGGGGATCCCGTTCTGGAGCCTCGAGGAGTTCCTCGGCGCCTTCCGCGCCCCGGACCCGGGCGAGCGCCAGCAGCTCTTCGCGGGCCGAGAGGACGGCGACCTCGTGGCCTTCGCGGTCCTGTGGTCCTTCCTGCTCGACAACACCGACAAGGCCTTCGCCAGCATCGACGTCGACGTCCCCGCCCGCCGCCGCGGCCACGGCCGGGCCCTGGTCGAGCGCCTCGCCGACGTCGCCCGAGCCGACGGACGCAGCCTGCTGCTGGCCGACGCCAAGCTGCCCTACGCCGACCGCGAGGACCACGCCCACCGCCGCTTCGCCGAGGCCTGCGACTTCGAGCTGTCCAACTACGAGGTGGTCCGCCACCTGGCCCTGCCCGTCCCCGACGAGCAGATCCAGGGCTGGCTCGACCAGTCGGCGCCCCGCCACGAGGGCTACACGCTCGAGACCTTCGCCCACGACGTCCCCGCCGACCTGATCGAGTCGCTCTGCGTGCTGCTGGGCCAGCTCGCCGTCGACGCTCCGACCGGCGCGGTCGACTTCGAGGAGGAGGTGATGACGCCCGAGCGGTTCGCCGCCATGCTCGACGGGGTGGGGGCCATGGGCCGGGCCCGCTACGAGACGGTCGCGCTCACGCCCGACCGGCAGGTCGTCGCCCACTCCACCCTCGCCGTCCCCCTCGGCGACAACACCACCGTCTTCCAGTGGGGCACCTTCGTCCACCGCGAGCACCGCGGCCACGCCCTCGGCCTGGCCACCAAGGCCACCAACCTGCGCGCGGCGCAGCGGTTCCGCGACGACCTCACCCTCGTCACGACCCAGAACGCCGAGACCAACGACCACATGGTCGACATCAACACCACGATGGGCTTCCGGCCGGTCGAGGTCTCCGCGGAGTTCCTCAGGCGCCTGTGACGAACCGGAGCGTCTCCCCCGGCCGCGCCTGACCGCACTGCCACAGGTCGTCGGGGTGCACCACGGCCAGCACCGGGTAGCCGCCCGTCGGCGGGTGGTCGGCCAGGAACACCACCGGCTGACCGTTCGGCGGCACCTGGACCGCACCCAGCACGACGCCCTCGCTCGGCAGCTCCTCGGTGCGCACGCGCTCCAGCGCGGGTCCCTCCAACCGGAGCCCGACCCGGTTGGAGTCGGCGCCGACGACGTACGCCGCCTGGCACAGCCGCCTCAGCGCGTCCGACCCGAACCAGTCCGCCCGCGGGCCCGGCCGGACCCGCAACCGCCCCGGCCGCGGCAGCCGGGGCGCGTCCACCGCCTCCGGCGGCCCCTGCGGTACGCCGACCGGCAGCGTCGCGCCGTCGAGGACCCGCGGCGGCCCGACCCAGGCCAGGGTGTCGGTGGAGCGCGATCCGAGCACCGCTGGGACGTCCACGCCGCCGGCCACCGCGACGAAGCTCCGCAGCCCCCGCACCGGGGCGCCCAACCGCAGGAGCGAGCCGGCGGGCAGCCGCTCGGCCCGGTGCAGCCCGCGACCGGCGCCGTCGACGTCGACCTCGACCTCCGCGCCGGTCACCGCCACCCAGACCCCGGCGTCGGAGACCAGCTCCAGCCCGCCGCCCGTGACCTCGAGCAGGGCCGCGTCGGGGCCGTTGCCCACCAGCCGGTTGGCCAGCTCCGCGGCGGGCCGGTCCAGCGGGCCGGCCCGGGGCACGCCCAGGTGCGCGAGGCCGGTGCGGCCGCGGTCCTGGACCAGGGTGAGCGGCCCGGCCCGAACGACGGTGAGGACCACGGCTCACACCGCCCGGAACCGCACCCGCGTCCCCGGCGCCAGCAGCGCGGGCGGGTCGCGATCGGGGTCCCAGAGCACGAGGTCGGTGCGTCCGAGCAGCCGCCAGCCGCCGGGCGACGCCGAGGGGTAGACACCGCACCACGTCCCCGCCAGGGCGACGGCGCCGGCCGGGACCCGGGGGCGGGGCGACGCCAGCCGCGGCACCGCGTCCGCCTCGGGCAGGCCGGCGAGGTAGGCGAACCCCGGCGCGAAGCCGCAGAAGGCCGAGACGAACTCCGTGGCCGTGTGCCGCGCCACCACGCCCTCCTCGTCGGTCCCCCACCGCGCGGCAACGTCGGCCAGGTCGGCGCCGTCGTAGACCACCGGCACCTCGACCAGCTCGCCCGCGATCTCGCCGACGTCCGGGCGCCAGGACCGCAGCACGCCGTCGAGGCGCTCGCGGTCGCCGACGCCGTCGAGGAGCACGGTCCGCGCGCCCGGGACGACCTCGGTCACTGCGACGCCGGAGGCCCGCACGTGCGCGGCGAGCGAGCGCGCGGCGGCGCTGTCGGCGACCTCGGCCAGCACCGCGTCGCGGCCGCAGGGCCGCAACTCGACCTCGGCCCCACCCCCGATCGCGGGCCCGGTCGGGAGGGTGGTCATGCGAGCAGTCTGTCCCGGACGTTCACCGAGATGTGCGCCACACGTGGCCCGTTCGGTTTGCCCGCGTCCGTGCGCGGCGGTCACAGTGGGAGGGCAGGAACAGGTGAGGGCCCCTTCCGCTGGTATGAGCAGCGGAAGGGGCCCTCGGTTTGAGGCGGAAACGGTGACGCCCACCTCGACCGCACGCGCACTGCGTCCCCGCCGTCCCCGTCACCGGGCCGACGCCGCGAGTCGCCTCGCGGTGTGGGTCGCCGCTCTCGTCCGGCCCCGACCCCGCTCCGGCGAACCGGTGCTGGGTCGGAGTGGAGGGCGGGCGACGGTATGAGCGCCACCCGACCTCCGACCCTGGGCCACGTCCGGCGAGCCGGCTGCGGTTCCAGGTCCCCGTCGCGGTCCGGCAGGGCCGGTCCTCGACGGAAGCGTAGGTGAGGGCCACTCGACGGTATGAGCGGCAAGTGGCCCTCGGGTCGAGGAGGCTGGGTGACGTCCCCCTCGATCGTGCCGGCGCTCCGACCCCGTCGGACCCCGTCACCGGGCCGACGCCGCGAGTCGCCTCGCGGTGCGGATCCTTGCTCCTGCTCGATCCCCGATCTCCGTGCTTCCCTGCCTTGCGGCCTGGCCGCCGGTGGATCGGTGAGAGAGTTCTATGCCCCGCTCCGGGCGAGCCGCAAGGGGTGGCGGGCACAAACTTTCACAAACTTCTGGTCCCACAACCTGCTCCACAGGTGGAGGGTCCGAGTCCACAACTTCGGTGCTTCCTCCACAGCTTTCCTCCACAGGTTTCCTCCACCGCTGTGGACGACGACCGGTGGACGATTCGTGGCTGTGGAGAGGTGCTGGACGACCTCACAGACCGGCCAGCACCCACCCGGCGTCCTCCAGCGCGCGCCGTACGGCGTGGGCGTGCGCGACGGCGCCCGGGGTGTCCCCGTGCAGGCACAGCGAGTCGAGCCCCGGGTCGGTGCCGGCGGCCAGCCGCAGCGCCTGGGCGGCTATGTCCTCGGTGCCGGTGAGGAGCGCCCCGTCCTCGCCCCGCGGCACCAGCCGCCCCGACGCGGTGTAGCCCCGGTCGGGGAACCCCTCGTGGAAGACCCCGCGCCCGGCCGCCGCCGCGCCGGCCAGCAGCCGCCCGGGCATCCCGAGCACCGGCAGGTCGCCGGAGCCGGCCAGCACCGCCGCGGCCTGCTCCTCGTCGTCGAGCACCCGGTGGTAGAGCGCGCCGTGCGGCTTGAGGTAGCGCACCGCGGTCCCCGCGGCGGCGGCGATCGAGGACAGCGTGCCGACCTGGTCGGCGACCTGCTCGCGGAGCACGTCGTGGGCCACGTCCCGGGCCACCCGCCCGAAGCCGGCCCGGTCGGCGTAGGACACCTGGGCCCCGACCGAGACCCCGAGCTCGGCGGCCCGCTCGCACACCGCGCGCATGATCGCCGGGGTGCCGGCGTGGTAGCCGCAGGCGACGTTGGCGCTGGTCACGACGGCC
This sequence comes from Nocardioides anomalus, assembly GCF_011046535.1. Taxonomy (NCBI): domain Bacteria; kingdom Bacillati; phylum Actinomycetota; class Actinomycetes; order Propionibacteriales; family Nocardioidaceae; genus Nocardioides; species Nocardioides anomalus. Next base: position 1,509,267 of record NZ_CP049257.1, on the reverse strand, counting down.
AGCAGCGCCTCGTCGTCGGTGACCTCCTCGCCCAGGTCCGCGTTCAGATCCAGGCGGTGGTCCAGGTGCCCCGGCACCGGCTCACGGTACGGCGGATAGGTTCGCCGGGTGCAGCCCCCCGTCGCCGAGAAGCGCCCCGTCAGCACCGAGCACCACGGCCGGACCCGCATCGACGAGTACGACTGGCTGCGCGACAAGGAGGCGCCCGAGGTCACCGCCTACCTCGAGGCCGAGAACGCCTACACCCAGGAACGGACCGCGCACCTGGCCGGGCTGCGCCAGGCGATCTTCGACGAGATCAAGGCCCGCACCCGCGAGACCGACCTGTCGGTGCCGACCCGCAACCGGGACTTCTGGTACTACGGCCGCTCCTTCGAGGGCCGCGAGTACGGCGCGAGCTGCCGCGTCCCGGTGCGCGGCCCCGACGACTGGACGCCGCCCCAGCCCGCCGAGGACACCGCTCCGGACCAGCCCGCCCTGCCCGGCGAGCAGCTGCTGCTCGACCTCGACGCCCTGGCCGAGGGCCACGAGTTCTTCTCCCTCGGCGGCTCCAGCACCAGCCCCGACGCCACGCTCCTGGCCTACGCCACCGACGTGGTCGGCGACGAGCGCTACACGATCCGCGTGCTCGAGATCGACAGCCGCGAGCACCGCGGCGACGAGATCACCGGCGCCATCGGCGGCGCCACGTGGGACCCGGACGGCGAGCACCTCTACTACGTCACCGTCGACGAGTCCTGGCGTGCGGACAAGGTCTGGCGGCACCGGCTCGGCACCGACCAGGCCGACGACGAGCTGGTCCACCACGAGCAGGACGGCCGGTTCTTCGTCGGCGTGGGCCGCAGCCGCAGCCAGCGGTTCGTGATCGTGGCCGCGGGCTCCAAGACCACCTCGGAGTACCGCTTCTTCGACTCCCAGGCCCCTGAGCTCGGCTTCCGGGTCTTCGCCGAGCGGCGCGAGGGCCTGGAGTACTCCCTCGACCACGCGGTCATCGCCGGCCAGGACACCTTCCTGGTCCTGCACAACGCCACCGGCGCCGACTTCGAGATCGGCACCGCTCCGGTCGAGCCGACCGCCCCGGAGGACTGGGTCCCGCTGGTCCCCCACGACCCTGCGGTGCGGCTGGAGGACGTGGACGCGTTCGCCGGGCACCTGGTCGTGCACCAGCGCAGCCAGGGCCTCACCCAGCTGCGGATCCTCCAGCTCGGCGACAGCGGCGTGGGCGACGACTACCTCGTGGAGTTCGACCACGAGGTCTACACCGTCGGCAGCGGCGGCAACCCGAACTTCACCCAGCCCACGGTCCGCCTCGGCTACACCACGATGGCGGTGCCGTCCTCGGTCTACGACTACGACGTGCGCAGCCGCGAGCTCATCCTGCTCAAGCGGGCGCCGGTCCTGGGCGGCTACGACCCGGCCGACTACGAGGAGCACCGGCTGTGGGCCACCGCCGAGGACGGCGCGCGGGTCCCGATCTCGATCGTGTGCCGTCGCGGCGCGCGCGAGGACGACGGCGGCGGTACCCGCCCGGTGCCGACCCTGCTCTACGGCTACGGCGCCTACGAGATGTCCATCGACCCCTACTTCTCGGTCGCGCGCCTGTCGATGCTGGACCGCGGCGCGGCGTTCGCCATCGCCCACGTGCGCGGCGGCGGCGAGATGGGCCGCCACTGGTACGACGACGGCAAGCTCGCCCACAAGCAGCACACGTTCTCGGACTTCGTCGCCTGCGCCCGCCACCTCGTCGAGACCGGCTGGTCCCGGCCCGAGACCCTCGTCGCCGAGGGCGCCAGCGCCGGTGGCCTGCTGATGGGCGCGGTGGCCAACCAGGCACCCGAGCTGTTCGGCGGGATCCTGGCCGGGGTGCCGTTCGTGGACACCTTGACCTCGATGCTCGACTCCTCGCTGCCGCTGACGGTCACCGAGTACGACGAGTGGGGCGACCCGGAGGGCGACCCGGAGGCCTACGACACGATCGCGGCGTACGCGCCGTACGACAACGTGACGGCGCAGACCTACCCCCCGATCCTGGCCGAGACCTCGCTCAACGACACCCGCGTGCTGTACGTCGAGCCGGCCAAGTGGGTGGCCCGCCTGCGGGCCACCGCACTCAACGGCGACGACGTGCTGCTGCGCACCGAGATGTCGGCCGGTCACGGCGGGGTGTCCGGGCGCTACAAGGCCTGGCACGACCGGGCCTTCTCGTTGGCCTGGGCGCTCGACCGGATGGGGCTGGCCGAGGTCGAGCCGGGCTGAGCGTCGGGGTCAGGCGGCCCCGAGCGCGCCCAGGATCCGGCCGTAGCGCTCCTGCGGCTCCAGGGTGAGCCCGGACTTGATGAAGCGCGCCCAGTCGTCGCCCAGGACCTCCTCGGCCCCGGACTCGACCGCGTCCAGGGCCGCACCGGCCAGGTCGGCGGGGCTGAGCTTGGGCACGTCCATGCCCGCGGCCATGTCGGTGTCGACCAGGCCCATGTGCACGCCGACCACGTGCGTGCCCTGGGCCGCCAGCTCGAGCCGCGTGGCGTCGGTCAGCATCCAGGCCGCCGCCTTGGACGCGGCGTACGCGCCGCCGCCCGGCACCGTGAACCACGACAGGGCCGAGAGCACGTTGACCACCGCGCCGCCGCCGTGCGCGCGCAGCGCCGGCGCGAAGGCCCGGGTGGTGCGCAGCGGTCCGTAGAAGTTGGTCTCCATCTCGCGCCGGATGGCCGCCTCGTCCCCGGTGACCAGGGAGGTCCCGGTGGAGATGCCGGCGTTGTTGACCAGCAGCGACACGTCGCCGGCGGCCACGACCGCGGCCTCGACCTGGGCCGGGTCGGTGACGTCGAGGGCCACCGGGACCACGCCCTCCGCGCGCACCGAGCGCGGGTCCCGCGCGGCGGCGTACACCTTGGCCGCGCCGCGCTCCTGCAGGAGTCGGACGAACGCCGCGCCGATGCCCCGGTTGGCCCCGGTGACGAGGGCGACGGAACCCTGGATCTGCATGCTGTGCCTCAATCTGTAGTGATCGTTACGAATTGAGACGACCGTAGCACATTCCGTAGTGATCACTACGGTATGCTGGACCCATGGCCGGACGACCGCGGAGCTTCGACAGGGACACGGCCCTGGCCGCCGCGGTGGAGCAGTTCTGGCGTGAGGGGTACGACGCGAGCTCGGTCGCGACCCTGACGGCCGCGATGGGCATCTCCCCGCCCAGCCTCTACGCCGCGTTCGGCGACAAGCAGGCTCTCTTCGAGGAGGCCTCGCAGGCCTACGCCCAGCGGATGCTGGATGGGCTCGACCGGGCCCTGGCCCTGCAGACCACCCGGGAGGCGGTCCAGCGGGTGCTGGAGGACACCGCCCGGGCGCACACCGACCGCGCCACGCCGCCCGGCTGCCTCGCGCTCACCGAGCCGCGGCTGGCCGGCCAGCGCGACGAGGTGCGCCGGCGCCTGCAGGCCAGGCTGGACCAGGGGGTCAGCGAGGGCGACCTCCCGGCGGGCACCAGGACCGACGAGCTCGCGGCGTACCTCGTGGCGGTCCTGCGGGGCATGTCCGGCTGCGCCCGCGACGGCGGCGCCGCGCCCGAGGTCCGGGCGATCGCTCGGTCTGCACTCGCGGCCCTGCCGGGCTGAGCACGAGTTCGGCCCGTCGGCATCCGCAGACGGGGTCCGCGACGAAGTACGGATGGACGAGCGACCAGGTGCCCTGAGAAGTCCCTGAGAGTTCGTCGCCCGTGCAACTAGGCGGGTGACTCGCTCGTCTGTACGGGCAAGAGCCCACGTTTCGCCGGGGAATCCGACGGACACCGTGGGCGTTGAGACCAACGTGGGACGGCTGCGAACTCCCACGGTACCTAGGAGGGAAAAATGGCGACTCGCACCAGCGGTGCCACTCGCGAGATCGAGGGCCGCGACAGCGTCGGCCTGTACCTCGACGAGATCGCTCGCAACGCCCTCCTCGACGCGGCGGCCGAGGTCGAGCTGTCGAAGACGATCGAGGCCGGCCTGATGGCCGAGCACCTGCTCCGCGAGGGGCGGGTGGGCCGCAAGAAGGGCGGGGCCCCGATGTCGGCCACCGAGGAAGAGCTCGAGTGGCTGGCCGAGGAGGGGCGCAAGGCGGTGGACACGTTCATCACCGCCAACCTGCGGCTGGTGGTCTCCATCGCCCGCAAGTACGGCCGCGCACAGATGCCGATGCTGGACCTCATCCAAGAGGGCAACACCGGCCTGATCCGCGCGGTCGAGAAGTTCGACTACACCAAGGGCTACAAGTTCTCGACGTACGCCACCTGGTGGGTGCGCCAGGCCATCACCCGCGGCATCGCGCAGCAGGCGCGCGTCGTGCGGCTGCCCGTGCACGTGGTCGAGGAGCTCAACCAGGTCGGCGGCGCCCGGCGCACGCTCGAGCGCCAGCTGGGCCGCGAGCCCGAGCCCGCGGAGATCGCCGCGGAGCTGGGCATGGACCTCGACCGGGTCCTCGACCTCATGGCGTGGGGCCGCGAGCACGTCTCGCTGGACTCCCCCGTCGACGAGGACGGCGACACCTCGCTCGGTGACCTGATGGCGCAGGAGACCTCCCCCGGCCCGGACCTCACGGTCCTCGACGTCGAGGCCCGCGACCGGCTGAACATGCTGGTCGAGCACCTCGACGAGCGCGCCGCGGACATCATCCGCAGCCGCTACGGGCTGGTCGACGGCCGGCAGCACAAGCTGGCCGACATCGGCGCCAAGCACGGCATCTCCGCCGAGCGGGTGCGCCAGCTCGAGCGGGAGGCGCTGCAGAAGCTGCGCCGCATCGCCGACCCGGACCTGGCCGCCTGAGCCCGACCTCAGGCGCCACCCAGACGGAGCGCTGAGACCCGAGACTCAGCGGTCCCACGAGAAGCGAGAGCCCCCGCCGACACGTTCGGCGGGGGCTCTCGTGCGTCGTCAGCCGGCCAGCTCACCGATGCGGCCGACCGGCTCGCCGACCTCGGGGCAGACCCACCACGCCTCGTCGTCGAACGCCCGGGCGTTGGCGGGGTGTTGGTGTCCGGGACAGGGGGGCAGCGGCCGACCCCAGGCGCCGCGGAGCCAGAGGTTCCCGTCGTTCTGGAGCTGGTCGGCGACCCAGACGACCAGGGCGGCGCGGGACAGGGGCACACCCGGGCCACCGCGCAACCGGTCCGCCGCGGACGCGACCTGCGCGACGGACCCGAAGTCGGTCAGCACCCGCGTGACCGCCGCCTCGATCTCGTCGGCCGTGCTCACCGGGCCGTCAGCTCGGCGTGGATCTCCTCCACCCGGGCGCGGAGCTGCTCGAGCGTGCCGGTGTTGTCGATGACGTACGTCGCGATGGCCAGCCGGTCCTCGCGCGAGGCCTGGGCGGCGATCCGGGCCTCGGCGTCCTCGCGGGTCCACCCGCGCTCGCGGACCATGCGCTCGACCTGGAGCTCGACGGGCACGTCGACGACGAGGACCTCGTCGAAGGTGTCGGCGCGACCGGACTCGGCCAGCAGGGGGATGTCGTGGACGACCAGGTCGTCGGGGCCGGCGGCGGCCTCGAGCTCGGCGTACCGCTCGAAGATCAGCGGGTGCGTGATCGCCTCGAGCCGCTTGCGGGCCGCCTCGTCGGCGAACACGATCCGGCCGAGGGCGGGCCGGTCGAGGTCGCCCTCGGGCGTGAGCAGCTCCTCGCCGAACGCCGCGACGACCTGGGCCAGTCCCGGCGTACCGCGCGCCACCACCTCGCGGGCCAGCGCGTCCCCGTCGATGAGGACCGCGCCCAGCTCCACCAGCATCGACGCCACCGTGCTCTTGCCGGAGGCGATGCCCCCTGTCAGTCCCACGCGCACGGGGCCAGCCTGTCAGGTCAGGCGGCCAGGGCGTTCTCGGCCGTCGCCCGGCAGACCTCCTCCCACGGCGTCGGGGACAGCCCGAACCGCTCGCGGATGGCCGAGGAGTCGAGCACGTAGGGCCGGGCGAACTGGTACTCGGTCTCCCGGAGCTCGCGGAGCATCGGCACGAGCACGCCGCCGACCGCGAGGACCGCGTGCGGCACGGCGCGCACGGCACCGATCGTGCGACCGACCGACGCCGCGACGTCCTCGAGCACCCCGCGCTGGGTCCTGGCCGGGTTGGTCGGCGCGTGCCAGACCCGCCCCCAGGCGTCCGGCTCCCCCGCCACGGCGACCAGTGCGCGGGCCACGTCGCGGACGTCGGTGAAGGAGTGCGGCTGGTCGGTGCGGCCGAAGACGTACGCCGTGCGACCGGCCAGCGCGGCCGGCGCCACCCGGGCGACGTGCCCGGTCGTGGTGGAGATGCCCGGCCCGACGTAGTCCGAGCCGCGCACCTCGACCGCCCGGATCCGCCCGGCCTCGTGACGCGCCTTCGCCTCCGCCCACATCCCGGCCCGGATCCGTGCCTTCGTCGTCGTCGCCGCGTCCGGCAGCCCCTCGACCATCGGCCGGTCGAGCGGTCCGTAGGGGTAGAGCGCGCCCGCGGTCACCAGCGTCGCGCCCGTCTCCTCCGCGGCGCGGAGGAAGGCGGCGGCCACCGGCGGCCAGAACGTCGCCCACATCGGGTAGGACGGAGGGTTCACGCAGTTGTAGACCACGTCGGCCCCGCGCGTCAGCGCGACCAGGCGGTCGCCATCCGCGGCGTCCGCGGCCTCCCGCCGCGCCCCAGGCACGTCCGGCCCGGCGCCGGAACGGCTGACCAGCGCGACGTCCTCGCCGCGTCCGGCCAACAGCCTGGCCACTCCAAGCCCGACCGGACCCGCTCCCACCACCACGTGTCGCTCACCCATCGACGTCTCCTCGCCAAGAACGAGAGCGGTGCTCTCTGTTGTCTCGACCGTACGACAGGCACGCTTGGGAAACAAGAGCACCGCTCTCAGTTGTGGCAGACTGCACCCGTGCCGACCCGCGCCGAGAACCGTGCCGAGCTGACCCGCGCGATCCTCGACCGCGCCGCCGCGCAGCTGGCCGAGGTGGGTCCGGCAGCGTTGTCGGTGCGTCAGATCGCCCGCGACCTGGGCCTCGCGTCGTCCGCGGTCTACCGCTACTTCCCCAGCCGGGACGCCCTGCTGACCGCACTCCTGGTCCAGGCCTTCGACGCCGTCGGCCAAGCGGTCGAGGACGGCGCCGCGTCCGGCTCCGGGGTGCGCGAGCGGTTCCTCGGCGCCTGCCACGGGCTGCGCGACTGGGCCCGCGACCACCCCCACGAGTACGCCCTGGCCTACGGCTCTCCCGTGCCCGGGTACGCCGCCCCGCCGGACACCGTGACGTCGTACCTGCGGGTCGCGCTGGTCCTGCTCGGCACCGTCCGGGACGCGCAGCTCGACGGGCGGCCGGTCGGCGCGCCGACGGCACCGGTGACGGCGACGGAGCGCGAGGCGGTGCGCCGGATCAGCACGTTCGTGGACCCGCCGCTCGACGACGCCCACACCGCGCGGGCGCTGGTCGTGTGGGTGGCGCTGCTCGGGCACGTCTCGCTGGAGCTGTTCGGGCACACCGCGAACGCCGTGCTCGACCACGACGAGCACTTCCGCACCGTAGTCGAGCAGCTGGCCGACGACCTGGGGCTGTGAGGCTCAGCAGCCGTGGTTGGCCTGAGCGCAGGTGTCGGTGGCCCAGGCGAGCGCGAAGGAGTAGCTGAAGGAACCCGCGGTCACGTCGACCTCGATGGGCGGCCCTTTCGTCTCGTTGCCGGGGCCCGGGTCGTAGGCGTAGACCATCCGCCACCACCAGCGCCCCCGGGCGTCGGTGCCGAGCACGGCGTGCTCGGTGTGGCCGTCGGGGAAGGTGTAGGCGACGTCGAAGGGATCGGCGCCCGCGGGGACCGGGCCGCCGGCGACCCGGACGGCGGAGAACCCGGTGGCGGTCGGGGGATACGTGCTGGCCACGCGGTAGGCGTCGACGCGCTGGGCCTGTGGCGCGAGGGGCAGCGGCTGGGTCACCGTCGTGGTGCCGTCGGCCTCGTAGCAGACGGAGTACTGCTCGCCCCTGACCCAGTAGGAGAACGGCTCGGCGCCGAAGACCTCCTCGGCGCCACGCAGGACGTTCCTCAGCTCGGTCCGGCAGGAGCCGGTGCCGACCTGGCTGGCGGTCTCCGTGGGGTGCGGCGCGACCACCGTCGACGTGGGGGCCACCGGCACGGTGGTGGGCGTGCTGACCGCGGGTTCAGGCCCCTGGTCGTCGCCGCCGAGGCCCACGGACCACCAGGCCGCGCCGGCCACGAGCGCGACGGCGGCGGCGGCCGCGAGGGGCACGGCCCAGGAGCGTGAGCCCGGCCGCTGGGCCAGCAGCTCGGCCCTGATCCGCGCGCGGGCCTCCTCCGGCAGCGGGCGGTCGGGCGGGAGCGTCGGGGTCGGCTCAGTCATCGGACACCTCCTGGGCGAGCCGGGCGCGGGCCCGGGACAGCCGGGAGCGCACGGTCCCGACGGGTACGTCGAGCGCGGCCGCGGCCTGCTCGTAGGTCAGCCCGGCCCAGGCCACGAGGCCGAGCACCTCGCGCTCGTGGGCCGGGAGTGCCTCGACCTGGGCCAGGACGGCCCGCATCCGGGCCTCGGAGCCCAGCCGGTCGGTCACGGCCTCGGCGTGGTCGGCCTCGCTGGCCGGGTGCGGGAGCCGGGCCAGCGCGCGCTGGCGCCGGCGGCGGGAGCGCCCGGCGTTGCGGCAGACGTTGGTGGCCACGCCGTACAGCCACGGCAGCGCCGACCCGTTGTGCAGCCGCACCCGCCGCCGGTGCCGCCAGACCTCGAGGAACACCGACGAGGTGGCGTCCTCGGCCTCGGCCCAGTCGCCGAGGTGGCGGAAGCAGTGGTTGTAGAGGCGGTCGCCGTAGCGGTCGAACAGCGTGGCGAGGGCGGCCGGGTCACCGCCGCGCAGGTCGGCCACGAGCTCCCGCTCGTCACTGGTGACCACCGCACCTCCTCGCTCCACACCCTCACATGTCCGCTCGCGGGGGCGGGTTCCCTACTGTTTCCCGGTGAGCAGGACGGTGAGCACGACGCTGGGCGAGGGCGACCGGGTCGCGCTGCTGGTGCCGGGGTCGCTGGACTACCTGGACGCCGTGCTCGGGCTGCTGGCCGCGGGGGTGGTCCCGATCCCCCTCGACCCGCGGCTCACGGCGTACGAGCGGGAGCGGATCCTGACGCCGCTCTCCCCCGCCCTCGTGGTGACCAGCGCCGCCGAGCTGGACCGGGTGCGGGCGGCGTACCCGGACACCCGAGGCCTGCCCCGCGCCCGGCCGGTGCACTGCACCAGCGGCACGACCGGGACGCCCAAGGGCGTGTGGAGCGGGCTGCTGTCGGCCGAGGACGCCCGTGCGCTGGTGGCCGAGGAGAGGTCGCTCTGGAGCTTTGTCGACACGGACGTGAACCTGGTCCTGTCGCCGCTCCACCACTCCGCGCCGCTCCGGTTCGCCATGGGCACCGCGCTCGCGGGGGGCCGGGTGGTGGTCCCCGGCCCGTTCGACCCCGCGCTGGTCACCGCCGCGATCGAGGCCGAGCGGCCGACGTCGATGTTCTGCGTGCCGACCCACCTGCAGCGGCTGTTCGCGCACTGGGACGAGGTCGGCGTGCCCGACCTGTCGTCGTTCCGGCTCGTCGCGCACGCCGGCGCGCCCTGCCCGGACGCGGTCAAGCGGCGCCTGGTCGAGCTGTTCCCGGCCGGCAGCACGTGGGAGTTCTACGGCTCGACCGAGGGGCAGTTCACCGCCTGCCGCTCCGAGGAGTGGCTCGAGCGGCCCGGCACCGTCGGCCGCGCCCGCCCCGGCCGCACGCTGTCGGTCGACCCCGACGGCACGATCTGGTGCACGGTGCCGCGGTTCGCCCGCTTCTCCTACTTCGGCGACCCGGACAAGACCGCGGCGACCTGGCGCGGCGACGCGTTCACCGTCGGTGACCTCGGCCGGCTGGACGAGGACGGCTACCTCCACCTCGACGGCCGCCGGGAGGACCTGGTCATCAGCGGCGGCGTCAACGTCTACCCGCTCGAGGTCGAGCAGGTCCTGCAGGGGCACCCGGGCGTCGACGACGTGGCGGTGTACGGCGTCCCCGACGAGCAGTGGGGCCAGCGGGTCTGCGCGGCGTACGTCGGGACGGCGAGCGCCGCGGAGCTGGACGCGTTCGTCCGCGAGCGGCTGGCCCCGCCCAAGCGGCCCAAGACCTGGCACCGCCTCGAGGAGCTGCCGCGCACGCTCACCGGCAAGGTCCTGCGCTCGGACCTGCCCCGCTGACTACAGCAGCTTCGCCGACGGCCAGAGCTCGGCCAGGTCCAGCCCGGGGAAGCGCCGCTGGACGGCGTCGTAGACCGGCGCGAAGTAGCGCGCGATGGTCTCGGCCGCGCCGTCGGGCAGCTGGGCCGACTTGGGCGAGGTGTTGACCTGCCGGCCCAGGTCGGGCTCGTGGAAGTCGACGCCGAGGAACGCGCACAGCTCCTGGAGGGTGTCGCGGCGGAAGAGCCGCTCGTAGAAGCCGTACCAGACGTCCTCGCGCCCGAACGCCTCCTCCAGCGCCGCCATGGTCAGGTCGTAGCGGGTGCGCTCGGCGTACATCGGGTGGTCGTACATGTGGCCGATCCGCGTCTCCGGGTCCTCCGGCGCCGCCTCGCCCATCCGCCGCATGTCCATGCGCGAGGCCGACCAGACCCGCTCGACCGGGTCGCGCAGGAGGTACGCCGCGACCGGGCGCACGCCACGCGCCCGGAAGCCGTCGCGCACCATCGCGAACCGCTCCACCGCCAGCGCGGCGTAGGCCGGTGTGATGTCCGCGGTCAGCCGCACGCCCGCGGGCTCGAGCAGCCCCGCGAAGTAGTCGAAGTAGGTCTCGGGGTCCGCCAGGAACGCCGCCCGCCGGCCGCCCTGGCCCTCGATGCGCTGGCGCGCCAGGCGCCCGGAGTCCAGGTCCAGGGCGTCCCAGACGTGGTACTCCTTGCGGAACCCCGGATCGCACTGCGGCGAGGCCTCGAGGTAGCGGTGCATCCACGCCGTGCCGCCCTTCTGGCAGCCGACGCCGAGCAGGAAGGTGCCGGGCACCCCGGAACTCTAGGCGACGCCCGAGAAGCTCCGGCGGTACTGCTGGGGGCTCACGCCGCGCGAGCGCGTGAAGTGGTGCCGGAAGGTCGCGGCGTTGCCGAAGCCGACCTCGGAGGCGATCCACTCCACCGAGCGGTCGGTCTGCTCGAGCAGCTCCTCGGCGCGCAGCACGCGCTGCTGGGTGACCCAGGAGTGCGGGGTGGCGCCGGTCTCGGCGCGGAAGCGGCGGGCGAAGGTGCGCGGCGACATCAGCGACTTGCGCGCGAGGGTGTCGACGTCGAGGTCCTCCTCGAGGTGGGCGATGATCCACTCCAGCAGCGGGCCGAAGGTCTCGCTGTCGCACTCCGGGACCGGGCGGGCGATGAACTGGGCCTGGCCGCCGTCGCGGTGCGGGGGCACGACGATCCGGCGGGCCATGCTCGCGGCCACGCGGGCGCCGTACAGGTCGCGGACCAGGTGCAGGGAGGCGTCGATGCCGGCGGCCGAGCCGGCGCCGGTGAGGACGTTGTCGTCGTGGCAGTAGAGGACGTCGGGGCGGACCTTGGCCTCGGGGTACATCGCCGCGAGCCGCTCAGTGTAGCGCCAGTGCGTGGTGCACTCGCGGCCGTCGAGGAGGCCGGCGGCGCCGAGCTCGAAGCTGCCCGAGCAGTGTGCGTAGAGGATCGCGCCGCGCTCGTGCGCGGCGCGGATGGCCTCGAGCACGGCGGGGTCGTGGTGCAGGAAGTCCCAGTGCGGCGAGACGCAGACCAGGTCGGCGTCCTCGGTGGCCTCGAGCCCGCGCTCGACGTGCAGGTCGTAGTCCGAGCGGCCCCGGACCCGCCCGGGCCGCGGCGTGCAGACCTGGAAGTCGAAGACCGGGGTCTGGTCCTCCGGGTGCTCCGGCTCGCCCCAGACCTCGACCAGCGAGCCGAGACCGAACGGCTCGGCCTGGTCCTGGACGATCACCGCGACCTTGGCGACGGGCGACTGCACCGTGGGCACCGACTGCACTGGCATGTGGGGCATCCTGCCCCAGCATTGGCAGAAAATCAACGCACCATGTCATTCCTGCCACTCCTGGCAGGATCTTCAGCGCAGCATGATTACTGCCATGACCTTCATCATCCTCCTGCTGGCGGTCGCTGCGGTCCTCACCGCCGCTACCGTCCGTCTCGTCCGCCACGACGGCCAGGGCTCCCTGCGTCCCCCGACCTCCCACTTCCAGGACCCCGACTTCCTCGCGCCGACGGCGCGCTGACCGGGTCGTCCCTCACCGACGTACCACCGCGCAGGCGCTCGAGCGGGCCGTCGCCGGCCCCTCGGCGCCGTCGCGCACCGCGACCCAGCGCACCCACACCGCCCGGGCGTCCGCGTGCAGCGTGCGGCGCGGCGCCGGCAAGTCGGAGCCGTTGACGAGGAACCGCGCGGACGGCGGCGGGGTGGCGCGACAGCGGCCGACCGTCGCCACCAGGAGCGTGTACGACGCGGCGCCGCTGACCCGCCGCCCGGTCGTCCGCACGCGGCCGTCCCGCTTGGCCACCGCGGACACGTGGGTGACCGCGCCGGGCCGCGGCACGGTCTCGACCGGCGGCGGGGCCGGGGGCTGAGGCACCGGGTCGGCCGGCAGGTCGACCCGCACGACGTTGGACCAGCCCGACGGCGACTCCGCGATCCAGAACCCCTTGAGCGGCCGGGTCTGGAACTCGAACCGGTGGCCCCCGGCCAGCCCCAGCGCGAGGTACGCCGTCCCCGGCGCGGCCGGTTCGATGCGCCGCCAGGACCCGCCGGCGGTGAGGTCGCGCTGCCACACCTCCGAGCTCCCCGAGCCCGGCGAGCGCACCCACGACAGCGTGGCCCGGTGCTCGCCCGGCTCGGCCGAGAGCACCGGCGCGATGACCGGCCCGCGCGGCACGTCGACCAGCGGTCGGTCGGCCGCAGGCCCGATGCCGAGCTCGTGCAGGGCGTCCGCCACCCCGGCGGCGATCTTGAGCTCGCCGTGCGCGTTGGGGTGGGCGCCGTCGAGGGTGTCGGGCGTCAGCTCCACGCCTGCGTCGCTGTCGGCCACGACGACGCGCGAGCCCGGGGTGTCGAGCTCTTCGGCCAGGTCCGGGAGCAGGTCGTTGAGCGCCGCGACCTCCTCGCGCCACGGCTGCGGCACGCGCCCCAGCACGACGTCCACGCCCGGGTCGGCGGACCGCGCGTCGGCCACGAAGTCGGCCAGGTCCTCGGCGACCTGCTGCGGCGTGCGGCCCAGGAAGGCCAGGTCGTTCGAGCCGAGCAGCTCGACCACGACGTCGGGGTGGTGGTCGGAGACCAGCTGCTCGACAGGCGCGAGCTGCGCGTCGAGCTGCTGGAGCGCCATGCCCCACCGGGCGGCGTGGTCTCGGTCGAAGGCCGGGTCGGCGTACCGCTGGTCGCCGGGGACGTTGTCCAGGTAGTCCCACAGGTCGTCGCGCGGCCCCACCAGGTCGACCGGGACCTCGTGGTCGACCAGGTGCCGCCACAGCCGGTAGCGCCACGTCCAGTCGCCCGACGAGCCCTGGGTGATCGAGTCGCCGACCACCAGGATCCGCACCGGCTCCGGGGCGGCGGCCTGCGCCGGCCCCTGCGGCGGCGCGAGGAAGGCCCCGGAAACGGCGACGAGCGCGGCCAGCGTGGTGCTGGCCGCGCTCGTGCGCACGGTGAGGCTCTCGATCAGCCCTCGGTCAGCTCGCGCCGCCGGTGAGCTTCTCGCGCAGCGCCTGCAGCGCCTCGTCGGAGGCCAGCGAGCCGCCGTCGGAGGTGCTGTCGTCGTCGGTGCCACCGGAGGAGTAGGACGTGGCCTCGCCGGCCTCGACCTCGGCCTCGGCGGCCTCCTTCTGCTGCTTGACGTGGGCCTCCCAGCGGGCGTGCGCCTTGGCGTACTGGTCCTCCCAGACCGCGCGCTGCTCGTCGAAGCCCTCGAGCCACTCGCCCGTCTCGGGGTCGAAGCCCTCGGGGTAGACGTAGTTGCCCTGCTCGTCGTAGGTCGCCGACATGCCGTACAGCGTCGGGTCGAAGTCCTCGACGTCGGTGGCCGCGGTGGTCTCGTTGGCCTGCTTGAGGCTCAGCGAGATCCGGCGACGCTCGAGGTCGATGTCGATGATCTTGACCATGACGTCGTCGTTGACCTGGACGACCTGCTCGGGGATCTCCACGTGGCGCTCGGCCAGCTCGGAGATGTGCACCAGGCCCTCGATGCCCTCCTCGACGCGGACGAAGGCACCGAAGGGCACCAGCTTGGTGACCTTGCCCGGCACGATCTGACCGATCTGGTGGGTGCGGGCGAAGTGCTGCCAGGGGTCCTCCTGCGTCGCCTTGAGCGACAGCGAGACCCGCTCGCGGTCCATGTCGACGTCGAGCACCTCGACGGTGACCTCGTCACCGACGGCCACGACCTCCGAGGGGTGGTCGATGTGCTTCCAGGACAGCTCGGAGACGTGCACCAGGCCGTCGACGCCGCCGAGGTCCACGAACGCACCGAAGTTGACGATCGAGGAGACGACGCCCTTGCGGATCTGGCCCTTCTGCAGCTGGGTCAGGAAGCCGTGGCGCACCTCGGACTGGGTCTGCTCCAGCCACGCGCGGCGCGACAGGACGACGTTGTTGCGGTTCTTGTCGAGCTCGATGATCTTGGCCTCGAGCGTCTGGCCGACGTACGGCTGCAGGTCGCGCACCCGGCGCATCTCCACCAGCGAGGCGGGGAGGAAGCCGCGGAGCCCGATGTCGAGGATGAGGCCGCCCTTGACGACCTCGATGACGGTGCCCTCGACGACGCCGTCCTCCTCCTTGACCTGCTCGATCGTGCCCCAGGCGCGCTCGTACTGCGCACGCTTCTTGGACAGGATCAGGCGACCCTCCTTGTCCTCCTTCTGGAGGACGAGCGCCTCGACCTTGTCGCCGACCTGGACGACCTCGTTGGGGTCGACGTCGTGCTTGATGGACAGCTCGCGCGAGGGGATGACGCCCTCGGTCTTGTAGCCGATGTCGAGCAGGACCTCGTCGCGGTCCACCTTGACGATGGTGCCGTCGACGATGTCGCCGTCGTTGAAGTACTTGATGGTCGCGTCGATCGCGGCGAGGAAGTCCTCTTCGGACCCGATGTCGTTGACCGCGACCTGCGGCGCATCGTAGTCCGGCTGAACAGAGAGGGTGGACGTCATGAGGTGGATGGGTTCCTTGGGTGGGCAGATGTCGTGCGGGCACGCGAGGAAGTCGGTTTCGCCACCGAGGTGACGGCGAGCCGTGGGTCCGCTCTGTCCGGGACGTGGGCAGACTTCTACGCAATAGAACAGACTACGCCGCTCAGCGAGGGGCCGCCAACTCCGGTGCCGCGGCGTCCCGGGCGCGCGCCACGCCGCGCAGCAGCCGGTCCGCTCGTGCGGCCACCGGGCTGGCCGCCCGACGGGTGGCCAGGTCGACCAGCGCCCAGAGGTCGGCGGCGCGCGCCAGGGCCAACGCCTCCTCGGGCGGGGTGCCCCGGCGCTCGGCGTACGCCGCCAGCACGGCCTGGGTGTACGCCTCGTCGCGTTCGAAGCGCAGCATGTTGCCCAGGTCGGTGAACGGGTGGCCGGCGTGGGCGAACTCCCAGTCGAGCACCGCGACGAGCCGGAGGGTGTCGGGGTCGACCAGCAGGTTCTTCGGGTTGAGGTCGCTGTGCACCAGGCAGGTACGGGTGACGGTGTCGAGCAGGGTCTGCGCCTCGAGGGCGACCTCGCGCAGCCCGTCCACCTCGTCGGGGCTCAGGTGCCCGAGCTCGGGCAGCCGCTGCTCGACGTACGCCGGGAGGCCGTCGACCCCGAAGCGCCCGAGCCGCAGCTCGGCGTCCACGAACGGTCCCGGGCGCGGCATCGGCATCGCGCCGAGGTCGGCGGCCAGCGCGCCCAGCGCCGGCGCCACCTGCGCTAGCCGGCCGGGGCTCAGCAGGTCGCCGCGCACGCCCTCGACGTACGCCGTGACGAGCAGGCCCGGCTGGTCGAGCTCGGGTCGCGCCGGGCGGACCTCGAGCACCTCGGGCACCGGCACCAGCCCACGGACCAGCCGCAGCACCGCGGCGTCGATCTCGGCACCGCGGTCCTCGCGCGTGCCGGGCGGGTAGACGCGGACCACGCTCCGCTCCCCCGCCACCTCGGCCAGGAAGGTCTGGCCCGACCAGCCACCGTCCAGGGGTTCCAGAGCCGACAGGTCCACGCCCTCCAGTCTTCCCCCACCGTTCACCGCGTGCCGATGGGGTCGAGGCATGACACCCCTCGCACGGTGGTTGGGGCTCGCCCTGGCCGCATCGTCGCTCGCTCTCCCCGCCACCGCGGCCGCCCACGGCGGTCACGACCACCACCCCCACCCCGGCCACGGGCCCGGGCACGGTCCGGGCCACGGCCACGGCCACGGCCATGGCCACGGTCAGACCGTCGTGGTTCCGACCCTGGAGGCCAGCGCCCGCCTCTCGGCGGACTACCTCGCGCCCGGCCCGCCGTCCGGCGCCCAGGCCACCCCCGCCAACGGGCGCACCGGCCCCTTCGCGGGCCAGGTCATCCCCGGCTTCTCGGCCGTCGTCGAGGTCGGCGACGGCACCTTCTGGGCCCAGCCCGACAACGGGTTCGGGGCCAAGACCAACTCCGCCGACTACCTGCTGCGCATCTACCGCGTGCAGCCGCAGTGGTCGACCGGCAAGGTCGACGTGCTGAGCTACCTCAGCCTGCGCGACCCGGACCGCAAGGTGCCGTTCCCGATCGTCAACGACGCGACCGGGGACCGGCTGCTCACCGGCGCCGACTTCGACATCGAGTCGCTGGTCCGCCAGCCGGACGGCACGTTCTGGGTCGGCGAGGAGTTCGGCCCGTTCCTGCTGCACGTCGACGCCACCGGCAAGGTCCTGCAGGCGCCCGTGCCCTTCCCCGACGGCAGGTCCCCGCAGAATCCCTACCTCCAGCCCGGCGAGACCCCGCGCATCGCGGCCAGCAAGGGCTTCGAGGCGATGGCCGGCTCGCGCGACGGGCGCTACCTCTACCCGATCCTCGAGGGCCCGTTCGTCGACGACGCCGACCAGCGGCGGCACTTCGTCTACGAGTTCGACACCCGCTCCTCGTCGTACACCGGCACGCGCTGGGCCTACCAGACCGACGAGGCGCCGAACATGGTTGCCGACGCGTTCACCAACGGCCAGGGCAAGCTGCTCGTGCTCGAGCGCGACAACTACGACGGCCCGGCCGCGGTGACCAAGAAGGTCTACCAGGTCGACCTGCGGCG
This sequence comes from Nocardioides anomalus, assembly GCF_011046535.1. Taxonomy (NCBI): domain Bacteria; kingdom Bacillati; phylum Actinomycetota; class Actinomycetes; order Propionibacteriales; family Nocardioidaceae; genus Nocardioides; species Nocardioides anomalus. The sequence continues at coordinate 1,492,021 of NZ_CP049257.1, read as the reverse complement.
CACCGACCGCGAGGGGTTCCTCGAGAAGACCCTCGTCGTCGACCTGCTCAAGCTGGCCAACCCGCGCCACCTCGGCTACGGCCAGGACCCCTACGCGTTCCCCTACGTCTCGGTCGAGACCATCGTGCAGCTGCGCGACGGCCGGCTGCTGACGGCCAACGACAACAACTACCCCGGCGACGACGCGCGCGTGCCCGGCACGCCCGACGACACCGAGCTGGCGATCATCTCGCTGGAGGAGGAGAGGGCGCCCCGCGAGCACACGGCCACGCTCATCGGGCACCGCGGCTCCTCGGGGACCCGTCCCGAGCACACCCTCGCGTCGTACGAGCAGGCCATCCAGGCGTGCGCGGACTTCATCGAGCCCGACGTGGTCTCCACCAGGGACGGCGTCCTCGTCGCCCGCCACGAGCCGGAGATCGGCGGGACCACCGACGTGGCCAGCCACCCGGAGTTCGCGGACCGCAAGACCACCAAGGTGCTCGACGGCGTCCCGGTGACCGGCTGGTTCGCCGAGGACTTCACGCTGGCCGAGCTCAAGACGCTCTACGCCGCCGAGCGGCTCCCCGCCGTGCGGCCGCAGAACACCGCGTTCGACGAGCTCTACCGGATCCCGACCCTCGACGAGGTGCTCGACCTGGCCCGCCACTCGCGGACCTGCGACGGCGACCCGGTCGGCGTCTACCCCGAGACCAAGCACCCGACGTACTTCGCGCAGCAGGGGCTCGGCACCGACGGGCCGCTCCTGGACGAGCTGGCCCGCAACGGCATCGACGCGGACTACCCGGTCTTCATCCAGAGCTTCGAGACCTCCAACCTCAAGGCGCTCGACCGCCGCACCGACATCCCGCTCGTCCAGCTCGTCGACTGCACGGGTGCGCCGTACGACCTCACGGCGCGGGGCGAGCCCACGACGTACGCCGACCTGGTCAGCAAGAAGGGCCTGAAGAAGGTGGCGCGCTACGCCGACGGCGTCGGGCCCTGCAAGGACCTGCTCATCCCCCGCGACGCCCAGGGCCGGTTGCTCCAGCCGACACCAGTGATCGAGGACGCCCACAGGGTGGGGTTGATCCTGCACCCCTTCACGTTCCGGGTGGAGAACCAGTTCCTGCCGCTGCAGTACCGCTCCGGCACCGACCCCAACGCCCCCGGTGACCTCGCGGGCGAGCTGCGGGCCTTCCTCAGGGCCGGCATCGACGGGTTCTTCACCGACAACCCGACGATCGGGGCACGTGTCGTCTCCTGACCCGGATACCGTCGCCCCATGACGGTGGCGACGGCCCTGGTCTCCGCGGTGACCCTGCCGGTCCGGCTGGGGGTGGCCTTCACCAGGACCACCCTCCAGCTGGGCCGGCTCACCGCGCCGGACGGCCCGGTGCTGCGGCCCGGCGGGTACGCCGAGCGCCTCGACGTCCTGCGCGAGCTGGCCTCGCCCGACCGGCCGCTGGGCCGGCTGCTGGCCGAGGGCAGCGTCCTCGACCGGGTGCTGGCCGACGACGGCGCGGTCGAGCGACTGCTCGGCGAGGGCGGTGCACTGGATCGGCTGGTGGCCGAGGGCGGCGTCCTCGACCGGCTCCTCGCCTCCGGCGGCGCCCTGGACCGGATCACCGCGCCGGGCGGCGTCCTGGACCGGCTGCTGGAGCCCGGCGGGCTGGCCGACCGGATGCTCACCGACGACGGCTTCGTCGAGCGGCTCGTCGCCGAGGGCGGCACGCTGGAGCAGCTCGTCGCCCTCGGTCAGACCCTGGAGGACATCCGGCCGCGGCTCGAGCAGCTGGCCGACCTGATCCCCGAGCTGCACGAGGCCGTCGAGGTGCTCGGCCGGTCGGTCTCCCCGCTCGGCGAGCTGGCCAACCGGCTGCCGATGAGCCGGCGCCGCTCGCTCGGGGCGTCGTCCTGAGCCCCACCGACGGGCCCTCGCCGCCCTACGACCGCCCGGTCCGGGTCGAGCGCCGCGCCGTCGACGAGGCCGAGTCCCGCCACGCCAACGGCCCCGACTGGGACCGCTACGCCGACGAGTACCAGGCCACCCACGGCCCCTTCCTCGGCGACGCCGGCTTCGTCTGGGGGCCCGAGGGGCTGACCGAGGACCAGGCCGGCGTGCTCGGCGACGTGAGCGGCAAGGACGTGCTCGAGGTCGGCTCCGGCGCCGGCCAGTGCTCGCGCTGGGTCCGCGAGCACGGCGGCCGCGGCTTCGGCGTGGACCTGTCCTTCCGCCAGCTCCAGCACGGCCGGCGCCTCGACGACGCGACCGGCGTACCCGTCCCGTCGGCGCAGGCCACCGCCACGGCCCTGCCGTTCCGCGACGACTCCTTCGACGTCGTCTTCAGCTCCTTCGGCGCGCTGCAGTTCGTCAGCGACCTCGAGGCCGCCGTGGCCGAGACCGCCCGCGTGCTGCGCCCCGGCGGTCGCTACGCCTTCTCGATCACCCACCCGACCCGCTGGATGTTCCCCGACGACCCGGGCCAGCCCGGCCTCACCGCCAGCCAGTCCTACTGGGACCGCACGCCGTACGTCGAGGTCGAGGACCGCACCGGCGAGGTCGCCTACGTCGAGCACCACCGCACCCTGGGCGACTGGGTGTCCCTGCTCGCCGCGGAGGGCTTCCGCCTCACCGACCTGCTGGAGCCCGAGTGGCCCGAGGGCCACGAGCGGGTCTGGGGCGGCTGGTCGCGGTTGCGCGGCCGGCTCACCCCCGGCACCGCGCTCTTCGGCGCGGACTGGGAGCCCCGCTAGCCGAGCCTCAGACGGCGACCTTGTCGTCGTCGCGGTCGGCCACCCGCTGGCCGCGCGCACGCTCGCGCGCCACCATGACCAGCCCGCCGATGAGGCAGATCGCGCCACCGATGAAGCCGATGAGCGGGACCAGGGTCAGCAGCACGAACAGCGACTTGCCGTTGTCCTTGGCCTCGTCGACGGCCTTCTTGACCGACGCGTCGGTCCCGGTGAGCTGCACGTCGGCGACGGGCGTGCCGTCGTCGAGGTACTGCTGCTGGTCCTGGCCGCTCTTGACGATCGAGCCGGTCTTGGGGTCGACGTTGACGGTCACGACGTTGTCGTAGGTCCCGGTGATGCCCTCGCCGATGGTGATGGGGGCGTCCTTGACGGTGTACTGGAAGCGGTAGGTCTTGAGGCCGAAGAGGTTCTCGACGCCCTGGTACTCCATGTCGACGGCCGAGCCGACGTCACCGTCCCAGAACGGGTAGCTCTTCTTCTGCACGTCGAACGGGAACTTGTTGATCAGCCCCTCGTGCGGCACGGCGTCGGCCGGCAGGTTCTTGTCGTCGACGGCCAGCGCGGTCTTCCGGTCCTCGGCGAAGACGTCGATGCTCGCCGTGATGAGGTCGGGGTCGTTGCCGTTGACGCACTCCTGCGCGCCGCCGGTGTCGAAGACCGCGCACGCCGTCTCGGCCATGATCACGTGGTCGTCGCTGGACTTCTTCGAGTCCGCCTTGGTGATGCGGATCGCGTAGGCCGGCTTCTTGTCGAAGGCGCCGGTGGCCGGGTCGAGCTTGGCCGCCTCGCCCTCGTAGACCGTGGTGGTGTCCACGTCGAGAGGGGTCTTCTTCACCACGCCCGGCGCGTAGGCGACCGCGAGGACGCCCAGCACGACCAGGAACGCACCGAGTCCGATGAGGACGCGTGCCAGAACCTTCATGACTTCCCCTCCCAGAAAGTTGGCCAGAACCTACCAGTGAGTCACCTTCCGTGTGCAAGCGGTCACACGAGTTGTTGACGCGTGTCTGGACGGCAGTGCGTGCCACACTTCGCGGCGTGTCGGACGCCCCTGCTCCCCCGGGTGCCACCCGGGGCCGGCGCCGACCGAGCCGGCTGGTCGTCGCCGGGCTCGCCCTCGTGGTCGCCCAGCTCGTCTTCCGGGCCTGGGCGCTGCACGGCTCGTGGTTCTACTTCGACGACCTGGCCTTCATGTCGCGGGCCATGAACCAGCCCCTCGACGCCCACTACCTGCTGGAGTCCTACGGCGGCCACCTCATGCCCGGCGGCTTCCTCGTCGCCTACGGCCTCACCGAGGTCGCGGCCTTCAGCTGGGGCTGGTGGGCCGCCCTGCTCCTGCTCATGCAGGCCGTGGCCGGCGTCGGCATGCTGCGGCTGCTGCTGTCCATGTTCGGGCCACGGCCGTTCGTCCTCGTCCTGCTCGCGGGCTACCTGTCCTACGTCTTCACCCTCTCCGCCGGCATCTGGTTCGCCGCCGGGATCAACCAGCTCCCGATGCAGATCGCCCTGACCTTCGGCCTGCACGCCCACCTGGCGTACCTGCGGCACCGCCGGGTCCGCTCACTCGTCACCTGTCTGCTGTGGACGGCGTTCGGCCTGGTCTTCTACGAGAAGACCCTGCTCCTCTTCGGCGTCTACGCCCTGGTCACCCTCGGCTGGTTCAGCCACGGCCGCACCCCCGAGCGGCTGCGCCACGTCTGGGACACCTACCGCCCCGCGGTGATCGCGTACGCCGCCGTCGGCGCGGCGTACCTCGCGGCGTACGTCGAGTGGGGGCTGGACTTCTCCCCCGGCGACAGCAACGCCCAGCCGTGGTCGCCCATCGCCCTGAACCTGGTCGGCCTGGCCTTCTCCACCGGCGTCATCGGTGGTCCGTTCCGCTGGGAGCCGCTCGCGGTCGGCTCGTTCGCGGACCCCTCGCAGATCGCCATGGCCCTGTCCTGGGCCGCCGTCCTCGGCGTCGCGATCTACGCCTACCGCACCCGCACCCGCACCAAGCGGGCCTGGAGCCTGCTCGGCTTCACCCTGTTCTGCGACGTCGTCCTGCTCGCCTCGGCCCGCGCCAACATCGTCGGCCCCGACATCGCTCGCGAGTACCGCTACCAGACCGAGTCCGCCGCCCTCTTCGTGCTCGGCCTCGGGCTGGCCTTCCTGCCCCTGGTCGGCGCCACCGAGAACGGCGGGCTCCGCGAGGGGGTTCCCCTCACCTACGAGCGCCCCCGGTTCGTGGCCCTGGTCGCCCTCGCCGTGGTCGCGGCCGCGACGTACTCCAGCGTGCGCTACGTCGACCTCTGGCAGGACCGCAACCACACCCGGAGCTACTTCGACACCGTCGAGCAGCAGCTGCGCGCCACCGACGCGGCCACCGGCACCCGGGTGCCGCTCGTCGACGTCGGGATCCCGCAGACCCTGCTGTGGGCCTACCGCTACCCCGAGAACACCTACAGCCACCTGTTCCGCCCGCTGTCGCGGTGGACGAGCTATCCCGACCAGGCCGTCGACGACCTCTACCTCTTCGACGACACCGGCGAGCTCACCCCGGTCGACGTGCCGCCCACCCGCAGCGCCCGTGAGACCACCGGCTGCGGCTACCGCCTGGACGACGAGCAGACCTCCGTCCCCCTCGACGGTCCGGTCTTCGGCGACGGCTGGTGGATCCGCGTCGACTACGAGGCCGACGCCCCGACCCCGGTCACCGTCACCGCCGGCGACCTGAGCCACGACCTCGACCTCCCGGCCGGCGAGCACACGCTGTTCGTCACGGGCGAGGGTGAGTTCCGGTCGGTGTCATTCGCGGGCTACGACGCCGACGCGGAGGTCTGCATCGGCTCGCTGCGGCTGGGTCTGCCCGAGGCCGGGCAGTGACCTCGCTCGACACGGCTCCCCCCGCACCTCGCACCGACCGAGCCGTCACGGTCGAGTCCCGCATCTCGGCGGCCGTGGAGAGGACCGTGGGGCTCGTCCGCACCGACCGCGTCCTCCAGGTCGCTCTGGGGATGGTCGCCGTGCAGCTGGTCGTGCGCGGCTACGCGGCCTACGGCGGTTGGTTCGTGCTGGACGACTTCAACTTCATCGCCCGCACGGGCCACTTCGGCCTGGACCCGTCGGTGGCGGCGCGCAGCTACAACGGCCACGTCATGCCCGGCGGCATGTACCTCTCGTGGTTCAACCAGCACGTCGCGCCGTGGCAGTGGTGGCTGCCGGCCACCGAGCTGCTGCTCATGCAGCTGGTCGCCGACCTCGCGATGCTCCGGCTCCTGGTCGTCCTCCACGGGCGCCGCCCGGGGATCCTGCCGCCCTTCGCCCTCTTCCTCTTCTCCGTCCTCACCCTGGAGAACGCCGTGTGGTGGGCGGCGGGGATCAACGCGCTGCCCTTCTCGATCGCGTTGCTGCTCGCGCTGGCCTCGCACGTGCAGTACCTGCGGTCAGGCCGGCTCCGGCACGTGTGGGCAGCAACCGTCTGGGTCGCGGTGGGCCTGCTGTTCTACGAGAAGACCGCCCTGGTCTACCTGGCCGTGGCGATCGTCAGCGTCACGTGGTTCGCCGAGGGCTACGGCTGGCGCCGGGTGGCGTCGGCGGTCCGCGGCCGGCGCGCCGGCCTGGCGGTCTACGCGGCCACCGGCGCGGCGTACGTCGCCCTCTACGTGACGCTCAGCCGGGACACCGAGGTGGTGCGGCCGACGACATTCCCCACCTGGCAGGTCGTGCAGGCCATGGTCGTCGACGAGCTCGTCCCGGCGCTCGTCGGCGGGCCGCTCCAGTGGGCTCAGTTCGGCGTCTTCAGCGCTGCCGACCCCGGGGACCCGGTGGTCCTCGCCGCAGTGCTGGGGCTCGGGCTGGTCCTGGCGGAGCTGCTCCGCCACCGACGTCACGCCGCCCGTGCCCTGGTGCTGCCCGTGGTGTTCCTGGTCGTCGACGTGGTGCTGGTGCTCCTGACCCAGCGCCTCGGCTCGGAGTCCGCCTTCGTCTTCGACTACCGCTTCCAGGCCGAGATGGCCGCCGTCAGCGCGATCGCGCTGGCCGCGATGACGATGCCGGTGCGGGGCGCGCTCCGTTCCTCGAGCAGCGCCTCCCCCAGCGAGCTGCTGGACCATCCCCGGCGCGTGGCCGCGGTCGTCGGACTGACGAGCGCGCTCGCCGTGGTCTCCGCCGCCGGCTGGACCTCGAACTGGCACTCGGACCGGCGCGCGGAGCAGTTCGTGCGCACCCTGACCGGCGCGGTGCGGGATGCCCCTGCGCCGGTGCCGCTGGTCGACCGCACGGTGCCCGACTTCGTGATGGCGCCGATCGACCGGTCCGGCGGGCTGGCGAGCCGACTGCTGTCGACCGAGCCGAACGCCCGGTTCCCCGACGTCGCGACCGACGACCTGCGCGTCATCGACGACGAGGGCCGCCTGCGCGAGGCGCTGGTCCCGGGCACGCGCCGGGCCCAGCCCGGTCCGGTGGCGGCTTGCGGCTACCAGGTCGCGACCGACCCGGCCCGCATCCCGCTCGACGGGCCAGTGGCCTTCGAGGGCTTCTGGGTGCGCATCGGCTACCTCAGCAGCGGCGCCAGCCCGGTGACCGTGCGCGTCGGGGACCTCAGCGTCGAGACGTCGGTCCGGCCCGGTGTGCACGCGCTGTTCGTCCGCGGGGGCAGTAGTTTCGACTCCGTGCAGCTCTCCGGGCTCGACGAGGGCACGACGCTGTGCACCGACGACGTGAGCGCCGGCGTGCCCGAGCCGCTCGACCAGCCCGACCCAGCCGACCAGGGAGCCAGCTCGTGACCTCCGCAGCGCAGGCACCGGCCGAGGCCGGGTCAGAGGGGTTCCGGGACCGCGCCTTCCCGACCTTGACGGCCGTCCGCGCCATCGGGGCGGTGATGGTCGTGCTCACGCACGCGGCGTTCAACACCGGTCGGATCAACCAGGGCTGGACCGGCGCGGTCCTGGCCCGCTTCGACTTCGGGGTGACGATCTTCTTCGTCCTCTCCGGCTTCCTGCTGAGCCGGCCGTGGTTCCTGGCCCGGGCCCTGGGCACCCCCGCCCCGTCGACACGGCACTACCTGTGGAAGCGCGCGCTCCGCATCCTCCCGCTGTACTGGCTGGTGGTCGTCGTCGCGCTGACCCTGGACCCGGAGAACCGTGACGCCGGCTGGGCCGACTGGCTCAGCAACCTCACGCTCACCCAGCTCTACCGTGGCGGGCTGCTGCCCAGCTCGCTCACCCAGATGTGGAGCCTCTGCACCGAGGTCGCGTTCTACGTCCTGCTGCCGCTGCTGTGCGTCCTGGCGCTCGGTCGGGGCCCCGGCCTGGACGTGCGTCGGGTGGCGGTGCGCCTGGGACTGGTCTCGGTCGCCGGTGTGGTCTGGCAGGTCGTCGTCGCGCAGATCCCGGGCCGCGAGGGTCACTTCGCGCAGTGGCTGCCGGGCTTCCTGCCCTGGTTCGCCGTCGGCATGCTCTTCGCGGCCCTGTCCGCCGACCTGACGGTGCGACCGCGTCCGCACCTCGTCGAGCGGCTGGCTCGGGACCTCCCCGGCTGCTGGATCCTGGCCACCGGCGTCTTCGCGATCGCCTGCACCCCGCTCGCCGGACCACGACTGCTCCTGGTCCCCGGCACGTGGGAGGCCGGCTCCAAGGTCGTCCTGTACGCCGTGGCCGGCGCGTTCTACCTGCTCCCGCTGGTCTTCGGTCCCGAGCGCGACGGGTGGGTGCGCACCCAGCTCACCGGCCCCGTACCGACCTGGCTGGGCGAGGTGTCCTACGGGATCTTCGCCATCCACATGCTGGTGCTGAACCTGGTCTTCCGCCTGCTCGAACTCGACGTCTTCACCGGGCGCTTCCTGACCGTCGCGGCCCTGTCCCTCGCGCTCACCGTCGCGCTGGCCACCGCGTCGTACCACCTGCTGGAGAAGCCAGCCCTGCGGTGGAAGGACGCCCGCTTCGTCGCCCGGACCGAGCACGCACCGGCCGCGGCCCGCGGAGCCACGTCCAGCTGATGGTCACCGCGCCCGTCCAGGACGCACCCGCCCCGATGTCCGCGCCTCCTCGCCGCCGGACCCCCTCGGTGTGGGTGGCCGGGCTCGTCGTGGTCACCGCCGCCACGGTCTTCCGAGCCTGGGCGATCGGGCCCGCCTGGTTCTTCTACGACGACCTGTACTTCATCCAGCAGGCCCGCCGTGAGGGGCTCACGTGGGCCTACCTGGTGCAGCCCTACAACGGGCACCTGATGCCGGCCAGCTGGCTGCTGACGTGGGTGAACGCGCGGGCCGGGGCCTTCGACTTCCGCTTCCCCGCCGTCGAGCTGGTCGCCCTCGCCGGGCTGTTCGGGCTCGGCACGCTGCGGCTCCACCTCCGACTGTTCGGCCAGCGCTGGGCCGTGGTCGTGCTGGTGGCGCTGACCCTGTTCTCGCCGATCCTGCTGCCGGCGACGACGTGGTGGGCGGCGGGTGTCAACCAGCTGCCGATGCTCGTCGCCCTGACGTTCGGCCTCACCGACTTCGTCGCGCACCTGCAGGAACGGCGCACGCGACACCTCGTGGCCAGCCTGCTGTGGGTGCTCGTCGGACTGGCCTTCGTCGAGCGCACGCTGGTCGTGGTCCCGGTCATGTGGCTGCTCGCACTGCTGTTCTTCGCGACCGGCACCGTGCCCGAGCGCGTGGTCCACCTGTGGCGCCACTACCGCAGTGCGCTGACGTCGTACGCCGTGCTGACCGTGGCCTACCTGGCCGTCTACGTCCCCCACGCCCAGAACTTCGAGACCCAGCAGGTCGCCAGCCGGCCCTTCTTCGGAGTGCTCGGCCAGCTCGCGGGCGTCGCCTTCCCGAGCGGTACGACGGGTGGCCCGCTGCGCTGGAGGGTCTCCGACATCACCCAGAGCGAGGCGGACCCCCCACAGCTCGTGCTGGTGCTCTCGTGGGTGGTGCTCGGAGTCCTCGTGCTGGCCTCGGTGCGCACCCGCCGGCGGGGCGCCCGGGCCTGGCTGATCCCCCTGACCTCGCTCGTGCTCAACGCGCTGCTGGTCGCGGTGAGCCGCGCGATCTTCTTCGGAGCCGAGATCTCCCTCGACTTCCGGTTCCAGACGGAGGTCGCGGTGCTCATGCCGCTCGCGGTCGGTCTGGCCTTCCTGCCCGCGCCCGGTGCGGCGGAGTCGTCCGAGCCCCGCGACAGCGGTTGGCGGATCGACACCGCGAGCACGGTCGTGCCCGCTCTGGCGGTGTTCCTCGTCGCCGCCACGGTCTCGGCGTCGTCCTTCCCGCTGCGGCACCTCACGACGACCAGTCCGCGGCGCTACGTCGAGACCTTCGAGGCCTCCGCCCGGGCCGACCCCGGACGGCAGGTGCTCGACACCACCGTGCCGACCTACGTCTGGTCGCCGCTGGCCTACCCGACCAACCTCACCAGCCGGATGCTGGGGCCGCTGGCCGGTCTGGTCGACTTCCGCGTCCACACCACCGACACCGCGTGGCGCGTCGACGAGACCGGCGCGCTGGTCCCGGTGGAGGTCACCGAGGCCCGCGCCCAGGAGGCGGCGACGGACGCGCGCGGCTGCTTCGCCACGGTCCGGGACGACGACCTGCGGGTCGCCCTGGACGGGCCGGTGCTCGGCGCGCAGTGGTACGTCCGGCTCGCCTACCAGGCGACCGGACCGGGCGCGCTGACCCTCGGCACGGGCGACGCCGAGCAGACCGTGCGGTTGGCGCCGGGGCGGCACTACGTCCTGGCCCCCGCGGGTGGCGCGTACGACGAGGTGGTGCTCTCCGCCTCGGAGGACTCAGGCCCGGTGTGCCTGCGCCATCTCGGGATCGTGGCCGTGGACGGGCTCGACCGTCTCACGCCGTCCTGACCGCGTCGCCAGGGCGGCCACCACGCACGCCACCGCCGCCAGGCTGCACACCTGGCGCCAGTCGTTGGCCCAGTCCGCCTCGTTGATCGGTGCCCAGCTGAGCCCGACACCGACCAGCAGCGCACCCAGGGCGGCCAGGAGCCCCCAGGCGCCCAGCCACCGCGACGTCAGCCGCCCGAGCACCGCGGCGACCACGAACGCCGCGATGCCCCACCCGCCGGCCAGCAGTCCGCCGGCGGCGACGACCACGAGGACGTCGAGGATGCCGACGCGGCCGTCCGCCAGCCGGGCGAGCCCGGTGCGCCGTCGCGCTGGCAGCAGGGCCCCGGCCAGGCAGAGCAGCACCCCGAACCCGCCCGCCAGCAGGGCGCCGGTGAAGGTGCCCGAGGGCTCGTAGTCGAAGCGCACGGTGCCGGCGCTGCCGGCCGGCAGCACCCAGCCCTGCTTCCAGCCGTCGACGCGCTGCGGCTCGAGCCGGTCCCCGTCCAGGGTGGCGATCCACCCCACGTTGGTGTTCTGGGGAAGCGACAGCACCGAGCGGTCGGACCGGGCGGGTACGGCGGCCGAGACCGGCGCCCCGGCGGCGTCGCGGCGCACCTCCACCGGCGTCGCGGTCGCGGCGGTGGCCCCGATCCGGGTGAGCGTGAGGGTGTCGGCACGGAACAGCGCCGAGGGTGCCGCGACCACGTCGGTGGCGCCCGCGGCCAGGTCGACCTCGTTCGCCGCGCAGGGCGTGAACGGCACCGACGCACCGCGCACCAGGTCTCGCACCGAGGCCCGGACGGCGGTGGGCACGGTGGTGGTGCCGAGCCGGACCGCGGGGCCGGTCCCGCACGGGTAGGTCACCGCGGCCCGCGGCTGGTCGACCAGGCGGTGGCGGTTGACCGAGAGCTCGGTGATGCCGGGCGGTGCGGTGAGGAAGTCGCGCCCGGAGACCAGGAAGGCCTGGTCGGTCTGGAGGACCTTCAGGCTGAGCGTGGACACCGGCCAGCCCGGGAGGTCGCCCCGGCCCTGGCTGTCCAGGTCGACCTCGGCCGTGCGACCGCCGCTGCTGACCTCCACCGTCGTCGGGGTCGAGGCGGGGGCGTCGGGATCGACCATGATCCGGAAGCGGTCCACGACCGTGGGCTCGGGGAGCGTCACCTCGAGCGTGTCGTCGTCGTCCGTGGCCACCCAGGTGGTGCCGCGGTCGCCGTCCACGGCCGCGCCCGGACCGCGGGCCACGTCGCGCAGCAGGTCCGCCGAGGGTTCGACGACCGCCGTCGCGCCACCAGGAACCAGAGGAGTGCCGGCGATGTGCCGCCGCAGCGACACGGTCCCGGAGAGCCGGTAGGAGTCGGGCTGCTCGAGACGCACCCGCCGAGCCAGCTCGTCGCCGTCCTCGCCAGGCGCACCGAGCGCGTCGTCGCAGGCGACCGGGTGGCCGAGCGGGACGCACGCGGCGCGATCGGGGTCGCGCGCCAGGCTCACCACGTCGACGGGGCGGTCCGCAGCGGGCGTCGGCAGCTCGAGCAGCCGCAGCTCTTCCAGCCCGGGCACCGTCACCTCGGCCAACGCGAAGCTCGCGGCCACGCCGAGGTCGGGGCCGGCCGCGGTGATCCGCAGGCTGTCGCCCGTCGACGCGAGCGGGTACGTCGCCGCCTGGCCCGGCTCGGGGGCGTCGACCACCTGGGGGTCGGCGTCCCCGACCTCGAGCGCGAGCCGCTGCACCGGCGCGGAGTCCGCGGCGAGCCGGACGGTGACCGAGGGGACCGACACCTGGCGGGCGAAGGTGACCAGCCACGACTCCCCCACCGGCTCCAGGTCACCGGAGGAGCGCCAGGCGGTCGTGACGTCACCGTCGATCGCGGCGCCGGGGTGCGACCCGATCTCGAGCGGGACCTTGCCGTCGGCGAACGCCTGGCTCGAGGTGGCGGTGACGTCCGCGACGTCACCGGCCCAGACCTCGGTGGTCTGCCAGCGGTCCTGGTCCTCCAGGAACCGGTGGGTGTGCTCGGGGCCGGGCAGGCGGTACGAGCGCAGCGCCGACATGGTCGCCGACTCGTTGCTGCGCACGGCGGCGAAGTTGGTCTCGCGGCGGCGGGTCCCGTCGGTGAGCACCTGCCCGGTGTCCGGGTCCACGGCGTCGGCGCCGGCGGGGACGTCGGCGTCCTCGGCCAGCACCCCGACCGCCGCCGCCACGCGGTCCACGTCGCGGCGCAGCCCGGTCGTCGGGTCCCCGACCACGGCACGGGGGCTGGTCACCAGCACCCCGTCGCCTCCGCCCGTGAGGCGGGGATCGACGTCGTACACGTCGACCGACCCGGTCTCCAGCGACAACCCGTTGCCGGCCACGACCCGGGCGTCACCTTCGTCCGTCTCGACCACGGAGGAGGCGGGCTGGCCCAGGGTCGGCCCGAAGGAGCGGGCGAGGGAGAGGCCGGGCGACTGGTCGAGGACCGCCCGGACCAGCGAGGGGTCCGGCGCGCCGGTCTGGAACCGGTCGAGGTCGTTGCGCACGACGAGGCGACCGACCCCGTTGTCGGCGAGGTAGCCCGCGAGGGTGCTGCTGGGGCGGCCGGACTCGATGGTGCGCGTCACGGCGTCGAGCACCTCGACGTTGCCGGGCTGGGCGAGCGGGATGACGTTGCGGACCGCCCACGGGCTGCGGGCCAGGCCCTGGAGGACGTCGTCGTGCGTGTTGCCCCAGGTGTGGACGCCGAACGCGGCGGCCGGCACCTCGAGGGACACCGAGCCGTCGTCGGTGTCGGCGAGGTAGTCCGCGACCTGGTGCCAGTACGCCGGGACGGCCTCGACGCCCTGACGCGGGGCGATGCGGTCCTGCGCCCAGGGCAGCGCGAGGCCGGCCAGCGCGAGGACCGCCATGGCGCGGACCGCGAAGGCGGCGCCGCGGCTCGCGCTCGGTGACTCCGGGGTGCGGACCAGCGCGGGCAGCCGGGCCATGGCGTGGGCCAGGCCGAGGACGAGCGGGAGGCGGAGCACGACGTCGAACTTGTGCAGGTTGCGCAGCGGGGCGAGGGCGCCGTCGAGGGCGTCGAGGCGCTGGCTGGCCCAGAAGCCGGACAGGTCGCCGGCGTACCCGAAGCCCACGAGCACCAGTCCGGTCAGGAGGCCGAGGGTGAGGAAGCGGCGGTGGGCGTTGTCGCGCAGCGCGATGCCGAGCAGGCCCAGCGCCACGACGGCGGCCGCGTCGAGCATGAGGAACGGCGTGGACACGAGCTGCTGGCCGGCCTGGTAGTCGATGCCGGCGAAGTAGGCGACCCAGTCCGACTCCCCCACCAGCGTGCGCGCCAGGTCGGTGGGGACGGTGGTGATGGTGGCGTTCTCGATGTAGTCCAGGAACGGCACGCTGTAGCGCCCGAGCAGCAGCAGCGGCAGCCACCACCACGCGGTGGCCAGGGCGGTGAAGAGCGTCCACCAGCCCATGAGTCGCCAGCGGCGCGGGCCGCGGGAGCGGGTCACGACGAAGACGACACCGAGGGGCAGCACGGCGGCCACCGCGACCGCGTTGACCCCGCCGCAGGTCGCGACGACCAAGGCGCTCAGTGCGGCGTACCGCCGGACCGAGCCCTGCTCGCTCGCCACCACCAGTGGGAGCAGCACCCACGGCGTGAGGGCCATCGGCCAGAGCTCGACGGAGGTCTCGCCGAGGAGCGTGGTGAAGCGGGGGGTGAGGACGAACGCGAACGCCGCGAGGACCTGCGTGCCCGGGGTGCCCAGGTCCAGGCGGCGGGCCAGCCGGAGCACGCCGAAGAAGCCGACGCACAGCAGGAGCGCCCACCAGAGCCGCTGGACCACCCAGTCCGGTACCTGCACCAGGTCGCCGAGCACGAAGAACGGCCCCATCGGCCAGGCGTAGCCGTAGGCCTGGTTCTGCAGCTGCCCGAACGCCGCGGTCGGGTCCCAGAGCCGGAGCCCGCGGCTGACGAAGCGCCACGGCGCGGTCACCAGGTCGAACTTGGTGTCGGCGACGACCTGGCCGGCCGACTGGGCGAAGGCGAACGCGGTGAGCACGACGGCGTACCCGACCTGGCGCAGCGCGGACGTGTGCACCGACGAGGGCCGCTCCGGCGCCTCGGTCACCACCGGCGCACCACGAGCACCAGGTTCCAGGTCAGCAGCTCGCGCAGCCCGGGCACGCGGGTGAGCCCGTGGCTCCAGCGCGGGTTGTACCTCGGCACGACGTCGAGGACCTCGCCGAGCCGCTGGTCGCGCGCCCAGGCGACGCCCTCGGCGACGGTGACCTTGAACAGCGACTCGGCGTACTTGTTCTTGGGCTCGTGGCCCTGCCGGGCGGTGTAGCGCCGGCGGGCGCGGGTGCCGCCGAGGTAGTGCCAGGGGGAGGTCTCGTGACCACCCCAGGGGCCGTACCAGGTGGTGTAGGAGATGAAGGCGACGCCACCCGGTCGCGTCACGCGGAGCATCTCCTCGGCCATCCGCCACGGCTCGCGGACGTGCTCGAGGACGTTGGAGGAGTAGCAGAGGTCGAAGGCCGCGTCGCGGAACGGCAGGCGCATCCCGTCGCCGATGACGGTGCCCGTGGCGATGTCACCCTGGCCGGACAGCTCGCCGACGTCGGCGTCGAGGGCCCAGTACGTCGCGCCGGCGGCCTCGAAGGCGTCGCGGAAGTAGCCGGGGCCACCGCCGACGTCGAGCATCGTGGCGCCCCCGAGGTCGAGGTAGGTCGAGAGCTGTCCGACCGAGTCCGCGGCCAGTGCGCCGTAGAAGCGGGCCGGGTCGCTCTGCTCGACCCGGAAGTCGGCGAACAGTCGGCGCGAGCGGCTCAGGTCGGCCCGCCACGGCGCACCGCAGCGCGGGGCGGGGGGACGAGGCACGGAGGGAGACTGTAGTTACCCGCGGGTCAGATCGGCAGTCGGCGGAAGAGCGGCCGCGGCACGTGCCGCAGCCCGGACATGACGAACCGCATCGCGCTCGGCACCCAGACCAGCTCGCGGCGTGCGGCCACCGCGTCGACGACGGCCGCGGCGACGTCGTCCGCACCGACCGCCAGAGGGGCGGCGCCACGGCCCTCGGTCATCTTGGTGTGCACGAACCCGGGGCGCACGATGAGCACGTGGCCGCCGTGCTCGCGCAGCGCCTCGCCGAGCCCGAGGTAGAACCCGTCCGCGCCGGCCTTGCTGGCGCCGTAGGCGAAGTTGGAGCGACGGACCCGCTCACCGGCGACCGAGGACAGGAACACGATCGTGCCGTGGCCCTGGCGCCGCACCTGCGCAGCGAGCGCGGAGCCGACGCTGACCGGACCGACGTAGTTGACCTCGGCCAGCCGTACGGCGGCGTCGTGGTCCTGCCAGGCCTCCTCCTCGTCGCCCAGCACGCCGAAGGCCACGACGGTGACGTCGAGGTCACCGCCGGCCGCCGCGCGCTCGACGAGGGCGGGGTGGCCGGCGGTGTCGGTGGCCTCGAAGTCCAGGGGCTCGACCCGGTGGCCGAGGGCGCTCAGCCGCGCGACGGCCTCGTCGCGACGCGGGCCGGGCCGGGCGGCGAGCACCACGCGGAGCGGTGCCGTCGCGGCGTACCGCTCGGCGACGGCCAGCGCGATGTCGCTGGTGCCCCCGAGGAGGAGCAGGGACTGGGGCTGGCCCAGGGCGTTCAGCATCAGGGGTCCTAGAGGTCGAGGCGGCGGGCGAGGTCGGAGGTGAGGACGCCGTCGGGATCGAGGTCGCGTCGCAGGGCGCGGAACTCGTCCGCCCGCGGGTAGGTGCGGTCGAAGAGCTCGCGCGACATCCGGGCGTCCTTGGCCAGGTAGAGCCGGCCCCCGGCCTCGGCGGTCAGCCGGTCGAGGTCGCGGAACAGCGGCACGAGGCCCGGCGCGGCCGGCAGGTCCAGGGCCAGCGTCCAGCCCGGCTGCGGGAAGGACAGCATCCCGGGACCGGCGGCCCCGAACCGCTTCAGCACGGCCAGGAACGACGGCTGCCCGGCGGCCGCGAGCAGGCGCAGCGCCTCGGCCACCGCGGCCTCGGCGTCGTCGGGGACGACGAGCTGGTACTGGACCAGCCCACCCCGGCCGTAGAGCCGGTTCCAGCCCTCCACCGCGTCGAGCGGGTGGAAGAACGTTGCGAGCGACTCCAGTCCGACCGCGTCCCTGGGGGCCTTGCGGAACCACAGCTCGTTGAAGGCCCGGACGCCGAGCCGGTTGACCGCGCGCAGGGTGACGGGCACCGCGAGTCGCGGGTCGGCCGGCCCGCGCCAGGGGTGCCGGGCCGCCCCGCCGCTCAGCTCGGCCGCCGGGGCGTGGTCACCCCGGGTCAGCACCGAGCGACCGAGCGACCGCCCGGAGGCGAGGGTGTCGACCCACGCCACCGAGTAGTGGTACTCGTCGTCGTGCGCACGCATGGTCCGCAGCAGCGCGTCCAGGCCGCCGATGCGCTCGGTCCGCACGGTGACGTACGCCGACTCGATGCGCGGCGCCCGGAACCGCACGGAGGTGATGACCCCCGTCAGGCCCATGCCGCCGACCGTGGCCCAGAAGAGGTCGGGCTCGCGGTCCGGATCGATCGTGCGGAGCGCGCCGTCTGGGGTGACCAGGTCGAGCGAGAGAACGTGGTGGCCGAAGGAGCCGTCGCGGTGGTGGTTCTTGCCGTGGATGTCGGCCGCGACCGCTCCCCCGACCGTGACGTAGCGCGTGCCCGGCGTGACCGGCACGAAGCGCCGCTCGCGCAGGAGCCGGCCCATCAGGTCGTGCAGGCTCGTGCCCGCCGCCGCGGTGACCACGCCGGTCTCGTCGTCCACGGTGGTCGGGCCGGGGATCGGGGCGAGGACCGTGCCTCCGGCGTTCTGCGCCGCGTCGCCGTACGAGCGTCCGAGCCCGCGCGCGATGACCCCCCGCTCCGGGCGCGAGCGCAGCAGCCCGGCCACGTCGCCGGTCTCCACCAGCGTGGCCGCGCTCGGCGCGGTCCGGCCCCAGCCGGTGAGCAGCGTCCTCACGTGGTCAGCACGCCGAGGCAGACCGTCACCAGCCACACGGCACCGAGCAGCTGGAGCACGCGGTCGCGGTAGACGATGTCCTCCGGCTCGGCGGCGGTGCCGGCGTCCACGTCGACGGCGTACCGGAGCAGTCCCATGAGGAACGGCGCGATGGAGATCGTGTGCCAGGGCACGCCGTCGCCGGTGGGCTGCTCGAAGGCCCACAGGCTGTAGGAGATGAGCGTGGCGCCGGCCGCGGTGCTCCACACGAAGCGCAGGTAGGTGTCGGTGTAGCGGACCAGGCTGCGTCGGGTGCCGGCCTCGCTGCCGAGGGTGTGCAGCTCGGAGTACCGCTTCCCGGCCACGATGAACAGCGAGCCGAACCCGGCGACGAGCAGGAACCACTGCGAGAGCAGCAGGTCGGCGGCCAGGCCGCCGGCGACCGCGCGCATGAGGAAGCCGGCGGCGACGATCGAGATGTCGAGCACCGGCTCGTGCTTGAGCCAGAACGCGTAGGCCACCTGGATGGCGAGGTACGCCGCGAGCAGGAGGGCGAGGTTCGGATCCGCGACCAGACCGAGGCCGACGGCGACGAGGCCGAGCACCACCGCCACGCCGACGGCGACGGGCACCGGCAGGACCCCGGAGGCGATCGGCCGGAACCGCTTGGTCGGGTGGGCGCGGTCCGCCTCGCGGTCGGCGGTGTCGTTGACCAGGTAGACGGCACTGGAGGCCAGGCAGAAGCCGACCAGGGCCAGCACCGTGGCGGCCAGGACGTCGCCGTCGCCGAGCTCGCCGGCCGCGAGGGGCGCGGCGACCACGAGCAGGTTCTTGACCCACTGGCGCGGCCGAGCCGCGCGCACCAGTGCCCGCGCCACCCCGCGCTGCGGGGTGGCGGCCGAGCCCACGGCACCCTCGGTCACCATCGCCGGCGAGTCTCCCACGCGGCGGCGCACGCCCTACCCTTCCTCGCGTGCTCGAGGACGACCCGCTGCGGGGCAAGGAGGTCGCGTTCCTCAGCTGGCGCGACACCCGCAACCCCGAGGGTGGGGGCGCCGAGCGCTACCTCGAGACCATCGCGGCCGGCCTCGTGGCCCGGGGCGCCCGGGTGACGGTGTTCTGTGCGGCCCACGCCGCGGCCCCGCCGGAGGAGGTCGTCGACGGGGTGCGGTTCGTGCGGCGCGGCACCAAGCTGTCGGTCTACCTCGAGGGGATGCGCGCGCTGCGGCGAGGCGACCTCGGCGACCCCGACGTGGTCGTGGACGTGCAGAACGGGCTGCCGTTCTTCACCCGCCTGGTCACCCGCAAGCCGGTCGTGGTGCTGGTGCACCACGTGCACCGCGAGCAGTGGCCGGTGGTCTACCCCGGGCTCACCGGCCGGGTGGGCTGGTTCATCGAGCGCCGGGTCGCACCGCTGCTCTACCGGCGCAGCCAGTACGTCGCGGTCTCGCGCGCCACCCGCCGCGAGCTGGTCGACCTGGGTGTGCGCGGGCCGCGGGTGGCCGTGGTGCACAACGGCACCGACCCGGTCGTGCCGGTGGCGGGCGGCGAGTCGGCCACGCCGCTGGTCGCGGTCGTGGGCCGGCTCGTGCCCCACAAGCGCGTCGAGCACGCGATCGACGCCGTGCTCGACCTGCGGGCGACGTACCCGGACCTGGTGCTCGAGGTCGTGGGCAGCGGCTGGTGGGAGGCGCGGCTGCGCGAGCACGCCGCGAGCCGCGGCGCCGACGACGCCGTGGTGTTCCGCGGGCACCTGGACGAGGCGGCCAAGCACGAGGTCTACGAGCGCGCCTGGGTCCTGGCCCTGCCCTCGCTCAAGGAGGGCTGGGGCCTCGTGGTCGGCGAGGCCGGCATGCACGGCACCCCGACCGTCGCCTACCGTGAGGCCGGCGGCACGCAGGAGTCGGTCGTCGAGGAGGTCTCGGGCGTCCTGGTCGACGACCCCGACGGGTTCACCGCCGCGCTCGGCGCGCTCCTCGGCGATCCCGAGGAGCGGGCTCGCCTGGGGCGCGGGGCGCGCGTGACGAGCCACGCCTTCACCTGGGAGCACGCGCAGGAGTCGTTCGCGCAGGTCGTCCGCGCCGCACTGGCGGGACGACGGGTGGACGCTGCGGACTAGTTGTTGGAGCCGTACTCGAAGGTCGGCGAGTCCACGTTGGTCGGGGACTTGTCGGGTGCAGCGGTCTGCGACGAGACCAGCCCGTACATCGAGCCGGCCGCGATGCCCGCACCCACCACCATGGCTGCGAACGTGGTCAGAATCTTCACTGTGGCCCTCCCTGGTCCGCCGCCAAGGTACCCGACGGGGTGTGACGAGTGCTACTCGCCGGTCACCGGCGCGTCCGGCGCCGTCGCACCGCCGTCGACACGGCCGCGAGCGGACCGCCGACGAACGCCGCCCAGGCGAGCGCCATGGCCGCCCGCCACCCCGCCGGCACGTGCCGTTCCCGGACGTCGGCGAGCCCGGTGACCTGCAGCGTCGGGTCGTCGACCAGCCGCTCGCCGGCCACGTCCGGCTGGTCCGCGCCGGCCGGGGCGGTCCGGTCGGTGGCCACGGCGCCGATGCCGAGCGCGGCCAGCCCCGCGGCCCGCCGTTCCGGGGTCGGCGCCTCGAGGGCCCGCGCGGCCGCGGTCACCCGGGGGTCCTCCCCCGCCAGCGCCACGCCGTCGACGACGAGGACGTCGCTGGCCACGTAGTCCCGCCGCAGGACCCGGCCGAGCGGGTCCAGGACCAGACCCCCGTGGTTGTACGCCGGCGCGCGGTAGCTCGACAGCGGCAGGACCAGCACGTCGCCCCTCGTCCCGGCCAGCGCGTCGCGCGCCTCGGCGTACGCCGCGGGGTAGGTGGCCGGCTCGAGGCGCTGTCGCGCGCCCCAGCCGAGGTCGGGCAGCAGGGCCACCGGGAGCAGCACGGCGCCGACCCCCAGCACCGCCCGGGCCGGGGCGACCGCGACGGCGTCCACCAGCACGCGGACCCCGTGTGCGACGAGCACGACGAGCAGCGGGGCGCACAGCACGAGGGCGCGGGCGCCGTCGCGCACGACGCCGGCGCCCGGCACGTGGTCGGCCGCCCAGCCGAACGCTCCCGGGACCAGCCAGGTCAGCACGCCGAGCGCCCAGCCGACCGCCCAGCAGACGAGGAGCGTGGTGCGGTCGCGGGCCGCGGTGCCGCGCCACCACGCACGCACGCCGAGAGCGGCCAGCCCCACCAGCGCGAGCAGGGCCACCCAGCCCAGGGCGCCGGTGCGGGAGCCGGGGTGGACCTGGGTGTTCCAGATGCCCCCGAGGGTGAGCGCGGCCAGCGGCGCCGGCACCGACCCCTCTCCTCGGAGCGCGAAGACCCCCGCTGCCGCGGCGTCCGACGTGGCCGAGCCGGCGTGCAGCAGTCCCGCCACCCACCACGGGGCGTTGGCGACGGCGACCAGGAGAACCGCTCGTGCCGTGCGTCCGCGGCCGGCCGCGCCCGCCAGCAGCGCCACCGCACCGGCCAGACCGGCGCTCGCGCTCAGGCTGCCGAGCGGGAGCAGCACGAGGAGCGCCGCCGGCAGCCGGCCGTCCTCGCGCCAGCGGCGCGCCGCGGCGAGGAGCCACGGCAGCACGGCGTACCCGACCAGGAGCGGCCACGCACCCATGAGCAGGCGCTCCGCGACGAGGGCGTTCCAGCCGTAGAGCGAGACCGCGGCCAGCCGCGGCACGAGCGTCGCCTCCGCCGGCAGCAGGCGGGTGGCGCCGACCCCACCGGCCGCCAGCGCGCCGACCAGCACGAGCTTCTGGAGCAGCAGGCCCGGCACCACCTCGTCGAGGACCGCCACCACCGCGTCCGACGGCACCGCGCGGGGCAGCCCGGACCCCAGTCCGAGCACGTCCGAGCGCAGGGCCAGGTCCGGCACCCAGACCATGTCGCGGACCAGCAGGAAGCCGTCGCCCAGGCCCGGGCCGAGCACCAGCAGGGCCAGCGCGAGGGACCAACCCACAGCCGGCGCGTCGTACCGCCAGCCGCGCCGCATGGCGACGATCCAACCACCCGCCGTGGATGCGGAGCGCCGTGTCGGGGGCCATTAGGCTGCCCCTCCGTGAGCAAGATGGCCACCGAGACCAGCCAACGGCTGCGCAGTGGAGCGGTCATCGCCGTGGCGATGGGCATCATGAACCTCGCCACGTACGGCTACACCGTGCTCGCGGCGCACACCATCGGCAAGGAGCCCTACGGCGCGTTCTCCGCGCTCATGGGCGCGCTGCTGGTCATCAGCGTGCTCTCGCTCGGGCTGCAGGCGACCGGGGCCCGGCGCATCTCGTCGGCGCCGGACCAGGTGGTCGCGATCGAGCGGGTCGTGCTGTCGGTGGGCCTGCGCAGCGCGCTGGTCCTGGCCGCCCTCGGCTTCGCCATCGCGCCGCTGCTCAACGCCGTGCTGCACCTCGAGAGCCTGCCCACCGCGCTGCTGGTCGGCCTGACGGCGTTCCCCCTGACCTACATGGGCGCCCAGCTCGGTGTGCTCCAGGGCGAACGGCGCTGGGGTCCGCTCGCGGCGGTGTACCTGGCCCAGGGACTGGGCCGCTTCGGCTTCGGCGCCGTCCTCATCGTCATCCGTCCCGGGGAGTTCAGCGCGATCCTGGGCGTGGCGCTGGGCGCCTGGCTCCCGGTCGTCGTCGGCTGGTGGGCGCTGCGCCGACCGCGGACCGGCGCGCCCCACTCCGAGGGTCATCCCGGCCTCGACCTGCTGCGCGAGGTCGGCCACTCCAGCCAGGCGCTGCTGGCCTTCTTCGCCCTCTCCAACGCCGACATCCTGGTGGCCCGCGCCACCATGTCGGACTCCGAGGCCGGGCTGTACGCCGCCGGTCTCATCATGGTCAAGGCGGTGTTGTTCCTGCCGCAGTTCGTCGTGGTCTACGCCTTCCCGTCGCTGTCCCAGGAGTCGAGCAACCGCCGCACCCTGGTCCTGGCGCTGGCCATGTCGGCGGCACTCGGTCTGGTGGCGGTGCTGGCGGTCGCAGTGCTGCCGGGGCTGGCGCTGCAGTTCGTGGGCGGCGATGACTTCGCCGACATCAAGGGCGACATCTGGAAGTTCGCCATCGTCGGGACGCTGCTGTCGATGCTGCAGCTGCTCGTCTACTCCGCGCTCGCGCGCCGCCAGGGCCGCGCGATCCTCTTCATCTGGACCGCCCTGGCCGTCCTCGTCGGTCTGGCCCTCTCGGTGGCGACCGCCACCTCGCTGGTCATGGTCGTCGTCGCCGTCGACGCGGTGCTGTTCCTGGGCCTGCTCACCATGGCCCTCGCCCAGGCCCGCCCCGGCGTCCAGATTCCGGCGGAGACCCGTCCCGCTTAGTGGGCCGCCTCGTGCCAGCTGTGGCCGGTGCCGACGGAGACGTCGAGGGGGACGAGGAGGTCGGCGGCGGAGCCCATCTGGTCGCGGACGAGGGCGTCGAGGGCGTCGCGCTCGCCGGGGGCGACCTCGAAGACGAGCTCGTCGTGGACCTGGAGGAGCATGCGGGAGGCGAGGCCCTGGTCGCGGATGGCGTCCTCGACCTTGAGCATGGCGATCTTGATGAGGTCGGCGGCGGAGCCCTGGATGGGGGCGTTGAGGGCCATGCGTTCGGCCATCTCGCGGCGCTGGCGGTTGTCGCTGGTGAGGTCGGGCAGGTAGCGGCGCCGGCCCATGATGGTCTCGGTGTAGCCGGTGCCGCGGGCGGCGTTGACGATGCCGCCGAGGTAGTCGCGGATGCCGCCGAAGGTCTCGAAGTACTCGTCCATCAGGCCCCGGGCCTCGCCCGGGTCGATGCCGAGCTGGGCGCCGAGGCCGAAGGCCGAGAGGCCGTAGGCCAGGCCGTAGTTCATCGCCTTGATCTTGGCGCGCATCTCGACGGTGACGTCGTCGGCGGGGACGTCGAAGACGCGCGAGGCGGTGGTGGAGTGGAAGTCGCGCCCGCTGCGGAAGGCCTCGATGAGGAGGTCGTCCTGGGAGAGGTGGGCCATGATCCGCATCTCGATCTGGCTGTAGTCGGCGGTCAGCAGGCTCTCGTAGCCCTGGCCGACGACGAAGCCCTCGCGGATGCGGCGCCCCTCCTCGGTGCGGATGGGGATGTTCTGCAGGTTGGGGTCGGTGCTGGAGAGGCGGCCGGTGGCGGCGATGAGCTGGTTGAACGTCGTGCGGATGCGACCGTCGGGCGAGACCGTCTTGAGCAGGCCCTCGATGGTCTGGCGCAGCCGGGAGACGTCGCGGTGGCGCAGCAGGTGGAGCAGGAACGGGTGCTCGGTCTTGACGTACAGCGCCTGCAGCGCGTCGGCGTCGGTGGTGTAGCCGGTCTTGGTGCGCTTGGTCTTGGGCATGCCGAGCTCGTCGAAGAGCACGACCTGCAGCTGCTTGGGCGAGCCGAGGTTGATCTCCTTGCCGATGACGGCGAAGGCCTCCTCCGCGGCGAGCTTCACCTCGGCGGCGAAGTGGTCCTCGAGCGAGCCGAGGTGGTCGCCGTCGACGGCGATGCCGGTGCGCTCCATCTGGGCGAGCAGGTCGACGAGGGGCAGCTCGATCTCGGTGAGCAGGCGGGTGCCGCCGCGCTCCTCGAGCTCCTCGTCGAGGGCGGCCGCGAGGTCGAGCACGGCGCGGGCGTGCAGCATCTCGGTCTCGCCGGCGCCGGGTCCGCTCGCCGCCACGTCACCGTCCAGCCCGTCGAGGCTGAGCTGGCCGTCGTCGGCGGGGCCCTGGCGCAGCTCGCGCTTGAGGTAGCGCACGGTGAGGTCGGCCAGGTCGTAGGAGCGCTGGTCGGGCCGGGCGAGGTAGGCCGAGAGCGCGGTGTCGCGCTCGAGCCCGGCCAGCGGCATGCCGCGTGCGGCGAAGGCGAGCATCGGCCCCTTGGCGTCGTGGAGCACCTTGGGCAGCGAGCCGTCCTTGAGCCAGGTGGCCAGCGCCTCCTCGTCCTCGACGGTGAGCGCGTCGGTGGTGACGTACGCCGCGCCCTCCTCGGTCGCGAGCGCCAAGGCGGTGAGGTCGCCGGTGCCGGCGCGCCACTGCCCGACCGGGTGGATGCCGACCCGGGCACCGGAGGAGGCGTGCTCGGCCAGCCAGCCGGCCAGCTCGCCCTCGGCGAGCACGCGCATGGTGACGTCGAAGCCGGAGTCGTCGATCTCCGCCTCCTCCTCGGTGGGCAGCGCCTCGAGCAGCCGGGTGCGCAGCACCTGGAACTCCAGGCCGTCGAAGAGCGTGTGCACCGCCTGGCGGTCCCACGACGGCCAGGCCAGGTCGTCGACGCTCTTGTCGAGCTCGAGGTCGCAGACCAGCCCGTTGAGGTGGCGGTTGCGGATCACGTCGGCGAGGTGCTCGCGCAGCGCCTCGCCCTTCTTGCCGGTGATCTTGTCGGCGTTGGTGATGAGGTTGTCCAGGCCGTCGTACTGGTTGAGCCACTTGGCCGCGAACCCCTGG
Organism: Nocardioides anomalus; assembly: GCF_011046535.1. Classification (NCBI taxonomy): domain Bacteria; kingdom Bacillati; phylum Actinomycetota; class Actinomycetes; order Propionibacteriales; family Nocardioidaceae; genus Nocardioides; species Nocardioides anomalus. Next base: position 1,467,122 of record NZ_CP049257.1, on the reverse strand, counting down.
CCCACGCCCGGCACCCCGGGCAGGTTGTCGGAGGTCTCCCCCACCAGCGCGGCCAGCTCGGGGTAGCGGGTCGGCGGGACGCCGTAGCGCTCCTCGACGGCCTCGGGCGTCATCCGCTTCATCTCCGAGACCCCGCGCATGGGGTAGATCACCGTGGTCCGGTCGTCGACCAGCTGGAAGGAGTCGCGGTCACCGGAGCAGATGAGGGTCTCGAAGCCCTGGGCCTTGGCCTGGGTCGCGAGGGTGCCGATGATGTCGTCGGCCTCGTAGCCCTCCTTCTTGACGAAGGGGATCCGCATCGCGTTCAGCACCTCCTCGATGAGGGGGAGCTGGCTGGAGAACTCACCGGGGGTCTTGGAGCGGCCGGCCTTGTACTCGGCGTACTCCTGGAGCCGGAAGGTCTGCCGCGAGACGTCGAAGGCGACGCCGACGTGGGTGGGCCGCTCGTCGCGCAGGACGTTGATGAGCATCGAGGTGAAGCCGAAGACAGCGTTGGTCGGCTGGCCGGTGGTGGTGGAGAAGTTCTCCAGCGGCAGCGCGAAGAACGCGCGGTAGGCCAGTGAATGGCCGTCGAGCAGCAGCAGCCTGGGGCCCTCGGTCACCCGACCAACCCTAGTCGCGAGGACCGACAGCAGGGCTAGGCGGAGTCCTCACCCGTACGCCGGTGCAGCTGGCGGCGCGCGGCGAGCAGCTGGCCGAGGTGACGGCGCCCCGCGACCCGGTCGGTGACCCGCGCGCTGGCCGGCTGCATGGCCGCGAGCTTGGCGCGCACCAGCGGCGTGGTCGAGGCGCGCAGCACCGCCTGCGGACCCAGCGAGAGGCGGGCCATGAACCGGTTGCCCACCCGCGAGCCGGCGGGCGCGGCGCTGGTGATGTGGCCGACGCCCAGGTCCTCGGCCCACTGCACCGCGGCCTCCATGAGCGCACTGCCGATGCCCTTGCCGCGGAAGCTGGCGTTCACCTGCGGGGCGACGGCCTGCACGGCCGGCTCGAGGTTGAGCGGGGTGATCGGCACGACGCGCAGGAGCACGGCCCCGGCCGGCTCACCGTCGTACTCCGCGACCAGGAGCCGCCGCTCGGCGGACTCCTCGGCCTCCTTGACGATGAGCTCGAGGTCCGAGACCTGCTCCTGGCGATCAGCGCGCCGCAGGCCGTCGGCCCACAGCTCGACCAGGAACGGCACGTCGTCCACCGTGGCCTGGCGCATCGACACCGGCTGCCGACTCATCGAGGTGACCCCTGTCCCTGGACCGCACCCGCTCCCCCGGGCCCGGGCGTGGCGAGAGCGCCGAGTGCGCGAGACTGTGCCCGCCCTCCCTCACCACAGGAGCCTCCCTTGTTACCGGGTCTCGCCTCGCTGGTCAACGTCACGACCGTCCTTCTCGGCGCGACGCTAGGAGTCCTCTTGGGCAACCGGCTCCCGGTCCGGACCAGGGATCTGGTCACCGACGCCCTCGGACTGGTCACGCTGCTCATCGCCGCGACGTCCGCGATGGACGTCCTCTCCCCCGACCTGTCCGACGCGGTGGGCGACAGCGCGCCGATGCTGATCGTGCTCGGCGCGCTCCTGCTGGGCGGGATCGCGGGGTCGCTGCTGCGGCTCGAGCAGCGCGTCGAGCAGTTCGGCGGCTGGCTCCAGCGACGGCTCGCGGGCGACGCCGGCTCCGGCGACCGCGCCCGCTTCATCGAGGGGTTCGTGGTCTCCTCCTTGGTCTTCTGCACCGGTCCGCTCACCATCCTCGGTGCACTGAACGACGGGCTCGGAAACGGGGGTGACCAGATCCTGCTCAAGGCCGTGCTGGACGGGTTCGCGGCGGTGGCCTTCGCGGCGTCGTTCGGCTGGGGTGTGGCCGCCAGTGCGGTGACCATCGTGGTCGTCCAGGGCGGGCTGACCCTGCTCGGGCTGGCCCTCGGCGACGTCCTGCCCGACGCCCACCTCGCGGCCATCACCGCCGCCGGCGGCCTGCTGCTCGTCGGCGTCGCCCTGCGGCTGCTGCGCATCCGCGAGATCCCCGTCGCCGACCTGCTGCCGGCCCTGCTCGTCGCGCCGGTGCTGGTCGAGGTGGCCGCGGGGTTCCACTGAGCCGCCTCGCCACGGCGTACGACGGGCGTCCGGGTCAGGCCCACCTGGCCCGAAATACACCCTGACCTGGCCCGTGTGGCGCATTGACGTAACGGTTTGGTGACGAGAGGGTTCCACGAAGCGCGGCCGCCTCCGTGGCAATTACGGTTGCCGTGCCGTACCCGGCTTCCGGGGGTTGGGGCCGCGGTGAAGTGCACTCACTAGAAGAAAGGTTCACGACGTGAATCGATCCACCATCGCCACCAGGCGGTTCAGGCGACTGACGGCCACGGTCGCCATGGGCGCGGCTCTGGGGTTCTCGCTCGTCGCCTGCGGTGACGACTCCGACTCCGGCGACGACACCTCGGGCAGCGACGAGTCCAGCAGCGCCTCCGCCGACACCTCGGAGTCCGCCTCGGAGTCGGCGAGCGCAGACGCCGGCGGCTCCTTCACCAACGACAAGTGCGCGGGCAGCGACACGAGCGCCAACAAGTTCGCCGTTGGCGGCATCCTGCCGCTGACCGGCAACCTGGCCTTCCTCGGCCCGCCGGCCGTGGCCGGCGTCGGCCTCGCGGTCTCCGACATCAACGCCGCGGGCGGCGTCAACGGCGCGCAGGCCTGCAGCAACATCCTCGACTCCGGTGACTCCACCGACATGTCGATCTCGACCGCCTCGGCCGGCACCATGGTCGCCGCCAAGCCGTCGGTCGTCATCGGCGCCGAGTCCTCCAGCGTCTCGCTGAACTTCGTGGACACCCTGACCGACGCCAAGATCACCCAGATCTCGCCGGCCAACACCGCGATCGACCTGTCCGGCTACTCACCGTTCTACTTCCGCACCGCTCCCCCGGACACCGTCCAGGGCAACGCGCTCGGCACGCTGATCTCCCAGGACGGCTACACCAACATCGGCTTCCTGGTCTTCAACGACACCTACGGCACCGGCCTGCGCAACGCGGTCCAGCAGACCGTCGAGGCCGCCGGCGGCAAGTGCGTCTACGGCTGCAAGGGCGACGGCGACGAGTTCCCCGCCGGTCAGACGACGTTCTCCGCCGAGGTCCAGGCCGTCACCGCGGCCAAGCCCGACGCGATCGTCATCATCGCCTTCGACGAGACCAAGTCGATCGTGCCCGAGCTGGCCTCGTCCGGCTTCGACATGAGCAAGACCTACTTCGTCGACGGCAACCTGTCCGACTACGGCCAGGACTTCGAGCCCGGCACCCTCGAGGGCGCCCAGGGCACCCTGCCCGGCCAGGACCCCGACCAGGGCTTCAAGGACAACCTGACCGGCTGGTACAAGTCGGCCAACGGTGAGGACCTGAAGGACTACTCCTACGGCGCGGAGTCCTACGACGCCACCATCCTCGCCGCGCTCGCCGCGGCCAAGGGCGGCGCCAACGACTCGCAGACCATCCAGAAGAACCTGGCTGCGGTCTCCGGCGCCACCGACGGTGAGGAGTGCAGCACCTACGCGGACTGCCTCAAGCTCATCGAGGGCGGCTCCGACATCCACTACACCGGCCCGTCCGGCATCGGTCCCCTCGACGACGAGAACGACCCGTCCTCGGCGTTCATCGGGATCTACCAGTACGACGCCAACAACAAGAACATCCTGAGCGGCACGGTCGAGGGCTCCAAGCCCGAGTGACCCCGTCGGCCGTCAGGCCGACACGCTGTTCGCAGTTCTGACGAAGGCCCCGGACCGTTGAGGTCCGGGGCCTTCGTGCTGTCCGGCGCGCTCGCCGTCCTGTCTCTGCCTGCCTTCGACGGTTCTTGCTGGTTCGGGTGATCCATTGCGTAGCGGCCGCGCGCTCACCAGCCCGACTCCCGCTGTCAAGGACGCTACGCGCCACTTCGTGGCGGACGGCGGCCTTGGGCGAGAGGTCCGTCCTTGACAGCGGGACCCGGTCTGGCTGGTGAGGGCGCGCTGAGGGCGAGGCTGCGCCCCGCCCCACAAGCGCGGCCGCCTTCGGCGACCACGCTGAGGTCCGCCTCCACGCACTTGTAACGCTCAGTTACGGGAACTGTCGACCCGTTGCAACGGGTCGGAAGATCCGATAACTGCGCGTTACAAGTTCTCGGCGGCGCCGGCCGCGGCAACCCGCACCACACCCCCACCCACCCGTGGAGGCGGAGACGAGGGTGCCGCCGCCAGACCAGGCCGCCTGTGGACTGACCCGGCCCCCGCCGGACCGCAGCCCCCTCGCCGAACGCTAGTCCCGCGGCGTGGGGCACGCACACGCAACGCAACCACGCTGGGAGCAGTCGCGTGCAACACGGCGTCGGTTGCGTTCGGTGAGGGGGCTGCGGTCCGGCGGGGGCCGGGTCAGTCCACAGGCGGCCGGAACCCCGAGAGCCGCACCACGAGACGAAGCACCCAGACAACTACATGTCCTGTGCCTCGATCCGAAGCGTCATCTTCTTGAGCAACCCGTTCAGCTGACCCAGCTCCTCCCGCGTCAGCGCCGCCGCGGTCAGCTCCTCCGCCGATCCCCGCAGCGCCATCGCCTCCCGCCAGAGCCGCAGCCCCTCCCGGGTCGCCTCGACCTCGACGCGGCGCCGGTCGTCGACACCGGGCTTGCGCTTGAGCCAGCCCTTCTTCTCCATCGAGTCCAGGCGCCCGGTCATGCCCGCACCGCTGACGTCCAGCGCGGCGGCCAGCTCACCGGGCGAGGCGTGGCCGGGGGTGTCGCGGATCATGAGCGCGTGGAGGGTCTGGTACTCGAAGTCCTGCAGCCCGACCTCCGCGAGCGCCCTCTTGGTGGTGGCGCGGAACCACTTGCCGATGTGGTGGATCCGCACGGTCATGGCCTCGACGTCGTCGTCGAAGGCCTTGTCCAGCACCCAGTGGTCGCGCCAGCGCTCGACGTGCAGGTCGGCCTCGTCGGTGGTCACGGAGTGATCCTAGGTTCTTCGTTGACTAACATTTCGCCAGCGAACTAGCCTGCGCGCATGTCCTCGCACCCGCTGCGCCACCCGGCGTTCCGGTGGCTGGTGTCGGGCGCGACGGTGAACCTGCTGGGCAACGGGATCGCGCCGGTGGCGCTGGCCTTCGCGGTGCTGGACCTCGGGGGCGGGGCGACGGAGCTGGGTCTCGTGGTGGGGCTCTACGCGTTGGCCGACGTGGGGGCGGTGCTGTTCGGGGGCGTGCTGGGCGACCGACTCCCCCGCACCGTGATGCTCCAGGGCTCGTCGCTGGCCGCCGCGGTGGTGCAGGGCGTGGTGGCGTGGTCGCTGGTCGGCGGATGGTCGAGCATCCCGCTGCTGGCGGGACTGGGCGTGCTGAACGGCGTGCTGAGCGCGCTGGCCGGGCCGAGCTCGTCGGCGCTCACCCGGCAGACCGTGCCGGAGGCGTCGCTGCAGCAGGCGATCTCGTGGCGGCGGATCGCGCAGAACGCCAGCCTCATCGTGGGGACGGGGCTGGCCGGGGTGCTCGTGGTGGCCTTCGGGAGCGGGTGGGCGCTGGCGATCGACGCGGCGACGTTCGCGGTGGCGGCGGCGCTGTTCAGCCGGATCCGGGTCGAGGACGCACCGCGCGCCGAGCAGCGGGCCGGGCTGTGGCGCGAGGTCGGCGAGGGGCTGCGCGAGGTCCTGCGGCACACGTGGCTGTGGCTGCTGATCCTGCAGGCGCTGCTCTACCACCTGTTCTACGGCGGCGCGCAGAGCGTGCTCGGGCCGATCGTGGTCGGCGACGAGCTCGGCCGGGCGGCGTGGGGGTGGGCGCTCTCGGCGATGATGGTCGGCTTCGTGGTCGGCGGGCTGGTGACGCTGCGCTGGCGACCGCGGCGGGCGCTGTACGTCGGCACCTGGTTCCTGGCCCTCACCGCGGCGTTCCCGCTGGCCATGGCCTGGTCGGACTCGCTGGCCCTGGTGCTGCTCGGGGCGTGGCTGCACGGGTTCGGCCTGGAGATCTTCAGCGTCGGCTGGGACCTGTCGATCCAGGAGAACGTCGCGCCGGACAAGCTGGCGCGCGTCTACTCCTTCGACATGATCGGCTCGTTCATCGCGCGCCCGGTCGGCCTGGTGCTGACCGGCCCGCTGGCCGCGCTGGTGGGCGCGCGGGTCTGGCTCACCGTCGTGGGCGCGGTGATCCTGGGCAGCGTGCTGGTCGCGACGACGTCGCGCGACGTGCGACGGCTCGAGCGCCGGGATCCGGCGCCCGAGCCGGCTACTGCTCCGGTGTGACGTCGGTGCGCTCGGCCTCGACGTCCTCGGCCAGGGTGCCGAGGTAGAGCTCGATGACCTTGGGGTCCTTGGCCAGCTCGTGGCCGGTGCCCGTGTAGGCGTCGCGACCCTGGTCGAGGACGTAGCCGCGGTCGCAGATCTGCAGGCAGCGGCGGGCGTTCTGCTCGACCATGACCACGCAGACGCCGGTCTTGTTGATCTGGCGGGTGCGGATGAAGGTCTCGTCCTGGCGCACCGGCGAGAGGCCGGCCGAGGGCTCGTCGAGCAGGAGCACCGAAGGCTCCATCATCAGCGCGCGGGCCATGGCCAGCGACTGGCGCTCACCGCCGGACAGCGCGCCCGCCGAACGGGTACGCCGCTCGTGGAGGTTGGGGAACAGGTCCCACATCGCCTCGAGCCGCTGGCGGACCTTCTTGGGGCGCAGGAACAGCCCCATCTGGAGGTTCTCCTCGATGGTGAGCGAGGGGAACACGTTGTTGTTCTGCGGGACGAAGCCGACGCCCATCTCGACCAGCCGGTTGGTGCGCAGGTTGGTGATGTCCTGGTCACCCAGGTGCACGTTGCCCGAGCGGATCTTGACCAGCCCGAACATGGCCTTGAGCAGCGTGGACTTGCCCGCGCCGTTGGGGCCGATGATGCCGATCATCTCGCCGGGGTAGGCGACCAGCGAGCAGCCGTTGAGGATGTTCACGCCGGGCAGGTAGCCCGCGACGACGTCGGTGGCCTCGATGACCGCGGTGCCCTGCCGGGGCTCGGTGGCGGTGGCGGTGGTCATGACCGGTGCTCCTCCTCGCGGTGCGCCTGCTCGGCGGCGACCTCCTGCTCGATCTGGGTGAGCGACTCCTCCGAGAGCACCTCGTCGCTGCCGAGGTCGGTGTCGTGGTGGGCGCCCAGGTAGGCGTCGATGACGGCCTGGTTGGACATCACCGTGTCCGCGGGGCCCTCGGCCACGATCCGGCCCTCGGCCATGACCACGACCCAGTCGGAGATGTGGCGCACGACGTGCATGTCGTGCTCGACGAACAGCACGGTGGTGCCCTCGTCGCGCAGGGACTGGATGTGGCCGAGCAGGGACTGGGTGAGCGCGGGGTTCACGCCGGCCATCGGCTCGTCGAGCATGATCATCTTCGGGTCGCTCATCAGGGCCCGGGCCATCTCGAGCAGCTTGCGCTGACCACCGGACAGCGAGCCGGCGTAGTCGGTGCGCTTCTCCAGCAGCTTGAACCGCTCGAGCAGCGAGACCGCCTTCTCCTCGACCTGCTTCTCCTGGTTGCCCCAGAACGGTCGGAACAGCGACTTGGCGAGCTTCTCGCCCTCCTGGTTCTGCGCGCCGAGCATCATGTTGTCCATCACCGTCATCCGGCTCAGCGCCTTGGTGAGCTGGAAGGTGCGCACCATGCCGGACTTCGCCACGCGCGACGCCGACGTGCGGTCGAGCGTCGCCCCGTCGAAGCTCCAGTGCGCGCCCTTGCCGGCGGTGGTGGGCCGGTCGAAGCCGGTGATGAGGTTGAAGAACGTCGTCTTGCCGGCACCGTTGGGGCCGATCAGCGCGGTGATCAGGCCGCGCTGGACCTCGAGGTGACCGACGTCGACGGCGGTGATGCCGCCGAACTGGCGCACGATGTTGTCGACCTTGAGGATCGCGTCCGGCTTGGCCGACCCGGGCTCCTCGTCGACGCCGGACATCAGGCGCTGGCGCTCGGCGGGGTCGGCCATGCCGCCACGTGCGGCGGTGGTGGTGGTCGGTGCAAGTGACTCAGACATTGAACCTCAGCTCCCTCTTGTCCCCCAGGATGCCTTGTGGTCTGAAGATCACGAGGAGCATCAGGGCCACGCCGACGACGATGAAGGCGAACTGGCTGGTCTGCTGGCCGTTCATGACGTTGAGGTACTTGTCCGAGGACAGGTAGGTGTTGGCGATCGCGATGATGCCGATGCGGCCGGAGAAGAAGATCAGCGAGCCGAGCACCGGCCCCCAGATCGTTGCGGCCCCGCCGAGCAGCAGCGCGGTGTAGGCGAAGAACGTGATGTTGCGGCCCAGGGCGTCGGGCTGCACGGTGGCCGGCAGCACGTAGATCATGCCGCCGAGGGCACCGAACAGGCCGCCGATGACCAGCGCCTGCATCTTGATGGCGAAGACGTTCTTGCCGAGGCTGCGCATCGCGTCCTCGTCCTCGCGCACCCCCTTGAGCGCGCGGCCCCACGGGCTCCTGGTCAGCCCGAGCACCAGCAGGGTGGCCACGGCGACGAGCACCCACGCCACGAGCGTGAACCACCAGCCGTCCACACCGGTGTTGCGCGCGTTGACCGGCGCGAGGAACAGCGCCAGCAGCAGCACGAGCACGCTCAGCCCGACCAGGGCGCCGGTCCGGGCGCCGCCGGTGAGACCGGCCTTGCCACGGGCCACGCGCACCATGAACCAGACGACCGCGATGACCAGCAGCCAGCCGATGACGCGCACGAGGGTCGAGCCGCCGCCCACGTCGTGGTAGTTGAACGGCAGCAGCGTGGTGTCGCCGTTCTTGATCGGCGACAGGCTGGTGAACGGGTCGCGGTACTGACTGCCGGGGATGCCCTGGGCACCGCCGGTGAGGTTGAACAGCCACTCCACACCGACGGATCTGCCGACGTACCGCACGATCTCCGCGGCGGAGATCGTCACGATGGCGAGGTAGTCGCCTCTGAGCTTCAGCGTCGGTACGCCGAGCACGAGCGCGAACACGAACGCGACCAGCAGGCCGATGATCACCGCGAAGAACATGGGGATGTCGTGGGTGATCGAGATCGCGAACCCGTAGGCGCCGAGCAGCATGAAGGCGGACTGGCCGATGTTGAGCAGGCCGGTGTAGCCGAAGTGGATGTTGAGGCCGATGACCGCGATCGCGACCGCGGCCGTCTGCGGGTCGACCGCGACCCGCATCATCGCGTTGAGGATGCCCTGGATGTCTTCCATCGCTTGGTCCCTTCTACCCGACCCGCTGGGCCCGGCCGAGCAGACCTTGCGGTCGCACCAGCAGGAGCAGGATGAGGATGAGCAGTGCGGCGGCGTACTTGAAGTCGCCGGGGATCACCAGCGGCGACAGCTCCACCACCAGGCCGATCACCAGCGAGCCCAGCAGGGCGCCGAACGCCGTGCCGAGACCGCCGAGGGTGACCGAGGCGAACAGCAGCAGCAGGATCTGCAGGCCGGTGTCCCACTTGATGCCGTTGACGACCAGCGCGTAGAGGATGCCGGAGAGGCCCGCGAGCCCCATCGCGAGCGTCCAGACCAGGCGGATCACCTTGTCGGTGTCGATGCCGGAGGCCTGCGCCAGCGCCGGGTTGTCGGAGACCGCGCGGGTCGCGCGACCGATCCGGGTCCGCAGCAGGCCGTAGCCCACGGCGAGCAGGACCACGATCGAGATGCCCATCGCGGCCAGGGACCGGTCGGTGATGAGGACCGGGCCGAAGGTGCGCACCGTGGCGTTGTCGACCACCACGCGCTTGGTGGCGGCGCCGACGAAGAACTGGAAGGCGTACTGCATGGCCAGCGAGAGCCCGATGGTCACGATCATCAGCTGGGTCAGCCCCAGCCCGCGGCGGCGCAGCGGTTGCCAGATCACCCGGTCCTGGGCGTAGCCCGAGGCCGCGCAGATCAGCACCACCCCGATGCCACCGATCAGCAGCGGCAGCCCGGCCACGTTGACCAGGCCGTAGCCGACCATGCCGCCGAGCGTCACCTGCTCGGCGTGGGCGAAGTTGGACAGGCCGGTCGTGCCGTAGATCAGGCTCAGCCCGATGCTGGCCAGGGCGAGCAGCAGGCCGAGGCGGATGCCGTTGACCGCCGACTGGAGGAACTCGTCGAGCTTGCTGGTCGAGTCGTCGAAGCCGGCCGCGCGGACCGTCAGGGTGGCGGCGTACGACTTTCCGAGGGTGACCCCGTTGACCTTGAGCGCCCCGTCGGGGCCCTCGAGCGCGGTGTTGGCCGGCGGCCGGAGCTCCGAGCCCTTCGGCAGGGTGTCCGGGTCGACGCCGACGAGGTAGTCACCCGGCTCGGTGACGGTGAAGCTGAACTTGCCGTCCTCGGCGGTGGTCTGGGTCTCGCTGGAGCCGTCGGGCTTGGTCAGGATGACGTCGACGTCGGCGATCGGGTCCGTGCGGCTGCCCATGGTGCCCGCGATGCACGCGCTCTCGTCCGCCTTCGGCAGGCAGAGCTCGAGGGCGTGCGCGGACCTGCTGGAGAACAGCAGGAGGAGCGGGGCCACCAGCATGAACAGGCCGAGGACGGCGACGGCTCGAGCGAGCAGACCTCGCTCGAGCAGGCTCGTTCGGTCCAACAAAATGGGTCCTCCTCCCCATCGCACCCGGCTGGATGCTGCCCGGCAGTCTAGGGGTGGGCACGTCGAATCGCGCCACCCCAGCGATGCGGGTCGGCGTAGTTGACCAGACCGTGACCCGGGCGTCACACACCGGGGGGGCCCGCTGGCCCTGCCGCGCGTCTCGCGGGTCGGTGCTCGGTCAGCGTTGGGCGAGCCCCGGGCCGTGCTCCACGACGCCGTCGGCGACCTGGCGCATCGAGAGGCGCAGGTCCATCGCGGTCTTCTGGATCCAGCGGAACGCCTCGGGCTCGGACAGGCTCAGCTGCTCCATGAGCAGGCTCTTGGCCCGCTCGACCGCCTTGCGCGTCTCGAGCCGCTCGGTGAGGTCCTTGACCTCCTGCTCGAGCTGGCCCAGCTCCGCGAACCGGCTCAGCGCCATCTCGATCGCGGGCACCAGGTCGGCCTGGGTGAACGGCTTGACCAGGTAGGCCATCGCGCCGGCGTCGCGCGCCCGCTCGACCAGGTCGCGCTGGCTGAACGCCGTCAGGATCACCACCGGCGCGATCCGCTGCGCCGCGATCTGCTCGGCCGCCGCGATGCCGTCCAGGACCGGCATCTTCACGTCGAGGATGACCAGGTCCGGGCGGTGCTGCTCGGCCAGCTCGACCGCCGTGGCCCCGTCGCCGGCCTGGCCCACGACGTCGTAGCCCTCGTCGGTGAGCATCTCGGCCAGGTCCATGCGGATGAGGACCTCGTCCTCGGCCACCACGACCGTCCGCGCCCTGCCCTCCCCCGCCTGCTGCGTCACGCGCCACAGGCTAACGGGATCCGAGCGCCTCCCCGACCGGCGGCTGAGCGGCGGACACCTCGACACCCTGTGCGCGCGCCAGCAGGAACTGCTCGACCTCGGCGCGCTCGACCCGGGCGCGGGCACACGCGGTCGCGGCCCCGCGCGCGTTGGCGAGCGCCTGCTCGTGGCTGGCCACCGCCCAGCGCCACACCGTGCGTCCCGAGAGCATGCGCCAAACTGTAGTGAATTGGTCGACTTCTGCCAAGGGCGGGTGACCGACCGCACTCCGGTAACCTCGGTCGGCGGTTGCGCCCCGATAGACCAACCGGCAGAGTCAATGAGCTCAAACCTCATCCAGTGTGGGTTCGAATCCCACTCGGGGCACCACCCGCCACCGGCCCGTCGGCCGCCTAGGCCTTGGGCGGCTCCGGGCGGCGGTAGGCCGGGGCCACCTCGTGGATGGCGTCGCCCATGCGGTGCACGCGCAGCGCGTTGGTCGAGCCGGGAATGCCGGGGGGCGCGCCGGCGACGATGACGACCAGGTCGCCCTCCTCGACGCGGCCGATGTCGAGCAGCTGCTCGTCGACCTGGCGCACCATCTCGTCGGTGTGCTCGACCTCGGCGGTCTTGAAGGTCTCGACGCCCCAGGTCAGCGCCAGTTGGGAGCGGGTCCGGCCGTCGGGGGTGAAGGCCAGGACGGGGATCGGGCTGCGCAGGCGGGCCATGCGGCGGGCCGAGTCGCCGGACTGGGTGAACGCGACGACGTACTTGGCGTCGATGCGCTCGGCGACCTCGCCGGCGGCCTTGGTGATGACGCCGCTCTTGGTGTGCGGGTCCCACTGCAGGGCGCGCAGGGTGCCGACCTCGCGCTGCTCGAGGGCGTGGCGCTCGGTGGCCTGGACGATGCGGGCCATGGTCTCGACGGTGTGGATGGGGTACTCCCCCACGCTGGTCTCGCCGGAGAGCATCACGGCGTCGGCGCCGTCGAGGATGGCGTTGGCGACGTCGGAGGCCTCGGCGCGCGTCGGGGTCGGGTTGCCGATCATCGACTCGAGCATCTGGGTGGCCACGATGACGGGCTTGGCGTTGAGGCGGGCCTTGTCGATGATCGTCTTCTGCAGGAAGGGCACCTCCTCCATCGCGCACTCCACGCCGAGGTCGCCGCGGGCGACCATGAAGCCGTCGAAGGCCGCGATGATCTCGTCGAGCTTCTCGATGGCCTGCGGCTTCTCGATCTTGGCGATGACGGGGATGTGGATCCCCTCCTCCTCCATCACCCGGCGCACGTCCTCGACGTCCGCCGCGCTGCGCACGAAGCTCAGCGCGATGAAGTCGACGGTCAGGTGCAGCGCGAAGCGCAGGTCCTCGATGTCCTTGTCCGACAATGCCGGCACGGACACGGCGACACCGGGCAGGTTGATGCCCTTGTGGTTGCTGACCTTGCCGCCGACCAGCACCTCGGTGACCACGTCGGTGCCGTCGACCACGTCGGTGACCCGGAGCCGGACCTTGCCGTCGTCGATGAGGATCGGGTCGCCCTTGGCCACGTCGCCCGCGAGCCCCTTGTACGTCGTACCGGCGATCTCGCCGTCGCCGTCGACGTCACGCGTGGTGATCGTCCACACCTGGCCGCGCCGCAGCTCGACCGGACCGCCGGAGAACTTCTCCAGGCGGATCTTCGGCCCCTGCAGGTCGGCCACGATGGCCACGCCGTGGCCGCTCGTGTCGGAGGCCTGGCGGACCAGCCGGTAGTTCTCCGCGTGGTCCTCGTGGCTGCCGTGGCTCATGTTCAGCCGGGCCACGTCCATGCCGGCGTACACCAGCTCCTTGATCCGCCGCTCCCCCGCCACCGCGGGCCCCAGCGTGCAGACGATCTTCGCTCTTCTCACGCGGCCCAAGGGTAGTGGGCTTTGGATCGATCAAACAGGCAGAATGCGGCTCGATCAGGGGCGAATTGCTCCCGAGTCTGATCAATGGCGCGGACGGGGTCCGCGCGTGCTCAGACGACCAGCGGGCGCTCGGTCGGCTTGATCGGGTAGGGCAGCGTGGTCGAGCCGGTGAGGTACTCGTCCACGGCGGAGGCCGCGGCGCGGCCCTCGGCGATGGCCCAGACGATGAGGCTCTGGCCGCGGCCGGCGTCGCCGGCGACGAAGACGCCGCTGACCGAGGTCATGTACGCCGTGTCGCGCACGATGTTGCCGCGCTCGTCGAGGTCGACGCCGAGCTGCTCGACCAACCCGGGCTGCTCGGGGCCGACGAAGCCCATCGCGAAGAGCACCAGCTGGGCGGGGATCTCGCGCTCGGAGCCCTCGACCTCCTCGAACCGGCCGTTCTCGAAGCGGACCTCGACCAGCCGCAGTGCGGAGACGTGCCCGTCCTCGTCGCCGAGGAACTCCTGGGTCGAGACCGAGTAGACGCGGTCGCCGGCCTCCTCGTGGGCCGAGGAGACCCGGAAGGTCATGGGGTACGTCGGCCACGGCTGTCCGGCGGGCCGCTGGTCCGGGGGCTCGGGCATGATCTCGAGCTGGGTGACGGAGCGGGCGCCCTGGCGGGTGGCGGTGCCGAGGCAGTCGGCGCCGGTGTCGCCGCCGCCGATGATGACGACGTCCTTGTCGGTGGCCAGGACCTGCCCCTCCACCTCCTCGCCCAGGGCGGTGCGGTTGGACTGCGGGAGGTAGTCCATGGCCTGGTGGATGCCGTCCAGGTCACGGCCGGGGATCGAGAGGTCGCGCGGGGCGGTGGCGCCGACGGCGAGCACGACGGCGTCGTAGCGGTCGCGCAGGGAGTCGGCGGTCAGCTCGGAGCCGACGTCGACGCCGGCGCGGAAGACCGTGCCCTCGCGGCGCATCTGGTCCAGGCGCCGGTCGAGGTGCTTCTTCTCCATCTTGAACTCGGGGATGCCGTAGCGCAGCAGCCCGCCGATCTTGTCGGAGCGCTCGTAGACCGCGACGGTGTGACCGGCCCGGGTCAGCTGCTGGGCGGCGGCCAGGCCGGCGGGGCCGGAGCCGACCACCGCGACCGTGCGGCCCGAGAGCCACTCGGGCGGCTGGGGGCGGACGTAGCCGCTCTCCCAGGCGCGGTCGATGATCGAGACCTCGACGTTCTTGATCGTCACCGGGTCCTGGTTGATGCCGAGCACACAGGCGGTCTCGCACGGCGCCGGGCACAGCCGGCCGGTGAACTCCGGGAAGTTGTTGGTGGCGTGCAGGCGCTCGATCGCACCTTCCCAGTCGTCGCGCCAGACCAGGTCGTTCCACTCGGGGATGATGTTGCCGAGCGGGCAGCCCTGGTGGCAGAACGGGATGCCGCAGTCCATGCAGCGCCCGGCCTGGGTGGAGATGATCGGCAGCAGCGCGCGCCCGACCCCGTCGGGGTAGACCTCGGCCCAGTCCTGCACGCGCTCCTCGACCGGGCGGCGCTGCGCGACCTCGCGGTCGTACTTCAAGAAGCCCTTGGGGTCAGCCATCAGGCACAGCCCTCCCTCATCGTGCAGCGATCACCCATGGAGGGCCTCCATCATCGCGGTCGCGACCTCGCCCTCGGACTTGCCCTCGGCCTCGGCCTTGGCCTTGGCCTCGAGCACCGTGCGGTAGTCGGTGGGCATGACCTCGGTGAAGCGCGACAGCGCGGCGGGCCAGTCGGCCAGCAGCGCCTCGGCCACCTCGGAGCCGGTCTCCTCGGCGTGGTCGCGGACGAGCTGCTCGAGCTCGAGCGCGGCCTCGCCCTCGACCGGGCCGAGCTCGACGAGCTCCTTGTTCACGCGGTGCTCCTTGAGGTCGAGCACCCAGGCCACGCCGCCGGACATGCCGGCGCCGAAGTTGCGACCGGTCTTGCCGAGCACGACCACGCGGCCGCCGGTCATGTACTCGCACGCGTGGTCGCCGACGCCCTCGGTGACGGCCCACGCGCCGGAGTTGCGGACGGCGAACCGCTCCCCCACCCCACCGCGGATGTGGATGCGACCCGAGGTGGCGCCGTAGGCGATGACGTTGCCGGCGATGATCTGCTCGTCGGCCCGGAACGTCGCGGCCCGGTCGGGACGCACGACGATCCGACCGCCGGACAGCCCCTTGCCGACGTAGTCGTTGGCGTCGCCCTCGAGCCGCAGCGTGATGCCGCGCGGCACGAACGCGCCGAAGGACTGCCCGGCTGAGCCCAGGAAGGTCAGGTCGATGGTGCCCTCGGGGAGCCCCTCGCCGCCGTGGGCCTTGGTCACCTCGTGGCCCAGGATCGTGCCGACGGTGCGGTTGACGTTGCGGATCGCGACCTGCGCCCGCACCGGCTCGCCCCGCTCGATCGCCGGCCGGCACAGCGGCACCAGCTCGGTGACGTCGAGGGACTTCTCCAGGCCGTGGTCCTGCTTCTTGGTCTGGCGCACGTCCTGGCCGGGGAACGCCGAGAGGTCCGGCTCGTGCAGGATCGGCGAGAGGTCGAGGCCTGCGGCCTTCCAGTGGTTCACCGCGTCGACCATGTCCAGCGCGGACACCTGGCCGATGGCCTCGTCGAGCGAGCGGAAGCCGAGCTCGGCCAGCAGCTCGCGCACCTCCTCGGCGATGAACTCGAAGAAGTTGACGACGTACTCCGCCTGGCCGGCGTACCGCTCGCGCAGGACGGGGTTCTGCGTGGCGACGCCCACCGGGCAGGTGTCGAGGTGGCAGACCCGCATCATGATGCAGCCCGAGACCACGAGCGGGGCGGTGGCGAAGCCGTACTCCTCGGCGCCGAGCAGCGCGGCCACGACCACGTCGCGGCCGGTCTTGAGCTGGCCGTCGGTCTGCACCACGATCCGGTCGCGCAGCCCGTTGAGCAGCAGGGTCTGCTGGGTCTCGGCCAGGCCGAGCTCCCAGGGACCGCCGGCGTGCTTCAGCGAGGTGAGCGGCGAGGCGCCGGTGCCGCCGTCGTGGCCCGAGATGAGCACCACGTCGGCGTGCGCCTTGGACACGCCCGTGGCCACCGTGCCCACGCCGACCTCGGCCACCAGCTTGACGTGCACGCGGGCCGACGGGTTGGCGTTCTTGAGGTCGTGGATCAGCTGCGCCAGGTCCTCGATGGAGTAGATGTCGTGGTGCGGCGGCGGGCTGATCAGGCCGACGCCCGGCGTGGAGTGCCGGGTCCGGGCTACCCACGGGTAGACCTTGTGGCCGGGCAGCTGGCCGCCCTCGCCAGGCTTGGCGCCCTGGGCCATCTTGATCTGGATGTCGTCGGCGTGCGTGAGGTACTCCGACGTCACGCCGAAGCGGCCGGAGGCGACCTGCTTGATCGCCGAGCGCCGCTCGGGGTCGAGGAGCCGGTCGGCGTCCTCGCCGCCCTCACCGGTGTTGGACTTCGCGCCCAGCCGGTTCATGGCGATGGCGAGGGTCTCGTGCGCCTCCTTGGAGATGGAGCCGTAGGACATCGCGCCGGTGGAGAAGCGCTTGACGATGTCCGAGACCGGCTCGACCTCGTCCAGCGGGACCGGGTCGCGCCCGGTGACCTCCGCGCCCTTGAACTTGAACAGCCCGCGCAGCGTCATCAGCCGCTGGGCCTGCTCGTCGACCCGCGAGGTGTACTGCTTGAACACGTCGTAGCGACCGGTGCGCGTGGAGTGCTGGAGCCGGAAGACGGTCTCGGGGTCGAACAGGTGCGGCTCGCCCTCGCGGCGCCACTGGTACTCCCCGCCGATGGACAGCTCGCGGTGCGACGGCGCGATCCCGCCGCGGGGGTACGCCGTGCGGTGGCGTCGGGCGACCTCCTCGGCGATGACGTCGAGGTCGATGCCGCCGAGCTTGGAGGTGGTGCCGGTGAAGTAGCGGTCCACGACCTGCTGGGACAGCCCGAGCGCCTCGAAGATCTGGGCGCCGGTGTAGGAGGCGACGGTCGAGACGCCCATCTTGGACATCACCTTGAGCACGCCCTTGCCGAGCGCCTTGATGAGGTTCTTGACCGCGACCTCGGGCTCGGCCTTGACGTAGTGGGCCTCGCGGGCGAGGTCCTCGACCGACTCCATGGCGAGGTAGGGGTTGACCGCGGCCGCGCCGTACCCGATGAGCAGCGCGACGTGGTGCACCTCGCGGACGTCGCCGGCCTCGACCAGCAGCCCGACCTGCGTGCGGGTCTTCTCGCGGACCAGGTGGTGGTGGACCGCGCCGGTGAGCAGCAGCGACGGGATCGGCGCCAGCTCCTGGGTCGAGTGCCGGTCGGACAGCACGATGATGCGCGCGCCGTCGGCGATGGCCTGGCTGACCTCGGCGCACAGCTCGTCGATGCGGGCCGCCAGGGCGGTGCCGCCGCCCTCGACGTCGTACAGGCCGCGCACCACGTGGGTCTGGAAGCCCGGCATGTCGCCGTCGCGGTTGATGTGGCGGATCTTGGCCAGGTCGTCGTTGGAGAAGACCGGGAACGGGAGCACGATCTGGCGGCAGGAGGCCGGCTGCGGCTCGAGCAGGTTGGCCTCGGGGCCGATCGAGCCCTGCAGCGAGGTGACCAGCTCCTCGCGGATGGCGTCCAGCGGCGGATTGGTCACCTGGGCGAACAGCTGCGCGAAGTAGTCGAACAGCAGCCGCGGCTTGTCGCTCAGCGCCGCGATGGGGGTGTCGGTGCCCATCGAGCCGATCGGCTCGGCGCCGACGTTGGCCATCGGCGTGAGCAGGACCCGCAGCTCCTCCTCGGTGTAGCCGAAGATCTGCTGGCGGCGGGTGACCGAGGCGTGGGTGTGGACGATGTGCTCGCGGTCGGGGATGTCGTTGAGGTGCACCTGGCCGGCGTGCAGCCACTCCTCGTAGGGGTTCTCCGCGGCGAGCCCGGACTTGACCTCGTCGTCCTCGATGATGCGGTGCTCGGAGGTGTCGACCAGGAACATCCGGCCCGGCTGCAGCCGGCCCTTTCGCACCACGGTGGCGGGGTCGAGGTCGAGCACGCCGACCTCGGAGGCCAGGACGACGAGCCCGTCGTCGGTGACCCAGTAGCGGCTCGGGCGCAGGCCGTTGCGGTCCAGGACCGCGCCGATCTGGTCGCCGTCGGTGAACACGACGCAGGCCGGGCCGTCCCAGGGCTCCATCAGGTTGGAGTGGAACTCGTAGAACGCGCGCCGGGCGGCGTCCATCTCGCCGTGGTTCTCCCAGGCCTCCGGGATCATCATCAGCACGGCGTGCGGCAGCGAGCGGCCGCCCATGTGGAGCAGCTCGAGGACCTCGTCGAAGGACGCGGAGTCCGACGCGCCGGGGGTGCAGATCGGGTAGAGCCGCTCCAGGTCGCCCGGGATCAGGTCGGAGGCGAGCAGCGCCTCGCGGGCGCGCATCCAGTTGCGGTTGCCCATCACGGTGTTGATCTCGCCGTTGTGGGCGATGAACCGGAACGGGTGCGACAGCGGCCAGCTCGGGAAGGTGTTGGTCGAGAAGCGGGAGTGCACGACCGCGAGGGCCGAGGTCATCCGCTGGTCGCGCAGGTCGGGGAAGACCTCGTCGAGCTGCGCCGGGGTGAGCATCCCCTTGTAGACCAGGGTCCGCGAGGACAGCGACGGGAAGTAGGCGTCGGTCTCCTTCTCCGAGCGCCGGCGCAGGCAGTAGGCCAGCCGCTCGAGGGCCATGCCGGTGAGGCGCTGGCCGGAGGCGGTGACGAAGAGCTGGGCGAACGACGGCATCACCGCGTGAGCGGTCTTGCCCAGCGAGGACGGGTCGACCGGCACGTCGCGCCAGCCGAGCACGTCGAGGTGCTCCTCGGCCGCGATCTCCTCGATCCGGCGCTTGGTCTTGGCCACCTCCTCCTCGTCGCCGGGCAGGAAGGCGGTGCCGACGGCGTACGAGCGGGGCGGCGGGAGCTCGAAGCCGGCCTCGGCGCTCACCGCGCGCAGGAACGCGTCCGGGACCTGCAGCAGGATGCCGGCGCCGTCACCGGAGTTGGGCTCGGCCCCGGCGGCGCCGCGGTGGTCGAGGTTGAGCAGCGCGGTGACGCCCTTGCGCACGATGTCGTGGCTGGCCTCGCCGGTGAGCGTCGCCACGAAGGCCACGCCGCAGGCGTCCTTCTCGTGGCGCGGGTCGTAGAGCCCCTGGGGCGGGGGGAAGGCGTGCTGGTAGGGCATCCTTCGTCTCCCGTCGTCGTGAGGTGGGCGGGGCCCACCTGGTGCATGCGGATCGAGCAGTGGCACTGCTGTGCCGAGGAACTGCGTGCAGGGGACGACATTGGCCCTGAGCTACGTCCGGGAGCCTATCAAGCAGAGGGACCCGGACCCGCACGTGTTTCCGGGTCGTGAACAGCCCGGCCCTCCACCGTCTCGCCGTCCGGGCGCGGCGGGGTCACGTCGACCGGCTCACCGGTGGGGGGCTCGTCGCCCCGGCCGTCGTGCCCCTCGACGTACACCGACTCCTCGCGGCCCGGCCACAGCCGCAGGCTGACCACGAAGTAGATCGCCGCGACGACGAACAGCACGATCGAGGTCCAGACGTTGAAGCGCAGCCCGCCCACGTCGCTGAGCTCGACGGTGTCGATGCGCAGCATCTCGATCCAGCCGCGGCCGAGTGTGTAGCCCATGACGTAGAGCGCGAGCATCCGGCCGTGCCCGATCCTGAAGCGCCGGTCGAGGGCCAGGAGCACGCCGAAGACGCCGAGGTCCCACAGGCACTCGTAGAGGAACGTCGGGTGGAACGTCGTCTGGTCCTCGTAGCCGGGCGGCCGGTGCTGCGGATCGATCTCGAGCGCCCACGGCAGGTCGGTGGGCTTGCCGAAGAGCTCCTGGTTGAACCAGTTGCCCCAGCGGCCCAGCGCCTGGGCGACCAGCAGGCCGGGGGCGAGGATGTCGACCATCGGCGCGATCCGCATCCCGCGGCGGTGGGCGGCGATCATCGCCCCCACGGCGCCCAGGAAGATCGAGCCCCAGATGCCGAGGCCGCCCTTCCAGACGTAGAGGATCTGCCACGGGTTGCCGTCGGCGCCGAAGTAGCGCTCGTGGTCGGTGGCCACGTGGTAGAGCCGGCCGCCGACCAGGCCGAAGGGCACCGCCCACACGGCCAGGTCCTGGATCTCCCCCGCGCGACCACCGCGGGCCGCCCAGCGGCGCTCGCCGATCCAGATCGAGGCGACGATGCCGAGGATGATGGCCAGGGCGTAGCCCCGGATCGGGACCGGCCCGAGGTGCCAGACGCCGTTGGACGGGCTCGGGATGAAGAGCGGGATCACGGCTTCCCCAGGAGGGTGTGGATGTCCTGGGCGAACTGCGCCGAGGACGTGGTCGCACCCCAGTAGATCGGGGCCTGGTCGTCGCTGTCGATCCCCGTGACCTGGGTGGTGTGCGCGTCGGACTGGTAGCTGCCGTCGGGCTGCTTGGTCCCCAGCGCGGCCGCGACCGAGCCCGCGACGTCCTCGAGCTGCTCCAGCGAGCCCGTGACGCCGATGAAGCTCTGGTCGTAGCGGTCGACGTACTGCCGGATGACCTGAGGGGTGTCGTAGGCCGGGTCGGTGGTCGCGAAGACCACGTCGACCTGCTTGCGGTCGGAGTCGCTGAGCCGCGTCATCGCCGAGGCCAGGTTGGCCATCACCGCCGGGCACACGTCGTCACAGCGGGTGTAGCCGAAGAAGAGCAGCGTGAGCCGCTTGTCGGTGTCCTTGGTCAGGGAGTACGGCGTGCCGTCGGTCGTCTGCAGCTCGTCGCCGGCCACGTCGAAGGGCGGGTCGAGCACGCTGCCGTGCAGCTCGCCGGCCTGGACGTCGTCGCCGCCGCACGCACCGAGCAGGAGGAGCAGAGCTAGCAGGACCGGGGCGAGGACCCTCCTAACCACGCCGGACACCGGCGGCGAGGTCCTCGGTGAGGTCGCGCAGCGCGCGCAGCCCGGCCGCGCGGTCGTCGGGGTGGTCGAGCAGGGTGCGCACGAAGGCCGAGCCGACGATCACCGCGTCGGCGTACGCCGCGATCTCGGCCGCCTGGTCGCCGTTGCTGACCCCCAGCCCGACGCCGACCGGCAGGTCGGTGGCCTGCTTGGTGCGCCGCACCAGCGGCTCGGCCAGGTCGCTGGTCGTCGACCGGGCGCCGGTGACGCCCATGACCGCAGTGGCGTAGACGAAGCCGCGGCAGGCGGCCGTGGTCATGGCGATCCGCTCCTCGGTCGAGGACGGCGCGACGAGGTAGACCTTGTCGAGGTCGTGAGCGTCCGCGGCGGCCGGCCAGAGCGGGTCGGCGTCGGGCGTCAGGTCGGGGGTGATGAGACCCGATCCCCCGGCGGCGGCGAGGTCGCGCGCGAAGCGGTCCACGCCGTAGCGCTCGACGGGGTTCCAGTAGGTCATGACCACGGTGGGCACGCCGGTCGCGGCGACCGCCTCCACGGTGGTGAACACGTCGCGGACCCGGAAGCCGCGCTCCAGGGCCTGCTGGGCGGCGGCCTGCACGGTGGGGCCGTCCATCACCGGGTCGCTGTAGGGCAACCCGACCTCGATGGCGTCACAACCGGCCTCGACCATGGCCGTGAGCGCCTCGACGCCGCCGGCCACGTCGGGGAAGCCCGCCGGGAGGTAGCCGAGCAGGACCGCACGGTCCTCGGCGCGGGCCTTCGCGAAGGCCTCGGTGGTGCTCACAGCTGTTCGACCGTCTTCTGGCCCAGGCCGAACCACTCGCGCGCGGTCTCCATGTCCTTGTCGCCGCGACCGGAGAGGTTGACGATGACCAGGCCGTCCGGGCCGAGCTCGCGGGCCACGTCGTAGGCGCCGGCCAGGGCGTGCGCGGACTCGATGGCCGCGATGATCCCCTCGGTGCGGGCCAGCACGGCCAGCGCGTCCATGGCCTGGGCGTCGGTGATCGGCAAGTAGTCGGCGCGCCCGCTCTTGGCCAGGTGGGCGTGCTGCGGCCCGACGCCGGGGTAGTCGAGGCCGGCCGAGATCGAGTGCGACTCGATGGTCTGCCCGTCCTCGTCCTGCAGCACGAAGGTCCGCGCGCCGTGCAGCACCCCGGAGTCGCCGGCGTGGATGGTGGCGGCGTGCCGGCCGGTCTCCACACCGTCGCCGCCGGGCTCGAAGCCGTAGATGCGCACGTCCCGGTCGCCCAGGAACGCGGTGAACAGCCCGATCGCGTTGGAGCCGCCGCCGACGCAGGCCGCGACGGCGTCGGGCAGCCGGCCGGTCAGCTCGAGGCACTGGGCCCGGGCCTCGTCACCGATGCCGCGGGTGAAGTCACGGACCATGCTGGGGAACGGGTGCGGGCCGGCGGCGGTGCCGAAGAGGTACGCCGTGTGGTCGACGCTGGCCACCCACTCGCGCAGCGCCTCGTTGATGGCGTCCTTGAGTGTGGCGCTGCCGGACTCGACCGGGACCACCTTGGCGCCCAGCAGCTCCATGCGGGCCACGTTGAGGGCCTGGCGGCGGGTGTCGACCGCGCCCATGTAGACGGTGCAGTCGAGCCCGAAGTACGCCGCCGCGGTCGCGCTGGCCACGCCGTGCTGACCGGCGCCGGTCTCGGCGATGACGCGGCTCTTGCCCATCCGCTTGGTCAGCAGGGCCTGGCCCAGCACGTTGCGGATCTTGTGGGCGCCGGTGTGGTTGAGGTCCTCGCGCTTGAGCAGGATCCGCGCGCCGCCGATCCGCTCGGTGAGGCGGGAGGCGTCGTAGAGCAGGCTCGGGGTGCCGGCGTACTCGCGCGAGATGGTCTCGAAGTCGTGCACGAACGTCGGGTCGGCCATCGCGTCGCGGTAGGCCTGGGTGAGCTCGTCGAGCGCGGCCACGAGGGCCTCGGGCATGAACCGGCCCCCGAAGTCGCCGAACCAGCCCTGCTCGTCGGCGTCCCAGCTGCTCACGTCTCCGGTGGTCGTGGGGGGTGTCACGTCGGTGCTCACGCCTGCACTCCTGTCATCGCACGGACCGCGGCCTCGGGGTCGCCGTCCTTGACCAGCGCCTCGCCCACGAGGACCGCGCGTGCACCCTCGGCGACGTGGCGCTTGACGTCCACGGGTCCGAAGATGCCCGACTCGGCCACCTTGACCCGGTCGTCGGGGATCTGCGGAGCGAGCCGGCCGAAGGCGTCCTGGTCGACCGCGAGGGTCTTGAGGTCGCGGGCGTTGACGCCCACCAGCTCGGCGCCGAGCGCGACGGCCCGCTCGGTCTCGGCCTCGTCGTGGACCTCGACCAGCACGGTCAGCCCCAGCTCGCGGGCCTGGTCGTGCAGGCTCCTCAGCGCGTCGTCGTCCAGGGCGGCCACGATGAGCAGGACCAGGTCGGCGCCGGCGGCCCGGGCCTCGAGCACCTGGTAGGGCTCGACCACGAAGTCCTTGCGCAGCAGCGGGGTGTCCACGGCCGCGCGCACGGCGCGCAGGTCGGCGAGGCTGCCCCCGAAGCGGCGCTGCTCGGTGAGCACGCTGATCGCGGCGGCCCCGCCGGCGGCGTACTGCCGGGCCAGGGCGGCCGGGTCCGCGATGTCGGCGAGGTCGCCCTTGCTGGGGCTGCGCCGCTTGACCTCGGCGATGACGCTCGAGCCCTCGGCGCGGAACGCCGGCATGGGGTCGCGCGGCGGGTCCACGTCGGCCAGCGCCGCCCGGAGGTCGGCCTCGCTGACCGCGGCACGCCGCGGTCCGAGGTCCTCGCGCACGCCGGCGACGATGTCGTCGAGCACGGACATGCGGGACTCCTCTGGTGTGGACAGGCGTCCCCCAGTCTCTCACCCACGTTTAGGGCGGCCCCCCGGCGGTAGGGTCCCCGAGACGAACTCGGCCTCTCTGCGAAGGAGCTCCCGTTGAGCTACGACAACCCTCCCCCGCCGCCCCCGCCCCAGTACGGCGCGCCCGTGCCCGGCGCCGTGCCCGCCGGCACCAACAAGAAGGCGATCTGGTCGCTGGTGCTCGGCATCGTCGGCCTGCTGTGCTGCGGCTTCATCGCCGGCATCCCGGCGATCATCCTGGCCAACATGGCCAAGAAGGAGATCCCGGCGCGCGGACAGGGCGGCAACGGCCTGGCCACCGCCGGCCTGGTCCTCGGCGTGATCGCGGTCGTGTGGAGCGTGATCAACCTGATCCTGGCGCTGTCCGGGAACGGGATCTACGACTTCGAGTTCAACAGCAACTGACCTGCCACCGACACCGGCTCAGGGCGCCAACCAGGCCCCTGGGCCGGTGTTGCGCATCACGGTGAAGATCACCAGGACCGTGACCAGCGCCCACACGAGGGGCCTCACCCTCGCCCACGGCAGCGACAGCCGCGTGCCCCGCCAGCTGGTGAAGGCCCAGAGGGCGAGCAGCCCCACGGCGACCGGGATCAGCGAGGTCACCACGACGTTGCTGGACAGCGCCGCCCCGACGTCGCCGTTGGTGAGGTCGTTGACCGCCCGCAGGCCTCCGCACCCGGGGCACCAGAAGCCCAGCGCGGCGCTCGGGCAGAAGCCCCAGCTGCCGCTGGTGTGCGGGTCGCGGAAGTGCAGCGCGACGGTCGCGGCGGTGAGCCCGCCGATGGTGGCCAGCGGCACGACCATCCGCCGGGCCCGGGTCTCCTGGGCCGGCGCGGGTCGGGCGTCGAGCGTGGTCACCGCTGTGCCTGCTGACCCGGTGGGGTCAGTGGTCGCCCATCCCGAGGCGATCCATCACCACGAAGACGACGCCGGCGGCCACGACGATGCCGACCCCGACGTAGAAGATCACGTAGCTGACCGGGTCGAGCATCAGCCCGACCCCGCCCACGGTGAAGCCCAGGAGGGCCAACACGACGGCGGTCCAGGCGGCCGGGGTGTTCCCGTGGTGCGCTGACATGCGGGGAAGTCTAGTGGGGGCTCACGCGGTCGGGTCGCGGCCCTGGTCCATGTCCTTCCAGAGGTCGAGGTTCTCCCGCTCCTCCGGGGGCGTGGCCGCCGCGACCGGCTGGTCCGCGGGCGCGTCGTAGCGCCGGCCCATCTCGGGCCAGCGCGGCGTCAGCACCGCCGCGGCCACACCCGCGGCCAGGGCCAGGACGGCCGCGACCGCCGCCACCCAGAACCAGCCCGTGGTCCCGACGCTCCCGCACCCGGCCGTCGGGTCCTCGTCGAAGGCGTCGCGCGCCGTCTGCAGCCCCAGCACCACCGTCGGCGCGAGCCCCACGGCCAGCACGGCGACGAGGAACGACACCGCGCGGCGTACCCGCCCCCGGGTGACGAGCAGCACGCCCCACGCCGCCAGCAGGGCCAGCGCCACCGCGGTCGTCCCGGGCGAGTCCGCGGACCCGCCCACGGGCACGTCGCAGCCGGACGCCCGGGCCCAGGCCTCGTTGCCCGCGACCGCCGCCAGCCCCGCCCCGGCCAGCCCGGCCAGGACCACCGGGCCGAAGGTGCGGCGCTCAGCCATCGGCGAGCAGGACGTCCGCGTCGAAGCAGGTCCGGTCGCCGGTGTGGCAGGCCGCGCCCTCCTGGTCGACGGTCACCAGCAGGGTGTCGCCGTCGCAGTCGAGCCGCACGCCCCTGACCCACTGGCGGTGGCCGGAGGTCTCGCCCTTGACCCAGTACTCCTGGCGGCTGCGGCTCCAGTACGTCGCCCGCCCGGTCGTGAGCGTCCGCGCCAGGGCCTCGTCGTCCATCCAGCCCAGCATCAGCACCTCGCCCGAGCCGGCCTGCTGCACGATCGCCGGCACCAGCCCGTCCGCGGTCCGCTTCAGCCGCGCGGCGATGTCCGGAGCGAGCTCAGTCACTGAGCCATTGTGCCGGGTCAGCCCGCGAGGCGTTCCTCGACGTAGGCCACGATGTTCTTGAGCGGGGTGCCCTTGACCAGGTAGCCGTCGGCGCCGGACTGCAGGACCTGGTCGCTGACCGCGCCGTTGAAGGCGGACAGGACGATGATCTGGGCGTCGGGGACGAGCGCGCGGATGAGCGGGAGGGCCTCCACGCCGTCCATGACCGGCATGGCCAGGTCGAGCAGGACGACGTCGGGGCGCTCGGCGCGGACCAGGTCGACGCCGGCGCGGCCGTCGCCGGCCTCGCCGACGACCTGCATGCCGCTGCGGGTGAGGACGGTGGTGAGGAGGAGGCGGATGTCGCTGGTGTCGTCGATGACGACGACGCGCACCTCGTCCCCGCGCTGGTCCTGGGCGGTGCTGAGCATGGTCGCCTCCCGGCTGCCGGCCGCCCCACGTGGGCCGACCCCAGTCACGGTGCCACCCGATCGGGTGGTTCAGACCGGCCCGGACCCAACTGTGGCCCAGCTGTGCAGCCCGCGGGGCAGCCGTCGGCCGTCCCGTGTACGGGCCGTGGAGAAGTCCACGCAGGTCAGCGACCCTGCTGGGCCACCCAGGAGGCGTGCAGGCCGGCGTAGACGCCGTCGCGATCGCGGAGCAGCTGGGCGTGCGGGCCGCGCTGGACGATGCGGCCGTGGTCGACCACGACGACCTCGTCGGCGGCCTCGGCCGTCGAGAGCCGGTGGGCGATGGTCACCGAGGTGCGCCCGGACATGAGGCGCTCGAGGGCGCGGCCGATGCGCATCTCCAGCTGGGGGTCGACCGCGCTGGTGGCCTCGTCGAGGACGAGCAGGTCGGGGTCGGCCAGGTGGGCGCGCAGCAGGGCCACGAGCTGGCGCTCACCGGCGGACAGCGACTCGCCGCGCTGGCCGACGCGGGTGCCGAGGCCGCCGGGCAGGCCGGCCAGCCAGTCGCCCAGCCCGAGCTCCTCGGCGCTGGCCCGGATCTCGTCCTCGGTGGCGTCGAGCCGGCCGTAGCGGACGTTGGCGGTGATGGTGTCGTCGAAGAGGAAGCCCTCCTGCGGCACCAGCACCACCGAGCGGCGCAGCGAGGCGTCGGCGATGTCGCGCACGTCGACGCCGTCGAGGAGCACCCGGCCCCGCGAGGGGTCCATGAGCCGGGTCAGCAGCTTGGCCACGGTGGACTTGCCCGAGCCGGTCTCGCCGACGACGGCGACCCGGCGACCGGCGGCGATGTCGAGGTCGATGTCCTGCAGGACCAGCGGCCCGCCGGGGTAGGCGAAGGAGACGTCGTCGAAGCGCACGTCGATGGGCCCGCGCGGCAGGGTCTGGCCGTCGGCGCCGGGGTCGACCAGGTCGGCCGGGGTCTCGAGGATGCCGATGACGCGGCGCCAGCCGGCGATGGCGTTCTGGGCGTCGGTGAGGATCTGGGTGCCCATCTGCACCGGCCCGACGAACAGGGTCACCAGGAAGGCGAAGGCCAGCACCGTCCCGACCGACAGGTCACCGGTGAACCCGAGCCAGACGCCGATGATGATGACCCCGGCGTTGGCCAGGCCGGCCGAGACGCCGCCCAGCGAGAACGAGATGACCGTGTAGCGCTGGGCGATGGTCGAGGCGGCCTTGAACTCGTCGATGGCGTGGTCGATGCGCGCCTGGGTGCGGTCCTCGACGGCGTACGAGCGCACCACCGCGGCGCCCACGACCGGCTCGGAGATCGCGGCGAGCATGCCGCCCATCGACTGCCGCACCACGCCGTACGCCGCGGAGAGCTTGCGCTGGAACCACCGGATGGAGAGGAACAGCGGCGCGAAGGCCACCCACACCACCAGGGCCAGCTGCCAGCTGTAGATGACCATCACCACGGTCGCGACCAGCACCTGTCCCACGCTGACCACGAACAGCAGGCCCCCGAAGACCAGG
Source organism: Nocardioides anomalus (assembly GCF_011046535.1). NCBI lineage: Bacteria > Bacillati > Actinomycetota > Actinomycetes > Propionibacteriales > Nocardioidaceae > Nocardioides > Nocardioides anomalus. Next base: position 1,439,267 of record NZ_CP049257.1, on the reverse strand, counting down.
AACTGGCTGACCTGGTCGACGTCGCTGGTCACACGCGAGACCAGGGCGCCGCGGCGCTCGGTGCTCTGGGTCAGCAGCGGCAGGTCGTGCACGTGGCGGAAGGCCTTGACCCGCAGCGTGGCCAGGCCGCGCTCGGAGGTGGTGAAGAGCCGGGTCGTCATGAGGTACGACGCCACGCTGGTCAGGGTGATGGCGACGGCCGCGATCACTCCCATCCAGACGGTGAACGAGACGTCGGGGCCGCTGTCGGCCCCGAGCCCGTGGTCGATCGTCTGCTGCACCACGACGGGCACGACGATCTGGCCGACCGAGGCCACCACCGCGAGCGCGAGCGTGCCGCGGATGCCCTCGGTGAGCTCGGGACTCACCGCGACGCCGCGGCGGATCGTCTCGATCGCCTGGAGCTCCTCGCCGGAGTCGAAGACGGTGCCGCTGCTCACGACGGCTCCCCCGCCAGCTGGTCGAGCGGCTGGCTTCCAGGCCCGTCGTCGGGGTGGTCGGCGTCCTCGTAGGCGTTGACCAGCCGGGCGTACGACGAGGAGCGGGCCAGCAGCTCGGCGTGCGTGCCGCGGTCGACGACCCGGCCGCCCTCGAGGTGCACGACCTCGTCGGCCAGCGCGATGGTCGCCTTGCGGTAGGCGACGACCACCAGGGTCGCGTCGGTCTCGCCCTCGCGCAGCGCGGCCAGGATGCGGGCCTCGACCTCGGGGTCCACCGCGCTGGTGGCGTCGTCGAGGACGAGCAGCCGCGGCCGGCGCACCAGCGCGCGGGCCAGCGAGATGCGCTGGCGCTGCCCGCCGGAGAGCGACGTGCCACGCTCGCCCAGCTTGGTGTCCAGGCCGTGCGCGAGTGCCGCGACGAAGCCGTCGGCCTGGGCCGCACGCAGGGCCGCCCACACCTGCTCGTCGGAGACGTCGGCACCGAGCGTGACGTTGCCGCGGACGTCGTCGTCGAAGAGGAACGCGGTCTGCGGCACCACCGCAGCCACCTCGGCCAGCTCCCCGCGCCCGAGGTCGCGCAGATCGGTGCCGTCGAGCAGGACCCGGCCGCGGTCGGGGTCGACGAGGCGCAGCAGGAGCGCGGTGAGGGTGCTCTTGCCCGACGCGGTGGCCCCGACGACCGCGACGGTGCGGCCGGGCTCGACGGTGAAGTCGACGTCGTCGAGCAGCCGCTGGCCGGGCACGTAGGAGTAGGCGAGGTGCTGGACCTCGAGGCGCGCGCCGCGCGCGGACGGCTCGGGCGCCGGCTGCGCCCCGTACGGCATCTCGCCGGTGGCCTCGACGACCCGGCTGACCCGGCGGAACCCGACCACGCTGCGGGGGAACTCCCCCAGCAGCCAGCCGATGGAGCGGATCGGGAAGCTGACGATGGTGAGCAGGTAGGCGACGGTGATGACGTCGCCGGCCACGGTGCCGCCGTTCAGCACCCGGCTCACGCCGACGGCCAGGACCACGAGCACGCCGATGTTGGGCAGCGCGGCCAGGGTCGGGTCGAACGCCGCGCGGATCCGGCCGGCGCGGACGTTGACGTCGCGCAGCTCGCGGACCTTGGCCTGGAAGCGCGCGGTCTCCTCGTGCTCGCGGCCGAGGGTCTTGACGACCATCGCGCCGTCGAAGGACTCGTGCGCGATCTCGCTGACCTCCGCGCGCAGCTCCTGCGCACGGGTCATGAGCGGCGAGGCCAGCCGCTGGTAGGCCAGGTTGGCCACGATGACGGCCGGGAAGACGAGCAGCCCGACCACGGCCAGCACCACGTCGGCGGCGAACATCTGGCCGACGGCGATGACCATCATGGCCACCGTGCCGACCGCCATCGGCAGCGGCGCGATCGGCCCCCAGGCGGCCTCGACGTCGGAGTTGGCGTTGGACAGCAGCTCGCCGGTCGGGTGGCGCTGGTGCCACTCCATCGGCAGCGACAGGTATTGACGGGTCACGGCGCGACGGGAGTGGGCCTGCATGCGGTACTGCATGATGCCGGCGCCCAGCCGGCGGGCCACGATGCCGACGGCCCGCAGCAGCGCGACGCCGAGGAAAAGGGCCAGGACCGCGAGCAGCATCCCGGCGCCGATCTCACCGTCGTCGAACGCCGGCAGCAGGACGTGGTCGGTCGACCAGCCGAGGACCCACGCGTCGGCCACCGTGAGCAGGCCGAACAGCACGCTGCCGATGGTCGACAGCGTGAAGACCCACGGCTCGCGCTTGATGGCGACCCACAGGACCGCGAAGCCCTCGGCGGTGGTGGCCGCGCGCGAGGACCCGTCCGTCTCGCTCACCTGACCACGCTCTCCTCGTCCGCACCCTGACCCGGTCACAACCCGGCCGTCCCGGCAGGCTATTCCCGACCGGGGACAGTGCACGAACCGGTTACCGTCGCAGACGTGCCCCTGCCCTTCCACCGCCGCGAGCGGCACGCCCTGTGCGACACCGCCCTCGCGCTCGGCCCCGACGCCCCTACGCTGTGCGGCGCCTGGACCGCCCGCGACCTCATCGCGCACCTGCTGGTGCGCGAGGCGCCCGGCCTCGGCGCGGTCGGCATCGCCGTCAAGCCGCTGTCGGGGCTGACCGAGCGGGCGATGGACCGCGCCGCGCGTGCGCCGTACGACGCGATGGTGGCCCGGCTGCGCGACCCCGGGCTGACGCCGTACCGCCTGCCCGGCGTGGAGCGGCTGGTCAACACGGTGGAGTACGTCGTGCACCACGAGGACCTGCGCCGCGCCCAGGACCCGTGGGCGCCGCGGATCCTGCCGCCCGAGGACGACGAGCAGCTGTGGACGCTGGTCCGCGGCGCGGCCCGGCTGAGCAGCCGCCGGCTCCCGGTCCCGGTGGTCGCCGCGCGCACACTGTACGACGACCTGCCGCCCGAGACGGTGACGCTGCGGCGCGGCGACGACCCGGTGGTGGTGAGTGGGCCGACGGTCGAGCTGGCCCTGTTCTTCTCCGGCCGGTCCGAGGTCGCCCGGGTAGAGCTCGAGGGGCCGGACGACGCCGTGGCGAGGGTGCGCGAGGCCGACCTCGGCTTCTGACGCCTCAGGCGGGACGGGTGGCCTGGATCGTGTAGCTGTGCGGCAGCCGCCACGGCCGGTCGCGCAGCCGGTGCTCACCGCCCGGCCGCTCCTCGGTCCAGCCGGGGAACGGGTCCCACGGCACCGAGTCGTGCTCGACCAGCGCGTCCAGCCGCAGGCCCTGCCCGAGGAGCGCGGTCACGATCTCGCCGAGGCCGTGGTTCCACTCGTGGGTCACGGTGTGCTGGAAGGCGTGGTCGGTCTCGACGTACGTCGAGTCGTCGTCGAAGACCATCGGCTCCTCGCGCTCGAAGTACGGCAGCTCGACCCGCAGCGCACCGTCGGCCGGCGGGTCGCCGAGCGCCCACATCATCGGGTGTCCCTCGCGGATGAACAGCCGCCCACCCGGCGCCAGCAGCCGCGCGACGACCTCGGCCCACCGCGCCACCGACGGCAGCCAGCACAGCGCACCGATGCCGGTGAAGACCAGGTCGAAGGCGCCGTTCGGCAGCAGCTCGGCGGCGTCGTACACGTCGGCCTCGACGAACTCGACGCCCGCGCCCAGCTCCTCGCTCAGGGCCCTCGCCTGCGCCACCGACGCCGGGCTGAAGTCGAGCCCGGTCATCCGCGCCCCCAACCGCGCCAGCGAGATCGTGTCGGTGCCGATGTGGCACTGCAGGTGCACGCCCCGCAGCCCCGCGACGTCGCCGAGCAGCGGCAGGTCGAAGCGGACCACGTCGGAGACGTACGCCGGGTCGCGCCGGAAGTCGTCGAGGTTGTAGTCCGGCGACGCGGCGTGCGCCGGCGCCCGCTCGTCCCAGCTGGCGCGGTTCAGGCTGCGGTAGTCGTCGCTCACGCCGCCATCATCGGCGCCGGGCGACCGGGACCGCGAGGGACAGCCGTCCCGGGCGTGCCGGAGCCCGGCACCACGAGGGTGCCGGGCTCCGGTGCTGCCTGTCGTGCTGGTCCAGGGGCGGGGTCAGCGCCTGGACTTGACCGTGACCTTCACCTTGTCGCTGGACGCCGCGAACCCGGTGTCGGGCACGAAGGTGACGACCAGGCGCTTGGTGCCGGTCTTGGTCTGCACGGGCAGCGTGACCTTGACCTTGCCGTCCACGACCTTGCCGGTCACCTTCTTGCCGCCCAGGCTCACGGTGACCGTGCCGGTCGGGGTGAGGCCCGGGGCCGCGACCTTGATCTTGACCTTGACCTTCTGGCCCGTCTTGATCTTCTTGGGCGCCTTGACGGTCGTGGTGGTCGCCGCCGGCTTGACCACGTCGGTCTGCGCCGAGGACACCGAGCCGTTCGCGAGGCCGGCCTTGGCGCCGGTCGCGACGACCGTGACCCGCTTGCCGGCGTCGGCCGGGCGGACCTGGTACGTCGTGCCCGTGGCGCCGGCGACCGGCTGACCGTCGACCTGCCACTGGTAGGTCACCGCCACGCCGCTCTGGGTGAAGACCGGAGCCCCGGCCGTCAGCGTCTGGCCGACGGTCGGCGTGCCCGAGATCGTCGGGGCCTGGCTGGCCGCGACGAACGTCTTGCCGATCCTCAGCTCCATCCGGCCGGTCGACTCGTCGGAGCTGACGACCTGGATCTGCGCTCCGACACCGGCCACCTGCGTCGAGTACCACTTGGTGCGCGCGTCCGTGGCGTCGTAGTAGGCGTTCGGGTCGGTGTCGTTGAACACCGAGATCCCCGGACGCGCGGGGGCGTCGTAGCTCTGCGTGCCGTTGGTGGCGTCCTCACGCTTGAGGCTGAGTGCGTCGGTCTGGTCCACGTCGAAGGTCGCGTCGTAGGCCTGCAGCTTGCTGCCGGCGTACTTCGTGGTGCCCGGCCCGGGGTTGGCGCCGTTCATCCAGTAGCCGTACTTCGCGTTGGCGTCGACCGGGAGGGCCTGGCCACCGCCGGGGTGCGTGATGGTGTTGTTGTCGCTGTAGAGCCCGTTGCGGTACCAGATGAGCAGACCGTCCTGGTAGGGGAAGTGGTCCACCTTGTCCGGGGCGCTGACGGCGTAGTCGAAGTTGTACGGCCCGGTCTTCAGCGTCTTGTCGTAGCCGGTGTACTGCTTGTTCTCGGCGACGTAGTAGCGGGCGTAGGCCTTGTCGTACTTGCCGGCGTTGGTGAGCGAGAAGCCGTCCAGCGTCCACCCGCCGAGGCCACCCTCGAAGTCGCTGACGAGGGTGCCGTTCAGCTTGATGGTGTCCACCGAGAAGCCCACGCCGTGGGTGTTCTCGTCGTTGGTGACACTCCAGCGCATCGTGACCGTCTTCCCGGCGTACGCCGAGAGGTCGGCGGTGAGGTCGACCCACGTGGGGGGTGCAGACGTTCGCGCCGGTGCCCGCGCCCGTGCCGGTGCCCGAGCAGTTGGTGATGCCCTGCCCGAGGTTGGCGCCGTACGGGTTCGTCGTCGTCGACTTCGACGTGGCGACGTTGGTCCACGTCGTGCCGTCCTCGGAGACCTGGAGGTAGGCGTAGTCGAAGTCCTTCTCCAGGTCGTAGCTGACCCGAGCGGACAGCGTGGACGTGCCGGCCGGCACGGCGACCTGGGGGCTCGTCGCGGTGACGACCATGTCGTCGTTCGGCCCCGAGTAGAGGTCGTGCTGTGATCCCGCGTCGGGCGCCATCGCGTTGAGGGTCTGGCTCCCCGGCGGGAGGTTGACGACGACCGCTTGCGCGCCCACGTCGGTGGCGTGCTCGGACGGGCCGAGGACGACCTGCTGGGCCGCCGCGGCGGTGCCGTCGACGGTCTTGAGGTCCTTGCCGGCGATCCAGCCCAGGAACAGCTTGGCGACCGCGTCCATGTGGTTCGGCGTGGTGCCGATGGCGTCCTGGCCGTGGCTGTTCCAGGAGCCCGAGCTCATGAGCGTCCAGAAGGACGTGCCGTTGTCGCCGCCCTGGGTGTCGTAGTAGTCCGGGAGGCCGAGGTCGTGGCCGAACTCGTGGCTGAAGACGCCGAGGCCGCCGTTCTCGGGCTCGGTGGTGTAGTCCCGGATGAAGTAGCCGGTGGTGCCGATCTGGACGCCACCGATCTTGTTCGGGACGCCGCCCACCGTCGGGCCGACGTTCAGGCCCTGGCCGGCCGCCCAGCGGTGGGACCAGATGGCCCACGGGTCGGCGCCCGCCTCCTCGCCCTCACCGGCGTGGATGGCCTGGAAGTGGTCGATGTAGCCGTCCGGCTCGTTGTAGTCGCCGTCGCCGTCGAAGTCGTAGCGGTCCCAGACGTCGAACTTCTTGAGGTAGGCGACGATCTCCGCGTCGGTCTTGCCCGCCGCCTTCTGCGCGTCGTACCAGGCGTTGGCGGTGTCGCCGACGTACTTGGTCATCGAGGCCTGGTCCTCGTCACCGGTGGCCGACTGGTAGTAGGCCTCCGGGTTCGGGACGGTGATCCAGTCCGAGACGTCGCCCTCGAGGTCGAAGCGCCCGTCGGACATCTCCTTGTAGATGTCCTTGAACGACTCGCCGCCCTGGCTGGGCAGACCCTTGAAGAACATGTCGAGGTAGTGCTCGCGGTCGAACGTCGGCACCCAGTAGGTGCTGTTGTCGCTGCGCGCGGGCTCCGGGATGTCACCGGCGACCGGTCCCTCGGTCTCGGTGGGGTACGCCGGGTTGGTCGCGCCGTCGCCGAAGTCGACCAGGAAGGTGAGCAGCTGGGCGGTCTGGTTGACCGGGTAGTCGATGCTCGCCCCCTCGCTGGTCTTGATGGTGCGGTCGGCGCCCTTGCCCTTGAGCGTGGCGTCGCCGGCGACCAGCTGGTCGACGGCCTCCTGGCGCTGCTGGCTGCGCAGCGCGGCCATCGGGTCGAAGCGGTTGTGCGACTGGGCCTTGTCCGGGGCCGAGGCGCTCGGCGCGTCGGTCGTGGCCTTCGGGCCCGGGTCGGCCTGCGCTGAGGGCGCGGCGGTGGCCGCGAGCCCCAGCGTCGCGACCACGGTGGCTGTGCCGGCGATGCCGACGACAGCCCTGTTCGTGCGGGTCACATGTTCCTCCGAGAAGTGACGAGGGATGGGTCGCCCAAGTCACGGCATGTTTCGCCGACGAAATGACCCGAGCGCCCGCAGCCTTGTCGGCGCTCCCGGTCGCTGTCAAGGACACCGAGGGGTGAAAGAAGACCGAACGGTCAGGAAAGTTCCGGATACCGGACCGGGTGTCCGGCCGCGGCCAGGGTGGCCTTCACCTGACCGATGCGCAGCGTGCCGAAGTGGAACACGGTGGCGGCCAGCACGGCGTCCGCGCCGGCGTCGACGGCGGGCGCGAAGTGCTCGAGGTGGCCGGCGCCACCGGAGGCGATGACCGGTACGCCGACCTCGCGGCGGACCGCGCGGACGAGCTCGAGGTCGAAGCCGTCCTGGGTGCCGTCGGCGTCCATGGCGTTGAGGAGGATCTCGCCGGCGCCGAGCTCGGCGGCGCGGTGGGCCCAGGCCACGGCGTCGAGGCCGGCGGACTCGCGGCCGCCGTGGGTGGTGACCTCGAAGCCGGAGTCGGTGCCGACCCCGGGGCCAGCCCTGCGGGCGTCGACCGAGAGGACGAGCACCTGGTTGCCGAAGCGGTCGGCGATCTCGGCCACGAGCTCGGGACGGCGGATGGCGGCGGTGTTGACGGCGACCTTGTCGGCGCCGGCGCGCAGCAGCCGGTCGACGTCCTCGACGCTGGCCACTCCCCCGCCGACGGTGAGCGGGATGAAGACCTCCTCGGCGCAGCGACTGACCACCTCCATGGTGGTGGCCCGGCCCTCGTGGGAGGCGGAGATGTCGAGGAAGGTCAGCTCGTCGGCGCCCTCGGCGTCGTAGGTGCGCGCGAGCTCGACGGGGTCGCCGGCGTCGCGGAGCTCGCGGAAGTTGATGCCCTTGACCACCCGGCCGCCGTCGACGTCGAGGCACGGGATCACGCGTACGGCGAGGCTCACGCGGTGCCCGTCGGTCGGGTCAGCGCGAGGGCGGACTCCAGGCTGAACCGGCCCTCGTAGAGGGCGGTGCCGATGATCGCGCCCTCGACCCCGTCGGCGACCAGCCCCTGGAGGGCCTCGAGGTCGGCGAGCTCGGTGATGCCGCCCGAGGCCACGACGGGACGGTCGGTGGCGGCGCAGACCTCGCGGAGCAGGTCGAGGTTCGGGCCCTGCAGCATGCCGTCCTTGTTGACGTCGGTGACGACGTAGCGCGCGCAGCCCTCGGCGTCGAGCCGGGCCAGCGTCTCGTAGAGGTCGCCGCCCTCCTCGGTCCAGCCGCGCGCGGCCAGGGTGCGGCCGCGCACGTCGAGGCCGACGGCCACGCGGTCGCCGTACGTCGCGATGGCATGTGCGCACCACTCCGGCTGCTCGAGGGCCGCGGTGCCGATGTTGACGCGCCGGCAGCCGGCGGCCATGGCGGCCTCCAGCGAGGCGTCGTCGCGGATGCCGCCGCTCATCTCCACCTGGATGTCCAGGGTGGCGACGATGCGCGCCTGGAGCTCGCGGTTGTGGCCGCGGCCGAAGGCGGCGTCGAGGTCGACGAGGTGGATCCACTCCGCGCCGGCCTCCTGCCAGCGCAGCGCGGCCTCGACCGGGTCGCCGAAGCGCTTCTCGGAGCCGGCCACGCCCTGCACGAGCTGGACGGCCTGGCCGCCGGCGATGTCGACGGCGGGCAGCAGCTCGAGGTACTCGCTCACGGGGTCAGCCCTTCCGGAAGAGGATCATGTGCACGATCGGCGCGCCCAGCACGCTGGCCACGAGGGTCAGGCCGGTGACGTACCAGTCGCGGGTGAAGGCGAAGACGAGCAGGTTGAGCGCGATGAGCACCGCCACCAGGACCCGCAGCTCGCGTGAGCGCTTCTCCGCCAGCACACCGGTCGGCCGACCGGACGGCTGCGTGGGCACCCAGCCGGTCAGTCGCTGCTTGCGCGCGTCCTTGCGCGCTCGGCGCTCGGCCTCGACGGCGCGGGCCGAGGCGGCCGCCGCCTGCTCGGCCTCGCGCACGGCCCGCCGCTGCTGGCGCTCCTTGCTCACAGGCTCTGCACCCAGTTCTGGAGCAGCTGGGCGCCGGCGTCGCCGGACTTCTCGGGGTGGAACTGGGTGGCCCAGAGCGGGCCGTTCTCGACCGCGGCCACGAACCGGTCGCCGCCGTGGTCGGCCCAGGTCACCAGCGGCGGGGTGGTCCGGCCGTTGGTCTCGAGCTCCCAGGACCGCACACCGTAGGAGTGCACGAAGTAGAACCGCTCGTCCGCCACGCCGGCGAACATCCGGGTGCCGGTCGGGACGTCGACGGTGTTCCAGCCCATGTGGGGCACGACGGGCGCCTGCAGCCGCTCGACCACCCCCGGCCACTCGTCGCAGCCCTCGGTCTCGACGCCGTGCTCGACCCCGCGCTCGAAGAGCACCTGCATGCCCACGCAGATGCCGAGCACGGGCCGGCCGCCGGCGAGCCGGCGCCCGATGGCGCGCGGCCCGTCGACGGCGCGCAGGCCGGCCATGCACGCGGCGTACGCCCCCACACCGGGGACCAGGAGCCCGTCGGCGGCCTCGGCGGCGTGCCGGTCACCGGTGAGGGTGACCGTGGCGCCGGCCCGCTCGACCGCGCGGACGGCGGAGCGGAGGTTGCCGGAGCCGTAGTCGAGGACGACGACTGCCTTCTTCTTTGACACAGTCTTCAGAGCGCACCCTTGGTGGAGGGGACGCCGGTCTCGCGGGGGTCGAGCGCGACGGCGTCGCGGAAGGCCCGGGCGAAGGCCTTGAACTGCGTCTCCACGATGTGGTGCGGCTCGCGGCCGGCCAGCACCCGCACGTGCAGGGCGAGGTGGGCGTGGAAGGCCAGGGACTCGAAGACGTGCTGGGTGAGCGAGCCGAGGTAGTCGCCCCCGAGCAGGACGTACTGCTGGCCCTCGGGCTCGCCGGTGTGCACGCAGTAGGGGCGGCCGGAGACGTCGACGACGGCCTGCACCAGCGCCTCGTCGAGCGGGACCGTGGCGTCGCCGAAGCGGCGGATGCCGGCCTTGTCGCCGAGCGCCTGGCGCAGCGCCTGGCCGAGCACGATCGCGGTGTCCTCGACGGTGTGGTGGGCGTCGATGTGGGTGTCGCCCTCGGTCTGCACGACCAGGTCGACCAGCGAGTGCCGGGCGAAGGAGATGAGCATGTGGTCGTAGAAGCCGACCCCGGTCGAGACGTCGTGGCGGCCCGAGCCGTCGAGGTCGACCTCGACGAGCACCTTGGACTCGCTGGTCTGCCGCTCGATGCGGGCGGTCCTGCTCATGCCACTTCCTCCGTCACCTGGCTCAGGGCCAGCTCGAACGTCTTGGTCTCGTCCGGGGTGCCGACCGAGACCCGGAGCCAGCCGTCCGGGCCGGTCTCGCGCACGATCACGCCCCGGTCCAGCAGCCCCTGCCAGACAGCATGACGATCCCGGAACCGGCCGAACAACACGAAATTGGCGTCCGACTCCGCCACCTCGTGGCCCTGCTCGCGCAGCCACCCGACCAGCGCGTCGCGCTCGTCGCGGAGCTCGTCGACCTTGCCCAGCAGCTCGCGCTCGTGGCGCAGGGCGGCCAGCGCGACGGCCTGGGTCACCGCGCTCAGGTGGTAGGGCAGCCGGACCACGCGGATCCCGTCGCACAGGGCCGGGTCGGCGGCGAGGTAGCCCAGCCGCGCGCCGGCCAGCGCGAAGGCCTTGCTCATGGTGCGCGTGACGACCAGGTTGCGGTGCTCGGGCAGCAGCTCGAGCGCGGACGGCACGCCGGCGCGGCGGAACTCGCCGTACGCCTCGTCGACGACCAGCAGACCGTCGGCCGCGGCCTCGCACAGCCCGGCGATGGCGTCGTGCGGCAGCGCGGTCCCCGTCGGGTTGTTGGGGCTGGGCAGCAGCACGACCGCGGGCCGGTGCTCCTCGATGAGCGCGCGGGCGTGGTCGAGGTCGAGCGAGAAGTCCTCCTCGCGGTGGCCGACCACCCACTGCGTGCCCGTGTCGCGGGCGTACTCGGGATACATGGAGTACGTCGGCGCGAAGCTCAGCGCGACCCGCCCCGGTCCGGCGTAGGCCTGGAGCAGCTGGAGCATGACCTCGTTGGAGCCGTTGGCCGCCCACACCTGCGCGGGCGTGATGCCGTGCGGGGTGTCCTTCGACAGGTAGCGCGCCAGGGCCTCGCGGAGTGCGACGAACTCGCGGTCGGGGTAACGGTTGAGCGTGCTCGCCGCCTCGGCCACCGACCGGGCGATGTCCGCGACGCACTCCGGCGAGGGACCGTAGGGGTTCTCGTTGACGTTGAGCTGCACGGGGACGTCCAGCTGCGGGGCGCCGTACGGCTCCAGCCCCCGCAGCTCGTCGCGCAGAGGCGGCCAGGTCACTGGAACCGCACTCTGACCGCGGCGCCGTGGCCGGGCAGGTCCTCGGCCTCGGCCAGCGTGACCACGTGGTCGGCCACCTCGGCCAGCGCCTCGCGGGAGTAGTCCACGACGTGCACCGACTTGGTGAACGCGCGCACCGACAGCCCGGAGGAGTGGCACGCGCAGCCCGCGGTGGGCAGCACGTGGTTGGAGCCGGCGCAGTAGTCGCCCAGCGAGACCGGCGCGTGCGCGCCCACGAAGATCGCGCCCGCGTTGCGGATGCGCGCCGCCACGGCGCTGGCGTCCCGGGTCTGGATCTCCAGGTGCTCCGCGGCGTAGGCGTTGGCCACGTCGACGCCCTGGTCGAGGTCCTCGACGAGGACGAAGCCGGACTGCTGGCCGTCGAGAGCCGTGCGGATCCGCTCGGTGTGCTTGGTGGCCAGGACCTGGCGCTCCAGCTCGACCTCGACGCGGGCCACCAGCTCCTCGCTGTCGGTGACCAGCACGGCCGCGGCGAGCGGGTCGTGCTCGGCCTGGCTGACCAGGTCGGCGGCGACGTACGCCGGGTCCGCGGTCTCGTCGGCCAGCACCAGGATCTCGGTCGGGCCGGCCTCGGAGTCGATGCCGACCTGGCCCTTGAGCAGCCGCTTGGCCGTCACCGTCCAGATCGAGCCCGGCCCGGTGACCAGGTCCACCCGCCGGCACGGGCCGACGCCGTAGGCGAACATCGCGATCGCCTGCGCGCCGCCGACGGCGTACACCTCGTCGACACCGAGCAGCGCGCACGCCGCCAGGATCGTGGGGTGCGGCAGGCCGCCGAACTCCTTCTGCGGGGTGCTGCTCAGCGCGAGGGAGCGCACGCCCGCGGTCAGAGCGGGGACGACGTTCATGAGCACGCTGGAGACCAGCGGCGCGAGGCCGCCGGGCACGTAGAGCCCGACCCGGTCGATCGGCACCTTGCGGTGGGTCACCACCGCGCCCGCGCCCAGCTCGGTGCGCGCGTCCTGCTCCAGCTCGGCCGCGCACGTGGCCCGCAGCCGCCGGATCGACTCCTCCAGCCCGGCCCGGATGTCCGGGTCGACCTCGGCCAGCGACCGCTCGATGGCCTCGGCCGGCACCCGGATGTCGGTCTGCTCCACGCCGTCGTACTGCGCGGACATCTCGGTGATGGCCTCAAGCCCACGGGTGCGGACCGCCTCGCAGATCGCATGCACCGCCGGCACCGCCGCCTCGACGTCGAAGTCGGCGCGCGGGACGACGTCCCGGTAGTCCTCGGGACGCGAGCCGCGCAGGTCGATCCGGCGCATCATGGCTCCGATTCTACGGAGGGGACCGCTCCACCCCCGACTCGTCGCGTCCTGCCGAGACGCAGACCCGGCCCGGGAGTACGTTGGCAGCCGTGAGCACGACGCTGCCGATGTTCCCGCTCAACGCGGTCGTGTTCCCGGGTGTCAGCGTGCCGCTCAACGTCTTCGAGGACCGCTACCGCGCGCTCGTCCACCACCTGCTGCGGGTGGAGGACCCGGCCCAGCGGCTGTTCGGGTCGGTGGGGATCCGCGAGGGCTACGAGGTCGGCGAGCACGGGTCGCAGTCGCTGTTCCGGGTGGGATGCCGGGTGCAGCTGACCGAGGTGGAGTCGCACCCCGACGGGACGTTCTCGATCGTGGCCGTGGGGCTGGACCGGATCCAGCTGGAGCGGCTCGACACCACCGGGACGTTCCCGGTGGGGCAGGTCGTGGACCGGCCCGAGACGGGCGGGTTCGTGGACGCCGACCTGGTCGACGAGGCGCGCGAGACCTTCACCGCCTACCGGGAGGCGCTCTCCGACATCCGCGCCGACCCCTACACGGGCACCTTGCCGAAGGACGCGTCGTACCTCTCCTGGACGCTGGCCGCCTGCGCTCCCCTGCCGCTGCACGAGCGCCAGGCGCTGCTCGAGGCGGAGGACGCCTCGCACCGGCTGCGCATGGTCACCGACCTGCTGCGCTCCGAGCTGCGCGCCATGCAGGTGCTGCCCTCGCTGCCGGCCACCGACGTGGCGCGCACGCGCTGGAGCCCCAACTGACTCCAGCGGTGGTGGCGCTCCGGGCGGCCGGGGTGGCGTTCACGGCGCACGAGTACCACCACGATCCGCGCTCGACCTCGTTCGGGCTCGAGGCGGCCGAGGAGCTCGGACTGGACCCCGACCGGGTCTACAAGACGCTGATGGCGAACGTCGACGGCCGGCTGGCGGTCGCGGTCGTGCCGGTGAGCGCCCGGCTCGACCTCAAGGCCCTGGCCCGGGCGCTGGAGGGGTCCAGGGCGGCCATGGCCGACGTGCGGGACGCCGAGAGGGCCACCGGGTACGTCGCGGGCGGGATCTCGCCGTTCGGCCAGAGGAAGGCACACCCGACCGTCGTCGACGAGAGCGCCGAGCTGTGGGAGACCGTGTACGTCTCGGGCGGACGGCGGGGCCTGGACGTGGAGATCGCCCCGGCCGACCTCGTGGAGGTGACCGGGGCGATCGTGGCCGACATCAGTCGGTCGTGATCCGCACGATGCCGTGGGCGACGTCGTCGTCGACCCAGCTCTCCGCGCCGATCCCCGAGACCGGCTTGATGTTGTCCAGGAGCTCCTGGTCGCCGTCGCCGCTCATCGCGTCCTGGAGGGCGTCCTCGAACTCGTTGACGTTGACGAAGACGATGGCGCTCGCGTCGTCGGCCTCGCGGATGACGTCCTTGAACACGTCGTCGTCCCCGAGCCCGCCGTCCGCGAGGACCTCCCGGCGGAAGTCCTCGTCGGGCCCGACCACGACGGTGTCGCCCTCGGCGTCGGAGCCGAGCACGTAGTCGTCGGGACCGGCCATCTCGCGCAGCTTGTCGAGCACGCCCTCGATCTCGTCGGCGTCGCCCTGGATCTTCAGCGCGACCGGCACGTCCGAGCCGTCCTCGGACTCGAACAGCGCGCTCGGGTCGAAGTCGGAGCCCAGGACCAGCGCAGCCGAGTCACCGGCGAGCGCCTCGGCGTCACCGGGCAGGTCGAGACCGGTCATGTCGGACAGCTCGCCCATCAGCTCGTCGGACGACTCGCTGCCGACGTACGGCGCGATGTAGTCGACCAGGTCGCCGAACCAGCCGTCCGCGAAGCCGACGCCGAGGACGGCGCCGGTGTCGGCCGGCAGGGACTTCACGACGTCGGCCGTGCCGCCGCCGCTGAGCATGCTGAGGGCGGGCACGCTGCTGTCGCCGGCGCTCTCCAGCTCGACCGCGCCGTCGTCGAAGCGGACGGTGATGGCCATGCCCTGGAAGTCGCGCAGCTGCTGCTTGAGGTCGTCGGAGACCGCCGAGCCGGACGGGTCCACGTCGGCGCAGGCGCCGCCGTCGCTGTAGTCGCTGTAGTCGCCGCCGTCGCCCGTCCCGTCGTCGTAGCCGCCGTCGTCCGAGGAGGTCGCCCCGAGGACCAGCCCCTCGGTCACGCCGCAGGCGACCTCGCCGAGCCCGCCCAGGCCGAAGAGGTCGTCGGCGTGGTCGGCGAAGTAGTCGCCGGCCTCCGGCCCGGCGTACATCGACACGACGCCGGGGTCGCCGGCCTCGTCGGTCCAGCGCTGGAAGTCCTCGTCCTCGGCCAGCGAGCCGTCGGCGGTCGCCTTGACCACGTCGTCGGCGATGTCGTCGGTCTCGGCCAGGACGGCCCAGTCGCCGTCCACCTTCCACCCGAGGTCGCCGCCGCCGCAGTCCTTGATCTTGTCGAGACCGGCGTCGGCCTGGTCGGCGTCCTTGACCTGGACGACCACGACGGGGCTCGGCTCGTCCTGACCGAGGTCGACCGCGGCCACGGCGGCCCGGTCGCCGAGCCAGGGCTCGACGTCGTCCTCCCAGTCGAGGCCGTCGCAGCCGGCGCCCTCCTGGATCTTGTCGAACAGCTCCTTGCGCAGGTCGTCGTCGGGGTCGATGCCGACCTTGTCCTTGAACGCCGGGAACTTGTTGAGGGTGCGCAGCGCCTCGATCTTCTGCCCGCCGCTGGGGTCGAGGTCGATGCTGGCGTAGCCCAGCGTCGCCGCGGGCAGCGCCTCGGCCGGCTGCGGACCGGTGGAGAAGAAGCCGTACGCCGCCCAGGCGCCCACCGCGACCGCGCCGAGGCCGACCACGCCGCCGCCCACGAGCAGCCCGCGCTTGAGGCCGCGGCTGCGGCGCGGCTCCGGCGGCACCGGGTCGCCGCCACCGCTCTGCAGGAACTCCGGCGGACCGCTCGGGGGCGGTCCGGGGGGTCCGCTGGGCGGACCCGCCGGCGGGGGCGGCGGGGGTGGGAGCGTGCTCGACATGCGTCCTCCGAGGGAGCCGGGAAGCCGGACAGTTCGCCGGTTCGACGCCGGGAGCCTACCGAGGGGTTCCCTCGCCCAAACCCTGTTCGGGCGAACCCTCGGGGGTCTGTGGACCCTGCGCGGAGCGGCCGCCGGTGAGGGCGTAGACCAGGGCCAGTCCGACCAGCGCCCCGAACGGGAACGCGCCCCGCGGTGGCCACTGGTCGACGCGCAGCGCACCCTGGAGCCGGGTGCCGTCCTTGGCCGTCCTGGCGGCGATCTGCGGGTCCGGCGGGCTGAGGTGGTAGCCGACGACGAGCATGAGGTACGCCGCCAGCACGGACCCGGCGAGGACCGCGACCAGGGTCACCAGCTCGGCGCGGCCGAGGAACCACGCGCACAGCAGGCCGAGGACGAGGCCCGTGGGCGCGGCGACGACGACGTACCACGCGACGCCGGCGAAGTCGTCGCGCAGGCCGTGCTCGTCGGTGTACCACTGGTGGCCGGCGACCAGGCCGCGGGGCGAGTCCCAGAGGTGGTGCCAGAGGTAGCCGGCGCCGAGCCCGGCCACGGCGAACAGCGCGAGGACGACGAGGGCCTGCACGAGCACCACCCGCACCGGACGACGGGCGCGGGCGGGCGGGGCGGCGGGCGGCTCGTGGATCGGGGCGGCGGTCAGCCCGTCAGACATCCCGGGCCCAGCAGCTGCTTGAGGTCGGCGAACAGCGCCGGGCTCGGGGTGACCCGGAGCCGGTCGTCGAGCCGCATGACCGTGGTCTTCTCACGCGTCAAGAGTCGCAGCCGGACCTCGGTGACCCCAGGGTGGGTGCCGAGGACGTCCTTGAGCTGCGAGATCGTCGGCGGGGTGCACCGGGTCGAGGGCAGGCTGATCACGACCGGGCCGCTCGGGCCGTCGGAGATGTCGGGAGCGGTGACCTCCTGGGCGCGCAGCTCGGGCTGCTCCTTGTCGCGCGACAGCGACCCGCGGATGCGCAGGATGCTGTCCTCCATCAGCAGCGTGCTGGCCAGCTGGTAGGTGCTCGGGAACAGCAGCACCTCGATGCCGCCCTCCAGGTCCTCCAGCGTGATGGTGGCCCAGGTGTCGCCGCGCTTGGTGATCTTGCGCTGCACCGAGGTGACCAGTCCGGCGACGGTGACCGTCGAGCCGTGCGGGCGCTCCTCGTCGAGCAGCAGCTGACCCACCGTGCAGTCGGTGCCCTGCGAGAGCACGTGCTCCAGGCCCAGCAGCGGGTGGTCGGAGACGTAGAGCCCGAGCATGTCCCGCTCGTGGCCGAGCAGCGTGGTCTTGTCCCACTCCTCGATCTCCTCGGGGATGGTCACCGAGACCCCGAAGCCCGAGGTGTCGTCGACGCCGCCGAACAGCGAGTCCTGGCCGATCGCCTCGTTGCGCTTGATGTCGACGTACTGGTCGACGGCCTGCTCGTGGATGGCCACCAGCGCGCGCCGCTTGTGCTTCATGTCGTCGAAGGCGCCCGCCTTGACCAGCGACTCGACCACGCGCTTGTTGCAGACCAGCGCGGGGACCTTCTCCAGGAAGTCGTTGAAGTCGACGTAGCGGCCCTTCTCCTGGCGCGCGGCCACGATGCCCTCGACGACGTTGTGGCCGACGTTGCGGATCGCGGTCAGCCCGAAGCGGATGTCGTGGCCGACCGGGGCGAAGTTGGCCTGGGACTCGTTGACGTCGGGCGGGAGCACCTGGATCTTCATCTTGCGGCACTCGTTGAGGTAGATCGCCGACTTGTCCTTGTCGTCCTTGACGCTGGTCAGCAGGGCCGCCATGTACTCGGCCGGGTAGTTGGCCTTGAGGTAGGCGGTCCAGTACGACACGACGCCGTACGCCGCGGAGTGGGCCTTGTTGAAGGCGTAGTCGGAGAAGGGCAGCAGGATCTCCCACAGCGTGGTGATCGCGGCCTGGGAGTAGCCGCGCTCAAGCATGCCCTGCTGGAAGCCGGCGTACTGCTTGTCCAGCTCCTCCTTCTTCTTCTTGCCCATCGCGCGCCGCAGGTTGTCCGCCTGTCCGAGCGAGAAGCCGGCCAGGACCTGCGCGATCTCCATGACCTGCTCTTGGTAGACGATCAGGCCGTAGGTCTCCCCCAGCACCGGCTCGAGCGCCTCGGCCAGCTCGGGGTGGATCGGGTCGATCGGCTCGCGGCCGTTCTTGCGGCGGGCGTACTTGTTGTGCGAGTCCGCGCCCATCGGGCCCGGCCGGTAGAGCGCGCCGACGGCGGAGATGTCGGCGAACTTGTCCGGGCGCATGCTGCGCAGCAGCGCGCGCATCGGCCCGCCGTCGAGCTGGAAGACGCCGAGGGTGTCGCCGCGCGAGAGCAGGTCGTAGGTCGCCTGGTCGTCGAAGGTCAGCTCCTCGAGGACCACCGTCTCGCCGCGGTTGTTGCGGATGTGCTCGAGGGCGTCGTCGAGGACGGTGAGGTTGCGCAGGCCCAGGAAGTCCATCTTGACCAGCCCGAGCGCCTCGCACATCGGGTAGTCGAACTGGGTGATGATCGCGCCGTCCTGCTCGCGCTTCATGATCGGGACGATGTCGATCAGCGGGTCGCTGGACATGATCACGCCGGCCGCGTGCACGCCCCACTGGCGGATCTGGCCCTCGAGGCCGACCGCGGTCTCGTAGATCGTCCGGACGTCGACCTCGTTCTCGTGCAGCTGGCGGAAGTCCTGGCCCTCGCCGTAGCGCTTGTGCTCGCGGTCGAACAGCGCCTTGAGGGGCACGCCCTTGCCCATCACGTCGGCCGGCAGCGCCTTGGTGATCCGGTCGCCCACCGCGAAGCCGTGGTCGAGCACGCGCGCGGCGTCCTTGATGGCCTGCTTGGCCTTGATCCGGCCGAACGTCGCGATCTGGGCGACCCGGTCGGTGCCGTACTTGGCCGAGACGTACTGGATGACCTCGCCGCGCCGGCGCTCGTCGAAGTCGATGTCGAAGTCGGGCATCGAGGGGCGCTCGGGGTTGAGGAAGCGCTCGAAGATCAGGCCGTGCTCGAGCGGGCACAGGTCGGTGATGCGCAGGGCGTACGCCGCGATCGAGCCCGCACCGGACCCGCGGCCCGGGCCCACCCGGATGCCGTTCTCCTTGGACCAGTTGATGAAGTCGGCGACCACGAGGTAGTAGCCGCAGTAGCCCTTGGTCGTGATGACCGCGAGCTCCATCTCGACGCGGTCCTTGACGTCCTGGGTCAGCAGCTCGCCCGGGTAGCGCGCCTCGATCCCGCGCCACACCTCCGCGCGGAACCACGACTCCTCGGTCTCCCCCGCCGGCACGTCCGCGCGCGCCATGTAGCCGCCCGTGGACTCCACGAACTCCACCGAGCACCGCTCGGCGATCTCGAGGGTGTTGTCGCAGGCCTCCGGCATCCCGTGCTTGTCGGCCCACAGCGCCCGCATCTCGGCCGCGGACTTGATGTAGTAGCCGCCGCCGTCGAACTTGAGCCGCTTGGGGTCGGAGATCGTCTTGCCCGAGGCCACGCAGATGAGCGCGTCCTGGGTCGAGGCGTCCTCGGGGTTGTTGTAGTGCGAGTCGTTGGTCGCCACCGGCCGGATGCCCAGCTCCTTGCCGAGCCGCAGCAGGTCCTCGCGGGTGCGCTTCTCGATGCCGATGTCGTGGTCCATCAGCTCGAGGAAGAAGTTGTCCTTGCCGAAGATCTCCTGGAACTCCGCGGCGGACTTGCGCGCCTCGTCGTACTGGCCCAGGCGCAGGCGGGTCTGGATCTCCCCCGACGGGCAGCCGGTCGTGGCGATGAGGCCGGGGGCGTACTGGTTGAGCAGCTCGCGGTCGGCGCGCGGCTTGTAGTAGTAGCCCTCGAGGCTGGACCGGCTGCTCAGCCGGAACAGGTTGTGCATGCCCTCGGTCGTCTCCGACCAGATCGTCATGTGGGTGTAGGCGCCACCGCCGGCGACGTCGTCGCCACCCTCCTCGGCCAGGTCGCCCTTGCCCCACCGCACCCGCTTGCGCTCCGAGCGGTGCACCTGCGGCGCGATGTAGGCCTCGATCCCGATGATCGGGTTGACCCCCGCGCGCTTGGCCTTGGCCCAGAAGTCGTAGGCACCGTGCAGGTTGCCGTGGTCGGTCATCGCGATCGCCGGCATCCCCTGGTCCACCACGCGCTCGAACAGGCCGTCGAGCAGGGAGGCACCGTCGAGCATGGAGTACTCGGTGTGGACGTGCAAGTGGACGAACGAGTCGTTGCTCACGCGGCTGCCTTCCGGACCGTCGTGCGGGCGTGCGGACTACAGGGGGTCGACGGTGAGCCGACGGACCTGGGGGAAGGGGGCCAGCCTACGTCGTCGGGGGACGTGGTGGTGGATGTGGTTCGGGCGGGTCCTTGAGCATGTCGGTGACGGTATTCGAGGGCACCGACAGTGGGTCTTCTGCTGGGTGCTGCGGCTCGTGGCACCGCTGCTCGTTGTGGTGGCCCCCTGTGGGCTGACCCGGCCCCCGCCGGATCCGGTGTTCACCGCCGAAGGCAACCGACGCCGTGTTGCACGCGACTGCTCCCAGCGTGGTTGCGTTGGGTGTGCGTGCCCCACGCCGCGGGTCCAGCCTTCGACGGCGAACCCCGGCCCGGCGGTGGCCGGGTCAGCCCACAGGCGGCCGGGTCCGGCGCGTGGCCGTCGCCTCCGCCTTCACGTGGGTGGGTGGGGCGGCCGCGGGTCAGCTGCTCCGCAGCCGCCCCCGCCGCCCCCGCTTGTAACGCTCAGTTACGGGAACTTCCGACCCCCTGCAACGGGTCGGAACATCCGACAACTGAGCGTTACAAGTTTAGTGGTGACCGCCCGCCCTCGCTTTCCCATCCCGGGGGACCTGGGCGGCGGCGGGGAGGAAGGACCCGATGGTCTCAGCCTGCAGAAGCCTCGAGGCTCTCGGTGATGATCGCGTGCACGATGCGGGTCAGCCGCTCCTCGCCGAGGGTCGGCGCACGGAGGGCCAGGGCCTCGACGATCTCGCGTTCGCGGGCCGGGTCGCGGTTCGTGGAGGGCTTGTGGTCCTGGACGGCGCGGGTGAGGGCGGCGCGGCGGTTGAGGAGGTCGCCGAGGTCGGTGTCGACCTCGTCGATGAGGCCTCGGAAGAACGCGACGGGATCGTGGCCGGGCCAGGCCAGCCGGAGGTCGGGGGCTCGTTCCTCGTTGGCGCTGCCGTCGGTGCGTTCGAGCTCGACGAGGCCGTGGCGGCGGTAGAAGGCGCGGGCGGGGGTGTTCATCTCGAAGACCCAGAGGCAGAAGCCGGCCGAGCGGTGGGCCTTGACCAGGTCGAGGAGGGCCGAGCCGACGCCGCGGCGGGCGGCGGTGGGGACGACGTACAGGTCGTCGAGCCAGGTGTCGGTGAAGCGGGCGTAGCCGACGGGGTCGCCCGCGCGTTCGGCCAGCCAGACGGTGTCCTGGGTGAGGCGGCCGGCGAGCCAGTGGCGGACGTCGTCGTCGGTGTGGACGCCGGGCGGCATGGGGGCGGCGCGGCGCGAGGCGAGGTGGACCTCGGCGACGAGGTCGGCGTCGGACCCGTCGGCGGGGCGGAGGGTCAGGTCCGGGTCAGTCGGCACTGCGGACCAGCTCGAGGGCGTGGGCCAGGTCGTCGGGGTAGTCGGAGGAGTACTCGACGTGCTCGCCGGTGTCGGGGTGGGTGAAGCCGAGGCGTACGGCGTGCAGCCACTGGCGCTCCAGGCCGAAGCGCTTGGCCAGGGTGGGGTCGGCGCCGTAGGTCAGGTCGCCGACACAGGGGTGCTTGAGGGCGGCCATGTGGACGCGGATCTGGTGGGTGCGGCCGGTCTCGAGGTGGACCTCGAGCAGGCTGGCGAAGCGGTGGGCCTCGAGGGTCGCGTAGTGCGTGACGCTGGGGCGGCCGTCGGCCATGACCGCGAACTTGTAGTCCGCCTTCGGGTGCCGGCCGATCGGGGCGTCGACGGTGCCCTCGAGCGGGTCGGGGTGGCCCTGCACGAGCGCGTGGTAGACCTTGTCGATCTCGCGGTCGCGGAAGGCCTGCTTGAGCACGGAGTAGGCGTGCTCGGACTTGCAGATGACCATGACGCCCGACGTACCGACGTCCAGGCGCTGCACGATGCCCTGCCGCTCGGAGGCGCCGCTGGTGGCGATCTCGAACCCGGCCGCGGCCAGGTGGCCGACGACGGTGGGGCCGGTCCAGCCGGGCGAGGGGTGCACGGCCACGCCGACCGGCTTGCTGATCACCACGATCGAGGAGTCGTCGTGGAGGATCTGGATGCCCTCGACCTCTTGGGGTACGACGGCGAGCGGGTCGACCTCGACCGGGATCTCCACGTCGAGCAGGGCGCCGGCCAGGACCCGGTCGCTCTTGGCCGCCTCGGCGCCGTCGACCAGGACCATGCCGCGCGCGATGAGGTCGGCCGCGCGGGTCCGGCTCAGGCCGAACATCTGCGCCATCGCGGCGTCGACGCGCTCGCCGGCGAGCCCGTCCGGCACCGGGAGCGTGCGGTGGTCGAGCTGGGTCACTCGGCGTCCCCGGCCGCGTGCGCCCCGTCCTCGTCCTTCTCCGCGCGCGTGCCGTCGAGCCGGACGGCCCGGAACGCCTGGATGAGGATGAGGGCCGCGGCGACGTTGATGCAGACGTCGGCGACGTTGAAGACCGGCCAGTTCGGCAGCATGAGGAAGTCGACGACGTGCCCGCGCAGCACGCCCGGGTCGCGGAACACCCGGTCGGTGAGGTTGCCGAGGATCCCGGCCAGCAGCAGCCCGAACGCCGCCGCCCACAGCAGGCTGCGCACCCGGCGGCTCAGCCACAGCACCACGCAGACCGCGATGATGGCGAGCACCGAGAACAGCTCGGTGTAGCCCGTGCCGGTGCTGAACGCCGCGCCCGCGTTGCGGGTCAGGTGCAGGACCAGGAGGTCGCCGACCAGACTCCGGTCGGGCTCGCCGGTGAGCCGGTCGACCGCCAGCCACTTGGTGAGCTGGTCGACGGCGTACGGCAGGGCGAAGCAGAGGACCAGCAGGCTCCGGACGGCGAGTCCGGAGGGGTGGGACCGGGTGTCGGTGAGGCTGGAGTCGTCCGGACTCAGCGACGTTCCTCGCGCTGCTTGCATGTCATGCACAGTGTCGCACGGGGCATGAACTTGAGCCGCTCCTTGCCGATGGGCTCCCCGCACGACTCGCACACGCCGTAGGTGCCGTCGTCGATGCGCGCCAGGGCCCGGTCGATCTGGGCCAGCTTGTCGCGCTCGATGGTGAGGACCTGCAGCTCCTGGTCGCGCTCGTACGTCGTCGCGCCCACGTCGGCCTGGTCCTGCCCGGCGCCGTCACCGGAGTCGCGCATCAGGCCGGTCAGCTCCGAGGAGTGCGCCTCGACGATCTCCAGGCTGTGCTCACGCTCGGCGTTGAGCTGGGCCAGGACCTGCTTGAGCTCGGCCTTGGTCCACTTCTCCTCGCCGGCCTTGACGACCAGCGCGCTCGGCGGCGCCTTCTTGGTGGCGGCCGGCGCGGGCGCGGCCTTCTTGGCCGGGGCGGCCTTCTTGGCCGGGGTGACCTTCACGGGGGCCGCGGCCTCCACGGCGGGAGCGGCCTTCTTGGCCGGTGCGGTCTTCTGGGCGGGTGCGGTCTTCTGGGCAGGTGCGGCCTTCTTGGCCGTCGGGGCGGCCTTGGTGGTCGGCGCGCTCTTGGCCGCGGCCTTCTTGGCCGACGGGGCCGGCTTCGCGGCGACCTGCTTGGTCGAGGCCACCTTCTCGGCCGGCGCCGCCTTCTTCGCCGGCGCCTTCTTCGCCGGCGCCTTCTTCGCCGGCGCCTTCTTCGCCGGCGCCTTCTTGGCCGGCGCGGCCTTCTTGGCCGGCGCCGCCTTCTTGGCCGGCGCCGCCTTCTTGGCCGGCGCCGCCTTCTTGGCCGGCGCCGCCTTCTTGGCCGGCGCCGCCTTCTTGGCCGGCGCCGCCTTCTTCACGGGAGCCTTCTTCGCCGGCGCCGCCTTCTTGGCGGGCGGCGCCTTCTTCGCGGGGGCGGCCTTCTTCGCGGGGGCGGCCTTCTTGGTGGCGGCCTTCTTCGCCGTGCCGACGGCCTTCTTGGCGACGGAGGCGGCGCGTCCGGCGAGGGAGCGACGAGTGGTGGTGCGGGCCATCGGTGGGCCTTCCTGTGGCCGGTCCGTGGCGGGGACCACGGCTGCTGGCCGGAAACCTAGCGGGTGGACCGCCCGGTTCCCAAGAGGCGCGCTCACGTCGTGGAGCGGCAAAGCGCAGGTCAGGACGGTCCTGGGACCGTCCTGACCTGCGCCAGGCGTTGCTGAGAGGGCTCTCAGACCTCGTCTTCGCCGAGGATGGAGCGCAGCCGCTTGGGTGCGGGCGGCTGCTCGTCGCCGGCCGCCGGGGACTCGCCGGGGCCGGAGAGCGACTCGAGCTGCTGGGTGAAGTAGCTCTTGAGGCGGGAGCGGTACTCGCGCTCGAAGGCGCGCAGCGTCTCCACCTCGCTGTTGAGCTTGTCGCGCTCGCGCTCGAGCTCGCCGAACATCTGCTGGCGGCGCTCGGCGGTCTCGGAGTCGAGCATCTGGGCGCGGGTGCGGGCGTCGGACTCGAGGCGGTCGGCCTTCTGCTTGGACTCGCTCTCGAGGCGCTCGGCCTTGGTGCGGGCCTCGCCGATGATCTTGTCGGCCTCGTCCTTGGCCTGGTCGACCAGCTCGTCGGCGTTGCGGGTGGCGATCTCCAGCAGCCGGGCGGCGGCGTTGGAGGCCTGCGGCACGGTCTCGACCCGGACGGTCTCGACGACGGGGGCCGGCGCGGCGGCCGCGGCGACCGGCTCGGGCGTGGGCTCCGGGGTGGGCGGAGGCGTCGGCTCGGGCTCGCGGATCGGCTCCTGCACGGCGGGCGTCTGGGCCGTGGGCGGGTTGTCCTGGAAGCTCGAGCCGCCACCGGTCTGGGCCGCGGCGAGCTTCTGGCGCAGGTCGTCGTTCTCCTTGGTGAGGCGGGCCAGCTCGGCCTCGACCTCGTCGAGGAACTGGTCGACCTCACCCATGTCGTAGCCCTCGCGGAGCCGGACCGGCGTGAAGCGCTTGTTGCTCACGTCCTCAGGCGTCAGTGGCATGTTTCCACCCTTACATCTTCATCGGTGTTCGCCAGGATCGACGATGGTGTGCTCTTGGTCGCCTACGGCGCGCGCCCGGCGAGTCTTCCTCGGAACTGTAGCGCCTGGCGTGGGGCTGGTGTGACAGGTGCTGCAAGCAAAGACCGGCGCGAGGCGATCAGACGCTGTTGAGGAGGTTCCCCACGACGTACAACAAGATGTAGGCCACCAGCATCACGATGATGAAGGACAGGTCGATGGCGATCGTCCCGATCCGCAGCGGCGGCACCACGCGGCGCAGCGCCTTGATCGGCGGGTCGGTCACCGAGTAGACCGCCTCCAGCACGATGAGCAGGAAGCCGGTCGGCGCCCAGTTGCGCGCGAAGACCTGCACCCAGTCGACCACGAAGCGGATCCACATGAGCGCGATGAAGATCCACAGCGCGACGTGGATGAGCGAGAGGACGAGGTGCACGCGACGATCATGCCGGGTCGGCCAACCCCCACGCGCATCGGCGCGCGGGCGGTCAGGACCGCTTCGGGCCCCGGTCAGCTCTGGTTGAAGAAGCCGCCCTCGACGATGCGGGCCTTGTCCTCGGCGGCGACCGAGACGTTGGGCGGGGAGAGCAGGAACACCTTGCTGGTGATCCGCTCGATGCTGCCGCGGGTGGCGAAGACCAGGCCGGCCGCGAAGTCGACGAGTCGCTTGGCGTCGGAGTCGTCCATCTCGGAGAGGTTCATGATCACCGGGGTGCCGTCGCGGAAGTTCTCCCCGACGGTGCGGGCCTCGTTGTAGGTCCGCGGGTGCAGCGTGAAGATCCGGGACAGCTCGGCCACGCGCGGGGCGGTGGCCAGGGCGGTGCCGCCGCCCGCCGGGCGGCGGTGCTCGTCGAGGTGGGCCACCGTGGCGGCCTGGCGGGCCTCGCGCTGCTCGCGCTGGACCTCGCGCCGCGACGGCTTGGCGGCCACCGGGGCGGTCTCCTCGGTGTAGCGCTCGTCGTAGCCGTCGTCGTAGGTGTCGGCGTAGTCGTCGTCGTACCGGCCGGTGTCCTCGAGCAGGCCGAGGTACTCACCGATCCTGCGCATCGCGCCGCTCATGGTTGTGCCTTCCGGGTCCGGCGGCCCCGTCGCAGAGGCCGCTTGTTCGTGAGGTTAGTGGTTGGTGGGTCTCGATCCGAGGACCGCGGAGCCGACACGCACGTGTGTCGCACCGGCTCGTACGGCGTGCTCCAGGTCGCCGCTCATCCCCGCTGAGAGCCAGGTGGCGTCCGGATGGTCGGCCAGCAGTCCGGCGTGCACCTCGACCAGCCGGGCGAACGCCGCGGCGGGGTCCTCCCCCAGCGGTGCGACCGCCATCAGCCCGCGCAGCCGCAGCAGCCCGGCCTCCTCCACCGCCGCGGCCAGCGCTGGCACGTCGGCGGGGTCCGCGCCGGAGCGGCCCTCCCGGTCGGGCGGGTCGAGGGAGACCTGGAGGAGCACGTCGACGGCGTGGTCGCACTGGTGGGCGCCCTTGCTCAGCGGAGCGACCAGCTTGCGGCGGTCGACGGACTCGACCACGTCGGCGTACGCCGCGACGGCGGCCGCCTTGTTGCTCTGCAGCCCGCCGATGAAGTGCCAGCGCAGCCCGAGGTCCGCGCACTCGGCGGCCTTGGCCTCGGCCTCCTGGTGGCGGTTCTCGCCCACGTCGGTGACCCCGAGCTCGGCCAGCAGGCGCACGTCGGAGGCCGGGAAGAACTTGGTGACCACGACCAGGGTGACCTCGCCCGGGTCGCGGCCGGCGTCCGCGGCCGCGCCCGCGATGCTCTCGCGGACCCGGGCCAGCCCGCCCTCGAGCTCGTCGCGGCGGCTCACGTGAGCCACACCAGCCCGGCGAGACGTCCCGAGGCGGCGCCGTCGCGGCGGTAGGAGTGCAGGTCGGGGTCCTCGAGCGTGCACCGGCCGACCTCGACGACGGCCACGTCGCGCGTGGCGAGCTGGGCGGCGACGCCGGCCCCCAGGTCGAGCGACGGCGTGCCCCACGACGTCTCGGCCCGGGTCTGCGGCACCACGGCCGCGACCTCGTCGCGCAGGTCCGCGGGCACCTCGTAGCAGCGTCCGCACACGTGCGGGCCGACCCACGCCTGCAGGTCGGTCGCCCCGAGCTCGCGCATCCGCTCGACGGTCCGCCCGACCACGTCGATGCTCACCCCGACGCGTCCGGCGTGCACCGCGCCCACGACGCCGGCAGCGGCGTCGGCCAGCAGCACGGGAACGCAGTCGGCCGCGCGGACCATCAGCCCGAGCCCGCGCCGCGTGGTGACCAGCGCGTCGCCCTCCCCCGCCACCGGCTCGTCGACCACGAGCACCTCGTCGCCGTGCACCTGGCTCAGGCGGGCGAAGGACACCCCGCAGTCGGCCTCCACCTTCGCCAGAGCCTCATCGAAGCCGGGCTTGGGCCCCTGGAGGTCGAGCGCAGCATCGGTGAAGGCGACGTCCACCCGGACGTCGCCCTCACTGCGGGAGTCGGTGAAGGAGTACAAGCGGCTACTTCAGGAAGTCCGGGACGTCCAGGTCGTCGTCGTCGAACTGCATCGGCGCGGGGGCCGGGGTCGACGACTGGCGCGGGGGGTGGCCTGGGGCGCGGACGGTGCGGTGACCCGCTCGCGCTCCTTCTCCTCCTGGCGCTGGGTGGCCACGGCGGCGACCGCAGCCCGGGTCTCGGCCTGGCTCTGCTGGGGCTGGGCCGGCGTGCGCCGCAGGGCGGAGCCCTCGTGCGCACGCTTGGGCGTGCCGCCGTCGAAGCCGGCCGCGATGACCGTCACCCGCACCTCGTCGCCCAGCGCGTCGTCGATGGTCGCGCCGAAGATGATGTTGGCCTCGGGGTGCACGGCGTCGGCCACGAGCGCCGCAGCCTCGTTGATCTCGAACAGCCCGAGGTCGGAGCCACCGGCGATGGAGAGCAGCACGCCGTGGGCGCCGTCGATGCTGGCCTCCAGCAGCGGGCTGGAGACCGCCATCTCGGCCGCGGCCACCGAGCGGTCCTCGCCGCGGGCCGAGCCGATGCCCATGAGCGCGGAGCCGGCGTTCGCCATGACCGACTTCACGTCGGCGAAGTCGAGGTTGATCAGGCCCGGGGTGGTGATGAGGTCGGTGATGCCGCTGACGCCCTGGAGGAGGACCTGGTCGGCCTGCTTGAAGGCGTCGAGCACGGAGACGTTGCGGTCGGAGATGGACAGGAGGCGGTCGTTGGGGATGACGATGAGGGTGTCGACCTCCTCGCGCAGCTGCGCGATGCCCTCCTCGGCCGAGTTGGCCCGGCGGCGACCCTCGAACGCGAACGGCCGGGTCACCACGCCGATGGTCAGGGCGCCGAGGCTGCGGGCGATGCGGGCCACGACGGGCGCGCCGCCGGTGCCGGTGCCGCCGCCCTCGCCCGCGGTGACGAAGACCATGTCGGCGCCCTTGATGACCTCTTCGATCTCGTCGGCGTGGTCCTCGGCGGCGCGCGCGCCGACGTCGGGGTTGGCGCCGGCGCCGAGGCCCCGGGTCAGCTCACGACCGATGTCGAGCTTGACGTCGGCGTCGCTCATGAGCAGCGCCTGGGCGTCGGTGTTGATGGCGATGAACTCGACCCCCTTGAGGCCGACCTCGATCATCCGGTTGACGGCGTTGACGCCGCCTCCGCCGATGCCCACGACCTTGATGATCGCGAGGTAGTTCTGCGCTGCTGCCACGGTCCGCTCTCCTCCGGCTCAACTGTCACCCTCAGGCTGAGGGTTATAGTTATGTCAACCTCTCCGTGGTCATGACAGTAGGTACGCCGGGCCGCCCGACCGTGCAGACACGCCGGGTCGGATCAGCGGGTCGTGGGTTTCGACGGCACCGAGACGTCGTAGGTCTGGGCGTCGACGGTGGCCAGCAGCGTCTCGAGCACCTCGGCCTTGGTGTCGGAGTCGTCGGCGCTCCCCCACTGGACCGTGCGCCCGTCCTTGAGCACCAGCGAGATCTGGTCGACCGTGGTGACCTGCACGTGGTCGATCAGGATGGTCAGGTCGTCGGGCAGGGCGGAGATGACCTTGGCCGCCTCCTTGAGCGCGGCGGCGGTCGTGCCGATCGAGGTCTCCACGCGCGGGAGCTCGGGCGGGGCCTTCTTGTACTGCCGGAACACCACGCCGTCGGCGTCCATCCCCCGCAGCTGACCGCCGATCTCGACCACGGCGATGGCGGTGCGCTCCTCGATGGAGACCAGCACGCCGTGCGGCCACTGGCGGGTGACCTTGACCGAGCGCACGACGGCCAGCGAGCCGATCCGGCGCTCCGCGCTGTCGAGGTCGACCTGGACCAGCGGCTCGCCGACGTCGATGCCGGACACCTGGCGGATCTGGGTCGTGCTGACGGTCTCGGCGCCGGAGACCTCGATCTTCTCCACGGCCAGCCAGGAGGAGAACCAGACGGCGTAGATCCCGCCCGCGGCCAGCGCCAGGACCACCACGACGGCGAGCACGACCCGCCAGGCCAGCCAGCGGCGGCGCCACTGACGGCGCGCGAAGCGGCGGCGGCTGCGGCGGGTGGCCTTGTCGACACCGTCGCCGTCGTCGGTGCGCGCCACCCGGCGCAGCGGGCTACGCACCGAGCAGCTCCAGCACCCGTGGGCCGACCCCCGTGACCGTCCCGGCGCCGAGGGTCAGCACCAGGTCACCCGGGTGGGCCCGCGCCACCAGCGCGGCGGGCACGTCGTCCAGTGCGGGCACGAAGGCCACCTGCTCGCCCAGCAGCGGCACGGCGTCGGCGACGAGCGCGCCGGTCACCGCCGGGTCGGGCTGCTCGCGGGCCAGGTAGACGTCGGTCACCACGACCTGGTCCGCGGCGCCGAGCGCGCGGCCCATCTCCTCACCGAACAGCCGGGTGCGGGAGACCAGGTGGGGCTGGAAGGCCACCACGACCCGGCCGGCGCCGGCCAGCACGCGGGCCGAGGCGAGGTCGCCGGCGATCTCGGTCGGGTGGTGGGCGTAGGAGTCGTAGACCCGCACCCCGCCCGCCTCGCCCTTGAGCTCCATGCGCCGCTTGGTCCCGGAGTACGACGCGATGCCGCGGCGCAGGTGCTCGGGGTCGTGGCCCAGCTCGACGCCGGTGGCGAGCGCGGCCAGTGCGTCGGCGAGGTAGTGGTCGCCCGGCGCCCAGAGCGTGACGCCGTCCAGGGCCTCGGGACTGGCGGTGGTCACGGACACGACCCGACGTCCGGCGGCCCGCTGCCGCTCGCCCAGTGCGGCGGCGCCGGGGTCGTCGGCGCACACGACGAGGAAGCCGTCCGGCGCGACGGTGTCCGCGAAGGCGTCGAAGGCCGCGGCGTAGGCCTCCGGTGAGGACCAGTGGTCGAGGTGGTCGGCTTCGACGTTGGTGACCACGGCGGCGTGCGGCGCGTAGTGCAGGAAGGCGCCGTCGCTCTCGTCGGCCTCGGCCACGAACAGGTCGCTGCTGCCCTCGGCCGCGTTGACGCCGGTCGCGGCCAGCTCGCCGCCGATGGTGTACGTCGGGTCGGCGCCGGCCGCCTGGAGCGCGACGGTCAGCAGGCTGGTGGTCGTGGTCTTGCCGTGGGTGCCGGCGACGGCGACGACCCGGCGACCGGCCATCAGCGCGGCCATGGCCTCGGCCCGCGACTGCACCGCGAGGCCGCGGCGCAGCGCCTCGGCGTACTCCGGGTTGTCGGGCTTGACCGCGGCGGAGACCACGACGGTGTCGTCGGGGCCGAGGTGGTCGAGGTGGTGCGGGTCGTGCCCGACGTGCACGTCCGCGCCCAGCGCCCGCAACGCGGCCAGCGTGGGCGAGTCGACGCCGTCGCTGCCGCTGACCGCGACGCCGCGCGCGAGCAGCACGCGGGCGATGCCCGACAGCCCGGCGCCGCCGATCCCCACGAGGTGGACGGTCACCGGGCGGTCTCCAGCACGATGCGCGCCAGCTTCTCGTCGGCGTCGCGCGGGATGACGCCGGACGCCGCCTTGCTCATGGCGGCGAGGCGCGCGGGGTCGGTGACGAGCGGCGGCACGTGCGAGAGCACCCAGTCGGCGGTAAAGGCCGCGTCCTCGACCAGCAGCGCTCCCCCGGCGTCCACGACCGGCCTCGGGTTGAGCGACTGCTCGCCGTTGCCGATGGGCAGCGGCACGAACACGGCGGGCACGCCGACCGCCGCCGCCTCGGTGACCGACGAGGCGCCGCCGCGGCAGACCATGAGGTCGGCGGCGGCCAGCGCGTAGTCCATCCGGTCCACGAACCCGATCGGCACGTAGGTCGGCACGCCCTCCTGCGGCGTCACGTCGTTCTTGGGGCCGACCACGTGCAGCACCTGCACCCCGGCCTCGCCCAGCGCGCGGGCTGCGCCGGACACCGCGCGGTTGAGCGACTGCGCGCCCTGCGAGCCGCCGGTCACCACCAGCGTCGGCAGGTCGGGGTCGAGGCCGAAGAACGCGCGGGCCTCGGCGCGCAGCGCGTCGCGGTCGACCGAGGAGATGAGCGTGCGGATCGGCAGCCCGACGTACTCCGCGTGCCGCAGCGGGGTGTCGGGGAAGCTCACGGCGACGCGGCGAGCCGAGCGTGCGCCGACCCGGTTGGAGAGCCCGGGCTTGGAGTTCTGCTCGTGGACCACGACGGGCAGGCCGGCGCGGCGCGCGGCGAGGTACGCCGGCACCGAGACGTACCCGCCGTAGCCGACGACCACGTCGGGCCGGACCCGGTCGAGCACCGCGCGCGCTTCCTGGACCGCGCCCCGCAGCCGCGCGGGCACGCGCAACAGGTCGCCCGACAGCTTCCGCGGCAGCGGCACCGGCGCGATCAGCTCCAGGGGGTAGCCCGCCTCCGGGACCACGCGGTTCTCCAGCCCGCGCGGCGTGCCCAGGCAGGTGATCTCCACGCCCGGCTCCAGCCGGCGCAGGGCGTCGGCGGTGGCGAGCAGCGGCGAGGTGTGCCCGGCGGTGCCGCCGCCGGCGAGGAGGATGCGCATGGTGCCCAGAGCCTAAGGACTCCTGCGGCGTTCAGCGGGCCGACAGGCCTGCCGAGCGCTGCTTGCGGCGCTGGGCCAGGGCCCGGGCGGCCTCGGGCTCGCGCCGGGCGAAGCCGACGAGCATGCCCAGGGCGACCAGGGTCGGCACCAGCGACGAGCCGCCGTAGGAGATGAGCGGCAGCGGGATGCCGATGACCGGCAGCAGGGACAGCACCATGCCGACGTTGATGATCATCTGCCCGACCAGCCAGACGATCAGGCCGAAGGTGGCGTAGCGGACGAACGGGTCCGCCGTACGACGCGCGACCCGCAGGGCCGCGAAGGCGACGGTGAGGAACAGCGTGATGACCAGCAGCGTGCCGGCCAGCCCGAGCTCCTCGCCGAGGACGGCGAAGATGAAGTCGGTGTGGGCCTCGGGCAGCTGGCCCCACTTCTGCTGGCTGGCGCCGATGCCCTCGCCGAAGAAGCCGCCGGAGGAGAGCGCGAACAGACCGTGCGCGGGCTGCCAGCCGCGGTCGGCGTAGTCGGCCAGCGGGTCGAGGAAGCTGGTCACGCGCCCGAGCCGTTCGGTGTTGGTCGTGACGAGGACGAGCAGCACGACGCCGGCGACCGAGAAGAGCATGGTGAAGAAGCGACCGGGGGCGCCCACCACCCACAGCAGCCCGAACAGCAGCGCGATCATGACCAGCGCCGTGCCCAGGTCGTTGCCGAAGACCACGAGGCCGGTGGCCAGGACCATGCCCGGCACCACCGGCACGATGATCTCGTGGGTGCTGTGCAGGCGGCGCTCCTTGTTGGCGTAGATGTGCGCGGCCCAGACCACGAGCGCGAGCTTGGCGATCTCCGAGGGCTGGATCTGGACCGGGCCGAGGGCCAGCCAGTTCTGGTTGCCGTTGATCCGCACGCCCAGGAACGCCGTGAGCAGCAGCAGCACGAGCGAGGCGGAGAAGCCGGGGTAGGCCAGGCGGCGGATGAAGCGGTAGGGCAGCCGGCTGGCCACCCAGGCCGCGGGCAGGCCGATCGCCACCCACATCAGCTGGCGGCGCACCACGGCGTAGGAGTCGCCGTGGTAGTGCTCGTAGGAGTACACGCTGCTGGCGCTCAGCACCATGATCAGCCCGATGGTGAGCAGCAGCGCGGAGGCGCCGACGAGCAGGTAGTACGACGTAAGCGGCCGGTCCAGCGCGACGCGCAGCGAGCCGAACCAGCTGCGCGGGCGGACCTTGTTCGTGGTGGCCACGGCGTGCGCGAGCTGGGGGCGGAACGACGGGAGCCCGAGCTTGCCGAGCCTGGGGAGCCTCGGCAGCCGGGACGGGGTGCTCTCCGGGTTCGCGGTGGTCACCTGGTCCCCTCCCGGGCTGTCGTCTGCGGCGCTAGGCCAGCCTCTCCCTGACCGCCGCGGCGAACGCGTCCCCGCGTGCGGCGTAGTCGGTGAACATGTCCATCGAGGCGCAGCCCGGGGCGAGGAGCACCGTGTCACCGGGCCGAGCCAGCTCGGCGGCGGCGGTCACGACGCGTCGCATCGGTCCAGCCACATCAGGCACATCTTCACCGTCAGTCACAGCAGTCTCACCGGTCTCCAGGACGATGACCGGCACATCCGGCGCGTGTCGCGCAAGAGCCTGGGCGATGACGTCGCGGTCGCGACCGAGCAGCACCACGCCCCGCAGCCGGCCGGCCACGGTGCGGACCAGGTCGTCGAAGGACGCGCCCTTGGCCAGGCCGCCGGCGACCCAGACGACGGGGTCGTAGGCGAGCAGCGAGGCCTGGGCGGCGTGCGGGTTGGTGGCCTTGGAGTCGTCGACCCAGGCCACCCCGTCGGCCTCGCCGACCAGCGCGATCCGGTGGGCGTCGGGCCGGAAGCCGCGCAGCCCGTCGCGGACCGCGGCCTGGTCGACGCCGTGGGCACGGGCGAGGGCCGCGGCGGCCAGCGCGTTCTGCACGGTGTGCGGCGCCGGGCCGGGGGTGCCGGGGGCGGCGAGGTCGGCCAGCGTGCAGAGCTCGGCCGCACTGGTCTCGCGCTCCTCGACGAAGGCGCGGTCGGCCAGGATGTCCTCGACCACGCCGAGCATCCCGACCCCGGGCATCCCGAGGGTGAAGCCGATGGCCCGCGCGCCCTCGACCACGTCGGCGTCGCGGACGAGCCGCTCGGTCACGGGGTCGGCGACGTTGTAGACGCAGGCGCGCTGGGCGTGCTCGTAGATCCGGCCCTTGTCGGCGGCGTACGCAGCCATCGAGGCGTACCAGTCGAGGTGGTCCTCGGCCACGTTGAGCACCGCGGCGGCCTGGGCGCTCATCGACGTCGTGTAGTGCAGCTGGAAGCTGGAGAGCTCGACGGCCAGCGCGTCGTACGGCTCGGGGTCCATGACCGCCTCGACCAGCGGCAGCCCGACGTTGCCGGCCGCGACCGTGCGCCGCCCGCCGGCGCGCAGGATGGCCTCGAGCATGCGGACCGTCGTGGTCTTGCCGTTGGTGCCGGTGACGGCCAGCCACGGGGTGTCGTGGTTCGGGTCGCGCAGCCGCCAGGCCAGCTCGACCTCGCCCCAGACCGGTACGCCGCGCGCGCGGGCCTGGGCCAGCAGCGGCGCGTCCGGCCGCCAGCCGGGCGAGGTGACGAGCAGGTCGACGTCGTCAGGCAGCGTGGCGGTGCTGCCCTCCCCCAGCCGGACGTGGGCGCCGAGCACCTCGAGGAGCTCGGCCTTCTCGGCGCGCTGGTCGGGGCCGTCGGCGCGCTCGTCCAGGGCCGTGACGCTCGCGCCGAGGTGGAGCAGGTTGTCGGCGGCGGCGAACCCGGAGACCCCGAAGCCGGCCACGACGGCCCGGACGCCGTCCCAGGAGTCGTGGCGGCCCAGCGACGAGGGGTCGGTCATCCGATGCCCGAGACCCACTCGGCGTAGAACACGCCCAGCCCGGCGGCCACGCAGATGCCGGTGATGATCCAGAAGCGGATGGTGACGGTGACCTGCTCCCACCCGAGCATCTCGAAGTGGTGGTGGATGGGCGCGATGCGGAACACCCGCCGGCCGGTGCCGGTGAGCCGCTTGGTGACCTTGAACGTGGTGACCTGGAGCATCACCGAGACCGTCTCGAGCACGAACAGCCCGCCCAGGATGATGAGCAGCAGCTCGGTGCGGGTGAGGATCGCCAGCCCGGCCAGCGCACCGCCGAGGGCCAGCGAGCCGGTGTCGCCCATGAAGATCGCGGCGGGCGAGGCGTTCCACCACAGGAAGCCGAAGCAGGCCCCGGTGAGCGCGGCGGCCACCACCGCCAGGTCGAGCGGGTCGCGCACGGTGTAGCAGAGACTGATGTTGTCGGGGTCCAGGCTGGTGCTGGCGCAGGACTGGTTGTTCTGCCAGATGTTCACCAGCATGTAGGCGCCGAAGACCATCATCGAGGCGCCCGCGGCCAGGCCGTCGAGGCCGTCGGTCAGGTTCACCCCGTTGCTGGTCGCGGTGACGATCAGCCAGATCAGCACCATCACCACGACGACGGGCAGCGCGAAGCCCTGGTAGTCGCGGATGAACGAGACGTGGTCCGAGGCGGGCCGGATGCCGTCGTCGTCCTCCAGCCACGGCGACAGCGCGAGCCCGCCGAAGACCAGCGCGACCACGGTCTGGCCGACCATCTTGGCCTTGCTGCGCAGGCCGAGGCTGCGCTGCTTGACGATCTTGATGTAGTCGTCGAGGAAGCCGACCGCGGCCAGCCCGACGAAGAGGAACAGCAGCAGCAGCGCCGAGGCCGTCGGCGCGCTCATGGTGAGAAGCTTGGCGCCGAAGTAGCCGACCAGCGTGGCCAGCACGATGACCAGCCCGCCCATGGTCGGCGTGCCCATCTTGGTGTGGTGGCTGGTGGGGCCGTCGTCGCGGATCTGCTGGCCCAGCCCCCACTTGCGGAACTGGTTGATCGCCACGCGGGTGCCGAGCAGGGAGACGAAGAGCGCGAAGGCGCCGCTCAGGAGGATCGCTCTCATCCGCTCGTGCTCCTCCCGTCCTGGTGCTCGTCCTGGTGCCCGTCCCCGACCGCTGGCCCATGATTCCGTACGGCGCCGCGTGGGCCGAACCGCCCCGCCGGTGACGTCCCCCTCAGCGGTGCCCCGTCAGCAGGTCGCGCACCACGGCGCGGTCGTCGAAGGGGTGGACGACGTCCCCGACCTCCTGGCCGGTCTCGTGGCCCTTGCCGGCCACGACCACGATGTCGCCGGGCCGGGCCCGGTCCAGGGCCGCGGCGATGGCGGCCCGCCGGTCCCCCTCCTCCAGCACCTCGGCGGTGCCGGCGCGGGCGCCGGCGAGCACGGCGGCACGGATCGCGGCGGGGTCCTCGCTGCGGGGGTTGTCGTCGGTCACGACCACCACGTCGGCCAGCCGGGCCGCGATCTCGCCCATGATCGGCCGCTTGCCGGGGTCGCGGTCGCCGCCCGCGCCCAGCACGATGAGCAGGCGCCCGTCGGTGAGCGGGCGCAGGCTCGCCAGCGCGGCCTGGACCGCGTCCGGCTTGTGGGCGTAGTCGACGACCACGGTGAACGGCTGACCGGCCTCGACGCGCTCGAAGCGGCCCGGCACGCCGGCCCCGGCCGCGATGCCGGCGGCCACGGCCCCGGCGTCGGCGCCCGCCTCGGCGGTGGCGGCCACCGCGGCCAGGGCGTTCGCCACGTTGAAGGAGCCGGGCAGGCTCACCCCGGCGGGCACGTCGACACCGCCGGGTCCGCGGACGCGGAAGGTCGTGCCGCCGGGCCCGGGCGCGACGTCGTACGCCGTCCAGTCGGCCTCGGCGCCGCCGGCGGCGCCGGTGACCGAGAAGGTGCGGACCGGGAGCGCGGTCTCCCCCGCCAGCCGGCGCCCGTGCGCGTCGTCGGCGTTGACCAGGGCCAGCCGCGCCCGCTCGGGGGTGAACAGCGAGGCCTTGGCCCGGTAGTAGTCCTCCTCGTCGGTGTGGAAGTCGAGGTGGTCGCGGCCCAGGTTGAGGAAGACCGCCACGTCGAAGACCACGCCGTCGACCCGGCCGAGCACCAGCGCGTGGCTGCTGACCTCCATCGCGCAGGCCTGGACCCCGCGCTCGCGCATCACCGCGAACAGAGCGTGCAGGTCCGGTGCCTCGGGTGTGGTCAGCGCGGTCTTCAGCTCCTCGCCGAGGATCCGGGTGCCGACGGTGCCGATGACGGCCGCGGGGACGCCGGCGGCCTCCAGCCCGGCCTCGGCCAGCCGGGTCGTGGTGGTCTTGCCCTGGGTGCCGGTGACGCCGACCATCCGCATGCTGGTGGCCGGCTCGCCGTAGACGTGGGCCGACAGGGCGCCCAGCACCCGGCGCGGCTCGGGCACGACGACGTCGGCCCCCGGGCGGTCGCTCAGGACCGCGACGGCGCCACCGGCCCGGGCCTCGTCGGCGAAGTCCAGGCCGTGCGCGCGGGCGCCCGGCAGCGCGACGTACAGGTCACCCGGCCGGGTGCGCTGGGTGGACAGGGTGATGCCGGTGACGACGGTCCCCGGCTCGCCGTGCTCCTCGACCTCGGTCCGCTCGCGCAGCCACTGCACCAGGTCGCCGAGGCGGGTCGCCGGCGGCGACGCCGGTCGGGTCTGCGCGGTCACCACGCGCTGGTGTCTACCACTCGACGGGGAGGACGGTCTGCTTGCGGTGGCTCGGGGCCACGCCGTAGCGGTGCAGCGCGTAGCCCATGAGCTTGGAGAAGACCGGGCCGGCCGTGCTGCCACCGCCGGCGCCGGAGATCCGCGGGTTCTGGATCACGACGTAGACGGTGAAGCGGGGGTCCTCGGCCGGGGCGAAGCCGGCGAAGGAGACGGTGTTGCTCCCGTCGTAGCAGCCCTGCTTGACGCCGTTGACCGTGCACGTGACCACGCGCTGCGCGGTGCCGGTCTTGCCGGCCACGCGGTAGCCCGGGACGTTGGCGGCCGGCGCGACGCCGTCGTCCTCGTCGACGACC
Organism: Nocardioides anomalus; assembly: GCF_011046535.1. Classification (NCBI taxonomy): domain Bacteria; kingdom Bacillati; phylum Actinomycetota; class Actinomycetes; order Propionibacteriales; family Nocardioidaceae; genus Nocardioides; species Nocardioides anomalus. The sequence continues at coordinate 1,401,762 of NZ_CP049257.1, read as the reverse complement.
CGCTCCATCATCAGCGTCATCTGGCGGGCCGCGTCGGCCGAGACCACGCGGCGGGTGGTGGAGACGTCGGTGCCGATCTCCATGCCGTCGTCGCGGCGCGCCTCGCCCTGGATCAGCGTCGGGTCCACCCGTACGCCCTTGTTGGCGATGGTGTTGACCGCGGCGGTCATCTGCATGGCGTTGACCGAGAGCGACTGGCCGAACGCGATCCGGTCGCCGACCTGCGAGGTCCACAGGGCCGGGTCCGGCAGGTTGCCCCGCGACTCCGCGCCCAGCCCGACGTTGGTGGGCTGGCCGAGGCCGAACTTGGCGAGGTAGGCCCGCAGCTCACCGGGGGCGAACTTGTCGGAGGCCAGCACGGTGCCGACGTTCGACGACTTGGCCAGCACGCCGGCCAGGGTGAGCTTGATGAGCCCGTGCTCCCAGTGGTCGTGGATGACGCGGTCCTGGCGGTCCAGCTCCCCGGGCACCAGCAGCCGGTCGCGTGCGGTGGCCTTGCCGGCGTCGATGAGCGCGGAGAGGGTCAGCACCTTCTCCACCGAGCCCGGCTCGTAGGCCAGGTTGAGCGAGCGGGCGCGCCGGTCCTTCACCTTCGCGGCCGCAGGGTCCGAGGCGCTGAACGTCGGGTCGTCGGCCAGCGCCAGCACCTCGCCGGTGCGGGTGTCCATGACCACGGCGATGCCGGAGTCGCCCTTGGCGTCCTCGACGGCCTGGCGCAGGGTGCGCTGGGCGTACCACTGCAGGTCGCGGTCGATCGTGGTGTGCAGGTCCTGGCCGTCGCGCGCGGGCTTGGTCACGCTGTCGCCGAGCGGGATCCGGTTGCCGTCGCCGACCTCGTACTTCTCGCTGCCGTCCTGGCCGGACAGGTCCTTGTCGAAGACCTCCTCCAGGCCGCCGTAGGGCTTGTCGATGCCCATGAAGCCGGTGATGTTGGCGCCGATGTCACCACCGGGGTAGGTCCGCACCGGGTCGCGCAGTGAGGTCAGGCCCTCGAAGTGCCGGCTCTCCGCCTGCTGCAGGACCTGCTCGCCGACCGTGGCGGGGACGTGGCGGGCGAGGTACTCGAAGCGGGCCGGCTCGCCGGTCTTGGTCTTGTGCTCGCGCAGCAGGGGCAGCACCCGGAAGTAGTCGACGTCGAGCTGCTCGGCCAGGAACTTGGCGATCTGCGGCGCCTGGTCGGCGGTCATGGTCGGGTCGCCGATGATCGCGACGCCCTCGATGGACTGGGCCAGCGGCTGGCCGTTGCGGTCCAGGATGTCGCCGCGGGTGGCCGGCAGGACGACGTCGACGGTGCCCTCGGCCGCCGCCATGGCGGCGTACTGCTCCGGGTCGAGGCCCTGGAGCTGGACCAGGCGGGCCCCGAACAGCGACAGGACCATCGCGATCATCACGAAGCCGGCGCGCAGCCGGAACTGGGGCGAGCCGCGGCGGCTCAGGCGGGGGTCCGGTCGGCTGGTGCGGGGCACGGTCGCTGCCTGTGGTCCTCGTGGTCGGTGTGACGGGTGTGGTCAGTGTGCTCTCGTGTGACGCCGATTCGCGTCAGCGACGAGCCGTGTCGGCCTGGTGCTGCTGGTTCTTGTGCCGGCCGTGGTGGCCGTTCCCGCTGCCCGGGGGCGGCGCCACGGTGACGACGTACGGCGCCGGGGCGTAGACGTGCGGGAGCTTCGGCTTCTCCGGGTTCAGGCGGGGGGTGTTGTCCGCGGTCGCGGGGGTGCAGTCGGACTCGGTGGTCCCGGCGGCGAGCCGCACGGTGCAGGCGCTGTCGGGGACGACCATGCCGGCGGCCTGGGCCTCGGTCGCCAGGTGCTGCGGGCTGCGCAGCTCCTGGAGCTCGTCGTGCAGGGTCTGCTCGCGGGCGGCGAGGCTGGTGGACTGCTTCTCCAGGGCGGTGGCGGCGAAGGACGCCTGCTGCATCTGGGTGTTGAAGCAGAGCAGCCCGACGACCCCGCCGAGCAGCACCAGGCTGACCAGGGTCACGAAGGGCATCCGCGCGGCCCTGACCCGGCGACGGGGTACGACGGTGAGCCGCGCCTTGGCGACGGCGTCCTCCGCGATCCGCGGGAGGCGCTCACGGAGCTGGATGGCCGGACTGCTCATGCTGCTGCTCCCCTGGGCTTGCTGGGCGTGGAGGCCTTGGTCCGTTCGAGCGCGCGGAGCCGGACCGAGGCGGCGCGCGGGTTGGTGGCGATCTCGTCGGCGTCGGCCTGCTCGGCGCCGCGCGTGAGCAGCCGGTAGGCCGGCTCGAGCTCCTCGGGCACCACCGGCAGGTCCGGCGGCGCCGTGGAGCGGGTGACCGCGGTGAAGGCCTGCTTCACCAGCCGGTCCTCGAGGGAGTGGTAGGACTCGACGACCACGCGGCCACCGACCCGGATCGCGTCGATCGCGGCCGGGACCGCGCGGCGAAGGACCGCGAGCTCGTCGTTGACCTCCATGCGCAGGGCCTGGAAGGTCCGCTTGGCCGGGTGGCCGCCGGTGCGCCGGGCGGGCGCCGGGATCTCGGCGTACAGCAGCTCGACCAGGGGCGCCGACGTGGTGAACGGCGTCCGCTCCCGCTGCCGCACCACGGCGGCCGCGATCTTGGAGGCGAACCGCTCCTCGCCGTACTCCCGCAGGATCCGGGTCAGCTCCTTGGCCGGGTAGGTGTTGAGGACGTCGGCCGCGGTCGGTCCGGTCGTGCCGTCCATGCGCATGTCCAGCGGCGCGTCCTCGGCGTAGGCGAAGCCGCGCTCGCGGACGTCGAGCTGCATCGACGAGACGCCGAGGTCGAACAGCACGCCGTCCACCGCGTCCAGGCCGAGCTCGTCGAGCACGTCGGGCAGCTCGTCGTACACCGCGTGGACCGGCGTGAACCGCTCCCCGAACGCTGCGAGCCGCTCCCCCGCCCGGCGCAGGGCCTCGGGGTCGCGGTCGATGCCGACGACGCGGGCCAGGCCGCAGCGGGTGAGCACGGCCTCGGAGTGGCCGCCCAGCCCGAGGGTTGCGTCGACGAGGACCGCGCCCTCGCGGTCGAGCGCGGGCTGCAGGAGGGCCACGACCCGGTCCAGCAGGACGGGGACGTGGGCGGGGCCGGTCATCTCCGGGTCAGCCCTGCTGGCCGAGGTGGTCGATCACCAGCAACGCCGTGGCCAGGGCCAGCGAGGTGCCGAGGGAGAACGCCATCAGCACCAGGGCCTCGCGCGCCTGGTCGCGCACCCGGCGCGGCGCCGGCGGCGGCTCGGTCGTGCTGACGGGCGGGTGCATCGATCGACCCTTCGACGTACGGACCACTGCGGTGGTGGGGGGAAGTGGAGGGGTGGGGTTCGCAGGGCCAGGTCTCAGGCCCGTCCTGCCGCCTGGGACCGGGGAAGGTGACCCAGGAGGCGGTGCCGTGGCGGTCCCAGACCGGGGAAGGTGACTGGGTCGTCGCCGCTGGCCCACCCGGGGTGGGACGTCGCCTGACACCGGGGAAGGTGAGTCAGGAGACACCCGAGTGGCGTGGAGCGGGCCGAGACCTCGCCCTGCGAACCCCTGTTGAGTTGTCCTGCTGTCCTGCTGGGTCCTGCTAGTCCTGCGGTACGCCGTCCTCGTCGAGCTCGGCGAAGTTCTCCTGGGCCGCGGCGTTGTAGTCGCGCCACCGCGACGGCTCCCAGATCTCCACCCGGTCCATCGCGCCGATGACGACCACGTCGCGACTGATCGCGGCGTACTCCCTCAGCGGCGGCGGGACCGCGATCCGGCCCTGCTTGTCCGGCACGACCTCCTCCGCCGAGGCGAAGAGCATGCGGATCTGGTCACGCCCGCTGCGCGAGGTCATCCCCTTGGCGCGGGCGCGGTCGGCCTCCTCCATGAACACGTCCGACGGGAAGACGTCGAGGCACTTCTCCTGCCCCTGAGTCACCACGAGCCCCTCCGCCAGCCGGTCCCTGAACTTGGCCGGGAGGATCAGCCGCCCCTTGTCGTCGAGCTTCGGCGTGTAGGTGCCCATGAAGAACATCGGGCCCCTCCACCTCCGTGGCTGTTTCCTCCACTTTCCACCACAGTACTCCACTTCCCTCCACCGTCAACCACAAATCGCCACAACCGCTCCATCTGTCGCGCCTTCGGCACGACGTGCTCGGCACGCTCGTGACGAACCGGCCCGGTTCGGCGCGCCGAGCGGTGTGGTCGGGTCCGGCTCCTCGGCGTGAACCGATGCGGGATCGTGACCGTCAGGAGGAGCAGGGTCTCCCCGCCCAACCCGTAAGTTGCCGGGACGCCCTACCGTGGTCGCAGATAAGGGAGTGGGAAGGGACCGACGTGGAGACGCCGATTGCGGGAGCCCGTGCTGCGGGAGCCGACCTGGAGACGCTGGCCCGGGTCGTGGGTCGCATCCGCACCAACATCGAGAAGGTCATCGAGGGCAAGGCCGACGTCGTGCAGTCCACGCTCGTCGTGATGCTGGCCGAGGGCCACCTGCTCATCGAGGACGTGCCGGGGGTCGGCAAGACCCAGCTGAGCAAGGCGCTGGCGCGCAGCATCGACTGCTCGGTGCGGCGCATCCAGTTCACGCCCGACCTGCTGCCCTCGGACGTGACGGGCGTGTCGGTGTTCAACCAGAACAGCCGGGAGTTCGAGTTCCGGCCGGGCGGGGTGTTCGCCAACATCGTGGTGGGCGACGAGATCAACCGCGCCTCGCCCAAGACCCAGTCCGCCCTCCTGGAGTGCATGGAGGAGCGGCAGGTCACCGTGGACAACACGACCTACCAGCTCGAGCAGCCGTTCATGGTCATCGCGACCCAGAACCCCATCGAGATGGAGGGCACCTACGCGCTGCCCGAGGCCCAGCGCGACCGGTTCATGGCGCGGGTGTCGGTGGGCTACCCGGTCGAGGCGGCCGAGATCGCGATGCTCGACTCGCACACCCAGGCCAACCCGCTCGACGACCTCGAGGCGGTCGCGGACGCCGGCGAGATCCGCAAGCTGATCGGGATCGTCGGCCAGGTCTACGTCTCCCCCGCCGTGCAGCGGTACGCCGTGGCGCTGACCGCCGCCACCCGGCGCACCGAGGAGCTGTCGCTGGGCGCCTCGCCGCGCGCGACGCTGCACCTGGTCCGGGCGGCCAAGGCGATGGCGGCCATCCAGGGTCGCGACTACGTGCTCCCCGACGACGTCCACGGCCTCACCCGCCCGGTGCTGGCCCACCGCCTGCTGCCGAGTGTCGAGGCGTCGATGAGCGGTCGCTCCACCGGCGCGATCCTCGACGGCATCGTCTCGAGCGTGCCGGTGCCGGCGGGCGAGTAGCACCGTGCGAGAGGCGCTCTCGGGGCTGACGGTCCGCGGCCGGGCCTTCGTGGCCGCCGGCGTGACCGCTGTGGTGTGCGCGATCCTGCTCGGCCAGCCGTCGCTGAGCCGGGTCGGCGTTCTCGTGCTCGCCCTCCCCCTCGTCAGCGCCTTCTTCATCGGTCGCAGCCGCTACCGCCTCGCGCTGGTCCGCACGGTCCACCCGCAGCTGGTCACCGCGGGCCAGCCCGCCTCGGTGAGCCTGTCGCTGTCCAACGAGGGGCGCACGCCGAGCGGCGTGCTGCTCCTGGAGGACCACCTGCCCTACGTGCTCGGCACCCGTCCGCGGTTTGTGCTCGAGGGCATCGGCCACGGCTGGCACCGCGACGTGACCTACCAGGTGCGCTCCGACGTGCGCGGCCGCTTCGAGATCGGGCCGGTGACCGTGCGGGTCAAGGACCCGTTCGGACTGGTCGAGCTGGGCCGCGCGTTCCGCACGACGGTGCCGCTCACGGTCACGCCGCGCACGGTGGCGCTCTCCCAGATCCCGCTCGGCGGCGCCTGGACCGGGTCCGGCGACAACCGACCGCGGGCCTTCGCCATGGGCAGCTCGGAGGACGTCACGGTCCGCGAGTACCGCCGCGGCGACGACCTGCGCCGGGTGCACTGGCGCAGCTCCGCCCGCGTCGGCGAGCTGATGGTCCGCCGCGAGGAGCAGCCCTGGGAGTCGCGCGCGACGCTGTTCCTGGACACCCGCCTCGGTGCCCACCGCGGCCAGGGCATCGCCTCCTCGCTGGAGGCCGCCGTCTCCGCCGCCGCCTCGATCGCGGTCCACCTGAGCAAGCGCGGCTTCACGGTGCGCCTGGTCACCGCGGCCGGCGAGGACAGCGGCCACGACTGGCACACCCGCAACGCCGACCTCAACACCGGACCGCTGCTGGAGGCCCTCGCCGTGGTCGAGCCCATCGCCCGCCCCAACCTCGACACGGGCTGGCTCACCGAGGCCGGCGGTGACGGGCTCCTGGTCGCGGTCCTCGGCCACGTCGACCACCGCGACGTCCCGGTGCTGCGGCGGATGCACGCCCACAGCGGCTCCGCGCTGGCCGTGGCCGTCGACGTCAACGCCTGGCTCTCCCCCGACGCCGCCGGGCAGGACGCCGCCACGATGCTGACCCAGATGGGCTGGCGCTCGGTGGCGCTGCGCCCGGCCGACCGGCTCGAGGCGGTCTGGCAGGAGCTGGGCCGCCGGCACACGCAGAGCTCGCGCTCGCGCGGCGTGCACGACGTACCGGCGCCGCCGCCGGAGGCCGGGGACCCGACCGTGGTGCCGACCGAGGGGGTGGCCCGGTGACCAGCCGTTCGCACCCGGTCACGCTCGTGGGGCTGTCCGCGGTGGCGGCCGCGACGACGCTGATCTCGCTGCTGTCCTGGCAGGGCTTCACCGAGGCGTACGGGCGGACCCTCGGGCCGCTGTTCGTCCTCGCGCTCATCGTGGCCGGGACCGGAGCCCTCGGACGCTGGTGGCGGGTGCCGCGCCTGCTCCTGGTCGTGGTCCAGCTGCTGCTGGTGGGCATGGTGGTCAGCGCCTACGTCTGCGGCTCACCGCTGCCGTTCGGCGAAGCCTGGGACCGGCTGCAGCTGGCCTTCACCGACGCGGTCGACTCCGCCAACACCTACGCTCCCCCGGTCCCGGCCGAGGCGCCCGGCGTGCACCCGCTGCTCATCGCGGGCGGCGCGGCCTGCCTGCTCCTGACCGACGTGCTCGCCTGCACGCTGCGCCGGGTCCCGCTGGCCGGGCTGCCGCTGCTGCTGGTCTACAGCATCCCGGTGAGCATGACGGGCGACGGACCGCACTGGCTGCTGTTCACCCTCACCGCCATCGGCTTCCTCGTGATGATCTTCCTGTCCGAGTCCGAGCAGGTCGCGCGGTGGGGCCCGATCCTGGCCGAGGACCACGGCGGCGGCGTGGCCCCCAAGCCGCTGGCCGTGGCCACCTGGCCGCGCACCGGCGCCCGCGCCATCGGGGGCGTGGCCACGGCGCTGGCGGTGGTGGTGCCGCTCATCATCCCGACGTTCAGCATCCACCTGTTCGACTTCGGGGCCGGCGCCGGCGGCAGCGACGACATCAACATCAAGAACCCGATGGTCGACCTGCGCCGCGACCTGGTCCGCGGCCGCGACGTCCCGCTGGTGCGCTTCCGGACCGACGACCCCAACCCGGCCTACCTCCGCATCGCCGTGCTCAACCGGTTCTCCTCGAACGAGTGGAGCTCCGGCGACCGTGAGGTGCCGACCGGCCAGACCGCGGACGGGCCGATGCCCGCGCTGGTCGGCGTCTCCACCCTGCTGCCGCGCCAGGAGTACGACTACTCCTTCTCCGCGACCAGCGACTTCACCTCGATCTGGCTGCCGACCACCGCACAGGTCGCCTCGGTCGAGGCACCCGGCGACTGGCGCTACGACTCCTCGACCATGGACTTCATCGCCGGCGACGACGACCTCGACACGGCCGGGATGGATTGGGACGTCCGGGGCATCCAGCTCGACTACAGCGCCGACCGGCTGGCCGACGCCGGCGCGGTCAGCGGCCTGGTCCCGCGTGAGCTCACCAGCGTGCCCGGCAACCTGGCCCCGATCGTGCGCCAGCTGGCCCTCGAGGTCACCGCCGACGCCCCCACGCGCTTCCAGAAGGCCGTCGCCCTCCAGAACTGGTTCCGCGACCCCGACAACTTCACCTACTCCCTCGACACCTCGCTCAGCAACGGCGCCGACGACCTGGCGACGTTCCTGACGCCGGGCGACAACGGGCGCACCGGCTACTGCGAGCAGTTCGCGGCCGCGATGGCGGTGATGGCCCGCCAGCTCGGCATCCCCGCCCGGGTCGCGGTCGGGTTCCTCCAGCCCGAGCAGATCGCGCCGGACACGTGGGAGTACAGCGCCCACGACCTGCACGCCTGGCCCGAGCTGTTCTTCGCCGGCTCCGGCTGGGTGCGCTTCGAGCCCACGCCCCCGACCCGCGCGAGCGGCGTGCCGTCGTACACCACCGAGACGATCAGCAACCCCGCGGACGACGTCACGGCCACCGCCGGCGACAGCGAGTCCGCGGCCAACCCCGCGCAGGACAACAACCGCCCCGACACGGCCGACGACACCCAGACCCAGGCCGACCAGTCCACCGACGAGAGCGGCTTCCCGTGGGTCTGGCTGCTCGTCGCGGTGCTGCTCGTCGTCGTGGTCCTGGTCGTCGCCCTCGGCCCGCGCACCCTGCGCCGCCGGCGCCGTGACCAGCGCGGCGACCTCGGCCCCGAGGAGGCCTGGGACGAGCTGCGCGACACCGCGATCGACCTCGGGTTGGCCTGGCCCGCCCGGCGCTCGCCCTGGCAGACCCGGGAGGCGCTGGTCCGGCTGTTCGGGGCGAGCCGCGACGAGTACACGCCCGAGCGCCCGCGCCGCGGGGTCGACACGAACCCGGACGCCGTCTTCGCCCTCGACCGGCTCGTCCACGCCCTCGAGCGCCTGCGCTACGCCCGGCCGGACGAGACCGACCACGGCACCTACCGCGCCGAGATGCAGGCGTGCGTCGACGCGCTGTACGGCGGGGCCCCCCGCCGCGCCCGGCGCACGGCCGACTGGTGGCCGCGCTCGGTCTTCACCCGCCCGGCGCCGCGGCGTGCACCCACCGCCGGGCCGGCCGAGCCCGCGCTCACCGGCAAGGTCGTCGACCGGGTCGGCTGAGGCCCCGGCCCGACCGGCCAGCCCTGCGCCCCGGGGCCACCGTTACCGGCAACCGCTGACCGGCAACCGCGCCACCCGGCCCCGGCCCGACGCCGGTGGCGCCGGCGGGCTGCCCGGCCGGCTCGGCCTGATGCCGTCCTGGCGCCGTCCTGGCGCCGGCAGCCCACGGGTGCGCGGGCGCCGGGAACGGCGAAGGCCCCGGTCTCCCGGGGCCTGCTCAGGTGTCGCGGCGTGCGTGGGTGCGGTGCATCACCGCTGAGCTCAGAAGCCGCCCTGCTCGCGGCGGCGGCGCCACCGCTCCTCCATGCGCTCCATGAAGGTGCCCGCGCTGCCGCGCCCGCCCCGGCGGGGGCGGCGCAGGCGCGAGGTGCGGCCGCCGTCGATGACCTGGAAGCCGCCGCGCGAGGGGTGGTGCAGGCGCGGGTCGTCCGAGCCGGGCGGCGGGGCCGCGGCGGTGTGCTGGCTGCGCATCGAGGTGAGCGCGACCGTGGCCGAGGCGAGCATGACCACGAAGCCGGCGATGCCGATGGTGAAGCCGACCTTGTGGTTGGCGATCATCACGCCGCCCATGAGGAGCGCGATGCCGAGCACGAACACCACGCCGGCGGCGATGGCGCGGCGGCGGGCCGAGCGGCGCAGCGACGTCCCGCGCAGGGTGGAGGCGAACTTCGGATCCTCTTCGACGAGGGCGCGCTCCATCTGCTCGAGCAGTCGCAGCTCCTCTTCGGAGAGTGGCACCGTTCCTCCCACAGGGGCCTGACGCGCGGGTGCGCGGCGGTGGATCAGAGCCAAGTGTAGGCAGGGGCTCCGCGCTTCACTAGGAGTGTTCCGAAGATTTAGTACCCACGGGTAGAGGCGCCTCACCTGTGGACCGCTCCGACCGCGCCCCGGGCGGCCCGGTGGAGGACGCCTCATCGCGTCCGGCGGCCCGGTCGAGCAGGCTCGCGGGCTGCACCGCGGCCCGCCCGAAGCGGCGGGTGGCACGGTCCACGGCGCGGTCGGCCTCGGACCAGCCGCGGTCGCGCTCGCCCAGGACGCCCTGCCGGTGCACCGAGCTGCGCGGCACCAGCCCCTCGACCCGCACGCCGACCAGCCGCAGCCGGGCGCGCTGCAGACCGAGGGCGTCGTAGAGGCGCACGGCGGCGCGGTAGATCTCCTGGGTCACGTCGGTCGCCTCGGGGATCGTGCGGGCGCGGGTGAGGGTCGTGAAGTCGGCGAACCGCACCGTGAGCGAGACCGTGCGGCCGGCGACGCCGGCCACCCGCATCCGCTCGGCCACCTTGGCGCTCAGGGTGAGGACCTCGCGCAGGATCACCTCGCGGTCGTCGATGTCGCGGCCGAAGGTCTCCTGGGCGCCCATGGACTTGTCGGGGTCGCCGCCGTACCCGAACACGCTCACCCGCCCCGGCGTGACCGCGCGGGTGTCGCGCCCCCAGGCCAGGTCGTGCAGCATCCGGCCGAGGCCCTCCCCCACGGCGCGCTGCAGGGTGCGCAGCGGGGTGTGCGCGACGTCGCCCACGGTGACCAGCCCGAGCCGGTGCAGCACAGCCTGGGTCTTCTCCCCGACGCCGTAGAGCTCGCCCACGTCGAGCGGGTGCAGGAAGGAGGTGATCTCCTGCGGCGGCACCACGACCACGCCGTCGGGCTTGGCCCGCCGGCTGGCCAGCTTGGCCACCGAGATCGAGGCGGCGACGCCGACCGAGCAGGTGATGCCCTGCTCGTCGTGGATCACCGCGCGCAGGTGCTCGGCGATCTCGATCGGCGTGCCGAGGCGTCGGGTGGAGCCGCGGACGTCGAGGAACGCCTCGTCCAGCGAGACCACCTCGACCTGCGGGGTGACCCGGCGGAAGTTCTCCACCACCGCCCGCGACACCGTCCCGAACAGCTCGTGGTCGGCCGGCACCCGGACCGCGTCGGGGCACAGCCGGCGCGCCCGGGTCGAGGGCATGCCGGAGCGGACGCCGTACGCGCGAGCGTGGTAGTTGGCCGACAGGATCACGCCGCGGTAGCCGCCGCCCACGATGACCGGGACGTCGCGCAGCTCGGGCCTGTCGCGGGTGGCCACCGAGGCGTAGAAGGCGTCCATGTCCACGTGCAGGATCGGGGTGGTGACGGCATCGCCCGTGGCCGGGGACGCGCTCACCGCGCGCCCCGGGCGGGGTCAGCGGGTGGCGAGGACGTGCAGCTGGGTGGCCAGCGGGAGGTACTCCGCTCGCTCGGCCACGGCCCGCTCGAGGTCGAGCAGTGCGGCGGTCGTGCCGGGCTCGAGCTCGAGGAGCGCTCCGGGGACCAGGTCGGCGAAGACCCGGACGCCGTGCACGGTGCCGACCCGGAACCCGGCCCCGACCAGCAGGGCGGTCGCCTCGTCGGCGGTGAACCGGCGGCCGGTGCGGCCGGTCGCGCCCTGGTCGTCGAGGAGGGCGAGGGCCTGGCCGAGGTGACCCGCCATGGCGCGGGCGATGACGGCGGCGTGACGCTGGGCCACCAGCAGCGAGAGCCGGCCGCCGGGGCGCAGCGTGCCGGCCAGGGCGGCCAGGGCTGCGGCCGGGTCGTCGACGACCTCGAGGACGCCGTGGCACAGGGCCAGGTCGGCACTGGCCGGCTCGACCAGGTCGGCCAGCGAGCCGAGGTCGCCCTGGAGCCCGGCGACCTCGACGCCGACCTCGCGGGCCCGGCGGGCCAGCGCGGCGAGGGCGTCCGGGCTGGGGTCGACCACGGTGACCCGGTGGCCGCGCTGGGCGACCCGGACGGCGGAGACACCCGTGCCGCCGCCGATGTCGAGCACGTCGAGGGTCGGGCCGTCGAGCACCTCGGCGAGGTCGTCCCAGACCACGACGGTGCGGGCGCTGTCGCGGCGTTCGCTGGCGGTCCCGGGCATGCCGCCCAGCCTAGGGCGCACCCGTCGACGCGCCTCGGCGCCGTCACCCCGGGCTCCCGGGACTGCGGTGCCACAGCTTGCGGGCGACCTCGCGGGTGTCCTCGCCGGCCGGCTTGACGTCGGCGTACGGCGAGAGCGCGAAGCCGCTCGAGTGCATGAGCACCCGGCGCCGCGCCATGCCACCTGCGGTGTGCTGGCCGGTCCCGGCCTCCGCCTCGGGGTCGCCGGGTCCCGAGCCTCTCGAAGGGGAGGTCGGCGGCTTGGCCACGACGGGCCGCGACGACCGGGACTGCGCCGCGCCCGCGGCGGCCAGCTCGACACCGACGGCGCCGAAGCCCTCGGGCACGACGGCCAGCCGCTCGCGGACCGCCTCGATGCCCTCGCGGCGCCAGAGCGCGGCGAGCACCGGCAGCTCCCAGCAGCCGGTGGCCCGCAGCGAGACGCCGCGGTAGCCGGTGCGGCGCAGCACGCCGCGCACCACCAGCAGCCAGGAGTGGAAGACGGTGGCGGCGTAGGGACCCTGCGCGTCCTCGAAGAACGTGGCGTCGACCGGGCCGGTGGCGTCGTCGAGGGTGAGGAACACGACGCGCCGCCCGGAGCGGATCGGTGGGGTCTGGGTGGCGACCTTGACCCCGGCGACGAGCAGCTCGGAGCCGCTGCGCTCGCGGAGCAGGCCGGCGCTGCGCACCACGCCCAGCTCATCGAGGAAGGCGGCGTAGGAGTCGACGACGTGCCGGCTCGCGTCGAGGCCGAGGATCTCCAGCTCGGCCTTCATCCGCTCCTCGGGCGTCAGCTCCGGCAGCCCCGACACCTCGCCCTCGGCCGGCTCGTCACCAAGGTCGAGGGTGAGCTGGACCGAGTCCACGGGCGGCGGCGCCGGCGTGGCGCGCGACTGCGCGGCGGCGCGCGCCCACACGCCGGCGTCGCCGAGCGGGTGCCGCTCCAGCTCGGGCACGCTGTCGCGCACCCGGTGGTCGGAGCTGTTGCGGGCCGCGGCGTCGTCGGCCTTGGCCCGGGCCACCGAGCCCTCCCGGCTGCCCGACGCCGACGGCGTGCGCGCACGACCCAGGCCTCGGCTGCGCCCGGCGCGCTCGACGGCCCGGGCGTGCCGGTCGAGCCCGGCCACCTGGAGCAGCAGGTCGCGGCGGGTCACCCGGTTGCGCCGCGAGACCCCCTCGGCACCGAGGTCGATGCCGTAGACCGCGTCGAAGCCGCCGGCCAGCACCAGCCGCTCCACCACCGGGCGCGAGACGCGGGCGCGCTGCCAGAAGTCGGTGAGCGAGTGGTAGGGCCGGGCGGCCACGATCCGCTCCACCTCGCCCTCGCTGATGCCCTTGACCTCGGCCAGGGCGAGCCGGATGCCGTCGCGGCGCTGCGCCCCGGCGCCCGCGCGGACGTCGGGCGCGACGCGCTCGACGACGTACTCCTTCTCGCTGCTGTTGACGTCGAGGCCGAGGATGACGATGCCGAGCTGGCGGGCGTCGTCGAGGATCAGCCGCTTGGGGTACATCCCCGGGTCGTGGGTGAGCACGCCGGCCAGGAAGTGCGCCGGCCAGTGGGTCTTGAGCCAGGCGGACTGGAACGTCGGCAGCGCGAAGGCCGCGGCGTGGGCCTTGCAGAACCCGAACGAGGCGAAGGCCTTGAGCACCTCCCAGATCCGGGTGACCACGCTCAGCGGGTAGCCCCGGGCCAGCGCGCGCGGGAAGAACCAGACCTTGGTCTCGGCCATCCCCTCGACGTCGCCCAGGGCCCGCCGCCGCTCGTCGGCCTCCGCCAAGGTGGTGCCGGTGAGCTGGGCGATGATCTCGATGACCTGCTCGTGGAAGACGACCACGCCGTAGGTGCCGCGCAGGATCGGGCGCAGGTCCTCGTGGAGGTGCGTCGGGGCGCGCCACTGCTGCTTGCCCTCGAGGTAGGGCGTGACCATGTCGCTCTTGACCGGGCCGGGGCGGAACAGCGAGATGTCGGTGATGACGTCCTCGAAGCAGTCGAGACCGGACTTGCCCACGAGCTCGCGCTGGCCCGGAGACTCGATCTGGAAGACGCCCAGGGTCTTGGCCGAGGAGATGAGCTCGTAGGTGGCCGGGTCGTCGAGCGGGACCTGCTCCTGGTCGTCGAGGTCGACCTCGAGGCCGTCGGTGCGGCGGATCTCCACCACCGCGTGGGCCATCGCGGACTGCATGCGGATGCCGAGCACGTCGAGCTTGAGCAGCCCGAGGTCCTCGACGTCGTCCTTGTCGAACTGGCTCATCGGGAAGCCCGCGAAGCTGGCCTCGACCGGCGTCCGGTCCAGCAGGGTGGCGTCGGACAGCAGCACCCCGCACGGGTGGACCGCGACGTGGCGGGGCAGCCCGTCGAGCCGCTCGACGAGCTGGAAGACCAGGTCGAGCCGGGCGTCGTCGAGCCCGCTCGCCCGCAGCTCGGGCAGCTCGCGCAGCGCGATCCGGGCGTCGCGGGCCCGGATGTGCGGGAAGGCCTTGGCGATGACGTCCACCTCGGCCGGCGGCATGCCGAGCGCCGCGCCCACGTCGCGCACGGCGTGCCGGACGCGGTAGGTGTCCATCATGGAGACGCACACGCACCGCTCGCCGCCGTAGCGGTCGAGGATCCGCTCGTAGACCTCCAGCCGGCGCGCGGACTCCACGTCGACGTCGATGTCGGGCAGCGCCTCGCGCAGCGGCGAGAGGAACCGCTCCATGAGCAGGCCGTGCCGGACCGGGTCGACGCCGGAGACCCCGAGCAGGTAGTTGACCAGGCTGCCGGCGCCGGAGCCGCGCGCGGCGCACCGCACCCCCAGGTCGCGGATGAGGTCGGTGACGTCGCCGACGGTCAGGAAGTACGACGCGTAGCCGAGCCCGCGGATCAGCTGCAGCTCGTCGTCGAGCCGCTTCCAGACCACGGCCTTGGGGCCCGAGCCGTAGCGGTCGCCGATCGCGCCCTCGCAGCGGGCGCGGAGCATGGCGTCGGCGTCGGTGCCGGCACCCGACAGCGCGAACTCGGGGAAGTGCACCTCCCCCAGCCCGAGGTCGGCGCGCGGGTCGAGGGCGCAGCGGTCGGCCACCGCCCGGGTGTGGGCGAGCAGCCGCTGCGCCTCGCGCCCCGGGTCGGCGGCGAGCCCGGACTGGCGCGCGACCTCCTCGGCGATCTCGGCCATCTGCTTGCCGGACTTGAGGAACCCCTCGGCGTTGCCGCGGTCGACGTGGCGCCGGTCGAGGGCGACCAGCCGGCGGGCGGCGTCGAGGACGTCGACCGTCGGGGCGTCGCGCCGGTCGGCGTAGCGGACCGCGTTGCTCAGCACCGTGCCGAGCCCGGCGTCGCGGGCCACGCGCGCCATCCGGGCGGCGTGGGCGGTGGTGCCGGGCCCCCAGCCGTCGCGCGGGCTGCCGGGCAGGCGGTGCGAGACCAGCTCGACCTGGAGGTGGGTGCGCGGCACCAGGGCCCGCCAGGGCTCGAGCGCGGCCCGGGCCAGGTCGTCGCGCCGGCGGGTCGCCGCGCGGGCCAGCTCGGAGTGCGGTCCGAGCAGCACCACGAGGTGACCGGCGGCGACGTGCTCGCGCACCTCCGCGCCGAGATCGCCGCCGAGCCGGCCGTCGGCCAGGGCGCCGAGGTCGAGCACCGGGTCCCCGCGCTCGCCGGCCAGGTGGGTGGCCGAGACCAGCCGGCACAGAGCGGCCCAGCCCGCGCGACCGCCACCCCGGCCGTCGGCGCTGGCCAGGAAGGTCACCCGGGGCAGGCCACCCGGCGCGCTCGGCGCCGGGTCGCGCAGCGCCCCGCCGCGGACCGGCGTCCGCGGGCGCGGTCGCGGCGGACCCCACGGCTGGGTCGGGTGGTGGGCCAGCTCGACCCCGAGCACCGGCCGGATGCCCGCGGCGTAGCAGGCCCGGGCGAACTTCACCGCGCCGTAGGTCCCGTCGCGGTCGGTGAGGGCGAGGGTGTCCATCTCGTGCTCGACGGCCCGCTCGACCAGCGTGTGCGGGTGGGAGGCGCCGTAGCGCAGGGAGTAGCCCGAGGCGACGTGCAGGTGCACGAACGGGTCGGACATGCGGGGTGCGTCCTCCTCGTGGTGGTGGGTCCAGGTCGTCTCCGCTCAGCGCGCCGTCAGCCGACGCGGCGGTCGCGCAGCGCGGTGACGGTGCCGCCCGTCCCGGGCGCGGCGATCGGCGGCACGAGGTAGGGAAGCGTGGGCGCGTGCGCCGCCAGCCCGAGCGACTGCTCGACCACGGCCAGGAACCGGTCGGCGTCGCGGACCAGGTCGTCGGCCTCGCGGTCGGTCACCGCCCGGCGGGAGCCGGCCTCGGCAGCGGCCCGCTTGCCGGCGCCGGCGGCGAAGAACCCCGCCCACTCGGACAGCTCGGGCGCCACCTCGGCGAGCAGGACCCAGGCGTTCTTCTGCGGCTTGCGCCGGGTCGGCGCCACCGGTCGGGCCTTCGCGGCCAGCAGCGCGGCGGCGGCCCGGAGTGCGGAGACGTGCGCGCAGGCGTAGCGGGTCGTCGCCTCGGTCGCACCCACCGCCTCGCTCAGCGACTCGGCGCTGCGGGCCAGGTAGGAGTGGGTGGTGGCGGGCAGGACGTGGGGGTTCTCCATGGTCGTGCGTCCTCTCGGCTCGGGGCGGGTCTCTAGTCGGTGCAGCCGACGAGGGTCCAGCGCCCGTCGGTCCAGTCGAAGGACAGGTCGAAGACCCCGCCGCCGTCGGGCTCGCCCTCGGGCGTGGTCCGGCCGCGGCCGGCCTCGACGCGCCACAGCTCGCGCTCGGCCAGCAGGTCGCCCAGCGGGACCGGGACGCGCGCCGTGCGCTCGTCGGTCGCGCCGCCGTCCGCGCCCCGGGCGGCCTGCGCGCCGGCGGAGTGCCACCACGGCCCGGTCTCGACCCAGTGGGCCAGGACGGCGCGCACCTTCCACAGCCGGCCGTGCCAGAGGAACTGCTGCGGCCCCTCGCTCGCGCCCTGCGCGCCCAGGCCGCGGGCGTCGTCGTCGAGCGGGCCCTGCCGCACCTCGACCGGGTCGGCGTAGCGCCTCATGCGGGTCCCCTCTCGACGGTCTGTTCGAACACGTGTTCGAACAACTCGAACGGTACCCCACCGCACGGACAGCACGTCAACCCCGGATCCACAGGGTGGGTCCGGGGTCGGAGGGGGCCGGCTCAGGCCCGGGCGCGGTCCTCGCCGGGGGCGTTCCAGGAGCCGCGCAGGTAGGCGGCGGTGTCCTGGTGCCACAGGAAGAAGACCGCCACCGCCTCGATCGGGAAGGAGGCGATCGACAGCACCATGAAGGTCAGCGGGGCCCCGGTCCGGAGCCCGGCGATGGTGCCGACGGCGAGGAAGAACAGCGTGACGGTGAGCGCCACCCGCGCCCAGGGGTAGCCCTTGCGCAGGAACTCGGTCAGCACCCAGATGAGCATGGCCACCACCACGAACAGCACGATCGCCACCGGCACGAACGCCGGGACGTGCACGTCGCCGTTCTTGACCGCGTCCAGGCCCTGGGTGTCGAGGACCCGGCGCAGGTCGCGGCGGCCCTCGGCCCAGGACCGGATCAGCTGGTCGTGGAGCACCACGATGAGCACCGTGACGAGGAGCCCGAGCGCGACGATCGCGTAGAGGAGCCGCACCGCCCACGTCACCGAGGCTGGCTGCTGCGCGCTCACCGCTCCCCTTCCTAGGCTGTGGCCCGTGACCGAGCCCACCGAGCCAGTCTCCACCGAGCACCCGTCCATCACCCGGTTCCGCGAGGCGCACGCGCGGCTCGGCGGGACGGGCGAGGTCGTCATTCTGCCCGACTCCGTCCACACGGCCGCACTGGCCGCCGAGGCGCTGGGCTGCGAGGTCGGCGCGATCGCCAACAGCCTGCTCTTCGACGCCGACGGCTCCCCGGTGCTGATCCTGACCTCGGGCGCGCACCGCGTGGACACCGAGGCGACCGCGCGGCGGGTCGGCGTACCGGCCCTCACGAGGGCCAAGCCGGAGTTCGTGCGCGAGCACACCGGGCAGGTCATCGGGGGCGTCTCGCCCCTCGCCCACCCCGCCCCGGTACCGACGTGGCTCGACGTCCAGCTCCAGCAGTACGACGTGGTGTGGGCCGCCGCCGGGCACCCGGCGGCGGTGTTCAGCACGACCTACGACGAGCTCGCGCGGATGACCGGCGCCGAGACCATCGAGGTCGACTGACCCCGTGACAACCTGACGCGCGGCCCACGACGTACAAGCAGTGTGGTGCGACGCGACCGCCGTGAGCGGGAGTTCACGGAGTTCTACGCCGGCACGGCGACCGCGCTGCGCCGCACGGCCTACGTCGTGGTGCGCGACTGGCACGTCGCGGAGGACCTGACCCAGCAGGCCTTCGCCAAGCTGTACGTCGCGTGGCCGCGCGTGCGGGAGGAGACCCGGCTGGCCTACGCGCGCCGGGTCGTGGTCAACGAGTGCCTCTCGCACCTGCGCCGGCACCGCCCCGAGACGCCGACCGAGGACCTGCCGGACCGCGCCGCGCCCGTCCCGGACGGACCCGACCTCGGCGCCGCCCTCGCCGCGCTGCCCGACCGCCAGCGCGCCGTCGTCGCCCTGCGCTTCCTCGACGACCTGCCCGTCGCCGAGGTCGGCCGCCTGCTCGGGATCAGCGACGGCACCGTCAAGAGCCAGACCGCCCGCGCCCTCGCCACGCTGCGCGAGCGGCTGCCCGAGCTCGACCTCCAGGAGACCCGATGAACCAGCTCGCCACCCTGCTCCGCGAGGACGTCGCGGCCACCGAGCCCCCGCACGGCCTGGACGCCCGGGTGCCCGTCGCCCTCGGTCGTCGACGGCTGCGCGCCCGACGCCTCGTCGCGGGCGCTGCCGCGGCCGCGGTCGTGGCGGTCGCGGCCGCCGCCGTCCCGCTCGCCCTCGGGGACGAGCCGGTGGCGCAGCCGAGCTCGACACAGGGCGGCTGGGCGGCCCACGTACGGGCGGAGCTCGAGCCCGCGGCAGGTCCGCTGCCCGTGGCCAGCACGCGCCGCCAGGGCGACGCGACCCTCTTGGGTCTGGGACCGTCCGAGGGCGGCTGGCACTTCTTCACCGTCGAGCTGCGGCGCGGCGACACGCTGACCGATCCGGCGGCGTACTGCCGGGACCGGATGGCGCTCGGCTACGTCTCCTGCACGCCCACGACGGGCGCCGACGGCCGGCCGGCCGTCGTCCAGGAGCTCGCCGTGGTCAACACCGGCGCCGTGCAGACCCAACGGGTCGGGCGCAGCTGGGATCTCACCTTCGCGCGCGTGCCGGTGTCCGAGCTGGACGAGGTGAACCCCGACGAGCGGGTGTTCCGCCGCCAGGTCATCGCGACCACCCCGACCGGCACGGTCACCGTCACCGAGCAGCTCGCCGCGACGAGCCCCGAGAAGGCAGGCTTCCGGGTGCCGGTGGAGGACCTGCTCGCCGCGGCCGTCGAGCCGGGGGTCGGCGCACCCTAGGCTCTCGGCGTGGAGTCGTTGCCCCTGGCGTTCTCGAGCGGCTGGGCCAGCGGCGTCAACGCCTACCTGGTGGTGCTGGTCCTCGGTGTCGCGGACCGGATCAGCGACCGCTCGGACATCCCCGACGTGCTGGCGCGGTGGGACGTGCTGGCCATCGCGGGGTTCCTGTACGCGATGGAGTTCGTGGCCGACAAGATCCCGTACGTCGACTCCACGTGGGACGTCGTCTCCACCGCGATCCGGCCCACGGCGGGTGCCGTCATCGGCGCGCTGCTGGCCGGGCAGGTGCCCGAGGACGCGCGGCTCGACCAGGTCGCGCTGGCCGCCGTCGGGGGCGGCACGGCGCTGGTCTCGCACCTGACCAAGACCGGGCTGCGGCTGGCCGTGAACACCTCGCCCGAGCCGGTCACCAACATCGGCGTCAGCCTCGCCGAGGACCTCGCCGTGCTCGGCGTGGTGGCGGTCGCGGTCCAGCACCCGCGGATCGCCGCGGCCGTCGCGGCCGTGCTGCTCGTGGCGGGCCTGCTGCTGCTGTTCCTGGCCATCCGGCTGGTCCGGCGCGGCTGGCGGCGTTGGCAGGCGCGGCGGGAGCGGCGCGCCGCGGGCACCGCCCGGTGACCGACCTGACCGACCTGACCGACCCGGACGTCCGGGCCGCGGTCGCCGACCGGCTCGGCGCCGAGCTGTGGGGCGGACGGCCGGTGGTGCTCGGGCCGTACGTGCTCGCCGGCGCCACGCCGTACGTCGGGTGGCTGCGCGGGCTGGGCTGCCCGGTCCTGGTGGTGGCCACGACGGGCGGCGCGGGCGAGGTCCCGGCCGACGACACGTGCGAGGTGCGGTGGCTGACGCCGCCCGCGACCGCGACGATGACCGACGAGCTGCGCCTGCACGACCACCTGGCCCACCACCTGCCGGCCGAGCTGAGGGCGGCCGTCGACGCGTTCGACCCCGATCGGCGCGGCGCGTGGTGGGCGACGCCGTTCGTCACCAGCGACGAGCCGATCGACGGCCGCCCGGTGACCGGCGGCCGGCCGGGGGCGTTCGTGGCGCTGGAGGACAAGATGCGGGCCGATGCGCTGTGGGAGGCGGCGGGGGTGACGGGCCCGGCGCACGAGCTGGTCGACCTGGCCGACGACGCCGCGCTGCGGGCGGCGGCCGAGGACCTGGCCGGGCCGCTCGGCACGGTGTGGTCCGGCGACGCGCGCGACGGCTTCAACGGCGGCGGCAACTACGTCCGGTGGGTGCGCGACGACGCCGACCGGGCCGAGGCGCTGGCGTGGTTCCGGCCGCGCTGCGACCGGGTGCGGATCGCGCCGTTCCTCGACGGC
This sequence comes from Nocardioides anomalus, assembly GCF_011046535.1. NCBI lineage: Bacteria > Bacillati > Actinomycetota > Actinomycetes > Propionibacteriales > Nocardioidaceae > Nocardioides > Nocardioides anomalus. The sequence goes on along the minus strand of NZ_CP049257.1, from coordinate 1,381,145 downwards.
GTGCCGTGCTCGATCCACGGCTTCGTGCTGCCCGACGGGACCGCCGCCCTGCGGCCGGTGGAGATCGCGGTGCTGCGCGACCCGGGCACGCGGACCTTCCGCTACTGCGGTCTCGGCACGACGTGGGACCCGCCGGACGCGGACCGCGCGGAGATGCGAGCGGCGGTGCACCGGGTCGGCGCGCACCTGCAGCGGGTCCACGGCTACCGCGGCGCCTTCGGCATCGACGGGGTGCTGACCGCCGACGGCTTCCGCCCGACCGAGCTCAACAGCCGGATGTCGGCGGGCGCGTCCACGGTCGCAGAGCTGGACCGGCGCTTCTTCGCCTTCCTCCAGGCGGCCCTCCTCGCCGGGCACGACACGGGGCTGACGGTGGACGACGTCGAGGCGCTGGTGCCGGCGATGGACGCCCAGCGCTCCGGCAAGGTGGTGTGCGTGGGCGAGGGCGGCGTGGGCACGGCGGCGCAGAGCCACCCCCTGGCGTGGGACGGCACGGACTTCAGCAGATCGGAGGTGGACACCGGCAACGCGTTCTCGATCGGGGCGACCCCGAGCGGCTCCTACGCGCGCGTCGAGCCCTGTGCCGCGCTCCGACCGGGCGAGCGGCTGGCGCCGGTCACCGCCGCGCTGCTGCGCTACGTCGAGCGGACCTGCGGCGCGGGGACGGCGGTCGCGGGTGCCTTCGAGCCGGCGCCGGACGTGCGGGTCCCCGCGTGAGGGTCGTGGTCGTCGGCGGCGGCTTCGGCGGCCTGGCCTCGGCGGCGCGGCTGGCCAAGCTCGGCCACGACGTCACCCTGCTCGAGCGGCTGGACACCCTCGGCGGGGCCGTGGGCACGGTCGAGGCCGACGGGTTCGCCTGGGACGCGGGCCCGACGTACACCCTGCTGCCGGCGGTGGTGCGCGACCTGTTCCGCAAGAGCGGGCGACCGCTGGAGCGCGAGCTGAACCTGGAGCCCCTGGACCTGGTGCGCGAGCACTGGTTCGCCGACGGCACGGTGCTCGGGCTGCCCGGGCACTCGCGGGCCGCGCAGCTGCGCGCGTTCGACGAGCTCGGCGACGGTCTCGGCCAGCGGTGGGTGGACTACGTCGATGCGTTCACCGAGGACTGGGAGGTGCTGCGGCGCGCGTACTTCGAGAACCCGTGGGACCCGACCGACCTGCCCCGGGAGGTGGCCGCTCGCCTCGACAGCCGCGAGGTGCTGGCCCGGCGGCTGAAGCGGACGTTCAAGGACGAGCGCGTGCGGGCCGTCGCCGCGCACCCGTTCGTGGCCGACGGGCACGACCCCCGCAACGTGCCCGCCTGGATGGGGCTGGTCGCCTACCTCGAGCAGCGGTTCGGCTCCTGGACCGTGCCGGGCGGCTTCGCCCGGCTCTCGACGGTGCTGGCCGACCGGATGGCCACCCGGCGCGTCACGGTCGCGCTCGGCACGGCGGCCACCGACATCGTGGTGCGCGAGGGCCGGGCGGTCGCGGTGGCCACCGACGCCGGCCCGGTCGACGCCGACGCCGTGGTCTGCGCGGTCGACCCGCGGATGCTGCCCGCCCTGGCGCCGTACGTCGAGCGGACGATGCCCGCCATGCCGCCGGTGGTCTGCCACGTGGGCGTCGAGGAGCCGGTGCCCGACCTCGCTCACGAGGTGGTGCTGCACGGCGACCCGTTGCTGGTCGTGCGCACGGGTGGGACGGCGCCCACCGGCGGCGCGGCGTACACCGTGCACGGCCGCGGCAAGATCGCCGAGGATCTCCTGCGCGCCCTGGCCCGTCAGGGCATCGACCTGCGGTCCCGGCTGGTGACGCGGGTGGACCGCACGCCGCGCGACCTGGTCGAGCAGTGGCAGAGCTCGCCGTACGGCGTGCTGTGGGAGGGCCGCGGCACGGTCCGCCGACGGCTCGGGCCGCGGACACCGGTCCCGGGCGTGTACGCCGCGGGCGCGCACGCCACGCCGGGCGCCGGCATCCCGTTCGCCGGGCTGTCCGCGGCGCTGGTGGCCCAGGCCATCGGCCCGGCCTAGGCCGACGGCTCAGACGAGCGCGAAGGTCACCGTCAGGACCGCGGCCAGCGCGGTCTCGCCGGGCTGGAGGCCGACGTCGGCCTTGGCGGCCAGGGTGCGCGTGAGCGGCGGCCCGGAGACCGCGCCGCCCTCGCTCAGCGACTCGACCTGGCCCAGCGTCGCGCCGGCCAGCGCGGCCAGGTGCTCGGCCTTGGCCCGGGCGTCGGCGAACGCGGCCTCGCGGGCCTCGCCGATGGCGGCCGTGGGGTCCTGGACGGTCAGGTCGACGCCCTCGACGACCAGCCGGTCCCCCACGTCGTCCGACAGCAGCTGGAGCAGGTGGTTGGCGTCGGCCACGCTGTCGGTGGCGATGGTCAGGGTGTGCCGGGCCTCGAACTGCGCGGGCGCCCGCCCGCTGTCGCGCACCGGCCACACGCTGAGGTTGACCGTGGAGACCACCAGGTCGTCGGCGGCCGCGGCGATCGAGGCCCGGGCCGACTCCGCGCCGGCCAGCGCGTCGGCCAGCGAGTCGGCGCGGTGGGTGGCGGAGACCCGGACGACGGCGGTGTCGGGGACGGCGGTGGCCTGGCCGTGGCCGGTGACGGTGAGGGTGCGCACGCCCCCGAAACTAGCCGGATGCGCTAGACGGTCACGTTCAGGGCGTGGAAGATCTCGAGCGTCGCCTTGGAGCGGTTGAGCGTGTAGAAGTGCAGCCCGGGTGCGCCGCCGTCGAGCAGCGTCTCGCAGAGCTCGGCGGCCAGCGCGATCCCCTCGGCCCGCATGGCGGCGGTGTCGCCCTCGTGGGCGGCGATGCGGCGCACGACGTTCTCGGGCACGTCGGTGCCGATGAGCTCGCCTTGCCGGCGGACGGCGCCGAGGTTCAGGATCGGCATGATGCCGGGGAGGATCGGGATGGTCACCCCGCGCGAGCGGACACGCTCGACGAGGTCGAAGTAGTCGTCGGCGCGGAAGAACATCTGGGTCACCGCGAACTCCGCGCCGGCCCGCGCCTTGGCCACCAGCACGTCGGCGTCGGCGTCGCGCGAGGCGGCCGAGGGGTGACCCTCCGGGAACGCCGCCACGCCGATCCGGAAGTCTCCGCGTGAGCGGGCCAGCTCCACCAGCTCGAGCGCGTAGGTGAGTCCCCCCTCGGTCGGCACCCACTCGGACCGCGGTCCCTCCTCCGGGTCACCGCGCAGGGCCATGACGTGCTGGATCCCCTGCTCGGCGTACGCGTCGAGGATGGCCTCGAGCTCGGCCCGGGTGTGGCCGACGCAGGTCAGGTGCGCGACCGGCGTCATCGACGTCTCCTGCGCGATCCGGCCGGTGATGCCGATGGTCTTGTCGCGGGTGCCGCCCCCGGCTCCGTAGGTCACCGAGACGAAGCTGGGCTCGAAGGGCTCCAGCGCGCTGATGGCCTGCCAGAGCTGCTCCTCGCCGGCCTCGTCCTTGGGCGGGAAGAACTCGAACGAGAACGACCGGTCGCCGCGGTCGAGCAGCTCCCGGATGCTGGGGCCCCGGCGTTCCGTCATGAGCAACGAGCCTAGGTCACCGCCGGCTCGATCCGGCCCCTGTGCGCACTGCGAGACATCTCACCCTAGGGTCGAGGCGTGGGTACGGCGTGGGACCAGGCCGGCTTCCGGGGCCGGGTGCAGGCGGCGCTGGAGGCCTTCCTCGACGAGCAAGCCGAGCGGTTGCTGCCGCTCGGGCGCGACGCGGCCCGGCTGGTGGCCGAGGCGCGGACGTCGGTGGCCGGCGGCAAGATGTTCCGCGCGTCCTTCTGCTGGTGGGGCCACCAGGCGGTGGCCGCGCCGACCGACGAGGACGCGGTCGTCCGGGCCTGCGCGGCGCTGGAGCTGCTGCACGCCAGCGCCCTGGTCCACGACGACTTCATGGACGCCTCGGACTCCCGACGCGGCCGCCCCTCGACGCACCGGACCTTCGAGCACGAGCACCGCGGCTCGGGGTGGCGCGGCGACCCGGAGCAGTACGGCGCCGCGGCGGCGATCCTGCTCGGCGACCTGCTGCTGTCGTGGGCCGACGAGCTCGTCCGCCGCTGCGGGCTGCCGCTGGCCCAGGTGGCGCCGGCCCTCGACGTGCTCGACCTGTGCCGCAGCGAGGTCATCGCCGGGCAGTTCCTCGACGTCTCGGTCCAGGCCCGCGGCCACGCCGACGTCGACACCGCGATGACGGTGCTGCGCTACAAGTCGGCGAAGTACTCCATCGAGCGGCCGCTCCACCTCGGCGCCGCCCTGGCCGGTGCGGGCCCGGAGACCCTGGCCGAGCTGAGCGCCTTCGGCCTGCCGCTGGGCGAGGCCTTCCAGCTCCGCGACGACCTGCTGGGGGTCTACGGCGACCCGCAGACCACCGGCAAGCCCGCCGGCGACGACCTCGTCGAGGGGAAGCGCACGGTGCTCGTCGCGCTGGCCCTCGACGGCGCGCCGGCGAGCGACGCCGCTCTCCTCGACCGTGCGCTCGGCACCCCGCTGGACGAGGCCGACGTCGAGCGTCTGCGGGGGGTCATCGACGCCTCCGGAGCCCACGAGCAGGTCGAGGCGGTCATCGACCAGCTCACCGACGTGGCCCTGGCCGCGCTCGACCGGGCCTCCGTCGACGACGACGCCCGTGAGGTGCTGCGCTCGCTGGCCACCGCGGTGACCCGGCGCACCGTCTAGCCCGTCACTCCAGGAGCGGTACGTCGAGCGCGGGCCCCTCGCCGCGCAGCAGCGTGGTGAGCGCGTGCTCGCCCAGGATCGTCCGCACCGCGGCGAACGCCGCCTCGTCGGCCCGGGCGAGGGTGCCCCAGCCGTCCCAGAGCAGCACGGTCGCGGCCGGCACGTCGCGCAGGCAGTCGTTGAGCGCGTCCAGGTTGCGGCCGTAGTGCGGCGCGAACGCGAGCGCCTCCCCCACCGCGGTCAGGAACTCGGCCCGGGTCTGGTGGCGCCAGCCGTCGACGTACCCGAACCGCCAGCCGGCCCGCTCGACGGTGTGCGCCACGTCCTCGGGCGGGGCCGCGGCGACCCAGCGGTAGACGCCCGGTCCGTGGTGGTGGGCCAGCAGACCGGCCAGCCCGCTCACGAGCCGGCCCGCAGGATCCGCGCGAAGGACTCGTAGTGGTCGGCGGTCCAGTAGTACTCCCCGCCGTCCCCGGCGATGACCCGACGCGCGCCGCGGTCGCGCGAGCCCGGCGTCGGGACGGTGTACTCCGCGTAGTAGCCGCGCTCGTGCGCGGGCAGCAGCCCCTCGAAGTTGCCGAACGTCGAGCCGTCCTTGTCCGGGTACGGGAACGGGCCGCCCGCGTCGATGCGGTCCAGGGTCTCCTGCGCCTCGGGCGGCAGGGCGCGCTCGGCCACGAACGGCAGCCCGCTCTCGGGGTCGACGCTGGGCGCGGGGTCACCCGGGCCGTCCGAGGTGGCCGGGACCGTCGAGGTGACGCCCTCGGCGCCCCGGTCCGGCGCGCGGTCGTCATCGCCGTCGCCCCCGGTGAGGAACAGGTAGGCCAGGACGACCAGCAGCACCGCCCCGAACGCGACCAGCGACGAGCGGTGGCGGTTCACGGCAGTGCGGTCGCGCGGCTCACAGGGCCATGGCCTGGGCGCGCCGCTTGGCCTCCGAGCCGCGGTTCTCGCGCAGGGCGTCGATGGGCCGCCCGGGCAGGTCGGCGTCGGTGAACAGCCAGGCGATGATCTCCCGGTCGTCGTACCGGCCGTCGCTCAGCACCGTGAGGAGCCCGCTCAGCCCCTTGACCGGCTGGCCGGCGTCGTCCAGGAAGGCGGCCGGGACGCGCGGGCCCTCACCGGCGACCGGCACGGCGGCGGCGAGCTCGTGGTCGCGCACCATGGTGCGGACCTTGGCCTCGGAGACGCCGAGCCGGTCGGCGGCCTCGCGCCAGGTCAGCCACTCCTCGACGAGGACGGACAGATCAGCCTCCGCGAGCGTCATGGTCCCATGCTGGCACGGACCCGGCGGACGGCTCGCCGGAGCCTCGGAACTGCCCGTTCGGCCCGCGCGTCCGTACGATGGAGCATCCGGATCCTTCCCCGTCCGGGTGCAGGAGGTCGCCGTGAGTCCTGACCGGCATGCCCCCCAGGGTGCGGCTGGGCGGCCGAGCGACCCCTCGCGCGACACCGACCACCTCCGCGGACGGGTCCTGGACAACCGCTACCTGATCGGCGCCCGCATCGCGCGCGGCGGGATGGCCACGGTCTACGAGGCCACCGACCTGCGCCTGGACCGCACCGTCGCGGTCAAGGTCATGCACCCCGGGCTGGGCGACGACGACGAGTTCGCGGCCCGGTTCGTGGCCGAGGCCCGCGCCGCGGCCAAGCTCTCCCACCCCAACGTGGTGAGCGTCTTCGACCAGGGCAACGACGACGGCACGGTCTTCCTGGCCATGGAGCTGATCCCGGGCCACACCCTGCGCGACACGATCGGCAAGGAGGCCCCGCTCTCCCCCGCCCGCGCGCTCGCGCTGCTGGAGCCGGTGGTCTCCGCGCTGACCGCCGCCCACCGCGCCGGGCTGATCCACCGCGACGTCAAGCCCGAGAACGTCCTCATCGCCGACGACGGCCGGGTCAAGGTCGCCGACTTCGGGCTGGCCAAGGCCGTCAGCGCCAACACCCAGCACACCGCCACCGGCGTGCTCATCGGCACGGTCTCCTACGTCGCCCCCGAGCTGGTCGTCGAGGGCCGCTCCGACGCCCGCGCGGACGTGTACGCCGTCGGCGTGATCCTCTACGAGCTGCTGACCGGCAAGAAGCCCCACGAGGGCGAGACGCCGCTGCAGGTGGCCTACAAGCACGTGCACGAGGACGTGCCCGCCCCGTCGCGGCTCGCGCCCGGCGTACCCGACTACGTCGACGCACTCGTCGCCCGCGCCACCGCCCGGGACCGCGAGCAGCGGCCGGCCGACGCCGGCGTGCTGCTGCACCACCTGCGTCGCGTCAACCAGGCCGTCACCCACGGGGTGCGCTCGGACCGGGACCTGGTCGAGGACCTGGTCCCGCGCCACCACGCCGACACCGCCGAGGTGCTGCGCCGGCGCGGCCCCGGAGACCGGGACACCAACCCCGAGCCCTGGGACCACGCCGAGATGGCGGCGTTGCTGTCGCCGCCGCGCGAGGTCACCTCGACCATGGAGCGCCAGCCGACGCGCACGACGGTCAGCGACCGGCCGCGGCCGGTGCCGCCGCCGGCCGCGCCGCCGCCCCGACGCCCTCGCCGCCGGCGCCGCGGCCCGCTGCTGCTCGTCCTGGCCCTGCTCGTCGCGGCCGCGGTCGGCACCGGGGCGTGGTACTTCGGCTGGGAGCGCTACACGAGCACGCCCGCCGTGCTCGGCCTGTCCCAGGCCGACGCCACCGCCAAGCTCGAGGCGGCCGGGCTCGACGTCGAGGTCGGCGAGCCCGACTACAGCGACAACGTCGACAAGGACCTCGTGCTCAGCGTCGACCCGCGCGCGGGCGAGCGGGTGCTCAAGGGCACCGACGTCACGCTCCACCTGTCCCTCGGCCGCGCGGTGGACAAGCTGCCCAAGCTCGCCGACCTGACCGAGGACGAGGCGCAGGACCGGATCCTCGCCGCGCACATGGCCAACGGGACGTCGACGCAGAAGTTCTCCGAGACCGTGCCCGAGGGCATCGTCATCTCCTCCGATCCCGCCGCGGGCGAGGTGCTGCGCTTCGGCACCGTCGTGGACCTCGTGGTCTCCAAGGGCCGCCGCCCCATCCCGGTCGGCAGCTGGGTCGGCAAGGACGCCGACGACGCGCGGGCCGCCCTGGAGCAGCGCGGGCTGCAGGTCGAGGTCTCCCAGCAGTACGACGACGACGTGCCCGACGGCCAGGTCATCTCCCAGGACCCGGACGACGGCACCCTCTTCAAGGGCGACACCGTGAAGCTGCTGGAGTCGCTGGGCCCCGAGCTGATCGAGGTGCCGAACGTGCAGGCCTACGGCGTCGACGACGCCACCTCGACCCTCCAGGCCGCCGGGTTCCAGGTCGACGTCCAGGAGTCCGACGGCTACCTCGGCCTGGGCTACGTCTTCTCCATGGACCCGGGCGCCGGCACCGAGCTCCCGAAGGGCTCCACCGTCACGATCTACCTCGTGTGACGGGGGCCGAGGCCACCGTCGGGACCCACCAGCGCCGTCGCCAGCTCCTGGCCACCGGCGCGCTGCTGGCGGTCACGGCGAGCTGGGGCAGCACGTTCTTCCTCATCAAGGACCTGCTGGAGCGCGTGCCGACCCTCGACTTCCTGGCCGTGCGCTTCGCCATCGCCGGCGTGGTCGTCTTCGCCGTCGCCCACCGCTCGGTGCTGGCGCTCGACCGGACGGTGCTGCGCCGCGCCGTCCTGGTCGGCGCGGTGTACGGCGTCGCGCAGGTCCTGCAGACCGCCGGGCTCGCGCACACCGCGGCCAGCGTGTCCGGCTTCATCACGGGGATGTACGTCGTGTGCACGCCGCTGCTCGCCGCCCTGCTGCTGCGCACCCGGATCAACGCCCTGACCTGGGCGGCGGTGGCGCTGGCCACGGTCGGGCTCGGCGTGCTGAGCCTGGACGGCTTCTCGGTGGGCTACGGCGAGGCGCTGACCTTCGTGGCCGCGGTCCTCTACGCGCTGCACATCGTGGCCCTGGGCGCCTGGTCCACGGCCCGCGACGCGCTCGGCATGTCGGTGGTCCAGCTGCTGGTGATCGCCGTGATCTGCCTGGTGGCGACCGCACCCGACGGGGTCGTCGTACCCGAGCGCGCGGCGGACTGGGCCGCGGTCGTCTACATGGCCCTGGTCGCGGGCGCGCTGGCCCTGGTCGCCCAGACCTGGGCCCAGTCGCAGCTGTCGCCGACCCGCACCGCGCTGGTGATGAGCATGGAGCCGGTCTTCGCCGCGGGGTTCGCGGTCGCCCTGGGCGGCGAGCACGCGACGGCGCGGATGCTCCTCGGCGGGGCGATGGTGCTGGCCGCGATGGTCGCCGTCGAGCTCGGACCGCGGCGCAAGGTCGAGGGCGAGGTCCCGCACCTCGCCGTCTAGGCGCCGAGCGCGTCACGAGTTCGTAACACCTGTCCGCATCGTGAGTCCGGCGTCTCACCCGACGGCACGCGCGACCTACGGTCGCGGCATGGTCGTGGTCATGGTGCCCGGCGCGACCGACGAGCAGATCGCCGCCGTCGTCGCCCGGGTCGAGTCCGTCGGGGGCGAGGCGTTCGTCTCCAAGGGGCTGACGCGCACGATCATCGGCCTGGTCGGCGACATCGACTCCTTCCACCACCTCAACCTGCGCACGCTGGCCGGCGTCGCGGACGTGCACCGGATCTCCGACCCGTTCAAGCTGGTCAGCCGCCAGCACCACCACGAGCGCTCGACGGTCTGGGTCGGCACCCGCCAGCAGGTCCCGATCGGGCCGGACACCTTCACCTTCATCGCGGGGCCGTGCGCGGTGGAGAGCCGCGACCAGACCCTCGAGGCGGCGCACATGGCGCGCAGCGCGGGCGCCACGCTGCTGCGCGGCGGGGCGTTCAAGCCGCGCACCTCGCCGTACGCCTTCCAGGGCCTGGGGGTCGAGGGACTCGAGATCCTGGCCGACGTCGGCGCCGCGACCGGGCTGCCCGTGGTCACCGAGATCATCGACGCGCGCGACGTGGCCGTGGTGGCCGAGCACGCCGACATGCTCCAGGTCGGGACCCGCAACATGGCCAACGTCGGGCTGCTCCAGGCGGTCGGCACCTGCGGCAAGCCGGTGTTGCTCAAGCGCGGGATGACCGCGACGGTCGAGGAGTGGCTGATGGCCGCGGAGTACGTCGCGCAGCGCGGCAACCTCGACGTGGTGCTGTGCGAGCGGGGCATCCGGACCTTCGAGACGGCGTACCGCAACACCCTGGACCTCTCGGCCGTCCCCGCGGTGCAGGCGGTGAGCCACCTGCCGGTGGTCGTCGACCCCAGCCACGCCGCCGGCCGCAAGGACCTGGTCGTCCCCCCTGGCCCGCGCGGCCATCGCGGTCGGCGCCGACGGGGTCCTGGTCGACGTGCACCCACACCCCGAGCTCGCCCTCTGCGACGGCCCGCAGGCGCTCGAGGGCAGCGCGCTGCGCGAGCTCGCCACCGCGGTCCGGCGGCTGCCGCCGGTGGTGGGTCGGGTCGACGCGGCCTCCCTCGTCCGGACGCCCTGACCTGGCCCGACGCCCTGTCGCGGTTACGATCCCCTGCGGAGAGGGGGTGGGCCATGAGCACGTGTGCGACGTGCGGGCACCAGCTCGGCGTCGGCCGGTTCTGCACCCACTGCGGTGCGGGCGTCGACGACGCCGCTGACTGGCGTACCGACACCGCCGAGCGCAGGCTCCCCCGACCCGCGGTCACGACGCCCGATCCGCGCACCCCGCCGTCGGCCGTCGCGCCCCCGCCCCCGCCGCGCTACCCGCTGTACGCCGACGAGGTCGAGGCCTACTCCGCCCAGGGGCCGCTGACGGTCCCGGCCGCGCCGCTGCCCGAGCCTGCGGAGGCCGCGCCCGGGCCGGCACCCGACGCGCCCCTGCTGGGCTACGAGTCGTACGAGTACCACGAGGAGCGCCGCTCCCCGGTGCTGTGGATCCTCATCGCCGCCCTGGTGCTGGCCGTGGTGGCCGGCGGCTGGTGGTTCCTGGTCCGCGAGGACGGGGCGTCCGGCGGCGACAGCGCGCGCGATCCCTCGGGGTCGTCGGCCTCGGCCGAGGCGCAGGGCACGGACGTGGCCGGCCGCGCGGACGCCGAGGCGCCGGTGACCGCTCCGCCCAACCAGGACGTCGACGGCCACCAGGTCTCCTACGACGCGAGCAACATGCTCGACGGCGTGCCCGCGACCGCCTGGCGGATGCCCGGCGACGGCACCGGCACGGTGCTGACCTTCACGCTGCCGGAGCCGACCCGGCTGACCCAGGTCGGCCTGGTCAACGGCTACGCCAAGACCTCGACCGACGACAAGGGCCGCACCTACGACTGGTACCGCGGCAACCGGCGCGTGCTCGCCGTCGTGTGGTCCTTCGACGACGGGACCAGGGTCCGTCAGCAGCTGACCGAGGGCCGGGACGTGCAGCGTCTCGACCTGGACCAGCCCGTGCGCGCGAAGACGGTCAAGCTCAAGCTCGTCAAGGTCTCGGCGCCCGGCCAGGGTGACACCGGGCGCGACTTCACCGCGATCAGCGAGGTCTCGCTCGTCGCGGTCAGCTGATCTTCGTCAGCACCTGGGCCGCACGCTCGGCGTCCTCGCGGCTCACGTCGAGGTGGGTGACCATCCGCACCGCCGTCGGCCCGACCGTGGCGATCCGCACGCCGTGCTCGGCCGCGGCCGCGACGTACGCCGGCGCGTCGTGGCGCTCGACGACCACGATGTTGCTGTCCACGGTCTCCGGGTCCAGCCCGCAGGCCTCGGCCAGCAGCCGGGCGTGGGCGTGGTCCTCGGCCAGGCGCTCGAGGTGGTGGTCCAGCGCGTGCAGCCCGGCCGCCGCGAGGATCCCGACCTGGCGCATCCCGCCGCCCATCCGCTTGCGGCGCACCCGGGCCTCGTCCACGGCGTCGCGCGAGCCGACCATGAGCGAGCCGATCGGGGCGCCGAGGCCCTTGGACAGGCAGACCGCGAGGACGTCCGCGATCGCGCCGTACTCCGCGAGGGGCGTGTCGGTGGCCACGTGCGCGTTCCAGATGCGGGCGCCGTCGAGGTGCACGCCGGTGCCGACGCCGGTGGCCCACTCGCGCAGCTCCTGGAGCTGCTCGAGCGGCGTGACCGCGCCGCCGGCGAAGTTGTGGGTGTTCTCCACGGCGACCGCGGCCGTGCGCACGAAGAACGGCCCCATGTCCGGCGCGAACAGCGACCGGATCGCGGCCAGGTCGGGCCGCCCGCGGTGACCGGTCCAGGTGCGCATGGTGATGCCGCCGATCGCGGCGTGCGCGCCCAGCTCGGCCCGCGCGATGTGCGCCGACGACTCGCAGAGCACCTCCTGGCCCGGCGCCACCAGCGAGCCGACGGCCAGCACGTTGGCCATCGACCCGGTCGGCGTGAACAGCGCCGCCTCGTGCCCGAACAGCCCCGCGACCCGCTCCTCGAGCTCGAGGACGGTCGGGTCCTCGCCGTACACGTCGTCGCCGACCTCGGCGCGCGCCATCGCGGCGCGCATCGCCTCGGTCGGGCGGGTGAGGGTGTCGGAGCGGAGGTCGACGAGCTCGCTCATGCCTGGCGCAGCATCTCGGCGACCAGGAAGGCCAGCTCGAGGGACTGCACGCGGTTGAGCCGCGGGTCGCAGACCGACTCGTAGCGGTGCGACAGGTCGACCTCCTCGAGGTTGTCCCCGCCGCCCACGCACTCGGTGACGTCGTCGCCGGTGAGCTCGACGTGCACGCCGCCCGGCCAGGTGCCGAGCGAGCGGTGCACGTCGAAGAAGCCCTGGACCTCGTCGATGACGTCGTCGAAGCGGCGGGTCTTGTAGCCCGAGCTCGCCTCGAAGGTGTTGCCGTGCATCGGGTCGCAGACCCACGCCACGTCGATGCCCGAGGCCGCGACCTTCTCCACCAGGTGCGGCAGACCGTCGCGGATCTTGCCGGCGCCGAAGCGCGTGATGAAGGTCAGCCGGCCGGGCTCGTTGTCCGGGTTGAGCCTGGCCGCGAGGGCCAGCGCGTCGTCGGGCGTCGTGCTCGGCCCGAGCTTGACGCCGATCGGGTTGCGGATGTGGCGGAACAGCTCCACGTGCGCGCCGTCCAGCTGCCGGGTCCGTTCGCCGATCCACACGAAGTGGCCCGAGACGTCGTACGGCGTCCCGGTGCGCGAGTCGATGCGGGTCATGGCGTGCTCGTAGTCGAGCACCAGGCCCTCGTGGCAGGTGTGGAAGTCGACGCGGTGGAACTCGTCCGGGTCCGCCCCGATCGCCTGCATGAACGTCAGCGCCCGCGCGATCTCCGCCGCCACCAGCTCGTAGCGCTGGCCCACGGGCGACTCGCGCACGAAGTCGGTGTTCCAGGTGTGCACCTGCCGCAGATCGGCGTACCCACCGGTCACGAACGCGCGCACCAGGTTCAGCGTCGCCGCCGACGAGTGGTAGACGTCGACCAGCCGCTGCGGGTCCGGCACCCGGGACGCCTCGGTGAAGTCGTAGCCGTTGACCGCGTCCCCGCGGTAGGCCGGCAGCGTCACGCCCTCGCGGGTCTCGAAGTCACTGGAGCGCGGCTTGGCGTACTGCCCCGCGATCCGCCCCACCTTCACCACCGGCACGCTCGCGGCGTAGGTCAGCACCACCGCCATCTGCAGCAGCACCCGCAGCTTGTTGCGCACGTTGTCGGCGGTCACGCCCGCGAACGTCTCCGCGCAGTCGCCGCCCATCAGCATGAACGCCTCGCCCCGGGCGACCGCCGCGACCTTGTCCTTCAGCTCGTCGCACTCACCGGCGAACACCAGCGGCGGCATGGTCCGCAGCTTGGCGACGGACGCCTCGAGCGCCGCGGTGTCCGGGTACGTCGGCTGCTGCGCCGGTCCCAGCGCCCGCAGGGCCTCCAGGTCGGGGATGGTGCTCACCGGTCCAGAGTACGGCTGAGCGGTTGTCCCGGGCCTATCGTCGATCGCGCCTGAGACGGTCTGTGCTTGCCGTCCTGTCTCTGCCTGCCTCGACGGTTCTTGCTGGTTCGGGTGATCACTTGCGTGCGGCCGCGCGCTCACCAGCCCGACTCCCGCTGTCAAGGACGCTACGCGCCACTTCGTGGCGGACGGCGGCCTTCGGCGACAGGTCCGTCCTTGACAGCGGGACCCGGTCTGGCTGGTAGGGGCGCGCTGAGGGCGAGGCTGCGCCCCGCCCCACACAAGCGCGGCCGCCTTCGGCGACCACGCCGCGGTCCGCCTCCACGCACTTGTAACGCTCAGTTACGGGATCTTCCGACCCGCTGCAACGGGTCGGAAGAACCGATAACTGCGCGTTACAAGCTTTCGGCGCCGGGCGCGGCAACCCGCACCGCACCCCACCCCCACCCGTGAAGGCGGAGACGAGACGGTGCCGCGCCGAACCAGGCCGGCTGTGGGCTGACCCGGTCACCGCCGGACCGCAGCCCCCTCGCCGAACGCTAGACCCGCGGCGTGGGGCACGCACACGCAACGCAACCACGCTGGGAGCAGTCGCGTGCAACACGGCGTCGGTTGCGTTCGGTGAGGGGGCTGCGGTCCGGCGGAGGCCGGGTCAGTCCACAGGCGGCCGGACCCGAGAGCCCGCACCACGAGCCGCAGCACCCAGAAGCCGAACCCCTACTCCAAGTGCTCGATGTCCCGGAACCCGGTCTTCTTCGCCCGCACGCCCCGATTCATCACCCAGGTGATCGCCCACAGCACGATGCCGATCAACAACAGCACCGCCGCGACCTCGTAGATCTGCCCGTCACGGTCGACCCAGGGGCCGAGCAGGAACGCACAGGCGACGGCGGCGATGGCCGGGGTCAGACCGGGCGAGGTGAAGGCGGAGTCGCGGCCGTCGCGACGCAGGATCAGGCAGGCGATGTTCACGACGGTGAAGACCGCGAGCAGGAGCAGCGACGTCACACCGGAGAGGGTGGTCACGTTGCTCTCGGAGGTCTGGGCGACGTACACGATGAGCGCGATCGCGAGGAGCGTGGAGAACGCGATGCCGGCGTACGGCGAGCGGCGGTTCGGGGAGACCTTGCCGAGGGCGCGCGGGAGCACGTCCTGCTGGGCCATGCCGTAGAGCAGGCGGCTGGCCATGAGCATGTTGATGAGGGCGGTGTTGGCCACCGCGAAGACGGCGAGGAACGGGAAGACCCGGTCGATCGGGAAGTCGGGCGCGCCTTCCTGGACCACGGCGAGGAGGGCGCCGCCGTCGGGGGCGTCGGCGATCTGGTCGGGGGTGAGGATGACGACGACGCTGATGGCGACCAGGACGTAGATGATCACCGCGATGCCGAGGCCGGTGAGCAGGGTGCGCGGGAAGATCCGCTCGGGCTCCTGGGTCTCCTCCACCATGTTGACGGAGTCCTCGAAGCCGACCATCGCGAAGAAGGCGATCGAGGTGGCGGCGGTGACGGCGAGGAACAGGCCCTTGTCCTCCGGGCTCTCGAAGACCGTCACCCGGCTGAAGTCGGCGTCGCCGCTGCCCATGGCCACGAAGCCGACCACGATGACGATGGTCAGCGCGGTGATCTCGACGAGGGTGAGGACGACGTTGAACTTCACCGACTCGCCCACGCCGCGCAGGTTGACCAGCGCCAGCAGGACCATGAAGGCCAGCGCGATCCAGGTGATCAGCCCCTTCGAGGGCTCACTGTCCATCCAGCCGTTGGCCATCAGGCCGCCGGTGAAGTTCTGGGCCAGCACGTTGGAGCTGGTCGAGGCGCTGGTGATGCCCGAGCAGATGACGGCGAAGGCCACCAGGAACGTGACGAAGTGGATGCCGAACGCCTTGTGCGTGTAGAGCGCGGCGCCGGCGGCCTGGGGGTACTTCGTGACGAGCTCGAGGTAGGACATCGCGGTGAGCGCGGCCACCGCGAAGGCGACGAGGAACGGCACCCAGACGATGCCGCCCACGACGCCGGCCATGTCGCCGGTGACGGCGTACACGCCGGCCCCGAGGATGTCGCCGACGACGAAGAGCAGCAGGAGCTTGGGGCCCATCACCCGCTTGAGGTCGGGCTCGGGCCCGTTGACGTCGACGGGCTCGCTCGCGGTGGTGCTCATCTCGCTCCTCCGGGTCCAGCGGCGGTGAGTGACCTCAGCCGTACCCCAAAGGGTGAGCGACCAATCTCCCCTCCCGCGCCGGCGGCGGTAGGTCAGCCGAAGAAGACCGCGGCCTCGGCGTACTCCTCGGCGCTGACGAGCTTCAGCTCCGCGGTGCCCTCGCTCAGCGGCACGCGGACGATGTCGGTGCCGCGCAGCGCCACCATGGTGCCGAAGTCCTTGTCGGCCACCGCGTCGATGGCGTGCAGCCCGAAGCGGGTGGCCAGCCAGCGGTCGAACGCCGTCGGCGTGCCACCGCGCTGGACGTGGCCGAGCACGACCGCGCGCGCCTCCTTGCCGGTGCGGGCCTCGATCTCACCGGCGATCCGGTCGCCGATGCCGCCCAGCCGCACGTGGCCGAACGCGTCCTTCTCGCCCGACACCAGCGTCATGTCGCCGCCCTCGGCCGGCACGGCGCCCTCGGAGACCACGATGATCGGCGCGTAGTGCGTCTCGAAGCGCGTCTCGACGTAGTCACACAGCTTCTCGATGTCGAACGGCTGCTCCGGGATGAGCACCGCGCTCGCCCCGCCGGCGATGCCCGCGTGCAGCGCGATCCACCCGGCGTGCCGACCCATGACCTCGACGACCAGCACCCGGTGGTGCGACTCGGCGGTGGTGTGCAGCCGGTCGATGGCCTCGGTGGCGATGTTGACGGCGGTGTCGAAGCCGAAGGTGAAGTCGGTCCCGGACAGGTCGTTGTCGATGGTCTTCGGTACGCCGACCACGTCGACCCCCAGCTCGGCCAGCTTGGTCGCCACGCCGAGCGTGTCCTCACCACCGATGGCCACCAGCGCGTCCACGCCGTGCTTCTGGAGGTTCTCCTGGATCTGCTCGACCCCGCCGTCGATCTTGAACGGGTTGGTCCGCGACGACCCGAGGATCGTCCCGCCCCGCGGCAGGATCCCCCGGCACTGCTCGATCCCCAGCTCCATCGTCAGCCCCTCGAGCGGCCCCCGCCACCCGTCCCGGAACCCGACGAACTCGAAGGAGTGGTCGCGCACCCCCCGCCGCACGACGGCCCGGATGACCGCGTTCAGCCCAGGGCAGTCGCCCCCACCGGTCAGCACACCCACACGCATGTTTTGCTCCTGGCTCTGGAGAAAATTGGATCGTTCAAGTCGTGGTCGAGGGTAGTGACCAAGGCGTCCGCGCACCACTCCCAGGTTTCCTGCGTGTGACGCGGGCCTGCCGTGGGGGTTCTTCGTGCTTGGCGTCCGGTCTCTGCCGGCATCGACGGTTCTTGCTCGTGCCGAGACCAATCACGTTGCGGCCGCGCGCTCACCAGCCCGACTCCCGCTGTCAAGGACGCTGCGCGCCACTTCGCGGCGGACAGCGGCCTTCGGCGACAGGTCCGTCCTTGACAGCGGGACCCGGTCTGGCTGGTGAGGGCGCGCTGAGGGCGAGGCTGCGCCCCGCCCCACAAGCGCGGCCGCCTTCGGCGACCATGCTGCGGTCCCGATGTGCGATGACCCGAACCGCACTCCCCCCACCCACGTGAAGGCGAAGGCGAGGGTGCCGCCGCCAGACCAGGCCGCCTGTGGGCTGACCCGGCCATCGCCGGACCGCAGCCCCCTCGCCGAACGCTAGACCCGCGGCGTGGGGCACGCACACGAGACGTAAGAGGGCTGGGAGCAGTCGCGTGCAACACGGCGTCGGTTGCGTTCGGTGAGGGGGCTGCGGTCCGGCGGAGGCCGAGTCAGTCCACAGGCGGCCGGACCCGAGAGCCCGCACCACGAGCCGCAGCACCCAGAAGCACCCCCACCCCGCCACTAGGGTCCCCTCATGACCTTCTCGATCGTGGCCCGCTCCGCAGACGGCGAGTCGTGGGGCGTCGCGGTGGCCTCGAAGTTCCTGGCCGTGGGCTCGGCGGTCCCGGCCGCGGTGGCCGGGGTCGGCGCCATCGCCACGCAGGCGGACGCCAACGTGGCCTACAAGGGCCAGGCCCTCTCGCACATGGACGACGGCGCGACCGCGGGCGTGGCCCTGCAGCGGCTGCTCGAGGACGACGAGGGCCGCGACCACCGGCAGGTGGGGATCGTGGACTCCGACGGCGGGGCGGCCTCGCACACCGGGCAGGCCTGCCTGGACTGGGCGGGGAGCGTGACCGGGGACGGGTACGCGATCCAGGGCAACATCCTGGCCGGTGAGGAGGTCGTCGACGCCATGGAGGCGGCGTGGCTGGGCTCGGACGAGACCGCGCCCCTGGCCGAGCGGCTGCTGGCCGCGCTCGCGGCCGGGGACGAGGCGGGCGGGGACGCGCGCGGGCGGCAGTCGGCGGCGCTGCTGGTGGTGCGCGACGGCGCGGGGTACGGCGGGCTGGACGACATCGCGGTCGACCTGCGGGTCGACGACCACGCGACGCCGATCCCGGAGCTGTCGCGGTTGCTGGCGCTGAACGAGCTCTACCTCACCGCGTCGACCGAGTCGGAGAAGGTCCCGGTGACCGCGGAGCTCGAGGAGGAGCTCGAGTCCTTCGCGCGGGCGCAGGGCGCTCGGGACTTCCAGGCGTGGGTCGGCACCGAGAACTACGAGATGCGGGTCGCGCCCGACAGCTCCTGGATCGACCAGCGGATCCTGGACATCGTGCGGCAGGCCCAGGGGGCGCAGTGAGCGTCCTGGCCATCGACGCCGGGACGACGGGCGTGACGGCGGTCGTGGTGACGCCGGAGGGCGGGATCGCGGCCAAGGGCTACGAGGAGTTCCGCCAGCACTTCCCCCGGCCGGGGTGGGTGGAGCACGCGCCGGAGGAGATCTGGCAGGCCACGCTGTCCGCCGTACGCTCCGCGGTCGACCAGGTCGACGCCTCCGAGCTGCGGGCGGTGGGGATCACCAACCAGCGCGAGACCGTGCTGCTGTGGGACCGCGAGACGCTGGGGTCGCCGCGGCGGGCGATCGTCTGGCAGGACCGGCGGACGGCGGACATCTGTGCGCGGCTGCGCGACGAGGGGCACGAGGACCGGGTCCGGGAGCTGACCGGGCTGCGGCTGGACCCGTACTTCTCCGGCACCAAGCTGGTGTGGCTGGCCGAGAACGAGCCGCGCACGTGGGCGCTGGTCGAGGAGGGCCGGTACGCCGTGGGGACGGTCGACTCCTACCTGATCGCGCGGATGACGCGCGGGCTGCACCACGTCACCGACGTGTCCAACGCGTGCCGGACGCTGCTGTTCGACCTCACCACCGGGGACTGGTCCGACGAGCTGTGCTCGCTGTTCGGCGTACCCCGCGACGCGCTGCCCGAGCTGGTGCCCAACTGGGGCGAGGTCGCGACCACCGACCCGCGGACGTTCCTGGACCTCGAGCTGCCGATCGCGGGGATCGCGGGCGACCAGCAGTCGGCGCTGTTCGGGCAGACCTGCTTCGACCCCGGCGACGCCAAGTGCACCTACGGGACCGGGTCGTTCATCCTCACCAACACCGGCACGACGCTGGAGCGCTCGGACGCCGGGCTGCTCAGCACGGCGGCGTGGCGCGGGCCGGACGGCGAGCTGACCTACGCGCTGGAGGGCGCGATCTTCGTGACCGGCGCGGCCGTGCAGTGGCTGCGCGACGGGCTGCAGATCGTGGGCTCGGCGGCCGAGACCGCGGCCATCGCGTCGACCGTGGACGACTCCGACGGGGTGGTCTTCGTGCCGGCGCTGACCGGGATGGGCGCGCCGCACTGGGACCCGCACGCGCGCGGTCTGATCATCGGCCTGACCCGGGGCACGACGCGCGCGCACGTCGTGCGCGCGACGCTCGAGGCCATCGCCTTCGAGGTCCGCGACGTGCTGGCCACGATGCCCAACGGCGACGCGCCGCTGCGGGTCGACGGCGGGGCCAGCGCCAACGACCTGCTCTGCCAGCTCCAGGCCGACCAGCTCGGTCTCGAGGTGCGCCGGCCCGAGCTGGTGGAGACCACCGCGCTCGGCGCGGCGTTCCTGGCCGGGCTCGGCACCGGCGTGTGGGACTCCACCGACGAGCTGCGCGAGACCTGGCAGCTCGACCGGGCCTTCACGCCCACCGCCGACCGGTCCGCCGCCGACGCCGCGCACGGGCGCTGGCTGGACGCCGTCGAGCGGGCCAAGGGCTGGGCCTAGGCCTCCAGCTTCTCCACGGCCTTCCGGGCCGCGTCGCGGGCGCCGGTGGCCTCGGAGACGGCCTCCTGGGCCTCGTCGCGGACGTCCTCGGCGTCGGAGATCTCGTCGTCGACCTGCTCGGCGGTCTCCTCGAGCTCGGCCAGCTTGCGCTTGAGCTCGTCGATCTCGGCCTGGACCTGCATGGAGCGCGCCTCGAGGTCGGCCAGCTCCTTGCTCGCGGTGTCGAGCCCCGCGGCGGCCTCGGACAGCTCGTCCTCGGCCTCCTCCAGCGCCTGGCGGGCGGCCTCGAGCGCCTTCTCGTCCTGGTCGGGGTCGGGCACGACGTGCAGGTCGGGCCGGCCGGGCGGCTCGGCCGCCCGGGTGGTCGCCTCGAAGCCGAGCGCCTCGGGCAGCGCGACCGCGGCGCCCAGGTCGGAGACCTCCATGCCGCTGACCCGGAGTGCGGCCACCAGCATCCCGCTGCGCACCGCCCGGCCGGCTTCCTCGTCGGCCATGGCCGCGGTCAGCGTGGCCTCGACCTGGTCCGCGACGGCCTCGGTGACCTTCTGGCCCTCCTCGCGGGCCAGCCGGCGGGCCTGGGTGGTCACCGCCGCGGTGAGCTGGCGGCGCTGCCGGGTCAGCTGGCGCAGCTCGTCGCCGGACATCGAGGCCTGCGCCTCGCGCAGGGCGGCGCCGACCTGGAGGACCTGCTCGACCTGCGCGGTGTCGCGGCGCACGAGCAGGTTGACCACCCACGCCGCCAGGGACGGCTTCTTGAGCGCCTTGAGCTGCTTGGCCAGGTCGGTGCCCTTGTGCTCCTTGGCCTGCGCGTCGCGGGCCGGGGTGAACTCGGCCAGGCTCAGTGCGTAGAGCTCGTCCGCGATCGCGAGCAGCTCATCGGCCATGGGCCGAGTCTGGCAGGCGCAGCTGGAGCTCGGTCGGGTACGGCGGCCACTCGGCCGGCTGGGTCCGCCCGGTCGGCTCCCAGCCCAGGTGGGCGTAGAGCCGCCGCGCGCGGTGGTTGGCCTGCAGGGCCCACAGCCACGGCGCCACGCCCCGGGCACGGAGGTCGGTGACGGCCAGGCCCAACCCCGTGCGGCCGAGTCCCTGGCCCCAGCGGTCCGGGTGCACGGCCAGGTGCCGCACCCGGCCGGTGTCGTCCCAGGCGCACAGGGCGCCGTCGGTCAGCCGGACCTCGACGCCCGGTTCGGCCAGCGTGGCCCGCCACCGCGCCAGCACGCCCTCGTCGGGGAACGGCCGGTCGCCGAACACGTGCGCCAGGCCGACGACGTTGGCCGCGCGCTCGAGGTCGCGCAGCGCCACGGCGTCCTCGGCGGTGGCCCGCCGCCAGGTCACGGTCGGCCCGCGGCGTCCCACGCCACGTGCTTGGCCCACTGCGCGTCGTACAGCGCTCGGAGCTCGGCCCCGTCCACGTCGTCGAGCGGCAGCCGGGCCGCGTCGGTCAGCGCCGCCCGCCACGCGTCGTACGTCGTCAGCTCGGTCTCGGTGGTCCCGGACGGCTCGGTGCGCAGGCGCAGGCAGCCGCGGACCGTGTCCACCCCGGTCGCGTCGCGGTGCTGGACGACCAGGACCCTGGCGAAGCGACCGTCCCCGGGTGCGGTCAGCTGCGCGTGGGAGGCCGCGACCTCCGCCGGCCCGACCGGCCGCGGCGTCACCTCCACACCGGTGAACGTCCCGGTCCGGTCGTGCCGGAAGGACCAGCCGTCGGCGCGGACCTCGGTGACCTCGTAGTCGAAGCCGTCCTGGCCGTGCCGGCCCACGACCACCGGCACGGGGTCGCGGAACGCGTCGCCCAGTCCGACGTCGAACCACCAGCGGCCGTCCGGGTTCTCCGGGGTCGGCACCTCGTCGACCTCGAGCACGAGGTGGTTGAGGAAGGCGCCGGCGCGGTCGGCCTCGTCGGTCCACACGTGCCCGTGCCGCCGGGTCACCGCGAAGCCGAGCCCGGCCAGCACCAGCGCGAGCGCGCCGTTCTGGTGGAAGCAGTAGCCCGCCCGCCCGACCTCGCCCACCCGGGCCAGGCTGTCGGCGGGCTCGACCGACGGCGGCCGGCCCAGCATCGTGCAGAGGTTCTCGTAGGGCACCGCGTCCAGGTGCGCCCGGTGCAGCCGCAGCAGCGTGTCGTACGACGCCGGCAGCTCCTCGCCGTCGAGGCCGACGCGGCGCAGGTACGCCGCGACGGCGTCACTGCGGTGCGTCGTCGCCGTCATCGTCGAGCCCCTGCGCGATGGCGTAGCGGGTCAGCTCGACCCGGTTGTGCAGCTGGAGCTTTCGCAGGGTGTTCTGCACGTGGTTCTGCACCGTGCGGTGCGAGAGCACGAGCCGCTCCGCGATCTGCTTGTAGGACAAGCCCTTGGCGACCATCCGCAGCACCTCGGTCTCCCGCTCGGTCAGCGACGGCCCCTCCGGCTCGCGCGACTCCGGCTCGGACAGCCGGCGGTACTCCCCCAGCACCAGCCCCGCCAGCCCCGGCGTGAACACCGCGTCGCCCCGCGCCACCCGGCGTACCGCCTCGAGCAGCTCGGCCCGGCTCGCCGACTTGACCAGGTAGCCCGTCGCCCCCGCCTTCACCGCCGCCAGCACGTCGTCCTGCTCCCCCGAAGCCGACAGGATCAGCACCCGAGCCGACGGGTCCTGCCGCAGCACCTCCGCGGTCACCTCGACGCCGTTCGGCGCGGGCATCTGCAGGTCCAGCACGACCACCTGCGGCCGGCACGCCGGGAACCGCGCCAGCGCCTCGCTCCCGTTGGCCGCCACCCCCACCACGTCGAACCCCGCATCCTGCAGGTCCCGCTCCACCGCGTCGCGCCACATCGGGTGGTCGTCCACGACCATCACCCGGACCGGCGACTGCGCCGCGACGGCCTCGCCGTCCGCGGGCGTCTCGGCGATGGCCATGTCGGGCATCCAACCACGCGGGCAGTTCCGCGTTCACCGGACAGCCGGAGCCCTCGGCGACCACGATGGACGCCGTGAGAGAGCTGGCGCGGCGCACCGCGACCTCGGCCCGGGGACGGACCGACCTGGTGCTGTTCCTGTTCTTCTTCGCGGTCTTCGTGGTCACGGCCGGGCGGGCCCACCTCTGCTTCGACGTGTGGACCTCGAACTACGCGTCCTGGCGGTTGGCGACCGCGCACACGCCGTACATCGACGGGGTGCGCATCCCCGAGCTCGAGAACAACGTCATCAGCTGGGTGTGGATCCAGGACGCCCCCAACGGCCACACGGTCATCACCCGTGCGCCCGCGGCCGTGCTGGCCGGCCTCCCGGCCTACCTCCTCACCCAGCCGGACCACATGACGGTGCTCCCCGCTGCCGTCACCGCCGCGGCCCTGACCGCCCTGGCCGTCGTCCTGGTCCACCGCGCGGTGCGCACGGTCGTCGAAGGCTGGCAGGCCACCGCCGCAGCCGCCGCCTTCGGGCTGACGACCCCGGTCTGGAGCGTGGCGGCCAACGGCATCTGGCCGCAGACCATCACCGTGCTCGGCATCGCCATCGCGGCGTGGGCGATGACGGTCGACCGGTGGTGGTGGGTCGGGGTCGCAGGTGTGCTGCTGCTCTGGGCGCGACCGCACGCCGCGGTGATCGTCGCGGTCGTCGCGCTCGCCGCGGCCTGGCGCGCCCGGGACGTCCGGATCGCCCTGCGGGGCGGCCTGCCCGGTGCCCTCTCGCTGCCGCTGCTATGCCTCTGGACCCACTGGATCTACGGATCCTGGAGCCCGATGCCGCTGTTCGGGTCCGGCGCCTTCTCGCAGGTCCAGCAGAGCCTGCTGGACCCGGTGAACCAGGCCGCCATGTGGGTGTCGCCGGACCGGGGGCTCTTCGTCTTCACCCCCCTGCTGCTGCTCCTGCTCCCCACGGTGGTCCGCTGCTGGCGGGGGCTGCCGCGCTGGTCGACCGACCTCCTGCTGGCCGGCCTCGCCTACACGGTGATCCAGGCCGCCCTCATCGGCTTCTCGGGTGGCTACCCGATCTACGGCTACCGCTACGGACTCGAGTTCCTCGCCTGCGCCACCCCGGCGTACGCGATCGCGGCGTGCCGCGCCACCGGCTGGGCCCGACGGGTCATCGCGCCGGTGCTGGCGCTGCAGTTCACCGTGATCGTCCTCGGCGCCGTGGTGGACCGGGTGACCCTGTGGGACACCGACGGCTGGACCGACAACGCCTTCGTCCACGCGATGGTGCACGGCGGGCCCGCGGTCGCCGTCCTGGCCGTGGCGGTGCTGTTCGCCTCCTACTCGGGTATCCGGGCGTGGACCGACGCCCAGCTGCGGCGGGCCAGGCGCGAGGACGCAGCGCCGGTGCCGGTGGGCTAGGGGCGCATCCAGCGCCCGCGGCGGTGGGCCAACGGCTCGGTGTCCGGGCCGACCTCGACGTGCTCGACCACACAGGTGAGCTCCCGTGACCAGCCGACGTCGCGCCCCTGCTCCAGCCGTACGCCGGCCCAGGTCGCAGCGTGCGCGAGCCGCGGACCCCACCCCGTGTCGGTGAACTCCGCCTGACGGAACAACCCACCGGGCGCGGGCGCGGTCCCCGCGAAGGCCTCGGCGAGGTCGCGATCGGGCCAGGCCAGCAGCTGCACCACCGCGGTCCCGGTCTCCTCCACCGCCAGGGCCAGGTCGGAGTCCGGATCCACGAGACCCAGCACCCGCGGCGGGTCGCCCAGCGCGACGAGCAGCGAGGTCACGGTCAGGCCCGCCCGATCGACTCCGGAGCCGGTGGTCCACAGCGTCACCGCGCCGCCGAGCCGGCCGCGCAGCCGCCGCGCGGGGTCGGGCTCGGCGTCGGCGAACGGGTGCGTGCGGTGGATCGTCACGGCCACCAGCATGCCCGCCGCGACTTCGCCGATTCGCCGTACGTCGCCGCGGCCGGGCCCGAACAATGGTGCGGTGCGCACCTGGACGACCCGCAGGCTGGGCGCGTCGTTGTTCCTCGTGACGTTCCTGGTGTTCGCCGCGACCGCCAGCCGCGGCTACCTGTGCCTCGACGTGTGGAGCTCCAACCTCGCGTCCTACCAGCTGGCGACCACCGGATCGCCGTACCTCGACGGGGTCGAGGTCCCCCAGCTGGACGGCCACGTGCTCCGCTGGGTCTACGTCGACGACGACGCCCCCAACGGGCACCACGTCATCACGCGGGCGCCGGCCGTGGTCATCGCCGGGCTGCCGGCGTACCTCCTGACGCAGCCCGACACGATGACCGTCCTCCCCGCCGCGGTCACAGCGGCCCTGCTCACCGCGCTCGCGGTGCTCCTCGTCTTCCTCGCGCTGACCACCCGGCTCGAGCGACGGACCGCCCTGGTCGCGGCCGCCGCCTTCGCCTTCACCACGCCCGTGTGGAGCACCGCGGCCAACGGCATCTGGCCCCAGACCGTCAGCGTGCTCGGCATCGCCCTCATCGCCTTCGCCGCCCCGCGCGAGCGGTGGTGGACCGTGGGCCTCGGCGGCGTCCTGCTGCTGTGGGCGCGCCCCCACGCCGCGCTCATCGTGGCCGTCGTCGGTCTGAGCGTCGCGTGGCGACGCCGCAGCCTGGCCGTGGCCGCGCGCAGTGGCCTTCCCGGGCTGGCCTCCCTGCTGTTGCTGTCGCTGTGGACGAAGTGGGTCTACGGGTCGTGGGACCCGACGGCGCTGTACGGCGCCGGCGCGTTCTCGGAGGTGAGCAGGAGCCTCGTCGACGTGCCGAACCAGCTGGGCCTGTGGGTCTCCCCCGACCGCGGCATCCTGGTCTTCACCCCGGTCCTCCTGGTGCTGCTCCCGGCGCTCGTGCGGGCCTGGCGCGAGCTGCCGCTCTGGGCGACGTCGCTGCTGGCCGGGGGCCTGGTCTACACCCTGCTGCAGGGGGCGTTGATCGGCTTCACGGGCGGTGACCCGATCTACGGCTACCGCTACGGCCTCGAGTTCCTGGCCGCCGCGACGCCGGCCTTCGCGCTGGCCACGCCGTGGGCCGGGCGCGTGGCCCGCGCGCTGCTGGCGCCGGTCCTCGCGGTGCAGTTGGTGGTCATCCTGCTCGGCGCGGTCGTCGAGCGGGTGGCGCTGGACTACCGGCTGGCGTGGACCCACAACGCGTTCGTGGACGCGATGGCGGCCGGCAGCGGGGCGCTCCGGGCCAGCGCGGTCCTGGTCGTGGTGCTGTTCCTGCTCGTCGTCCGGCTCGTGCGCACGGCTCAGAGCGGGAGCGACAGCTCCCACTCGGTGCCGTCCGGCCCGGTCGTCACCGAGGCGCTCCCTCCGAGGTCCGCCATGCGCCCCCTGATCGAATGAGCGACGCCCAGCCGACCGTCGGCCTCGGCCCGCTCGAGCCGGCCGGGCGGGATGCCGGGGCCGTCGTCGCGGACCGAGACCGCCACGCGGTCGGCGTACGCCTCGAGGAGGACCCAGGCGCAGGCGTCGGGACCGGCGTGCTGGGCGACGTTGTCCAGGCAGGCGCCGACGACGGCCACCAGCTCGGCGGCCGCGGGGGCGGGGAGCTCGACCCGGCCGGAGGTGACCACCTCGACGCGGGGGCGGGCACCGAGGTGGACGAGCGCGGCGGCCAGGTCGACGAGACCACCGTCGGGAGCGGCGACGGAGTCCTGCTCGCGGATGAGCGTGCGGAGCGCGGCCTCCTGCTCGCCGGCCAGCCGCGCCAGCGCAGCGCCGTCGCCGCCGAGCTCGCCGCCGCGCCGCTGGACCAGGCCGAGGACCTGCAGGACGCCGTCGTGGACGGCGCGGGCCAGGCGGGCGCGCTCGGCGGCGACCACGGCGGCCCGCTGCGCGCGGTCGCGCTCGTCGGCCATGCGGTGCAGCGACTCGGCCATGGAGCCCACGATGAGGCCGCCGAGGACGAGCAGGAAGACGTTGCCGGCGTTGGCCTGGGTGACGTGCTGGCGTACGACGAGGTCGGCGGCGGCCAGCGCGGCGCCGGCCAGCAGGCCGCCGAGCCACCGGTAGTGCACGGCCCAGGCCATCAGGGCGCCGATGACCCAGAAGCCGGGCACGGTGGCGCTGAAGCCCTCGCCCTTGACCGCGGGCGAGACCAGGATGAGCGCCACGGCCAACGCCAGGTCGAGACCCAGCAGCGGCAGCGTGCGCCGGTGCGGGGCGGTGAACAGCCAGGACGTGAGCGGGGTCCAGGCCAGCATCACCAGGACGCAGAGCAGCCCGAGCCAGGGCCGGGTGAAGTTGTCCGCGCGGTAGGCGTTCAGCACCACCGCGTCGGCCAGCACCAGGAACCGCAACACCGCCAGCCACCGGAACAACCGGTCCTCGACGGTGAGGGCCGGCCCGAACCACCAGGTCGCGAGCCGGCGCACGACAGGCGGAGCTACGACGCCTTCTTCTGCTCGTCGGCGGGCGCCGAGGAGCCGTCGGTCGCCTTCTTGGACTCCTCCTTGGCGCGGGAGGCGTACATGTCGACGTACTCCTGACCGGAGAGCCGCATGATCTCGTACATGATCTCGTCGGTGATCGAGCGCAGGATGTAGCGGTCGTTCTCCATGCCCTCGTAGCGCGAGAAGTCCAGCGGCTTGCCGAAGCGCACGATCGGGCGGGTGAACTTGCCGAAGGTCTGGCCGGGCGGGGCGACCACGTCGGTGCCGACCACGGCCACCGGGACGACCGGGACCTTGGCCTCGAGGGCCAGGCGGGCCACGCCGGTCTTGCCGCGGTAGAGCCGGCCGTCGTGGGAGCGGGTGCCCTCGGGGTAGATGCCGAACAGCTCGCCGGCGTCCAGGATGCGCTTGGCCGCGGACAGCGCGCCCTCGGCGGCGCTGGCGCCGGAGCGGTCGATGGGGACCTGGCCGGCCCCGGAGAAGAACTTCTTCTGGAACCAGCCCTTGATGCCCGGGGTGTTGAAGTACTCCGCCTTGGCCACGAACGTCACGCGCCGCGGCAGCGTGAGCGGCATGAACATCCAGTCGGAGTACGACAGGTGGTTGCTGGCGAGGATCGCGGGGCCGGTGGCGGGGACGTGCTCGGCCCCGGTCACCTGGGGCCGGAAGACGAGCCGGAGCCACGGGCCGAGCGCTACCCACTTGAGGAACCAGTAGAACACCCAGCGACCCCCTCGAGACCGATCCCGCAAACCCGTCGAAGCCTAACCCCCTCCCCGTTCGGCGTACGCTCGTCCCGTGCAGCGCGACAGCGACGAGGACGCCTGGCGCGCCATCGTCGAGAACTACGGCGACCGGGTCGAGCTGGACGACGACCCCGTCGACCAGTCGCCTGCGCAGCCGGGCGCCGACGCCGGTCGCGAGGAGCGGCTCGAGCGGCTCTTCCGGCCCCTGCCGCAGCCCGCGGAGGCCCGCGAGCCGGTCCAGGAGGACCCCGAGGACGCCTTCGTCCCGCCGCCCCCGCCGCCGCTGCCCACGGTCGCGCCGGACCGGATGGTGGCCTGGGGCGGGCTGTTCGGCTCGCCGTCGGTGCTGCTGATCTGCCTCATCCTCGGCGTGCACCTGCCGCCGTGGCTGGGCTACCTCCTGGTGGCGGCCTTCATCGGCGGCTTCGTCTACCTGGTCGTGCACATGCCGCGCGGCGAGGACGTCGACCCCTGGGACGACGGCGCGCGGCTCTAGAGCTCGTCGCGGACGCCGAACCAGCGCCCCCGGCGGTCCCGGCGGCGGTCCGCCCGACGCGAGCGGCGGGCGGCCGAGCGGGCCATGTCGGCGGCGCCGATGAAGCCGGCCTGCGGCCCGAGGACGGCGGGTACGACGGGCGGCTCGGCCCGGTAGCCGCGGCCGACCAGGTGCCGCACCATCGAGTCGCGGGTGGGGGCCAGCAGCAGCTCGCCGGCGTCGGAGACCCCGCCGCCGATGATGACCGCGCTGGGGTCGAAGGCCGCGACCAGCCCGGCCACGCCGGTGCCGAGCCAGCGGCCGACGTCGGCGATCAGCTCGACCGAGATGGGGTCGCCCGCCTGGGCGGCCGCGGTGACCTGCGGGCCGCTCAGCTGGTCCGGGTCGTCGCCGCACAGCTCGCGCAGCGCGTGGGCCATCGGCGAGCGGGCCACGACCAGCTCGCGGGCCTCGCGCTCGAGGGCGTTGCCGGAGGCGTACTGCTCCCAGCAGCCCCGGTTGCCGCACGGGCAGCGGTGGCCGTCGGGCACGACCTGCATGTGGCCGAACTCGCCGGCCATGCCGTTGGCGCCGCGGTAGACCCGGCCGTCCAGCACGATCGCGCCGCCGATGCCGGTGCCGAGCGTGATGCACAGGACGAAGCGGTGACCGACGCCCGCGCCGAAGCGCGACTCCCCCAGCGCGGTGGTGTTGGCGTCGTTGTCGACCACGACCGGGATCGACATCCGGGCGGTCAGCCGGTCGCGCAGCGGCTCGTCGCGCCAGGCGAGGTGCGGGGAGAACATCACCGTGGACCGGCTCGCGTCGACGAAGCCGGCCGCGCCGACGCCGACCGCGGCGACGTCGTACTGCTGCTGGAAGCCCTGGACCAGATCGACGATGGTGTCCTCGACCAGCGCGACGTCGTGGCCGGTCGTGGGCCGGCGCTGCACCTCGACGACCGAGCCGTGCGAGTCGACGACGCCGGCGAGGATCTTGGTGCCGCCGATGTCCACGCCGACGGTGAGCGGGTCCCAGCGAGGGACCCGGGTACGCCGGGCCGGTGCGGCCACCGTCACCGCCGGGCCAGGTCGGCCGCGCCGATCAGGCCGGCCCGGTTGCCCAGCCGGGCCTTGCGGATCTCCAGCACGGGTCGGTGCCCGCGGCCGGTGAGCTGGGACTGGAACGCCGCGCGCACCGGGGTGATGAGCAGGTCACCGGCCTCGCTGACGCCTCCGCCGAGGACCACGACGGCCGGGTCGAGCACGGCGGTGAGCGAGGCGATGCCCTCGCCCAGCCAGCGGCCCAGCCCGGCCAGCTGCTCGGTGGCGAAGGGGTCGCCGGCCCGGGCGGCCTCGGTGATGAGCGGCCCGGTGATCTGGTCGGGGTCGCCGCCGGCGAGGTCCAGCAGCCCCTGCGCCAGCAGCGAGCCGGCCCGGGCGGCCGCGCGGGCGTCGCGGACCAGGGCGCTGCCGCTGGCGTACTGCTCGAAGCAGCCGCGGTTGCCGCAGCCGCACAGGATGCCGTCGGGCACGACCCGCATGTGGCCGATCTCGGCGCCGATGCCGAAGGCGCCGCGCAGCAGCTCGCCGTCGTGGACGATGCCGCCGCCGATGCCGGTGCCCACCGTGACCAGCAGCAGGTCGTCGACGTCGTGGCCGGCGCCGAAGGTGAACTCGCCCCAGGCGGCCGCGTTGGCGTCGTTCTCCACCACGACCGGGAGGTCGACCAGCGCCTCGAGGTCGGCCTTGAGGCTGACGTCGCGCCAGGCGATGTTGGGCGCGAACCGGACCGTCGAGCGGGCCTTGTCGATGTAGCCCGCCGCCCCGACCCCGACCGCGGCGATCTCGTGGCGGCTCTTGAGCTCGGTGACCAGGTGCTCGATGGCCTTCTCGATGGCCTCGGCGTCGGTCGCGGGCGACTCGACGCGCAGCTCCTCGACGATCGAGCCGTCCTCGTCGACCACGCCGCCGAGGATCTTGGTGCCGCCGACGTCGACGCCGCACGCGAGGGTCACGAGAGGTCCTCCCCGTCCGGGTCGCCGTCGAGGTCGATGGTCTGCACGCGCGGCTGCGCGGGCGGTGGCGTGGTGCCCGCCGCGCTCAGCAGGCCGGCCGCGGCCTGGAGGAACGACGACGCGGCGGTGGTCAGCTGGGCCTTGAGCTCCGGGCTGGCGTTGCGCACGGCGTGGACCGTGCGGCACACGGGGCAGTAGAGGCACTCGGTGCTGCCGGTGGCCAGGTGCTCGTCGACGTCCCCGACGTGCTCACCGGCCCAGTCGGCCAGCGCCCCGAACAGCTTGGCCGCCTCCTCGCCGACGCTGCCGACCGGCTCGTCGCCGGAGGGTCCCTCACTCATCCGACCGCCTCGCTCGCCGGGTCGCGGAACGTCACCTGCAGCACCCCGTCATCATCGACGCGCGCCCCGGCGACCCGCAGCCGGGCCAGTCCCTGGGGCAGCGTCAGCAGGCGGCGGTAGGAGCCGACGGTGACGACCAGCTCGTCCCCGCTGCGGGCGAGGTGGACCTGGTCGCGCGTGACGAACGGCAACCGGAGCCGCAGCCGGACGCCGCCGGTCTCGGTGACCACCTCGAACGGACTGCGCACGCCGCCGCGCCCGAGCGGGTCGCTCCCGGCGTACAGGTCGCGGGCCAGGTCCCCCAGCGCCTCAACGCCGACCGGCTCGCCGGGGCGGTACTCCGAGCGCCACAGCGGCACGCCCGCGAACGACTCCTCCACCTGACCGAGGACCTCGTCCTGGGCCAGGACCCAGCCGGCGCGCCAGTCGTCGGCGCCCTCGGAGGGGAAGACCCGGTTGGCCACGACGCCGTCGACGCGGTAGCCGAACAGCGACAGCGTCGTGTACGCGCGGCGCGCCTCGGCCAGCACCACGGCCTCGGGCGTGAGCACGATCCGCACGCTGGCGTCCGGCCCGGACAGCAGGGCGCGCACCTCCTCGAGCTCGGCGTGCAGGCGCTGGACGGCGTCGAAGACGCCCCCACCCGGCATGGGCACGCCCGCCGCGCGGCTCAGCACCGGGCGCAGGGCCTTGACCACCTTCTGCTGGACCGGGAAGACGCGCTGCATGTACCAGCCCAGGGCCTCGGGCAGCGCCAGCAGCCGCAGCGTCTCCGCGGTCGGCGCACAGTCCACGACCACCACGTCCCAGTCGTCGGAAAGGACCTGGACCCGCAGCTCGAGCAGGGCCAGCACCTCCTCGGCACCGGGGATGACCGTCAGCTCCTCGGCGGCCACCGGGTCCATGCCCGTGGTGTCCAGGACCGAGAGCAGGTAGCCCTGGATCTCGGCCCAGGACTGCTCGAAGCGCAGTTGGGCGTCGACCTGCTGGACGAAGAGCCGCTCGGCCACCTGGGTCGGCTCCGGGCCGACCGGTGCGCCGAAGGCATCGGAGAGGGAGTGCGCCGCGTCGGTGGACAGCACGAGGGTGCGCTGGCCCGAGGCGGCGGCGAGGGCGGCGGTCCCGGCGGCCACGGTGGACTTGCCGACACCGCCCTTGCCGGTGAAGAGGAGGATGCGCAAAGGGGCTACCCGAGCGACTCGACGCGCTTCTTCAGCCCCTTCAGCGCGGTGTCGATGAGGATCTTCTCGCCCTTGCGCTTGAGCATGCCGATGAGCGGGATGGAGACGTCGAGGGCGAGCCGGTAGTTCACCTCGGTGCTGCCGCCGAGGTCGCGCAGCACGTAGGCGCCGTCCAGCGCGCGCAGCATCTTGCCCTCGACGAGGGTCCACGTGACCTCGCGGTCGCCGTCCCAGTCGTAGGACAGCGTGTACTCGTCCTTGATCGGGCTCACGTCGAGGGCGAAGAACACCTCGCGGGCCCGCCCGTCGTCGTACGACGAGCGCGTCTCGGCCTGGGTCACGCCCTTGGCCCACTGGGGGTAGGCGTCGAAGTCGGCGATGACGTCCATGACCGCCGCCGGCGGCGCGTCGACCGTGATGGAGGACGTCGTCTGCTCCGCCACCGATACCCCCTGCGCGCTGGTCCTGCCCTGGTCGTGCTCCGGTCCTCCGACTCGGCTTGCGAGCGTACCGGATCGACGCCCTCTCGTTGCCCGGCGGTAACGTGCGGCCGTGCGCGAGTACTCCACGCCGTCGACCATGGAGCCGCCGACCTCGGGGAACCTCACCGACGACGTGGTCACCAACGCGCGCGACCACGGCTCCGACGAGGTGTTCAGCCGGCCCGGGCCGGACGGCTGGACCGGCGTCACCGCCGCCCGGTTCCGCGACGAGGTCGCCGCCGTCGCCCAGGGGCTCATCGCCTCCGGCATCGAGCCGGGCGACCGGGTCGCGCTGATCTCCAAGACGCGCTACGAGTGGACGCTGTTCGACTACGCGATCTGGTTCGCCGGGGCCGTGACCGTGCCGGTCTACGAGACGTCCTCGGCCGAGCAGGTGCAGTGGATCCTCGAGGACTCCGGTGCCCGCGCCGTCGTCGCCGAGACGCCCGAGCACGTCGCCCGCATCACCGAGGTCCGCGCCGACCTCACCGAGCTCAACCACGTCTGGTCGCTGACCGACAACGCCGTGGACATCCTCAGCCGGCTCGGGCAGGACATCCCCGAGGCCACCCTCGAGGAGCGCCGGACCGCCGCCGGTCCCTCGGACCTCGCGACGCTGATCTACACCTCCGGCACCACCGGGCGCCCCAAGGGCTGCATGCTCACCCACGGCAACTTCATGGTCGAGCTCGGCGTGGCCGTCGGCGAGCTGGACCGGCTGTTCGAGACCGAGGACTCCTCCACCCTGCTCTTCCTGCCGCTGGCCCACGTGTTCGCGCGGATCATCCAGATCGGCTGCGTGAAGTCGCGGACCCGCCTCGGGCACAGCGCCGACATCAAGAACCTGGTCGCGGACCTGCAGGCCTTCCGCCCGACGTTCGTGCTCGCCGTACCCCGGGTGTTCGAGAAGGTCTTCAACACCGCCTCCCAGCGCGCCACCGCCGACGGCCGCGGCGGCATCTTCGACCGCGCCGCCGAGGTCGCGATGGCCTACTCCCGCGGCGTGGAGAAGGGCAAGGTCCCGTTCCGGGTCCGCGCCCAGCACGCCGTGTTCTCGCGGCTGGTCTACGGCAAGCTGCGCGACGCCCTCGGCGGCCGGTGCGAGTACGCCGTCTCCGGCGGCGCCCCGCTCGGCGAGCGTCTCGGCCACTTCTACCGCGGGATCGGCGTCACCGTGCTCGAGGGCTACGGCCTGACCGAGACCACCGCCGCCCTCACCGTGAACCTCCCGGACGCCGTCAAGATCGGCACCGTCGGCCGCCCGCTGCCCGGCACCGCCGTCCGCGTCGCCGAGGACGGCGAGCTGCTCTTCCAGGGCGGCCAGGTCTTCACCGGCTACTGGCACGAAGACCAGGCCACCGCCGAGGTCCTCGAGAGCGACGGCTGGTTCCACACCGGCGACGTCGGCGAGGTCGACGACGAGGGCTTCGTCCGGATCACCGGCCGCAAGAAGGAGATCCTCGTGACCGCCGGCGGCAAGAACGTCGCCCCTGCCGTCCTCGAGGACCGCGTCCGCGCCCACGCCCTGGTCGACCAGTGCCTCGTCGTCGGCGACGGCCAGCCCTTCATCGCCGCCCTGGTCACCCTCGACCGCGAGGCCCTCGACGCCTGGGCCGACCAGCACGGCAAGACCCACAAGATCGAGCAGCTCGTCGACGACCCCGACCTCAACGCCGCCATCCAGGACGCCGTCGACGACGCCAACAGGGCCGTCTCCAAGGCCGAGTCGATCCGCAAGTTCCGGATCCTCGTCGACGAGTGGACCGAGGAGGGCGGTCAGCTGACCCCCAGCCTCAAGCTCAAGCGCAACGTCGTGATGCGCGAGAACAAGGACGACGTCGCTGGGTTGTACTGACCGGGCCTCCGGCACGGTCTGCTCGTCGCGCTGTCATCGAACCGTCCCGGGTGCCGCCGTCGCGCGCTGCGTGCGCAGCACGCACTCCACGCGCGACGGCGGCACCCGGGACGGTTCGGCGCGACGAGCGTGGTGGTGGAGTCCGGTGTCGACCCTCGCCGTCGGGCTGAGCCTCCGCCGTTCGAAGCATCGCTCTGACCTGCAGTGACCAGGCCGACCTGGCCCGTCCAGGCGGCTGGCGCGCTGACGCATCTCCCGTCCCACGAGTTCCGGCAAAACGCGTACGGGCGGGGCGGCTCGTTCCTAGAGTTCTAGACCGAGGGACAGCACTCGTGGGACAGGGGCTGGTCGGCAGATCAGCCTGCCTCCCCGTGGGACGGAAAGGTCTGGTCGATGGACCGACGCAGGATTCTCTTGGTCGTGGCCGTGCTGGTGGCAGCACTGGGCTCGGCCCTCGTCTTCCTCTACACCAAGGGTGCCGACACCCGGGCGGAGAAGAAGTTCGACACCGTCGAGGTGCTCCGCGCGACCGCGCAGATCAACCCGGGTGAGACGTTCGAGGACGCGCAGGCGGCCGGCAAGCTGGCCCTGCAGGCGGTGTCGCAGGACTCGCTGCTCGACGGCTACCAGACCACGACGGACTCCCTGGGCGGGACCGTGGCGCTGGGCACGATCTACCCCGGTGAGCAGATCATCGCGGCGAAGTTCGGGACCTCGGCGGCCGTGCAGACCAGCCTGCAGATCCCGGACGGGATGATGGCCAAGTCGATCAACCTCACCGACCCGGGTCGCGTGGCCGGCTTCGTCAACCCCGGCTCGACCGTGGCGGTCTTCTACTCCGGCACCGACCAGGCCAGCGGCCAGCCGTTCACGCGGCTGCTGCTGGACAAGGTGACGGTGCTCGGCGTCGGCTCGACCACCCCGGTCTCCACCACGACGACCGACCAGACGGGCATCGCGACCACCGAGCAGCTCCCCCGCACGCTGATCACGCTGGCCCTGTCGCAGAAGCAGGTCGAGCAGACCACCTGGGCCGAGTCGAACGGCGAGCTCTCCTTCGCGCTCCTGACCGACAAGAGCGAGGTGCAGCCGGACACCGCCGGCATGGACGCCACGACCCTCTTCAAGTGAGGAACCCCCCACATGCCCGTCGTCGTTGACCCCGACCCGATGATCGTGGAGTCCCTGCTGGCGTCCATGCCGGCCGGGGCCCACGGCGTCGAGTCGATCGACCGCCTCTCCGCGTGGCTCGGGTCGCACAGCGAGGAGTACGTCGTCCTCCTGGGCCCGACGCTCACCGACGAGGACTCGGTCCTCACCTGCGAGGCGCTGCGCACCACGCACCCCGCCATCAGCACGATCCTGGTCCGCGAGACCCTGGACGGCGAGCTGCTGGCCGCGGCGATGCGGGCCGGCGCGCGCGACGTGGTCCACGTCAGCGACACCACCACGCTGGCCGTCGCGCTCAACCGCGCCCTCGAGCTGTACGTCGCGCTGCGCGGCCCCAGCGGCGGTCTGCACGTCAGCAAGGTCATCGCGGTCTTCTCCCCCAAGGGCGGCGTCGGCAAGACCACGCTCTCGGTCAACCTCGCCCTCGCCCTCACCGAGAAGGGCGCGCGCCGGGTGTGCCTGGTCGACCTCGACCTGGCCTTCGGCGACGTGGCCATCACCATGCAGCTGTTCCCGACGCACTCGATCGAGCAGGCGATCGGCTCCGAGGACTCCCTCGACATCGAGATGCTCGACGGGCTGCTCACCCGGCACCAGGACTCGCTCATGGTGCTCGCCGCTCCCCCGCACCCGGACACCCGCGAGCGGGTCACGCCGCTGCTGGTCTCCAAGATCATCCGGACCCTGCGCGAGACCTTCGACTACGTCGTCATCGACACCGCGCCGGCCTTCGACGAGCAGGTCCTCACCGCCCTCGACGAGACCGACGAGGTCGTGCTGGTCACCACCCTCGACGTACCGACGCTGAAGAACGTCAAGGTCGCTGTCGAGACCTTCGACGCCCTCCACATCGCCCGCGACAACCGACACCTGGTGCTCAACCGCGCGGACGACGAGGTGGGCATCAACGCCGACAAGGTCGAGGGCATCCTCGGCATGAGCGTGGACGCCCAGATCGTGAGCTCCCTCGAGATCGCCGCGGCGACCAACGCCGGCAGCCCGGTGATCGTGGCCGACCCCGAGCACCAGATGAGCCAGGCGGTCAAGCAGCTGGCGAGCGCCCTGGCCGGCGAGATGATCGGACACCTCGGCGCCGACGCACCCGCCCCGCAGAGCGAGCCCGAGTCGCGCGGCCGCCGCCTGAAGAGGAGCCGCAAGTAGCCATGAGCCTTGCCGACCGTCTGGCCGCCGCCCGCGAGGCGCGCGGCGACTCCCTCACCGACGAGATCCCCGACGACGAGCTCGTGCCCGCCGGCGCGGAGCCCGCCCCCGCCGGCGGCGGCGGCAAGCGGCGTGCGGACACGACCGCCGTGGCCGCACCGACGCCTCCCCCGGCCCCCAAGCCCGTCGCGCCCGAGGCGCCGCGGGCGGCCCGCGCCAACGCGCAGCAGCAGGACCGCATCGAGGAGCTCAAGAGCAGCGTCCACGTCCAGCTGCTGCAGCAGATGGGCCCGCGGCTCTACGACTCGGAGATGGACCAGAACGAGCTCGACAACGAGGTCCGCAAGATCCTCGCCGACGTGCTCGGCTCCCAGGACCGGCCGCTCAGCAACAGCGACCGCACCCGGGTCACCCAGGAGATCAGCGACGACATCCTGGGCTACGGGCCGATCGAGCCCTACCTGCGCGACCCGGACGTCTCCGAGATCATGGTCAACGGCTACGCCAGCATCTGGCTGGAGAAGTCGGGCCGCCTGACGCCGGCGCCCGCGCAGTTCAGCGACGAGGCGCACCTGCGCCGGACCATCGACAAGATCGTGTCCCGCATCGGTCGCCGCGTCGACGAGTCCAGCCCGATGGTCGACGCCCGCCTCCCCGACGGCAGCCGCGTCAACGCGGTCGTGCCGCCGCTGGCGGTGGACGGCTCGGCGCTGACCATCCGCAAGTTCGCCGCCGACCCGCTGACCGTGCAGAACCTCATCGACTTCGGCTCGCTCAGCCCCCGCACCGCGGAGTTCCTCGACGCCTGCGTCCGCGGCCGGCTCAACATCATCGTCTCCGGCAGCACCGGCGCCGGCAAGACGACGACGCTGAACGTCCTCTCGTCGTTCATCCCGAACGACGAGCGCATCGTGACCATCGAGGACGCCGCCGAGCTCCAGCTCAAGCAGGACCACGTCGTCCGGCTCGAGTCGCGTCCGGCCAACATCGAGGGCAAGGGCTCGGTCACCATCCGAGACCTGGTGAAGAACAGCCTGCGCATGCGGCCCGACCGCATCGTCGTCGGTGAGGTCCGCGACGCCTCCGCGCTCGACATGCTGCAGGCGATGAACACCGGCCACGACGGCTCGATCACCACCCTGCACTCCAACGGTCCCCGCGACACCCTGGCCCGCATGGAGACGCTGGTCCTCATGGCCGGCATGGACCTGCCGGTCCGCGCCATCCGCGAGCAGGTCGCCTCCGCCGTCGACCTGATCGTGCACCAGACCCGCTTCAAGGACGGCACGCGCCGCATCACCCACGTCACCGAGGTGGAGAAGATGGAGGGCGACATCATCACCCTCCAGGACATCTTCCTGTGGGACGGCAGCCGCGGCTTCGACTCCGACGGCCGCACCCTGGGTCGCCTGGCCGCGACCGGTCTCCGCCCGAAGTTCCTCGAGAAGATGGCCTACGCCAACGTGACCGTGGACCCCCTCATCTTCGCCCCGGAGCGCTGATGGCCCTCCGCACCCTGACCCGCGTCGCCGCCGGTCTCCTGGCCGCCGGCCTGGGCCTGGCGCCGACCGCCGCGTTCGCCGCCGACGCCTCCATCAGCCACGTCGAGACCAAGCCGGGCTCGGTCCAGCTGCTGGTCTCGGTCCCGGCCGACGCCGACGTCGACCTGGACAAGGTGACGGTCACCGTCGACGGCCAGCAGGCCGCCGCGACGGCCGAGCCGGCCGGCGAGGACAACACCGTGCGTCGTACGGCGGTGCTCGCGATCGACACCAGCATGTCGATGAAGGGCAGCCGGTTCGACGCCGCCAAGGTCGCCGCCCAGGAGTTCCTCACCAGCGTCCCGGCCGACGTCTTCGTCGGCATCGTGACCTTCGCGGGCGACGTCACGACCGTCCTCGAGCCGACGACCGACCGCGGGGCGGCGCAGGCCGCGCTCAGCGGCCTGACCCTCAGCAAGCAGACGCGCCTCTACGACGGCGTCGTCCAGGCCGTCTCCGAGGCCGGCACCGACGGTCAGCGCAGCCTGCTGGTGCTCTCCGACGGCGCGGACACCAGCACGACGCCGATCGACGACGCCACCCAGGCCATCAAGGACGGCGAGGTCCTCACCGACGTCGTCGCCCTCGACCAGGACGGCAAGGCACTCGACGCCCTCCAGCAGCTGGCCACCGCCGGTGACGGCCAGGTCATCTCCTCCGACCCGGCCGCGCTGCAGGCGGCGTTCGCCGCGGAGGCCGACGTCCTGGCCCGCCAGGTCCTCGTCACGGCGACGCTGCCGTCCGGCTTCGCCAAGAGCGAGGCCCAGCTCAAGGTCACGCTGGCCACCTCGGCCGGCTCGGTGACCGCGGAGGCCTTCTCCAGCGTGGTGCCCGGCGCCGCGCCGCTGGTCCGCGAGACCGCCTGGACCCCGCCGTCCTGGGCGCTGTACGCCGGCCCGGTCGCGCTCGCCCTCGGCCTGGTGCTGGCCGTCGTCCTGCTCGCCCCGCGCAAGCAGCCGAAGCTCAGCGCCGAGGACCGGGTGACCCGCTACACCCAGGGCCAGGGCGCCGCCGCGGGCGACGGCGGGGGCGGCCTGCTCGGCGACACCGACGTCACCTTCGCCGCGGCCAAGGAGACGGCCGCCAACGTCCTGCGCCGCAACGAGGACCTCGACGCGCGGATCAGCGCCCGCCTCCAGGCGGCCGGCTCCGAGCTGAAGTCGTCGGAGTGGCTGCTCGTGCACGGCGCGATCTTCTTCCTGTCCGGCCTGCTCGGGCTGTTCCTCGGCGGCGGCAACCTGATCTTCGGCTTCCTCTTCATCGTGCTCGGCGCCGTGGGTCCGTGGTTCTACCTCGGCTTCCGGCGCTCGCGCCGGCGCAAGGCCTTCAACGCGAGCCTGCCCGACACCCTCCAGCTGATGTCCGGCTCCCTCGCCGCGGGCCTCTCGCTGGCCCAGTCCATCGACACCATCGTGCGTGAGGGCGCCGAGCCGATCGCCTCGGAGTTCCGCCGGGTGCTGGTCGAGACCCGGCTCGGCGTGACCCTCGAGGACGCGCTCGAGGGCGTGGGCGAGCGCTTCGACAGCAAGGACTTCGAGTGGGTCGTCATGGCCATCAAGATCCAGCGTCAGGTCGGCGGCAACCTGGCCGAGCTGCTCGACACCGTGGCCGCGACCATGCGCGAGCGGGAGTACGTGCGCCGTCAGGTGGCCGCCCTGGCCGCGGAAGGAAAGCTCTCCGCCTGGGTGTTGGGCGGCCTCCCGCCGCTGTTCATGATCTACCTTCTGTTGACGAACTACGACTACGTGATCGTCATGTTCCAGGAGCCTCTGGGCTGGGCGATGCTCGCGGGCGCCGCGACCATCCTCGGTGTCGGGGTCTTCTGGATGAGCCGACTGGTCAAGGTGGAGGTCTGAGGTGACCCTTCTCTTCGTGCTGGGCGTCGCCCTCGTGCTGCTGGCCATCGTGCTGGTCGGCTCGGCGCTGTCCAGCAGCGCCGAGGGAGGCGGGGTCAACCGCTCCCTCGCGGTGCTCGAGGCCATGACCAACGCTCCCAAGGAGATGACGCGGGAGCTCGACAAGCCCTTCGCCGAGCGGGTGCTCGCCCCCCTCCAGGCGCGGGCCACGAGGATCGGCCGCCGGATCTCCGGCGCCGACACCTCCGACCGGATCCGGCGCAAGCTCGACCTCGCCGGCAACCCGGCCGGGTGGACCGTCGACCGGGTCCTGTCCGGCAAGGTCATCGGCGCCGTGGTGGGCCTGTTCCTCGGCATCGTGTTCTCGCTGATGCTCGAGTCGCCGACGGTCAAGATCCTGGTCATCGTGGGCGGCGCCCTCGCAGGCTTCTTCGCCCCGAACATGTACCTCTACCAGAAGGCCCACGACCGCGCCGAGAAGCTGCAGAAGGAGCTGCCCGACGCGATCGACCTGCTGACCATCAGCGTGGAGTCCGGTCTCGGCTTCGACGCCGCCGTGCAGCAGGTCGCCCGCAACACCGAGGGCCCGCTCGCCGAGGAGTTCTCCCGCGTGCTGCGCGAGATGCAGATCGGCCAGGGTCGCGCCGACGCCCTGCGCGCCATGGGCGAGCGTGCCGACGTGGCGGACCTGCGCTCCTTCGTCGGCTCGATGGTCCAGGCGGACTCCTTCGGCATCCCCATCGCGCAGGTGCTGCGCGTACAGTCAGCCGAGATGCGCGTCAAGAGGCGCCAGCGGGCCGAGGAGAAGGCGCAGCAGGTCCCGGTGAAGATCACGATCCCGCTGATCTTCTGCATCCTGCCGACCCTGTTCATCGCGGTCATGGGACCGGCCGTGCTCAGCATCATGGACAGCTTCAGCAAGAAGTGAGCGCCGAGTGATGAGGGTCCGCGAACGCCAGCACGTCCGCCTCGCCGCTGCGGCGCGGGCGTTCGTGCTGATCGCGCTCCTCGGACCGGTGCTGTGGGCGCAGGACGCCGCGGCCCTGGTCGCCCTCATCGTCATCGGCGTCGTCTGGACGCTGACCACGCTGGCCGACTGGCGCCAGCGCCTGCCGGTGATGGTGCTCATCACCGTCGAGGCGGCCATGGTCGGCGCGGTCTGCGGCTTCACCCTGCACAGCTCGCTGGCCGTGCTGGGTGCGCTCGCCGTGCCGCCGTTCACCGCGGGTCTCTACCGCTCCCTGCAGGGCGTGGCCCTCGGGCTCTCGGCCGAGCTGACCGCGGTCGTGGTCCTCTCCTTCGTCTCCTACGACGGGCTGAGCACCCAGCAGGGCTTCGGCGCGTTCAGCTGGAGCATGACCGGCCTCGGCCTCGGCCTGGTCGGCACCTTCCTGCACTCCGCGCTGAACGAGAAGCCCGACCCGCTGGCGCCGTACCACTACGCGCAGGGGCTGATCCGGCAGCTCATCGACATCTCCGGCGGCCTGGACAACGGCCTGGACCCGGTGGCCCTCGGCGGCGCGATCCTGAGCGCCGTCCGCGACGACCTGCCGACCTCTGCGCTGGTCATCAGCGTCCCGCGCGGCGACACCCTCACTCCTCTCGTCACCAAGGCCATGGGGGCCCAGGTGAACATCAACGAGTGCGAGGACATCGCCGTCGAGGCGTGGGCGGTCGGGCTGCCCGTGCTGCACGACCACGTCTTCGCCTTCCCGCTCAACACCGAGGCCGGCACCACGGCGATCGTGGCCGGCGTGCTCTCCTCGCGCGTCGACCCGGCGCGCATCGGCGTCGAGGACCGGATCCGCAAGCTGATGCGACGCCTCGGTCCCAGCGCCGTCCACCTGGACACCGCACTGCTCTTCGCGGCGTTCCGCGACGCGGCCACCGCCGAGGAGCGGCGGCGCCTCTCCCGCGAGATGCACGACGGCGTCGCCCAGGACATCGCCTCGCTCGGCTACCTGGTCGACACCCTGCGGGTCGGGATCACCTCGCCCGAGCAGGCCGAGCGGATCGACATGCTGCGCGACCGGATCTCCGCGGTCGTCGCCGAGATCCGCCGGTCCGTGGTCACCCTGCGCACCAGCGTGGGCCAGAGCGAGAGCCTCGGCACCGCCATCGGCTCCATCGCCCGCAACCTCTCCGAGGTGTCCGGCGTACCGATCCACGTCACCCTCGACGAGCACACCCAGCGCCTGCGCGGCGAGGTCGAGGCCGAGCTGTTCCGCATCGCCCAGGAGGCGATGAACAACGCGGTCCGCCACGCGCAGGCCTCCGCGATCAACGTCCACTGCGTCGTGCACGCCCCGGAGGCCCTCATCACGGTCTCCGACAACGGCCGCGGCCTCCAGACCGCCCGGTCGACGTCGCACGGGCTGCACATCATGAAGGAGCGGGCCCTGCTCATCGGGGCCTCGCTCGAGATCGGCGAGACCCCGTCCGGTGGCCTGTCGGTCACCGTGCGGCTCGCCGGCGACGCCTCGTCCGACTCCCCCGTCCCGGACACCCTCCAAGAGAAGGTCACCGCATGAGCACCGCGACCCCCACCACGGTCCTCCTCGTCGACGACCACGAGCTCATCCGCAGCGGGCTCGCCGCCGTCTTCGACCTCGAGGAGGACATGACGATCGTCGCCCAGGCCGGCTCGGTCGTCGAAGCCCTCCGCACCTACGACGAGCTGCGGCCCGACGTCGTGGTCGCCGACCTGCAGCTCCAGGACGGCACCGGCCTCGACATCGTCCGCTCGATCCGCAAGGTCAGCAACACCACCGGCCTGGTCGTGCTCACCATGCACTCCGGCGACGACCAGATCTTCGCGGCCATGCAGGCCGGCGCCTCCGGCTTCGTCGGCAAGGACGCCCCCTCCGGCGAGGTCATCCGCGCCGCCCGCCACGCCGCGGTGTCCCCCCGCTCGTTCGTCTGCACCGGCCTGGTCGGCGCCATGATGCGCCGCAGCGCCGCCGAGTCCACGCGGCTCTCGGACCGCGAGCACGAGGTGCTCCTGCTGCTCGCCGACGGCCTCGGCGCCGCCCAGATCGGCGAGAAGCTGTACCTCAGCGAGTCGACCGCCAAGTCCCACATCGCGCGGATCTACCAGAAGCTCGGCGCCTCCAACCGCGCCCAGGCGCTCGTCACGGCCATGCGCATCGGACTGCTGTCCAGCGTGCGGCCCGTGGACAACTGACACCTGACCCTCCGCTCCTCCGACCGGCCCGTCGGCTCCCCTCCCGGGAGCCGGCGGGCCTCGTCGTGCGCCCGCGGCAGACGCGACCGGCGCGACCTCGCATAGTCCGAAATGACTACCCGAACCACCACACGGCTGGACTCGTCGGATTCGGCCTCGAAGGGGTCCCGCGCTCACCAGAATTGTTCTCACCGGGGCACCCCCGGCCCCGTCTCGTGGGACCCATCCTGAAGGAGAACCTCCAATGCTCGACTACCTCCGCATCATGCTGAACGCCCGCACCGCCAAGATGTCCGAGCGCGGCGCCTCCGCGGTCGAGTACGGCCTGCTGATCGCCGGCATCGCCGCCCTCATCGTCGTCGTCGTCTTCGCCTTCGGTGGCAGCCTCAAGGGCATCTTCACCGACACCTGCTCGAAGGTGACCGCGTCCGCGACCACCAAGAGCTGCAGCTGACCCGAGGTCCACTGCACCGGTTCTTCGGCACGGGGGGCTCCACCGGCTGCTGCGCGCAGCGCCGGTGGGGCCCTTCGGCTTGACCCGGGCGGTCCAGGATCCGGCCGGGTGCACCCCGCCGGTCAAGCGCAGGAAGAAGGTCCACGTTGACCCAACGGCTCCCCCGGCCCACGCGCCGGGCCCGGCGTTCCGAGCGAGGCGCCGGCGCTGTCGAGTACGGACTGATGATCGCCGGTGTCGCGGCGATCATCGCGGCCGCCATCTTCGCGTTCGGCGGCGGCTCCACGGGCATGTTCCAGAACAGCTGCAAGACGATCTTCGCGGACCGGTCCGCGGGCTCCTGCAGCTGACCAGCTCCACCTCACCGCCCCGGCGCCCTCGGCTCCGGGGCGGTGTCGCGTCCGGGGTCAGCCGTCCTGGGCGAAGCGCTGGGCCAGGGCGATCCGCTGCAACACCGTGGGGTGGCTGCCGAACCAGAACTGGGTGACCCGGTACGGCGTGGGATCGGCCAGGGAGCGTCGCGCCAGCTCCTGCTGCAGCGCGATGAACGACGCGGGATCGCCCGTGGTGCGCAGCGCGTCGGCGTCGGCCCGGGTCTCGATCTCGCGGCTGATCCCGTTCTGCAGCGGACTGGCGAGGAACGTGGCCACCGCGAGCAGCGCGAGGACGCGCGGCACCCGTCGCGGGTCGGCCACGTCGCGCAGCAGCAGGCCGAGGAGGCCGACGCCGAGGAGCGCGCCGGCGGCGCCGAGCAGCGAGCCGGTCAGCACGTCGTCGTGCTCGGCGTGGGCCAGCTCGTGGGCGACCACCGAGAGGACCAGGGGCTCGTCCTCGTCGTCGACCAGGTTGTCGTAGACGACCACCCGGCGCGAGGACCCGAAGCCGCTCACGTAGGCGTTGAGGGTGGTGGTCCGCCGGGAGGCGTCGGCGACCAGGACGTCGTCGATCTGCACGCCCTCCTGGTCGGCCAGCGCGAAGACCTGGGTCCGCAGGTCGCCCGCGGGGAGGGGCTCGAAGCGGTTGAAGAGGGGCTCGACCAGGAGCGGGTAGACGAACGAGCCGACCAGCACCAGTC
The DNA here is from genome assembly GCF_011046535.1 of Nocardioides anomalus. Classification (NCBI taxonomy): domain Bacteria; kingdom Bacillati; phylum Actinomycetota; class Actinomycetes; order Propionibacteriales; family Nocardioidaceae; genus Nocardioides; species Nocardioides anomalus. Next base: position 1,336,511 of record NZ_CP049257.1, on the reverse strand, counting down.
CGGCCAGGAGCAGCCCGGCGACCGCGGGCCAGGCGCGCGGCCAGCGCCGGGCCACCGCGACGACCAGGAGCAGTCCGAGCGACGTGGCGACCGCGTCGACCGCGAAGCCCTTGACCACGTCCACGGCGTACGCCGACCAGGCCTGGTTGGACAGACCGGCGTCCAGCGCGTGTCGCCGCAGCAGCACGGAGAACGGCAGCGTGACGACCCGCCCGACCAGGGCCAGGCCCACGACGGCGACGACGACGCGCCACCACCAGGGTCCTCGGACCCGGTCCACGGCCCGCGCGCCGAGGCGGGTGAAGCCGAGCACGCCCGCCACGAGCAGCGAGACCGCCAGGGAGCTCCAGCTCCACAGCCGGGCGATCGAGGCGTAGTCCTCGGCGCGCCGGATCTCGGCGCCGGTGAAGTACGCCGAGGCCGGCGGCGGGTGCAGCGGACCGCCGGGCACCGGGTCCCACGGCACCAGGAGCGCGGCGAGGACGGCGAAGGCCACGGCTCCGACGAGCGCGACCAGGAGGGCGACTCGGCGGCCGGTCATGTGCCGTCCGACGATGCGTCGGCCAGCGCCCGCAGCCGCTGCTGCCAGCGCTCGGTCAGCCCGGTCGACCCGAAGCCGAACAGCGACCGCATCCGTGCCTCGGGGTCACGCCCCGCCGAGACGTCCTCGTAGAGCCGCACCAGGGCATCGTCGCCGCCCGCGTCGGCCAGCACCACGCAGGCCAGCCAGGCACTCTCGTACGCCGCACCGAGATGCGAGTCGGTGGCGTCGAACTCGGCCTGCCCCGGCAGCTGGTCCGGCACGTCGTCCTGGCGGACCTGGGCGATGATCTGCGCCGCGGTCGTGCTCACGGGGAGGTCCACGTCGTGCAGCGCCACGAAGTCGGCGAACCCCTCGAGCAGCCACATCGGCACCCCGGTGGTCAGCGGGGCGCCGGTCGCCGCGTGGGTCGCCTCGTGGCTGAGCACGACCTGGCCGCCGACGGGGTCGAGGCCGTCGTACACGGTCGGGTTCACGAACACGTGCACCTGTGCGTCCGGCGTCACGGTGCCGTCCACGGACGCGGTGACGGCGGCGATCCCCTGGTAGGTGTCCGGGTCGGCGCCCAGCACGGCGTCGAGTCCCTCCTCCGAGGGCGGCACCTCGACCACGAGGCCGCCGGACCACTGCGGGAGGACCCGGTCGACCACGGGCACGGCCGCCTCGGCCCGCTGGCTCAGCAGGTCGGCCTCGGCCGCGGACGTGGCCAGGACGAGCGTCCGGTCCGAGCGCCGCACCTCCAGCGGGCCGCTCAGCCACAACGGCGAACGCCGGTCGCCGCCGCCGAAGGCCTCGATGCCCGCTCCCCCGCCGTCGCCGTCGGCGCTGAAGGACACCAGCACCTCCTCGTGCACCGGCTCGGCGTCGAAGCCCTCGAAGCGCCAGGTCATGTCCACCGCCGCCTGCCAGCGCCCATCGCCGTCGACGCCGCCCACCGCGTCGACGTAGCGCGCGCTGAAGTCCCGCACGTCGAGCGCGTCGGCGTTGCCGACGACCGCCGTGAGCAGGTCGGCGGCGTCCGGGTCCGAGGTCGGGGCGAGCGCGGCGCCCGCCTCGGTGTCGCGGTCCTCCACGGCGGACTGCAGGGCACGCAGGGCGTGGGCCGCGGCCGCCGGATCAGCGGCGGGGGCGCGGTCGCCGCGAGGCTGCGCGACGTACGGGTCGGAGCGGACCAGCAGCCAGGTCACCAGCGCGACGGCCAGGACGAGCGCCGTCAGGGCGCCGCCGAGCACCCAGTGGCGGCGTCCGGTCACCCCGGAAGTCTGTCAGCCGGGTGGGAGCCGCAGCTCAGCCGACGACTCAGCCCACCAGCCGGGTGGCCCCGGCGTACGGCATCGAGAAGACCGGCGAGACGCGCACGCCGGCGCTCGGGTTGGCCGCCTCGACGATGAGCCCGTTGCCGATGTACATCGCGACGTGGCTGATCGGTGAGTAGTAGAAGACCAGGTCGCCGGGCTGCAGGTCACCGGACGCGACGTGCCGGCCGACGCCGTACTGCGCGCTCGAGGAGTGCGGCAGCGAGATCCCGGCCTGCGCCCAGGCCATCATCATCAGCCCGGAGCAGTCGAAGGCGCTGGGGCCGGCGGCGCCGTAGACGTAGGCCTTGCCGACCTGGGCCATGGCGTAGGAGATCGCGGTCTTGGCGGCGCCGGTCGCGGAGATCCCGGACGGCAGCTCGACCGAGCCGCGGCTGAGCAGCCGCTCGCGCTCCTCGGCCTTGAGGTCGTCGAGGAGGTCCTTGGCCTCGGAGTACTTCTCGTCGATCGTCTTCTTCTCGGCCGCCAGCTCGTCCTGCTTCTGCTGGACCTCGGCGGTGCGCTGCTCGGTCGCGCGGGCGCGCAGGTCGAGGGCCTTGGCCTGGGTGGTGAAGGAGTCGAAGAGCTGCGCCTGGAGCTGGTTGTACGCCGACATGGTCGACAGGCTGGAGACGAAGGAGCCCGCGTCGTCGGCGGCTGTGACGGAGCTGAGCGCGGTGAGGTGCTGGCCTTCGTACTGGCTGACGATCGAGTCCTGCAGGTCCTCGCGGGCGTCGTCGAGCTGGGCGTCCTGGCGCTGCTGGTCGGCCTGGAGCGAGACCAGGTCGCCGCGCAGGTCGGTGAGCTCGATCTTGGCGTCGTTCAGGCGCTCCGAGGCCTGCTCGGCCTGGTGGTAGAGCGTGTCGACCTGCTTCTGCACGTCGTCGATGTCGGGCTCGGCCTGTGCGGGGGTGGCGGGGGCGAAGCCCACGACGCCGACCGTGGCGGCCAGAGCAAGTCCTGAAAAGGCTGCGGCCAGCCGCTTCCGTCCGTGACGCACGAGGCGGAGGTCTCCTTGGGTGTCGTACGCCTACCGGGTGAGCTGACGGGTTCGGGCACGACGTGGCCCTACCCCAGCTCCCTCACCCCGGCCTCGCGGTCGTGGCGCCCTCGCTGGGGACTCACCCCAGGTGCCGTCTGGCGACGGCGAGTGGTTCCCCGGCCCCCACCTCGTCCGAAGACTCGGCGGAGCTCGACGCGGTGTCCGCGCGATCCGGTTGGACCACTTCCACGGACACCTGAGCCAGCACCGTAGTAGGTGGGAGGCGGGGTCGTCCAAACCCGATCGCCGCGCGTGCGGGGTCTTTTCGTCCCGACTCCGGCGGATCGCGCCACGCCCGTCACAGCAGCCACACCAGTCACAAGACGTCAAGCAGACTCGACGTCCGGACCGTGCACCGGCTGCACGAGCCGCAACGGCGGGACGAGCCCGACGTCGGCCAGGACGTCCAGGGCGCGACGCTCGTCGTCGTCGATGGTCAGCTCGGGTGGCGGCCCCAGCAGCACGGTCACCACGCAGTCGTGGCACGCCAGCCCGCGCACCACGCAGGTGTCGCAGTCGATTCGCGTCGTCATGCCGAGAACGGTGACAGGCGCCACCGACAGTCAGCCCGCGAGCGCCCGGACCTGCGCCACGGTGGCGCCCGCGCGGCGCAGGTCGGCGCCCAGCGCCTGGTCGTCGGTGACCACCACGACCACCCGGCCGGCGGGCTCGGCCGCCACCAGCTCGCGGAGCACGTCGTCGGCGATCACCCCGGCCGGGCTGAAGACCACCCGGACCCCCCGCGGGGCGGGCGCGGTCGGTGCCTTGGTGTCCGCGCCGTCGAACACCACCGTCGTCTCGGCCCCCGTGCGCGCGACCAGCGCCCCCAGCACGGTCAGCAGGCGCGAGCGCTGCGCCTCGAGGCTCAGCGTCGGCCACACGGTCTTGCTCACGTTGTAGCCGTCGACCAGGAGCCGCGAACGCGGCATCGAGAGGTACGACGTCAGCCGGGTCGCGTCCTGCACCGTCGGCCCGGACGGGGCCGGCTCGGGCGCCGCGGGCGCGTAGGCCTCCTCGACCCGCTCCCCCGGCGTACCGCTCACCGGCGGCAGCGCCAGCTCGCGCCGCAGGCCCGCGACGGCGTCGCCGAGCGTGTCGAGCAGCATCCGCGCGCGGAGGGTGACCTCGTCGCGCTCGGAGCGGGTCCGCCGGCGCTGCTCGCCGGCCTGCTCCTCCAGCCGAGCGACCTGGCTGCGCAGCGACCGCACCTCGCGGTCCAGGCGGGCCGCCTCGTCCTCGGCCGCGGCCCGCGCCGCCTCGGCCTCCTCGCGTGCGGTGCGCTCGCGCGAACGGGTCTCCCCGAGGGTGCGGCGGACCGTGGCCAGCTCGGCCTTGACCGCGTCGAGCGCCTCGCGGTGGGCCCGCCGCTGCTCGCGCAGCGCGCGCTCGGCCTCCTCGGCCCGCTCACGCAGGCGCTGCTCACGGTCCTGGCGCGCACCGTCCTCGGCCCGGGGCCGCTCCGCGGCCCGGCGTACGGCGTCCTCCCAGCCGTCCCCGCGCTCCAGCCAGGCCAGCGCCGCGACGTCGGCCGCGTCGCCGGTGGCCCGCGTGGCCACCTGGGTCGCCACCCGGGCCCGCAGCTCGTCGTCGCGCTCGAGCTCGGTCACGATCGCGCCGGCCCCGAGTCGGGCCCGACGGGCGGGGGCGAACCCCGCCACCTGCTTGAGCGCGGGCGGCAGGGGCGTGACGTCGCTGAGACTGGCGGCGACCAGCGTCACGAGACGGCTGCGCACCGCGTCGGGGAGGTCCACGATGTCCACCGTCTCACCCGGCCGGAGCGGACGCTCAACCGTCCTGACCGGGACCGCACTCGAACCTGGTCCACCGGGACTCCGAGCGGCTGCGGAAGTCGAGGAGCTCGGCGCAGATCTCGTCCGCGTCGGCCGGGTCCGGAGCGTAGAGGTCGACGGTCTGGTGCGAGCTCGAGACCGGCGAGGCGCCGGTGATCCGGCCGGCCAGCGTCCAGCTCGTGGGGATCTCCCCGTCGAACCAGTCGGCGTAGATCGCGACGAGCCGGACCCCGCTGCGCCGGACGATCGCGTCCATCCAGCCCGGATCACCGCCGTCCAGCCGGGCGACCCGCGCGTCCTCACTGGCCAGCCCCCAGAGGTCCAGGACTGGCTGACCACCTCGGAACGCGACCAGTCCGAGGTCGTTGACCGCCACGGGGCGGCGCCACTCGTCGCGGACGAAGGCGGCCGTCTGGGCCTGCTGCGACCAGATGTCCCGCGAGGCCGACGGCGTCGCCAGGGTGTTGAAGAAGAGCGGCGTCTGCCCCACCAGCGCACTCAGCCCCAGGACGGCCACCAGCGCGGGGAGCGCCGCCCGGCTGCGCCACTGGGTGGCGAGGCGCACCAGGAGGGGCAGGAGGCCGAGGTAGACGTACAGCTCGTACCGCCCGAGGCCGTTGAAGTGCCCGGCCAGCCCGTGTCCGACCAGCACGACACCGGCGAAGGTGTGCAGCACCGTCCAGCGCCTGCGGAGCAGGGCGTTGAGCGCGACCACCACGACGCAGACGACGAACCCGGGCTGAGACAGGGCGATGGACACCTGGTCGGCCATCGCCGCGGGCAGCGAGCCGGCACCTGTGTCGGACTTGACCAGCACGGACGAGGGCAGGGGATCGAGTCCCGACCACACCAGGAAGCCCGAGAACGACGCCGCCAGGGCCAGCCAGGTGCCGGTGGCCAGCGCCGCGGCACGGCGGTGGCCGAGCGCGAACAGCACCACGGCCGCGGCCACCGAGAAGGCCGCGAGCTCGTAGCGCAGGAGGGGACCGACGACCACGGCGGCGACCAGGGAGCGCGGGAGCACGGCCGGTGTGTCCACGAGCGCGAGCACCCCCGCGGTCACGATCACCGCGAGCAGGATCTGCGGGGAGTTCTCGAGCCCCGTGAACACGACGCCCACGCCGTTCATCGCGACGAGCACCAGCCCGGTCGCCACCGCCGCCGCCCCCGCCGACACGCTGCGACGCAGGGCGCCGTGCAGGACCACCGCCGTCGCGACCAGGCACACCCCGTTGACGACGAGCGGCCAGACGTCCCCCCACGGGAGCGGCACGAGGGCGGCCATCAGCACCGGCCACAGGATCGAGGACGACGGGCTGGACGCCTCGCCGGGGTTGATGCCGTAGTGCCCGTCGGCGATCTGCTGAGCGAGCGCCAGGTGGATGTAGGGGTCGTCGAGCGTGTAGGTGAAGTGGCCGTCGGTCGCCCACAGGACTGCCGCCAGGAGCCCGGCGAGGCAGGCGACCACGAAGGCGACGAGGAGCGCGAGCGGCCGGCGGCCCGACGACGCCACCGTCGGGTGCGCGACGGCGACGGTGGTCTCGCTCACGGCCATGGAGCGAGTATCGGACGAGACTGTCGCAGCCCTCAGGGGAACGGAGAAGTCCGTCGTGTGCTCAGGTCTCGACGACGTAGACCAGGATCATCGGGCGGCGCCGGTGGACCCGGCTCACCTGCGAGCCGATGGAGCGCCGGATCACCCGGCGCAGCTCGTCGGCGTCGACCGGCTCGGCCAGCGGGGCGTTGGCGATGTCGTCGGCGACGCGCTGACGGATGTCGTCGAGCGGCGCCTCCTCGTCGGCGAAGCCGCGGGCCGAGATCTCCGGCCCCGCGACGACCCGGCCGGAGCGCGAGTCGACGACGACCACCGCGGAGATGAAGCCCTCGTCGCCCAGGATCAGCCGGTCGCGCAGGCTCTCCTCGCCGACGTCGCCCACCCCACCGCCGTCGACGTAGGTGAACCCCGCCGACACCTGACCGACCACCGACGCCTTGCCGTCGCCGAGGTCGACGACCGCGCCGTCGCGGACGACGAGCACCCGGTCCTCGGGTACGCCGACCCGCATGGCCAGCTTGGCGTGCGCCCGCAGGTGGCGGCCCTCGCCGTGGACCGGCATGAAGTTGCGCGGCTTGAGCGCGTTGAGGACGGTGAGCAGCTCGCCCGCCGCCGCGTGCCCGCTGACGTGGATCGGCGCCTGCTGGCGGGTGATGACGTCCACCCCGTTGTAGGCGAGCCGGTCGATGAGGCGGTACACCGCGCTCTCGTTGCCCGGGATCAGCGAGCTGGCGAAGATCACCGTGTCGCCCTGGCTGAGCGTGAAGTCCTTGTGCTGGCCCCGCGCCATCCGGCTCAGCGCCGCCTCGGGCTCGCCCTGCGAGCCGGTGCACAGCACGAGCATGGCGTCGTCGGGCAGCTTGTCGACCTCGTCGACGGTCAGCACCAGCCCGGGCGGCACCGAGAGGTAGCCGAGCTCGTTGGCGATCCCGGCGTTGCGGATCATCGAGCGGCCGATGATGGCGACGTGCCGCTGGCGGTTGCGCGCGGCGTTCAGGACCTGCTGGATGCGGTGCACGTGGCTCGAGGTGCAGACCACGAACACCCGCCCGGACGCCTCGCCGATCACCCGGTCCAGGACCGGCCCGATGTCGCGCTCGGTGGCCACGAAGCCGGGCACGTCGGCGTTCGTCGAGTCGCTCAGCAGCAGGTCGACCCCGCGCTTGCCGAGCTCGAAGAACGCGCCCATGTCGGTCAGCCGGGCGTCCAGCGGCGTGGGGTCCGCCTTGAAGTCGCCGGTGTGGAAGAGCGTGCCCGCCTCGGTCGTCACCGCCACGGCCAGCGCGTCCGGGATCGAGTGGTTGACGGCCACGAACTCGCACGCGAACGGACCGAACCGCACCGTCTGCCCGGCCGCCACCTCGACCTCGTCGGAGTCCAGCCGGCGCTCGGTCAGCTTGGCGTCGAGCAGCCCGAGGGTGAACCGCGAGCCGACGATCGGCGCGTGCAGGCCGGCCTGGATGAGGTACGGCACGCCGCCGATGTGGTCCTCGTGGCCGTGGGTGAGGACCACCGCCTCGACGTCGTCCCACCGGTCCTGCAGGAACGTGAAGTCCGGCAGCACCAGGTCCACGCCCGGCTGGTGCTCCTCCGGGAACAGCACCCCGCAGTCGATGACGAGCAGCCGGCCGCCGTACTCCAGCACGGTCATGTTGCGGCCGATCTCACCCACGCCGCCCAGGGGTACGACGCGCAGGTGGCCCGGGGGCAGGGGCGGTGGCGGTTGCTCGAACGATGACATCGTCTTCAGCCTAGTCAGGCGTGTGCTCCGCCGCGGTGTCGGCGCTCCCGCCTAGCGTCCGGACCGTGAGCACGACGACCGCCCGCTGGGAGTCCCAGCGCACGTTCGACGAGCTGGGGCGCCCGCTGCGCGACCTGACCTTCGTCGTCGTCGACCTCGAGACGACCGGCGGATCGGCGGCGGACGGTTCGATGATCACCGAGATCGGCGCGGTCAAGGTCCGCGGCGGCGAGGTGCTGGGCGAGTTCCAGACCCTGGTCAACCCGCAGACCCAGATCCCGCCGTTCATCGCCGTGCTCACCGGCATCAGCAACGCGATGGTCGCCGACGCCCCGCCGATCGAGTCCGCGCTGCCGGCGTTCCTGGAGTTCGCCGCGGGTTCGGTGCTGGTGGCCCACAACGCACCGTTCGACGTCGGCTTCCTCAAGCACTTCGCCCACGAGCAGGGCCGCCCGTGGCCCAACTTCGAGGTCGTCGACACCGCCAAGGTGGCCCGCCGCGTCATCACCCGCGACGACGCGCCCAACTGCAAGCTGTCCTCGCTGGCCCGGGTCTTCCGGTCGGGCACCACGCCCAACCACCGGGCGCTCTCCGACGCCCGCGCCACCGTCGACGTGCTCCACGGGCTCATGGAGCGGCTCGGCGGCCTCGGCGTGCACACCCTCGAGGAGCTCCAGACCTTCTCGGCCAAGGTCTCCACCGCCCAGCGCCGCAAGCGCCACCTGGCCGAGGGGCTGCCGCACTCCCCCGGGGTCTACCTGTTCTGCGACGACTCGCGCCGGGTGCTCTACGTCGGCACCTCCCGCGACCTGCGCACCCGCGTCCGCACCTACTTCACCGCCTCCGAGACCCGCTCCCGGATGGGCGAGATGGTCGGCCTGGCCACGACCGTGGAGGGCATCGTCTGCAGCACGCCTCTCGAGGCCCAGGTCCGCGAGCTGCGCCTCATCGCCGAGCACAAACCGCGCTACAACCGGCGCTCCCGCTTCCCCGAGCGTATGCACTTCGTCAAGCTCACCCGCGAGCCCTGGCCCCGACTCTCCCTCGTGACCAAGGTGCTGGCCGACGACGCCGACTACCTCGGCCCCTTTTCCTCCCGCAAGGCGGCCGAGAAGTGCCTGGCCGCGCTCCACGACACGTTCCCCGTCCGCCAGTGCAGCGACCGGTTCGGCAAGGTCCCCTCCCGCAGCCCGTGCGTCCTGGCCGAGCTGGGGCGCTGCCTCGCCCCCTGCGACGGCAGCGTCGACCACACGACGTACGCCTCGGTCGTGCGCCTGCTCCAGGACACGCTCGTGCGGCGCCCCGACGAGGTCGTCGAGGCCATCAACCAGCGCATGGAGGCTCTGGCCGGCGACGAGCGCTTCGAGGAGGCCGGCGTCCACCGCGACCGCCTCGCGGCGTTCGTCCGCGCCGCCGCCCGCACCCAGCGGCTCTCCGCCCTCTCCCGCTGCCCCGAGATCGTCGCCACCCGCCGCGAGGACGACGGACGCTGGTCGGTGCACGTCGTGCGCCACGGCCGCCTCGCCGCCGCCGGCGTCATCCCGCCCGGCGCCGACGCCCACCAGTACGTCCACGAGCTGCGCCTGTCCGCCGAGACCGTCGATCTCCCCCTCTCCCCCGCCCTCGGCCCGGTCCCCGCCGCCACCGCCGAGGAGTCCGAGAAGGTGCTGCGCTGGCTGGAGTCCGACGGCGTCCGCCTCGTCGACGTCGTCGGCGAGTGGGCCTGCCCCGTCGCCGGCGCCGGCCGCCACCTCGCCGTCCACGACGCCGTCGAGCACTCCCGCCGCTCGCTCGTCCCCTTCCGCGACCGCCGCGACCTCGGCACCGTCGCCCAGCCGGCGCGCTAGCGACGTGGCTAGGCTCAGCCCGTGATCACCGCCATCAGCTTCGTCAAGGCCGAGGTGGCCCGCATCCCCGAGGTGGCCGAGGCGATCGCCGCCCTCGACGGCGTCAGCGAGGTCTACTCGGTCACCGGCGAGATCGACCTGATCGTGCTGGTCCGCGTCAAGGCCCACGAGGACGTCGCCGACGTCGTCGCCGACCGCGTCAACAAGGTCCCCGGCGTGCTGTCGACCGAGACCCACATCGCCTTCCGGGCCTACTCCCAGATCGACCTCGAGGCCGCGTTCTCGCTCGGGATCGAGTAGCCGCCCGTCGGCGGCCCCGCCCGTCCGGGCCGTTCTGACCGGAACCGCGGACCTGGGGTCACCTCCGCACCTAGCCTGCTGGGGACAGGAGGCGGCATGACGACCACGGCCCCCGGCCCCATCCCCACCGACACGCCCGGCCCACCCGACGCCGGCGCCACCACGCGAGCGCCCGAGACGGGCACCAGTCCCGTGACCTTCGTGGCCCGCACGGTCGTGCCGGCCGCGATGTTCCTGGCCACCCTCGTGGTCATGGTGCGGACCGCCGCGGCGCCGCTGTCGAACCCCGACACCTTCTTCCACCTCCGGTTCGGCCGCGAGTTCCTCGAGGGCTGGTCGCTGCGCTCACCCGGTCACGTCACGTCGTGGGCGACCGCCGACTGGGTGCCGACGCAGTGGCTCCCGCAGGAGGTCATGGCCCAGTTCGACCAGTGGTTCGGGCTGCCCGGCGTCGCGTGGCTCGCAGGGTTGCAGTTCGTGGGCCTGGCCCTCACCTTCTACCTCGCCGCCCGGCGGTGGGCCGACCGTGTGGTCACCGCCCCGCTGGTCGTGGTCGCGCTCCTGGCCTGCGCGCCGAGCATCTCGATGCGCCCGCAGGTCCTCAGCTACCTGGCCACCACGCTCGTCACGGCGCTCTGGCTCGCCGTCCGCGCCGGCTCGCGGCGCTCGCCCTGGTGGCTCGTCCCTCTGCTCTGGGTGTGGGCGATGTGCCACGGCATGTGGCCCCTCGGGGTCATCGTGTCGGCCGTGGCCGTGCTCGGCCTGGTCCTCGACGGAGTCGTGCGGGGACGCAGGGCCCTGCTCCTGGGCGCCGTACCGGTCGTCGCCGGGCTGGCCGGCGGGCTGCTGACCCCCGTGGGCGCCAAGCTGCTGCCGGCCGTGCTCCTGGTGAACTCCCGGGGCCAGTACTTCTCGGAGTGGAAGCCGCCCGACTTCACCATGCCGAACTGCCTGGCGCTGCTGCTCCTCCTGCTGGTCACGGTGCTGGTGATGGTCAAGCGCAGCGCGGACTGGACGACGATCCTGCTGGTCGGGCTCGCCGCCGGCTTCGCGGTGTACTCCGCGCGCACGGTCCCCGTGGCAGCCGCCCTGCTCGTCCCGGTGGCGGCCGCCCAGCTGCAGCGGGTGGTCGGCCCGGTGCGCCGGCAGCGGCGGCGGGAGCGGCTCTTCGCCGTCGGCTCCTCGGTCACCGCGCTCGTCGTACTGGCTCTCCTGGTGCCGACCACGAGCGACCACACGCCCCCGCAGCCGGAGTGGGTCGACGGCGCCTTCGCCTCGATGCCGGCCGGGACGCGGATCCTGGACGAGTCGGTCTTCGGCGGCTTCCTCATGTACCGCTACCCCGACCTCGACTTCATGTTCAGCGGGTACGGCGACATCTACACGACCCACGAGCTCGAGACGATGTCCAAGATCAACGACCTCCAGCCCGGCTGGGACGACATGATCCGTGACGCGCAGCCGGCGTACGCCTTCCTGGACCCCGAGACGCCGCTCGGCTACGCGCTGGTCCACTCCGAGGGCTGGACCGTCGTCGAGGACAGCGAGGACGTGCAGCTGCTGGCGCCGCCGCCGGGCTGGATGTCCGACTCCGACTGATCCTCACGCAGCCCCTCCCGGGTGAGACCGATCGTCGCTGACGGGTAGTCCGTTCGGGCCATTGGGTGCCCGTTCGTCGATCGGCCCTCCCCGGTCCTGCTTACCGTCGTCTGGTCCACTTCCCGGGAGGCTCCGTGACCGTCCGTCCCCACCCCGCACGCGCCCGCCGGGCAGCGCTGCTGGTCCTGCTGATCGCCCTCGTCCTCGGGACCGCGACGGCCCTCGGCGGGCCGGCCCAGGCGGCCGGGGTCGGCACCCCCGACGGTCTCCAGCCCCAGGGCGGCGTGACCGACGTCAACCCGGTGCTCTCGTGGTCGCCGGTCAAGGGCGCGACGAGCTACGACGTCCAGGTCTCCGCGAACGGCGACTACTCCAGTCCGGTCTACGACCAGGGCACGGTCAACACCCACGCCACGCCGACCGAGCAGCTGCCGATGACGAAGCTGTACTGGCGGGTCCGGGCGCGCAAGGACGGCGAGACCGGTGGGTGGGCGAACGGCTCGTTCAGCCGCAACAAGCTGGCCGGCCCGACCCTGCTGGCGCCTGACGACGGGGCCACCCTGGCCCAGCCTTCCCAGGCCCCGCTGCTCCGCTGGAACCCGGTCGCCGGCGCCACCTCCTACACCGTCGAGGTCGACAAGGGCGCGACGCCGGACTGGGTGGACAGCCGGACGGCCGGGACACGAGGCACGTCGATGGTCTGGGCCGAGGGGAGCCAGCAGGACGTCGGGACCTACAGCTGGCGCGTCACGGCGACGGTCGGCAGCGGCCAGACGACGTTCTCGTCGGCGGCCCGGTCCTACACCATCGGCACGCTGGGTGCGATCACCGTCACGTCCCCCGCGCCGGACGCTCAGGTCGAGCAGGTCGTCTTCGGCTGGAACCCGCTCCCCGGCGCGATGACCTACGACATCCGCGTGAGCACCGACGACTCGTTCAACACGATCATCGACCAGCGCAACCTGCGCGGGACGCGGTTCTCCCCGCCGAAGACCTACGACGTCGACGACTACTGGTGGCAGGTCCGGCCACGGTCGATGTTCGACAAGGCGCCGGACTGGACGACGGTCCCGGTGCGCCACTTCCAGCGCACCTGGGAAGGGGCCGGCGCCGTCCCGGTGCTGACCTACCCGGCGAACGCGCTCTCGCCCACCGTTCCGGACGACTTCTACTACCAGTGGACGCCGGCGCGCCTGGCCTCGCGCTACCGCCTCGACGTCGGGCCGAACCAGAACTTCTCGCCCGGCACCTACGACTCCTGCTTCACGACCCAGACCACCTTCGTGCCGTTCGCGCTGAACGGACCGGGAGCCATCGGCTGCCAGCCCGGCCCCGGCCAGGTCCTCTACTGGCGCGTCAAGGCCCTCGACGGCGCCGGGTCCGAGATCCAGGGCGTCTACTCCGCGATCTCGAAGTTCGTCTACAACCCGGGTCACGTCGAGGTGATCTCGCCCAAGAGCGGGTCCGTGGACATCCCCACTCTCCGGTGGAAGCCGTTCCTCGACGCCGAGCACTACCGGGTCACGATCAGCTGGAACGGCGGGGCCGTCGTCGCCGACACCAAGTCGCTGTCCTACACCCCGACGAGCCTCGACCCCGCCAACAGTCCCTTCTCGTGGACCGTGCAGGCCTACGACGCCTTCGGGACCAGCAACCCGATCGAGCTGTCCCCCCCAGGGCACCTTCAGCCTGACCGGGACGGTGCCGACCACGGCTGCCGCTCCCCTCACCCCTCTCGCGCCGTCACCGTCAGCCTCGACCACCCGGTTCCCGGCCCTGCGGTGGGAGCCGATGCCGGGAGCGGCTTACTACAAGATCTTCGTCGGCACCCAGGGCAACCCGTTCGTCTCCGCGCTCAGCGGCAGCCCGACGTTCCCCGCGTGGACCGACGACTCCTCGCAGTTCCTGAACGCCGGTGACTACTACTGGTTCGTCCGCGCGTTCAACTCCAACAACTCCCCCATCGGCGACGGCGTCACGGGCGACTTCACGATCGCCGAGCTGGACCCCGTCGACGGACAGCGTGTCGCGCTGCACCCGAAGACGCTCCTCGACAACGGGAGCGGCGGCACCAAGCCGGTCGCGCAGCCCGGCGGCTGCGCCCAGGATCCGGTCAGCGGCGTCGTGCAGATCTGCACGACCATGCGCGAGACTCCCGTGCTCGACTGGGACCCGGTGCCCGATGCGGACCTGTACATGGTCTACGTCTCGCGGGACCGCAACTTCCAGAACATGGTCTACGGAAGCTACTCCGACTCGGGCTCGCTCCCGCGCACGACCAACACGCGCTGGAGCCCCACCATCGCGATGCCCGACAGCCAAGCCGGGGTGGCCTACTACTGGTTCGTCCGGCCCTGCAAGTCCTACGACAACTGCGCCCCGGACCCGCTCAAGGCCAACCACGCCTTCGACAAGACCTCGCCGACGGTGCAGGGGCTCCAGGTGTCGGCGGACGACGGCGACGACATCACGTTCTCGTGGCAGGACTACGGCGCCACGAGCCAGAACCCGGCCAACGCCAGTCCCAGCACGGGCGAGGTGGGCACACAGACCGCGATGAGCTACCGCGTCCAGGTCGCCACGAACGAGGCGTTCACCAACATCATCGACGACAACACCGTCGACCAGACGACGTACACGTCCGCTGATCGCCTCTACCCCGAAGGCCAGCTCTACTGGCGGGTGCAGGTCGTCGACGGCTCGGGGAACCTGCTCACCCTGCCCAGCACGGCGTCGACCTTCACCAAGGCCTCGCCTGCGCCGCAGCTGCTCGGGCCCAGCGGCCCGAGCCCAGCCACCCAGCCGTTCCAGTGGAGCGCGAGCAACTACGCGAGCTCCTACACCCTCGAGGTCTACCAGAACGGCGACACGGCCGCGTCGCCGAGCAACCTGGTGCTCTCGCAGGGCGGTGTCCAGCAGACCGCGTGGGCGGACTTCCAGGAGCTGCCGAGCGGGACGTCGTACGTGTGGCGCGTCCGTCGGGTCGACAGCGCAGGCAACAACGGCCCGTGGAGCGCCTGGGGCCAGTTCCAGGTGCAGCCGGGGATGCCAGCCCTGGTGTCCCCCGCGGCCGGCGTCCGCCTCCCGGTCCGCGACTCGCTCTTCACGTGGACCGCGGTGACCGGAGCGGCGTCGTACCGGTGGGAGCGTCGGGCCGCTGGGTCGACCAACGGCGAGGTGGTCACCACCCGCGCAAGCGCGTGGGCGCCCACCGGCCAGCTGGCCACCGGCAGCTACCAGTGGCGAGTCAGTGCCCTGGACTCCTCCGACCACGTCATGGGCACCAGCGACTGGCGCGCCTTCAGCGTGGACGCGACCGTCCCGACGATCACCAAGCGCAAGCCGGACGGCGGGCTCAAGGTGAAGGCGGCGATCACCCTGACCTTCAGCGAGAAGGTCCAGGGGGTCTCGGCCAAGACCATCCAGCTCAAGGGCAAGGGCAAGGGTGGGAAGGTGAAGTTCAAGGTGAAGCTGGACAAGAGCGGCACCAAGGCCAAGATCTCCCACAAGGGGCGCCTGAAGAAGGGCGCCGTCTACCAGCTCAAGATCAAGGACGGCATCACCGATGTGGCCGGCAACCCGCTGGCGGCCGCGACCTTCTCCTACACGGTGTCCTGACCCAGGTCCCGACTCCGCCGAGGGGGTGCCGCGGACCGCGACCACGGTCCGTGGCAGCCTCTCCGCGCTCGTCCTGGCCGTCGTCGTCGGCGTCCTGCTCGTCCGCAGCGCCGGGCCGCTGGACAACCTCGACACCTACTTCCACCTCCGCTTCGGCCACGAGTTCCTGACCGGCGCGTGGTCGATCCGGCACCCGGGGTCGGTGAGCACGCTCGCCACCGCGGACTGGGTGCCGACGCAGTGGCTGCCGCAGGTGGTGATGGCCCGGACCGAGGAGTGGTTCGGGCTGCCGGGGGTGGCGTGGCTGTCGGGGTTGCAGTTCCTGACCCTGGCGCTGGTCCTCTACTGGTCCTGCCGCCGGTACGCCGAGCCGCTGGTCGCGGCGGTGCTCGTGGCCCTGACCCTGGTGGCGTGCACGCCGGGCCTGTCGATGCGGCCGCAGGTGATCAGCTACGTGCTGGTCGTGGTCACCACCGCGCTGTGGCTCCGGGCCCGCGACCGCGGACGGGTGCCGTGGGTGCTGGTGCCGGTCACCTACGTCTGGACGACGTGCCACGGGATGTGGCCGATCGGGATCGTCGTGGGGTCCGTGGCGGTGGCGGGGCTGGCGCTGGACCGGGCGCACCCGCGGCGGACCCTGGTGCGGATGGCGGCGGTGCCGGTGGCCTCGGCGCTGGCGGCGCTGCTCACGCCGGTGGGACCGGGGTTGTTCCCGGCGGTCCTGCAGGTGACGTCGCGATCGCGGTACTTCTACGAGTGGGGGCCGCCGGACTACCACCGCGGGTACGCCCTGGTGCTGCTGCTCCTGCTCGCGGCGGCGGTGGTGCCCCGGCTGCGGCGGGGGCGGGTGCCGTGGTTCGACATCGGGCTGCTGGGGCTGGCGGCGGCGTGCGCGGTCTACTCGCTGCGCACGGTGCCGGTCGCCGCGTGCCTCGCCGCTCCCCTGGCCGCGATCGCGGTGCAGCCGCTGCTCGGCGCGCGTCCCGTCGTACGCCGACCTGAGCGGCTCCTCCTCCGGGCCGGGTACGCCGCGGCGCTGGTCGCGCTGGCCGTGGCGGTCCCGCACACGGCGGACGAGCCGCGGGCCACGGCGCCGTGGCTCGACGGTGCGCTGGGCGGGCTGCCGGCGGGCACGAAGGTGGTCGACGACGCGGGGTTCGGCGGCTACCTGATGTGGCGCTTCCCGCAGCTGGACGTGGTCATCCACGGCTACGGCGACACGTTCACCGACGACGAGCTGGAGCGCAACGCCGACATCGAGCAGGTCCGCGGCGGCTGGGTCCAGCTGCTGCACGACACCGGCGCGGAGTACGCCGTGCTGCCGCCGGGCTCACCGCTGGCCTACAGCCTGCGCGTCGTCGAGGACTGGGACGTGCTCGAGGAGGGCGACGACCTGCAGCTGCTGCACGCGCCCGACGGCTGGAACGGCTAGCGGCTGCTGGCCTCGACCCAGCGCTCTAGCGCGGCGCGGGCCGCGCCCGTGTCGATCGCCGACCGGGCGCGGGCGATGCCGGCGTCGAGGGCGGCGGCCACGGGCTCGCCGGTGGCGTCGTACACCGCCAGCGCGGCGCCGGCGTTCAGCAGCACGGCGTCGCGGACCGGGCCGGCCTCGCCGTCGAGGAGCCGGCGCACGACGGCGGCATTGTGGGTCGCGTCGCCGCCGCGCAGGTCGTCGGTGGTGGCGGGCGCGAGCCCGTGCGTGGCGGGGTCGACGGTGGCGGTGGAGACCTCTCCCCCGCGCACGACCCAGACCGAGCTGGTACTCGTGGTGGTGAGCTCGTCGAGGCCGTCGTCGCCGCGGAACACCCAGGCGTCGACCCCGCGGGCGGCGAAGACGCCGGCCATCACCGGCGCCATCCGGGGGTCGGCGCAGCCGACGGCGTTGGCCTGGGGCCGGGTGGGGTTGGCCAGCGGACCGAGGAAGTTGAAGGTCGTGCCGACGCCCAGCTCGCGGCGCGGGACGGCGGTGTGGCGCATCGCCGGGTTGAAGGCGGCGGCGAAGAGGAAGGTGATGCCGGCCTCGTCGGCCAGGGCGGCGACCCGCTCGGGCGGCAGGTCCAGGCGGATGCCGAGCGCCTCGAGGACGTCGGCCGAGCCGGACTGCGACGAGGCGGAGCGGTTGCCGTGCTTGACCACCCGGGCGCCGGCGCCGGCGGCCACGATCGCCGCCATGGTCGAGATGTTGACCGACATCGAGCGGTCGCCGCCGGTCCCGACCACGTCGAGCAACCGGCCGGGTACGTCGATCGGGGTCGCCCGGGAATACATCGCCTCCACGAGCCCGGTCAGCTCAGCGACCGTCTCGCCCTTGGCCCGCAGCGCGACCGCGAAGCCGGCGATCTGCGCGGGTGTCGCCTCCCCGGAGAGGATCTCCCCCATCGCCCAGGTGGCCTGGTCGGTGGTGAGGTCGGTGCGGGCAACGAGCGCGCCGAGCACCTCCGGCCAGGTGGACACGGCCGGGCGCAGGGTCAGCTGGTGGCGGGGACCCGGGACCGCAGCAGCCCCGTCACCGCCTCGGCCAGCTGGATCGGGTCGATCGGGTGCGGCACCGCCGCGTCGGCCCGGGACCAGGTGGCCAGCCAGGCGTCCTGGGGCCGGCCGGTCAGCACGACGACCGGCGGGCACTGGTAGATCTCGTCCTTGAGCTGCTTGGCGATGCCCATGCCACCCGCGGGGACGGCCTCGCCGTCGAGGATGGCCAGGTCGATGTGGCCCGAGTCCATGTTCTGGATGACGACCGGCTCGGTCGCGACCTCGACGTACTCCAGCTCCGGCAGGTCGGGGTGCACCCGACGGCCCAGCGCGAGGATGACCTGCTGGCGGGTGTTGAGGTCGTCGGAGAAGACGAGCACCCGGAGGTTCTTGTCGGCCACGAGCCGTGATGCTACCCGTCGGACCGGGCCGCCTCCGCACGGGCGCGGGCCTCGAGCAGGTCGAGCCGGCGGTCCTCGCGGGCCGCCTCCTTGAACGAGGAGCGCACCCACTGCGTGAACAGCACCCCGAACAGCAGCAGCCCGACCAGGTCGCCGGAGGACCACAGCAGCCCGCCGGCCAGGTGCTGGTCGGATATGGCGTCGGGGAGCCAGCCGTAGCCGGGCTGGTCGCGCAGGGCGAGGTAGTGCTCCCCGCCGAGCAGCGTGTCCTGGCCCATGATGGTCACGCCGAGGAAGGCGTGGAACGGCAGCGTGAGCACGACCAGCAGCATCCGGACCGGGTAGCCGACGCGCCCCGGGACCGGGTCGATGCCCACGATCGGCCAGAAGAACAGCGAGCCGACGACCACGAGGTGCACGTGCATCAGCTCGTGCAGCCAGACGTGGCTGAGCGTGGCGTCGTACCAGCCGGAGAAGTACAGCGCCCAGGGCGAGACGACGTACAGCAGCAGGGTCAGCGGCGGGAAGGACAGCACCGTCGCGACCCGCGAGTGCAGGACGGTCAGCAGCCAGCGCCGGGGCCGGGCGGGCAGGGTGCGCAGCGCGAGGGTGACCGGGGCACCGAGGGCCAGCGCCAGCGGGACCAGCATCGAGAGCACCATGTGCTGGACCATGTGGACGCTCAGCAGCGTGGTGTCGTACGCCGCGAGCCCGGACGAGGTGGCGACGAAGAAGGCGCCCATCCCGACGCCGACGAACATGACGGTCCGGCCGACCGGCCAGGAGTCCCCGCGGCGGTGCAGCGCACGGACCCCGAGGAGGTACAGCCCGGCCGCCCAGACGGTCGCCACGAGCGGCACGGGAGCGAGCTCCCAGCCCGTCAGGAGGCGTTCAGCACCGAATGGTGACACCTTCGGATAGTAGGCACGGCCGGTTGCAGGAAACTGGGTGGGATCCGACACGCCACCCGGGGCTGACCCTGAGAAACTGCCGAGACATAATGGCCAGGTGGCGACAGCAACGACCATCCCGGCCTCGCGGCTGCACGGGCAACACGACCGTCCGAGCATGGTCTCCGTGGGGACGATCATCTGGCTCTCCAGTGAGCTGATGTTCTTCGCCGCGCTCTTCGCGTCGTACTTCACGATCCGCTCGGTGAGCCCGGAGCTGTGGGCCCAGAACACCGAGAAGCTCAACGTCCCGTTCGCCTCGGTCAACACCACGATCCTGGTGCTGTCGTCGGTGACTTGCCAGCTCGGCGTGTTCGCGGCCGAGCGCGGCCAGGTCGGCCGGGCGGGCTCGCTGTTCAACGTGCGCGGCTGGGGCCTGCGCGAGTGGTTCCTGCTGACCTACGTGATGGGCGCGATCTTCATCGCGGGCCAGGTCACGGAGTACACCTCGCTGGTCCAGGAGCACACCACGATCTCGGCCTCGGCCTACGGCTCGATGTTCTACCTGACCACCGGCTTCCACGGCCTGCACGTGACCGGTGGCCTCATCGCGTTCCTGCTGGTGCTCGGGCGGACCTACGTCGCCAAGCGCTTCACCCACGAGCAGGCGGTCAGCGCGATCGTCGTCTCCTACTACTGGCACTTCGTCGACGTGGTGTGGATCGGGCTGTTCGCCACGATCTACGTCATCAAGTGACCCGGGCCCTGTGAGGACTCCTGTGCGCTTCCTGAACCGCTCCGCCGGTCGCCTCTCCCGCCACCGTCGCCGCCCCGTCGCGGGGCTGCTCCTGATGCTGCTCGGCCTGGTGCTGACCGGCTCCCTGTACGCCGCGTTCGCCCCGTCGTCCTCGGCCGACTCCGCCCAGAGCGACCAGGAGCTGGTCGAGCAGGGCCGCAAGCTCTTCCTGGTCGGCTGCTCGTTCTGCCACGGCCAGAACGGCGAGGGCGTGCTGACCCAGGACGGCAACCAGCTCGGCCCCTCGCTGGCCGGCGTCGGCGCCGCCGCGGTCGACTTCCAGGTCGGCACCGGCCGGATGCCCATGGTCCAGCCGGGCGCGCAGAACCCCACCAAGCCGCAGGCCTACAGCGAGGACGAGATCGACGCCCTCGCGGCGTACGTCGCGAGTCTGGCCCCGGGCCCGGCCGTGCCGAACCCCGAGGACTACAGCCTCGCCGGCCTTTCGCCGGAGGAGCGCGAGGAGGCCGTCACCCGCGGCGGCCAGATCTTCCTGACCAACTGCACCGCCTGCCACAACTTCGCCGGCAAGGGCGGCGCCATGCCGCGCGGCGGCTACGCGCCCAACCTGAGCAACACCACGGCCCGCCACATCTACGAGGCGCTGCTGACCGGCCCCGGCCAGATGGACACCTTCTCCAACGGCAACCTCTCGCCGGACGAGAAGCGCGACGTCATCGCCTACCTCTACTCCCTGCGTGAGCAGCCCGAGTACGGCGGCTTCAGCCTCGGTGGCCTCGGCCCCGTGAGCGAGGGCCTGTTCGCCTGGGTCGTCGGGATCGGCGGCCTGGTGGGCTTCGCCGTCTGGATCGCGGCGCACACCGCCCGCACGACCAAGAAGAAGGAGAGCGCCGCCGCATGAGCGACCACGACGACTCCTCGAACCTGCCCGACCAGCGCGTCAGCGCGAACACCCCGGCGCACGACGAGCCCCTGGCCAACCCGGGCCTGCCCGAGCACACCTGGCGGCCCACCGACGTCGACCCGCAGGCCGAGCGCCGCGCCGAGCGGCAGGTCGCCGCCCTGTTCGGGCTGTCGGCCGTCTTCGCGGTGCTGTTCGTCGTCTCCTACTTCGTCTTCAACATCAACGGCGGCAGCGACGTCGACACCATCTTCGGTCTCGGCGCCTCCAACGTCGCCCTGGGCACCTGCCTGGGCCTGGCGCTGCTGCTGATCGGCGTCGGGATGATCCAGTGGGCCCGCAAGCTCATGGGCGACCACGAGATCGTCGAGATGCGCCACCCCTCCCGCTCCTCCGACGAGGACCGCGACGAGACCCTGCGGGTGCTCGCCCTGGGCGCCGAGGAGTCCGGCATCGGCCGCCGTCCGCTGGTGCGCAACTCGCTGCTCGGCGCCGTCGGCGTGCTCCTCGCGCCGGTCGTCGTCCTGCTGCGCGACCTCGGCCCCACCCCGGGCCAGGTCGAGGACGACGCCGACTACCCCGGCGCCGGCCTCGAGCACACCGTGTGGGACACCGGCGTCCGCGTCGTGCGTGACGTGGTCGGCACGCCGATCCGCCCGGGCGACATGGAGATCGGCGACCTGTTCAACGCCGAGCCCGAGACCATCTTCCAGGTCGACGACGAGGGCGAGCCCGTCCTCGAGGGCGTCGACCTGCAGATCGCCAAGTCCAAGGGCGCCGTGGTGCTGATCCGCATGGAGCCCGACGAGAACAAGCCCGCCCCCGGCCGCGAGGACTGGGCCGTGGACGGCATCCTCTGCTACTCCAAGATCTGCACCCACGTCGGGTGCCCGATCTCGCTCAACGAGCGCAAGACCCACCACCTGCTCTGCCCGTGCCACCAGTCGACGTTCGACCTGGCCGACGCGGCGAAGGTGGTCTTCGGTCCCGCGGCCCGTCCGCTCCCCCAGCTGCCGCTCGCGGTGGACGACGAGGGATACCTCGTGGCCCAGAGCGACTTCAAGGAGCCGGTCGGTCCCAGCTACTGGGAGCGCAACTCCCAACAGAGCACCAGCAAGTGACACGACCCCGTGACACGAGCAATTGAGATGAGAACCTCATGAGCATCGACACCAGCAAGGTCGCCACGACGAACTCGACCGCGGCCACCGCCAGCAAGCCCAGCAAGGTCGGAGCGGCCGCCACCTGGGCCGACGACCGGCTGGGACTCGCCACGCTCGCCAAGAAGAACCTGCGCAAGGTCTTCCCCGACCACTGGTCGTTCATGCTCGGCGAGATCGCGCTGTGGAGCTTCGTGACGCTGCTGCTCAGCGGTGTCTTCCTGACGCTCTGGTTCGACCCGAGCATGAGCGAGACCCACTACGAGGGCTCCTACGCCCAACTGCGCGGCATCGAGATGTCGCGGGCCTACGCCTCCGCGCTCGAGCTGAGCTTCGACGTGCGCGGCGGCCTGCTCATGCGCCAGATCCACCACTGGGCGGCGATGCTGTTCATCGGCGCGATGATGGTGCACCTGCTGCGCGTGTTCTTCACCGGTGCGCACCGCAAGCCGCGTGAGCTCAACTGGGCCATCGGCGCGATCATCCTGCTGCTGGGCACCCTCGAGGGCTTCACCGGCTACTCGCTCCCCGACGACCTGCTGTCGGGCACCGGCATCCGGGCCGCCGACGGCTTCGTCAAGTCCCAGCCGATCGTCGGCACCTACATGTCGTTCTTCCTGTTCGGCGGCGAGTTCCCGGGTGAGCACATCATCCCGCGGCTGTACGCCATCCACATCCTGCTGATCCCGGGCATCCTGCTCGCCCTCATCAGCGCCCACATGCTGCTGCTCGTGTACCACAAGCACACCCAGTGGCCCGGCCCCGGCCGCACCGAGGAGAACGTCGTCGGCTACCCGATGCTCCCGGTGTACGCCGCCAAGGCCGGCGGGTTCTTCTTCATCGTCTTCGGCACCGCCGCGCTCATGGGTGGTCTGCTGAGCATCAACCCGGTGTGGAAGTACGGGCCCTACGACCCGTCGAAGGTGACGGCCGGCTCCCAGCCCGACTGGTACATGGGCTGGCCCGACGGCGCGCTGCGGATCATGCCGAACATCGAGCTCCACATCTGGCACCACACCTGGGCGCTCAACGTGTTCCTGCCGATCATCGTGCTGCCGCTGCTGATGTTCACGATCCTGCTGATGCTGCCGTTCATCGAGGCCTGGATCACCGGCGACAAGCGCGACCACCACCTGCTCCAGCGGCCGCGGGACGCTCCGACGCGCACCGCGACCATGGTCGCGCTCATGACGATGTACGGCCTGTTCTGGGCTGCCGGTGGCAACGACATCATCGCCATCAAGCTGCACCTGTCGATCAACCAGATCACCTACTTCATGAGGGCCGCCGTGTTCATCGGCCCGGTGATCGCGTTCATCATCACCCGACGCTGGTGCATCTCCCTGCAGCGCAAGGACGAGGAGACCCTCCTCCACGGCTACGAGACCGGCATCATCATGCGCTCCCCCGAGGGCGGCTACTCCGAGCGGCACCTGCCGCTCCCGGCCGACCGGGCCTACGTCCTCGCGGCGAGGGACCGGGACCCGGACGTCATGGGCGAGCTCGAGGCCGACGGCCCCGACGCCAACGGCGTGGAGAAGCAGTCCGGCCTCGCCGGCCGCCTGGCCGGCGTACGCCACCGGCTGCGCAAGCTGATGTACGCCGACAACGTGCAGAAGCCCACCGCCCACGAGCTCGAGGAGGCGCACCACCACGCCGAGCACGAGCACGAGCTCCAGGCCCCCATGGAGGGCCACCCCGCCGAGGGCCACACGGAGGACCCGACGCACGGCGCCGCGGCTCGTCCGATGACCGTCGACGACTGACGAAGCGCACCACCCTGAGGCCCGGTCCCGTTGGGACCGGGCCTCAGTGCGTTGGTGGGGCTCACTCGCCGCCGTTCATCGGCCGATCCGCGGCGCCGTGCGTCGGGTCCTCCGCGTCTCCCTCGGCGCTGCTCGGGCGCGACGGACAGTGGGCCGCTAGTCGCGGCGGACGCGCACGCTCGCGGTCAGGTCGCTGGCGTTGTTCTTGCCGCGGACGCCCAGGTCGGTGCTCAGGCGGACCGACGACAAGTCGGCGCCTGGGAAGCACGGGTCCTGTGCGCGCACCCGGATCGCGTCACGCCTCATGTCGTAGCGAGCCCGAGCGGTGCAGGTGGGGTGCCCGAAGTCCAGACCCGTCGGGGTCCACGGATAGACGACGGCCACCGGCTCACCGTGCGAGAACTTCACCGACACGAAGAAGTCGAAGTCCCGGGAGCCGCGGGCCACGAGGTCGACCCCCAGCTGGTCGCTCGTGTGCAGCCGGCCCGTCCGAGCCACGACCGAGAGGGAACCGGTCCGGTTGGTGTACCGCACGTTCACCAGGTCGTGTCCGGGGAAGACCTCGTTCCCGACGTCCTGGGGCTGGTCGACGGTCTCGGCGTCGGCCGCCGGAGCCCCCGAGACGCACGCGAGCAGGGTCACCGCCACGAGGGCCAGTCGACGCATGCCGGGACGCTACCCGACCACCGTTCCCGCTCGTCCGGCGCGCAGGCGAGTCCAGCCGTCCGAGCTCACCAGTCCGCGTAGGCGACACCCCGCCCGGGCACGGCCAGCCACTCGTGGCGACCGGAGGCGTCGACCACCCACACGCCCGGTTGGGCGGTGCCGTCGGCCGCCGGTGGACCGTCGCTGCGGACGACCACGCGGCGGCCGTCCGGCGACCAGGCGGGGGCGTCGTCGAGGCCGGGGGTCGCGAAGAGCGTGGTCGGGTGGGTGCCGTCGGGCCGGATGGTCAGGACCGCGGTCTGGCGGCGCCGGTCGAACTGGCCTCCGGCGGCGAGCGTGAAGGCGATCCGGTCGCCGCGCGGCGACCAGGAGGGGTCGAGGGCGGAGCCGCCCTTCCCCTGGGTCAGCCGGCGGACCGGTCCCCCGTGGGTGCCGGTGACCACGAGCCGGCTCACGTCGGTGTTGTCGGTGAGGCTGAAGACCAGCCGGCGGCCGCTGGGCGCGAACGAGGGGTGGGACACGGTGTCCACGTCGTTGTCGGAGATGCGCCGGCACTCGCGCGTGCGGCTGGCCAGGGTGTATGTGCACAGGCGCGGCCCGTCGCCGTACGCCAGCACTCCCCCGCCGGGGGCCCAGGCGAGCTGGGGCGGCTGGAAGCCGACGTCGGTGCGCCTCTTCGCGCCACTGCCGTCGGCGCGGATGGTCCAGAGCGCGTGGGCGCCGCGGCGGTTCCGGGCGACGAAGGCGATCATCCGGTGGTCCGGCGACCACGCGGGCGAGGTGATCCGACCGCGGGTGGTGAGGCGGCGGACGTCCGCACCGTCCGGTCGGGCGGTGAAGAGGTCGAAGCCGGTGTCGGTCATCGCGACGTACGCCAGCCGGGGGCCGGAGGCCGCGCGGGCCGCGGTGGTGCCCGGGAGCGGGGCCGTGAAGGCGGGGCGCCACTGCGCGCCCCAGCCCTCACGGACCACGAGCTGGCGGTCGGTGCCGTCGGGGCGCAGGGTCCAGATGCCGTCCATGGTCGGGTAGAGGTCGGCGACGCTCGAGACGACCACCCGGCTGCCGTCGGGCGACCAGGACGACCCGGCGTCGGACCCGTCCAGGGTCAGCACCGGCGTGCGCGCGGTGCCGTCGGGGTGGACGAGGAACACGTCGCCGCTGTACTCGCCGCCCCGACCGCCGTAGTGCTCGGTGTACATCAGCCACGTCCCGTCCGGCGACCACAACGGGTCGATCCCCTCCGGCGAGGTCCCCGGCACGGCGGCCAGCCCGCTGCCGTCCGCGTGCACCGTCCAGAGCTGGGTGTCGCTCGTGTAGTCGTCGCCATCGGCGCTGATGCGCGTGAACGCCAGCGACGAGCCGTCCGGCGACCAGGTCGAGGAGTCCACCGCCGGCCAGTCCGCGGTGGTCGGCACGACGACCGTCCGCTGTCCCGTCACCAGGTCGACGACACACAGGCCCTCGTCGCACGCGAAGGCCAGCCGCCGGCCGTCCGGCGCCCACGAGGGCGACCGGCCGCCCGGCACCACGAGGTGCTGGCCGCCGCCGGTCGCCGTCATCAACCCGACCCCGCGCAGCGTGCTGTAGGCCAGCGTGCTCCCGTCCGGCGACCACACCGGCCCGTAGGCGTTGCCCCGCTTCGTGATGACCTGACGGTGCGACCCGTCGGTCCACACGGTCGCGATCCGCGTCTGGCCGCGGCTCCCGACCCCGAACGTGTAGGCGAGCATCCCGGCGCTGCCGGGCTCGGCGGCGGCCACCGCGGCTCGCGGCCCGGCTGCGGGCGCACCGTACGCCGCACCGCTCGTGGTCACCAGTGCCGCAGCGGCACCCACCGCCAGCGCCGTCCGGCGCCACCGTCCCAACATGTGCCTCATCATGCGCTCCCCTCGGCCTCGTGTCGTCAGGTGTGATGCGCGGTCCCCCGGTCCGGTTCGCCGACGGCACCCCGGCCATCCAGCGGACCGCCGCGGGTGAGCACGCGCCCAGGACGGCGAGGACGGCCAGCCCGGCGCCGAGGTGGTGACCGACCCCGACGGTCACCAGCACGAGTCCGGCGGTGCGGAGCGCGCCGCGCGCGTACTGCCGGCGGGCCAGCGGCGTACGCGCGGGGGCCGAGACGAAGAGCAGGCCGGCCCAGCCCGCGGTGCTGACCACGAGCGCCGCGAGCGGTGGCCAGGGTGACTCGGCCACGGCGTCCACGACCAGCGCGGCCGCGGCAGCGCCGGCCGTCGCGCGCCAGACCCGGTCGTGGAGGGGCCTGCCGGCCCTCACCGCGGCGCGCTCCCGGCCATCCGCGGCAGCCAGGCCCGGTGCCCGACGAGGGCCGCGAGCACGAGGACGGGGTAGCCGGCGCCGACGACCGGCCCCAGGGTGAGCGGCAGCACGAACCCGGCCCCGAGGGCCAGCCGGACGGGGACCGGCACCCGGGCGAGGAAGGGGACGCACCAGACCCAGTGGTGGATCCAGGCCACCGGGGAGACCAGGCAGGCGGTGAGCCCGGCGATGCCCGCGGCGAGGACCTCGTCCCCCGCGCGAGCAGTCCGCCGGGCGAGCAGGAGGCCGCCGACCAGGGCCGGGACCGCCACCAGGAGCCACAGGGCGGTGCCGGCGCCGGTGCCCAGCGCTCGTTCGGCCAGACCCCGCAGGGCCTGGTTTCCCACGTGGTCGAACCCGCCGACGCCCGGGGCCGCGAGCACGTCGTGCGTCCAGTACCGCCACGACGCCGCGGGCGACACGACCGCGCCGAGGGTGGAGGCGGCCAGGAAGGTGGCGGTCGCCGTCCTGGCCTCGCGACGGCGACCGCAGAGGACCAGGTAGACGACGAAGACCGCCGGCGTGAGCTTGACCGCGGCGGCCAGACCCACCCCCACCCCGCTGCGGCGCACGAGCAGGTCGTGCAGGACGAGGGCGGCGAGCAGCAGGTTGACCTGACCCCAGGACAGCGTGTTGACGACCGGGTGCGTCGCGGCGAGGGCCGCCAGCCCCACGGCGGCCCCGAGACGCTGGCCGACGTCCGGTGCGGACCGGCGCAGGACGACGTACAGCGCGGCGCAGGAGGCCGCGGTGAGCACCGCGAACATCGCCGGGAGCGGGAGCCACGCCACCGTGGCGAAGAGCGCGGCCGCCACGGGCGGGTAGGTGAACCCGAAGTCGCCGACGCGCAGGTCGTAGAGGTCCCCGCCGTGCAGCACCGCCTGACCGCCCGCGCGGTAGACGGCCATGTCGCCCGTGTTGGCGCGGGTGAGCGCGTAGGCGACGGTGAGTCCGATCGCGAGGACCAGGACGACCGTGAGGGGTGCGGGCCGCGGGCGTGGTCGACGGCCCGCGCCGGCGTACGACGAGGGGGCGGGCGAGGGGGCCGAGCGGGCGGCCGCGAGGGCCTGAGCACTGCGCACACCGGGAACCCTGACCGCGGCTCGTCGCCGTCGCGTCGTCGTGCCGCCACGGTCGTGTCACGGTGGCCGGGCGCGGCGAGCCGGGTCCTGTCGACAAGTCGTGACGTTCCTGCGACACCCCCGCGACCCGGTGCGCACGGCGCCGTGGCAGGGTCGGGACATCGACGCGATGCCGCCCCGGGAGGAGTTCGATGCCGCGCCTGCTCATCATCGAGGATGACGACGCGGTCGCCGAGGCCCTGCAGCTCGCGCTGACCCAGCTCGGGCACACCGTCCGCACCGCCCCGTCCGCCGAGCCCGGTCTGGCCATGCTGGACGACGGGACGCCGACCGACCTGGCGATCGTCGACGTCATGCTCCCCGGCATGGACGGCTTCGAGCTGTGCCGCCGGGTGAGCGCCACCCGCCCCCTGCCGCTCGTCCTGCTGACCGCGCGCAGCGACCCGATCGACATCGTCGTCGGCCTCGAGTGCGGGGCCGACGACTACGTCGCCAAGCCGGTTGAGCCGCGCGTGCTCGACGCCCGCATCAAGGCCGTCCTGCGCCGCTCGGCCACCGAGCCCACCCGGACCCTGACCCAGCTCGGCGACCTGACCGTCGACGAGGCGGCCATGCGCGTGCACCGCGACGGCGAGCCGGTGCTCCTGACCCCGACCGAGCTGCGGTTGCTGCTGGAGCTGCTGCACCACGCCGGGCAGGCCCGCTCGCGACGCGTGCTGCTCGAGCGGGTCTGGGAGTACGGCTTCGTGGGCGACACCCGCTTGGTCGACGCCTGCGTGCAGCGCCTGCGCGCCAAGGTCGAGCCGAACCCGTCCAAGCCGACGCTCATCCAGACGGTCCGTGGCGTGGGGTACCGGCTGGAGCTCCCGTGAGGCGGTGGCGCGACCGGCTGACGATCAGGATCACCGGCCTGTTCGTCTTCACCGTCGCGTGCGTCTCGGTGACGATGGCGGTCGCGGCGTTCCGGGTGAGCATGTACAACCCCGGCAAGCTCCACCACGCCATCGTGTGGATCGGCATCGGCGGCTTCGTCCTGTCCCTCGGGCTCGGTCTCGTGGTCGCGCTCGCGATCACCCGGCCCCTGCGGCGGACGGCGAGCGCCGCACGACGATTCGGCGCCGGCGACCTCGACGTACGCCTGCCCACGGGCGGCCGGACCGAGCTGGCCGACCTGGGCGACTCCTTCAACGCCATGGCCGCGCAGCTGTCCGACACCCTGCGCGACCTGCACGAGTCCCAGACCCTGCAGCAGCGGTTCGTCGCGGACGTCTCCCACGAGCTCCGCACCCCCCTGGCCGCCATGATCGCCGCCGACGAGGGCCTCGAGAGCCCCGATCAGGAGGCGCGACGACGCTCCGTCGACCTCGTGCGTGGCCAGACCCGCCGCCTCGTCCGCCTGGTCGACGACCTGCTGGAGATGTCGCGCTTCGACGCCGGCCAGACCAGCATCGAGCGTGAGCACATCGACCTCGCGGTCCTCGCCGCCGACGCCGCGCACACCGTCGCTCCCGGCGAGGACATCCGGATCGCCCGGCTCGGCGACACCTCCGCGGAGGTCGACGCGCGGCGCCTGCACACCGTGCTGCGCAACCTGCTGAGCAACGCCCTCCAGCACGGCCGACCACCCGTGGACGTCGTCATCGACGGCCGCGACCCCGGCGCCGTCACCCTGAGCGTCGCCGACGACGGGGCCGGCGTGCCCGCCGAGCTGGCGCCGACCGTCTTCGACCGCTTCGTCCGTGCCGACGAGGCCCGGACCTCGCAGGGCGCGCACAGCGGCCTGGGGCTGTCCCTGGCCTACGAGAACGCTAGACTGCACGGCGGGACGCTGTCGCTCTCGACCGCGGGACGCACGACGTTCACCCTGCAGGTGCCCCGGAGCACGCCCCACGAGGCCCCCGGCGACGACCTCCAGCCCGAGGGGGCTGCGCCCTCACCGGACCGCGACCCCTCCTGAGCCCTCCCCCGGCGGCACGTCGTCGGACACCAGCTTCTCGAGCAACCGCACGAACGTCGCCCGCTCGTCGGGCGTCAGTGGGGCCAGCAGGTCGTCCTGCACGCCGTGGAGCGCGGCGTCGAGGCGCTCGAGACGGCCGACGCCGTCGGGCGTGGTGGTCACGACGTTGCGCCGGCGGTCGGTCCGGTCGGGCTCGCGGGTGGCCAGCCCCCGCGCGACCAGGTCGTTGACCGTCGCCACGATGTCGCTCCGGTCGATGCCGGTCAGCCGGCCCAGGTCGGCCTGACTGCGGGGTCCGTGCTCGTCCAGCGCGGCCAGCACCCGGAAATGGTAGCCGCGGAAGCCCTCGGCGCCGAACGCCTCCCCCAGCAGGCGTTGGGCCCGGGCGTGGGTCCGGCTCACCAGCCAGGTGGGCTGCCCCGCGACGCGCCGCAACGTGGTCATGGAGCGATCCTAGAAGTTGTTGGCGCAGCCAACGATTCGTGGCTATCGGTGGCCGCACCAACGAACAGAGGAGCCGCCACATGACCACCCCCTTCGGACCACAGCTCATCGGCGAGACCGAGAAGTCGCTCGGCGCGGTGTTGCGCCGCCACCTGGCCGACGTCGACCTCACCGAGCCGCAGTGGGTGACGCTGCGCGTCGCCGACCAGCTGTCGGGGGAACGCCTGCCCACCGGGCTCGCACCCGAGGTGGCGGACCGCGCCCACTTCGAGGACGCGGCCGAGCTCGTCGCGGGTCTCGTCGAGCGAGGGTTGCTGCGCGAGGACCGCCTGACCGACCAGGGCGCTCGGTTGCTGCACCGCACCCAGGCGGCGCTCGCGACCGACACCCGCAGCATCTGGGACGGCCTCGACGCCGACGACGTCGGCGCCGCAGAGCGGGTGCTCGGTGAGGTCGTCACCCGGGCCCGGCGAGTGCTGGAGCGCGCCTGAGGCCGACAAGACCGGCACCCGGCGACGGGTGCGACGGCTGGGACTGGTCCTGGGCTGGCTGCAGGCAGGGTGGAGCGGCTGGCCCGACGGCCGAGCCTGCGAGGCCTCAGGACAGGGCGGAGCCCTGCTTGTAGTTGGCCCAGGAGTAGTTCCAGTCGTCGTAGCCGTTGCCGGGCTCGATGGTCCGGGTGGTGCCGGTGTACTGGACGACGTCGCCGCGCTGGGACATGTGGTAGAGCCAGTCGGCGTTGTCGGTGCTCATGCCGGTGCAGCCGTGGCTGACGTTGGCGTGGCCCTGGGAGCCGACGGACCACGGGGCGGCATGGATGAACTCACCGCTGTTGGTCAGGCGCATGGCCCACTGGACGCCCTCGATGTTGTAGGCGTCGGCGCCGGTGATGCCGACGGTCTCGGAGTTCATGTCCTTGGAGTCGAACTTCTCCATGATGACCTTGGTGCCGGAGCGGGTGGTGTACTCCGGCTGCTGGCCCGTGGTGATGGGGATGGTGCGCAGCAGCGTGCCGTTGCTGGTGACCTTCATCTGATCGGTATTCATGTCGACCTTGTAGATGTTGGCCGCCCCGACCTTGAACTGGACCGCGCGGTCCTCCTGGCCGTAGATGCCGTTGCCGGCGTCGATGCCGTTGACGTCGAGGTTGACGTCGACGGTGGTGCCGGCCTGCCAGTAGCTCTTGGGGCGGTAGTGCACGACCGTGTCGCTCATCCAGTGCCAGGTCCCCTTCTGCTCGGGGCTGGTGGTCACGTGCATCTGCTTCTCCATCGACGCGCGGTCGGTGACCGGGACGTCGAAGGTGACGATGACGGGCATGCCGACGCCGACGGTCTCGCCGGGCAGCGGCGCGACGGAGGCGTAGGTCTGCTGGTCGAGCGTGAGGTCCTGGGTGGTGAACTTCTGGCGCCGGGTGGCCTGCTCACCGTCCGCGCCGGAGAGCGTGGCCTTGACGGTGTACGTCGTGCCGGGCTCGAGCCGGTCGCCGGCGGTCCAGGTGGCGCCATCGCCGGTGATGGAGCCGGTGAGGGCGCCCACGTCACCGGACCCGGTGACGTCGACGGTGGAGAGGCGGCCGTCGTGGGCGCTGACCTCGAGGAGCGTGGAGACCGGGACGCCGGCCTTCTTCTTGACGTTGGTGCTCATGGTCGCGGCCGGGGCGTCATCGCCGGAGTCACCCGAGTCACCGGAGTCGGCGCTGTCGCCGGAGCCGTCATCGCCCGCGGCGGGGCGGGCGGTGTCGTCGGCCGAGGACTTGCCGGGGAGGTCGTCGCCGTTGTCGCAGGCGGTCAGGACCGAGGCGCCGAGCAGCAGGGCGGACAGCGCCACCAGCCCGCGCAGACGGCGGCGGGGTGCGGACATGCTCGACTCCCAGGAGCTCCGAGAAGGTGCCCGGACCGGACGGTCCAGACCTCCCGATTCTACGGGCGCCTGATGAGAACCCACGAAACCACGCATGCTTCTTCAGACGGCGTGGCGCGCCCCGGAGTTGCCGTCGGCGGCGCGGAGATCTGGGGCGATCTCAGTGAGCGTGGACACCCCGGTAGTACTCGTAGATCCAGCCGCACAGCGCGATGGCGCCGAGCACGCCGCCGATGATGAACAGCCACCACGCACCGGCGGCGACACCGGCCACGCAGGTGCCCAGGGTGAGGGCGGTCCACAGCGGCCACCAGGAGTACGGCGGGAAGAAGCCCAGCTCCCCGGCGCCGTCGGAGATCTCGGCGTCCTTGCGGTCCTCGGGGCGCGCATCCATCTTCTTGGCGTGGAAGCCGAGGTAGACGGTGACCATGAGGGTCAGCAGGGTGGTCATGACCAGCGCGGAGGTGCCGGTCCAGTCGCCGCCGTGCTCGCTGCCGTCGGTGATCAGCCAGTACGCCGGCGTGACCAGCACGAGGAAGATCGTGCAGGCGGCGAAGATCCAGGCCTCGGCCTTCACCGGCGGTCCCCGTCCTCGTCGATGTCGTCGGTGGTGGCGCGGTCACCTGCGCCCGTGTTGGGCCGCTTCTGGCCCTCCATGCGCTCGGCGATGACCTCCTCGCGACCCTCCATGCTCGGCGCGTCCGCCGCGCCGCCGTTGGCCGCGGCCGGGTTGTCCTCGAGCTCCATCGCCGCGATCTCCGGGTGGTGCAGGTCGAAGGCCGGCGACTCCGAGCGGATCCGCGGGATCGTCACGAAGTTGTGCCGCGGCGGCGGGCACGAGGTCGCCCACTCCAGCGAGCGGCCCCAGCCCCACGGGTCGTCGACCTCCACGAGCGGGCCCTTGGAGGAGATGTAGACGTTGTAGAGGAACGGCAGCGTCGAGGCGCCCAGCAGGAACGCACCGATGGTCGACACCTGGTTGAGCGTGGTGAACCCGTCGCTGGGCAGGTAGTCGGCGTAGCGCCGCGGCATGCCCTCGACGCCCAGCCAGTGCTGGACCAGGAACGTGGTGTGGAAGCCGACGAACAGCAGCCAGAAGTGCACCTTGCCCAGGCGCTCGTCGAGCATCCGGCCGGTCATCTTGGGCCACCAGAAGTAGAAGCCCGCGAACATCGCGAACACCACCGTGCCGAACACGACGTAGTGGAAGTGCGCGACCACGAAGTAGGAGTCCGAGACGTGGAAGTCCAGCGGCGGGCTGGCCAGGATGATGCCGGTCAGACCACCGAAGAGGAACGTCGTCAGGAAGCCGACCGACCACAGCATCGGGGTGTCGAAGGACAGACTTCCCCCCACATCGTCCCGATCCAGTTGAAGAACTTCACGCCCGTCGGTACGGCGATCAGGAACGTCATGCCGGAGAAGAACGGCAGGTCGACCGCGCCGGTCACGAACATGTGGTGCGCCCACACCGCGACGGAGAGGATCGCGATGCCGAGCGTGGCGCCGACCAGGCCGATGTAGCCGAAGATCGGCTTGCGACTGAAGACCGGGAGGATCTCGGTCACGATGCCGAAGAACGGCAGCGCGATGATGTAGACCTCCGGGTGGCCGAAGAACCAGAACAGGTGCTGCCACAAGATCGCGCCGCCGTGGGCGGCGTCGAAGACGTGGGCGCCGAGCTGCCGGTCGGCCTCGAGCGAGAGCAGCGCGCCGGCCAGGACCGGGAACGCGATGAGCACCAGCAGGCTGGTGATGAGCGTGTTCCACACGAAGATCGGCATCCGGAACATCGTCATGCCGGGCGCGCGCATGCAGATGATCGTGGTGATGAAGTTGACCGCGCCGAGGATGGTGCCGAGACCGGCCATCCACAGACCCATGATCCACAGGTCACCGCCGACCCCCGGGCTGCGCACCGCGTCGGACAGCGGCGTGTAGGCGAACCAGCCGAAGTCGGCCGCGCCGGTCGGGGTCAGGAAGCCGGAGGCGGCGATGAGGCCGCCGAAGAGGAACAGCCAGTAGCTGAACATGTTCAGCCGCGGGAACGCCACGTCGGGCGAGCCGATCTGCAGCGGCATGATCACGTTGCCGAAGCCGAAGAACAGCGGCGTCGCGAACAGCAGCAGCATGATCGTGCCGTGCATGGTGAAGAGCTGGTTGTAGAGCTCGTCGTTCACGACCTGCTGTCCGGGGTAGGCCAGCTCGGAGCGGATCAGCATGGCCATCGCGCCGCCGATCATGAACCAGGCGAACGACGTGCCGAGGTAGAGCTTGCCGATCAGCTTGTGGTCGGTGGTGGTCAGGACCCGGACCACGGTCTGGCCGAGCTGGCGGCGCGGGGCCGCGACGGTGGTCGGGTGCGAAGCGGTGGCGGTCACTCGGATTCTCCCTCGGACTCCAGGCCCGCCTGCGTGTAGGCCTCCTCACCACCGATGAGCGGCTTCTCGGAGGTCAGACCGGCGTCCTCCAGGTCCTGGAGGTGCTGGTCGTACTCCTCGCGGCTGACCACGTGGACGGTGAAGAGCATCCGCGAGTGGTAGGTGCCGCAGAGCTCGTAGCACTTGCCGGTGAAGGTGCCCTCGCGGGTGGGGGTAATGACGTAGTGGTTGACCCGGCCGGGGACGACGTCCATCTTCATCAAGAAGGCCGGCACGCCGAAGTCGTGGATGACGTCGGGGCTGCGCAGATTGAAGCGAGTCGTCTCGTCGACGGGCAGGTAGAGGTCCGGGATGTAGGAGCCGGTGCCGCCGTCGTGGACGTAGGACTGGTAGGGGAAGTCGTCGTCGAACCGGTCGTCGTCGGCCTTCTGGTCGACGTCACCGAGGCCGTAGTTGAAGGTCCACGACCACTGCTGGCCGGTCACCTCGACGATGTTGTCCGGCGGGTTGCTCGGCTCGTCCTCGAGCACGGCGTTCTGGGTGCGCACCGTGTGGCTGAAGAACACGATGACCATGACGACCGGCGCGATCGTGTAGAAGATCTCCAGCGGCAGGTTGTAGCGCGTCTGCACGGGGATCTCGTTGTCGTTGCGCCGCCGGAAGCGGATCACGACGTAGAAGATGAGGCCCCAGACCACGATGCCGGTGATCCAGGCCGCGATCCAGGCACCCTGCCACAGGTCCAGCGTGTGCTGACCCTGGGCCGAGGCCGGCTCTGGCATGGCCAGCCGCCCCGCCTCGCTGTCGTCGGCACAGCCGCTCAGCAGGAGCAGCCCACCGGCGAGCGGAACGCCCCACCGCCACAGGCGCTGACGACCCACGGACAAGCCCCTCTCGACACGACTTCCGGTCCCGTCCGAGGCACTCCTCGGACACTGCTGACGATAGCCCAAGGGAGTGCTGAGAGAGCCGGTGGGTGGGGGTAGCCCGGGTCTGTACTTTCGACTCGTGGCCGCCGAGCTCTACCTCGACACCGCCTCGTCCGAACCGCTCCACCCGGCGGCGCGCGAGGTGCTGCTGGCCGCCCTCGACCACGGGTACGCCGACCCGCGGCGGCTGCACTCCCCCGCCCGCAACGCCCGGCTGCTGCTGGACAACGCGCGCGAGGTGGTCGCGCAGGCGCTCGGCGCACGCCGCGACGAGGTCTCCTTCACCTCCTCCGGGACCGACGCGGTGCACCGCGGCCTGCTCGGACTGGCCCCTCAGGGCGCCACGGTGGCCCACAGCGCCGTCGAGCACTCGGCGGTCCTGCACGCCCTGGCCTGGCGGCCCGACCTGACCGTGCGGTCCCTGCCGGTCGACGCCCAGGGCCGGGTCGACCCCTCCGACCTCGGACCGTACGACGTGCTCGCGCTCCAAGACGCCAACCACGAGGTCGGCACCGTGCAGCCGGCCGTGGGCGAGGGCCTGGTCTTCCGCGACGCCTGCGCCTCGATGGGTCGCGTGCCCTTGCGCGAGGGGTGGTCGGTGGCCGCCGGCTCGGCCCACAAGTGGGGCGGGCCGGCCGGGGTCGGGGTGCTGCTGGTCCGCAAGGGCGTGCCGTGGCGCACCCCGTTCCCGGTCGACGACCGGGTCGACGAGCGGGTGGCCGGCTTCGAGAACGTCCCGGCCGCCCTGGCCGCCGCGGCCGCGCTGCAGGCGGTCGTGGCTGAGCGCGAGGAGGTGGGCGCCCGCCAGCACGCGCTGGTCGACCGGCTGCGGGTCGGGGTCTCCGCGATCCCCGACACCGAGGTCGTGGGCGACCCGGTCGACCGACTCCCCCACCTGGTGACGTTCTCGTTCCTCTACGTCGACGGCGAGGCCCTGGTGGACGCGCTCAACCGGCGCGGCTTCGCGGTGGCCAGCGGCTCGGCGTGCACGGCCTCCACGCTCGAGCCGAGCCACGTGCTGGCCGCGATGGGCGCGCTCACCCACGGCAACGTCCGCGTCTCGCTCACCCGCGAGGCGACCGCCGACGACGTGGACCGGCTGCTGGCCGCCCTGCCCGAGGTGGTGGCCGACATCCGGGCCGAGGCCGGCCTGTGAGCGGGCCGGTGACCGCCGACCTCGAGCTGGACTGCCGGGGCATGCTCTGCCCCCGGCCGGTCATCGAGCTCGGCCGGCGCATCGGCGAGGTCGAGGTGGGCGGGCTCGTCGCGGTGGCCGCGACCGACGCGGCCGCGGCGTACGACGTGCCGGCGTGGTGCCGCCTGCGCGGCCAGGAGTACGTCGGGCAGGAGCCGGCCGCCGACGGCGTGCCGCGCTACCTGGTCCGGCGGGTCGGCTGACCCGTCAGCCGACCAGCGCGCCGAGGTGCGGGCGCACGGCCTCGGCGGACCCGCCGCCGTAGGACTCGCTCAGCCGGCCCAGGAACTCCTCGGTGGTGAAGGAGTAGTCCTGGGGGCCGACGGTCTCCACGACGTACGCCGCGAGCACGCAGCCGACCTCGCACGCGTGCTCGGTGCTGAGCCCCCAGGCGAGCGCGGCCAGGAACCCGGAGCGGAAGGCGTCGCCGACGCCGGTCGGCTCGACGGCCTTGACGCCCGCCGCGGCGGGCCGCTCGACGAGGAGCCCGTGGCGGTCGGTGACGCGGACGCCGTCCTTGCCCAGCGTGGTGACCTGGGTGCCGACGCGCTCGAGGACCTCGGCAGCGGACCAGCCGGTCTTCTGCTCGATCATGTGCGACTCGTACTCGTTGGAGAACAGGTACGCCGCACCGTGGATCAGGTCCCGGATCAGCTCGCCGGACCCGAAGGCCAGCTGCTGGCTGGGGTCGGCGATGAAGGCGTAGCCACGCTGGCGGCACTCCTCGGTGTGGCGCAGCATCCCGTCGGGGTCGTCGGCGCCGATGAGCACGTAGGACGGCGCCCCGACCGTGGCCACGATGGGGGCCAGCTCGACCAGCCGGGCCTCGCTCATCGCGCCGGGGTAGAACGACGCGAACTGGGCGCCGGTGGTGTCGGTGGTGCACACGAACCGCGCGGTGTGCTTGGCCTCGGAGATGCGCACGTGGTCGCAGTCCACGCCGTGGCGCTCGAGCCAGGAGCGGTAGTCGGCGAAGTCGTCGCCGGCGCAGCCGACGAGCACCGGGCGCAGCCCGAGCCGGCCCAGGCCGAAGCACATGTTGGCGGCCACGCCGCCGCGACGGATCTCGAGGTCGTCGACCAGGAAGGACACCGAGAGCTTGTGGAGCTGCTCGACGACGAGCGAGTCCTCGAACTTCCCGCCGAAGCTCATCAGGTGGTCGGTGGCGATGGAGCCGGCGATGAGCAGCGTTCCGCTGGGTTCAGGCACGTTGCGACAGCCTAAGTCGTCGCGGCAGAGGGGTGAAATTCCTACCGGCGCGTAGCGGTAGGGCTACCCGGCGGTAGCCCCTAGCGTCGTGGACATGACCGCCTACCACGACCTCGACAGCCCGCAGACCATGCACGCGGACGCCGCCGTCGTCGGCGCGAAGCTCCCCCTCGCCCGCGAGCCGGCCCGAGGGTCTGGACCTCTACGCGACGTACCCGACCGACCTCCCCAAGCCGGAGATCGAGGTCAGTGAGGCCGCCCGCCGGCTGGCCGACGCGATCTACGGCTAGCCGCACCCGGACGACGACGAAGGCCCCCGCCACTGGCGGGGGCCTTCGTGTGTGTCTGAGCTCAGTGGAAGCTGTCGCCGCAGGCGCAGGAGCCGGTGGCGTTGGGGTTGTCGATGGTGAACCCCTGCTTCTCGATGGTGTCCACGAAGTCGATCATCGCGCCGTTGAGGTAGGGCACGCTCATCCGGTCGACGACCACGGCCACGCCGTCGAAGTCGGTGACGACGTCGCCGTCGAGGCTGCGCTCGTCGAAGAACAGCTGGTAGCGCAGACCCGAGCAGCCGCCGGGCTGGACGGAGATGCGCAGCGCGAGGTCGTCGCGGCCCTCCTGCTCGAGGAGGCTCTTGACCTTGCCGGCCGCCACCGGGCTGAGGTTGATGCTGTCGGTGCGGCGCTCGGTGGTGAGCTCGGTGTTGAGCTGCTCGGTCATGTGGTGATCGCTCCCAGGTCTCGGCGCAGGGTGGTGCTTCTGCCTGACCCCAAGTGTCCCACACCCGCGGGTATTCCCAAGGCCGCCGGGTGCCCGGTGGTCAGGGTGCTCACCGGGACCAGGTCCGCGCCGTCCGGGCGGCCAGCTCGGCCAGCGCGGCGGCGGGCTCGGCGAACGCGCGCTGCTCCCCCACCAGGTCGACCAGGGAGTACGCCGACTCGATGCCGAGCGCGCGCATCTCCCGCGACCCGACCAGGACGGCACCGGCCAGCACGACGCACGGGCGCAGCGCCTGCTCGGCCACG
Organism: Nocardioides anomalus; assembly: GCF_011046535.1. Classification (NCBI taxonomy): domain Bacteria; kingdom Bacillati; phylum Actinomycetota; class Actinomycetes; order Propionibacteriales; family Nocardioidaceae; genus Nocardioides; species Nocardioides anomalus. The sequence goes on along the minus strand of NZ_CP049257.1, from coordinate 1,297,769 downwards.
CCCGCGACGCCGTGCGGGACCTTGCCGGCCCGGCTGGAGAAGTCGAAGGCGCCCTCGCCGGTGATGACCAGATCGGCCCGCCGGGCCCGCTCGGCCAGCCCGACGGCCTCGACGACCAGGCCGATGCCCGGCTCACGGGTGGCGCCGAGCACCAGCGCGGCGTAGCCCAGGCCGCCGGCGGCCCCGGCGCCCTTCTCCAGGGCCACGCGCCGGTCCAGCGTCGCGGCGTACTCCTCGAGCAGGCCGTCGACGGCGGGCAGCCGCTCGTCGGGGATGCCCTTCTGCGGGCCGAAGGTCTTGGCCGCACCGAAGAGCCCGGTCAGCGGGTTGTCCACGTCGGAGGCCGCGACCAGGCGTACGCCGGCCACCCGCGCGCGGGCCGCCGCGACGTCGACGGTGCCGACGCCGGCGAGCCCGGCCGCGCCGGCGTCGAGCGGCACGTCCGCCGTGGCGCCCAGCGCGGCCAGCATCCCGGCGCCGCCGTCGGTGGTCCCGCTGCCGCCGAGGCCCAGCACGACGGTGGCGGCGCCGGCGTCGACGGCCGCGGCGACGAGCTCGCCCACGCCGTACGACGTCGCCTCCTCGGGACCCTTCTTCTCCGTCAGGTGCAGGCCGCAGGCCTGGGCGCTCTCGACGTACGCCGTGGCGTCGGCGAGGAGCACGGTCGCCGGTGTCGGGGCGCCGTGCGGTCCGCGGACGGTGACCGCCAGCAGCTCGCCGCCGAGGGCCTCGTGGAGCACGTCCACGAAGCCGGGCCCGCCGTCGGACATCGGGGCCAGGTCGAGCTCGTCGTCCGGCCGGGCGCCGCGCCAGCCGGCGGCGACGGCCTCGGCCGCCTCCACCGCCGACAGCGTGCCGGCGAACTTGTCGGGGGCGACCAGAACTCGCATGCGTGCATCCTGTCCTACTGCCTAGGGTGCGGGGCGTGGTGACGATCCGGCCGATGCGGCCCGAGGACGTGCCCGAGGCCGAGCGGGTCAGCGACGAGGGCTTCTTCGCCCTCGACACCCGCCAGCGCCGCGTCGACGAGCCCGAGGCGGCCCGGCGGACCGACGCACACCGCGCGGTGTGGATCGAGCGCACGCTCCACCTCGTCCGGCACGACCCGGAGGGCTGCTGGGTGGCCGAGGACGAGACCGGCATGGTCGGGATGGCCACGTCGTTGCGGCGCGAGGTGGTCTGGTGCCTGGCGACGTACGCCGTGCTGCCGGGGCGTCAGGGCCAGGGCATCGGCCGGCAGCTGCTGGCCGCGGCCATGCACCACGGCCGCGCGTGCAGCCGGGCCATGCTGTCGGCGTCCACGGACGCGGCCGCGGTCCGCGTCTACCACCAGGCGGGGTTCGCGCTGCACCCGCAGATGTACCTGACCGGTCGCGTCGAGCGGTCCGCGATCCCGGTCGTCGACCGGGTGCGGGAGGGCACGGCCGCCGACGTCGACCTGATGGACTCCCTGGACCGGGCCGCGCGCGGCGCCGGCCACGGGGTGGACCACCCGCTGATGCTGGGCGCCTGGCGGCTGCTGGTCTCCGACACCCGGAGCGGGTCGGGCTACGCCTACGTCGACGAGCGGGGCCGGGTGGCGCTGCTGGCCGCCTCGGACCGGCGGACCGCTACCCGGCTGCTGTGGGCGGCGCTGGCCGACGGGCCGGCCGAGACCACGATCGGGCACGTCACCGGCGCCAACCAGTGGGTCCTCGACGTGGGCTTCGCCGCGCGGTTGACCTTGAAGCAGGACGGGTTCCTCGGGCTGCGCGGGATGAAACCGCCCGCACCGTACGTTCACCACGGAGCCCTGCTCTGACGCTCCCTAGGATGGCGCCATGACCACAGTCGTCGACCTGCCGCTCCTCCCGCTCGGTCGGGGCGTGGACCTCGGCTCCGAGCGGGGCGTCGAGTGTCCTGGCGACCTGCCGTCGCCGTCGGACCCGTCGCTGGTCGCCCGCGCGCTGGCCGCCAAGGAGGCGCTGGGGTCGCGGGTCTTCGTGCTCGGCCACCACTACCAGCGCGACGAGGTCATCCAGTTCGCCGACGTCACCGGCGACTCCTTCAAGCTGGCCCGCGAGGCCGCGGCCCGCCCCGACGCGGAGTACATCGTCTTCTGCGGCGTGCACTTCATGGCCGAGTCCGCCGACATCCTCACCGCGGACTCCCAGAAGGTCGTCCTCCCCGACCTGGCCGCCGGCTGCTCGATGGCCGACATGGCCCGGCTGCGGCAGGTCGAGGACACCTGGGCCGCGCTCGAGGCCGCCGGCCTGGCCGACGAGGTCGTGCCCGTGACGTACATGAACTCCTCGGCCGACATCAAGGCGTTCTGCGGCAAGCACGGCGGCGCGGTGTGCACCTCGTCGAACGCCGAGACCGCGCTGGAGTGGGCCTTCGCGCAGGGCTCGAAGGTGCTGTTCCTGCCCGACCAGCACCTGGGCCGCAACACCGCCGTGCTCAAGATGGGGATGTCGCTGGAGGACTGCGTGGTCTGGGACCCGCACCGTCCCGGCGGGGGCCTCACGCCCGAGGAGCTGGCCGGCGCCAGGATGATCCTCTGGAAGGGCCACTGCTCGGTGCACGGGCGCTTCTCCGCGGAGACCATCCCCCAGCTGCGCGCCGACGTCCCCGGCGTCCAGGTCATCGTGCACCCCGAGTGCACCCACGAGGTCGTGCTCGCGGCCGACCTGGTCGGCTCCACCGAGTTCATCATCCAGACCATCGAGGCCGCGCCCGCCGGCTCGGCCTGGGCCGTCGGCACCGAGCTGAACCTGGTCAAGCGGCTGGCCTCCGAGCACCCGGACAAGCGCATCGTGTTCCTCGACAAGACCGTCTGCTACTGCTCGACGATGAACCGCATCGACCTGCCCCACTTCGTGTGGGCCATGGAGTCGCTGGTCGACGGCGTCGTGGTCAACCAGATCGAGGTCGACGCCGAGACCGAGAAGTGGGCCAAGGTCGCGCTGGACCGGATGCTCGCGCTGCCCGGCAAGACGCACAAGGACTGACGCCCCGGCTCACCGCTTGCGCTGCAGGTAGAGCACGGCGACCACCACCACGACCAGGGCCAGGAACAGCCACGGGTAGTGGTGGAGCAGGTAGAACCCGCCGACCGTCCGCTGGCTCACCATGTCGTTCCGGTAACCGCGACCAGCGACCTCGCACACTGGACGGGTGCTGCACCGCCACCCGTTCCTGAGCCTGGTGACGCTGGCCTACCTGGCCTTCGTCGGCTGGGTCACGCTCACGCCGGGCGACGCGGCGCCGACGTCGAGCGAGCTGGTGCTGCGGGTGCTGGCGCGGCTGCAGCGCTACGAGCAGCTGGACTGGCTGACCTACGACCGCGCCGAGCGGCTGGCGAACGTCGGCCTGTTCGTGCCGGTGGGGTTGTTCCTCGTCCTGCTCTTCGGCAGCCGGCTGTGGTGGCTGGCCCTCGCCGTCGGCATCGCACTGACGTCGGCGATCGAGACCGCCCAGCGCGAGATCCCCGGGCGGGTGCCCGACGGCACCGACGTCGTCAACAACACCCTGGGCACCGTCGTCGGCATCGTGCTCTGCCTCGTCCTCACCTTCCCCAGCACGCTGCGCCGCTGGGTCGCCGAGGACGAGTCACGCGAGCGCCGACGCCACCCCGCCAACGCCCGCTGAGCCCACCGGGACCCACCGACGCCAGCCGCCGCTCCGATGACGCCGGCCGGACCGACCTCACCACCACGCTCGGCGCGCCGAACCGCCTCAGGTGCTCCGCTCGCACGTCCGGCGGCCCCAGCGACGCACCGCAGGTGCGAGGTGGGTGCCGCTGGGCGTGCGAGCGGAGTGCCTGAGGCGGTTCGATGAGAGCGCGCCGAGCACGCGGCGACGGAGTCGCTGCAGTTCAAACAGCGACGGAGTCGCTGCAGTTCAAGCAGCGAGCGACTGACCAGCCGAGCGGATGGTGGCCTTCATGGTCACGCCGCGGCGGGGCTCGTAGCTGACCGTCGAGCCGACCTCGGCACCGAGGATGGCCTGGCCGAGGGGGCTGCCGGGGGTGATGGTGTCGACGCCGGCGAAGGCCTGCTCGACGGGGCCGATGAGGTAGGTCTCGTCGCCGTCGCCCAGGTCGAGGGTGACGACGTCGCCCAGACCGACCACGCCGTTCTGGTGGGGGCGGCGGCGGGAGTCGGCGATCTCGAGCTCGAGGCTGGCGATGCGCTCGTCGAGGCTCTGCAGACGGATGAGGGCCTCGACGTTGGTGGCGCGGTCGGCGACGTCGCCGGAGGCCTCCAGGGTCGTCTCGGCGAGGACCCGGGCGCGCTCCTCGCGCAGCACCGAGAGGCGGTCGTTGAGGAGGGTGAGGCTGTCGGTACCGGCGGGGACGGTCATGTGGGTGGCTCCGGAGCTGGTGGGGACGAGCGGGGTTGCTTTGCTTTAGCCGCTCAGGGCGTGGGCCAAACCACCTCTGACCCGGTTTCCTTCCCCTGTTTGCTGAGAGTTCGCCGTGAGCTGCGTCAGCCCCTCCCTCGGGGTGGTCGCAACAGTCAGTCCGGGAGCTCGAACCAGAAGCGCGCGCCCTCGGTGCACGTCGGGTCGATGCCGATCCGGCCGCCGTGGGCGCCGACGATCCGGCGGCAGGTGGCCAGCCCGATGCCGCTGCCCTCGACCGACTCGTCGGCGCGGGCGAGGGGCTCGAAGACGCGGTTGCGGTCGGCCGGCGGGACGCCGCGGCCGTTGTCGGTGATCTCGATGCGCCAGGCGCGCTGGACGTGGCGGGCCCCGATGTGGATGTGGGGGGGCGCGGCCGGGGTCGCGGTACTTCGCGGCGTTGGCCACGAGGTTCTGCAGCACGGCGCGGAGCTGGGCCCGGTCGCCGAGGACGCTGGGCAGCCGGTCGATCTGCACGGTCACGTCGGTCAGCTCGGCCGACAGGTCTTCGAGCACCTCGCCGACGACGAAGGCCAGGTCGACCTCGGTGGCCTTGAGCGTGCCGCCGAGCCGGGCGTAGTCGAGCACGTCGTCGATCAGGTCCGACATCCGCTCGCTGCCCTTGATGGCCCGGTCGAGCAGGCCGAGGTGGTCGACGCCGACGCGACCGGAGTCCAGGTCCTCGCGGATCAGCGACAGCGAGAGCGAGAGCGTGGTCAGCGGCGTCTTGAGGTCGTGGCTGACCTGGCCGGCGAACGACGCGAGCCGCTCGTTGGAGCGCTCGAGCTCGGCCTGGACGGCCTGGATCTCCATGATGCTGAGCGCGAGCTCGCGGTTGCGCAGCCGCAGCTCGAAGACGTCGACCACGCGGGCGGCCAGCGTCTGCAGCGCGATCTCCTGGGCCTCGGTGAGCTCGCGCGGCTCCTCGTCGAAGACGCACAGCGTGCCGAAGGCGACGCCCTCGCTCGTGACGAGCGGGTACGACGCGTAGAAGCGGACGTCGGCGATCACGCCGGTGACGAACGGGTTGTGCGCGAAGCGCGGGTCGAGGGAGGCGTCGCGCAGCCGCACCGGCCGCGCCTCGCGCAGGGTGACGGTGCACATCGAGTCCTCGCGCCGGCACACACCCGGCTCGAAGCCCACGGCGGCGATCTGGTGCTGCTCGGTGGCGGTGATGACGTTGACCGTCGCCTTGGGCACCTCGGCCACCCGGGCGGCCAGCTCGACCACCGACTGGAGCTCGGCGCGCGGCGGCAGCCGGACAGCGTCGTACGCCGTGATGGCGGCGACCCGTCGCTGGTCGTCGATCCCGGCGGCGATCACCGCCCCAGAATAGGGACAGGGGTATCCGGAATGCCGGTGATCCAGGAAGGCCGGCTCAGGTCACAGACCGGGTGCGCCCCACAGGGCCATCCACCCCGAGAGCTCGGGCTCGATCGGGAGCTCCCCCTGGAGGGTGTCGCGGACCTGCAGCTCCAGGAGGTTGTCGCGACTGCTGGGACCGGTGGGAGCGAAGGGGTAGAAGGTGCCCTTCTTGTAGAGGTAGACCAGCCCGACCCGCCGCCCTGCCCCGTCGGAGAAGGGGATGAGGGAGCAGAGCAGCCCGGGACCGAAGCCGGCCGCCTCGAGCGTCGTGTTGACCGCGTGGAGGTCGGTGCAGAGCGCCCCCATGTCGACGCCGGAGTCCCCCGTGGCCGGGTCCGGGGAGCCGTGCGGGGGCCGCTCGACCTGGAGCCAGGTGAAGCCGAACTCGTCGCGGGTGGTCTGGACCGCCGGCGCGTCCGCGCTGCGCTCGAGCAGGTCCACCGCGTCGTCCTGGGTCTCGTGGAACCCGGCGCCGGCCGCGGCGCGGTAGCAGACCGAGCCGGACCCGGTGGGCAGCAGCCCGGCCGCGGTCTGGAGGGTGATGGAGGCGCTCGGGACGAGGAACAGCGCGTCGAGGTCGGCCTGCTTGGGGCGGCTCCGCCCGGTCAGCGCGGTCCAGAGACCCACGGCGTCAGCCGTTGGGCCGGCTGAGCTCGGCCTGGATCTTGGCCAGCTGCTCCAACCGCTGCTCGAGCGAGGGGTGGGTGGAGCTGAGGGTCTTGAGCGAGACGCCGCTGACCGCCGGGGCGATGCACAGCGCGCTCGCCGCGCTGACCTGGCGCAGGTCGCGCTGCGGGATCTGGTTGATGCCGCCGGTGATCTTGGTCAGCGCCGAGGCCAGCGCGTCGGGGCGCATGGTGAGGTAGGCGCCGGCCCGGTCCGCGGCCAGCTCGCGGTAGCGCGAGAGCAGCCTCAGGAGCACGAAGCTCACGGCGTACACCGCGAGACTGACCAGGAGGACCACCAGCCAGACGGGCAGGCCGTTGTTGTTGTCGCGGCGACCGAAGAAGCCGTAGGCGCCGTACTGCGCGCCCTGGGTGAGCATCCCCGCCGCGATGCCGGCGCTCGAGGCCACGGTCATGACCAGGACGTCGCGGTGCGCGACGTGGGACAGCTCGTGGGCCAGGACGCCCTCGAGCTCCTCGGCGGTCAGCATGCCGAGGATGCCGGTGGTCACGCAGACCACCGCGCGCTCGGGTGAGCGTCCGGTGGCGAAGGCGTTGGGCACCGGGGTGTCGGCCACGCCGACGCGCGGCTTGGGCATGTCGGCCAGCGCGCAGAGGCGGTCGATCATGCCGTGCAGCTCCGGCGCCTGCTCCGGGGTGACCTCGCGGGCGCGCATCGCGCGCATCGCGACCTTGTCGGAGTTGGCCCACTGGTAGACCGCGACGCCGATGCCGACGATCCCGATGAGGATGCCGAGACCGCCACCGACCGCGTAGGCCAGGCCGACGACGAGCGCCACGAACAGGGCGCCGAGCAGGAACATGACGGTGGTCATCCGGGCCGTGAGCCCGGCGTCACCGACGAACCGAGAACGAGCCATGTCGCCAGTCTCTCCGGTCACTCCAAGAGGAGGCTGAGGAGAGGTCAGCCGGGGATGAGCCCGTCGTCGTTGAGCATCTCGCGGACCTGGTCGATGGTCGCGTCCGCGGGCGGCAGGATCAGGTCGGACTCGTCCAGGCTGTCGGCCGGGTGCTCGGCACCCACCGTGCGCACGCCGTCGAGCAGCTCGGTCAGCGCCGAGGAGAACGCCGCGTCGTCACCGGCCTCGACTGCGGACTCCAGCGTGGCGTCGAGCTCGTTGAGCCGGCCCAGCGCGGTCTCCGGGACGTCGTACTGACCCTCGCCGAGGATCCGCACGATCACGGCTGGCCGTCCTTGGTCTCGGTGGCCGGCTGCGGCTGCTCGGCCAGGATGTCGCCCTGCGGCGCGGCCTCGATGGCCTCGGGCTGCTGCGCGGCGGGGAGGCTGTCGCCCCTGAGGCGGGCCAGCTCCTGCTCGACCTCCGCCTGCGAGCTCATCGACTCCAGCTCGCGGGTGATGTCGTCACCGCGGTTGAGCGAGCTGGCGTCGTCGAGGGCGCCGGAGGCGATGAGCTCGTCGATGGCGCCGGCCCGGGCCTGCATCTCCGAGGTCTTGTCCTCGGCGCGCTGGATGGCCATGCCGACGTCACCCATCTCCTCGCCGATGCCCGACATCGCCTCGTTGATGCGCGTCTGGGCCTCGGCCGCGGTGTAGGTGGCCTTGATGGTCTCCTTGCGGGTGCGGAAGGCCTCGACCTTGGCCTGGAGCCGCTGCTGGGCGAGGGTCAGCTTCTCCTCCTCGCCCTGGAGCTGGGCGTGCTGGGCCTTGAGGTCGCTGATCTGGCCGTTGAGCCCGGACTTGCGGGTCAGGGCCTCGCGGGCGAGGTCCTCGCGGTTCATCGCGATGGCCTTCTCGGCCTGGTCCTGGAGCTTGGCACCCTGCTGCTCCAGCTGGGCGACCTGCAGCTCGACGCGCTTGCGGCTGGTGGCCACGTCGGCGACGCCCCGGCGCACCTTGGACAGCAGGTCCAGCTGACGCTGGTAGCTGTAGTCGAGCGTCTCGCGCGGGTCCTCGGCACGGTCCAGGGCCTTGTTGGCCTTGGACCGGAAGATCAGGCTGATCCTGCTCATCAGGCTCATGCGGTGCGGGTCCCTCTCGATGCGTGTGGCACAGGTCGTCAGGTGCTCCTCACCCTACGGCGCTCCGGCAAGGCGCCGGTAGGCTGCGTCGTACCGCCCGCCCCTGACAGTCGAGGCCACGTTGTTCCGTCGCACCAGAGAAGAAGTCGCCACTCCTCCCGAGGACCTGGACACCAGGCCCACGGGCAAGGGTCGGCCGACGCCGTCGCGCAAGGAGGCCGAGGCGGCCCGCAAGGCCGCGGCCAAGCCTCCGCGCACCCGCCGCGAGCAGGCGGCCGCCCAGCGCGGCGCCAAGGGCGAGTCCAGCGCCCGGGTCCGCCAGGGGATGCGCAACGGCGAGGAGAAGTACCTCCTGCCCCGCGACAAGGGCCCGGTGCGCCGGTTCATCCGTGACTTCGTGGACGCCCGGTTCAGCTTCATCGAGCTGATCATCCCGCTGCTCGTGGTGACCATGATCCTCGGCTACTCCGGCAACTCCGGGCTGGCGTCGTTCGGCAACGCGCTGCTGTTCGGCTCGATCCTGCTGGTGGTCCTGGACATGCTGCTGCTGCGCTACCGGCTGCGGCGCCAGCTGGCCGCGCGCTTCCCGGACCAGACGCTCAAGGGCACGACCTACTACGCGGTGACCCGCGCGATGCAGATGAAGTTCATGCGCCTGCCCAAGCCGAAGGTGAAGATCGGTCAGGAGCTCCCCGAGCACTACCGGTGACCCTCCTCGGGGTCGCGCTCGGACTGCTCTCGGCCGCCGTCTTCGGCGTCGCCGCGGTCGTCCAGGCCCAGGCGGTCCGCGGCTTCGACGACACCCCGGACGGGCTGTGGTCCTTCGTGGCCCGCTCGGTGCGCGACGGGCGGACGATGCTCGTCGTCGCGGCGTACCTCGTCGGCTTCGTGCTGCACGCCGCCGCGATCTGGCTGCTGCCGCTCTACCTCGCCCAGGCCACCGTGGCCATGTCCCTGCCGGTCACGGCCCTCGTCTCGCGGCGGGTGGAGGACGACCTCACCCGCGCCGGCTGGGCCGCGGTCGGCCTGGTCACGGTCGGGCTCGCGCTGCTCTCGCTGGGGGCGGGCAAGCCGGGCGACGTCCGCACCGACACGGCCTTCGTGGTGCCGCTCTGGATCGGGGTGGCCGCCCTGGCCGCCGCCTCGGCCGCGGCCCGCCGGATGCCCGGTCCGCTGCTCGGCCTGCTCGCCGGCCTCGGGTACGCCGGCTCGGCGATCTCCGTGCGCGGGGTCGGGACGCCGATCACGGTCAGCACCGTGATCGCCGCCCTGGCCGTGCCCTCGCTCAGCGTGGTGGCCTTCTGGCTCTACTCCCTGGGCATGCACCGCGCCGCCGTGCCCTCGACCACCGCGGCGCTGGTCGTGACCCAGACCTTCGTGCCGTCGGCGATCGGCGTCGCGCTGCTCGGCGACGGGGTCCGGGACGGCTGGTGGCCGCCCGTCGTGCTGGGCTTCCTGCTCTCCACCGCCGGCGCCGTGGTGCTGGCGCGCGAGAGCGGGCCGGCCCGACAGACGGTCTAGGGCGCGTTGGTCACGACGGCCTAGCGGCGCACCCGCCGCAGGCGCGCCCGCACCGCGCGCCGCGCGACCGGGCCGAGGTCGTCGACGGCCTCGAGGAGCACCCCGAGCCGCTCCAGCGCCGCGAGCGCGGCGGCCGCACCGTCGGGGTCCACGCCCTCGTAGAGCTCCAGCCCGATGAACGCGGCACTGATCGCGCGGGCCAGCCCGTCGGCGTCGACCACGTCGGCCACCGGGCTCGGTGCGAGCACGCGTCGCACGACGCTCTCGACCTCCGCTCGCCACAGGTCCATGGCGGCGCGACCGGCCGCGGCCAGCACCGGGTCGCGCTGGGCGCCGGCCATGAGCTGGGCCATCACGGCGACGTTCCCGGTCTGCTGCTCGCGGGCGTGCACGACCTCGCCGAGGGCCAGGAGCGCGGTGAGCGAGTCGACCGCGGCGAACTGCTCGCGGTAGTGCGCGACGCTCTCCTCGCACAGCGCCGTGGCCGCGGCGGCGGCCAGCTCGCTGACGGTGCCGAAGTGGTAGAAGACCAGCGCCTGGTTGACCCCCGCCCGCGCGGCGACGGTGCGGGCCGAGAGCCCGGCGATCCCGTCGGCGACCAGCGCCTCCTGGGTCGCGCGCAGCAGCTTGTCGCGGGTGCTCATGCGGACCGTCGACCCCCGAGGACCACCCACCGCCCGACCACGGCCCCGACGATCCCACAGGGCAGGGCCAGCCACGGCCACGCCTCCCAGCCACCCGACACCAGGCGTACGCCGACCGCGGCGGCCAGGGCCGACACCGCGGCGCTGGTGAGCACCGCCGAGGCCGTGGTGCGCAGGGCCGGGCTGAGCACCGCGAGCACGACGGCCGACGGCGCTCCGACCACGGCCCCGACGGCCGCGCCGAGCAGGCCGCCGACCGCGACCACGCCGGCGACGGCGCCCGCCGCCGCCGGGTCGCCGCCCGCCCCGCCGACCCCGACCACCAGCGCGACGAGGAGGCCGCTGACGCCTCCGGCGAACGGCGCGACCAGGCAGCCGCGGAGGAGGACGAGCAGTGGTCCGGCCCCGGTCACCGCTCCTCCCCCAGCACCACCGCACGCCCCAGCACCAGGCCGGTCGCCGTGGCCAGCCCGGCCAGCGCCGCGGTCGTGGTGAGCGGGAGGCCGGACAGGGCGGCGAAGGCGACCGCACCGACCAGCGACGACGCGGCCCCCGCGAGGCGGGCCTGGGCCGCGCCGTGCAGGTGGCGGGCGAACGGGACGAGGGCCAGGAAGGCGAACAGGCCGACGGCCAGCCCCACCGCCCCGCCCAGCAGGCCGCCGTACGCGAACCCGCCGAGGACCGCGGGGCCGATCCCGTCCTCGGCCACCACGCCCGTCTGCCACATCGCGAACGGGCCCAGCAGCAGTCCCAGGAACGCCCCCGCCAACCCGCCGCCCAGACAACCCCTCGCGAACAGACCCAGCACCACGACCGCCTCCTGCAATTTGAGCGACTGCTCAAGACCCTACACCCGTACTTGAGCAGTCGCTCAAATCGAGCTGCTGCGAGGATGGACCGCGTGAGTGGTGCCGACGTCTCCGTCCGCGTGGCCTGGGCCGACGACGCCCCCGCGATCGCTGCGGTCCAGCTGCGCGCCTGGCCCGTGCTGTACGCCGGGCTGGTGCCGTCCGAGGCCTTCCCGTCCGGCCCGGAGGCCGAGCAGGCCGCGGCGGCGGCATGGGTCGAGTCGCTGCAGAAGCCGGGCGACGCGCGCAACCGGGTGCTCGTCGCCCTGGAGCGCAACCGGGTGACGGGCTTCGCGATCACCGGACCGGCGAGCGACCCCGACCGCGACCCGGTGGCCGACGCCGAGCTGCGCGAGCTGACCGTGGACCCCGAGGAGCAGCGCCGGGGCCACGGCTCGCGGCTGCTCCAGGCCGCGGCGGACACCATGACCGCGGACCGGTTCACGCTCGCGGTCACGTGGGTCAACGTCGGCGACGACGCGCTGCGCGCGTTCCTCACCGGCGCGGGCTGGGCCGCGGACTCCGCGCACCGCGAGCTGGACCTCGACGGCAGCGGCACCACCACGGTGAAGCAGGTGCGGCTGCACACGCGGCTGGCGTGAGCACCCCGGACGCGACCGAGGACCGCCGCGCGGTCGTCCGCGACAGCCTGGGCGTCGGCGTGGCCACCGGGCTCTACGGCGTCTCCTTCGGCGCGGTCTCGGTGGCGGCGGGGCTCTCGGTGCTGCAGACGTGCGCGCTGTCGCTGCTGATGTTCACCGGCGCCTCGCAGTTCGCGCTGGTGGGCGTGCTGAGCGGTGGCGGCACGGCGTTCTCCGCGGCCGCGACCGCGGTGCTGCTCGGGACCCGCAACACGCTCTACGGGCTGCGGGTCGCTCCCCTCCTCGGCTTCCGCGGGCGCGCGAGGGCGGGCGCCGCGCACCTGCTCATCGACGAGTCGACCGCGATGTCGGTCAACCGCACGACCCGCGCGGGTGCCCGCACCGGCTTCCTGGTGACCGGCGGCAGCATCTTCGTGCTCTGGAACCTGTTCACGCTCGTCGGTGCGGTCGCGGGCAACGCCATCGGCGACCCGCGCACCTACGGCCTGGACGCCGCGGTGGGCGGTGCGTTCCTGGCCCTGCTGTGGCCGCAGCTGCACAGCACCGGGCACCGGCTGGTCGCCCTGCTCGCCGTGGCCGTCGCGCTCGGCGTGGTGCCGGTCGCGCCGGCCGGCGTACCGGTCCTGGCCGCGGGCGGCGTCGCCCTCCTGGCCGGCCTGCTCGTCCGGGGCCGCTCGTGACCTGGGCGGCAGTGCTGGCGGGCGCGGCCGGGTGCTACCTGCTCAAGCTCGCCGGGCTGTCGGTCCCCGCGAGCGTGCTGGAGCGACCCGTCGTACGTCGCGTGGCCGGCCTCATCCCGGTCGCGCTGCTGTCCGCTCTGGTCGCGGTCCAGGTCTTCTCCGACGGCCACCGCCTGGTCGTCGACGAGCGGGCGGCGGGGCTGGCCGTCGCGGCCGGGCTCCTGCTGCTGCGCGCGCCGTTCCTCGTCGTGGTCTTCGGCGCCGCGGTGACCGCCGCGCTCCTGCGCCTGGTCCTCTGACGCGACGGAGCCCGCACCACCAGGTGGTGCGGGCTCCTGTCCGTGCCGTTTCCGTCCGGCACGGACGCAGGGGTCAGCCGAGGCTCAGCCGACGCTGACGGCGCTCCAGGCGGCGGCCACGGCGGCGTACTGCGTCGAGCCGGCGCCGTAGAGGTCCTGGGCCGCGCTGAGCGTGGCCGTGCGGGCCTGGGCGTAGGTCGTGCCCGAGGTCATGTAGACGGTCAGCGCGCGGAACCAGATCCTCTGCGCGGCGTCCCGGCCGATGCCGGTGACCGTCGAGCCGTTGCAGGTCGACGAGCTGTGGGCGACCCCGCCGATGGTCTTGGCGCCCGAGCCCTCGGCCAGCAGGTAGAAGAAGTGGTTGCCGACGCCCGAGGAGTAGTGGACGTCGAGGTTCTTCGTGCCGCTGCTCCAGCAGTTCGGGGACTGGCCGTCGGAGATCGGGTTGTCCATGCGACGCAGCCCGGCGTGCTTCTTGAGGTCGAACTCCTCGCCGATGAGGTAGTCGCCCGGGTCGTTGGCGTTGTTCGCGAAGAACTCCACCATCGTGCCGAAGATGTCGGAGGTGGCCTCGTTGAGCCCGCCGGACTCACCGGAGTAGGTCAGCCCGGCCGTGTTCTCGGTGACGCCGTGCGACATCTCGTGGCCGGCCACGTCGAGCGAGACGAGCGGGCCGTAGCTGACCCCGTCGCCGTCGCCGTAGGTCATCTTGGTGCCGTCCCAGAACGCGTTGACGTAGTTCTTGTCGTAGTGCACCCGGTTGAACGAGCCCGTGCCGTTGCCGAAGATGCCGTTGCGGCCGTGCACCTGGTTGTAGTAGTCCCACGTCATGTTCGTGCCGTACTGCGCGTCGACCGCGGCCGAGGCGCGGTTGCCGGTCGTGCCGTTGCCGAACGTCGTGGAGGTGCTGGTCACCTGGGTGCCGGTCGAGCAGCCCGAGCCGAACAGCTGGCACAGGAACGAGTCGGCCTTGTTGTTCATGTCGGTCGTGTAGGTGCCGCCGCGGGTGGTGTCCTTGAGCTGGTACGTCGAGCCGGACTGCGTGAGCTGGAGCGGCACGGTGCCGCTGTAGAGGCTCTGGCCCGAGCCGTCGACGGTCTCGATGCCCTCCTCGCGGCGCAGGACCTTGCCGCTGCGCGCGTCGACGTACGACGTGAGGCGACTCGGGGTGCCGTCGGTGCGCTTCCCGGCGGTGGTGACGGCCCAGGCCAGGCGGGGCCGGTGGCCGACCGCGTCCACGACCAGGCGCGGGGCGCCCTGGGCCCGCAGGCCGGTGATGTCGCGGGTGGCCTTGGTGCGCACGAGCGCGCGGGCCTGGGCGGCCTTCTCGGCCAGGCCCGGGGTGGTGCTCATCCGCAGCGGGGCGGTGAAGCTGCGGCTCACGCCGGCGTACGACCCGTCCGCGGCGCGGTGCACGACGACGTCGCCGCCGAGGACCTCGAGCCCGTGGTAGGTCCGGTCCATGCGCACGTGGCTGCCGCCGGAGCGGTCCATGACCACGTCGGTGGAGCGGAACGACTGCCCGGGCGTCAGCCGCAGGTCGGTGGCGTGCTCGCGCAGCGCGGTGAGGGCGCCCGCGACGACACGGCCCTGGTCGGGCTGGGCTGCCTGGGCTGCTTGGCCTGCCTGCGCTGCCTGGGCTGAGGCGTCGGGTGCCTGCGCACCGAGGACGCCGGCGGCCAGGAGCGCCGCGGTGGCGGCGGCTCCGGCGCGCGTGGGACGAACGTGCATGGTCTACCTCTTCTTCTCGCACGCCCCGAGTCGGGCGAGTGGTGGCGCCGACGTTGCCCCGGCGCCCCTCCCGCTGGGTAGGCGCGGGCGCTCGCAGGAAGTTGCACTGCACAAACCTGCAACTCCGTGCGGTCAGTCGAGGCCGAGGACGTGCTCCAGGCCGACGGTCAGGCCGGGCCGGTCGCCGATGGCGCGGAGCCCGGCCAGCACGCCGGGGGTGAACGACGCGCGGTCCATCGAGTCGTGGCGGATGGTGAGCGTCTCCCCCACGCCGCCGAGGACGACCTCCTGGTGGGCGACCAGCCCGCGGGCGCGGACGCTGTGCACGTGGATGCCGTCGACCTCGGCGCCGCGCGCGCCCTCGAGCCCGGTCGACGTGGCGTCCGGGACCGGGCCGCTGCCGGCCTCGCGGCGGGCGGCCGCGACGAGCTCGGCGGTGCGGCGTGCCGTGCCGGACGGCGCGTCGGCCTTGGTCGGGTGGTGCAGCTCGATGATCTCGACCGACTCGTAGTACGGGGCCGCCGCGGCGGCGAAGCGCATCATCAGCACCGCGCCGATGGAGAAGTTGGGCGCGATGAGCACGCCCACGCCGGGCGCGTCGGTCAGCCAGCCCTCGAGGGTGCGCAGGCGCTCGTCGTCGAAGCCGGTGGTGCCGACCACGGCGTGGATGCCGCGGCCCACGCAGAACTCGAGGTTGCCCATCACCGCATCCGGGTGGGTGAAGTCGACGACCGCGTCGGCGCCGGCCTCGGACAGCTGCTCCAGGGCGTCGTCGACGTCGAGGGCGGCGACCAGCTCGAGGTCGTCCGCGGACTCGACCGCGCGACAGACCTCGGCGCCGACCTTGCCGCGTGCGCCGAGCACGCCCACGCGCCGTACCGCAGTCACGCGCAGGAACCTACCGGGAGGTCGGCTGACCTGCGCAGGGACGTCTGGCAGGGTGGTCCTCATGGCGGTGCAGACGATCCCGGCCCGGATCCGGTGGGCCGTGGACTTCATGGAGGTCCAGCCGAACGACCACATCCTCGAGATCGGCTGCGGCCCCGGTGCCGCCGCGGAGCTGATCTGCTCGCGGCTGGAGACCGGGAAGCTGTTCGCCATCGACCGCTCCGAGTCCGGCGTGGACCGGACCCGGCGCCGGTGCGCGAAGTACGTCGAGGCCGGCCGGCTCACCGTCCGCCAGATCGACCTGGCCACGCTGCGGGTGCCGGTGAAGCGGTTGACCAAGGTCTTCGCCTTCAACGTCAACCTGTTCTGGGTCCGCGACTGTGCGGACGAGGTCGCGCTGCTGCACGAGCGGGTGCTGCCCGGCGGGTCGGTGTACCTCTTCTTCGACGCCACCCGCCCCGACCAGGTCCCGACGATGGTCGAGAAGGCCTCCGCCGCCCTGCAGACCGCCGGGTTCCGGGTCTCCGTGGTGGAGCAGAAGGCGCCCGCCGTCGTCGGCATCATCGGTAAGCGCTGAAGTCTTTGATCTTCACCGGACTCACATCAGGCTATTTCCTGATGTAGTCTGGATGCAGTCCCCAGGCTTGACCTGCCCTGCTGCGTGAGGAGCCACGCGTGCGCGTCCTGGTCCTCACCGTCGACCAGCGGGGCTCGACGCGCGCCGGGGCCGGCGACCGGGTGCCCGAGGTGCTGGCCGGGCTGGCCACCCTGACCACGCCCGCCGGCGCGGGCGTGCTCCGGGCCTTCGAGCGGACCGCCGGCGACGAGTTCCAGGGCGTGCTGGACGACCCGGACCTGCTGGCGCCCGTGCTCGAGCGGCTGCTGCGCGGGGGCGGGTGGAGCATCGGCATCGGCGTCGGCGAGGTCGAGGAGCCGCTGCCGGAGAGCACGCGGGCGGGCCGCGGGGCGGCGTACCTCCACGCGCGCGAGGCCGTGACCTCGGCCAAGTCCGCGCCCTGGCACCTGCGGGTGGCCGGGGACCGCCCGGCCGCGCGGGACCTGGAGTCCGCGCTGTGGCTGTGGGCGGCGCTGCTCGCCCGGCGTACGGCACGCGGGTGGGAGGTGGCCGACCTGGTCGACTCCGGGTTGCGCTACGACGAGGTGGCCGCCCGGCTCGGCGTCACGCCCTCGGCGATCAGCCAGCGCGCCGCGGCCGCCGGCATCCTCGAGGGGCTGCGCGCCCGCGAGCTCGTCACGACGATCGTCGGTGGGCTGCTGCAGGATGGCTCTCCCCCCGCCGTCGGTGCAGAGAGGAGCCACCCGTGAGCGCCGAGAACACCACCCAGCTGGTGCTCGTGCTGCTCGCGGCCGCCCTGCTCTTCGCCGCCCTCGGCTGGCTGCGCAACGGCGAGGCCGTCGGCCCGCCGCTCGCCGTCGTCGCCCTCGCCGCCGCCGCGGTCGTCGCCGCCACCGCCGACGACCTGGCCGCCGGCCGCTGGGCCGCCACCGTCCTCGTCGCCCTCTGCGGCGCCCTCGCCGTCGCCGGCGGCGGCCCCCTCACCACCCGCGTCTTCACGATCGTCGACCGCCAGGACTCCGCCCGCCAGAGCATCGACCAGGCCGCCGCGGTGCTCCGCGGCGGCGCCTGGATCGGCGGCCTCGAGCGACTCGCCGTCTTCGCCGGCCTCGCCGCCGGCTTCCCCGAGGGCGTCGCCGTCGTCCTCGCCCTCAAGGGCGTCGGCCGCTTCCCCGACCTGCGCAAGGAGGACGGCGGCGGCGCCGCCACCGAGCGCTTCATCATCGGGACCTTCACCAGCGTGCTCTGGGCCGCCGGCTGCGCCGGCATGGTCGCACTGGTCCTGCGCTGACGCGCGCTGGTGGGCCGGCGGTGCGGGCCGGCGGTGCGGGCCGGCGGTGCGGGCCGGCGGTGCGGGCCGGCGGTGCGGGCCGGCGGTGCGGGCCGGCGGTGCGGGCCGGCGGCGCGGGGACGCCGAGGGGACCTGTCGGGCGCCGACGCGGCCCCGGGCGGCGGGTGCGGGCCGTCGGTGCGGCAGCGC